>NZ_QZMN01000016.1 GCF_003702705.1 Ornithinimicrobium cerasi | reverse complement strand
AGGGCAGCCGCCAGGCGAGGTCGGCCCTTGTCAGACCGGCGCCGTGAAGGGGTGTTCTGCGCGGGACACCCGGCGAGGGCAAACTCGCGGCTCGCGGCAGTTGCGTGCGTCCTTTGGGCGAGCACCTGGGGCAAATCGGGCGAAAGCCGCCGCTACCTCGGACTCAGGGACCCTGGCCCGCTGCCCGACTCAACATCGTGCCCACCACCAAACCCCGACATTGGAGTTGATGCCAGACCGCGCTAACGGGCTCAAAACCCCATTTCGATGGAGCGCGGCGCTCCACTGCTCCCCGCAACTTGACCGGGCTCGTCGCCAGTTGCAGATCACGCGCAGGGGTTATCAAGGCGCGCTCACCGCTTTTATTCTCGCGGGCTCTCGTTGGAGCCGGCAGCCTTTATCTGCAGCTCACGCCTAGAACTACCCGCGTGATTTTGCCATTACTCACGCTCACGCTCGCGCTTGGTCGACACGACGCCCCGGCCACGCCGAAGGTAACGGCGTCGACGACCGCTTTTGCCGCAGCTTTGATGCCATCCCAAAGCCGTCCCCAAAACCCGCTGGACTTGCTTATCGCTTCGGCCGAAGTCAAGCCCCGGATGGTTATGGAACCGAGATCAGTGCCCGTCCCGTTCGTCGGACGTATAGTTGTCTGGCCGGTGCGACCTATAGAGATGACAAGCGCATCTCCGCGTGGTGAAGTCGCCGGGACTCGACGGGTCCTTGTGGGCGATGTGGTGGGTGGAAGGTGCTGGGAATTCGTTGACATGGTTCGCCTCCAAGTCGAACATCAAGCGCTTCATGAAGCGGGGCAAGCGCGTTTGCCAAAGGCTCAAGTTCTAGCGGATCCCGATCACGTCATCGTGTGCCTCCGAATCTCAGTGGCAAATTGCAGCGCCCAAGCCGCTGCTCCTTCGTCGTTCGGGTGCATCGTTCCGTCGAAGTCGCCTTGGGTGAGGCAGCTGGACGTTGCCCCTTGCCATAGCGGCCGCTTCGAGGAGTAACCGCGCCTGCGGAACTCCGTGCTAGGCGGAACATAGTGCCAATTGAACTGCCCTGCCTTCCGCTTGATGAGATCGTTCAGTGCGCTGCCCGCGGCCAAGATCTCCCTGTAGTCGGCTGGGGTGATGCTCATGTCAGGTCCGGAGAAAATCCCATCGGCCTTGAATGAACCGTCGGAGTCCTCGAACAGCCAGACTGGGTAACCGGTGATGTAGACGGCTCGGGGGGCCAGGGCGTCAATCTTGGACTTGAGCAGGTCGAAGTCGTCCTCGATTTGCCCTCCGACCGCTAGCAGCGCCGTCAGACGCTTCTTCATGTCCCTTCTGGCGGCTGCGTCGTCACCGGCGTTTCCAATGCCGGTGACGGCTTGGAATAGCGCCTTGGACAAGCCAAGGGAAAAATAGCTGTCGCCCTTGACAAGGTCTTCGAGCACACCGGAGAAGCCAGCGTCGTTGCCCCCTATATTGATCATCAAGACGTCGATGGTACGTCCGTTCGCGGTTTCGACGAGCTCGTCAACCTGGCCATGGCCAACGAAGTCTGACGACGGTGGCTGAATCTGGGAGTGCAGCAACCCATCGATGATTTCTGCGCCGCTGCGCGCGACCGTCACGAACGTTACGGCGTCGACTCTGTGAATGCTGCCGCGTCGGCTTCTGGCATAGCGGCTGTCGAGCATCTGGGCTGCAATTGCGGGACCCGATGTGAGGGACCGGTGAGCCTCCTTCTCGAGCCATTCAACTCTATTGTTCATATTGACGCTCTTCTTGTCGATAATCTTTGAGATCGTGACTCCCTCGCAGAATGGGCGGCCTAAGATCGGGTGAGCAGTGCCGTCGCGCATCGGGTTACCCTCGCCAGAGGCGCTAGAATCGCCTATAGAGGCGATGAACCACTCCTTGATGGTCACCCTGTTGGTGCGTTCGAAGTACCGGTTATCAATAGTCACCGCTCGCAGCGAGATGTCGTACGTGCCTGGTCCGGGAATGGTAATGGCACCCAGTTCCATTGGCATTTTTCTGCGATCCACAATGTTGCGCGAATTGAAGCCAGAACCGCGGACCTCGTTGACCGTCCACACGAACGCGTGCAGCTCCGGAGGGTACAGCGGGGGACCGTCACCCGGCGGGGCGAGGTCACCGTTGCGCTCGTCCAGCCAACCCTCTACGTCACGGCCAAGGCGGGGCTTGGTGCGCCGTTTGACAGCTGCGATCCGTCGGTAGCGGTAGGCGATCAGCCCTTCACGCGCGTTCAGATGCAGTTCATAGCCTTTCGGATTAACGAACGAGTCTTTGTACTTGTGGGTTCTGGTTGAGTAGCCACCTCGCGTGCCGAGGTAGACGGGATCGCCAACTGTCACAAGAAAGTGCGTGAGACGCTCCAGGCCGGGGTCGTGAACCGGCGCTCCGCCTCCGCCGATCTGTCCGTCACCGCTATCGCGATGCCGGCGGCGCCCGACAGGTGGAGGAGGCGTTCGACGGGTGTTCTCACTCATGGTCCCTCCGATCGAAGATGCCCGCAGGGACGACGATCCTCCCACCCGGTGTGATCGTCAAGTAGTCCGTCAGCCCTCACGTTCGGTCCGTGAGGACGCTGCTCTGGTGCGCGAAACCGGAAGGCTACGCACGCTGGTTCCGGACACTGTTCCAAGTCTGACGCAGGCACGTGCACCGCATGGTCATTGCGGCTCAAACAGCCCCTGTCAAGGGACAGTGGGACTTCCCTGTAGGCGGACAGTAGATCTCCTCGGTGGCGGACAGCTCATCTCCCTGTCCGCGGTCAGCTGATCTCCCTCGGGCGGTCAGGTCAAGGGGATCACCCCGCGTCCGGTGGTGGCCTCGGCCAGGCGTAGCGAGGTGCCCTCGGTGATGATGACGTGGGCGTGGTGCAGGAGCCGGTCGACGGCGGCGGTGGCCAGCGTCTTGGGCATGATCGTGTCGTACCCCGAGGGGTGGATGTTGCTGGTGACCGCCAGGGAGCGGCGCTCGTAGGTGGCGTCGACGAGTCGGTAGAACGCCTCGGCAGCGGCCTGCCCCGAGGGCAGCATGCCGATGTCGTCAACCACGATCAGCTCGGCCCGGGTGATCCTGGCCAGGACCTTGCTGACCGTGCCGTCGACCGCCGCCCGCCCGATCGCGGCGGTGAGGGACTCCAGGGGTGAACCAGGACACCCGCATGCCCTCGTCGATGACCTTGTGCGCCAGGGCCTCCACGAAATGGTCTTGCCCGTGCCCGAGGGGCCGCTGATCGCGAGGTTCTCCGCGCGGTGGACCCACTCCAGGGCGGCGAGGGCGGACTGGGTCGGGGCCGGGATGGAGAAGTCCTGCTCACGCCAGGACGCGAACGTCTTCCCCGCGGGCAGCCCGGCGGCCTTGCGGCGCATGGCCCCGGTGGCCTCGTCACGGCCGCGGACCTCCTCATCGAGCAGCACGCGCAGCACCTCGGCCGGGTCCCACCGTTGCGCCTTCGCGGTGGCCAGGACATCGGGTGCGGCGGCGCGCAGGTAGGGCAGCCGCATCCGGCGCAGCACCTGCTCAAGGTCGGCCGGCAACGGTGGGGCCGTCCCCGGCCCGGTGGTGGTCGTCGTCCTCGTGCGCGTGCTCGTGCTGGTGGCGCTCATCGGGTGCTCCCGGTGGTGAACCCGGCCCAGCCGTTCGTGCCGGGCTGGGTGGTCGCGGTCTCGTCGGCGAGGACGAGGTCGGCGCCGCTGGTGCCGGTGGCGAGGTGGTCAACGATGCTGGCCAGGTCGGCCTCGGCGAACCTCCCGGCGGTCGCGGCGACGCCGAGCGCGGCGTCGACCCGCTCGGCCCCGACGAGGGCGGCGAGCTGGACCGCGTCGGCCATCCTGGCCCGGACCCGCACGGTCCCGGCGGCGGAGGCCTCGACCAGCCATGCCCTGGCGCCGTCCCCGAGGGCCAGGTCGGCCTCGGTCCGTGCCCGCGGCCGCAGTGGCCGTGGCGTCCCGTCGACCTCCTGCGGGTGGTGGGGGTAGTGGGACGGGTCGATCCGCGGCGTGCCCGGGGTCGAGGCCTGATGCCGGGCGGCCTCGACGAGGCCGACGACACCGCCGGCCCAGGCCGGCACGACCGGCAGGGTCGTGGTGTCGGCGACGATGATCACCTCGGACCCGACCACGCGGACCCGACCAGGCCGGGCGGGAGCGAGTAGCGCACCGAGCCGAACCGCACGGTCTGGTCGGTGGCCACGACCCGGGTCGTCCCGAGCGTCATCGTGTGCGGGCTCATCGGCAGGGTGTGCAACCGGGCCCGTTCGGTGGCCAGGGCCAGCTCGGGCACGCGGGCGGACTCGCGGTGCCTGCGCCCGTTGACCTTGGCCATGAACGCCTCGCACGCAACCCCGCAGCTGGTCGAAGGAGACGTACTCCTCGCCCAGGTTCGCCTGCGTCGGGACCAGGTCGGCCTTGGCGATCTTCACCGTAGCCTCGGTCCCGCCCTTGGACTGCGGGTCGTACGGCACGCACGTGTGGACCGTGGTGCCGTATTCACTGAACTGAAGGCGGGGGTCGGCCCGGCTCGTTTGCCGAGGGCCGGTCAGGGCCTCGGCGAAATGGTGGGGGTGGGTAGGTCAACGGTGCAACCGGGCCGCGCACATCGCCGTCGGCGTCGACATGGACGGCGTCAAGCACGTCCTGGGCATCTGGGTCCAGGCGGCCGAGGGCGCGAAGTTCTGGGCCGGCGTGTGCGCCGAGCTCGCCAACCGCGGCGTCAAGGACGTCCTCATCGTCTGCTGCGACGGGCTCACCGGTTTCCCCGAGGCGATCGAGGCGACGTGGTCCGGCGCGCTGGTCCAGACGTGCGTCGTGCACCTGATCCGGGCCTCGATGCGGTTCGTCTCCTACTCCGACCGCAAGGCCGTCGCCGCCATGCTGCGGCCGATCTACACCGCGGCGAACGAGGACGCCGCGCTGATGGCGCTGGCCACGTTCGCCGACTCCAACCTGGGCAAGAAGTACCCCGCGGCGGTCGCGTCCTGGGAGAACGCGTGGGACCGGTTCATCCCGTTCCTGGCGTTCGGGCCCGCGCTGCGCAAGGTCATCTACACGACCAACTCGATCGAGTCCCTGAACTACCAGCTGCGCAAGATCATCAAGAACCGCGGCCACTTCCCGAACGACGCCGCCGCGATCAAGCTGCTCTGGCTGGCCATCCGCAACATCGAGGACAAACGCGCCCGAGAACGCGCGAAAGAGGCCGGCCTGCCCAAGGGCACGCCCCGCAAGGCCCCCGGCAAGCTCGTCGAAGGCTCCGTCATCCAGGGCTGGAAAGCCGCCCTCGGCGAGCTCGCCCTCGTCTACCCTGACCGCATCAACGCCCACCTCTAAACCCATGTGACCCAATCACTTACACAGACATCTTGACAAGCTCGGGTCGGCAGCCCGCGCGGGACCGGGTTGGCCGGCACGTCACCGCGCACCGTCAAGAACGCGTACAGCCCGGTGATCGTGGACAGCCGGCGCCGGATCGTGCGCGTCGAGACCCCGGCCCAGTCCGCAGGCACGCCGGCGGTGACCAGGTGCGGGTCGGGCAGGCTGGCCAGTCCAGCCCGTTGCGCGGTGATGAAGCCCAGCACGTCGCACGGGGCGACCTCATCGACCGGCTTGGCGACCACCGTGGCGAAGACCTTCAGGTCGAACCACGTCGCCAGCACAGTGTTCGGGCGTGAACGCGCCGCCACGAACGCCACGTACGCATCCAACAAGGGGTCACCCAACGACCCCGGCGGTCCCGGCGTCCCCGCCTGGACCGATGGGATGACGCACGGCAACACAGCACTCATCGCAGGCTCCTCCTCGAGCGGATCGACGAGGCCAACGATGCCGCGCCGGTGACCCGGAAGATCACCTACATATCAAGCGCATGCGGTCGTGTGCGGGACCGGCTTGTCCGCCTCCGCGGCTCGATCTCAGCGCGGCGACGGCGGGAGTTCTGGCTACCGCTCGTGATGGGGCAACCCGGGCAGCCAGTAGGGCTGTCGAGCCGCAGCTCGGCGTCAAGAAGGCCTCCGCCAGCGGTGGTGCCCAACAGTTCGACAAGGGCGGGGCGATGGCCCTGGTTGCTAGAAGCGACCTGCGAGCGTTCGCGATAGTCCTGGGCACGCTGGTCGAAGTCCTCTCATGGGCTCTGCGCGCCATGACCGCCACAGAGCGCGTCCAGCCGCAAGCCTGCGACCAGCCCGCCGCAGGGCGCCTTCGGGCAGTCTGGGCGGCCTGCCCTCAGCCCCTATGGGAGCAACTAATCATATAGTCAGCGCATGCAGGAAGAACTGCGGCAACTCTGGGACTATGTGCTCACATGGAACACGCCTGGCACTCTAGGAGACGTCCTGCCCCTAGCGGTGGGGGCTTTAACTGGTGCGGTTGGAGTCCTGTACGGAGGCGCGAGGACCCGAGCAGCGCGCAAACGCGAACAGGCCCTCCAAGTCAGCGCCTGGATAGAGAGAACCGCCGACGGCACGTCCCTCATTCGTGTGCGCAACTCGTCCCGACAGCGGATTGACCAAGTACTCGTCGCCGTTTGCCCAACTCAACAAGAGCCCAAGCAGAGCAGCGCCGGGAACCGAGACGCTCAACTATTCACAGCGCAGACAGTGGGACCGGAGCGCAGTGTGGAATTTCCATTGCGGGCGACCTTCAAGAACCACATCGAGTACGAGCTCCAACTGCATTTCGTCGACCGTGACGGTCGAGGGTGGTTGA
The DNA here is from genome assembly GCF_003702705.1 of Ornithinimicrobium cerasi. GTDB lineage: Bacteria > Actinomycetota > Actinomycetes > Actinomycetales > Dermatophilaceae > Ornithinicoccus > Ornithinicoccus cerasi. The sequence continues at coordinate 35,883 of NZ_QZMN01000016.1, read as the reverse complement.
TGGACGAGGCCGGCAAATTACGTCGTCAGCGTGAGCCCATCGGAATCGCGCCCTTCTCTGGCGTGACAACAGGTCAGCAGGGCGAAGTCATAGATCACAGCGCGGCAGTGTCGAGTAATGGCCAAGCCGTGGAATTGGCGGGTATGCCAATTGCTCGATTGGACTTCGATGCAGCCGACGGCAACAATGTCTCATCACTGTTTCTCCCCAAAGGGCAGACTATGCCCTCCGGCTCCATCGTTGAATTACGGCGCGATGATGGCTCAATGGCGGCGAGAGTTTTTCTTGACGAGCAGTTCAAGATTCTGAAAATAACGATATGCAATCTACCCAAAGACACCAGACACTTCGCGTTCCCGAGATACTATAGGACTGATGAGGCGTTCCATGTGTTGCTTGGGCGACAGGAGGATTCCCTGGATGAACTAGTCAATGGAAAGTATATCAAGGAGACCGAGATCTTAGGGGGAAAGCATGTCCCTGGGGGCGAACTGGCTCAGGTGGCGTACGACGACGTCGGGCATCTAGCTGCGATTTCTGTGAACAATAACAAGCTGGTGGCCGGGTTTCTGCAGGACTGATAAGTTGGGCAACCTCATGCGGCGGTGGCGGCGTCGACCGCGTTCGGCCTCGAACTGAGTGCAGCCGCCCGTCATCCCCACCCGATCGCGTCGTCCTAGGCACTCGGTTTCCAGTGTTTGAAGGACTCTCTCGTCTCGGGCAACGTCTTTCGCGTGACAGGCGAGGATCTGCTCAGCCAGTTCGGCGCATTTCTGTGGGTGCGGCGGCGTCGCCTGCGTACCCACCAACTCGTCTGCCTATCAGGCGTCTGGGCGTCCGACGCAACGCGCTGTACTCGGCGGTACAGCGATGTATCGACCGTGCGGTTCCGGGTTCTTGCGCTGGACTCTTTGGTCATCGCGACGGACCAGAGAGGTGGCGGGTGGCACCGTCATAGAGACGTTGACGGTCTGCCTGTCGTTGGCTGGCTCGGAGCCTGTCGCTGGCGGCGTCTGCGGTGGCCGTGGAGGAGACGGGTGACGGTACTGCCAGTCGGCGGATGAGCCGAGACTGGTGCCTGGCTGCCTGGGGTTCTTTGGTCGGCGGCCCCGTCGGGCTCGGCTCCGTGGGTGGGATGTCGTGGGCGGCGCGCCAGATGGCGAGGTCGCCCACGAGCTGGCCGTCGACGTGCGGGGGGAGTCTGCGTTGCCAGGGCACCCGGTCGGAGGTGCCCGCGCGCCGGGCTTCGTCGGCGACGCGGTCCTTGCGGTCGTCGATCCGCTGGGTGAGCCGGTCGAGGTAGTCGCTCGTGCCCGCGTCCTGCCGGAGCGCCGACGGGACGTCGGGCAGCCAGGGCAGGGGTGCGTCCCGGTGGGACGGCGGGGTGGTGCCCGCGACCCGCCAGGCGAGGGCGGCGGCGGGGTCGTCGGCCTCGGTGAGCGATTGGGTGCCGCGGTACCAGGTCGCCTCTTCGACCACCTGCTGCGGTGGTGTGCCGTCGACCCAGCGCAGCGCGAGCTGGCCCCGCAGGTGCGGGTAGGCCGGTTGCTCGGTGAGGCCGGGGATCCACCGCTCGAGGGCGTCGTCCAGCGCGGCCATGCGCTCGTGTCCGAGGTGCTGCTGGGCCAGGACCGGTAGGGCGTCCTGGTAGGCCAGCACCGCCTGCCGTAGCAGCTGAGCCGCGTCGCCACGCTCCACAGTCTGGCGGACAGGGCGCGGCCGTCGCGGGCGAGGATGTCGGTGAGCAGCTCCCGCGGCTCCACGACTGTGTCCTGTACCTCGGGCGCGACACCGTCCAACGAGGCAGTAGGCGCGGCGAGATAGAGATGGTTGGACTGACGCCCGCGGGAGAGCGCGACATAGAGGCCCTGCCGGGTCTCTACCCCGGTGAGGACGGTGTGGGTGGTGTCGACGGTCGCGCCCTGCGCGCCGTGGATGGTGCTGGCGTACCCGAGCTGCACATTCTCGGTCACGTACGCCGTCGGCAGGGTGACGTGAGGCCGCTTCCTGTCGCCATCGCGGTGGCGCTCCACCAAGAGGCTTCCGTCAGGATGGGCTTCCAGGACGTGCCATCGGTCGCCGTTCTTGACCCAGGACCCGTCGCCGGCGCGCAGACTGCGGTCGTTACGGCGGGTGATCACGGTGTCCCCGGCGCTGGCTCGGGTGCCGTCGCACAGGGTCACCTCGCGCCCGGGCGGCTGCCCGGTGGACTCGAGGCGGTCGGCCCGGGCGCGCTGGTTCAGCTCGCGCACGGTGTCGCGGGTCGCGGCCAGCAGCAGGCTGGACAGCCCTTCGCGTTGGTCGGCCGCCCAGGCGGCGTACGCCGCCTCGATCACGTCGCCGGTGTCGCCGGCGTGGATGCGGCCGTGGTCCAGGTAGTGATCCAGCGCGGCGGGGTCACCATCGCGGACGCCGAGGGTAGCGGCGCCTTCAGCGGGGTCGGTGAACCGGTGCAGCTCGGTCAGGGTCGCGGTGGTGCCGTGGGCTTGGCCCTGCTCCGCCAGGTCACGGAAGATCCCGCCGGCGGCCACGGCGGACAGCTGCTGGTCGTCCCCGACCAGCCGCACACTGCCGCCGGCGTCCACGACCTGACGTGCCACGGCCGCCAAGTCACGGGTGCCGGCCATGCCGGCCTCGTCGATCAGCACCAACGTCCCCGGGCCGACCACTCCGCCCTCGGTGGTCTGGTGGAGGTACTTGGCGAGGGTGTCGGCACGAATACCGGTGACGCGGCCCAGCTCCTCGGCCGCGACCGCGGTGGGCGCCAGACCCAGGACGGTGCCACCGGAAGCCTCCCAGGCCCGGGCCAGCACCCGCAGAGCGGCAGTCTTGCCCGCGCCGGCCGGGGCGAGGCAGACCTGGAGGCGGCACCCGCTGCTCGCGAGGGTGCGGACCATCGCCGTCTGTGACCGGTCCAGGCTCGGAGCGTCCGCGCTCTGGGCGGTCAGGACGGTCTCGACCACGTGCTCGGTGGCTTGACGTCCGTCGCGGTGCAGCCCCAGGGCGAGGAGTTCGTCCTCGGCTGCCAGGATCGCCTTGGACGTGTAGGCCTGGCTGCCGTGCACGATGTGGGCGGACTGTCCGTCCGGGCGGCGCAGCACCGCCGGTTCGCCCAGCTGCGGTGGCACCCCGACGGGCACCGAGAAGCCCTGCAGGACCCACCGCTCGACCTCACGCGCGTGCTCCTCGAACCGGGCCGGGGGCACCTGGGCGGTGCGGAGCTGGCGCAGCGTCTCTGCGCGCACGTGCCACACCTGCCACGTCGCCCGCGACCCCTCCAGCACCTTCACGACGCGGGCGGCGAGGAGCTGGGGGCGCACGCCCCCACCCCTGAGAGCAGGTATGCGTCCCTGGAACGTCTCCACCTCCTGACCTGCGACGATGCCCACGTCTTTGCTGGGCTCCCGGGTGCGTCTCCACCCCGCCCCTACCGCACTGGCGACCATCTCCTCCGGGCTGCGTCCGTCGCGGGCGAGCACTGACGTGGCCTGCGCCCGCCAGGTCTGGCGTTGTTCGCCCTCCGAGCGGGGTTCGTGCTTGTCCGGGCGGGTCTCCAGGTTGGCCTGCTGCGCCAGGGCGAGGGACTCGATGGTGGTGGGGGTACGGCCGTGGTCGGCCCGGAAGGTGGCGGCGAGCTCGTCCTGCCGGGTCTCGATCGCCTGCCGCCGCGACGACCACGCGGCCAGCAGCGCCGGGTCGACCCCCTCGATCTCCCGCACCGCCCGCTTGCCCTCCGGTGAAGGACGCTCGCTGAACCGGACACCGAGCCGCTCGACGAGCCCGGCTTCGAGGTGGGTGTTGTAGTGCTCAGACGCCATCACCTTGGCCTTGAAGAGCATCCGCCCGTCCAGCGTCAGCCACCGTCCGCCCTCCTCGGGCAGGGACTGGACCTTGTTGGAGACGACAACATGGGTGTGCAGATCCGGGTCCCCGGTGCGCGAGTCACGGTGGTCGAATGCCGCCGCGATGAGCCCGGTGACGTGTACCTGGCGGATGCCTCCCTTGCCGACCCGGGTGAACGCGACCTCACGCTCGAGCATCGCCAGCGTCGCGCGGACCGCGTCCCGGTGGGCGGCCTCCACCTGCGCGGCGACCTCGGCCGGCGCCAGGGCCCACAGTGCCGAGACCGACTTCACAGGCGAGAACGTCAGGTCGAACCCCGCCACCGGCACCTGCGCCGGCCGCGACGCCTTCGCGACGAACCTCGTCAGCTCGGCCTCGTCCACCGGTGCGCGGCCGTGCCGCTGCTCGAACAACTCCCGGGCGACCTGGGTGCGGATCGCCGCCCGCTGCTCCGCCAGGATCGGTGCGTTCCACGCCAACCCGCGGGAGGTGTTGTGCTCGCTGAAGGCCCGCGCCGTCACCTGCCGCAGGGTCGTGGCGTCGAAGGTCGAGAACGCCCGTCCCAAGGCACCCCACCCGCGCGCGATGGCCTCCGGCTCGGCGGAGCGGGGGTGGCGGCCCTGCCCGAACAGCAGCCGCATCTGCTCCTCGGTGACGACCTCGCCCGCGGCCAGGTCGAGCCCGGCGAGGCCGGTGCCGAGCCACCGACCTGGTGCCTCGCCTTCTCCTCGTAGTAGCTGGCGAGGCCGGCCTGCCGGCTCTCGGTGGCGTCGTGGGCAGCGACCTGCTTCGTCAGGTACGTGTACCCGCTGCCGGCGGCGAGCTTGTGCAACGTCATCACGTATACCAAAGGCGGCCGAACGAGCCTCAGGGTTTCACGAGTTTCGCCGAGTGCACTAGGTGTGTCCTTCTCGAGCGCAGCGAGGGCCGTGGTGACCGTCGGTGAAGGGGGCGCGACAAGGGGGTGCGCGTGACGGGACGGTGGGGGCAAGGAGCGTGGATCGGGGATGCGCTCGAGCGGGGCGTCGTGGTCGACTGACGTGGTGAGGGTGCTGACGCTTCAGCGGTCTGCGCCGGTCGGGGCGCATCATGGGGGCTGGGCGCGCTGCGCCGTCGACGGCCGGGGCCTGCCGGGCGACGGCGCTCGGGCCAGACGCCGGCGCGCAGGCCACCGGGTCCGGGGGGCCTCAGAGCTGCCTGGAGGACGAAATCTCCAGGCACGTTCAAGGCACGACCGCAAAATCAGAAGGGCCGTTGACCCCGCGTTTCCGCAGGTCAACGGCCCTTTCGTGCCATGGTCGGGGTGACAGGATTTGAAAAGATCACTCCGCCACGGTCACCGACCGGCTGACCTGCACCGCAAGCACCTGACCTGCGATGACGGGTACAGTAGCGCGGGACAGCTTCGGGCACAAGAGGACACGAGGTGACACCAGTTATGCCCCAGTTATGCCCAAGATCGCCCTCGCGGGGTTCACGCCCGGTACCCGCGTCGGGTGGGCGACACTCTCCCGGCCGGGCGTGAGCGGGCGCCGTCAGGGTGGACACGAGCGGAAACGAGATGACTCCTGTTGAGCCCAGGCGTGGCCGGTTCCACGACTCAGCGCCGGGGGAGGGGCCATGACACGCACCAAGCGTGACTTCGGGACGATCCGGCGCCGCTCGGGCGGGCGGTACCAGGCGTTCTACATGGGCCCGGACCAGGACTTCCACCGGGCCCCCTCGACGTTCCAGACCCGGGCCGACGCCGAGGCGTGGCTGGCTCACGAGCGTCGCCTGATCCAGGACGACACCTGGTCCCCGACCCGTTCGCGGCGGGCCAAGGTGGCCCGCACCGCCGAGGCGTTCGGACCCTACGCGGCCGCCTGGTTGTCCCAGCGCGACCTCAAGCCGCGCACCCGCGCTCTCTACCAACGGCTGCTGGAGCGGTTCCTGCTTCCCGAGTTCGAGCACGTGGCGCTGCGGGACATCACCCCGGCCGTGGTGCGGGTCTGGCACGCCGGCCTCGACCCGCACCGGCCCACCCAACGCGCCCACGCCTACGCCCTGCTCCGCTCGATCCTGGCCACCGCCGTGGCCGATGAGATCCTGGCCGCCAACCCCTGCCGGGTCCGCGGCGCCGGGGCCACCACCCGGGCCCGCCGGGTCGAACCGGCCACCCTGGACCAGCTCACCGTCCTGGTGGCGCACATGCCGGCCCGGTACCAGGCCCTGGTGCTGCTCGGTGCCTGGTGCGGGCTGCGGTTCGGGGAGATGGCCGAGCTGCGCCGCGCCGACCTGGACCTGGCCACCGGCGTGGTGCACGTGCGCCGGGGGGTGGTCCGCACCAACGGGCAGGTCTCCGTGGGCACCCCCAAGTCGGCCGCCGGCGTGCGGGACGTGGCCATCCCTCCCCACCTGCTGCCCGCCCTGGCCGATCACCTGGTGGAGCACGTCGCACCCCACCCGCAGGCCCTGGTGTTCCCCTCCGTCACCGACCCCGACGTTCAGGTCCACCCCAACACCCTCTACCGGCACTGGCACAAGGCCCGACAGGCCGCCGGCCGGCCCGACCTGCGCATCCACGACCTGCGCCACACCGGCGCCGTCCTGGCCGCCCGCACCGGAGCCACCCTCGCCGAGCTCATGGCCCGCATCGGCCACTCCACCCCCCAAGCCGCCCTCCGCTACCAGCACGCCGCCCTCGGCCGCGACGCCCACATCGCCACCCAACTCTCCCAACTCGCCCAGAACCAGCCGCACCCCTGAGCGCCAGGCACATCAGGAGCTCTCAGACGCCGGCACCCTCCGGGGTATCCCTGGGCCCGTCCGGCGACGGTGTCAGGTGTACGTGGTCTGCCGAGATCCGATGCGTTCAGGGAGCACCCCCAGGAGGCCGTGCAGGACGTGGAGCGCATGGCTGCGGAAGAGGGTGCCGCCCCACATTGCCGGGACGGGGACCGCCACCAGCATCTGGACACCTATCTTGATCGGGCGCAGGCATTGTGCGAGTCGCTCGGCGCGACACCCCACCAAGCCTCGCAGACCCCGCCTGCGCCTCAAGTCGACGGCGCTCGAAGTGTGAGCAGTACGGCGGGGCCGCCGACAGCGTTATGCTCAAGCACAGGTGCGGTCCTCCCGTGCGACAGCGTTGATCATCGCGGGAGGACCGCAGGCAGGGCGGGGTCATCCACTGGTCGAGAGGTCAACCCCCTCACGGACGCGCATTGAACGTGGCCGGGCCCAAGTTGGCGCATGCTGTCACCGTGAAACGGCGGCGGGCGTATGTCTGGCGGCCCGCTCGGTGCGATCCCACGCAGACATCGCCAACGACCTCTCCCGCCTCGCTGAACCGGCGTAGCAGCCTTACGTCGGAGGCCCACCCAACCGCGCAAGCCAACTCTTGTCCATCGACCCGTGTACGGCTGCCCATGTGGTCTTATCGGTGACCCTCAACTCATACATCGCGCCAAGGGTGGGCAGACCTTCTCAGCGTGTGCCAAGTCGGCCGTACCAGATGCTGCCGTAGACAGGAGCCCCGTAGGTGACGCCCGATCCGGCGTTGAGCGCCTCGACGACCATGCCGTTCCCGGCATACAGGCCTACGTGGTAGAAGTCGTTGGTGAAGACGAGATCGCCAGGCTGAGGGTTGGAGACCGGGGTCACCGCCGCCTTCTGACCTGCCACGGTGCGGGGGATGTCGATCCCGGCCTGCTGGTAGACCCACCAGGTGAAGCTTGAGCAGTCGAAGGTGGCGGGCGGGGTGCCGCCCAGGACGTAGGGGTATCCGACGTACTGCCGGGCGATGTCAACGACGCCACCACTGACGGGCGCGGGCTGCTGCAGTGGTGCGGCCGCCGGGGCCGGCGCAGTCTGAGGGGCAGGTGCGGGCTGCGGGGCAGGGGCAGCCGTCTGGACCGGCGGGGCGGTGCGTGCGGTGGAACGGCTGGCGCTGTTGACGTCGCGTTCTTCGAGCGCGGACGCGGCCGCCTCGTGCACGTGCGGCGCTGCCTCGACCGTGGTTGCCGCCGCGAACCCCGAGGTGCCGAAGGTGACTGAGGCGTCGGTGGGAGCCTTCGCCGCAACCGCAGGACGCTCGGCGGCGGAGACCTTCTCAGCGACGCGCATGAGCGCCAACGGCGCGTTGGCAACGCCATGTGCCTGGTCCGTCGGTGCAGGGGCGGCGGGGGCGGCAACGGACGCGCCGACTATGAGCCCAGTGGAGGTAGCGGCGACAGCCGCGGTCCGGGTCAGGGTGGTGCTGGTCGTGCCCAGGCGGCTCACCTTGCGGTGCCGGGCAATGTGGCGATGCGTCATGGCATGGTCCTCCAAGATGCCTGCGGGGTGAGCTGTCGGGCTGGGATGGACGTTCCCCGATCCTGTGTCGGATCGTTAGCCCCAAGGGGCCGGCTGGCTCCGTAAACCTGGGTCCCCCGCTCCTGTCAAGCGGTGCTCGTACGACTTCCGCGCGCCGACAGGACTAGGCATGCGCTCGGGATGACTCCTCCAGGGGAGAGGAGCAGTCGCCACCGTACAGGCACCGACTCCCAACGTCACAGTTCTGTACGGTCAACGTTGTCGTCCACTCGAGACCTTGGCCGGCTCGGTCCGGTTCTCATCTGCTCCGCTCCCACCCATGAGGTTGAATCGCGCGCTGGCTGTGACCGACCTCGCTGACCGGCCACCGCGACCACTCGACCCATTCAGCCATGGTGACCAACGCTTCGGCGACGGCGTCGCGAGCTTGTGGACCGTCTCGGACTTGACCCCGTTCGCAGCGTCGCAGCCGGGTGTCGCGGCGACCCGCGGCGCTGAGGTCATCCCGCAGGCGCGCCGGATGGACCCGCGCACGCTGCAGGGTTGCGGATCCGGTGGCGCGCATGCCGGCCCCGGTGGGAGGCGCTCGTGCTGCTGGGTGCGTGATTCACTCTCCCGGCTCGGGCCAGATGACCGAGCTGCACCGGGGCGACCTATACCTGCGGGACGTGCCTACCTCCCTATCCCCCCTTGCAGGCCATTGCCGCTCATGTGGGTCCCCGGGGCGGGGGTTGGTGTTGCCCTCCGTCACCAACCCCGGTGTGGAGGTCCGTCCCAGCCCCTCGCCCGCGCTGGCGCTGGGCCTGTCGAGGGTGCAGGTTCGGCCAACACTTTCCGAGTCGCGACTTACGCCACAGCGGTGCCGTCCTGGGCACCCGGACCGTGAGCACCTACAACGCGCACTGGACCCGCATCGGTCATTCCACCCCATGTCGCACTGCGATACCGTCACGAGGCTGGGCCGCGACGCCCCCATGGCCAACGAAGCCTTTCCGCCTCGTCCGAGCCACAGCTGCAACCTTGGCCACGCGTCTCAGCCGGGGGATCAGGACTCAATCGGAGAGGTGGTCGGTGGCTCTTACGACGCCTCAGTCGGTGGCAGGTCGTGGATGGCGGTGATCGAGCGCGCCAAGCGTGACAGTGACCAGTCGTTGGACTGCCGCCTTGGACCTGAGGTTCTGGGCCGCTCCCAGGGCGTGCACGAGGTACAGGGCCAGTTCCTCCACCGGGTTGTCGGCCCTCACGACACCTTTGGCCACCGCGTCGGCGAGCGTCTCCTCCACGAGCGCGACGAGCTGCTTCTCGGCCTCACTGACCCTGTCGGCCTGGTGCACAAGCGCGACGAGGTCGACGTTGCCGTGCCCGGTGCGGTGATGGCAGATCTGCGCGTACCCGGCTGCCACAGCTTCCAACCGTCGCTTCGGTCCTACGGCTGCGTCACGCAGTTGGCTCAGACGGGCCAGGTGCTCAACGACGTGGCGCTCATGGTAGGCGTGCAGGATCGACTCGACGTCCGGGAAGTACTTGTACAGCGTCGCCCGACCGATGCCCGCCTCCGTCGCCACCTGCGACATGGTGACCGACATCGGTCCGTGACGGGTCGCCAGTGACCACGCGGCCTCCGTGATCGTCCGGCGGACCTCCTCGCGGTGGCTCGCGACGGTGTTGGTCCACAATGGGGGCACACGAGCACCATACATCGCGACCGGCTGTGGACGGGTCGTCGTGGAGGTGACACCATGTATCGATGCCGCGAGGGAGGTGCTGCACGATGACCGATCTCCAGAGGGAGAACTGGGACGGTGCGGATCCCCGCCCGTCGCCCGGTCCACCCGGTGTTCCGAGGTGGCTCAAGGCGTTGGTCGGGGTCTTCGCGATTCTGGCGATGCTGGTGCTTCTCCTGGCGATGCTCGGAGGGGGACAGCATGGTCCTGGCCGGCATCAGGGCAGCGGCATCCTGGAGCGCAGCTCGTATGTCGCCGCAGGCACCGCTGACGCCTCGTTCGAGGGGCTGACCCGGGGGTGATGTCGCCGACCGTCCGACGGCTCGCACTGTCGATACACCTGACGTGCTCGGTCGGCTGGATCGGTGCGGTCATGGCTTATCTCGCCCTCGGCCTGACCGCGACGTTCAGCGGTAGCTCCACCTCGGTGCGCGGGGCGTGGGCGGCGATGGAGATCATCGGCTGGTACGTGCTGGTGCCGCTTGCCCTCGGATCCTGGGTCACCGGCCTGGTCATGTCGCTGGGCACCAGGTGGGGGTTGTTGAGGTACTACTGGGTGCTGGTCAGCTTCGCCCTGACCAGCCTCGCCGTGATCGTCCTGCTCGTGCACATGCCCGATGTCAGCGTCGTGGTGCAGGCGATCGCCACGACTGCCGACGACGAGCTGGGCCAGTACGGGGGTGACCTGTTCCACGCAGCCGCAGCTCTCGTCCTGCTGCTCCTCATCCAGGTGCTCAACGTCTACAAGCCACCCGGCATGACTCCTTACGGGTGGCGCAAGAGCAAGCGCACGCACTCGCAGGGAGATGGCACAGTCCTGGACCAGGAGACAGGGTGACTCTCGCCGGACGCGGCGCTGTCTCGCGTTGGAGCTGGCCGCTGTCAGTGCGTTGGCGACCGGAGAATGCGGATGAGTGGTGCTTTACCGATGGCGGTGCGGGGAATTCTCTCGACCTCCCGGACCGTGACCACCCGGGGTGCGACGCGGATCCGGTCGAGCTCGCGATGCAGTCTGGCAGCCACGTCCTGAGGCGCGACGCCTTGGCGAAGACCGACGACCAGGACGGTCAGTCCGTCGGTGTCCTGGATGATCTGCCACGCGGACAGGGGGACCGTGTCCATGACCCTGTGGAAGACGACCGGCTGCACCACGATGTCGGTGCCGGACGTGCCGGTCAGGCGGAGCGCTTCCTGCTCGCGGCCCTGGATGCCGTCGAGCCGGAGGAACGGCATGCCGCACGGGCACGGTTCGGCGGTGGACAGACGGACGCTGTCGCTCATCTCGTACCGGATCAGCGGCATGGTGCGCGATCCGAGCACGGTGACCAGGACCTTGGCGCCGAACTCGCCGGCGGGCACCGGGTGGTGGTTCTCGTCGACGACCTCGGTCACGACGAGGTCCTCGAAGAGGTGCAGGCCCGCGTGGTGCTCGCACTCGGCAGCGATCCCGGCCGTCTCGGTGGCGGCGTACACGTTGAACGGCTGATGCCCCCACGCGTGGTCGGTGCGGCGTCGCGTGGCCTCCGTCAGCACTTCCGACGCGCTGAAGATCGCGGTCGGCGAGATGTGCAGCTGCCCCTCGGCCTGGGCATCGGCCAGCAGTCGGAGGATGGAGGCGTAGCCGACGAGTACCTCTGGTTGGAAGGCGTCCAGGCTGGCGGTCAGGTCCTCCAGCGGTGTGCCGGCGTCCAGGCGGAGGGTCGGGACGATGCGGCTGTCGACGGTGGAGGCGACGAGCGCCGACTGGTGCCACGGTGTCCTCGAGCTCACGACGGCCATCCGGGTGCGTCTGGTCAGGCTCAGCGGCGCTCGTCCCCAGGCGTAGGGCCGGCTGTAGGAGGCGAGCACACCGGCCCACTCGTCCGGCGTCCACGCGAAGACTCCGGGCCGGCCGGTGGTCCCCCCGGTGGCGGCCACGTAGTACCGGTCGCGGTACAGCTCGCCGGGGTGCATGCCGGTCAGGAATGCCTGGACCTGGGGCAGGTGGAGGTCGCGGCTGGTCACGATGGAGTCGAAGTGCTCCATCAGCATCGTCTTCGTGAGCACGGGCAGCTCGGAGAGAGGCGCATCGTCCAGGCCCTCATGGAACCGCTGGTAGAACGGTGAGGTGGTCCGCGCATGCTCCCGAAGGGCAGCGACCGATCGCGCCTGGTGAGCGGCGAGCTGGGCCGCGGTCCAGGTCTCTCGTCGCCTGAGAAGGCGCCTCGCCCGCAGCACCTTGACCAGCAGGGACGTGCGCATGACGGCTCCCGCCCTAGCCCGTTGGGTTGACGCGGTCGCCGGGTGGCCGGGAGGCGTGCCGTTGGGGCGACGTCTGAACCGGGTCGGGAACGGGTAGGGGTGGGGGGCTCATCCATGACCTGTGGTTCTGGGGCACCGGGTCCACCGGGAAGCCGGAGGCGTCCGCTGTGGTCGGCGCGGTGTGCTGGCCGGGTCCTGAGCGGGTCACGACCATCCGCACGACGACGGCGACCAGCACCCAGAAGCCGACCGTGGCCAGGGCCATCAGCGCCCACATCCACCACGTCGCTGTCGCGCTCATCCCGTGGGTCCACATGGCTGCCTCCTTCGCCCGAGGGCGCCGTCGCACCCCCTATGGTCACGGCTTCAGGGTGCGGATCTCGCTGAGGCCTTATGAAGATCTGACGAAGATCTGCACGGGTGCGTGCGCAGGTTCCCCGCCAGATGCTGCGTCGGGAGAGACTCAGCGCTATGGACTCGACGCCGCACGCCGATGCGCAGCTGTTACGCACGAAGGTCCTCGTCGTGGATGACGAGCGGGCGATCGCCCAGATGGTGGGCACCTACCTGACCCGGGCCGGGTACGAGGTCTCGGTCGCGCACACCGGCCCTGCGGCCGTGGCCACCGCCCGCGCGGAGGGTCCTGAAGTTCTCGTCCTGGACCTGGGTCTGCCGGGCCTGGACGGGATCGAGGTGTGCCGACAGGTGCGCACGTTCTCCGACTGCTACATCCTCATGCTGACCGCCCGTGGCGACGAGATGGACCGCGTCATCGGCCTGTCCGTCGGTGCTGACGACTACATCACCAAGCCGTTCAGCGCCCGGGAGCTCGTCGCGCGGGTGCAGGCGGTGCTGCGCAGACCGCGCGGGCCGGCGGCCGGCCGGGGGCGCTCTGGTGCGGGCGTCGACGAGGACCCGCCGCGGGTGTTCGGCGATCTGACCGTGCAGCCCGGTGCGCGTCAGGCCCTGCTGGGGGACCAGGTGGTGCCGTTGACCCGGACGGAGTTCGACATCCTCGACGTGATGTCGCGCAGACCCAGCTTCGCGTTCTCCCGACGGACGCTGGTCGACCAGGTCTGGGACCCGGCGTGGGTCGGTGACGAGCACATCGTCGACGTGCACATCGCCCACCTGCGTCGCAAGCTCGGCGACGACCCGGCGGAGCCGCGTTTCATCGAGACGGTACGGGGCGTGGGCTACCGGATGGGCTCGGGATGAGCACCGGTGCCCGCCGACGGTACGGGCTGGCCACCAGGCTGCTGCTGGCGCAGGTCGTCGTCCTGCTCGCCAGCCTGCTCACCGCCGGGCTGGTCGCGCTTCTCCTGGGGCCGAGCCTCTTCCACGCCCACGTGCTCCAGGTGCGGCCCGTGTGGGACCCCGCAGAGCTCGAGCACATCGAGCAGGGCTTCCGGGACGCCTCCTTCGTCGCCCTCAGCGCCGGTCTGCTGATCTCGCTCGCATGTGCCGTCGGGGTCACCTGGTGGCTGACCAGGGGTATGCAGCGCACGCTCGACGCGCTCACCACGGCCGCGGCCGAGGTGTCCCGCGGTCACCTCTCGGCGCGTGTGGCGAGCGCGGGCGGGGGGGCCGAGCTAGACACGCTGGCGGGAGCCTTCAACCTGATGGCCGGCCAGCTGGAGCAGACCGAGGCCACGCGCCGACGACTGCTGTCCGACCTGGCGCACGAGCTGCGGACCCCGATCTCGACGATCCAGCTGTGCTGCGAGGGTCTCAGCGACGGGGTCCTGCAGTGGGACGAGGGCACCGAACGGATCCTGACCGAGCACACCGCCCGGCTGGCCCGCCTGGCAGGGGACATCGACGAGGTCTCCCGCGCGGAGGAAGGGCGCCTGGAGCTGAACCTGGCACCCGTGCGGGCGAAGGACCTCGTCAGCTCCGCGGTCCAGCGGCAGGCGGACGCGTTCGCCCGAGCGGGGGTCCGCCTCACGGGCGAGTACGGGTCGGCAGGCGACGCGATCGTCCAGGTGGACGCCGACCGGCTGGGTCAGGTGATGGACAACGTGCTGCGCAACGCGGTGCGCCACACCCCGCCGGGAGGCACGGTGGTGGTCTCCGCCGCGCGGGCGGGCGAGGAGGTGCACCTCATCGTCACCGACTCCGGCGACGGCATACCCGCCGAGCATCTTGGCCATGTGTTTGAGCGGTTCTACCGCGGTGACACCGCACGGGACCGGGACCACGGGGGTTCCGGTATCGGCCTGACCATCAGCCGTGCCATCGCGGACGCGCACGGCGGCAGCCTCACCGCCTCCAGCGCCGGCCCCGGACATGGGTCCACGTTCACCCTCCGGCTGCCGCTGCTCACACGGCAGCACTCCCTCCGGGAGGAGGGCGCCAGTCCCTCGTAGGGCCATCTGGGGAGGCCGGAGGTGTATGCCGCCCCGCTCGTGCGGGGGGGGGCCGGTTCAGTGCCCGTGCCCACCGGCGTCGCTGTCGACGTGGGGCATCGTCAGCTCGACGTCCCCCCGGGCAGCGACGGTGACGGGGGAGAAGCTGATGCCGTTGGGCATGTCCCCGACCGGCACCCTGGCGACCACGGCCAACTGCCCCAGGTCGATGACGGCCACGTCGTCGTCGTAGAGGTTCGTCACGTAGGCGAAGCGGCCCGTGGGCTCCACGACCACCCCGTGCGCGCCGCGGCCGGTCTCGATCGTCGCGACGACCTCCATGGCCGCGGCGTCGACGACCGACACGGTGGTGCCCGGTGCGTCCTCGGTGCCCTGGTTCGCGACCAGTACGTGCTTGCCGTCCGGGGTCACGTACGTCTGGATCGGCACGTCCCCGACCTGCACGGTGGCCACCAGCTCGCGCGATGCGACGTCCACCTTCGCGAGCGCCCCCTCACCGCTGAGGGAGGCATACACGAACCCACCGTCAGGGGAGAACGCGACCTGCGCCGGCGCCTCGCCGACCTCGACCGTGGCCACCCTCTCGTGCTCGCTGGTGTCGATGACGCTGAGCGTGGTCGAGCCGACGTTCGCGACATACACGCTGGACCCGTCCGGGCTGGGGCGCAGCCCGTGCGCCCCGTCACCGACGGGGATCGTCGCGACGACCTCCATGGTCGAGGTGTCGATCGCCGAGACGGTCCCGTCAGCGGAGCTGGTCGCGTAGGCGGTCCGTCCGTCGGGGGAGACCACGACGTGGGCCGGCGACCCGCCGGTGGCCGTCACCCCGTGCGAGGCCAGCGTGGATGCGTCCACCATGAGGGCAGCACCGTCGTGGCCGCTGACGGCCCAGAGGGAGCGGCCGTCGGGGGAGACCTGCACGTTGTGGGGCCCCTCGATCCCCGTGGCGGTCGTGACCACGTCGTAGGTGGTGGCGTCGATCGCGGTCAGGCTGCCCTGCGCCTCGTTGGCGACCCAGATGGTGCCCTGCACCCCTCCCGGTGCTTCGGCGGGCGCGGCGCTCGCTTGGGCCCTCGGTGCCGCGGTCGTGGTCGTGTCCGGAGCCGGTGGGGTCCTCACCGCGGTCGTGGGCTCGGCGTCGTCCTGGCTCAGCACGACCGCCGTCCCCGTCCCGGCACCCGCGACGAGCAGGGCCAGCGCCCCGACGGCGAGCAGGCGACCCCTTCTCAGTGGCGACGTGCCGTTCGCGTCCGGTCCGGCCATGAGGAGCTCCTTCGTGTTCGCCGGCCCCTGCGGGGCCGGTCCCGGGAGCAACTCTGGGTGCCCGGGACTGAGCGACGACGCAGGAACGATGAAGTTTCGATGAAGTGCAGGAAAGACTCAGCTGCGGAGGAGGCGTGCGATCGCGTCCGAGGCATCGTCGACGGCCTCCGCTCGGGTCGCCGGGGCGACGTCGACGAGGCATCGGCGCAGGTGCTCGTCCAGGAGCGCGAGGGCTGCACCCCGGAGGGCACCGCGGGCGGCTGCGATCTGCGTCAGCATGTCCACGCACGGCTCGCCGTTCTCGACCATCGCGGTGATGCCGTGGACCTGCCCCTCGATCCTGTGCAGGCGGTTGATCAGCTCTGCGGTAGCGGCGGGGCGGACAGGTGTCGGGCTGGATGCTCCGTTCATGCCCGGGTCCTTCCTTGGTAGATGGCTGGGCCGGTGGTGCCCGCCCGCGAGGGTGGGCACCACCGGTTGGCTCAGGCTCCCGTGGGGGCGTAGCGCGTCGGGTCCTGGGCGAAGGTGGCCGCGCAGTGGGCCGAGCAGAAGTGGTAGGTCAGACCCTCGTGCTGGGTGTGGTCGGCGGCCGTGTCGGGGTCGATGCTCATCCCGCAGACGGGGTCGGTGACGCGGTTCGGGGTCTGGGACATTGAGGTCTCCTTGCTCTTGTCCTGCTCAGGTCCATGCCCGACCTCGACCACCGGTTCGGTGGCGAGGGTCTGTGTGACCTCCGGGACGCCCCGCGGGGTGAACGTCCGCAGGCGGTTGGCGTTCGCCACCACCGACAGCGAGGACAACGCCATCGCGGCGGCGGCGATGATGGGGCTGAGCATCCAGCCCAGGGCCGGGTACAGCACGCCGGCGGCGACGGGGATGCCCAGGCCGTTGTAGAGGAACGCGAAGACCAGGTTTTGGCGGATGTTGCGCATCGTGGCCCGTGACAGGTCGACAGCGGTGACCAGCCCGGACAGGGACCCGGAGACCAGCGTGATGTCGGAGGACTCGATGGCGACGTCGGTGCCGGTGCCGATGGCCGAGCCGACGTCGGCCTGCGCCAGGGCGGGGGCGTCGTTGATGCCGTCGCCGACCATCCCCACGACACGGCCCTCGGCCTGCAGGCGCTGGACCTCGGCGGCCTTGTGCTCGGGCATGACCTCGGCCACGACCCGGCCGATGCCGACCTGGCGGGCGATCGCAGCCGCGGTGGCGGCGTTGTCTCCTGTCATCATGACGACGTCGATGCCCCGGGCCCGCAGCGCGGCGACCGCGGCCGCGGAACCGTCCTTGAGGGTGTCCGCGACACCGATGACGCCGGCGAAGCGGCCGTCGACGACGGCCAGCATGGGGGTCTTGCCGTCCGCGGCGAGCCGGTCGACGTCGGCGGGTGCGGCGTGGATGCCGGCTGTGGCGAGGAGGCGGTGGTTGCCGACGAGCACCTCGCGGCCCTCGACCAGCGCGCGCACGCCCTGCCCGGTCACCGAGTCGAACGCGGTGGCCTCCGGCAGCTCCAGCCCTTCCTCCTGGGCGCCGGCCACGATCGCGGTGGCCAGCGGGTGCTCCGAGGAGCGTTCGACGGCCGCGACGAGGCGCAGCAGTTCGTCTCTGCCCATGCCTTCGGCCGGGAGCACGTCGGTCAGGGCGGGGGCGCCCTTGGTGATGGTGCCGGTCTTGTCCAGGACGACGGTGTCGAGCTTGTGCGCGGTCTCCAGCGCCTCGGCGGAGCGGATGAGGATGCCGTGGGTGGCGCCCTTGCCGGTGCCGACGGTGATGGACATGGGTGTGGCCAGGCCGAGGGCGCACGGGCAGGCGATGATGAGCACCGACACGGCAGCCACGAGCGCGAGGACCGCTGCCGGTTGGGGGCCGAACAGGGCCCAGGCGACGAAGGTCCAGATTGCCACGCCGATCACGGCGGGGACGAAGTAGCTGGAGACCTTGTCCACCAGGCGTTGGATCGGTGCCCTGGACCCTTGGGCCTCCCGCACGAGCTTGATGATCTGGGCCAGCAGGGTCTCGGCGCCGACCCGGGTGGCGGTGTACCGGAAGGAGCCGGTCTGGTTGATGGTGGCCCCGATCACGCTGTCCCCTGAACTCTTGGTGACCGGGATCGGCTCGCCGGTGACCATGGACTCGTCCACGGCGGAGGTGCCGTCCTGCACCTGCCCGTCGACGGGCAGCTTCTCACCGGGGCGGACCACCAGGACGTCGCCGAGGACGACCGCCTCGACGGGGACCTCGAGCTCGGTCCCCTCGCGCACGACCCGGGCGGTGCGGGGTTGCAGCCCGATCAGCGCGCGGATCGCCTCACCGGTGCCGGCCTTCGCCTTCGTCTCCAGCAGCCGGCCGAGCAGGATCAGGGTGATGATCACCCCGACCGCCTCGTAGTAGACGGACCGCGCCTGCTCAGGCAGCAGCTGCGGCGTGAGCGTGACGAGCAGGCTGTACCCGAACGCGGCGATCGTGCCCAGCGTGATCAGGGAGTTCATGTCGGCGGTGCGGTGGGACAGCGCCAGCCATCCGGTCTTGTGGATGGGCCACCCGGTGAGGAGGAACACCGGGGTGATGAGCGCCAGCTGGACCCACGGGTTCATCAGGGCGTCCGGCATCCAGTGCAGGCCGAACACCTCCTCGAGCATGACCGCTGCGACGACCGGCAGCGACAGGACCGTGCCGAGCACCACGCGGCCGGTGAGGTCCTTGAGCTCCGCCGCCCGCTCGCGCGCCTCGGCATCGTCGCCCAGGCCGTTCACCGACGACGCAGTCTGCCAGGACCGGCCCCGGTCGGCCCGGTCGGTGTCGCTGCCGGGGAGGGGAGGGTCCGACTGCCCGTGACGGTGGCCTGCGGGTGGTTCGGCCGTCAGGGTGGCGGCCGGTACGGCGGCGGGGGGGGCCTCGGTGCGGCCGCCGACGACCCTGACCGTGCCGTTGACCATGTTCATGCCGCAGGCGAAGCGGTAGTCGCCCTCGGCCTCCGGGAGGAACTCCACGGCGGTCGTCTCGTGGGCGGGCAGCAGCTGGTTGATACGGAAGCCCGGGATCACCACCCGGGAGGTGCACTCCCCGGTCTCCTGACGGTCGAAGAGCATCCGGACCGGGACCCCGGCCCGGACCTCGACGAGGTCCGGGCTGTAGCCCCCCCTGACCCCCACCCGCACGACCTGCACCCCGTCCTCCAGGTCGGCCTGCCGGGACTTCTTCGGCCCGAAGAAGTACCAGCCGAGCAAAGCGGTCAGCACAGCAGCGACCAGGACGATCAGTCCATCGTTGACGGTCATGTGACCCCACCTCCATCGGTGCGCGGCCCGGCAGTTCCGGGTCGCCGCCATACCCTCGTGGGGTATGGCCTCTCGTGGTAGACAACACCGGCGATGTCCCGAACCAGGCCGGCACGGCGATGAAGATCTGACGGGATCGGTGAAGTTTCGATGAAGGTCGGGAGGTTTCCTCGTGACTAGGTGCCCGACCCCCTGGACAGGGGCGGCCGCTCTGCCCTCACCCACGCCTCGGGTCTAGTGATGCACCTCGTGGTCCTGCGTCACGGCAGGCTCGGCGGGTGGCGGGGTGTCGGCCTCGCCGCTGATCGCGGGCCCGACGACGAATGCCGACAGGGCGAACAAGGCGGTGAAGACCGCTACGCCGACCGCTGGGGCCCACCGCGAGCCGAACCTGGCCCGCAGCCTGCGCAGCAGAGGGATGCTGAACACCAGCCCCACGACGTAGAAGACCCCGTTCCCGACGGCGCCCGTCAGGACCGCGGCACCGGCCACCAGGCCCACGTGGTGCAGCAGGTGCGGCACCAGCCCGAGCGCGGCACCCAACCCGGCGCGGACACCGGCCCACACACCCGCGACGCGGCGAGGTAGCGGGACGCCGGGCGGGGCTGCTCCCACGGTCGGGGCTGGGATGTGGTCATGCAGGTGGTGTGACATGTCGGCCCCCGGTTCTGGTCGGCCTGAGGGTCGTCAACCAGGACTATCGCCGACCAGCCCGCTGGGTCCACCGAAGAAGGCATGAAGGTTTGATGCAGGTTGGGAACGGGTCACAGGACGGGTACCCCGTGGGCATCGGCTGCCGGAGGCGGGGGCCCAGGACGCGATGAGCCGGGCGCCGACGTGCGGCAGGCGTCGCTCCTGCCGGACGACGGCTGGTACCGCCGACATCGGGTGATCACGGGCGCCCGTCATCTGCCGGGGTGCGGGCGCCTGGTGATGTCGATGTCAGCGGCAGCCTGCTCGTCGAGGCACTCCTGCTCGACCTGCAGGGTGGAGAAGTACACGTCGAAGCCGGTGCGCAGCGCCTCCGTAGCCTCCTTAAGCACCCGGTCGCTCCCGGTTGTGTCGGCCACCCGCAGGTGCGCGGAGAAGACCGTCCGGCCGGATGTCAGGCTCCACGCGTGCACGTGGTGCAGGTCCTCCACCGCCTTGATGCTGGCCAGCGCCTCGACCGCGCCCTCGAGGTCGAACCCCTCCGGGGTGGCCTGTAGCAGGACCCGAAGAGAGGAGCGCAGGATGCTCCATGAGGCCCAGAGCAGCACGACGCCGAACGCCATCCCGAGCAGGGGGTCGATGGCCAGGAACCCGGTGAACCGGATGACGAGGGCGGAGACGACGATGATCAGGCTTCCGACGAACGTCTGCAGGATGTGCCAGAAGGCGCCCTTCATGTTCAGGTTGGTCTTCTGCCGCTGGTACATCAGCCAGAACGCCACGACCTCGGTCGCGATCCCACCGGCGGCGACCCACAGCATCACGGTGGTCGGCAGCTCGACCGGCTCGGACAGCCGCATCGCACCCATCCAGAAGACGTAGCCCGCCATCAGGACCAGGAACACCCCGTTGAACAGCGCGCCGAGGATCTCGGCCCGGCCCCACCCGAACGTCTCCCTCGCCGTCGCCGGCCGCTGACTGAGCCGCTGCGCGGCCAGGGCGATCAGCACCCCGCCGACGGCCGAGAAGGTGTGGAACGCGTCGGACAGCACCGCCACCGACCCCGACCAGAGCCCCACGACGAGCTCGACCACGAAGTAGCCACCGGTCAGCCAGCCTGAGATGACCAGTGCCCTGCGATCCCCCTCGGCCCCGGCGTGAGCACCGTGCGACATCGCCATCAGGGTGACCTCCCTTCGTCGGCGTCCCCACTGCCCACGGGCGACGTCCGACCTTGACCAAAACTTCATCATCCCCGTGCCGAAACGGCAACCCCTGCGCAGGAGCCTGTGAGGACCACCACGAGTCGAGGAGCCCGGAATGAACCAGTTCCCTCATGGTCCCGCGAGCGGACCGCGCGGCAGCATCAGCGGCCCCCCGCAACTGCCGACGGTGACGGCAGATCGCGAGGAACCTGCCCAGGCCCCCCGTGGGCACGGCGCGCACGGGTGGGCGATGTGGCTGATGTGCCTGCCCATGCTGCTCATCGTGGGCCTGCTGATCCTCAGCGGCTCGGCAGGTCTTGGCGCCACCGTCTACGCCCTGGCATGCCTGGGCATGATGGCCGTGATGATGCTGTTCATGCAGCACGGCACCCGCCGATGAGCCGCCTCACCGGCGCACGGGTGGGCGCCGCACCCGCCGCGGGCTCCACGCCCGTCCCGCGAGCCACCCTGCTCACCAGCTCGGCGTGCCACCTGTGCGAGGACGCGCACCAGGAGCTGAGCAGGCGGGCAGCGCGCGGCGAGCTGTACCTCGAGGTGGTGCCCGCAGAGACTGAGCAGGGGAGCAGGCTGATCGCCGAACACCGCCCCGCGATGTTCCCGCTGGTGCTGCTGGACGGTCGGGTCCTCGGGCACGGGCGTCTGTCCAGACGCCGGCTGGGCGCGGCGCTACGGTCAGCGAGGGTTGGCTGATGGGCACCGAGCTGCTGGCCACGGGCAGCATCCTGGCGGCCTTCTTCGCTGGCGCGGTCGCGCTCTTCGCCCCCTGCTGCATCGTCTTCCTCGCCCCGGCCTACCTCGCCGCGGCGGTCAAGAACAACAGGTGGCGCCTCCTCCCGCTCACCTTCGTCTTCGCCGCCGGACTCGCCGTCGTCCTGGTGCCCATCACCCTCGGCGTCAGCCTGGTCGCGGGAGCGATCGCGAAGTACCACGTGCAGCTGTACTGGGCCGGCGGTCTGCTCATGATCGCGCTCGGTCTCCTGGCGCTGTCCGGGCGCATGTGGTCGATGCCCTCGGTGCTGCGCGCCCCGGACACCGCCAGGGGCGACTCGGCCACGTTCTTCAGCCTCGGTGTGTTCTCCGGGATCGCCTCCAGCTGCTGCGCCCCGGTCCTGGCCGGCGTGATGACCCTCTCGGCGCTCTCGGGCAGCGCGCTCGGCGGAGCGCTGCTCGGTATGGCGTACGTCTTCGGCATGGTGATCCCGCTCTTCGTCATGGCCCTCGCCTGGGACGCGGCAGGTCTGGGCGAGCGGCGGTGGGGCAGGGCCAAGGCGCTGCGGTGGAGCGTCGGTGGGCGGACGTTGCACACCAACACCGTGAACGTGGCCGTCGCGGTCGCCTTCGTCGCGATGGGGATCGCCGTGATCTCCCTGGCTGGGTCGACGACCATGACCGGCAACGCCACCTGGTTCCAGCGTGTCGCCAGCGACGGGGTCACGCGCACCGCGGAGCAGGTCCTCGGCTGGGTGGCCCCGGTGCCGGAACCGCTGCTCGGTCTGGGCCTGCTCGCCCTCGCGGCGTCGTTCGTGTGGTTCACGCTTCGCGACCGGACACGCAGGACGACCGCGGCGGCGGACGATGCACCCACGCACCCGTGCCACGAGCACACGGGCGCACCACGGTAAGGAGTGGAAACCATGACTGCTACACAGCAGGCGCGTCGCCAGGCGCACGTCGCCCAGATCCGGCTCGAGAAGGAGCGCCAGACCCGCGTGCGGCAGCGCCGACGGCTCCTGGGTCTGGCTGTGCTGCTCGCGCTAGTGGCGGTGGTCGCCTTCGGTCTGTGGCAGGCCCGGCCGACGACGAACGAGGCAGGCGGCGGGGCAGCGCCCGCCTTCACGCTCCCGAGCACCACCGGGCAGACCGTGTCCCTGGCCGACTACCGCGGCTCGCCCGTGCTCCTCTACTTCAACGAGGGTGCCGGGTGCGCGTCGTGCACCCAGCAGATGGCCGAAATCGAGAAGAACCCCGGCTTCGCCGACGCCGGCATCGTCGTCCTGCCGATCGTGATGAACACCGCGGCCCAGATCCAGGTCGACCTGGACGCGTTCGGCGTGAGCACCCCGTACCTCCTCGACGACGGGGCCGTGTCCCAGGCCTACGGGACGCTCGGCAAGGGCATGCACGCCGGGCTCCCGGGCCACGGGTTCGTCCTCGTCGACGCAGAAGGGATGCAGCGGTGGCAGGGCAACTACCCCTCGATGTGGCTCGACCCCGACGACCTACTGCGCGAGGCCACCGCCCGGCTCTGACCCCCCCGGCGCCACGCGGGACGAAGGTCCGACGTCGGTTCGATGAAGGTTTCCTGAAAGGCCCCCTCTCAGGTGGAACCGCACCGTGCGACAACGTTTACTCGTTGAGCACCGTCCCCGACCCCTGGAGCTGTCCCCGATGATGATCATCACCCCCCGCCTGCGCCTCGCGACCGCCGCCCTGGCCGTCACCGCCTTCCTCGCCGCCTGCGGCGACTCGACCGAACCCGCAGGCGGCGGCGGCTCGACCGCTACCACCACGACGGATGCCGAGCAGGCGGCGCAGGAGCACAACGAGGCCGACACGATGTTCGCACAGATGATGATCGTCCACCACGAGGGCGCAGTCGAGATGGCGCAGCTGGCGCAGGAGGAGGCGGTCACGCCCGAGGTGCAGGAGCTGGCCGGGCAGATCGAGCAGGCCCAGGGCCCTGAGATCGAGCTCATGCAGTCCTGGCTGCAGCAGTGGGGCGAGCCGACCGCGGCCGACGACGACATGGCTGGCATGGACCACGGGGACTCCGGCGGTATGGAGATGGACGGGATGTCCCAGGAGGAGGCCATGGCAGAGCTCGAGGGGCTGTCGGGTGAGGCGTTCGACGCCCGGTTCCTGGAGCTGATGATTGAGCACCACCGCGGCGCCGTCACCATGGCGCAGACCGCCCTGGACGAGGGGCAGCACCCGGACGTGCAGGAGCTTGCCGAGCAGGTCGTCACAGACCAGGAGGCCGAGATCGAGCGCATGGAGCAGCTGCACGAGGCGCTGTGAGGCAGTCTTTCGACTAGCGTCTCGCCCCCGGAAGGCTGAACCCGCAGGAGTACGAGCAGCGGGGTTCCGTCCGGGCCAAGTCCGAGGATGAGTGGTGAGGCCGGTCGGCCGCCGCACGGCCCGCGCGACGGGTGGTCGCCTTGTTGGCACCGTCGTGGGCGGGAGGGTCCTGTGGCGAGAGCTGACCATCCGTGCGGCTCCCGGCAGGCTGGGCGCCGGCTGGTGGAGCCGGGGGTGCGGCCGGGCAGCGGCGGGAGCCTGGACGTGCGGTGGTGGGCATGCACGAGGTCGCGTGCGTCGGCCCGACGCTGGATTACAGCGGCGCCGTCCCGCGCCTGCGGCCCCGGGGGGGTCTCGCGGATCGAGCCGGACACACCTGGAGGAGGTGCGTCGGGCATAACGCGCGTGCAAACCTGGCCTCGCCTGGCCGCTTGTGTCAACACCTGACTTGAGCCGCAGTTATGCCCGAGACGACAGTTTCACGCGAATTGGCGACCGAAAACTGACAAAACCGCAGGTCAGAGACCTGCGGCTTCTGGTCGGGGTGACAGGATTTGAAAAGATCACTCCGCCACGGTCACCGATTGGCTGACCTGCGTCGCAAGCATCTGACCTGCGATGACAGGTACAGTAGCGCGTGAAAGGTTCGGGCACAAGAGGACACGAGATGACACCAGTTATGCCCCAGTTATGCCCACCTGCCGGCGAACAGGAGGGTCGTGACTCGGTCCAAGCGTGACTTCGGCACCATCCGCCGCCGGTCGGGCGGGCGGTACCAGGCGTTCTACATGGGGCCGGACCAGGACTTCCACCGGGCCCCTTCCACGTTCCAGACCCGCGCCGACGCCGAGGCGTGGCTGGCCCACGAACGCCGCCTGATCCAGGACGACACCTGGTCCCCGACACGTTCGCGGCGGGCAAAGGTGGCCCGCACCGCCGAGGCGTTCGGCCCCTACGCGGCCGCCTGGTTGTCCCAGCGCGACCTCAAGCCCCGCACCCGCGCCCTCTACCAGCGCCTGCTGGAACGGTTCCTGCTGCCCGAGTTCGAGCACGTGGCGCTGCGGGACATCACCCCGGCCGTGGTGCGGGTCTGGCACGCCGGCCTGGACCCGCACCGGCCCACCCAGCGCGCCCACGCCTACGCCCTGCTCCGCTCGATCCTGGCCACCGCCGTGGCCGATGAGATCCTGGCCGCGAACCCCTGCCGGGTCCGCGGCGGCGGGACCACCACCCGCGCCCGCCGGGTCGAACCAGCCACCCTGGACCAGCTCACGATCCTGGTGGCGCACATGCCGGACCGGTACCAGGCCCTGGTCCTGCTGGGTGCCTGGTGCGGTCTGCGGTTCGGGGAGATGGCCGAGCTGCGCCGCGCCGACCTGGACCTGGCCACCGGCGTGGTCCACGTACGCCGCGGAGTGGTCCGCACCAACGGGCAGGTCACCGTCGGCACCCCCAAGTCGGCCGCCGGCGTGCGGGACGTGGCCATCCCACCCCACCTGCTCCCCACCCTGGCCGGCCACCTGGCCACCCACGTCGGACCCGCGCCCGAGGCGCTGGTCTTTCCCTCGGTCACCGACCCCGAGGTCCAGGTCCACCCCAACACCCTCTACCGGCACTGGCACAAGGCGCGAGAGGCCGCCGGCCGGCCAGACCTGCGCATTCACGACCTGCGCCACACCGGCGCCGTCCTAGCCGCCCGCACCGGAGCCACCCTCGCCGAACTCATGGCCCGCATCGGCCACTCCACCCCCCAAGCCGCCCTCCGCTACCAACACGCCGCCCTCGGCCGCGACGCCCACATCGCCGAGCAACTCTCCCGCCTCGCCCAAGCCCAGCAACCCAGCTGACTCAAGGTACGAAGGCGTCCGTCGTCGAGGTGCTTGACAGACCGGATCCGCCGATGAGCGCGCACTCATCCGGGATATGTCGGTGTCGGCCACGCGCGAGGGTCGGACATCGCTCACACACCGAGTACAGCGCCCCTCAGCGGCTGCGTCCGCCTTGCTGCGCCGCCCACGACGAGGAACCCGTCGGCGCCGCGACTCCGCATACCCGAGCTTGCAGGTGAGGGAGCCTGTACGGTGTTGCCAAGTATGGCAACACCGCGTATTCTGATCTGATGACGTCGACCCCGACGACCGCCAACCTCCTAAGAAGCCTACGCCGCGAGCAGGGACGCTCCCTGCGTAGCGCCGCGGCGGACATTGGCGTGGCCCCCTCGCAGCTGTCGCGAGTAGAACGTGGTCAACGGGGTCTAGGGCCTGAACTGTCCGAGCGGCTCTCGGCCTACTACGGAGTCTCTGCCGACGTCATGACGCTCGCCCAGGGTGGCGTTCCCGTAGACATTATTCGAATTCTCAAAGAACACCCCGAAGAACTCGATCGTCTTAGACGACGTTATGGCGGCGGGGCTAGGGAGTGACGGCCGGCCCCTGGGTCGGAGCCCTCTCGGGCCAGGTAATTGGTGACTACAGACTCGATGCCTGCGTTGGCGAGGGTCACTTTGGCTTGGTCTTTGAGGCGGTGCACTTAGGCACCGGTAGCCGGTACGCAATGAAGGTCTTGACGCCCGGTAACGACGCCCAAGCAGCTACCGAGTTCGACGGTGAGGGGGAGTTGTTGTGTAAACTTTCCGGGTGCACCAGCGTCATCAATTGGATTGAGTCAGGCAGCGAGTCGTTGTCCGTATCGGTGAATGGCGTTGCCGTTCCCCTTCCCTTCAAGTATCACATTCTCGCCATGGCGTCAGGCGCACTAGAAGAGTTGATTGTTGATCCGACGCGACGACAAGCCCTGCCTTGGGGGGAACGTCTGAACCACTGGAGGGGAGCAGTAAAGGGCGTTCACCAAATGCACCTGAATATGGTAGCACATAGAGACCTCAAGAGCAGTAATTGTCTGCTCATGGTACAGAAAGGTAACAGTGAAGTCCGCCTCGCGGATCTCGGGCGTTCAAAGGACTTTGCGAATCCTCCCTCCCTGCCGGAAATCGAATATATCTCCGGGCGCGGAGATCTTCGCTATGCACCCCCTGAGCATCTGTGGTTTCAAGGTGGCAGTACAGCCGCTGACTTTCGCAACGCAGATTTGTACGGGCTTGGCTCTCTGTTGGTTGAACTAGCGACGGGTCACCCCATGACCGCGTTGGCTGTCGGTTCGTGGCAGGATGCCCGGTCCGAGGGCCAGCGCGACTTCTTAAGTGGCCACAGGCGCGACCTGGGAACTTTGCGGCCGCGATTTTCGCGGGCCATCGAAGAGCTCGGTGGCGAATTGCCACCAGTAATTCGCCACGAGTCAATTGCGCTGCTGAAACAGCTTTGCGACCCCGTACCGGCCCAACGTCAACCACGCCCACCCCATGGTAAGCGTGTGGCTCCTGATCCTGGGCTGGCCTGGTTGTTGAGAAGGGCCGACATTCTTGGCCGCCGCCTTAATGTCAGTTCTCGGCGGCCAATATATCGCTCGAACAAGAACGCCCATAGGAGCGCATCGTGAGTGGTCTAGGAGTACTCGAAGAGATCCGACCCGTCGATCAGAAGACTCCGGAGCTAGTGAGCCCGTGGCGTGCCGGCAGCCACCCCATGCATAGAACTGCCGAGAGGGCCTTTGGCATCTCGGCTCACGAGTCGCTTGCTGCCTTGCGCCGCGTAGACGCAGAGCGGTCACGGGATCGGGCGCTGCGCCTGGTGGAAGGCTGCCGCACCTCCACGACGCTTGCCGCCTTGGCACAAACACAGATCGCACTCGACGAAGTCGACGCGGCCGTCGCCGCCGCCCGGGAGGCTCTGGACTTGAGCCTGCAACGCCGTCACGGAGACACGGATCCTTCGGACGCAGCTTCAGCACGAATCGCCGCAGAGGTTCTGCTCCGCTGCGGACATGCGGAGTATGCCTACGACGCACTTCGCGGAGCGCGCCTGAGCGATGCTCTTTCCGTCACTTTTGCGCTCCTGGCTAGCAGCATGGGTGAGATCGCGGAGGCCGAGGATGCTCTGGTCGGCCGCAGTGGTCCCCTTGTGGCGTCCTTCCGAGGGTACCTACATGCACAGTCCGGAAACTGGCAGAGCGCCGTTGGCGACCTGCGGCACGCTGTGAATGAAGCGCCAGAGGACGTGGACTCCTTGTTCAATCTTTCCATCTCTTTGTGGCACCTTGGGGCAAAGAAGAAGGCGACGCGCGCGGCGCTACGGGCGACGCGCACCGCCCCTGGGCGGAAAGACATATCGCTGCACTACTTGGAGCTGCTCCTGGCACAGGGGGATATCGCGAGGGCAACGGCAGAGATGGCGTCTCTGGACGCGTCGGGTGTCGTAGAAGACGGATCCCTCCTTGAGATGCGGGCTCGCATTGCTCTAGCCGCGGGCGAGAAAGCGAGAGCGGTCTCCCTTCTTGAGCAGGCCGCTACAGCGGCACGGAGGGAAGGTGACGAGGCCTTGGAGGGAACGGTGCAAGCTAATTTGTCTGTCCTGAAGTATGAAATGGGCAGGATCAGTCGGGGGGTGGCACTAGACCGTTTGTCCGGTCTACTTTCCAAAATCACAGACAATGATGCCATTGTGCTTAGTTATGCGCAAGTTGCACAACTTCGATCCGAGGCCCCGAAACTGCGTCAAGCGGTGTCACGACTAGGCGATAACACAACGCCGCCTCGCCGCGCATACTTCAAGCATCGAATCGCTGTCCTTGAGGGCGAGAACGATGCAGCTGGCTATGCTGCCGAAGAGTGGTTTGAACTTGAGCCTGAGAATGTCATGTCTGCCGCTGCGGCCGTTGTCTCCATCGGAATCGGTCAGGAGCGATGGGACGACGCGGTCAAAGTAGCTGAATACGCCCTGTCCCACTTCCCGCATGATAGTCTTCTCCTAAACAACTCTGCTTACGTGCTTGCGATGAGTGGACGCGCTGAGGAGGCTATTCGATTATTGGAACCAGCCGTGGAGGGCAACCACGTGTTGAGCGCAACGCTAGGACTGGCCTATCTAGCCCATGGCGATCTTCATCGCGGAATGCGACTATATCGTGAGGCGGCAGACAAGGCAGAAAAGGTCGATCCTGCAAGTCGCAGTTTAATGACGGCTTACCAGGCCTTGATCGTGCGTGAGCTCGGTATCGACAAGACCCATCCCGCTGAAATCGTTTCTGCGCTTGCGCTGGTGCCCGTTGATCTTCCAGAAGACTGGAACGAGCGTTCCGATTTCTTGCGCATCTACAACGTCTGCCGAAAGCACAACTACAAGTGGCCCTTGTCCCTTTGAGTCCTCGTCAGGCAATAGGCGACAGAAACGACACGTAACATACTTCCCGGACACCATGTGCAGTGATGGATGGGTATGTAAGCCGAGCGCGCCCTCCCGGGTCGGTCGTGCACGACTTTTCCGCTGGTCGCTCTCGATTCCAGCTCGATTGGAAGGCGTCGTCCCTGGGTTCCTTAAGGCTCATCCTAGTAGCCGCATCCAGTGACGGACCTGGCGCTGCCGAGGGACAGCGCCGGGCCGGTGACGCACCGTGCCGCCAGGCGGGTCGACGGATCAGGGGGTGTGTTCCCCGCGTTACCTAGCCCGGCAGCAGCCCCGCAGTTTGTGCTCTTCACACCGTCGGCACGCGAACCATCAAGCGATCTACGTCCTCGGGGTTCACCCGGAGGACTCGCTGCCCTGCTCTGTAGGCAGGCAAGCGTCCTTCAGCGATCCTGCGGCGAAGTGTGCGGGTGCTCAGGCCGGTCCGTCTGGCCGCTTCGGTAAGCGACTCGAATTGAAGGCGTCGGCGGGGGGTCGATTCAGGTCTGCCTGGAGTGCTCATGCCTCCAAAAGCGGCAGGTTGCTGCTCAGGGTCTCAGCAGATCTGCAGGATGCTGGGGCTCATCGCCCTCTGGCCACAGCCAATGTCGCCTGACAATCGGAGCCTATAGTGCAGCGCGTGGACGTCGTGGCCGCCGAGAGCTCTGCTGCGTACGCGAGAGTGCCGGTGAGCGCCGCGCGTCTGCGCGATCTGCGACTCAGCAACGGTTGGACGCAGCAGGCGCTCTCCATGATGGTTGGCGTCAGGGGCGCTGCTGCGGTCTCGGCATGGGAGAGGGGTCTCGCGGTGCCGAGGCCGGCCACACTGCTGCGCATAGCGCGGGCCTTCGGGGTGGAACCCGTCGACCTGCTGCAGCGAGACGGTTTCGAGGCCCTGGCTCTACGAGAGTTGCGAGTCGTCCGAGGGATGAGCCTGAGAGAGCTCGCCGCTGCGGCCAGCACGTCGACGTCCACCCTGAGGAGGTGGGAAGGCGGCAGCTACGTCAGGGCACCAGGCGCGGATGTTGTTCGCGCCCTAGCTCGGGCCCTGGATGTCCAGCCCGCACGGGTGGAAGAGGCGTTGGTGAATGCTCGCGATGCCGCGAGCCGGCGGCCCTGATTCTCGCGGGATTACGTTGACAGACCTTGGTAAAGGTTTGGCAAGAACCCTCGGCGGGGACAGGCCTGGGCTCTAGGCTCGCCTGGGACAAGGTCAGGAGGGGGTCGCCGGTGCGTTGCTGCACGTTATCCACAGCCTCCGGAAGACGACGGTTGCCCGCGTCGGACTAGCGGTAATGTGCCAAGTTGTCGGCGGGGTGAGACCCAGACCGCAGATCGGCCGCTTTGGTAGGCATGGAAGGAAACAAGACATGTCGAGTACTCGGGTGAGACTGGCGAGTCTGATCGCAGCGGGGGTGTTGAGCCTCACTGGCTGTGCCGATGGCCCCGATGACGAGGACACGACGCCGGCACCGACCACGGCGACGCCCTCAACATCGAAACCTGCTGCGACGACCGAAGCGCCGGCCGACGCCGCCGAGACCACCACTGCGCGCCCGGAGCTGTCGGCCGAGGAGCAGGACGAGGCCGACATTGAGGAGACGCTGCTGGCCTACGTCGATGCACTGAACGAGGCCTATGCGGGAAAAGACATCGAGGGCATCTACCCCTGGTCCCGAGACGCGGCGCGGGAGCAGTGGGTGACCCAATTGATGTCGTATGAGGCACAGGGGTTGACCTTCGAGGGTGGGCGGGAGCTTGCCGTACTGGAGGTCGATGTGGACGACGATCAAGCGACGGTCTTGGGGTGCGTGGATTACTCCGACACCGCAGTCTTCGATGACGACGGAAACGAGATCACCCCGGAGCGGGAAGAGGGAGACCTGATCCTGAACGACTTCGTCCTCGAGCGGGAGGGCTCCACGGAGTACGGGTGGGTGGTCGTCCAGGACAGCAGTAGGAGTGAAGCGTGCGAGTCCTAGGCTTCCTCCTCACCATTGGATGGGCCATGACCCTCCTGTGGGTCGGTCCCGCACAAGCAGAACCTCAGTGCGACAAGAAGGACGACTTCACGGGACAGTGCCTCATCTACGTGCAGCCTCCGCCGCCGGACTACCCAACTCCGCCGAGAGACGGACCAGGAGGTGGCGGGGGCGGTGAAGACCCTGTGTGCGCGGACCCGCTGTTCGACCGCGAGGTCGCCTGCATAGTCCATGACTGGTACTGGTCGTATGACTGGGGCTGCTACACGAAGTACGCCGAGCCGCAGCCATCCTGGGCGGACCCGGTGTGGAGCGGGCGCACGGACGGAGCGATCTTCTGGTGCTCCCGGGGCGTTACTCTGACTGACCCTCTGCCGCCCGACACGATCCCGCGGTGGGCACCCAGCCCGCCGTGGGGTGCGCCGCCCGACCCGGAGGAGCTCGCGCGGGCGGCGGTGGAGTCGATGCACCTGAGGGCTATCGAGATCGGGATCGTTCCGGAGCAAGGGCCCGGCCGGGTCGGGCTGGTGGGGTTGCCGACATGGATGTGGGTGCAGGACCTAGAGGGGTCGACGTGGGGGCCGATCACCAGGACCGCGACCAGCGGGCCGTGGTCGGTGACCGCGACAGCCCTGGTGGACCGCGTCGAGTGGCACATGGGGGATGGGACCACGGTGGTCTGCACCACCCCGGGCACCCCGTACGAGGACCGGTTCGGTGACATGGACAGCCCGGACTGCGGCCACCGGTACGAGCAGCAGGGGCACTACCCGGTCTCCGCCACCTCGTACTGGGTCATCACCTGGGCCGGGCTCGGCCGGTCGGGAACCATCGAGATGGACCTGGTCCGGGACGGGCAGATCGTCATGGGGGAGGCCCAGGTGCTGAGCCAGTAGGAGCAAGAGCGTTCGGGGAGGGGCCTCAAGCAAACAGCGCAGAGACGGGGAGACGCACATGGCGAAGAAGTTCGACACCACGGAGGGCCCGGGCGGCACCGGCGGGTCCTTGCCGCCCGGCACCGCCCCACCGACGGTGGAGACGGCCGGCGTGGCCGCGCCGCCGAAGCTGCGCCGTCGGCCGCTGCTGGCCCTGGCAGGGCTCGGGCTGGTGGTGATGGGTGCCCTGCTGGCCGTGTGGGTGTTTCTGTCCAACACCGATGCCACGAGTGCGGTGGCGGTGCGGGACACGGTGATGCGTGGCGAGACGATCACCGTGGCGGACCTGATGACGGTCCAGGTGACCCCGGACCCGGCCCTGCAGCTCGTCCCGGCCGGCGACCTGGACTCCTTCGTCGGCCAGCGTGCCGCCTTGGGACCTGTCCGCCGGCACCCTGCTGACCCCCGACGCGACGACCGAGCACGTGGTGCCGGGAAGGGGTGAATCAGTCGTGGGTCTGGCGCTGACGTCCGGGCTGATGCCCGGCGAACCCCTGATGGTTGGGGACCGGGTGCGGGTAGTGGCCACACCCGGCCAGGCCGGAGACCCCGCAGCGTTCGAGTCCGCAGACACCGTCTTCGGGGCCGAGGTGGTCGGAGTGACCGCCTCGGTCGAGTCGCCGCACACGGTGGTGTCGGTCCTGGTCCCGGAGCAGAACGCGGCGCAGATCGCGCAGTGGGCCTCCGCGGGTCGGGCCGCGCTGGTGCTGGACAGCCGGGAGGGCGACTGAGATGGCCGTCATCACGTTGACGTCGGCCTCCGGGTCCCCGGGGGTGACGACGACCGCCCTGGGATGGGCGCTGTCGCGTGGGCGGCCCACCGTGCTGGTGGACGCCGACCCCACGGGCGGTGCGTCCATGCTGGCCGGCTACCTGCGCGGGCAGATGGTGCCGCCGGACGCGTTGCTGGAGCTGTGGACCGCCCAGCAGCAGGGCCGGCTGCGGGCGGCGCTGCCGTCGCTGACCATGTCTCTGCCCGACTCCCAGGTGGGGCTTCTGCCCGGCACCCGTTCGCACGGTCAGGCCCGGGGGCTGGTCGGCCTGTGGGAGCCGTTGCTGGCGGCGCTGAAGGCGTTGGAGGGCACCGGGCAGGACGTTCTCGTCGACGTGGGGCGTCTGGGCTTGGCCGGGGCGCCGACGCCGTTGCTGCACGGGGCGGACCTGGCCCTGGTGGCGTGCCGGGCGGACCTGGTGTCGTTGTCGGCCCTGCGGTCGTGGCTGGCCACCCTGCACACCGAGCTCGAGGAGGTCGGTGGGGCCTCGTCGCTGGGCGTGGTGCTCATCGGCCCCGGTCGGCCCTACAGCGAGGCCGAGGTCGGCAGGGTCCTGGCCCCGGTGTGCGGCGGGCGGTCCCCGGTCCTGGCGTCCTTGGCCTGGGACCCCAAGGCGGCTGCCGCGTTCTCCGCCGGGGCGCAGGTGCGCCGACTGGACTCCAGCAAGCTCGTGTACTGCCTGCGGCACCTCGACGACGCCGCGCGGAAACAGATCGCGAGCAACACCAACGACCTGAGCGAGGCGCGGGCATGAGCATCGAGAACTACGCCGAGCAGCCCGAGGGCACAGCCAGCTCCGACCCCGCTGGCCAGGCCTGCCGCGGCGATGGGCCCGGTGGCGACCAGCACCAGCAGGGCACCGGCCCGGGTCAGCATCACCAGCAGGAACCCGATCGCAGCCAGCCACAGGAACATGCCCATGAACCCCAGGACGGTGGCCAGCAGCGTGTCGGTGACGTCCTCGGTGGCGATGACGAAGACCTCGGAGGGTTCCCAGTGGGCGAACAGCTCCACCCCGAACATGGCCCGCATCAGGGACCGGGTCAGACCCTGCGCCGCAGCCAGGATCATCACGCAGTACCCGATCCAGCCGGCGAAGACGACCACGAACTGCGCGACCCCGATGCCGGCCTGGGCGAGGTCTGCGCCGTCCCTGCGCCACGCGGCCAGGCCCAGCTGGGCCATCGCCAGGATGAGGACCAGGGCCAGGGCCAGCCAGA
This sequence comes from Ornithinimicrobium cerasi, assembly GCF_003702705.1. Lineage (GTDB taxonomy): Bacteria > Actinomycetota > Actinomycetes > Actinomycetales > Dermatophilaceae > Ornithinicoccus > Ornithinicoccus cerasi. The sequence continues at coordinate 1,788 of NZ_QZMN01000016.1, read as the reverse complement.
ACGTGGTCCGGTACACCTGTACTGCCACAACTGCGACCTGCTCGTGGGCCTGGAGGGCCTGCACGTGACCGCCGTGCGGCGGGAACCGGACCTGCTCACCGTGACGGTCGAGTCAGGCCCGGTCCCGACCGGGTGCCCGACCTGCGGGACGGTGGCCGAGGCGCACAGCCGACGCGTGGTGCGCCTGGTCGACGCACCCTGCTTCGACACCCCGGTCGTGCTCATCTGGCGCAAGCGCCGCTACCGGTGCCGCGAGGGCGCCTGCGAGATGGCCACGTTCACCGAGCAGCTGCCCGACCTGGTCCGACCGCGCGGGCTGCTGACCACGAGGGCGGCGCGGTGGGCGATCGGTCAGATCCGCTCCGAGCACGCCTCCGTGCAGGGCGTGGCCCGCCAGCTCGGCGTGCGGTGGCGCACCGTGTGGTCGGCGATCAAGCCGATCCTGACCGCTTCGGCCGCCGACGAGACCCGCTTCGCCGGCGTGGCCACCTTGGGAGTAGATGAACATGTGTGGCACCACGTCTCCACCAAGCCCGTCGCCGACGGTGGCCGCGGCCCGAAGGAGCTGACCGGCATGGTCGACCTGAGCACGGACGAGAACGGGCAGGTCAGGGCACGTCTGCTCGACCTCGTCCAGGGTCGCACCCGGGCCGCCTACGCCGACTGGCTGCAGGCCCGCGGGGAGCAGTTCAGAGCAGCCGTCGACGTCGCGACCCTGGATCCGTTCCAGGGGTACAAGTCCGCGATCGATGAGGAGCTGGCCGACGCGACCGCGGTGCTCGATGCGTTCCACGTCGTCGCTCTCGGCACCAGATGCGTCGATGAGGTGAGGCGTCGGGTGCAGCAGGCCACCACCGGGCACCGCGGCCGCAAGGGCGACCCGCTGTACGGGATCCAGACCATCCTGCGCGCCGGACAGGAGAACCTCACCGACAAGCAGCGTGCCCGGATCGAGCGGGCCTTTGCCGTCCGCGAGGAGCACGACGCCGTCGACCTCACCTGGCAGTAAGCCCAACAGCTGCGCTCCGCGTACAAGCAGACCGACAAGAGCGAGGGCCGCAAGATCGCCGAGCGCATCGTCGCCTCGTTCCCCTCCTGCCCGATCCCCGAGGTCGCCCGCCTGGGTCGGACCCTGCGCAGGTGGAAGGAAGCGTTCCTGGCCTACTTCACCACCGGCGCCACCAACGGCGGCACCGAGGCCATCAACGGCCTCATCGAGCTCCACCGGCGGATCGCGCGAGGACTGACGAACTTCGAGAACTACCGCCTCCGCATGCTCCTCATCGGCGGAGGGCTGAACCTATGACCCCACCCTCAAAGACGAAGAGCCAGATTAGCGTCGGGGAACTGTCGCACTCGCCGGATAGCCGGCGGCGCTGAGCGCAAGAGCGGATGGGAGACTTCGGGCGTGGACGTTCCAGAACCGGTTGTCTTGACTGTCGATGGTGAGACCTTCCGCGCGCAAGCCGACACCCAGCAGCCAGGAGCGTGGCACGTGACTTGGGTGAGCGGCCCCAGCGCGGGATACGGATTCACGACGCGGCGTTCCGATCAACAGTGGGAGTCGCATGGGGAGCTGGAGAAGGCCGTCCGGTCATTCCTCGCCGAAATCGACCCCACCACCGGGTACCTGAGCGACTAGGACGGACGGATCCAGCAGGCGGCAATAGCGTGCGCGCTCCTGGCGGCAAAGTCGGACGAGCGTAGCCGTCCTCCACGCGGCAGAGTCGGATGGTTCAGGCTCGTGGGCGGCTTGCTCCTCCGAAACTGCGTTTGCCACGCCACATT
>NZ_QZMN01000084.1 GCF_003702705.1 Ornithinimicrobium cerasi | reverse complement strand
TTCATTTTCTCTTTCTGGTCACTAGAAACATTATAGTAGTCTAGTGCACGTGAGTATGAAATCTTTAATTTTTTATAAATCTCCTGTTTATCTATCTCTTCTCCAAGTACTAGAGAGAGTATTTTGGTATAGGCAGGATATGTATTAAAAAGTGTTCCGTCAAAGTCCCATAAAATATTCAATTAAATCACCCTTTCTATTCCATTTTATCACAAGAATGTGGTAGCCATACTCTTGTTTTCTTTGTATACTCCATACACTATCAGTTAACATAACGTCTCATTATCGGTAGTGAAGACAAAGGCGGATCCCTATTCCCACAAGGAATCCGCCTTTGTCTTTTTCTATGATTCTATGCATTTTTTTATACATTCCTATTATGGCGGGCTTTTCGGCCTCCCCATAGTTCCTTATGTCTTCCGATTTTTTGCATAAAATCTTGCATACTCTTAGCGTGGTTTTTTTCAAAATGCTGGTGGTACTCCTTAATAACAAGTTCATAGAATGTTGATTTTATAAATCAAAAGAGAGGGGAACCTATGTAGTGCTACTTG
>NZ_QZMN01000083.1 GCF_003702705.1 Ornithinimicrobium cerasi | reverse complement strand
CCTGCAACCCGCACCAGGTTGGCGGCGCTGGCTTTGTCGCGCCGGGCATACACGACGTAGTACGCATGCTCACTCTTCTCGCCCAGGGATCTGCGCACCAGCAGGTAGTGTCCCCAGCTGCGTTCCTGCTCATCGAGCTGCAGGCGCCACAGCGGCACCAGCGCCCAGTCATACAGCCGCTCGCCCTTGGCACCCGCGCCTGCTGAGAGGCGCTGCCAAGCGCTTGCTGGTTGCGCTTGTGCGATGGTCTGGGCGCTGCTGTAGTTGGGCCCTTGCCACCACAGGGGCTCATTGCAGGCAACCGCCAGCACAAAGGACTGCTCGCGCGATTCCAGCCACGCGCGCAGGCGCCGGTCGCCGCCATACACTGCATCGCCTGTGACCCAGCCACAAGGCACCCCGGCATCGAGCGCGCGCTCGATCATGCGCTGGGCCAGTTGGGGCTTGGTCTGAAACTCTACCGAGGACGGTATCCCTGCCGCCTGGCAGCGTGCCCTGTCCTCGATCCACTCCCGGGGCAGGTACAGCTGGCGGTCGATGAAGGCGCCGCCTCCACAGC
>NZ_QZMN01000015.1 GCF_003702705.1 Ornithinimicrobium cerasi | reverse complement strand
TCCGCCGGGCCGTCGAGCACGAGCTGTCCCGCCCCGCCTGAATCACCCACAGCAAGGCGCGACCTGCGGCAAAGTCGGACGAGCGCAGCCGTCCTCCACGCGGCATGGTCGGACGCTACGCGTTCACAGCGGCAGTACAGGATGTCCGGTAGGGAACTCCGGCGGGGACGCTGGCGTCCTACCTGGAGCCGACGCCGACCTGGAGCACACGATGCGAATGCACAGCACCGCTGGGATGATTCTGAGCCTTGGACTGATCCTGTCCGCCTGCGGCAGTGGCGAGTCGGAGAGAACAGAGGGCCCTCGAGGTGTGGATGCAGCTGCAGGCGAAACCGCTAGCAGCGAGCACGTAGCGCAAGACGAAGGCGGTCCACTGCCAGATGGTGGTGCGGCCGCTTGCGTCGAGTCCTACTCGCTCGACACACTCCAAAATCGCGGCTTCGCCTTCGATGGGATCGTCGTACGTCTGGGGCCGTCTGTCACTGACCGGGGTGATGACGGTGACCTGAACCTTGTGGGCGTCACGTTCCAAGTCCGTGAGTGGTTCGACGGTGGTGACGCGGACGAGGTCACGGTCGACCTGCAGGTAGTTGGCGAAGGGACCGCGGAGGAAGATCTGCCTTTCCGGGTCGGAACGCGCCTGCTTGTGAGCGGTGAAGCGCGGTGGGGAGGCGAACCGATGGACTCACCGATCGCGTGGGGGTGTGGGTTCACGCGGTACTACGACGAGGAGACCGCAAAGGCGTGGCATGAGAGCGCGACCCTGTAGAAGGGCACGACCGGCGGCAGATCCGTGCGGGTGGTTCTACCTCTTGAGCGCACGGACAGCTGCGGCGACCGCCAAGCCCGCCACGCCACCGGCCCAGTTGTTCGTGAGGTCGGTGGACTGGCAGCTGCGGCCGAGGGCAGGCAGCAGGTACTGGAGCCACTCGATGGCCAGCGGTCCAAGCAGAGTGATTCCTGCGCCGAGGACGAATTGCCGTCCTGGCAGTGCGGCTACGGCGATGCCGAGGAAGGCGAAGACCCAGACGTTGAGCGCGTCGTGGCTCAAGGAGAGCAGTTGGGTAGGAGGAGTTGGAGTCCAGTCCTCGAGAGCGCACCAGTTCGCGTCGAAGGAATCTCCGCTGGGAGTCAAGGTGATGAGTGCGATGACGAGGCAGACTCCCGAGAAGGCTGTCCAGCCGGCAAGGTCGCGCCTGCCCTGGCGAAGCAGCACGATTAGGGCCGCGCACCCGGTGGCAGCGATCAGCGCGATCCCGACGAGTGCCCAGGGCGGAACACTTCGGGCATAGGCAATCAGCATCGGTGGAGGATGGCACTAGATGATGCGGCAACGGGGCCGACACGCCGCCGCTCGGCAGGCGGCAAATCCGCGCGTCCGCGAGCCCCCGGGACGCTCAATTCTCCGGCCTCCGGCGCCGGCCTGGCGAGAGTGTCGTCCACGACTACGGTTTCTGAGGAAGGGCTCGGTCGCGGTGCAACATTGCCGACGCAGGGCACATATACCAGGTTAGGGCGCCGGGTATCAGCCAAGGGACTGACCCCAAGGCTCTCCGGCGATCCCCACCGAAGCCTAAGACCTGACCGTCACAGGAGGCAGCCGGCCAGGTATCAGGTCAGCTGCCGTCAGTTGGCCAGCTCATTCTGCACTGTACCGACATCCTGCAGGGGAAAGTCATGCCTTACGACCCCGCACTCGTTTCTTCCCAGCGTGCCCAGCGCCAGTCTCAGGACGCGATGAAGAGCTTCCAAAAGCACAACCGCCAGTACCAGGCGCGAATGAACCGCTCCTCTGAGTTGGGTGGGCGTCGCGCTGGTGCTCCCTCGTTGCCGAGAGACGCCGTCGAACCGGTGTACGCAGCCTCAAGAGCGGGCGCCCGGCGGTCGCGCACGGTCTTCACGGTTTTGGTTCTACTAGTGCTGCTCGTTGCCGCAGTATCATGGTCCATACGCGGCGAACTGCTCTACCACTGGGCAAAGATGTCCACGCAAGGCGTAGAGGCCACGATCGAAGGGACCGACGACTGGAACGTCCGGCCCGGTCCGAGCATGGGTTTCTCCCCGATCGGGCTCCTCCACCCCGGTGACCGAGTGATCGTCACCTGCTTGGAGTCGCCCTGGGCCCAGCTGCAGTTTCCGCACCATGGTGCCTTCGTCCATATCGACGGGCTCGCCCTCAAGGACCCCGCACGTTCGTGCTGACCGACGACCTCCTCTGGTGACCAAGCCCTGACCGCTCTCTAGCTGCGGAGAAGTGCCCTTAGGTCAACGCGATGACTAGGCGCCCGTGCGGGGTCTGCGACGCTGCTCTTCTCCGTGACCGGATCAGCTCGTCCGTTGCCCGCCACCTGCCACCAAGCGTATCGTCAAGTACACGCCCTATGGGCCCGAGCAAAGCCAGGTAAAGCAGTGTCGGACCACAGCCAGGACCTTGCTTACGCAAGGGAGAGATTCGCCGACGCGGCGGCGGACTACCAGGACGCCGTTGAAGACTTCGCCGCAGCCACGTCCACAGCGCTCAAAGGGCCTGAAGGCCCTTCCATCTCGCAGGTTGTCTCTCAAGCGGCCAGCGAGGTGAACGCGATGGGCGCAATGGCTGGGGCACTTGCGGCAAAGGCTGTCGCGGCATCCTCGCCCGCTGCGTCCATCGGCGGAGGCGCGCTAGCTGTTCTCACCGGTCCGGAGATTGCGGCAAGCGTGGCCGTCATTGGGGCGGCAACAGCCGTGATCGGTGCGTTCGCAGGTGTCTGGGCTGCCGAGGCTGCAGCACGCGAGGAGGCGAGCGCCAATGTCAACAAGGTGATGGAAGCGGTCGAACGAGTGCGAAGCGCCCACCGTGACTTGCAGCGGGAGGAGCGCCAGTTGGATCGACTCTTGGCTCGCGAGGGGGGCTCGCGCTTCTTTGGCCCGCCCGCGCCGGGAGTCCAGGTTGACTCGCGCGCTTACGGTCCGCCCGCGTTCCCGCAGCACGAAGGCGTCGGAGAGTCCGGGCCTCCCGCGTCGGATGCTCGCGCCGAAGATGCGGGCCAGCATGCGTCTTCCCCTGACCCCGACGAGGTCGACGACGCCAACGACCAAGCACCCCCCGACCCCGACGAGGTCGACGACGCCAACGACCAAGCACCCCCCGACCCCGACGAGGTCGACGACGCCAACGACCAAGCACCCCCCGACCCCGACGAGGTCGACGACGCCAACGACCAAGCACCCCCCGACCCCGACGAGGTCGACGACGCCAACGACCAAGCACCCCCCGACCCCGACGAGGTCGACGACGCCAACGACCAAGCACCCCCCGACCCCGACGAGGTCGACGACGCCAACGAGGCTGAAGATGCCGAAGAGGACGAAGCATGAAGCGGTTGCCGACAAGGCCCGAGTCAGCAGATCGACGCCCTCGGACTAAGGGATGAAAGGTCACAGTCATGGACGCTGACACGAAGGCTCATGTCCTCGCGTTGCTTGGTAGTGACCCGCGTATGGCGATTGCGATCAGCCAACCGCTCGCGCAGCACGACTCGCGTGCCGCTGTTCTCCTAGGACGAGCGCACTTACGCCTGAAGGACTACCTGGCGGCAGAAGCAGCGTTCGCTCGAGCACGCGAATTGGACGCAAACTACGTCGAGGCCGTCTGGTACTCAGGAGTGGTTGCCGAGCGGCAAGGCCGCCTGGCCGAGGCTCAAGGGTTATACCGGCGAGTGCTGGAAATGAATCCGCAATTCACCAAAGCACAGCAAAAGCTATCACTTGCAGATCCTCGTGACTCAGCGACCGCCTCGAGCAGCGCGAAAGGCCCACCGAGGACGAAGTTGTGGCTGCCTGAGATTGAGGAGATGACGCCCGAGTATGGCAAGCGCCTCCGGACGGCACGTCGCGCTGAACGTTCGGCCGACATCCTCGGCGTTACATGGTGGATGGCGGCAGTTCTAGGCGTTAGCATTGTTGCCGTACTCGCGTTCATGGTATGGGTCTTCTACACTGGGAGTACTAGTGCCAACAAGGCTGAGTTGAGACAGTGTGAGTTCATCGCTGAGCATTTCCCAGAAGATCTTACGCAGGGATGCTTGGATCTGCTGGGCGAACAATAGGGGACAACCCACTCCAGCCTTCGCCTGCGAACGAACGCGGCCCGGCTCGACACCTGCATCTCTCTGGCAGGTCCCATTGCAGCCGGTCGCGCCGACACCCTGCTCCAAGACTTTGAATTTTCAGCAGCCGGCAGAGCGGTCTGGCGGATGACTAACGCGTTGTCGGATCGGTGCGCGCGCTCATCCCCAACTACAGTTCTCCCACCACGGGTTCCAAGCGTCCGGACATCGACCGGGCGGCCGTCCGGCACGGCTCGGCAACGATCCGCTCATCGGCGGAGTCGCGATGTCACGCACTTCCTCGGTCCCCAACCTCCGCACCGCTGCTCATTCCTTGGGAGGGCGGGCGAGTTCGGAGAGCTTCGCTGCGATCTCGGCGTCGCGCCCTTGAGCTGCGTCCTGGTAGCGCAGCGCGGCGGCCACCGTCGAGTGCCCGAGACGTGCCTGCAGCTCGGCCAACGTGGCGCCGGTCATGGCGGCCATGGTCGCGCCGGTGTGCCGCAGGTCGTGGATCCTCAGGTCCTCGCGGCCGGCGGCTGCCCGAGCCTTACGCCAGGCGGTATGCAGCACCGTCGGCTGCAGATGGCGCTCGCGGTCGCGCATCGAGGGGAAGAGCAGGGCGCCCGCACTGGGTCCCACGTGCTTCTCCAGGTGCTCCTGCAAGAGGGGGAGGATGTGCGGCGGCACGCTGACCTCACGGGTGCCGGCGGCCGACTTTGGGGTGCCGACGATCGGCTGGCCCCGGACCCATGACACTGCCCGGGTGACCTTGACGACGCCGCGGTTCAGGTCGAGGTCGCTCCGGCGCAGCTCGAGCACCTCCCCCACCCGCAGCGCGCACCACGCGCACAGCATGACGAGCGCGCCGAGCTGGTCCGGCATCTCCCTCACGAGCACGTCCAGCTCGGCGACGGTCGCCGGACGGATCTCCTTCTTGGTCGGCGGGTTCGAGGCGGCTCGGACGCGGCACGGGTTGCTGGCGAGGAGCTCGTCGGTGACTGCGGTGGTCAGGATGGCCCGCAGCAGCGCGTAGGCGCGGGCGTTGACCGTCGGGTGGTCCGGAGACAGGCTGGCCCACCACCGGCGCACGAGGGCCGGCGTGAGGTCGGAGACCAGCAGGTCGCCGAACTCCGGCTCGAGGTAGCGCCGTAGCAGGTGCTCGTAGCCCTCCCGGGTCCGCGGTTTCAGGGACCGGTCGGCGAGCCACTGGCGGGCGTACTCCTCGAAGGTGGGTGGTGCCAGCCGCTCGGCGAGCTCCGCCCGCCGCTTCGGGGGGACCCAGCCGTCGCCGTTCACCAGGGCCCACTCCTTGGCGAGCCAGGCCTCGGCATCCACCTTGGCGGTGAAGGTGTGCGGAGCCGTGTGGCGTGCCAGGTCAGGCCCCACGTAGGTGGCCTGCCACCGCTTGGAGGGCAGCCGCCTCAGCGTTCCGAAGCCTCGTCTCGATGCCATCGCGTCCCCATTTCGTGCATCATACGTGCACTAAGGGTGCCACTTCGTGCCTACTTCTGGCAACGTGTGACCACGCCGCTCCAAGGCACACTAGCATCGTTTCCGCAGGCCAGAGGGGTGAAATCGCTGGTCAGGAGGAGAGCTGGCGAAGGGACTCGAACCCTCAACCACCTGTTTACAAGACAGGTGCGCTACCGATTGCGCCACGCCAGCACGCCGCCCGGCGCTAGCCGGACGGCCCGACGAGTCTAAGCGGTCAGCGGAGCCTCACCCGATGACGTTGGCATTCAGCCACTTCTGCAGCTCGACCAACGTCCGGTAGTTCATGTAGGTCGACCCGTCCCGCGTCATACCGATCCGGGTCTGCAGCGCCGCCTGCGAGGCCGGCCCCCAGTTGCCGTCCGCCGTCGTCCCGACCTCGGCCTGCAGCGCCCTGACGGTCGCCGTGTCCCAGCGTCCTGTCTCGGCCAGGCCGACCCACCGCTGGACCGCCCTGACCGTCGCCGGGCCGCGGCTGCCGTCCACCACCAGCGGCGCCATCGTGGACGCGGTCCCGCTCCCGCTGCTCGAGCCCGCCGGGGCGAGGATCGACCCGCTGATCCAGCCGCGCGCGTCGGCGAGCCGGACCCAACCGCCCTCGAGCGTGCCGCTCACCTTCGTCCCGTGCGCGGCTCCGCCGACCACCGCGTATGACGTGCCCGGCCCCGAGCGCACGTTGGCGCCCGCGGTCGCGGTGACGGTCCAGGACGTGGTGCTGCTGGGGGGCGGCGGGGCGGGGGCGGGTGCCGGGGCGGGCTGCGTCGTGGTCAGCGTGGACCCGCTGATCCACCCGCGACCGTCGGCCAGCCTCACCCAGCCGTTGGTCATCGAGCCGGTGATCTTCGTGCCGGTGGCCGCCGAGCCAACCACGGCGTAGCTCGTGCTCGGGCCGCTGCGGACGTTCGCGCCCGGCTGCGCCGCCACCCACCAGGTCCCCGTCGGCGCGGGCGCCGGGGCCGGGGCGGGCGCGGGTGCCGGGGCGGGCTGCGTCGTGGTCAGCGTGGACCCGCTGATCCAGCCGCGACCGTCCGCCAGCCTGACCCAGCCGTTGGTCATCGAGCCGGTGATCTTCGTGCCGGTGGCCGCCGAACCCACCACCGCATAGCTCGTGCTCGGGCCGCTGCGGACGTTCGCGCCCGGCTGCGCCGCCACCCACCAGGTCCCCGTCGGCGCGGGCGCCGGTGCGGGCGCCGGGGTGCCGCTGCCCGGGTAGGGCGCCGAGCCGTTCTCCATGGTCAGCCCGGCACGCACCGAGCAGACCGGCCAGGCGCCCGGGCCCTGCACCTTGAGCACCCGCTGCGCCACGGCGATCTGCTGCACCTTGGAGGCCTGGTGCGCGTAGGGCGCGAACTCGGCGCCCCCGAAGCTCGTCCAGGTCGGGTGCCAGAACTGCAGCCCGCCGTAGTAGCCGTTGCCGGTGTTGATGCTCCAGTTGCCGCTGGACTCGCAGTCGGCCACCCGGTCCCACACGTTGTCGCTCTCGGCGGCGGCCGCCGGCGGCGTCGCCACGCCGACCGTGGCGAGGGACGCCGCGCCGGCCAGCGCGGCATGACCTGCACGACGCAGGCCGGGCACGCGGGGTACGGAGCGGTGCTTGGCGGTGGTGGCCATCCGGCAGGTCCTTCCGAGGGACGATCAAGGATCTGCTCGTCCTGCGCCACCGGGACGAACGGGACAGGTGTGACGGATGGGACGAGCCCGACCACGGTAGGCGAGGGCGCCCCGCCCCCGCCAGCAGTTGTGACCAGCGTCACGCGTGTCGCTCCCCCACCCCATCGCGCACACCGGCCCCGGCATGCGCGACGACTTGCGGCTCCCGCCATCGCTCAGTACAGGTTCGGCACCAGGTCCCGAGGGTCGAAGTCAGGCCCGAGGGGCCACCACGACACCGGCCCGCCCTCCAGGGCACCCCAGCCCAGCAGCAGCCCACCACCGACCAGGCACAGCGTTCCCACGATCAGCGTCGGCGCCCCGCGCGGCACGACCCCGCGCAGCACCGTCCGCGAGCCCCGCCGCAGCGACGTCGACGCCAGCCCCCACCACGCGATCGCCGCCCCGACCGCCGAGCTCAGCGCCACCACCACCGGGTGGTCGGCCGCCATCCCCGGCACGACCTGGGTGCTCGACAGCACCCCCGCCCCCACGACCGCCATGATGGCCGCCAGCCCCGCGGCCAGCAGCAGCGACAGGGCCGTCGCCAGCACCGCCCACACGAGGTGCCACGGCGAGGTCACCACCAGCACCGGCACGTCGCTGCGCCGCCGCCCCGCCTCGTGCCGGCGCAGCACCAGGCTGGTCAGGCTCCGGTCGACGGTCCGCACCACCACACCCCATACCGCGAACAGCCCCCACGCCGCCAGCGGCGCCGTCGCCGCCAGCCCCACGAAGCCGACGAGCATCGCCAGCAACGTGCCGGTCCGCGAGCTCCGACCGAGCCGAGGGTCCGGGCCACCCCGCTCCCCCGGACCGGGCACGCCCACCGGCTGCAGCGGGTATGCCGTGGCTCCCGCGGGCGGCCCGCTCTCCTCGGCGCGGCGCACCACGGGCGGGGGCGGGAGGGGCTCCCGGCGGGGCTGCGACCGGACCGGCGCGACCCGCGTCCGCTCGGGCGCCCGGTGCACGCGGGTCACGTCCACGTCGGCCGCCGGCGCGCTGGACGGGACCTGCTCCGTCGCCGGCTCCAGCATCCAGGTCGGCAGCGCCCCGGTCACGTCCTCCCGCCGGGCGTAGCGCTCGAGCCCGTCCAGCACCTGCGCCTCGGTGGGCCGCCGCAGCGGGTCGGGGTCGAGCGCGGCGCGCAGGAGCGGCGCCAGCTGCGGGTCGACCCCCTCCAGCGAGAGCCGTCCGCGCAGCACCCGGTCGAGCACGACCGTCAGCGGTCCCCGGCCGAAGGGGGGCCGGCCGGACGCGGCATACGCGATCGTGGCGGCCCACCCCCACCAGTCCGTGGCCTCGCTCACCTCGCCTCCCTCGACCACCTCCGGGGAGAGGTAGCCCGGGGTCCCCATGACCATCCCGGTCATCGTCAGCCGCGCGTCGTCGGCGACCTGCGCGATGCCGAAGTCGATGACGACCGGGTCGTCGCCGACCATGAGCACGTTGCCGGGCTTGAGGTCACGGTGCACGATGCCGACGGCGTGGATCGCCCGCAGCGCCTGGCCGAGCCCGCGGCCGAGCCGCAGCAGCGCCTCGCCGCCCAGCGGGCCGCGCTCGTCGACGACCTGGTCCAGCGGCGGCCCGGGCACGTACTCCGTCACGATGTAGGGCGCCGGGCCGTCGACGTCGGCGTCGATGACCGCGGCCACCCGCGGGTGGTGCACCCGCGCCAGCGTGCTCACCTCCCGGCGTAGCCGCGTCCGGGCCTGCTCGTCGTGGGCGATGTGCTCGCGCAGCACCTTGATCGCCACGTCGCGGTCGCGCGGTCCGGTGGCGCGCCACACGACGCCCATCCCGCCCTCGCCGAGCCGCTCCCCCAGCTCGTAGTCGCCCAGGCGCCGGGGCAGCACGACCGGCACCGGGCGGGTCTGGTCGCCGCCGGGCGTGCGGGGCAGCTCGGTCGTCACGGGTTCCACGGTATGCCGTCTCCTGGCGCGGTGCGGGCAGGTCGCCCGGGCGGTCGTCGGTGTCGGGCCCTAGGGTGGGCGTCCAGGGATCAACGACCGAGAGGCCAGCATGGTTTCATCCGCCGCCCGCACCTTCGACCTCGTCATCGCCGCCAACCGCCTGCCGGTCGACCGCAGCGTCAGCCCGGACGGCACCGTCACCTGGCGGACCAGCCCCGGAGGCCTCGTGACCGCGATGGAGTCGGTGATGCACGAGCGGGAGGCGGCGTGGGTCGGGTGGGCCGGCTTCCCCGGTGAGGCCCCGGACCCCTTCGACGACGGCCTGCTGCGGCTGCACCCGGTCGGGCTCACCGCCGAGGACGTCACCGACTTCTACGAGGGGTTCAGCAACGACACCCTCTGGCCGCTCTACCACGACGTCATCGTCCCCCCGACCTACCACCGCTCCTGGTGGCACGCCTACCGCCGGGTCAACGAGAAGTTCACCGAGGCCGTGGCCGAGGTCGCCGCCGAGGGGGCGACGGTCTGGGTGCACGACTACCAGCTGCAGCTGGTGCCGGCGATGCTGCGCGACCGCCGGCCCGACCTGCGCATCGGCTGGTTCAACCACATCCCCTTCCCCCCGGTCGAGCTCTTCGCCCAGCTGCCCTGGCGGGCCATGCTGCTCCGCGGCCTCCTGGGCGCCGACTTCCTGGGCTTCCAGCGCCCCGACGACGCCCGCAACTTCCTGCGCGGGTGCCGCTCGGTCCTCGGCGCCAGCGTCAAGGGCGACGTCGTCACCTGGCAGGGGGCCGACGACGGTCGCCTCGGCGCCGGCCGGCGGGTCGCCCGCGCAGGGTCGGTCCCCATCTCCATCGACGCCGAGGGCTTCCGGAAGCTGGCCGACAGCCCCGGCGTGCGGGCCCGGGCGACCGAGATCCGGGCCTCGCTCGGAAACCCCGAGGTGGTGCTCCTCGGCGTCGACCGGCTCGACTACACCAAGGGCATCCGGCACCGGTTGCGCGCCATCGAGGAGCTGCTGGCCGACGGCGAGATCGCCCCGCCGCAGGTCACCTTCGTCCAGGTCGCCACGCCCAGCCGCGAACGCGTCGAGGCCTACCGCACCCTGCGCGAGCAGATCGAGGCGACCGTCGGGCGCATCAACGGCGACTTCTCCCACCTCGGCGACACGGCCGTCCACTACCTGCACCAGTCCTACGGCCGGGAGGAGATGGCGGCGCTCTTCAAGGTGGCCGACGTCATGCTCGTCACGCCGCTGCGCGACGGCATGAACCTCGTCGCCAAGGAGTACGTCACCGCCCGCCACGACGGCGGCGGCGCCCTGGTCCTGTCGGAGTTCACCGGTGCCGCGGAGGAGATGCGCTCGGCCTACCTGTGCAACCCGCACGACATCGCCGGCCTGAAGGAGACGATCCTGCGGGCGATCCGCGACGACCCGGCGCTCAAGCGGCGCCGGATGGCCTCCCTGCGCCGCCGGGTGCGCCGGCACGACGTCCAGACCTGGGCCGAGGCCTTCCTCACCGCCCTCGACGCGGCACCCGGCAAGCCCGCCGTCCGCAAGGAGGTCTCCTCATGACTCTCGACCCCGACCTGCGCGCCGCCGTCGAGGCCTTCGCCGCCCTGCCGACGGTCCTCGTCGCCACCGACTTCGACGGGGCGCTCGCCCCCCTCGTCCTCGACCCGATGGACTCACGCCCGGTCGAGGGAGGTATGCCGGCACTCACCGCGCTCGCCGCGCTCCCGGGCACCACGGTCGCCCTGGTCTCCGGGCGGGCCGTGGGGCCGCTGCGGCAGCTGTCGGGGGCCCGGGAGCCGATCCTCCTCCTGGGCAGCCACGGGGCCGAGGACTCCCGGCGGCCCGACGGGCTGGCCCTCTCCGACGAGCAGCGGGCGCTGCTGCAGCGCCTCCAGGACGACCTCGCCGCGCTCGTCGACGAGCACCCCGGCGTGCGGATCGAGGACAAGCCCGCCGGACGGGTCGTCCACACCCGGGGGCTCGACCCCGGGGCGAGCTCCGCCGCCCTGGAGGCGGCCCTCGCCCTCGGCGCACGGCATACCGACCTGGCGGTGACCCCCGGCAAGGAGGTCGTCGAGCTCGCCGTGGCGCACGTCGGCAAGGGCGTGGCGCTCGTGGCGCTGGCGCGGGAGCTGGGCGTCGACGCGGTGTTCTACTCCGGCGACGACGTCACCGACGAGCAGGGGTTCGAGGCGCTGGCCGACGACCGGGACCGCGAGCGCGCCGCCCGACGGCTCACCGTCCGTGTCGGCCCGGGCGCGACGACGGCTCAGCACCGCGTCGCGGACGAGCCGGCCCTCGTCGAGGTGTTCCGGGCCATGGTGCGCGCACGCCGGACGTCCGGCTGAGGCTCGCGACCGCCGCAAGAGACGAGTGGCGCGGAACGGGTGACCACGCAAGGGTCGCGACAGGCCTGGACGGGGAGGGAGGACGGGAGGACCATGAGGAGGTGGTCGACTACCGGTGGTTCTACCGGCTGGGCCTGCGACCGTGGGAGCGCTACCCCCAGGTCGCCGCGCGCGGCATCGACGAGCGGCTCGGGCGCGAGAGCGACGAGCACGGGACCCCTCCCGGCCGTGTCCTCGACGTGGGCTGCGGACGTGGCGTCTACGCGCCCGGGCTCGTGCGGCAGGGGTGGGACTACGTCGGCGTCGACGTCGTGCCGAGGGCCGTCGAGCAGGCGGGACGACGTGGGCCGGACGGTGCCACCTTCCGGGTGGCCGACGCGACCGACCTCCCCGCGGACCTGGGGACGTTCGACCTGTTCCTCGACGTCGGGTGCTTCCAGGGGCTGGCCGAGGAGGGACGCCGCGGGGAGGCGGCCAGCATCACCCGGCTCGCGCGACCCGGCGCGACGCTGCTGATGATGCAGTTCCAGCCGGTGCGCATCCTGTGGTTCGCCGGCGGCGTCTCCCCGGAGGACGTGACGACGGCGTTCGCCGGCTGGCGGGTCCTGGATGTCGAGCCCGCGACCACGGCCGGACTGGGATGGCCGATGAGCCGGACGTCGCCGACCTGGTACCGGCTGGAGTGGCCGCGGGCCGCGTGACGGATCCCCTCAGCCCGCGGGCGCGACCGTCGACTGACGCAGGATGAGCTCGGGGGCGAAGAGGTACTCCCGGTGCTCGACCGGCTCCCCCGCGATCTCCTCGAGGACGGCCGTCGCCGCGGCCTCGGCCATGCCGTTGACATCCATCCGCACCGTGGTGAGCGGCGGGTCCACGAAGGCCATGAACGGCACGTCGTCCCCACCGATCACCGACAGGTCGTGCGGGACCCGCAGCCCCAGCTGGCGCGCGGACCGAAGGACCCCGAGCGCCATCACGTCCGAGCCCGCGACGATCGCCGTAGCGCCCGCCTCGATCAGCTGGAGCGCGGCCGCGGCGCCGCCCTCGACCGTGAACAGCGTGGTGCAGATCATCTCGTCGACGTCGACCCCGGGCACGCCCTGCATCGCCGCCCGGAAACCGGCGATGCGCCGCTGCACCGGGATGTAGCGGGGCGGTCCCGTGGCGAAGCCGATCCGGGTGTGGCCGAGCTCGCGCAGGTGGCTCACCGCCACCTTCATGGACGCCACGTCGTCGTGCGAGATGAAGGTCGCGTCGACCCCCTCGCGGTAACCGTTGATGAGCGCGATCGGCAGCCCGCGGCGCCGCAGCTCGACATACCGGTCGATGCTGGCGCGCGTGTCGGCGTGGAAACCGCTAACGAAGACGATGCCCGAGACCCCCCGGGCCAGGAGCATCTGGACGTACTCGTCCTCGTGGACCCCGCCGGGCGTCTGGGTGCACAGCACCGGGGTGTAGCCCGCGGCCGCCAGCTGCGTCTCGACGATCTGGGCGAACATCGGGAAGACCGGGTTGGTCAGCTCGGGGACGACGAGGCCGATGAGCCCGGCGCTGCTGCGCTGGAGCTTGCTGGGCCGCTCGTAGCCGAGGACGTCCAGCGCGGTGAGCACGGCCTGGCGCGTGCTCGCCGCCACCCCGGAGCGGTCGTTGAGGACCCGGCTGACCGTGGCCTCGCTCACCCCGGCGTAGGAGGCGAGGTCCGCGAGCCGGCCCCGGGTGCCGCCGCCGGTGGAGGTGCTGCGTGCGTCGACTCCCACCCTCACCACCCGCCCCGGTAGTCCTCGGGGACCGGCTCCCAGGCGGGCGCCCGGGTCGGCCAGCTCCACACGTCATACCCCGTTGCCTCGGCGTGGACGAGGAGCCGGTCGCCCTCGAGGCGGACCCCGTCACCGGCGAGGGGACGCGCGTCCGCAGCCCCGGGGAGGTCCACCAGCTCCAGCGGTATGGCGTCGTGCGCGGCCCGTGCGACGTGCACGAGGACCGTCTCGTCCGGGTGCTCGCGGAGGAAGACCATCGCGTCGTCGTGCGCGTGCAGCCAGCGGATCCCGCCGGCCGTGAGGGCGGGCGAGGCGCGGCGCAGGCGGATCAGCTCGCGGTAGGTGTCGAGCAGGTCCTCGTCCCACCGGCCGCCGGGGACGCCCCGGTCCGCCCAGGGCATCGGCCGGCGCCCGTCCTCGCCGAAGTCGCCGGGCATGCCGACCTCGTCGCCGTAGGTGATCATCGGGATGCCCGGGGAGGTCAGCAGCAGCGCGGCGGCGACCCGCACCTGCCCCGGGTCGTCGCCGACGAGCGTGCGCACGCGGGTGGTGTCGTGCGAGCCCACGAGCGTCATGCTGTGGACGAGCGAACGCCACGGCACGATCGCGGAGAACTCGCGGATGGTCTCGACCACGAGGTCCGCCCCGAGCCGCGGCACCCGCAACGGGCTGCCCAGGAACTTGGGCGCGAAGCCCGGTGCCCGCAGCCAGGTCCAGGCCGGCCGGGTGAAGCCGGAGTAGTTCATCACGCCGTGCCAGCCGTCGCCGGTCACGTCGGCGCTGTGGTCGTGGGTGTGCTCGGCGACGACGAGCCCGGTGCCGCCGGTGGCGCGGTCGACCGCCGCCCTCGTCTCCCGGGCCACCTGGTGCGCGAGGTCGACGTCGCGGTAGCGGCCGGTCATGTTGGCCACGTCCACGCGCCACGCGTCAAGGCCGTGCCCGGGGCCGAGCCAGCGCTCGACCACCGAGTCCGGCCCGTCGGTGAGGGCCGAACGGACCGCCGGGTTGGCGTGGTCCAGCTTGGGCAGGCTCTCCACGCCCAGCCACCGGACCCAGTCGCCCGGGTGGTCGGGGTCCCGGACGTACCAGTCCCCCGCCGGGCCCTGGGGGTCGGCCTGGGCAGCCAGGAACCACTCGTGCTCGTCGCCGGTGTGGTTGGTGGTGATGTCGCCCATGACGAGGAGGCCGCGCTCGTGCGCCGCCTCCTGGAGGCGGACCAGCGCCTCGTCCCCGCCGAGCAGCGGGTCGACGCGGTCGAAGGTGGTCGCGTCGTAGCGGTGGTTGGAGCGGGCGGGGAAGACGGGGGTGAGGTAGAGCACGGTCACGCCGAGCTCGACGAGGTGATCCAGGTGCTCGCGCACGCCGTCGAGGGTGCCGCCGTAGACCTGGGCCGGCCCACGGTCCTTGCCGGTGTCGAGAGGGTCGTCCCAGGCTGCGGCGGTGGCCCAGCCGGGGAGGTCGGTCCGCGGGCCGCCGGGGTCGCCGTCGGGCTCGGCGGCGGCGTCCCGGGCGAACCGGTCGGGGAAGACCTGGTAGACCACCGCCCCGGTCGCCCACGCCGGCGGGGCCGGGTGGGCGACCAGCCGGAAGTCGGCGGCGTCGGGGACGTCCCGCGCGTGCAGGCCGGCGCCGTTGAGCCACCGGTATGCCGCAGGGCGCCTGATCGGGTCCTCCTCGCCGCTGACCTCGTGGTCGCCGGCGGCGTCGAGCAGGAACCGGTAGTTCGTCACCGGGTTGTGGCAGGTGATCTCCGCCTGCCACCACGTCTCGGTGTCGTCCTCGTGCACCACCCGGGCGTCGGAGAAGAACTGCTCGCCGTCCGGCGTCGTCCGCACGTGGACGCCGGTCACCCGGGCCGCGCGCGGGACCCGCACGCGGACCGAGACGACCGACCCCAGGGTGGGGGCCTGCTGCGAGACGTGGAGCGGCGACCCGTCGTGATGGGGCTCGCCCGCCGCGATCACTTCACGGAGCCCGTGGTCATGCCACCGATCAGCTGCTTCTGCAGGAGGAGGTAGGTGATGACGACCGGCAACGAGGCCAGCAGCGCACCGGCGACGAACTGGCCGAAGTAGCGGTTCTGGTCAGCGTTGCGGGTGGCCCACAGGCCCACCGCGAGGGTCTGGTTGTCCGAGCTGCTCAGGAACACGCTGGCCAGCAGGAACTCGCCCCAGAGGCCGACGAAGGCCAGCATGGCGACCGTCGCCAGGATCGGGCGGACCAGCGGCAGGATGATCGTGAAGAAGACCCGGGCGTGGCTGGCGCCGTCGAGCTTGGCCGCCTCGTCCAGCTCCTTGGGGATCGTGTCGAAGTAGCCCTTGAAGAGCCAGATGTTGCCGCCCATCGCCCCGCCCAGGTAGACGAGGAGCAGGCCCCAGATCGTGTTCAGGCCGATGCCCGGCAGGACGACGCCGACGTTGGCGAAGGTGATGTAGAGCGCGACGAAGGCCAGGACCGCCGGGAACATCTGCACGAGCAGGATGAAGAGCAGGCCGAAGCGCCGGCCGGTCCACCGCAGGCGCGAGAACGCGTAGGCCGCGGCGGCCCCGAGCACGAGGGTCCCGGCCGTGGCGACGACGCAGATGATGAGCGAGTTGCGGTACCACGTCCAGTACGGACGCGCGGGGTCGCTGAGCAGCGCGTCGAAGTTGCGCAGGCCGGGCCGCGTCGGCAGCAGCCCGGAGGTGGACAGCGTCCCCGCGTTGTTGAAGGCCGAGGAGACGATGAAGATGATCGGGAAGAGCGCGAACGCGAGGGCCAGCAGGGCCAGGGCGTGCCGCCACCAGACGGCGCGGAAGGACCCGCGGCGTGACTTCGTGGTCACCTCGTAGACCTTGGAGGCCTTGGTGTCGAGGGCGCCGTCCGTGCCACGGTCGGAGCCGTGGGCGTCGACCGCGCCGAGGGTGGGGTCGTTGCTTCCGGGCATTGTCATGTCAGTTCACGTCCTCGAGGGCCTTGGTCTGGCGGAAGCCGATGTAGCTGATCACGGCCACCAGGAAGAAGATGATGACGGAGATCGCGGACGCGAACCCGAAGTTCGGGGTCACCCCGCCCAGGGCCAGCCGGTAGGCCAGCGTGATGAGCAGGTCGGTGGAGCCGATCTGGGCCTGGCCGCCGACGAAGGGACCGCCCTCGGTGAGCAGGAAGATCAGACCGAAGTTGTTGAAGTTGAACGCGAACGAGGCGATCATCAGCGGCCCGACCGCGACGAGCAGCAGCGGCATGATCACCGAGCGGATGGTGCGGATGGGGCCGGCCCCGTCGATGGCCGCCGCCTCGCGCACGTCGCCGGGGATGGCCTGCAGGGCACCCGTGCAGACGATGAACCAGTAGGGGAAGCCCAGCCACAGGTTGGTGAGCAGCACGGCTGTTCGAGCCCAGTTGGGGTCGCCGAGCCAGTTGATGTTCATCCCGAAGATGTTGTTGATCAGGCCGAACTCCTGGTTGAACATCGAGGCCCACACCAGGGCCGTCACGTAGACGGGCAGGGCGTAGGGGAGGATCAGCAGCGAGCGGTAGATCGCTTTCCCCCTGAGCCTCTCGTCGTTCATCAGCAACGCGATCGCCATACCCAGGAGGAAGGTGCTCGCGACGGTGAACGCGGCGAAGAAGACGTTCCAGATGAAGATCTTCGTCAGGCCGTCCCTCAGCGTCGGGTTGGTGAAGGCGTCGGTGTAGTTCTCGAAACCGACGTTCTCGCGCCAGCCCTGCGGCAGCGCTCCCCCCTCCCCGCCCTCGGGGACCCACTGGGCGTCCTGGGGCGTGTAGACGGTCCCGGTCACCTGGTCGGTGATGGTGTCGGTCTCCGGGTCGTGCACCCGGGTGGGCTGGCCGACGAACGCCTCGGACAGGCCGACCTGCTTGATCCCGCCGGTCGCCTCCCCCGCGTCGTTGAGCACCGGGACCGCGAAGTCGGCCAGGTCCGCGGACCGGGCGTTGACCTCCTGGGGCGTCAGGATGGTCCATCCCGGGGCCGAGATGATGCGGCCGGTGGGGCCGGCCTCGACGCCCTCCGGCGCCAGGGGCTCCAGCCCGTCGAGCGTCCCGACGAAGAACTCACCGTCCGGGTTCGTCAGGAGGTAGGCGATGTCGCCGGTGGCGACATCGGCCCCCTCGGGCACCGCGAGGTTGAGCGCGTAGCGGAAGGAGCCCTCCACCTCACGGACCGAGTTGGCCTCGATCGAGGCGATCGACTCCTCCTTGGTGAAGAGGTGCCCCGCGCCGTAGTTGGTGAAGGACATGCTCACCGTGTACAGGAGCGGCCAGATCTGCAGGGCGAGCATCAGCACGACGCCGGGCAGGAGGTACTTGGCCGGGACGGCGCGGCGCGTGGCGTAGACCGCCAGGACGCAGATGCCGACGAAGGCGGTGAGGCTGACCATCAGCCAGTGCCCCGCCTCGATCAGCTGCTGGGCGACATACCCCAGGACGACGAGGGTCAGGAGGATGAGACCCCACTTGACGACCTGGACCCACAGCGGTGTGCGCTGGCCGAACTCGAGGTGGTCCTCGTCCGAGGGCCTCAGGCTGCGCAGGGCCGCGTTCGCCTCGTCACGGGTGGGGGGAGCTTGGGACATCGTCGTCTCCAGTGGGTCGGGCCGGGACACCGGCGTCCGGGAGGTGGTGGTCTACGACTGCCTGCGGGGGTGGGGCTGGGGGGGTTCGGGTCGGCCCGGCGACGGGACTGCGGTCGCCGGGCCGACCCGGACGGTCTTCTCAGACCGTCGTCACTCGATGTTGCCGACGATCTCCTCCTGAGCAGCCGTGAGGCGCTCTGCGGCGTCGTCGCCGCCCACGATGTCGGCGGTCGCCTGGCCCAGCGGGCCCCAGACGGCGTTCATCGCGGGGATGTTCGGCATCGGGGAGGCGCCCTCACCGGCGGCCGACCAGGCCTCGATGTCCGCGTCGTCGGCGGAGACGGTCTCCAGGGCCGAGATCAGCGCCGGGGGACGCTGGCCGGCCTCGAAGAGCGCGAGCTGCATCTCCTCGTTGGTGACGTAGGTGTTGACGAACTCCTGCGCGAGGGTCGGGTTCGCGGCCTTCGCGGAGACGTAGAACATCTGCACGCCGAGGAACGGGATCGTCGTGCCACCGTCCTCGAAGTCCGGGATCGGGTCGACCGCGTACTCGATCTCGGCGCCCTGCACGTTCGGGATGGCCCACGGGCCGGCGACCATGTAGGGGGTGCGGCCCTCGGCGAACAGCGACTCCATCGTCGGGAAGTCGATGTTGACGTTGAGCGCACCCTCCTCGGCCAGCCAGGCGATCTTCTCGCCACCCTGGATCGTCTCCTCTGAGCCGACGATGACGTTGTTGGGGTCCCAGCCACCGTCCTCGTTGGTGCCGAAGATACCGCCGCCGTAGGCGGACAGGTAGGGGAACGCGTGGTAGGCGTCGCCCTGCTGGCCCACGGGGGTCACCATGACCTGGTCGGCGTCGCCGGCGTCGACCAGCTCCTTGCCGGTCGCGACGAGCTCCTCCATGGACGCCGGGGCGTCGGGGGCCAGCGCGGTGTTGCGGATGAGGCCCAGGGACTCGGTGGCGTAGGGGACGCCGTAGATCTGGCCGTCGTACTTGGTGGCCTCGAGGGAGTCCTCGGTGAAGAGGGCCTGGGTGTCGGCCGACATCTGGACCGGGGAGACGATGCCGTCCTGGACGAACTCACCCAGCCAGTCGTGGGCACCCACGACGATGTCCGGGCCCTGGTCGACGTTGGTGGCGTCCTTGAACTGCTGGCGCACGTCGGTGGCGACCTGCACCTGCGTGGTGATGCCGTACTCCTCGCCGAACTGCTCGGCCCACTCCGTGAGGATGGGGGCTCGGACGTCGTCGGACCAGATGACCAGCTCGGCGTTCGCGTCGCGGACGGGGGGCTCGGTGCTCGCGGCCTCGTCAGCCGGAGCCTCCTCCTCCTCGGTCTCCTCGGCGGCGGCGTCGCCGGTCTCCGAGTCGGTGTCGTCGCTGGTCGCGGCGGGGGTGGCGGGGGTGTCGGTGTCTCCACCGCAGGCGGACAGCAGCAGGGCGGCGGCGCTGACGACCGCGACTGCCCCAGAGGTGCGCTTCATGCGTTCTCCTTCGAACCGTTGGTGCGCGGGACGGCCCGTGGAGAGCCACGTCGCCCGGGCTGACACCCGGCTCTGAAGACGCCGGATGTCGGGGTGTGGGATCAGTATGCAGACCCGGACCACCCTTTTGCAAGATCTTGCAACAGATGAACCGCGGTGTCTGCTAGCGTGACTTTCGTCACCGGCAACGGCGCCCGGGCACGCCATACCCCTGTCGCCGACGTCGACCGACGCAGCACCCCCCGTCGGCGCCCGCCTGCGGGGCATCCTTTACGACGGATCGTCCGGCACGTACCTGCCGGTGAAGGAGCAGAACATGGCAACAGTGACGTTCGACCAGGCCACGCGCATCTACCCCGGCGCTGACAGCCCCTCGGTCGACAAGCTGAACATCGAGATCGCCGACGGGGAGTTCCTCGTCCTCGTGGGTCCCTCCGGCTGCGGCAAGTCCACCTCGCTGCGCATGCTCGCGGGCCTGGAGGAGGTGAACGGCGGCCGCATCCTCATCGGCGACCGCGACGTCACCCACATGCCCCCCAAGGACCGCGACGTGGCGATGGTGTTCCAGAACTACGCGCTCTACCCGCACATGACCGTCGCCGACAACATGGGCTTCGCCCTGAAGATCGCCGGCAAGTCCAAGTCGGACATCCGCCAGCGGGTGGAGGAGGCCGCCAAGATCCTCGACCTGGAGGCCTACCTCGAGCGCAAGCCGAAGGCCCTCTCCGGTGGTCAGCGCCAGCGTGTCGCCATGGGCCGCGCCATCGTGCGTCAGCCGCAGGTCTTCCTCATGGACGAGCCGCTGTCCAACCTCGACGCCAAGCTGCGCGTCCAGACCCGCACCCAGATCGCCTCGCTGCAGCGGCGTCTGGGCGTCACCACCGTCTACGTCACGCACGACCAGGTCGAGGCGATGACGATGGGCGACCGGGTGGCGGTGCTCAAGGACGGCATCCTCCAGCAGTGCGACGCCCCACGGCACATGTACGACCACCCGAACAACGTCTTCGTCGCCGGCTTCATCGGCTCCCCCGCCATGAACCTCATGACGGTGCCGGTCGCCGACGGCGGCATCAAGCTCGGTGACTACACGCAGCCGATCGAGCGGGAGATCCTGGCCAAGGGCGGCAAGGAGGTCGTGCTCGGCGTCCGTCCCGAGGACCTGGAGATGTCCGACTCCGGTCGTGGCCTGCCGATCGAGATCGACGTCGTCGAGGAGCTCGGCGCCGACGCGTACATCTACGGCGAGCTGCCCGGCAGCGGCCCGACCGACAAGCCGTTCATCGCGCGCGTCGACGGCCGCGTCCCGCCGAAGAAGGGCGAGATCGTGCACTTCCAGCCCAAGGGCGAGCACCTGCACCTCTTCAACCTCGAGACCGGCGAGCGCATCAGCGGCTGACCGGGAGGGTCCGCCCGGACCCGCGCACGCACCAGGAGGGCCGGTGGCGACACCGGCCCTCCCCCTTTCCACCGAGACCACGGTGTGCCGCCCCCCTCTCCCACCGAGGCCACGGTGTGCTCCCCGTCTCCCCCACCGAGCCCACGGTGTGCACGTCCCGGGCCAAGGTCATACCCCGGTTGTCCACAGGTTTGAGCAATCGGTCAGCGGCGAGGCGGGGCGAACGGCCACGGTATGTCCATGGCCCTGGACCTTCCCCGCACTGCTTTCACCTACCGGCAGGCGCTGTCCAGGGGGCTGAGCCGTGCGGAGCTCGGGCAGGCTCTGAGGGCAGGTGACGTCCACCGGGAGGCACGCGGCGTCTACGCCCCGACCCTGACCCTCGACGGCACGGGCGCCTCCTGGGACCTCCTGCGCGCGGATCACCTGCACAGGCTGCATGTTGCGCTGCAACGCTTCCCGGGCGCGGTGGCCAGCCACACCAGCGCGGCGGTCTTCCATGGCCTCGAGATCGTGATCGCCGCCGGGTCGCCCGTGGAGCTCACCGTTGTCGATCGCAGCCCCAAGTCGAGGCGTCACGAGGGTCTCGTCATCCACCACGCGGACTCCTCCGCGACGCCGATCGTGGCGGTCGAGACGATCCGCACCACGACGCTGCCACGGACGGTCGCCGACGTCCTGCGCACGAGGCGGCCACCGTACGCCGTCGCCATGACCGATCGGGCGGTCGCCCGCGGCCTCGTGACCCTCGACGCGGTGCGCGAGGAGCTGGACCGGCAGGTACGGTGGCGGGGCCGGCCTCAGGCGCGGGAGTCGCTGAAGCTCGTTGATCCGGTGCGAGAGAGCTGGCTCGAGAGCTACTCCTTCGTCACCTTCCATGCTCGCGGGCACCCGATGCCGCTTCCGCAGGTCGAGGTCTACGACGAGCACTTCGCCTTCGTCGGGCGCGTGGACGGCTTGTGGCCGGGCCAGCGCACCTTCGGCGAGGCGGACGGGCAGGGCAAGTACTTCCTGGACGACGGCTCCGCGCTCGACGACGAGGAGCGGGCAAGGTCGAAGCTGTACGCGGAGGCCGCGCGGCACCGTCGACTGGAGGCGCTAGGGCTCGTCGGCGTGCGGTGGACCGGTTCGGAGATCCGGACGGCGCCGGACGCGGTGGTGAGACGGGTCCGGGAGGGGATGCACCGAGGGGCGGGTATGACGTTCCGCGGCTGGGTGCGCTGGCGCGGGCGGTTCGTGCGGCTCGCTGCTCTGCCGCAGGGCTGAGGACGCACACCGAGGGCTCGGTGGGGTGAGGGGAGCGCACACCGAGGGCTCGGTGGGGTGGACGGCCAGCACACCGTGGGCCTGGTCGCAATAGGGTGGCCGGTATGGCGATCGACTTCACCGCGATCTCGCCGAACCCGGCGCTGCTCGACCTCCCCTGGTCCATCCCTCTCGAGGAGTGGCCCGAGGAGCATCTCGCGGCCCTGCCCCGGGGCATCTCCCGCCACGTCGTCCGCTTCGTCAAGCTCACCGGCGACGTGCTCGCGGTCAAGGAGATCAGCGAGCCGCTGGCCCGTCGCGAGTTCCAGACGCTGCGCAACCTGCGGCGGATGGGCCAGCCTGCCGTCGAGCCGCTCGCGGTCGTCTCGGGCCGGGTCGCCGCCGACGGCAGTCCCCTGGACGCCTGCCTGATCACCCGCCACCTGCGCTTCTCCCTGCCCTACCGCGTCGTCTTCTCCCAGCGGCTGCGACCCGACACCGCCCGCCGCACCCTCGACGCGCTGGCCGTGCTCCTCGTGCGGCTGCACCTCGCCGGCTGCTTCTGGGGGGACGTCTCGCTGTCCAACACGCTCTTCCGCCGGGACGCCGGCGACTACGCGGCCTACCTCGTCGACGCCGAGACCGCGGAACTGCACCGCGAGCTCTCCCGCGGTCAGCGCGAGCACGACCTCTTCGTGGCCCACGGCAACATCGCGGGCGAGCTGATGGACCTCGAGGCCGGCGGCTACCTCGACGAGGGGGAGGACCCGATCGAGATCGCCAACCTGATCATGCACCGCTACGACCTCCTGTGGAACGAGCTGACCAGCGAGGAGCGCTTCGAGCAGGGTGACCGGTGGCGCGTGGACGAGCGTATCCGGCGGCTCAACAACCTCGGCTTCGACGTCGACGAGCTGGAGATGAGCACCGACCTCGACGGCACCCACATCCGCATCCAGCCCAAGGTCGTCGACGCCGGGCACCACTCCCGCCGCCTGATGCGCCTCACCGGCCTCGACGTCGAGGAGAACCAGGCCAGGCGCCTCCTCAACGACCTCGACTCCTACCGCGCGTCCACCGACCGGCAGGGTGACGACGAGTCGGTGGTCGCCCACGACTGGATCAGCAGGATCTACGAGCCCGTGACCCGCACCGTCCCCCCGGAGCTGCGGGCCAAGCTGGAGCCGGCCGAGCTGTTCCACGAGATCCTCGAGCACCGGTGGTATCTCTCCGAGCGCGCCGGGCACGACATGGCCATCGAGGACACCGTCCGCGACTACGTCGCCACCGTGCTGCCCGGCAAGCCCGACGAGGTCGCCGTCGTCGGCGTCGACACCGAGGAGATCCCGATCCAGGCCCGGCTGGACTGAGCACCGGCCCCTGGGCGGGCGCCGTCGTCCCGGCGTGCGGACGGCGCGTGGCTCGGCATACTCGACCCTGTGGCCAGTCCTCCTGCCCGTGCACGGGTCCTCGCCGCCGGCCTCCTGAGCGCCGCGCTCCTCGGCGGCTGCGGCGTCTCGATCCCCACCGACCCCGACGGCACCCTGAACCGGGTGCGCACCTCGGGCGAGCTGCGCGTCGGCGTCTCGCCCCACCCTCCCTTCACCACCCTGCCAGCGACCCCGGACGGCGAGCCGGGCGGCACCGAGGTCGAGCTCGTCGAGCAGTTCGCCCGCGCCCAGGGCGCGGAGCCGGAGTATGTCGTGGAGGGGGAGGAGGAGCTGGTGCGCCTCCTGGAGGAGGGCGAGCTGGACGTCGTGGTCGGCGGGCTGACCAGCAAGTCCCCCTGGTCGAAGAAGGTCGGGCTGACCCGCCCCTACCTGGAGACCTCCGAGCACGGTCGGACGGTCAAGCACGTGATGGCGGTGGTCAGGGGCGAGAACCTGCTGATGAGCGAGCTGGAGCGGTTCCTCGACGAGGAGGCGCGCTGATGACCTCCCTGGCGCGGGCGATGTCCTCGGGCCCGCGGCACGGCACCCACTTCGGCCGCACGGAGCTGCCGGAGGACGTGCAGGAGGTGCTCCGCAGGGCACGGCGGCTGGAGTGGGTGTCACTCGCCTACCTGGGCACCGGGGTGGTGCTCGTCGGGCTCGTCATGGGCAGCTCGCAGGCGATGCAGGCGGCCTGGATCGAGGACCTGCTCTCGCTCATCCCCCCGATCGCCTTCCTCGTGGGGGCCCGGGTGGCCGCGAACGAGCCGGACCGCGCCTACCCGTTCGGCCGGCACCGGTCGGTGGCGGTGGGCCACCTCGTCGCCGCGGTCGCCCTGCTCACGATGGGGCTGTTCCTCGTCTACGACTCCGCGTCGGGGCTGATCGAGCGGGACCACCCGCCCATCGGCACGATGCAGCTGCTCGGGCAGACGGTGTGGGCCGGCTGGCCGATGGTGGCGGTGATGGTCTACACGCTGGTCGGCCCGGTGATCCTGGGACGGATGAAGCTGCCGCTCGCGGACCAGCTGCACGACAAGGTGCTCCACGCGGACGCCCAGATGAACAAGGCGGACTGGATGACCGCGGGCGGGGCGATCGTCGGGGTGCTCGGCATCGGGGTGGGCCTGTGGTGGGCGGACGCCGCCGCCGCGCTCTTCATCGCGCTGAGCATCCTGCACGACGGGTGGAGCAACGTGCAGCACGCCGTCACCGGGCTGATGGACAGGACCGCGCGCACCGTCGACGACGCCGAGGAGCACCCGCTCGTCGGGCGGCTCGAGGCCTACCTCGACTCGCGGCCGTGGATCCGGGACCACCACACCCGGGTCCGCGACATGGGTCACGTCTTCCACGTCGAGGTCCGCCTCGTCCCCCGCGACGGCCGGGCCGACCTGGCCCGGCTCACCCAGGTCGGGGACGACCTGCGCGCGATGGACTGGAAGATCGACGACGTCACCGTCGCCCCCGTCCACCGGGTGCACGAGGGCGAGACGCGCACGGGTGAGGGCGGCCGGTGAGGGCTGCCGGCGGGGGCGGCCCGGTCAGCGCGTCTGGCGGGACCGGCGGATCTCGTACAACGTCACCGCGGCCGCGATGCCGGCGTTGAGCGACTCGGTGACCCCGGCCATCGGGATCGAGACGATCTGGTCGCAGGTCTCGCGCACCAGGCGCGAGAGGCCCTTGCCCTCGGACCCGACGACGACCACGAGCGGGCGGTCGGCCAGCGCCAGCCCGGGCAGCTCGACGTCCCCGTCGGCGTCGAGGCCGACGACGAAGAACCCGGCCTTGCGGTAGGCCTCCAGCGCGCGCGTCAGGTTGGTCGCCTGCGCGACCGGGATCCGCGCGGCGGCGCCGGCCGCCGTCTTCCACGCGGACGCCGTCATCCCGACCGAGCGCCGGGAGGGCACCACGACGCCGTGCCCCCCGAACGCCGCGACCGAGCGGATGATCGCGCCCAGGTTGCGCGGGTCGGTCACCCCGTCCAGCGCCACGATCAGCGGCAGCCCCGGCAGCTCGACGTCGAGCAGGTCGTCGGGGTGGGCGTACTCGTAGGGGGGCACCTGCAGCGCCAGCCCCTGGTGCACGGCACCGTCGGTGAGCCGGTCCATCTCGGCCTTGGGCGCCTCGAGCACGGCCACGCCCTGCTCGGTCGCCAGCGTGATCGCCTCCCGCACCCGGTCGTCGGACTCCATCCGCGAGGCGACGAAGAGCGTACTGGCGGGGATGTGCGTGCGCAGCGCCTCGAGCACGCTGTTGCGCCCCGCGACCATCTCGGTCGAGCCCTTGGGGCGTCGGGACGGGCCCGGGCGTCCCGACCCTCCACGGCCGGACGCCGCACCCCCCTCCTTGGCGTCCCGGGCCGCGCGCCGGGAGGCGACGTGACCCACCCGGTCCTCGGCGCGGGGCGTCGGGCCGCGGCCCTTGAGCTGCTTGCGCCGCTGCCCGCCCGAGCCGACCACGGCACCCTTCTTGTTGCTCGTGCGGGCGCCGCGTCGACGCTGGTTGCCGGTAGCCATCAGAGTGCTCTCCTCGTCCCCCGGAGCAGCGTCCAGCGCGCACCGGCGGGGGTGTCCTCGATGACGACGCCGAGCGCCGTCAGCTGGTCGCGGATGGCGTCTGCCGTCGCGAAGTCCTTCTCCGCCCGGGCCGCGGCCCGGGCTGCCAGGCGCTCCTGCACGAGCGCCCCGAGCACCTCCTCGGCGCGGCCGCCGCCACCTGCGGCACCGCCCCACGCGGGGTCCAGGGGGTTGGTGCCCAGCACGTCGAGCATGGCGAGCAGCTGCAGCAGGGTATGCCGTGCCGCCCCCTGGTCGACCCCGTCCGGGCGGGCGTCCATCGCCCGGTTGCCCTCGCGCACCACGCCGAAGACGACCGCGAGAGCACCGGGCACGTTGAGGTCGTCGTCGAGCGCGTCCCGGAACGCCACCGGGAAGGCCTGCTCCGCCGGCAGCGCGCGCGAGGCGGCGAGCAGCTCGTCGGCCGGCTCCCCGACGACCTCCTGGAGGCGCTCGACATACCCCTCGATGCGTTCCACCGCGGCGAGCGCCTCGTCGAGGCTGCCCTCGCCGTACTCGATCGTCGAGCGGTAGTGCGCGGCGCCGAGGTAGTGGCGCAGGACGAGCGGCCGCACGGTGCGCGTGAGCTCGGTGACCGCGAGCGCGTTGCCCAGCGACTTGCCCATCTTCGAGCCCCTGACGGTCACCCAGGCGTTGTGCAGCCAGGTGCCGGCGAAGTCCAGGCCCGCCGCGCGCGACTGCGCCTGCTCGTTCTCGTGGTGGGGGAAGCGCAGGTCGACGCCGCCGCCGTGGATGTCGAAGGCGTCGCCGAGGTACTTGCGCGCCATGGCCGAGCACTCCAGGTGCCAGCCCGGCCGCCCCCGGCCGTAGGGGGTGGGCCAGGACGCGGTCTCCGGCTCGCCGGCCTTGGAGCCCTTCCACAGGGCGAAGTCGCGCGGGTCGCGCTTGCCCCGCGGGTCGGCGTCGGTGGCCGGCTCCATGTCCTCCAGCCGCTGCCGGGTCAGCTCGCCGTAGGAGGGCCAGGAGCGGACGTCGAAGTAGACGTCGCCGCTGCCGTCCTCGGCCGCGTAGGCGTGGCCCCGCTCCACGAGCGCGTCGATGAGCTCGACCTGCTCGGTGATGTGCCCGGTCGCCCGCGGCTCGTAGGTCGGCGGCAGCACGCCGAGCAGCTCGAGCGCGCGCGTCGTCTCCCGCTCGTGCTGGTAGGACCAGGCCCACCACGGCTCCCCCGCCTCGGCGGCCTTCGCCAGGATCTTGTCGTCGATGTCGGTGACGTTGCGCACGAGCGTGACCTGGTAGCCGTGACCGCGCTCCAGCCAGCGACGCAGGACGTCGAAGGCGACGGCGAAGCGGACGTGGCCGATGTGGGGGCTGCCCTGGGTCGTGAGGCCGCAGATGTACATGCCGACCCGGCCCGGCTCGAGCGGCTCGAACG
Source organism: Ornithinimicrobium cerasi (assembly GCF_003702705.1). Classification (GTDB taxonomy): domain Bacteria; phylum Actinomycetota; class Actinomycetes; order Actinomycetales; family Dermatophilaceae; genus Ornithinicoccus; species Ornithinicoccus cerasi. The sequence continues at coordinate 82,629 of NZ_QZMN01000015.1, read as the reverse complement.
GGCGCTGCTCGCGGGAGGCGGTGTCGTACAGGCGCAGGGTCACCCGGCCAAGGTTACCGGCGGGCGGGGCGGTGCCCGTCCGCGCGCAGGCGGGCCCGCTCCCCCGGACCCGGGTCGCGGTACCGTCCGAGCATGCTGACGATCGCCGAGGAGCTCCTGCTGGTCGCGACCGACGTGGAGGGGCGCAACCTGCTGAGCAGCAACCGCAACGTCGCGCTCGCGGGCGCGTTCCTCAGCGAGCTGGCCCTGCGGGAGCAGCTGACGGTCGACGAGCGCAAGCGCCTGCGCGTGGTGACGGGCGGCCCGTCCGGTGACCCGTTGCTCGACCAGGCGTTCGCCCTGCTCGCCGAGCGCGAGGGCCGCAAGCCCAAGGACATCCTGGAGAAGGTCGGCCGGCAGCTGCTGCAACCGGTGCTCGACAGCCTCGTGCGCCGCGAGCTGGTCCGGCCCGAGCCGGTGACGCTGGCCGGGTTGACCCTGACCACCCGCTGGCCGGTCCAGACCGTGGGGCCGCGCGACGCGGCGCTGGCCGACCTCGTCCGGGTGATCACCGGGGCCGCGGAGGCCGGCCCCCGCACCGGTGCCCTCGTCTCGCTGCTCTACGCGGTCGACGCCCTGCCCAAGGTCGTGGCCAAGGAGCTGCGTCCCGGCCTGCCCAACCGTGAGGTGAAGCGCCGGGGCAAGGAGATCCTCGCCGGCCGGTGGGCGCCCGAGGCCGTCGCGCGGGCGGTGCAGGAGGCCGCCGCGGCCGCCGGCGCCGCCGCCGCCGTCGCCGCCTCGGCCGGGGGCAGCAGCTAGCAGCACCTCGTGGCCTAGCGTGGCGGCATGCGGATCGTCCACGAGAGCGACCATGCCCGCCTGTCCGTCCTCAGCCCGCAGCTCGTGCGCTTCGAGTGGTCACCGGGCGGCCGGGGGTTCACCGACACCCCGACCCAGGTGGTCCTGCACCGCGACCTCGGCGGCGACGTCGAGGCGGACGTCGCCCCCTGGCGCGACGGGGTGCACGTGCGCACCACCGGCGTCGACCTCTACTACGACGGTGCCGAGCCCACCCCGTCGGGGCTGTTCCTGCAGGTCAGAGGCGGCGTGACGTCATACCACTCGACCTGGAGGTATGGCGTGCCCCCGCGCCCGGGGCGCGTGCTCGACGGCACCGCCCGCACCCTGGACGAGGTGGACGGGCGGTGCGACCTGGAGCCCGGGATCGTCTCGCGGGACGGGTTCGCCGTGCTCGACGACTCGACCAGCCTGGCGCGCACCGGGCCGGGGGTGACGGAGGTGGCCCAGCGCGAGCCGGGGGCGGTCGACCTCTACGTCTTCGCGCACGGCCTTGACTACCGCGCCGCGCTGCGCGACTTCCACGCGCTCACCGGGCCGGTGCCGCGGGTGCCGCGGTTCGTGCTGGGCAACTGGTGGAGCCGCTACCACCCCTACTCGGAGGAGGACTACCTCCGGCTGCTCGACCGCTTCGCCGCCGACCGGGTGCCGTTCGCGGTGGCGGTGCTCGACATGGACTGGCACGTGACCGACGTCGACCCGAGCCACGGCTCCGGGTGGACCGGCTACACCTGGGACCCCGCGCTCTTCCCCGACCCCGGGCGCTTCCTGACCGAGCTGCACCGGCGGGGGCTGCGGGTGACCCTGAACGACCACCCGGCCGACGGGGTGCGGGCGTTCGAGGACGCCTATCCCGCGGTCGCGGAGGCCGTGGGGGTCGACCCGGCGAGCGGGGCCGCGGTGGCGTTCGACGCGACGTCCGAGACCTTCCTCTCCGCCTTCTTCGAGCACGTCGCCCACCCGATGGAGCGAACCGGGGTGGACTTCTGGTGGATCGACTGGCAGCAGGGTGAGCACTCGGCGGTGCCCGGGCTGGACCCGTTGTGGGTCCTCAACGAGCGCCACTTCGCCGAGCTCGGCTCGACCGGGAGGCGGCCGCTGGTGTTCTCGCGCTATGCGGGGCCGGGGTCGCACCGCACGCCGGTCGGCTTCTCCGGCGACACCGTGATCAGCTGGGCCTCGCTGCGCTTCCAGCCGGAGTTCACGGCGAGCGCGGCGAACATCGGCTACGGCTGGTGGAGCCACGACATCGGCGGCCACTGGGGCGGGCGCAAGGACGTCGAGCTGGCGGTCCGGTGGGTCCAGCTCGGTGTGTGGTCGCCGGTCAACCGGCTGCACGCGACCGCCAGCCCGTTCCAGGGCAAGGAGCCGTGGCGGTTCGGGCCGGAGGCGGCGGCGCTGATGGGGGACGCGCTGCGGCTGCGGCACCGGCTCGTGCCCTACCTGGCGACGATGGCCGAGCGGGCGAGCGTCGAGGGGATCCCGCTGGCGGAGCCGGTCTACCACCGCTTCCCCGGGCGGGCGGAGGCCTACGCGCACCGCGCGACCTACTTCTTCGGCGCCGACCTGCTGTGCGCCCCCGTGGTGGAGCCCCGCGACCCACGTGTGGGGCTGGCCCGCGTCGACCTGTGGCTCCCGCCGGGCACGTGGTTCGACCTGGAGACGGGGCGGCGCTACGAGGCGGGCGCGGAGGGACGGCCGCTGACCGCGTGGCGGGACCTGGCGCACACGGTGGTCCTCGCGCGCGCCGGGACGGTGCTGCCGATGGTCGCCGAGGAGGAGGTCGCGGACGGGGTGGAACTGCCGACCCACCTGGAGCTGCGCGTCTTCGCCGACGCCGACGGGGAGCACGTCCTCGTCGAGGACGACGACGGGCCGGCCGCGACGCGGCGTCTGGCCCGCACGCCGCTGCGCCTGGACCGGGCGGCCCGCTCGCTGACCGTCGGTCCGGCCGAGGGCGACCTCGGCGTGCTGCCGGCCGTGCGGACCTGGACGGTCCGTGTGGTCGGGGCGGAGGGAGAGCCGGTGGTGGTGCGCGACGTGCCCGTCGGCGAGCAGGTCACGGTGAGTCTCGAGGGCCCCCCGTCCGCCCCGCCCGTCCTCGAGGAGTGCTTCGCCCTCCTCGACGCGGCCGAGGTGGAGCACGGCACCAAGGACGAGGTGTGGGGTCTGCTCACCCGCGGCGTCGACGGTCCCCGGGGCGCGCTGGTCAGCGAGCTCCTGGCGGCCCGGCTGGACGAGGCCCTGCTGGGCGCCCTCACCGAGGTGCTCACCGCCTCCTGACCGGGAGTGAGGCAGGCACCCGACCGGGGCGCGGCAGGCGCTCGACCGTGAGCGAGCGGGCACCCGACCGGGAGCGCGGTCGGCCAGCGACCGCGCTCCCGGCAGGACCGTCACCAGCGGTGCGCGACGTCGATCACCAGTCGTGACCCCGTCCCGGGCCCGTCCAGCACCATGACCCGCATCGGCAGCCGGGCTCGCACCCCGACGCCGAACGTCGTCTGGCCCTCGAACGAACCGGCGAGCGCCACCTGACGCAGCGTGTCGTAGCCGGTGACGTTCACCACCTTGGTGCGGTCCGCCGGCCGGTACGTCGCCCGGCCGGACGAGTCGTAGGCGGGCACCGTCACCTCGACCTGCATCCGTGCGCCACCGGCGAGCGGGACCGCCAGGCCGGAGCCCGGCGCCCGGACGGTGTCCACGTAGCGCACGTGGTAGCCGACCTTGCTCGCCGGGATCCCGGCCACGTCCACGACCACCCGGTCGAAGCACGTGTGCCGGCCGGACCGGACGTTGGTGATGGTGCCGTCCCCGAGCCGGCTGTCGCTGGCCGCCTTCGCGAGCGAGCCCCACGTCACGCCGCAGCTCACCGCGGCCGTGGGCATCGCTGCCGGTGCCGTCATGGCCGTGGCGGGCGCGATCCCGCCGAGCGCGATGAGCGCTGCCGCGGCCACCGCCGTCCTTCGTGTCGTCCTCATGACCCTGCCCCCTGCCTGTCCCGGACACCCCGGCGGGGTGTCTCGTCAGGTATGTCGACCGCCGGGGTCGGAAGGTTCAGCGCGCCCGGCAACCGCTTCCGGAGGGCGCAACACGCTCCCGGTCGGGGCACGACGGGCACCCTGCGGGTCAGTGGCCGCGGTCGAGCCACTCCTGGCGGTGGGGCTTCTCGGCGCCGATGGTGGTGTCGCTGCCGTGCCCCGTGTGCACGACGGTGTCCTCCGGCAGCGTCAGCAGCCTCTCGGTGATCGAGTCGACGATCGTGCCGAAGTCGCTGTGCGAGCGGCCGGTCGCGCCGGGGCCGCCCTCGAAGAGGGTGTCACCGGTGAAGACGACACCGAGCTCCGGCACGTGGAAGCAGCACGCTCCCGGGGCGTGCCCGGGTGTGTGCAGCACGTGCAGCGTGACCCCGGCGACCTCGATCGTCTGCCCGTCGGACAGCTCCTCGTCCCAGTCCCGGCCGGGGTGGACGAGGTCCCACAGCGGGCGGCCCAGCGGGTGCAGGTGGATCGGTGCCCCCGTGCGCTCCTGCAGGTCGAACACGGCGTCGACGTGGTCGGAGTGCGCGTGGGTGAGCAGGATCGCCGTGACCTTCCGGTCGCCGACGACCTTCATGATCGTCGTCGCGTCGTGGGGGGCGTCGAGGACGACGCACTCCTGGTCGTCACCCAGCACCCAGACGTTGTTGTCGACCTCCCACACCCCGCCGTCGAGCTCGAAGGTGCCGGTGGTGACACCGTGGTCGATGCGGGCGGTCCCGCCCGAGGTGGGCTGCTGCGTCATACCTGCTCCTTCTTCTGGTCGAGCACCACGACCGAGCGGAGCACCTCGCCACCGTGCATCTTGTCGAACGCCTGCTCCACCTCCTCCAGGCCGATCGTCTCGCTGACGAACCCGTCGAGGTCGAAGCGACCCTGCCGGTAGAGGTCGATGAGCATCGGGAAGTCGCGGCTGGGCAGGCAGTCGCCGTACCAGCTCGACCTCAGCGCCCCGCCGCGCCCGAAGACGTCCAGCAGCGGGAGGGTGATCTCCATCTCCGGCGTCGGCACGCCGACGAGCACCACGGTCCCGGCGAGGTCGCGGGCGTAGAACGCCTGACGATAGGTCTCGGGGCGGCCCACCGCCTCGATGACGACGTCGGCCCCGTGGCCGCCGGTGAGCTGGCGGATCGCCTCGACCGGGTCGGTCTCCCGGCTGTTGACCGTGTGCGTGGCGCCGAACCGGCGCGCCCCCTCGAGCTTGCGGTCCTCGACGTCCACGGCGATGACGGTGGTCGCACCGGCCAGTGCGGCCCCGGCGACCGCGGCGTCGCCGACCCCGCCGCACCCGATGACCGCCACCGAGTCACCACGGCTCACGCCGCCGGTGTTGACGGCCGCGCCGAAGCCGGCCATCACGCCGCACCCCAGCAGACCCGCCGCCGCGGCGGAGGCCTCCCGGTCCACCTTCGTGCACTGGCCCGCGGCGACCAGGGTCTTCTCGATGAAGGCACCGATGCCCAGGGCCGGGGACAGCTGGGTCCCGGCCATCGGGTCACCCTCGGCCAGCGTCATCTTCTGCGTCGCGTTGTGGGTGGCGAAGCAGTACCACGGCCGGCCCTTGGCGCACGCCCGGCACTGCCCGCACACCGCCCGCCAGTTGAGGATGACGAAGTCGCCGGGCGCCACGTCCGTCACGCCCTCGCCGACCGCCTCGACCGTCCCCGCGGCCTCGTGCCCCAGCAGGAACGGGAACTCGTCGTTGATCCCGCCCTCGCGGTAGTGCAGGTCGGTGTGGCACACGCCGCAGGCCTCCACGCGCACCACCGCCTCTCCCGGCCCCGGGTCGGGGACGACGATGTCGACGACCTCCACCTCCGCCCCCTTGCTGCGGGCGATGACGCCTCTGACGGTCTGCGGCATGGGTGACCTCCTCGGTGCGGCTCCGGTGCTGACCACACCGTATGCCGTGGCACCGACAGGTGCGCGGGCGCCCCGCCCGTCCCCCCGCGGCGCGCGCTCAGACCAGCGTCAGCACCTGGGCGACGAGGATCTTGACGACCATCGCGACCGGGTAGACCATCGCGTAGCCCAGCGCCACCCGGGGGTCGTGACCGGTGCGCTCCTGCGCCTGGGCGAGGATCGCCGGCTGCGTCTGGGAGCCGGCGACCACCCCGGCGAGGCGGGGCCCCGCCTGCCGCAGCCAGGCGCGTCCGAGGAGCAGCAGGGCGGCGGCGTGCAGGCCGCTGAGGACGAGCCCGGCGCCGACCAGCTGCAGGCCGAGCGGGTCGCTCAGCGCGTCGACGAAGGCCGACCCGGCCCGACCCCCGGCGTAGGCGAGGAACACGAGCAGCCCGATCTGGGTCAGCGTCTCCGCGGCCTGGTGCGGCAGCGTCCACACCACCCGGCCGGTCCGGCCGGTGCGCCCGAGCACCAGCCCCACGACCAGCGGGCCGGCGGCCTGCCCGAGCTCCAGCGTCCCCAGCCCGGGGACCGGCAGGGGCACCGCGCCGAGCGCCAGCCCGGCGGTCAGCCCGAGCGCCAGCCCCAGCGGGTTGATGTCGGACGTCCCGTGCTCGCTGTCGCCCAGGTATGCCGCCACGAGCCTCATCTGCTCGCGCGGCGCCGCGACCCGGACCCGGTCCCCGGCCTGGAGCACGAAGTCGTCGGTGGCCAGGAAGTCCTGGTCGGCCCTGCGGACACGGGTGGCCCGGGCGCCGAACCGGGCGAAGAGGTCCAGGTCGGCGACCGTCCGGCCGTAGAAGTGCCGCTGCGACAGCACGATCCGCCGGTAGTCGAGGTCGGTCCGTTCGGCCTCCAGGGACTCCCCGGACCGCCTGCCCAGCTGCTTGGTGAGGTGCTGCAGGGCCCGCTCGGGACCGATCGCCAGGACCTGGTCGCCGGGGCGCAGGACGGTGTCCCCCTGCACGATCCGCGTCGTCCCGTCACCGCCCTGGTAGCGGGAGAAGAGGACGCGTCCGTGCGGCGTCCAGCTGAGCTCGGAGACCGCCAGCGCGTTGTCCCGCTCGACGAGGATCGTGGCGTTGCGCACCGGCGAGGGCCTGGAGCGGTCGTCCGCGGTCGGGTGCCGGTCGCCGCTGCGCAACGCCCAGGTCGCGGCGGCGAGCAGCAGGACGACGCCGCCGACGTAGGACATGGAGTAGGCCACGGTCGGGTCGGGCGAGCCGTCCAGCCGCAGGATCGCCGCGGCGAGGGCGGGGGTGTTGTTGAGCGCACCCGCGTAGAGCCCGGCGACGTGGCCGGGCGTCAGGCCGAGCAGACGTCCGATGCCCCAGGCCACCAGACCGAGCCCGACGAGCACGGCCACGACCACGCTGACCGGGCGCAGCCCCGTGCGCAGCGAGGCGAAGAAGGACGGCCCGGCGGTGACGCCGACGGCATACGCGAAGACCGCCAGGCCGAAGGTGCCGAGCACCTCGGGCAGTGCCAGTCGCTCGTCGGCGGCCGAGAAGGCGAGCGCGGTGAAGAGGACCGCGGCCGGCCCGAGCGAGACGCGGCGAAGCCGCACCGCCCCCACGGCGGTGCCGACGGCGAGGACGGCGAAGAGGAGCAGGACCGGGCGTCCCGCCAGCAGGTCGACCACGCGGCGGGAGTCTACGCCCGCGCCCCGCAGGGACGGGGTTCACGGTCGGGTGGGCCGCGGACCTACGGGAGCGTAGGTTTGTGCCGTGACTGGCGCCGAACCCCTCATCCCGCTGACGCTCACCCCCTCGGGGTCGAGCACCGACCTGCTCTCCGAAGCGGCCAGGCGGTGGCCGACGCGCGTCGCGATCGACTTCCTCGGGGCACGCACCACCTACGCCGAGCTGGCCGGCCAGGTCGCCGCGGCCGCCGAGGTCCTGCGTGGCCAGGGGGTGGGACCCGGGGACCGGGTGGGCGTGATCCTGCCCAACTGCCCGCAGCACGTGGTCGCCTTCTACGCGATCACCTCCCTCGGCGCCACCGTCGCCGAGCACAACCCGCTGGCTGCCCCCGAGGAGGTCCGCGCCCAGCTGCGGATGCACGGCGCCCGGGTGGTGCTCGCCTGGGAGCACGCGGTCGCCACCGCGCTCCCGGGCCAGGACGAGGCGGACCGGGTGCAGGAGCGCACCGTGCTCGCCGTCGACCTCAGCGCCGCGATGCCGCGCCGCACCCGCCTCCTGCTCAGGCTGCCCCTCAAGCCCGCCCGGACCCAGCGGGCCAGGCTGCGCGCGGCCGTGCCCGCGGGCGTCGCCTCCTGGGACCGCGCCGTGGCGTCGGCCCGACCGACGGGAGCGGCACGCCATACCCCCTCCCCGGACGACGTCGCCGTGCTGCTCCCCACGGGTGGGACGACCGGAACCCCCAAGCTCGTGCCGCTGACGCAGGCCAACCTCATGGCCAACGTGGCCCAGGGACGGCAGTGGGTGCCCGGGTTGCGCGAGGGCGAGGAGACCTTCGGGGCGGTGCTGCCGTTCTTCCACGCCTTCGGGATGACGCTGTCGCTGACGTTCGCGGTGTCGATGGGCGCGACCCAGGTGGTGCTGCCCAGCTTCGAGGTGGACACCGTCGTGGCCGCGATCCGGCGTCGGCCGTGGACCTTCCTCGCCGGGGTCCCCCCGATGCTCGACCGGCTCGCGGCCGCGGCGACCACCGCCGACCCCGACCTCCTGCGGCCGCTGCGCTACGCCATCTCCGGCGCGATGTCCCTGGACCCCGAGGTCGCGAGACGCTGGGAGGAGGCGACCGGCGGGCTGGTCATCGAGGGCTACGGCATGACGGAGTGCTCCCCCATCGCGCTCGGCAACCCGTTCGGGCCGGGACGCCGGCCGGGCACCCTGGGGATCCCGTTCCCGGGCACCTCCATCCGCGTCGTCGACCCCGACCGGGTCGAGGAGGACCCCGAGGCGCCGGACGTGCCGGACGGTGAGGTGGGCGAGCTGCTCGTCCGCGGGCCGCAGGTGTTCGGGGGCTACCTCGACGCCCCCGAGGAGACCGCCCAGGTGCTGCTGCCGGGTGGGTGGCTGCGCACCGGCGACCTGGTCCGGCGCGACCCGGCGGACGGGTTCGTCGCGCTCGCCGACCGGCGCAAGGAGCTCATCATCTCCGGCGGCTTCAACATCTACCCCACCCAGGTCGAGCAGGCCGTGCGCGGCATGCCGGGGGTTGTGGACGTGGCGGTCGTCGGGATGCCGGACACGGCCCTCGGCGAGCACGCGGTCGCCGCGCTGGTGCTCGAGCCGGGGGCGGCGGTCGACCTCGCCGCCGTCCGGGAGTGGCTGCACGGCAAGGTCTCCCGCTATGCCGTCCCCCGCGCCGTGCACATCCTCGAGGACCTGCCCCGCAGCCAGCTCGGCAAGGTGCTTCGCCGTCATGTGCGCGAGCGCATCCTCGACCGGCGCCACCCCGACCACGGCGAGCCGGGCGCGGGCGGGTAGGGGTCAGGCGCGGGGGTAGGGGTCAGGCGCGCGCGACCAGGGCGGTCGCGAGGCCGACGAGCCCCTCGGTGCGCCCGACGAACCCGAGGCCGTCGGTGGTCGCGGCGCTGACGGAGACGGACGCGCCGCCGAGCGCGGCCGACATCGCCTGCTCCATCTCGGCCCGCCGAGGGCCGATCCTGGGTCGGCGGGCGACGAGCTGGACCACGACGTTGCCGATCGTCCAGCCCTGCGCCTCCAGGAGGCCGCGGACGTAGTCGAGCATCTGCCGGCCCGAGGCGCCAGCCATCTCCGGCCGGTCGGTGCCGAAGACCGAGCCCAGGTCGCCGAGCCCGGCCGCCGACAGCAGCGCGTTGCAGGCGGCGTGGGCCGCCACGTCACCGTCGGAGTGCCCGACGACGCCCTGCTCACCGGGCCACGGCACGCACCCCAGCCACAGCGGCCGGTCGTCCCCCTCGGGCGCCCAGGCGTGGACGTCGACCCCGATCCCGGTGCGCGGCAACGGGTATGCCGGAGGCTGGCTCACGTGACCGCTCCCCCCGGGGCGGGGACGGGCTGCTCGGTCAGCCAGGCGGCGGCCAGCGCGAGGTCGGAGCGGGTGGTGATCTTCATCGCCCGGGGCGAGCCCTCGACGACGGTGACCCGTCCGCCGACCGCCTCGACCAGGCCGCAGTCGTCGGTGGCGGGCGCCGCCGACCCGCGGCTCCGGGCGTGCTCCTCGTGCGCCCGCTCCAGCGTCTCGCGCAGGAAGCCCTGGGGCGTCTGGACGGCGCGCAGCACGGACCGGTCGAAGGTCGCGACCACCGTCTCGACGCCGCCCGGACCCACCTCGACCTCCTTGACGGTGTCGGTCACCGGGACGGCAGGGGTGACGGCGGCGTGCCCGGAGCGCACCGCGTGCACCACCCGGTCGAAGACGTCGACGGGCGTCAGCGCCCGCGCGGCGTCGTGGACGAGCACCACCCCGGCGCCGGGCGTCAGAGCCGCGAGCCCGGCGGCGACCGAGTCGGACCGCTCGGCACCACCGGCGACGACCGAGACCACGGGGCCGGGGACCTCGCCCGCGGTGAGTCCGGGGAAGGCGTCGTCGAGGGCGGAGACGAGTTGCTGCATACCGTCGTGGTCCGGGGATGCGACGACCACCACGCACGCCAACGCCCTGCAGCGCAGGGCTGCGCGCAGGGCGTGGACGACGATGGGCGCCGCGTCGGCGCCGTGGCCGAGCGGCACGAGAGCCTTCGGTCGGCCGGCGCCGAGGCGGGTGCCCCGACCGGCGGCGACCAGGATCAGACCGGTCCCGGCGACGTCGCCGGGCTGGTCGTCGAGATCGCTCAGGAGGCGAGGACCTCGTCGAGCGTGGCCTCGGCCGTGTCCTCGTTGGTCTTCTCGGCGAGCGCGAGCTCGGAGACGAGGATCTGCCGGGCCTTGCTCAGCAGGCGCTTCTCGCCCGTGGACAGGCCGCGGTCCTTGTCGCGGCGCCAGAGGTCGCGGACGACCTCGGCCACCTTGATCACATCACCGGAGGCGAGCTTCTCGAGGTTCGCCTTGTAGCGGCGCGACCAGTTGGTCGGCTCCTCGGTGTGCTCGGCGCGCAGCACGGCGAAGACCTTGTCCAGGCCCTCCTTGCCGACGACGTCACGGACGCCCACCAGATCGCAGTTCTCCGCCGGGACCTCGATCGTGAGGTCCCCCTGAGCTACCTTCAGCTTGAGATAGAGCTTCTCCTCGCCCTTGATGGTCCTGGTCTTCATCTCCTCGATAAGCGCGGCACCGTGATGCGGGTACACGACCGTCTCGCCGACCTTGAACGTCATCTTCAGAAAGCCCCTTTCGCGGACACCCAGGATACCACGCGTGGCACAGGTCACTAAATCCCACCGCTGCCATTTACGCTGGTCAGGACCACCCCGAGCCGCACGTCCGCGCAGCGCAGGGCTGGGGCGAGGCGCAGCTGGCGGCGGGCCGACGCCGGCCTCGTGGCGGCGAATGTCGCGGCGCCGACCGGCTTCTCGGTGCCGCCCGGGCAGGACCGACCCGGGCTGACCGCGCCGTCTCGCGAACACACCTCGCCCGAGTGAGGGGGGCGTGCACGGCATCCGGGCACTCGGCGGGCGCGCGGCACGCACAGGTGTGGGGCGTGCACGGCATCCGGGCGTTCAGCGGGCGCGGGACCCACCCGGGTGTGGGTCGTGCACGGCATCCGGGCGGTCAGCGAGCGCGACCGGGCAGGGCCTTCGCTAGGGTGAGCCCCGTGAAGACCGCTGCCTCGTCCCGCACCCGCCGCGCCAGCCTCGTGGGCGCGCTCGCCGCCGGAACCCTGGCGCTCGGCGCCTGCGGCGTGAACTCCCCCCAGACCACCCTGCTGCGCTACGCCCCGGCCGACGGCGTCGAGATGGACGGCGAGTCGCTCGACGCCCGTGACGTGCTCGTGGTCAGCCAGGGCGACGGCGCTCCCGGCGTCCTCTCCGGCAGCCTCGTGAACAGCGGCTCCGAACCCCTCACGGTGACCGTGACGGTGGCCGGGCAGCCCGCCGGCGAGGTCACCGTCGACCCGGGGACGAGCGTGCGCCTGGACGGCGGCCCCGAGGGCGGCGAGGGTCAGCGCACGATCGTGGAGGTCGTCGAGACTCCCGCGGGCCAGGGCGTCGAGGTCCGGCTCCAGGCCGACGGGGAGACGCTCGTCGGCACCGCACCGGTGCTGCTGCCGCAGGGGACCTACGAGCAGTACGCCGACGACGCCGGCGGCACCGTGGAGCCGCTCCCCGAGGACGAGGGTTCGTCCGACCACTGAGTCGCTGCGGGCGCCCGCTCTCGGGGGGTATGCCGTCAGCCGCGCGTCACTGCTCGGCGCGCGGGACCGCGCCGTTGGCGTGGTGCTCGCGCCACTCCCGGCCCGGCACCTCCGGCTCGTCGTCCTGCCAGGTGCCGGTGACGAGGTAGACGATGCGGACCGCGACGGCCACCGCGTGATCGGCGAACCGCTCGTAGTAGCGCGAGAGCAGCGTGGCGTCGATGACGACCTGCTGGCTCTGCGAGGCGAACCTCGGCTCGAGGAGGATCCGGAAGACCTCGCGGTGCAGCCGGTCGATGATGTCGTCGCGCTCCGTCAGCTCCGCCGCGCCCCGGACGTCCTTGGTGGCCACGATCTCGCCGGCGCGCAGGACCATCTGCTCGGCCACCTGGGCCATCTCCTTGAACGTCTCGCGCAGCTCCTCCGGCAGGACCGGGTCCGGGTAGCGCATCCGGGTGAGCTTGGCGACGTGGCGGGCCAGGTCGCCCGAGCGCTCCAGGTCGGAGGTCATCCGCAACGTCGTGACCAGCTGGCGCAGGTCGGTGGCCACCGGCTGCTGGCGCGCGAGCGCGTCGATCGCCCGGTTGTCGCACTCGCGGCGCAGGGCGTCGATGGCGTCGTCCTCGGTGATGACCTGCTCGGCCAGGGACAGGTCCCCCTCGAGCAGCGCCTGGGTGGCCCGGTTGAGGGCGCGCGCGGAGAGCCGGCTCAGCTCCACCAGCTGCTCGGAGATGAGGTCGAGCTGGTCGTGGAACGCGCTGCGCATGGGGCACCTTTCTCGAGGCGTCGATCACGTGCGACGCGGACACCGCTCGCCCTGACCCTCAGGACGGCAGGTCGACACTCCCAGGGTCGCATGAACACCGTACGACGGCACGATGAACTCTGCCTCACCGGCCCCCGTCCCGTGCGGGGACAGCAGGTGACGGGGATGCATACTGTGGCGTTGTGACCCCGGTGACCGCCTTCGTGCTCGGCGTCCTCGCCGGGCTGGCGGCCGGCCTCCTCCTCTGGTGGGTGGCGAGCGTCCCCGCCCGCCGCGCGGCCGAGCAGGCGGTCCGGGAGGCCGAGCACGAACGGGCCACCCTGCCCCGGGGCGTCGCCGACGTGCTCGGGGTGCTGCGCTCGGGCGCCATCGTCATGGACCGCAGCAACCGGGTCCGCACCGCCACCTCCCCCGCCCTGGCGTTCGGGCTGGTGCGGGGGCACAACCTGCTCAACGACGAGCTGCGCGCCCAGGTCGCCGCGGTGCTGCGCGACGGCACCGTCCGCGAGCGTGACATCGAGGTGACCCGCGGCCCCTTCCGCACGGGGCGCCTGCAGCTGAACACCCGGGTGGCCCGGATCAGCGACGAGCTCGTCCTGATCCTCGTCGAGGACCGCACCCAGGCGCGCCGCGTCGAGCAGGTCAGGCGTGACTTCGTCGTCAACGTCAGCCACGAGCTGAAGACCCCCGTCGGAGGCCTCGCCCTCCTCGCGGAGGCGGTCGAGGACGCCGCGGACGACCCGGAGGCCGTGGCCCGCTTCGCGCGGCGGATGAAGACCGAGGCCGGGCGCCTCGCCCACCTGGTGACCGAGATCGTCGACCTCTCCCGGCTGCAGACGAGCGACCTGCTGGCCGAGATGGTCATCGTGGACGTCTCCGCCTGCGCGGCCGAGGCGGTCGACCAGACCGCCTCGCTCGCGGGGTCGCACGAGATCGTCACCGCGGTGGGGGACGACCCGGCCCGGCTGCGGATCTACGGGGCCCGCGACCTGATCGTCACCGCGATCCGCAACCTGCTCACCAACGCCATCACCTACTCCGAGGACGGGACCCGCGTCAGCGTCGTCACGCGCCGCGTCGACGACGTCGTCGAGGTCGCGGTCAGCGACCAGGGCCAGGGCATCTCGGCCCCGGACCAGGAGCGGATCTTCGAGCGCTTCTACCGCGTCGACGCCGCCCGCTCCCGCCTCACCGGCGGCACCGGCCTGGGCCTGTCGATCGTCAAGCACATCTGCGCCAACCACGGCGGGGACATCACGCTGTGGAGCCAGGAGGGACAGGGCTCGACCTTCACCCTGCGCCTGCCGGCCGTGGCCGACGACCCCCGCCCGACCGGCTCCCCCGCGCCCCACGCCTCGGGGGACCGGGCGCGGGTGGCCGACCCGGCCCACGGCGACGCCCTCCCCGCCGGCGCCCCGACCCGTTCCGACCGTCCCGTCGAAAGGTGAGCACGATGACGCGCATTCTCGTGGTGGAGGACGAGGAGTCGTTCTCCGACCCCCTCTCCTACCTCCTGGAGAAGGAGGGGTATGACGTGGCCGTCGCCGCCACCGGCCCGGCCGCGCTCGCGGAGTTCGACCGCTCGGGGGCCGACCTCGTCCTGCTCGACCTCATGCTGCCGGGGATCTCGGGGGTCGACGTCTGCCGGGCGCTGCGGCAGCGGTCCTCGGTGCCGGTGATCATGCTGACCGCCAAGGACTCCGAGGTCGACAAGGTGGTGGGCCTGGAGCTCGGGGCCGACGACTACGTGACCAAGCCCTACTCCGGGCGCGAGCTGCTCGCCCGGATCAAGGCGGTGCTGCGCCGCCTGAGCGAGCCCGAGGAGCTGGTTCCCGCGACCGTGGAGGCCGGCCCCGTCCGGATGGACGTCGAGCGGCACACCGTCCAGGTGGACGGCCGGCCCGTGCAGCTGCCCCTCAAGGAGTTCGAGCTGCTCGAGATGCTGCTGCGCAACGCCGGGAGGGTGCTCACCCGGGGTCAGCTCATCGACCGCGTCTGGGGCAGCGACTACGTCGGTGACACCAAGACCCTGGACGTGCACGTCAAGCGGCTGCGCGCCAAGCTCGAGCCCGACCCGTCCAACCCCGTGCGCATCGTCACGGTGCGGGGGCTCGGCTACAAGTTCGAGGCCGTCTGACCCGACCTCGCGTCGGTCAGTGCTTGCCCTGGTTGGCGACCGCCTGGATCGACGCGGCCGCCGCCTCGGGGTCGAGGTAGCGGCCACCGGCGGTCACCGGGCGCAGGTCCGCGTCGAGCTCGTAGAGCAGCGGGATGCCGGTCGGGATGTTGAGGCCGGCGATGTCCTCGTCGCTGATGCGGTCCAGGTGCTTGACCAGGGCGCGCAGGCTGTTGCCGTGGGCGGCGACCAGCACCGTCTGACCCTCCCGCAGGTCCGGGACGATGTCGGAGTCCCAGTAGGGCAGCATCCGCACGACGACGTCCTTGAGGCACTCGGTCATCGGCATCTCCCCGTCCGTCCCGGCGTAGCGCGGGTCGTGCGCCTGGGAGAACTCGTCGTCCGGGTCGATCGGCGGCGGCGGCGTGTCGAAGCTGCGACGCCACAGCATGAACTGCTCGTCGCCGTACTTGTCCCGGGTCGCCGCCTTGTCCAGGCCCTGCAGCGCGCCGTAGTGCCGCTCGTTGAGCCGCCAGGAGCGGTGCACCGGGATCCAGTGCCGGTCGGCCACGTCCAGGGCGAGGTTGGCGGTGGTGATCGCCCGGCGCAGCAGCGAGGTGTGCACGACGTCCGGCAGCAGCCCCTCCTGCTTCATCAGCCTCCCGGACCGGACGGCCTCCTCCCGGCCCTTCTCGGTGAGGTCGACGTCGACCCAGCCGGTGAAGAGGTTCTTCGCGTTCCACTCGCTCTCGCCGTGGCGGAGCAGGACCAGGGTGTACTCGGCGCTCATGCGCCCACACTATCGGGGGCTCCCGCGCCGGGGTCAGGCGTCCGCGGCACCCGAGGTCCCGGGCGCGTCCGCCGCGTCGGCCGCCTCCGCCGCGTCCGCCGCCTCGAGCTCGGCGCGGAACGCCTGGAGGTTGGCCGTCGGCTCACCCCGCGACACCCGCCACGCCCACTCCCTGCGGATCGAGGTCCAGAACCCGATCCGCAGCAGCTCGTCGAACGGCTCGTCGCAGGCGGCCAGCACCCCCCCGAGCAGCTCGTCGAGGACCTGCTCGTCGAGCCCGCCGAGCGGGACGCGGGCGGTCACGTAGACGTCCCCCGCCGCGTCCACGGCATACCCGAGCCCGGGCAGGCGCAGCGCGCGCCGCAGGAGGTGGCGGTAGAAGTCCTCGTGCCGCTCGTCGGGGTTGCGGATGACGAACGCGCGCAGCTCCAGGGCCCGCTCGCCGACGTGCAGCGAGGCCACCGTCCGCAGCTTGCGCTCACCGGGCAGGGTGACCACCGTCTCGCCCTCGCGCCCGCCGTCCTCCCAGGCGACGCCGAGGTGGTCGAGCAGGGTATGCAGCGTGGTCGCGTCGGTCATGACGTCACCTCCGTGTAGGTCGCCAGGAGCGCGTCGACGGTCCGCTCCCAGGAGTGGTGCGAGGCGTGGGCGACCGCCCGGGCCGACCGGGAAGCCAGGGCTGCGGGGTCGGCGTCCTCCGCGAGCGTCCGGGCGAGGGCGTCCGCCCAGGCGGAGGGGTGGTGGCCGTCGACGAGCACACCGGCCTCCCCTACCGCGACGGGCAGCCCCCCGACCCGGGCGGCGACGACGGTCGTGCCGCAGGCCAACGCCTCCAGCGCCACCAGGCCGAAGGACTCGTTGTGCGAGGGGACGGCCAGCAGGTCCGCCGCCCGGTAGTGCTGGGCGAGCTCCTCCCGCGACACCGACGGCCCGAAGCGCACGACGCCGTCCAGCCCCTCCTCCCTCACGACGCGCCGCAGGGCCTCCGGGTCGGCCCGGCCCGACCCCGAGAGCCCGCCGAGGACCAGCACGACGAGCCGCCCCCGCAGGGCCGGGTCGCGGCGGACCAGCTCGCCCGCGGCCCGGACGAGCACGTCGGGGGCCTTGAGGGGCTGGATGCGGCCGACGAAGAGGAGCACGACCGCGTCCTGCGGCAGGCCGAGGGCCCGCCGCGCCACGTCGCGCGGGCCGGGCCGGAAGGTCTCCAGGGCGACGCCGGGGGTCACGACGCGCACCCGCGCCGGGTCGGCGGCGTAGTGCTCGCGGAGCGCGCGCGCCTCGTCCTGGGTGTTGGCGACCAGCGCGGCGGCCGCGTCCACGACCCGCTGCTCCCCCTCGAGCCGCACCGGCGGCTCGGCGGTCTCGCCCGCCGCGAGCGCGAGGTTCTTGACCCGCCCCAGGGTGTGCGCCGTGTGGGCGAACGGCACCCCGCACCGCGCCCCGGCGATCCTGGCCACCTCCCCGGCGAGCCAGTAGTGGGAGTGGATCACGGCATACCCCCGGTCGCTGGTCCGGGCGGCGAGCCCGTCGGCGAACTCGGCGAGGTGGGCCTGCAGCTCCTGCTTGTCGAGGGGGGCGGGCGGCCCGGCGGGGACGTGGTGCACGGTGACGCCGTCGGCGAGGACGACCGTCCCGGGGCCCTGGCCGGCCGCGCGGGTGAGGACGTCCACGTCCACGCCGCGCCGCGCGAGACGGGCGGCGGTCTCGGCGACGTAGACGTTGAGCCCCCCGGCGTCTCCCGTGCCGGGCCGCTCGAGCGGGGAGGTGTGGAGCGCGACCATCGCGACCCGGGGCAGGCTGCCACCGGGCACGTCGCTGGTCATCCGGCCAGTCTGGCACGGCGAGGACGGGCGGCCGGTGCCCGTCTACCCTGGGCCGGTGACCCCCAGGAGCGTGCGCGCCCGCCCCGTCGGCACGATCACCCGGGGCACGACGAACCCCAACCGGCTGCGCCGCGTCGACCGGTGGATGGCGTGGGCGCTGCGCGACGTCCTGCGTGCGCCCACGGGTCCGGCGGTGGTGGTGGACCTGGGCTACGGCGCCTCGCCCGTCACCGTGCTCGAGCTGGCGGACCGGCTGGCGCGGGTGCGGCCGGACGTCCGGCTCGTGGGCGTCGAGATCGACCCCGAGCGGGTGGCCCGCGGCGTCGCGGTCGCGGACCCGCCCAGGGTGGAGTTCGTGCTGGGCGGGTTCGAGGTGCCGGTGCCCGCCGGCGGGTCCCCGCACGTGGTCCGGGCGTTCAACGTGCTCCGGCAGTATGCCGAGGAGGACACCGCGGCCGCGTGGGCCTCGGTGGTCGGCCGGCTGTCCCCGGGGGGTGCGCTCGTCGAGGGGACGTGCGACGAGCTGGGCCGGCTGGCGGCGTGGGTGGACGTGCGCCGGGGCCCCGACGGTCTCCCGGCACCACGCTCGCTCACCCTGGCCTGGCGGCTGGCGGGGCTGGACCGTCCCTCGGTCGTCGCCGAGCGCCTGCCCAAGGTCCTCATCCACCGCAACGTCCCGGGCGAGGGGGTGCACGGGTTCTTGCAGGCTCTGGACGCGGCCTGGGCCCGGCACTCCCCGCTCGCCTCCTACGGAGCCCGCCAGCGGTTCGTCGCGAGCGCGGCGGACGTGCGGGACCGGGGCTGGCCGGTGCTCGGCGGCCCCGCCCGGTGGCGGCTGGGCGAGCTCGGTGTCGCCTGGGACGCGGTCGCCCCGGCGCGCTGACCCGCCGGCCCGTCCGTGCCGGGAGGACCGCGTCAGGGGGTGTCGTCGTCCCCGAGCCGGGTGTCGTCGTCCCCGAGCCGGGTGTAGTCGTCCTCGAGCCGGGTGATGTCCGCCTCGTCGAACTCGCCGAACGCCAGCTCGAGCACGCGGGCCGGCTCCGTGCCCGGGTTGCCGAGGCGGTGCACGGACCCCTCGGGCACCCACACCATCTCCCCGGTGCGGGCGACCCAGGTCCGCTCCCCCACCTGCACGTCGACCTCCCCGTCGAGCACGTGCCACATCTCGGCGCGGTGGCCGTGGGTCTGCAGCGAGAGGCGGTGGCCGGGCTCGACGGTGATCGTCTTCACCGTGACCACCTCGTTGCTCGCGAACTGCTGGAACCTCCCCCACGGACGCTCGGTGACGAAGACGTCACGGGTGCGGTCCTTCCCCGTCGTCCCGGGCGGCTGGTCGCTGGTGCTGATCACGGCAGAGCACTCCTTCGTCGGAGGCGCCCTGCGCGCCTCCTGCATGGGGGGTTCCTCATCGCCCCGCGAGGAAGGACCCCACGACGTCACGGGTGGCGGAACGATCTGCCCACATGATGCCACCTGGCCCCGACACCCGCAGCGTCGCGCGGGGCAGCAGGCCGGCCAGCTCCTCGGCCACCGCCACCGGGTGGGTGGGATCGCCCTCCTGGGCGAGGACCAGCACCGGGCAGGTGACCCGCGCCAGCAGCGACCGGTCCGGCACCGGCACCTGCTCGGGCACCACCCGCAGCGCCCGGGCGACGCCGCTCGCGAGGAGCTGCTCCGCCTGGCCCCGGGCCCAGGTCCGCACGGCCGGGTCGGCCCTCGTCGACTCCGGCTGCCCGGCCACGAGGTGGTCGGTCACCGCCTCGAGGTCACCGGCCTCCAGGCGGGCGGCGAGGGTGCCCAGGGCCTGCGTGGCAGCGTCCGACCGCACCCGGTCCAGGGAGGCGGGCACCACCAGCACGACGCGCTCGAACCGGTCCGGGTCGCGCGTCAGCCCGTTCACGATCGCCCCCGCGCCCATGCTGACGCCCAGGGCGCGGTCGGCCCGTACGTCTTGGTGGTCGGCGACGGACCAGACCTCGGCCGCGAGATCGGCATACCCGAAGCCACCGGGGGGCGTGACCGAGCGGCCGTGGCAGCGCAGGTGCACGAAGGTGCGCCGTCCGGGGACCCCGGTGGCGTACGGGCGGGTGGTGCTGATCGACCCCGCCAGCCCGTGCACGAGGAGCGTGCTGGGGTCGCCGGAGCCGGTGCGCAGGATCTCCAGGGGCCCCGCGGGGCCGTCGACGAACTGGGTGCGAGGGGCGCCGGGGCGCGTCACCACGGCCCGTAGGGACCCATGTGGGTCCCCTGGCCGCCGCGCTGGACGCCGTTGACCGCGGGCTTGACGTCGGCGTGGTAGACACCGGCCGCCACGATCGCGGCCAGGTTGAACAGGTTGAACGGGTTGAGCATGAAGATGAACCCGACGAGCGTCGCGCCCCCGGTGAGCAGCAGCCAGAACGTCTTGGTCCGCTTGCCGGCCGCCGGGAAGGCGTCCTGCCGGGTACGCGCGCAGTGGACGAGCGCCCACAGCATCATTGCGAAGACCCCCAGACCGACGGCGGCGGCGAGGAGGTTCTGGGCGGAGTTGAGCGCCATCATGACCACAGGGTATGCGGTCCCGCTGGGAGGTCCCGGAGCGCCGGTCGGCGGCGCTCAGGTGTCGACGATCACCGTGAAGGGTCCGTCGTTGACGAGCTCCACCTCCATCGCGGCGCCGAACACGCCGGTGGCCACCTCCACCCCGCGGGCCCGCAGCGCCGCGACGAGCGCGTCGACCAGGGGCTCGGCCACCGGGCCGGGGGCGGCGTCGCCCCACGAGGGCCGGCGGCCCTTGCGGGTGTGGCCGTAGAGGGTGAACTGGCTGACGACGAGGACCGGCGCCCCGGCCTCGGCGACCGACCGCTCGTCGCGCAGGATGCGCAGCTCGGCGATCTTGCGCGCCATCGTCTCCACCTCGGCCGGGCCGTCGTCGTGGGTGGCCGCCACGAGCGCGAGGATCCCGGGCCGCTCCACCGCGCCGACGACCTCGCCGGCGACGCTGACGCTGGCCCGCGTCACCCGCTGCAGGACCGCCCTCACGGCAGCGGGACGGCGCGGACGGCCCCCACTGCCCGGCCGTGACCGCGCACCACCGCCTCGGCGTCGAGGGCGGCCAGCACGTCGGCGACGCCGGGGCCGAGGTCGAGCGCCCCCAGCCGGCGCAGCGCCGCGGTCGTGACGACGACCCGGGCGCGCTCGCCCCCGTCGGTGATCTTCACGGCGAGGCCGGTCCCGTCGGCGAGCCCCACGGCATACACCGACTCCGCCCCGTCCTTGGCGATGAGCCCGGGGACGCCCTCCACCAGCCGGGTGACGTCGCGGCCGGTGCCGCCGAGCCAGCGCGGGTGGGCGCGGAGCGCGTCCGCGACCCGGGCCTCGTGCGTCCCCGGCGCGGCGGACGCCAGGCGCCCGAACGCCCGGGCGAGCCCGGCCGGGGTGACCGCGAGCGCCGGTGCGCCGCACCCGTCGACGGTCACGCCGCCGACGGGCTCGCCGGTCAGCTCCTCGACGACCTCGACGACGAGCCGCTGCAGCGGGTGGTCGGGGTCGCGGTAGCCGGCGGTGTCCCACCCGGCGGCGACGCACGCGGCGAGCATCGCGGCGTGCTTGCCGGAGCAGTTCTGCGCGACCGCCGCCGGCGGGCGGCCCTCCGCGACCCAGCGGGCGCGGTGCTCCTCGGAGAGCGGCCGGTCGGGGGTGTTCTGCAGAGCCGCCTCGGTCAGGCCGACGGAGGCCAGGATGCGACGGGCCCCCTCCTGGTGGAAGTCCTCGCCGGAGTGGCTCGCGGAGGCGAGGGCGACGAGCTCCTCGCCGTCCAGCACCGCACCGGCGCGCAGCATCGCCACCGTCTGCAGGGGCTTGAGCGAGGAGCGGGGCAGGACGGGTGCGTCGACGGGGCCGACCGCCAGCAGGAGGCTGCCGTCCGGGCCGGTGGCCGCGACGATCCCGTGGTGGACCGACTCGACGAAGCCGCTGCGGACCACCTCCGCGACGACTGGTGCCGCCCCGAGCGGGCTCGGGGCGTGGCGCTCACGCGGGGCGACGGGGTCGTCCTCGCCGGGGGGCCGGGTCGTGAGGGGCCCGGGGCGCCCGGTGCCGAGGTCCTGGGTCATCGCGACCGCCTCTCCTTGACCCCGAGCAGCTCACGTGCCTCGTCGGGGCGCAGGGGCGGGCGCTGCATCGTCGTGGCCAGGCCCGCCACCCGCTCCACCAGCTCGGCGTTGTGCTGCACCGGCCTGCCCCGGGCATACACGAGGTTGTCCTCCATCCCGACGCGCAGGTGCCCGCCCATCGCCAGGGCGGCGGCGGCGACCGGCAGGTGGGCGCGGCCGATGCCGGTGGCCGACCAGCTGGTGACCTCGGGGGGCAGCATCTGCACGGCGGCCACCAGCGCCTCGACGGTGCCGGGCATCCCGCCGGGCACCCCGGTGACGAGGTCGACGTGGACCTTGCCGCCGTACGGCAGCCCGTGGCGGTCGAGCAGCCGCCGCAGCGCGGCGACGTGGCCGAGGTCGAACAGCTCGAACTCGGGCACCACCTCCCGCTCCTGCGCCTGCACGTAGAGGTCGCTCATGAACGGGAACGGGTTGAGGAAGACGTCGTCGCCGAAGTTGAGCGTGCCGCACGTCAGGCTGCAGGAGTCGGGCTCGGCGTCGAGGACGGTGAGCCGCGCCTCGAGGGGGTCGTGGACCGAGCCGCCGGTGGAGAGCTGGACGACGAGGTCGGTGGCCTCGCGCAGCGCCTGCACGGTGTCGCGCAGGCGGACGGGGTCGAGGGTGGGGACGTGCCCCGCGTCGCTGTCGCGCACGTGCACGTGGACGAGGCCCGCGCCGGCCGCCTCGCACCGCTGCGCCGTCTCGACCAGCTCCTCCAGGGTCGTGGGCAGCTGCGGCACGTCGGCCTTGGCGGTCTCGGCCCCCGTGGGCGCGACGGTGATGAGCGTTCCGGGCATGCGCCGATCCTCTCAGGGGCGGGGGTGTGCCGTGCACGCGCCTCGGGGCGCGCACGCCCAGGTCCGGCCGACGGGTCCGTCGGCCCCGTCGGTGCGTCAGGAGTGGTGCGTCAGGGGGCGACGACGACGGTCTGGGCCGCGCTGGTGGTGCCGGCCAGGAGGACCGTCGCGGGGTCGAGGTTGCGCTTGACGACGGCCAGCGCGATCGGCCCGTCCTCGTGGTGCCGCGCCACGCTGGTCAGCTGGCCGACGGGGCGGCCGCCGTCGACGGGCACGAGCTCGGCGCCGGGCTCGGGGAGCACGTGGCCGGACCCGTCGAGGTGGAGGAAGACCACCCGGCGCGGGGGACGGCCGAGGTTGCGCACCCGCGCGACGGTCTCCTGCCCGCGGTAGCAGCCCTTGTGCAGGTGCACGGCGGTGCGCAGCCAGTCCAGCTCGTGCGGGATGGTGCGGTGGTCGGTGTCGACGCCGGCGCGCGGGCGCCAGGCCGCCACCCGCAGCGCCTCGGCGGCCCACGTCCCGGCGAGCGGCCGGTCGCCGACGGCGGCCTCGAGCTCCTCCACCGGGACGACGAGCTCGCGCCAGGACCGGCCCAGCGCGGGGTGGTCGGCCGGCTCGGGTCCGTAGACGAAGGTGTCCCCGACGAGGGTGGGCCAGGGGTCGACCCAGGCGATCGGCTCGCCCTCGACCGACTCCGCCCCCACGGGCTCGCCGAGCACGGCATACCGGTCGGAGACGTCCTCGACCTCGACCCGGAGCATGAAGCGCATGGAGTCGAGCCACCCGGCCACGGCGCCGGACGCGCCGGGCTCGGTGGTCAGCCACGTGGTGTCCCCGTCGTCCACGACGTGGAGGGCGTGCTCGACGTGACCCTTCGGGGACAGGATCAGGGTCTCCCTCGACGTGCGCGGCGGCAGGTCGATGAGCAGCTGGGTGGTGAGCGAGTGCAGCCAGGAGAGACGGTCCGGGCCGGAGACGGTGACGACGCCGCGGTGGGAGAGGTCGACGACGGCCAGGCCCTCGGCGAGGAGCACCTGCTCCTTGTGCGGTCCCCCGTAGTGCGACGCGACACCGGCGTCGGGACCGGCGCCGACGACGGCGCCGGGGCGGGTCAGCAGCACACTCATGCCCTGCACGCTACGGCACCTGCGGACGGGTCCCGGACCCCAGCCGGGGACCGTACACTCCCACCCCATGGGGTACGAGGACCGTCCGAGCGGCTCAGCCGACGTCCCGGGGGGCACGCGTCGCGAGCGGCGACGGCGGCGTCCCCTGCGCGCGATGGCCCAGGTGGTGGGGGTGCTGGCGCTCGTCGGGATCCTCGTGGTGGCGGGGTATGCGTTCTTCCTGCAGCGCACGGTCGCGGACAACATCACCCACGAGGAGCTGCGCGCCGACGACGACGACGTCATCACGATCTCCCCCGACCTGACCGGCGGCAACCGACCGGGGCAGGACGACGCCGGGGAGACGGGCGAGGCCCCGGGGGACACGGGCGCCGAGGGTGACGACGGCGCCGGCGACGGTGAGGAGGAGGACGGACCGGTCGCCCCGATCGTGGCCGAGGACGGCACGGTCATCGACGTCGAGGGGCTCGAGGTGGTCGCGACGAGCCCCGAGCGCACCCCCACCGCCGGGGACGCCCTCAACTTCCTCATCATCGGGACCGACAGCCGGGACCTCGGGGTCGAGCGGGGCCGGTCCGACGTCATCGTCCTCATGCACATCAGCGACGACCGCGACCGGGTCGACCTGGTCCACTTCCCCCGCGACCTGTTCGTGCCGATCGCGGGGACCGGTGGTTCCTCCAAGATCAACGCGGCCTACTCCTACGGTGGCGCACCGCTCCTGGTGCAGACGCTGCAGCCGCTCGTCGACGTGCCGATCGACCACGTCGTCATCGTCAACTTCGAGAGCTTCCGGGCCATGACCGACGCGATCGGCGGCGTCGACGTCACGGTGACCGAGGGCGGCGGCGGGTTCAGCACCGGCGTGCAGCACATGAACGGCGACGAGGGACTGCGCTTCGTCCGCGAGCGCTACTCGCTCTCCCAGGGTGACATCTCCCGGGGCGAGCGCCAGATGCAGTTCGTCAAGGCGGTCATGCTCAAGGCGCTCTCCCGCGAGACGCTGACCAACCCGGCCCGCCTGGCCTCCTTCGTGGACGCCGCCACGACCAACCTCACGGTCGACGAGGACCTGCGGGTCGGTGACATGCGCGACCTCGGCTTCTCGATGCGCAACGTCCGCGGCGGCGACATCAGCTTCTGGCAGGGACCGTGGTGCGGCATCTCCGACCACCCGGTCGCCGGGTCCATCGTCCTGATGTCGCAGAGCCAGATGGGGCGGCTCTCGGAGGCGCTGCGGACGGACTCCATGGGGTCCTACGTCGACAACGTGTCGCCGACGAGCGGGTTCAGCGGCGTCTGCGGCTGACGCCTACCATGGGGCGGTGCCCATCGAGATCGACCCCACCATGCACCCCCAGTGCGCCCCGCTCGCCTGGATGATCGGCTCCTGGGCGGGGGCAGGGGTGGTCGGCTACCCCTCGATCGAGTCGCGCAACTTCGGCCAGGAGATCGACGTCACCCACGACGGCCGGCCGTTCCTCATGTGGACCTCCCGGGCCTGGCTGCTCGACGAGCAGGGCAACCAGGAGCGGGCCGCGGCGGTCGAGACCGGGTTCTGGCGGCCGCAGCCCGACGGCACGGAGGTCGAGCTCCTCCTCGCCCACCCGACCGGGATCGTGGAGCTGTACGCCGGGGAGATGTCGCCCGCGAAGGTCGAGCTGCGCACCGACGGCGTCATGCGCAGCCCGCACGCCAAGGAGTATGCCGCCGCCCACCGGCTCTACGGCTACGTCAAGGGCAACATGATGTGGGTGATGGACATGGCGGCCACCGGGCACCCGATCCAGTCGCACGTGTCGGCCGAGCTCCGCCGCGTCTGTCCCGCTCCTCGTCAGAGGAGCGCGTCGGGGACGAGCGCCCCGGCCACGAGGTAGGGCACCACGCCGACCACGAGCACCGAGGTGAGCGCGGCCACGAGTCGCGGGCGGGGCTGGCTCATCGCGGGCAGCGGGCCCAGGACGGCGCGCAGGGCGTGGCTCAGCGCCGCGCTCGCCACGCCGAGCAGCAGCCAGGTCGTCCACTCCGCCTCCATCACCAGCGCGACCAGGACCGCCGCGGCACCACCGACGGTCAGCGCGAGGGGGGTCAGCCACCCCGCGAGCCCCGGCCACCGGCCGGCGAGGTCGGAGACCGAGGACGCCAGGGCGGCGGCGAGGGCACCGATCACCAGCTCCGTGCCCGCCTCGGTCCGGGTGAGCGGCACGAGCAGCACGCCGCAGGCGAGCAGCCCCAGCGCCAGCACCACGGCGCTCACCGACTGAACCACGCGCGGCCGGCCGTCGCGGCGCAGCAGCTGGTGGACGAAGGCCGCGAGCATCGCCAGGGCCAGCGCCGCGGGCACCCAGGACAGCCAGGGGCCCTCGTCGGGCAGGCCGACGGCCGCGACGAGAGCCAACCCGCCCACGACGATCGTCCCCACGGTGCCCCGGGGGGTCGGCAGCGCGAGCGCCCCGGCCCACCCCCAGGCGACGAGGACGACCGCGCCGGCGAGCGCGAAGGCGAGCACACCGGCGGAGGCGAGCGACGCCATACCGAGGACCAGGCACACCACGACGACCGCCACGGTCACCGGGACAGGGACCCCGGCGCGCGGGGTCGTGTCGGCTGGCGTCGTCGTCATCTGACCATTATCCGTGTACGCGGTCCCTATCCTGTGGGGGTGGCCGACCTGGTGCTGCTGAGCACCCACCTCCCCGCGGCGGACGCGGTGCCCTCCGTGCTGCCCGGCCTGGCGCTGCTCCCGCACGTGGTGACGGTGCACGGGATGGACGTCGGCGTGCTGCTGACCGACGGCCACCATGCCCGCGAGCCCGACCTCGTGCTCGTCGACCTCGTCACCGACCTCATGGTCGGCCACGGCACCCTGCGCTCGCTCGCCGCCCTGGAGCTCGGCTGCCCGGTGCTCGCCGTCCTCGGGGAGACGGCGCTGGGGCTCGTCGACGCCGGCTGGCCCGCCGACGACGTGTGCGCGACCGGGGCCGGCCCGACCGAGGTCGGTGCACGCGTCCGACTCCTCCTGGGCCGCGACCGCCAGGGACGGGGGTCGGTGCCGGCGCAGGGCGGGGGCCACGCCGAGCCGGAGGCCATCCGCGTTGCGGACGTCGTGGTGGACGAGGCCAGCTGGTCGGTGCGCGCGGGCGGCCAGCCGCTGGACCTGACCTTCAAGGAGTTCGAGCTGCTGCGCTACCTCGTGCAGCGCCCCGGGCGTGTCGTGACCCGCGACCTGCTGCTGCAGGAGGTCTGGGGGCTCGACTACTACGGGGGCACGCGGACCGTCGACGTCCACATCCGACGGCTGCGCGCCAAGCTGGGACCGGAGCGGGAGTCGCTCATCAGCACCATCCGCGGCGTCGGCTACCGCTTCAGCGGGCCGCGGGGCGACCATCGCTGACGAGGTCGGCCGGTCGTGCGAGACTGGCGCCCATGCCAGGCCCCATCACCGTCGAGGAGCTGCGCACGCTGCCTCCGCGTCTCTCCGGCGACGTGCTCGCCCTCGCCGTCCGGGCCGCCCGGCACGACGGCGTCCGCCCCCTGTCGGAGCAGACCGTGCTCGAGGCGCGCAGGGTCGCCGAGGAGGCTCCGACCGGGAGCGCCTCCACGCACCTCGTCGCGACGCAGGACGACCGGGTCGTCGCCTACGGCCACGTCGACGAGGGTGACGCGCAGGCTCCCTCCGCCGAGCTCGTGGTCGATCCCGACCACCGTCGCCGCGGCGTCGGCGGCGCGCTCCTCGACCACGCGCTCCGCCGGTGGCCGTCGGTGCGGCTGTGGTCGCACGGCGACCTCCAGGACGCCCGACGCCTCTACACCTCGCGCTCGCTCGTCGTGGTGCGCGAGCTGTGGCAGATGAGCCTTCCGCTGCGTGGGGAGTGGTGCGAGCTGCCGGAGGTGCGCGACCTGCCGGAGGGCCTCGTCGTCCGGCCCTTCCGCGTCGGGTCGGACGAGGAGCCCTGGCTGGCGGTCAACGCCCGGGCCTTCGCGCACCACGCCGAGCAGGGACGGATGACCGGCACCGACCTGCGCGAGCGCCAGTCCGAGCCGTGGTTCGACCCGCAGGGCTTCCTCCTCGTCGAGGACGTCACGGCGCGCGACCCGGACGGCGGGCCGCGACTGGCGGCGTTCCACTGGACCAAGGTCGAGCCGGGCTCCTCCACGGGCGAGGTGTATGTCGTCGGCGTCGACCCGGACTACCAGGGCCGCGGTCTCGGTCGCTCGATCACGGTGCTCGGGCTGCACCACCTGCGCGCGGTCGGCTGCGAGACGGCGACCCTGTACGTCGACGGTGACAACGCCGCGGCGATCGCGACCTACGGCAAGCTCGGTTTCGAGCGCTCCGCCGTCGACGTCATGTACGCCGCAGGCCCAGACGCCTCGTGAACCGGGTCACGGTGCGGGCTGCCGGCGCGGTCCCGTTCCGCGGGACGGGGGAACGCCTGCAGGTCGCGCTCGTGCACCGGCCGCGCTACGACGACTGGTCCTGGCCCAAGGGCAAGCTGGACCGCGGCGAGGACTGGGCGGCCGCCGCTGCGCGGGAGACCCTCGAGGAGACGGGGCTGAGGGTGCGTCTGGGTATGCCGCTTCCCGAGTCCGCGTACACGCTCCAGAGCGGTGGGTGGAAGCGGGTGCGGTACTGGGCCGCGGAGGTGGTCGACGGCACCGGCGAGCTGGAGCACGAGGTCGACGAGGTCGCCTGGCTCGGGGTCGAGGAAGCGGCCGGGCGGCTGACCTACGCCCGCGACCGCGACCAGCTCGACGCCGTGGCGGGGCTGCTGACGCAAGGTCGGCTGGCGACCTGGCCGCTGCTCGTCGTGCGTCATGCGGTGGCGGTCGCCCGGGGCAGCTGGTCCCGGCCCGACCCCCTGCGACCGCTGGACGAGGTGGGCCGCCGGCAGGCGGCCCGGATGGTCCCCGTGCTGCAGGCCTACGCGCCGGTGGCCGTGCTCTCCAGCCCGGCCGAACGGTGCGTCGCCACGGTACGGCCGTTCCTCGACGCGAGCGGGGCCGAGCTCCTCACCCGGAAAGGGCTGTCGGAGGAGGGCTTCGAGGCACGCCCGGGAAAGGTCGACAAGCACCTGGCCCGCGTGCTCGAGGCGGCCCGGCCCACGGTCCTGTGCAGCCACGGGCCGTTGTTCGGGCCGGTGCTGTCGACCCTGCGGCGACGGGCCGGGTCGGTCCTGTCGCGCGGCGACCGCCAGCTCCTGTCGGGGCTGGCGAGGACGTCACTGGACAAGGGCGAGATCCTCGTGTGCACGATGCGCGGCACGGGAGCCGATGCCACGGTGGAGGCGGTCGAGCGACACCGCCCGCCCCACTGACGACAACACTCCCACCCCACTGACGGACGACACCACCCCACTGACGGAGGGGGAGGTCGCGGACCGACCCGGAGAGCGTCCGACCGACCGTGAGGGGCCGCCGCCGTCAGGTGGGAGCTGGTGCGTGCCGGACCGGGAGCGCCTCTCGGCGCGAGGCCGCTCAAGGCGGCGAATGTTGGAGCCCGGGGCTGCCGCGGCCCGGCACGCGACCAGTCCAACGGGCCCGGCCTGCCGTCTGTTCCCGGTGTGAGGCGGGTCTCCTCCGCACGCGCCAGCCTCGAGGCACCGTCCTCGTGCCGAGCACCGGGGTGGCCCGGTGTCGCCCTGAGAACAGTCAGCCACCACAGAGGCGGACGTCGCACAGCGGGCTCACGGCGTCCACGTGGATGGCGCCGCCGAACGACGCGCTCGCGGTCAGTGCAGGTCGCCGAGGCGCCAGAGCCGGGCGCAGGCGGACAGGTCGTCGGCGGTGTCGCGCATCCGCGCGCCACGACGGACCTGCTCGAGCGGCACGTGCTCGACACCGGGCTCGGCCAGTCCCACCGCCATCACCTGGCAGAACGCGGCGGCCCGCTCGAGCGCGATGGCGAGGTCACCGGTGAACACCCCGGTGAGGATCTGCTCGGTGAGCCTGCGCAGGCCCTCCGTGTCCGGCGGCTCGGCCACGCCGGCGATGGCCCGGTAGACCTCCGCGTGCCCGGCACCGGCGGCGAACAGCCGCGCGGTCTCCTCGGGCTGGCGCTGGACCCACTCGTGCAGGAGGTAGAGCCGCCACAGGGCGCCGGGCAGCGTCCGCGCCGGCCGGTCGGCCCACATCTCCGCGACGGTCGAGAGGCCCACCTCCTGCACGAGCGCCACCAGCCGTGCGGTCAGCCGCGGGTCGTCGGTGTCCCGCCCGCGCCCCACCACCAGCTCGGCCGTGCGGTGCGCGGCCTCGACGGCCTCGAGCGGGTCGATCCCCCCGGCGACGTCCTCGAGGACCTCGGACGGGCGCAGCGTCGGGCGGTGGAACGGCCGCCGCTCCCGCATCCCGCTCATCCTCGACCTCCGACCACCACGACCGACTCCGGCCCCACGACGATACGCCCGTCCCCTGCCGTCACCTCGCCGAAGCTCGCCAGCACCTCCGCCCCGTCCGGCGTCGGCACCGACGTCGACCCGCTCCCGAGCACCGCCACGACGCGCACGTCACCACGCTCCACGAGGACCACGCCCTCCTCCGGCCGCGACACGCGCCCCTCGCCGAGCGGCGTGGACCGCAGCGACGGAATCGTGCGCCGCAGCCGGATCAGCTCGCGGTAGAACCCCAGCAGCTCCGCGTGACCCCCGCCGGCCACCTCGTCCCAGCGCAGCGTCGACGCGGAGACCGTCCCCTCGTCCTGAGGGTCCGGGACCTGGCCGGCCCAGCCGTGCTCGGCGAACTCCCGCTGCCGCCCCTCCCGGATCGACGCGGCCAGCTCCTCCTCCTCGTGGTCGGTGAAGTACTGCCACGGCGTCGAGGCGCCCCACTCCTCGCCCATGAACAGCATCGGCGTGTAGGGGGAGGTCAGCAGCAGCGCCGCCCCGGCCGCCGCCCGACCCGCCGGGATGCCGTGCCCGATCCGGTCGCCCATCGCCCGGTTCCCGACCTGGTCGTGCGTCTGCAGGGAGGCGACGAACCGCCACCCGGGGGTGACCGCGGGGTCCACCGGCCGGCCGTGCCGCCGCCCGCGGAAGCTCGACCACGTCCCGTCGTGGAAGAAGGGCGTGTCCCCCAGCACCTTCGGCAGCGCGCCGGGGTCGGCGAAGTCGGCGTAGTAGCCCTGGTCCTCCCCCGTCAGCGCGACGTGCAGCGCATGGTGGACGTCGTCGGCCCACTGCCCGTGCAGGCCCGTCCCGCCGACCCCGCCGCCGGCGCGGGGCGCGACCGTGGCCGGGTCGTTGCGGTCGCTCTCCCCGACCAGGCTCCGGGGTATGCCGCTGCTCCGGCTGATCTCGTCCGCGAGGGCGGAGAGGTCCTCGAGGAGGTGGACGGCCCGCTCGTCGTGGAGGGCGTGCACCGCGTCCAGGCGCAGCCCGTCGAGGTGGTAGTCCTCCAGCCACAGGCGGACGTTGTCGAGCAGGTAGGCGCGGACCTCGTCGCTGCCGGGGCCGTCGAGGTTGACCGCGTCGCCCCACGGGGTGTGGTGGCGGTCGGTGAAGTAGGGGGCGACCTGGCCGAGGTAGTTGCCGCTCGGCCCGAGGTGGTTGTGGACGACGTCGAGCCAGACCGCGAGCCCCCGGGCGTGGGCGGCGTCGACGAGCCGGACCAGCCCCTCGGGACCGCCGTAGGGGGCGTGCACGGCATACGGCGCGACCCCGTCGTAGCCCCACCCGTGCCGCCCCGGGAACGCGGCGACCGGCATCAGCTCGACCACGGTGACCCCGAGGTCGGCGAGGTGGGCGAGGTGGCGGACCACCCCGTCGAAGGTGCGCTCGGGCGTGAAGGTGCCGACGTGCAGCTCGTAGACGACCGCGTCCTGCAGCGGCACGCCGCGCCAGCCGTGGTCGGTCCAGGCGAACGCCGACGTGTCGACCAGCGCGCTGGGCGCGTGGACCCCGTCCGGCTGGTGCCGCGAGCGGGGGTCGGGCACCGGCGGGCGACCGTCCAGGGCGAAGGCGTAACGGCCGTCCCCGGGGTCGGCGGCGACCTCCCACCAGCCCCCGTCCACCCGCGCCATCGGCACGGCGAGAGCGGAGCCGGCCCCCAGCCGCAGCTCGACGGCCGAGGCGTCGGGCGCCCAGAGCCGGTAGGTGCGGGGGTCGGCAGCGGGGCTCGGGCGTCCGCTCACCGGGGTCCCTCCTCGAGGTCGCGGGCCGTCACGAGCAGGGCGACCGGCCCGGCGGCGAAGACGTCGACGGCGAGCACGCCCTCCTCGTCGACGTGGTGGTCGGTGCCCGTCAGCGCGTCGCGCCAGTGCCCGGCGGGCAACGGGACCCGCGTCCCGCCGAGCCCGCCCGCGCCGCCGAGCGCCCGCGGCGCCCGGATGGTCAGGGTGGCCGCCACCCCGCCGCGCAGGAAGCCGAGCACGTGCGGCCCGGCCTCCACGGGCTGGTAGCCGGCCCCGGGGCCGTAGGCCTGCGGGAGCCAGGACCTCAGCCGCAGCACCCGCGAGCGCAGCCACAGCACCTCGTCGGCGAGGTCGTGCGGGCGTCCCTCCGCGTCGAGCCGGCGCAGCCGCTCCAGCCGCTCCTCGTAGTCCACCGGGCGACGGTTGTCCGGGTCGACGAGCGCGAGCCCCGCGGCCTGGTAGGTGTCCGGCACGCCGGGCAGCGTCAGCTGGACGAGCTTCTGGGTCAGGGTCAGGGTGCGGATCGTCTGCTCGTTGTCGCGCACCGCCTCGGCGATCGCCGCGCTGACCTCCCCCTCGTGCGAGACCATCTCGTCGGCCAGCGAGAGCACGCGCGCCTCGTAGTCCTCGTCCGGCTCGACCCAGGTGGTGTGCAGCTTGGCCTCGCGGACGGCCTTGGTCAGGTAGGCGTGCAGCCGGTGCGGCTCGACCCGACCGGCCCCCACGAGGGTCTGCCAGACGAGGTGCGCGGTGGGTGCGTCGACGCCGTGCCGCTGCGCCGCGGCCGCGCCGGCGGCCGAGAGCGAGCGCCACGCCTCGGCGTCCCCCGCGACCGCGAGGATCCGCGCGCGCACGTCCTCGCTCCGCTTGGTGTCGTGGGTCGACAGGGTCGTCAGGCCCAGGGGCCAGTGCCTCGCCTGGTGGACCGCCCAGGTATGCAGCGTGGTCACCTCCGGCGCCTCCCCGGCACGGGGGTCCGCGCCGACCTCGTTGAGGGCGACCAGGCGGTGCCAGCGGTAGAAGGCGGTGTCCTCGATCCCCTTGGCCATGACCGGCCCGGTGGTCTGCTGGAAGCGCACGCACAGGTCGGCGGCCGCCGCGGCGTCGACGACGCTCACGTCCGGGCGGCGGAGCAGCTGGCCGAGCTCGACGAGCTCGCCCTCGAGGTCGGGCCGGGTGGCGCGGGCACGCTCGATCGCGTCGAGCAGGGGTTGCTCGAGCGCCGGCTCCGGGAGCTCGCCGGGGCGGATGTAGGCGCGGTAGACGTGGACGTCGACGAGCAGCTCGGTCAGCGCCGCACGCAGCCGGTGCTCGTCGGCGTGCGGCAACGCCTCCTTGGCGCGCCGCACGAGGCGGGTGACCTCGGGCTGGAGCAGCGCGTCGACGGCCTGCCGCTTGCAGCGCTCGACCTCGACGTCGAGGTCGGGCTCGCCACCGGTCGCGAACCACGCGGTGCTCACCACGTCCGCGGTGGTGGGGTCCACGAGCGCGCCGAGCACGGCGGCGTTCGCGTCATACCCCGTGGTGCCCTCGCACGCCCACGCGGAGGGGAGCCGCTCGGCCCCCTCGAGGATCTTCTCCACCCACACCGGGGCACCGGGACGGAGGTGCGCGCGCAGCATGGCCAGGTAGCCGCCCGGGTCGGCGAGACCGTCCGGGTGGTCGATCCGGAAGCCGTCGACGACGCCGTCGTGGTGCAGGCGCAGCAGCTCGGCGTGCGTCTCCTCGAAGACGTCGGCCTCCTCGACGCGCACCCCGATCAGCCCGTCCACCTCGAAGAACCGGCGGTAGTTGAGCACGTCGGCGGCGTCCTGCCAGTGCCCGAGCAGCCAGTGCTGGGCCTCCAGCAGCGCCGGCAGGTCGTCCGTGAGGTGCTCGGTGCCGGTCCCCACGGGCAGCACGTGCTCGAAGTAGCGGACCACCGGCTGCCCCGCCGCCGGCCCCTCGTCCTCGCGGCCGGTCCCGACCTCGATCTCCCCGGCCGCGAGGGCGTCCTCGAGCGGCTGCCCGAGCACGGGTATGCCGAACCGTCCGCCCAGGTGCTCCCAGTCCACGTCGAACCAGTGCGCGCGCCCCGACGTCGGGCCCTCGCGCAGGACCTGCCACAGGGGGGCGTTGCGCCAGAACGGGGAGACGAGGGCCATGTGGTTGGGGACGATGTCGACGACGACGCCCATGCCGCGGGCGTGGGCCGCCGCAGCGAGCCGCTCGAGGGCCGGTCGGCCCCCGATCTCGGAGTTGACCCGGGAGTGGTCGAGGACGTCGTAGCCGTGCTCGCTGCCGGGGACCGCGGTGAGGACGGGCGAGAGGTAGACGTGGCTGACACCCAGCTCCTCGACGTACGGCAGCGCGGCCAGGGCGTCGTCGCAGGTGAATCCTGCGTGGAGCTGCATGCGGTAGGTGGCGGTCAGGGGACGGCGCTCGGCGGTGTCGGGGTTCGTCATGGCCGGTCCAGTGTCCCAGCACTCACGGCCCTCTGCCGACCGAGCGCGCGGTCCGGCGCGACCAGGCGGGCGGTTCCTCGCGACGGCGCCACCTCACCCGAGCTGGATGACGACCGGCTCTCCCGTGCCTGCCACCGCGGCCACCTCGGAGATCGGAACGGCCACACCGCCTACGCGGTAAGGGTTCTCGAGGCGCCGGACCGACAACGGCCTCGCACCGGCGGTGACCGAGACGGGGCCGAAGCCCGCCTCCCCGGCGCGGATCTCGACGCGCAACGCACCGACCGAGGTCTCGAGCGTGGCGCTCACCGAGCCGAGCGCGGGGTCGAGCACGGGGTCGAGCTCGAGCTCGTCGCCCGCGTGCCGGAGCCCCACCATCCCCTGCGTGAGCACCTCGAGGAAGAGGCCGGGGCCACTGGAGTAGACCCTCCACCCCGCTTCCAGCGCGACCTCGCCGGCAAGCAGCTGGTCGTAGTCCCTCGAGGCCTGGTATCGGTCGGCGAACGCCCCGTCGGAGGAGGAGGAGTAGGCGTTGGCCTGGCGGGGTGCGGCGCTGGGGACGAGGTCGGTGACGCCGATCGGCACCGCGCGGGCGAGCGCCCGGAGCAGTCCCGCTCCGTCCCCGACACGAGCCAGAGCCTCGGCGTACCGGAGGTGGGCGTGGACGTACATGATGCCGATCTCGCGGCCGAAGAAGGTGCTGGCCTCCGCCCGCTGGAACATCTCCACCGGTCCGCCGCGGTAGGCGACGGGGCGGTCGAAGAGCCGGGCGCCGTCGGGCCCGGTGAGGTGCTCCGCGACGATCGCGAGGTGCGCCCGTGCCTCCTCGGGGCTGAGCAGGTCACCGGCGATCGCGTGGATCATCGGCAGCAGCGAGTAGTGCAGCCCGGTGCGGTCGTCACGCGACGCCGTCTCGACGTGCCGCTCACCGACCACGTCGGCCAGCCGCCGCAGCGCCTCGGCCTGGAGGACGACGGTCCAGGTGGACACCATCTGGCGTGCCAGCCCGGGGTCGGCCGGCTGCAGCGAGTCGTTCCAGTCGCCGTGGCCGTAGGCCGGCAACGAGTATCCCCCGACGAAGGTGCTCTCGACCGCGTCCAGCGCCCGCTGCACGTGATGGAGCAGCGAGGCGGTCGATCCCGGCGACCCGTCTCCGGTGAAGGTCACGTCCTCGTCCAGGATCCCGTGGTCGGCGGTGGCGACGAGGTACTGACCGAGCGCGAGCAGCGGCCAGTAGACGACGTTTCCGTGTGCGGTGTCCACCACGTCCACCCGGTGCGCCGGCAGGAAGTCGAAGGCCTGCGGCCAGTCGCCCCGCTCGTGCTGCGCCCGGAAGATCAGCAGCAGCAGCTCGCGCCACTGCGGGTGGGCGCCCCAGGCCCGCAGCAGCCCGACCGGACCCTGGCAGACGTCACGCGTGCCCCAGGCTCCACCCGTGTGCTGCTCCAGGCCGCGCGGCGAGAGGTAGTGGACCAGCGCGTCGTGGGCGTACCACCCGGTGATCGCGTCCAGCCGCCTGAGCAGGTCCGCCGCAGGACCCGCAGCCTCGGTGCCGAGCCCGACCATTCGGCCGACGTCGGACCACCCGCGTTCCCGGGCTGGGGGGCCGTCGCCGTCCGCGCCGGTCGTGCGTGCCGTCAGCTCGACCGACCAGGACCGAGCCGCCCCGAGCCTCATCGTCACCACCGGCTCGCCACGACTCGTACCGTCCGAGAACAGGGCAGCGTCGTCGCCGACCTCCTTCAGCTCGCACCCGTCGACGCGCACCTCCAGACGCGCGTCGGGGGCGGCCCCGGACAGCGCATCCGCCGGCGCGCGCACGGTGAGGGCCCCGCCCGCCACGTCCACGTCTCCGGTCGCACCGGGAGCCCCGCTCCAGTCGAGGGCCAGCAGCACCATCGACGGCACCGGTTCACCCTGCAGGGTCTCGACGGCCACCCGGCACCGTCCGTCCGCGGTCGGCCCGTCGGCGTGCACGCGCAGGAGGTGGTCGTCCACGGCATACCACCAGGTGGCCGAGTCGAGCGCGCTCCGCCACAGGGACGGCGTCCCCATCAGCTGCCAACCCTGCCCGAGGTCGATGGCGACGCGCAGCCCGTGCACGCGGCCGAGCCCGAGCGGGCTCGGTCGCAGCGACAACGAGCGTCCCAGCGCGGCGTGACCCTGGTGAGGTGGGAGCAGAAGCTGCCGTCCATCCACACCGTGGTCGTGACGTCGTGCTCCCCGAGCGGGCGCAGGATCTGCCCGTGCGGTCTGAGCACGGCCGCCTGCTTCGCCGCCGTCACCAGGTCGGCGCCGTGGTCGTCGAACCAGCTGAGCACCGTCCCGGCGACGGTCTCGGGGTGGTCGCGGCGAGGGCCGGCGAGGTCGTCGAGCTCGGCGCCGGTGAGGGCCCGCACCGGCAGGTGTGCCGTCGCCCGTCCCGACAAGGCTGGCCCCTCGCTCTCCCGAGCCCTCGTCGGTGCCGGCATGGCGGAGCGCCTCGCCCGGCCGGGCGACACCCTCGAGCTCGGTCGCGTCCGCGTCGGACGTCGCCCCGGGGTGGTCGGCCAGCGTGACGACGACGAACCCGCTGTGCCAGCTCGTCCCCGGCGCCAGCGTGACGGGGTCCGACTGCAGGACCGCCGCGGCGTGCTCGTGCTGCAGCCGCGTGGTGGGAAGGTCGCGCCGCAGCCCGGGCCACGGGGAACCCTCGGGGAGACCGCGCCCCGTCAGCTGCAGGAGGTCCGTCGCCCAGCGGGTCGCGGGGGTGCGGCAGGCGACGAGTGCCCACGGCGCCGTGGGGCCGGGCATGTTCTGGCGCACCGCGACCGCCGTCCCGCCGTTCCCGAGGTCGACGGGGGTGAGGTCGAGGTAACTGGCTGGGGTAGAGGGTGTTGGCCGCCAGGACCGCTGCGGGGGACAGCGCCAGGTCCTGCGCGTGGACCAGGTCGACCTCCACCGGCTGGCTCCGCTCGTTGGTGACGAGCACCTCCCACGACCAGCCGGCCCGGCCCTCCACCTGCTCCTCGAGCAACGAGAGCGACCAGCTCCAGCGCAGACCGTCGACCAGCCCGTGCCGGACGAGACGGGCACCGCCGCTCGAGGACGCCTCCCGCCTGCATGTCGTCCCGCCCGACGCGGTGCCGAGAAGCGCGTGCGGCTGGTGGGCGTCGGTGCCCTCGGCCCGGACCCGCAGCCACAACCCGGCAAGCCCGTCCTCGAGCTCGGTGGCGGGGTGCAGGAGGAGCGAGACGCCGTGAGCGGACGCCGCGCGGGGGGCTCCCGTGGACGTGACCTGCAGTCGTCCGTCGGGAGTACGTCGCGGTCGGCATCCGGGCCGCCCTGCACCCGACGATCGATCTGGCCACCGAGCCGCGCTGGGCGCGCCAGCAGCACACCTTCGGGCAGGACCCGGCGGTCGTCGCGGAGCTGGGGGTGGCGTTCCTGCGTGGCCTGCAGGGCGAGAGCCTCGGCCCGGGCTCCGTGGCGTGCACCGCGAAGCACTTTCCCGGCGGCGGCGCCCAGAAGGACGGGGAGGATGCGCACTTCCCGTACGGGCGGGAGCAGGTCTACCCGGCCGGCCGGTTCGCCGACCACCTGGAGCCCTTCCGGGACGCGGTGGCCGCCGGCGTCGCCGCGATGATGCCCTACTACGGGATGCCGGTCGGCCTCGAGCTGGCCGGCGAGCCGGTGCCCGAGGTGGGTTTCGGCTTCAACCGGCGCATCCTGCAGGGTCTTCTCCGGGAGGAGCTCGGCTACGACGGGGTGGTGCTCTCCGACTGGGAGCTCATCAACGACAACCACGTCGGTGACCAGGTGCTCCCTGCGCGGGCGTGGGGCGTCGAGCACCTGGACCCCCTCGGGCGGATGGAGCTGATGCTCGAGGCTGGCTGCGACCAGTTCGGTGGGGAGGAGTGCGTGGAGCTCCTGGCGGAGCTGGTGGCGCTGGGCCGGGTGAGCGAGAGGAGGATCGACGAGTCGGCGGCACGGCTGCTGCTCGTGAAGTTCCGCCTCGGTCTGTTCGACGATCCCTACGTCGACGAGGGTGTCGCGGCGGAGACCGTGGGGTGCCACGACTTCGTCGCCGCCGGGCTGGCGGCGCAGGCTGCTTCTGTCACGGTGCTGAAGGACCCACGCGGGCTGTTGCCGCTCCGCGACGGGGGCATCCGGGTCTACGTGGAGGGACTGTCGGCGGAGGACGCGACCGCGCTGGGCACCGTCGTGGGACGGCCCGAGGACGCCGACCTGGCCGTCGTGCGGCTCGAGGCGCCCTTCGAGCCGCGCTCGGACCTCTTCCTGGAGGCGTGGTTCCGCGCGGGCTCGCTCGACTTCCCTCCCGGGCTGCCCGTCCGGCTGTCCCGGATCAGGGCCTCCTGCCCGCTGGTCGTCGACATCACCCTCGACCGCCCGGCCGTGGTGGGGCCCGTGATCGACGCCGCGGACGCGGTCGTCGCGAGCTACGGCACCAGCGGTCCGGCCCTCGTCGCCGCTCTGCGCGGACAGGCCAGGGGGCGGCTGCCCTTCGACCTCCCGAGGTCGATGAACGACGTCCGCCAGCACCCGCCCGACCAGCCTGGCCTGGACGACCCGCTCCTGCCGTGCGGCTACCGGTGGGTGCGCCCAGGGGCCTGACCGGGACGTTCAGCGGAGCTGGACCTGCACGTCCTGGACCTCCACCGTGCCCGTGCCGGTGGTGGCGAGCACGCGGACCCGGACGGTCTCCGTCTCGAACTGGTCACCGGGCAGGTCCAGCACCGGCTCCGCGAGGTCGACCGCGACGGTCTCCCAGACCTCGCCGTCGGGACCGCTGCTCACCTGCACGACGTACCGCTGCGAGCCCGACGCGCCCGGGGCCGCCCACTCGAGGTGGAGGACGTCCGGCCCGTCCCCGCCCGGCCCGTCTCCCCCGGTGTCGGTCTGGGTGTCCGGCAGCGAGGGCGCCACGGCCCGGCCGCCGACCTGGTGCTCGGCCACCACGGTGCCGTTCACGAGCAGGCGGACCACGGCCGCGCCCTCCCGGTCCGGCAGCACCGCGTCGACGGTGGCGGTCACGTCCTCGTCGGGGTCTTCGCAGCTGCTCAGGACGAAGGGGACCGGACGCTCGTCCAGCACCGTCCCGTCGGCATCCAGGACCTGGCTGACCACCGTGGCCGTCCGCCCCGCCCCGTCCCCACGGTCGTCCCGGGCGTCCCGTTCGTCCGCGGCGCTGTCGACGGCTGCCTCCCCGACCAGCTCGGTCGGCAGCACCGCGGCGATCGACCCCTCGGCACGGTCCAGGTTGAGCGAGGCGAACAGACGCATACCCCATCCTCCCCCGTCGGCGCCGGCCCCCGCGCCCGGAACGGCGCCGGAGGCGAGGGCGTTCTCGGCGACCAGGCGGTCGTAGATGCCCTGGTAGGTGAACGAGCTGAGCCACTGGTCGTCGCAGTAGGTCATGACGTCGTGCGAGGTGATCGGCTGCCACACCCTGGTCGGCAGCCCGAGCGCGGTCTCGCCGTCGTCGATCCCGACGAACGCCTGGTCCGCGTCGGAGAGCTGGCCGTTCGCGAACGGGTAGGGACCGCCGCCGCCCGCACCGCAGAACATCGCGTGCAGACGGCCCAGCGTGTGCCCGAGCTCGTGCGCGCCGTACCAGTCGCCCCACGACCCGTCGGTGTCCCAGGCGAACCCCGAGCTGCCGGTGGGCCCGGAGGCGACCGTGGCGGGCTGGGGCGTGCCCGGTATGCCGGACGCCTGGCCCCTCATGAAGAACCCGCCGGACGAGACCATCCCGTAGTAGTGGGTCCGGGCGTCCGTGCCGGTGGCGACGTCCACCGCGCGGATCGCGGCCAGCTGGGCGTTGACCTGCGCAGCCGTGAAGGGGGCCGGGCTGGAGGCCGGGACCGTCCGGGTCGTCATCAGCACCTCGCTCACCGGGTAGGCGCGGCGGAGGTAGGACCGGAGGTGGTCGACGTCCGTGGCCGTGGGGGTGTGGGTCGTGCCGCCGGAGGTGTAGGGGAGGAGCACGAGGCGCAGCCGCAGCGGGACGCCTGGGCTGAGCGTGCGGCGGTGCCGCCGGACGTGGGCCACCGAGGGGACGGCGCCGACCCCGCGGGAGCGGCGCAGCGTCCCCAGCCGCAGCCACAGGGTGCCGGGGTCGGCCACCAGGTCGGCGGGAAGGCGGAAGTTGAGGCTGTAGCGCAGGTCGGCCCGGCGCGAGCGGAGGTCCTCCGGCGTCGTCCCCTGGCGGGACGGTGAGAGCTGGGCGGTGCCGAGCGAGGGCACGCTGCGCCACGGCCCCCGGACCGAGCGCGCGACCCGCAGCTCCCCCCGGACGGTGACGGCGGTGCCCGGCCTGCTCAGGTAGGCCCGCACGATGGTCGACTTGCCCGCGACCAGCGGCACCGAGTGCGGCAGGTCCTGGACCTCCTGGGTGACCTCGAGGGCGTCCAGCCGGACCACGACGCGAGCCGGAGGACGCGGCGTGAGGACACCGGAGTCCGCCCCCGCCTCGTCCATCTCCGTTCCCCCCGCCCTCGCCAGGATG
This sequence comes from Ornithinimicrobium cerasi, assembly GCF_003702705.1. Taxonomy (GTDB): domain Bacteria; phylum Actinomycetota; class Actinomycetes; order Actinomycetales; family Dermatophilaceae; genus Ornithinicoccus; species Ornithinicoccus cerasi. The sequence goes on along the minus strand of NZ_QZMN01000015.1, from coordinate 41,974 downwards.
GCGTCGACGGCTGCGGACACCCTGGCGTCGTCGTCGCTGTCGACCGGTGGGGACGACTCGTCGGCCGACGCCGCCTCGATCGCGAGGGCCAGGTCGTGCTCGGCCCTCCGGACGGACGACATCCTGCGGCGTGTCGGTGCTGCACCCATGACGGTTCCTCTTCTCGGTCGGGTCCTGCACCTGCTCGGAGGCGGGCACCGGCCGGCAGATACACGGGACACTCGGACGGCGTTGACACCTGCCCCCGGGCGGTCGACCATGAACCGAGGGCCGAGCGCCCCGCCCGGCCCGGCGACGAAGCCCAGGAGGATGCGGTGAGGACGAACCGTCTCGTGCTGGCCCCGGTGGTGGTCCTGGTGAGCCTCGGGCTCGTCGGACCCGCCCAGGCGACCGACACCTACACCGCCCGGCTCAGCAGCGCGAACGAGGTGCCGGAGAGGGAGACGAGGGCGCGGGGCACGACGGTGCTCAAGCTGTCCGGCGACCGGACGGAGCTGGACTACCGGTTGATCGTCGCCAACATCGACAACGTCGTCGCGGCGCACATCCACCTGGGTGAGGCCGGCACGAACGGACCGGTGGTGGCCTTCCTGGCCGGCCCGCTCCCCCTCGGCGGCGGGGCGACGAACGGCGTGCTCGCCACCGGCACCATCACCGAGGACGACCTCATCGGCCCGCTGGCCGGGATGTCGATGGAGGACCTCATCACCGCGTTCGAGGCGGGCGACGCCTACGTCAACGTCCACACCAACGACGGCACGGGCGAGACGAACACCGGTCCCGGGGACTTCCCCGGCGGTGAGGTCCGCGGCCAGATCCGCTGACCGCCCGGCCTCGACCGTTGTCAGGACGGTCCGGGCCTGCCACTCTCGTCCCATGGGAGACCACGACACCACCGAGACCACCGAGTGCCCGACCTGCCGCAAGCCGAGCCTGCTGCGCGCGGTCATCGACAAGGCCCGTGCCGCCCTGGCGGACGAGCCCCCGCGCCACGAGCACCCCGAGTTCATGATCTGCCCGGTCTGCGGGTGGAACAACCTGCCCGAGCGCTGGGAGCAGAGCAAGATGCGGTGAGCGGTCGCTGATTGGGCGCCTGACCCCACGGCACCTAGAGTGGGGAGGTGCTGCCCGAGACCGCCCCGACCGAAGCATCGCCCGTCCTGACGGCCCTGCGGGCGGCTGCCGACGGCAGAATCCTCGTCCTGGACGGCGGTTACGGCTCGATGCTTCAGCAGGTCGACCTGACCGAGGAGGACTTCCACGGCGACGGCCCGCAGTGGGCGGCGCACCGCGACACGGCCCTGAGGGGCAACTTCGACCTGCTCGGGCTGACCCGGCCGGACGTCATCGCCGACGTCCACCGCGCCTACCTGGAGGCGGGGGCCGACATCCTCACCACCAACTCCTTCAGCGCCACCTCGATCGCCCAGGCCGACTACGGCACCCAGGACCTGGTGCACGACCTCAACGTCGCCGCCGCGCGCGTCGCCCGGCAGGTCGCCGACGAGGTCACGGCGGAGACGGGTCGGCCCCGCTGGGTCGCCGGCTCGCTCGGCCCGACCAACCGCACCCTCTCCCTCTCCCCCGACGTCGAGCGGCCCGAGCTGCGCAGCGTCACCTACGACCAGCTGCGCGAGGCGTATGCCGTGCAGGCGGCGGCCCTCCTCGAGGGCGGCGCCCACCTGCTCCTCGTCGAGACCGTCTTCGACACGCTCAACGCCAAGGCCGCCCTCCACGCGATCGCGGACGTGCAGGCGGCCAGGCAAGACGCCGGTCTGCACCGGGTCCCGGTCATGCTCTCGGGCACCATCACCGACGCCTCCGGCCGTACCCTCTCCGGTCAGACCCCGGAGGCCTTCGCCATCTCCACCGAGCACGCCGACCTCTTCTCGGTCGGGCTCAACTGCGCGCTCGGGGCCGAGGCCATGCGCCCCCACCTGCGCGAGCTGGGGTCGGCCTCGCCCGCCCTCACCTCCGTCCACCCCAACGCCGGGCTGCCCAACGCCTTCGGCGGCTACGACGACACCCCCGAGCAGATGGCCCGGGTGCTGGGGGACATGGCGCGCGAGGGCCTGCTCGACATCGTCGGCGGCTGCTGCGGCACGACGCCGGACCACATCGCGGCCATCGCCGCCGCGGTCGACGGGGTCGCCCCCCGATCGACGATCCGCGATATCCCGTCCGACCCTCCCGCCCCGGCCGACCAGGGCGCGGCGCACCTGCGCCTGTCGGGGCTGGAGGCGTTCACGATCACCCCCGAGGTCAACTTCGTCAACGTCGGGGAACGGACCAACCTCACCGGCAGCCCCCGGTTCGCCCGGGCCGTCAAGGAGGAGGACTGGGACGCCGCGGTCGCGATCGCCCGTCAGCAGGTCGAGTCCGGTGCCCAGCTCATCGACGTCAACGTCGACGAAGGCATGCTCGACGGGCCGGCGACGATGACGCACTTCCTCAACCTGCTCGCCGGCGAGCCGGACGTCGCCCGCGTGCCGGTCATGATCGACTCCTCGCGCTGGGAGGTCCTCGAGGCGGGGCTGCGCTGCATCCAGGGCAAGGGCGTGGTCAACAGCATCTCGCTCAAGGACGGCGAGGCGGAGTTCCTGCGGCGGGCCGCGGTCGTGCGCCGCTACGGCGCCGCCGTCGTCGTCATGGCGTTCGACGAGACCGGGCAGGCGGACAGCTACGAGCGCCGGATCGCTGTGTGCGAGAGGGCTTTCCGGTTGCTGACCGAGCCCTCCGACGCGTTGCCGGACCCGTTCCCCGCCCACGACATCATCTTCGACCCCAACATCCTCACCGTCGCCACGGGCATGTCGGAGCACGACCGCTACGCGCTCGACTTCATCGAGGCCACCCGCTGGATCAAGGCCAACCTGCCCGGGGCGCTGGTCTCCGGCGGCGTCTCGAACGTCTCCTTCAGCTTCCGTGGCAACAACGTCGTCCGCGAGGCGATGCACGCGGTCTTCCTCTACCACGCGATCCGCGCAGGGCTGGACATGGGCATCGTCAACGCCGGGATGCTCGGTGTCTACGCCGAGCTCGACCCGGAGCTGCGCGAGAGCGTCGAGGACGTGGTCCTGGCCCGCCGGGCGGACGCGACGGAGCGGCTGATCGAGCTCGCGGAGCGGATCAAGGCCGAGACGGAGGCCGGGGGCGGCCCCGTCCCGACCGCCGCCGCGAAGCTCGCCTGGCGCGAGGAGCCGGTCGCCTCCCGTCTGCGGCACGCACTGGTGCACGGGCTGGACGCCCACGTCGTCGAGGACGCCGAGGAGGCCTACCAGGAGCTGGGCTCGGCGCTGGCCGTCATCGAGGGGCCGCTCATGGCCGGGATGGACGTCGTCGGCGACCTCTTCGGCGCGGGCAAGATGTTCCTTCCGCAGGTCGTCAAGTCCGCCCGGGTGATGAAGAAGGCGGTCGCCCACCTCACCCCCTACCTCGAGGCTGCCAAGGCCGCCGGCAACGGCACGGGGTCCTCGCTCAAGGGGCGCGTCGTGCTCGCGACGGTCAAGGGCGACGTGCACGACATCGGCAAGAACATCGTCGGGGTGGTCCTGGGCTGCAACGGCTACGAGGTCACCGACCTCGGCGTCATGGTGCCGGCCGAGGTGATCCTCGCCCGGGCCGACGAGCTCGGTGCCGACGTCGTCGGCGTCTCCGGCCTCATCACCCCCAGCCTTGACGAGATGGTCTCCCTCGCCACCGAGATGCAGCGGCGCGGTCTGACCACCCCCCTGCTCATCGGCGGCGCGACCACCTCCGCGGCGCACACGGCCGTGAAGATCGACCCCGCCTACGAGGGCACCGTCGCCCACGTCCTCGACGCGTCCCGAGCTGTCGGGGTGGTCGCGGACGCGATCGGCGCGGAGGAGAAGCTGCGCGACCGGCTGGCGACGACCTACGGCGAGCTGCGGGAGCGGCACGGCCGCAAGGACGTCCCACTTGTGCCCCTGGAGGCGGCCCGGGCGTCCTCGCGCGCCGTCGACCGGCCCGTCGGGGTGGCGCCGGCGCTCCTCGGCACCCAGGTCGTCGAGCCGCCGCTGGAGGAGCTGGTCGAGATCATCGACTGGACCCCGTTCTTCACCGCCTGGGAGCTGCGCGGCTCCTACCCGCGCATCCTCGACGACCCGAAGGTCGGCCCGCAGGCCCGCACGACGTGGGAGGACGGGCAGCGCTGGCTGCGCAGGCTCCTCGACGAGCGGCTGCTGCGCGCGCGTGGCGTCGTGGGGCTGTGGCCGGCCCACCGCGAGGGGGACGACATCGTCCTGGATGCGCAGGACGAGCCGACGCGCCTCCATACCCTCCGTCAGCAGCGGGAGCGCAGCCAGGGCGGGTATGCCGCGATCGCGGACTTCGTGGCACCCGAGGGCGACCACGTCGGCGCGTTCGCCGTCTCGGTGCACGGGGCGGAGGAGCTCGCCGCACAGCTGCGCGAGGAGCACGACGACTACGGCGCGATCATGGTGCAGGTGCTGGCCGACCGGCTGGCCGAGGCCTTCGCCGAGTGGGTGCACCGCGAGGTGCGGGTGCGGCTGTGGGGCTACGCCGCGGAGGAGGAGCTGCCGGTCGAGGAGCTCATCAAGGAGCGCTACGACGGGATCCGCCCCGCCCCGGGCTACCCGGCTCAGCCCGACCACACCGAGAAGGAGACGCTCTGGCGGCTCCTCGACGCCGAGCGCGCCGCCGGCATGACGCTGACCGAGCACGGCGCGATGCGCCCCAACAGCGCGGTCTCCGGCCTGCTCGTCGGGCACCCCGAGTCGACGTACTTCGCCGTCGGGCGGATCGGGTCGGACCAGGTCGAGGACTACGCCGCACGCAAGGGCTGGTCGGTCGAGGAGGCGGAGCGCTGGCTGGGTCCGTTGCTGCGCTGACCCCTGGCCCCCGACCGGCGAGGCGCGGCCTCATACCGGCTCCGGCACCTGGACCAGCAGCGTCCGCCCCGCCAGCCCGACGGACCGGCACAGGCTCACCCGAAACTCCTCGCGCAGCTGCGGGGTAGCGCGCAGGGCCCACATCACCTCGCTGTTGACCCAGGCCGCGTCCCGGGCGCGGCCTACGCTCCACGAGCCGACGAGGGTCAGCAGCGGGCTCAGCTCGCGGTCGACCTCCGGGATCACGCTGCGCACGAAGGACCGTCGCACCTCCTCGTGCACCTCGGCGAGGAGGAGGCTGACCTTGTCGTAGTCCTCCCGCACGCCACGGCTGCGGGGGTTCAGACCGAGCTGTTCGCAGGCCGTGATGACGGCCACGGGGAGGTCGTGGTTGATGTGGGCGTTCATGCCGGCGACGGCGAACTGGATCGGTGCCAGCGGGGCCGCGCGGCTCGCGAAGACCGGCTCCCAGCACTGCGGCAGCACCCGCCCCTCCCGGTCGTCGCGGACGGCGTCGAGGTAGAGGTGGGCGAAGACGACGTCCAGGCGCTCCATGAACTCCGCGTTCCGGAAGTAGCCCTCCCCCAGTCGTCGGCCGACCAGCTCGGTGACCTGGAGGTACATCCGGTTGAACTGTCGCACGCCGTCCCCGGGCGGCAGCTCCTCGTGCAGGGTCCGGAGCGCGGACACGACGGAGGGGACGTCCGGGAGCTGGTGCGGGGGGACGGGAGAACGGCCCCTGCCCACGGGCGGCAGCCGCAGCCGCCGCCGGACCGAGGTGAGGAGGTCGCGCAGTCCCATGGCTGATTCGACCACCGCGCCGCGCGTCGCGCAACGAGACGATCGGTCGGCACGTCCTGGACCGTGCGCATCAGCCCTGGCCTTCGGTCGTCGGCCGTCCTGGCCGCAGGAGCCTCGCCCCCGACGCCGATTTCGCGACCTGCGTCGAAGATCGCCAGAATGGGCCGCAATGACCGGCCCCCAGACCCGTATCTCCGTCGAGCTCGTCCCGCGCAGCGCCGAGTCGCTGGCCGCCGAGGTGGGCGACATCGCATCCCGCCTGCCGTGGGTGAGCACCATCAACGTGCCCGACCTGCTGAAGTTCGAGCTCCGCAGCTGGGACGCGTGCGGGGTGCTGCGCGCCCTTCCCGCGCGACCCGACGGCAGGGCCTATCCGGCGATCCCGCACGTGCGGGCTGCGGACGTCGACCCCGACGCCCCGCTCCCGATGGCCGAGGCCATCGTGGAGCACGGTGTCGAGGAGGTGCTCGTGGTCTCCGGGGACGACGCCGACTACTTCACCCACCACACCTACCCGGTGGACGCCGTCGACGTGATCCGTCGGTTCCGCGCCGAGCTGCCGCACGTCAAGGTGTATGCCGGTCTCGACCCCTACCGCAACGGGATCGCCGCCGAGATGCGCTACCTGGAGCGCAAGCTCTCCGCGGGCGCGGCCGGTGTCTTCACCCAGCCCTTCTTCGACACCTCCTACCTGCGGGCGTGGTCGGCGCTGCTCCCGGAGGACCTCGAGGTGTGGTGGGGGGCGACGACGGTGACCACGCCGGCGTCGGTCGGCTACTGGAGGCGGCGCAACATGGTCGCCTTCCCGAGGGACTTCGAGCTGACGCTGCAGTGGCAGCGCGACCTGGCACGCCGGGTGATCGACGTCGCCCAGGAGCACGGCCAGCACGTCTACCTCATGCCGGTGCGGACCTCGGTCCTCGACTACCTCGACGGGGTGCTCTGACCCTGCGGCCACGTGACACAGGCTCACGGGGTGATCCAGGGTCACGTCCCCCGGTCAGAGCCGCTCGTCGGCCGCGGAGTGCACCCGGGCGAGGTTGCCGAGCACGAACTCCCAGCCCTGGCGGTAGCTGTCCGGCCCGGGGGCGGACGTCCGGTGGCGCACCGTGACCAGGGTCCCCTCCCCCTCGGTCCCGAGGCGCACCAGCACCCGGTCCTCGACACCCTCGCCGTCCCACCGCCACGTCAGCTCGAAGGTTCCAGGGGGGTCGGCCGCCACGACCTCGCCCTCGACGCCGGCCCTGCCGACAGCGCTGCGCGCCAGGTAGCCCCCGCCGGGGCGGAGGTCGACCTCGTAGACGGTGTCCGGCCACTGCGGCCACCACCACCGTGCCCAGCCCGCGGCGGAGGCCCACGACCGCCAGACCACGTCCACGGGTGCCGGGACGTGCTGGCTCACGACGATCCCGGGTCCGTCGGTGCCGGTCATGGCGTGTCCTCTCGCGGGTGTCCGACCACCCTAGGGCTCAGAGGCGCCGCATCGCCGTCGCCAGCAGCACCGGCTCGCCGACGAGGTCGCTGGCGTCGAGGTCGCACTCCGCCTCGATCACCCAGTCGAGGTGCCCGGCGGGGTCGGTGAGGGTCTGGACCACACGCCATACCCGCCCCGGGCGGCCGTCGGTGATCGCCGAGCGCTCCCCCGGCAACGGCTCCACCGCGAGCCGCAGGGGGCCGCGCGCGTCGGCGTCGAGGACCACCGAGCCGTGCTCGTCGTAGTAGCCCTCGATCGCCTCGTCCCAGTCCTGCCGGGACATCAGCGGCTCGAGGGCCGCCTCGGGCAGGGCCGCGACCTGTGCCTCCAGCTCGCCCAGCGCCTCCCAGGCGTCGTCGGCGACGAGCTCGACGCGTCGCCAGGCGGCGTTGCGGACCATCACCCGGAACGCGCGCTCGTTGCTCGTGATCGGCCGCGTCGGCACGGCCGCCTCCCCGGCGGCCTCGCGGGCTAGCGCCGCCGCGACGAGGTCGGGGTCGGTCAGCGCCTCCCACTCCTCCAGCAGCGAGGAGTCGGTCTGGCGGATCGTCTCGCCGAGCCAGTGCACGACGTCCTCGAGCTGCTCGGTGAGCGCCGACGCAGGGAGCGTCTGGCGCAGCGTGCGGTAGCAGTCGGTGAGGTAGCGCAGCAGCACCCCCTCCGAGCGTGCGAGCTGGTAGAACCCGACGAACTCGGTGAAGCTCATCGCGCGTTCCCACATGTCGCGCACGACCGACTTCGGGGAGAGGGCGTCCTCGCGCACCCACGGCTGCGTCTGCCGGTAGATCGCCAGCGTGCCCTCGAGCAGCTCGGCGTGCGGGCGCGGCCAGGTGACGTCGTCCAGCAGCGCCATCCGCTCGTCGTACTCGATCCCGTCCGCCTTCATCCGGGCCACCGCCTCGCCCTTGGCACGGTAGCGCTGCGCCACCAGCACCGGCATCGGGTCGTCGAGCACCGCCTCCACGACGGACACGACGTCGAGGGCGTAGGCCGGGTCCTCCCGGTCGAACAGGTCCAGGGCCGCCAGGGCGAAGGGGGCCAGCGGCTGATTGAGCGCGAAGTTCTCCGCCACGCCGGGGGCCAGGTCCACGGTGCGGCCTCCCGGACCCGGCGGGTCCGCCCGCACGAGGATGCCGCTGTCGAGCATCGAGCGGCCCAGCGCGATCGCCTTGCGCTGCAGACGGGCCTGCGCGCGGGGCTCCTCGTGGTTGTCCCGGAGAAGCCGGGCCAGGTTGGTGACGGGGTCGCCGGCCCGGGCGACGGTGTTGAGGATGATCGAGTGGTCGACGCGCATCCGGGACACCAGCGGCTCCGGCGGTGCGGAGACGAGCTTGGCGTAGGTCTCCTCGGTCCAGCTGATGAAACCCTCCGGGGGCTTCCTGCGCTGCACCTTACGCAGCTTCTTCGGATCGTCCCCGGCCTTCTCCACCGCCTTGAAGTTGTCGATGGCGTGCTCGGGGGCCTGCACGGCGACATACCCCTCGGTGTCGTAGCCCGCCCGCCCGGCACGCCCCGCGATCTGGTGGAACTCGCGGGCCCGCAGGATCCGGGAGCGCGTCCCGTCGTACTTGGCCAGCCCGGTGAACAGCACCGTGCGGATCGGCACGTTGATGCCGACGCCGAGGGTGTCGGTGCCGCAGATGACCTTGAGCAGCCCGTCCTGGGCCAGCTGCTCGACGAGCCGGCGGTAGCGCGGCAACATCCCGGCGTGGTGCACGCCCACGCCGTGGCGCACCAGCTTGGACAGGGTCCGCCCGAAGCCGGCCGTGAACCGGAAGGCGCCGATCTTCTCGCGGACCGCCTCCTTCTCCTCCTTGCTCAGCAGCGGGGTCGACAGCAGCGCCTGCGCGCGTTCCAGCGCCTCCTTCTGGGTGAAGTGGACGACGTAGGCGGGCGCCCGCCGCTCCAGGAGCAGGTCGGCGACGGTCTCCGTGATGTGCGTCATCACCAGGCTGTCGGCGAAGTGCAGCGGGACCGGGCGCTCGGTGCCGGTGACCGAGGCCGTCTCCCGGCCGGTGCGTGCGGAGAGGTCCTCCGTGATGCCGGAGATGTCCCCGAGCGTGGCCGACATGAGCAGGAACTGCGCCTGGGGCAGCACGAGGAGCGGCACCTGCCAGGCCCAGCCGCGGTCGGGCTCGGCGTAGTAGTGGAACTCGTCCATGACGACCATGCCGACGTCGGCCCCGGCTCCCTCTCGCAGCGCGATGTTGGCCAGGATCTCCGCGGTGCACACGACGATCGGGGCGTCCGCGTTGACGGCGGCGTCACCGGTGAGCATCCCGACGTTCTCGGCTCCGAAGGTGCGGCAGAGGTCGAAGAACTTCTCGCTCACCAGCGCCTTGATCGGGGCGGTGTAGAACGCCACCCGGTCGGCGGCGAGCGCCGCGAACAGGGCGGCCGTCGCGACCTGCGACTTGCCGCTGCCGGTCGGCGTGGCGAGCACGACGTTGCTGCCGTCGAGGAGGTGGAGGAAGGCGTCCTCCTGGTGCGGGTACAGCGGCCGTCCCTGCTCCTGCGCCCAGGTCGCGAACACCTCGTAGAGGGCGTCGGGGTCGCTCGCGGCCGCCCCCGGGGGGACGAGGTCGGTCAGGGTGGGTTCGGAGGGCATTGGCACCATTGTCCGGCATGTCGGACGGCATTACTCCTATTGTGTGTAGTATTGACGCGTCAACCACCGCCAGAAAGGCACACAGACATGCGCACCAGCCGCGCCATGGGTACCATCCTCATCGTCCTCGGACTCATCTTCGTCATTGCTGGCGGAGCCACCTACGTCCTGGTCAGCCAGGAGCTGAGCCGGGCCAACGTCACGGTCGCCGACGACGCCGCCTTCCTGCAGGGTGACACGGTCGACGGCCCGTTCTCCGCCTACTCCCAGGCCCAGATCATCGACAAGCACGCCCTGGAGTCCACCGGCGGCAAGACCTACGCCGAGCTGGACCGCGAGGACCCCCTGCGCCAGGTCGCGATGTCGGCCTCGTTCCTGCGCGCCTCGCTCTTCACCTCGGTCGTCGCCTTCGGCGTCGCCGCGATGGCGATGGGTGTCGGGGTCGCCATGATCCTCGGAGGGATCGGCCTGCGCGCCCGCCCGGACGACGCCCGGGACCGGGTCGCCGCCCGCGCCTGACCTCCCCAGCACGCCACGAGGGGCCGGCCTGCTCGCAGGCCGGCCCCTCGTCATACTGGGTCGATGCTGTCCACGGAGCTCGCCCGACGCCTGCTCGACGCCGGACTGAACTGGTCGCCCCTGCCGGGCGACCGTTTCGTCGTCGACCGCCCTGCCCTCGGGGAGGAGGTCTTCTACCTGGCCGACATGACGGTCGAGGTGCACACCTTCGTCGGCGGGTCGGTCATCGGCTTCAACGGGGTGACCGAGTGGGCGCTGGACTCCGTGAACCTGGAGGAGACCCTGTGGCTACCCCGGGAGGACCAGCTCCGCGCGGTGCTCGGGCACGACTTCGTGGGCCTGGGGATGCAGGGCCGGGAGTATGCCGTGGTCGCCCTGATCGAGGGCGCGCCGCAGACGTTCGTCCACCCCGACGCCGAGGAGGCCTACGGGCTGGCGCTGCTCGCGGTGCTCAGGGGTCGGGGCTGAGGCCTCGGCCCGCCTCGTCCTGCTCGCCCTCCGCCTCGTCCTCGTCCTCGTCCTCGTCCGGGTAGCCGGTACTCGCGAGCACCTCGCTGACGCGGGCGACGTCCTCCTCGTGCGGGTCGAGAAGCGAGTGCTCACGGATCAGCTCACGCACGCGCTCCGACGTCAGGCCCAGGTCGCGCTGCGCGGCCAGCTCCTCGGCGATGGCCTGGATCTCGGCCTCGCCGAGCCGACGGCGCAGCACCCCGAGCAGGGCGACGTAGTCCCCGGTCGGGACCCCGTCCGGGTAGCCCGCGCGCAGCCAGCTCACGACCCGGGAGATGACCCCCGGCCGACGCTCCGGCTCCGCCACGCTCACCCCTCCCTCCTGATGGTCGGGACCAGGCCGTCCATCACCAGCTCCATGCCGACGCCGCCGCTGACGATCACCGCGAGGCCGAGGAGCACGCCGATCCCCGCGACCGCGAAGCAGAGGTAGGCCAGCAACCGGCCCAGGGGCTGCGGTTCCGCGTGGGACACCTCGGCGTCCCCGCCCTCGGCCCAGGCGAGGGCCCGGATGCCCAGGGCGAAGATCGCGGGCAGGCCTGCGCCGAGCAGCAGCCCGACGAGGAGGACCTGGGCGGCGCCCTGCAGGGCGTGGCCGAGCAGCCCGTTCACCACTCCACCTCCGTGGTCGACCGGGCGGGTGCCGTCGTGCCCCCGTCGGGTGACGCGGCCCCGTCCCAGTCCTCGTTGACGTTGTGCCTGTTGACCGGTCGCTGCCGCGAGCGGCGCCACATCCACCAGCAGGCGGCGACGAGCAGGGCCGTCATCACGGCGGCGGCCACGGCCCCGCCACCGGCCAGCCTCCCGATCCACCAGGTCAGGGCTCCGGCGAGACCGGCCATCGGCAGGGTGATCAGCCAGGCCACGAGCATCCGGCCGGCGACGCCCCACCGCACCTCGGCGCGGCGGCCGACCCCGGAGCCGAGGATCGACCCGGTGGCCACGTGCGTCGTGGAGATGGCGAAGCCGAGGTGGCTCGCGGTGAGGATGACGGCGGCCGAGGACGACTCGGCGGCCATCCCCTGCGGCGAGGAGATCTCCACCAGCCCCTTCCCGAGGGTGCGGATGATGCGCCAGCCGCCCAGGTAGGTGCCCACGGCGATCGCGAGCGCGCAGGAGGCCTTGACCCAGAACGGCACGCTCCCGGTGTCGGTCCACTGCCCGGACGCGATGAGCGCGAGGGTGATGATGCCCATGGTCTTCTGCGCGTCGTTGGTCCCGTGGGCCAGGGACACCAGGGACGCGGACCCGATCTGGCCCCAGCGGAAGCCGTTCTCCCGGTAGCGCCCGGCGACCCCCTGGGTGATGCGGTAGACCAGCCAGGTACCGACGGCCGCGACCGCCACCGCGATGACGGGCGACATCAGGGCCGGGAGCACGACCTTGCCGATGACCCCGTCCAGCCTGCTCCCGTCGCCCACCCACTTCACCCCGCCCCAGCCCAGCGAGGCGACGGTGGCGCCGATCAACCCGCCGAACAGCGCGTGGGAGGAGGAGGACGGCAGGCCGAGGAGCCAGGTCAGGACGTTCCAGAGGATGGCGCCGACCAGGCCGGCGAGCAGCACGACCAGCAGTGCGAGCCCACCGTCCCCGAGCAGTTCCGGCCGTGGTGCGCCGTCGGCGTCCTGGATGTTGATCACCGAGTTGGTCACGGTCAGCGCGACCTCGACGGACAGGAACGCCCCGACGAGGTTGAGCACCGCGGACAGCGCGACCGCCCCGCGGGGCGCGAGCGCACCGGTGGCGATGGAGGTCGCCATCGCGTTCGCCGTGTCGTGGAAGCCGTTGGTGAAGTCGAAGGCCAGGGCCACGACGACCACCAGCACGAGGACGGTCAGCTCGGCGCTCACGAGCGACCATTGTGCACCCGTTCACCCGGCGTTCACGCGCCGGTCGTGCTCGGGACGCCCGAGCGGCGATCCCGGCGGCCTCCGTCCGACGGGCGGACCGCCCGTCAGCGCACGAGGATCTGCGGCGCGTAGAGGCGCATAGCCTCGAGGGCCCGCTCGTGGGCCTCGTCGCTGCTGCCCGCGCACGCGTCGGCGACGACCTCCACCAGGCAGCCGGCGTCCGCCGCGGCCAGCGCCGTCGACAGGACGCAGCAGTCGGTGGCGACCCCCGCGAGCACGAGGTGGGCGTCGTGACCGACGACCCCGCGCAGCTGCGGCCCCCACTTGCCGAAGGTCGGCTCGGTGACCGTGTGGGGCAGGTGCAGGCCCTCGATCTCCTCGACCAGCTCGAAGAGGGGGTCGTGCGGCTCACGGTCGGCGAAGGGGAACTGCTCGAAGTAGGGGACCCAGGACCCGTGCTTGACGTGGGGAGGGACCCACCGGGTCTGGACCACCCGATCGCCGTGCTGGGCGACGAGGCGGTGGATCGGCTCGACCGTCCCCGCGAACCGCGGGGCGCACCACGGGGACGCGGGGTCGGCGAAGACGCGCTGCGCGTCGACCACCACGAGCCAGGGCTCAGCGGTCACGACGTGACCACGCGGTCGGGGCGGGCGTCGGCCGCGGGCGTGAGGCCCTCCTCCTGCCGGCGCACGATCGAGCGGCCCAGGGCCAGCCAGCCGAGGAAGCCGATGGCCAGGGACACGAGCACGCCGGTGTTGGCCCACGCCCAGGTGCCCTCCCTGCCCCCGATCGGCCCGAGCAGGTAGCCCTGCCAGTTGTTCCACGGCGCAGCGTCGGCGAAGAGGTTGATGACCAGTCCCCAGCCGATGACGGAGGCGACCGCCATGATCCCGATCGCGACCCAGTTCCAGTCGCCGTACCGGCCGGTGCGGTCGAAGAGCGCCCGCTCGTCGTAGTCGCGGCGGCGCAGCGCGACGTCGGCCATGAGGATGCCCGCCCACGCCGCGATCGGCACGCCGAGGGTGATGAGGAAGCTCTGGAACGGCGCGAGGAAGCTCTGCGCGAAGAAGACGACCCAGATGGTGCCCAGGGTCAGGATGGTGCCGTCGATGAGGGCCGCGGTCGGGCGGGGGATCTTCACCCCCAGCGAGAGGAGGGTCAGCCCCGAGGAGTAGATGCCCAGCACCGCGCCGCTCACCAGCGCCAGGACCGCGGCGAGGAGGAAGGGCACCAGGAACCAGAGGGGCAGGATCGTCGCGAGGGTGCCGATCGGGTCGTTGACGATGCCCTCCTCCAGCGCCGGGTCGGAGCCGATGAGGAGCAGTCCGTAGATGACGAGCAGGGTCGGCGCCAGCGCGCCGCCGAGGGTGTTCCAGAACGCGATCGAGGCGCCCGGGGCGTCCCGGCGCTGGTAGCGCGACCAGTCGGCGGCGATGTTGATCCAGCCCAGGCCGAAGCCTGTCATCAGCAGGACGAGCGCCCCGATGACGGCCTCCAGCGGCCCGGCCTCCCGTGCCATCACGGCGCCCAGGTCGACCCGGTCCAGCGTCATCGCCACGTAGGCGATCGTCACCGCACCGGTGACCCAGGTCAGCACCGACTGCATCCGCATGATCGTGTGGTAGCCGGCGACGGAGGCGAGCACGATGAGCCCGGCGATCACCGCGCAGGCCAGCACCTTGGTCGTCGTCCCGTCGCTCCAGCCGAGCTGGCGGAACACCGTCGCCGTGGCCAGCACCGCCATGATCGCCAGGAAGGTCTCCCAGCCCATGGAGATGAGCCAGGAGAAGACCCCCGGCACCTTCTGCCCGTTCACCCCGAAGGCTGCCCGCGAGAGGACCATCGTGGGGGCCGACCCCCGCTTGCCGGCGATCGCGATGATCCCGCAGGCGAGGAAGGACAGCACGATCCCGACGACGGTGACGACCAGCGCCTGCACGAAGCTGATGCCGAAGCCGTAGACGAAGCTGGAGTAGCTGATCCCGAAGACCGACACGTTGGCGGCGAACCACGGCCAGAACAGGTCCGACGGCTTCGCGGTGCGCTGGCCCTCGTCGATCACCTCGATGCCGGTGGTCTCGACCAGACGCCGCTCGGACTCGCTGAGCCGCGTCGTCGCGGTCCTCTCGCTCATAGGACGAACTCTCCCACACCGCTCGTCCACCAGCGCTTCACCGCACCCGGGTGCGGCGTTCGCCATACCCCTCTAGGTTGCCGGGTATGACGTCTCTGACCCGCCGCGCCGTCGTCGCCTCCACCACCCTCACCCTCGCGCTCGCCGGAGCCGCCCTGGTCCCGGCGCAGGCCGCGCCCGGACCTACCGGGCCGCCGGACCACGACCTGCGCGTGGCGACCTTCAACGCCTCCCTCAACCGCAACGCGGACGGCGAGCTCGCCGCCGACCTGTCGACCCCCGACAACCTGCAGGCGCGCAACGTCGCCGAGACCATCCAGCGCACCCGTCCCGACGTGGTGCTCATCAACGAGTTCGACTACGCACCGGGCAACGAGGACCTGTTCCGCGACAACTACCTGGCCGTCGGCCAGAACGGCGCCGACCCGGTCGACTACCCCTACGCCTACATCGCGCCGTCCAACACCGGCGTCCCCAGCGGGTTCGACCTCAACAACAACGGCGTGATCGCCGGGCCGGACGACGCCTGGGGCTTCGGCTTCTTCCCTGGCCAGTACGGCATGGTCGTCTACTCCCGCTACCCGATCGACATGGACGCGGTCCGCACCTTCCAGCACTTCCGCTGGGCGGACATGCCGGGCAACGTGCTGCCGGAAGGGTGGTACTCCCCCGCCGAGCTGGCCGAGCTGCCGCTGTCGAGCAAGTCGCACTGGGACGTGCCGGTCGACGTCGGCGGCAAGGTCGTCCACGTGCTCGCCGCCCACCCCACGCCGCCGACCTTCGACGGCCCGGAGGACCGCAACGGCCGCCGCAACCACGACGAGATCCGCTTCTGGGCCGACTACGTCGGCTCGCCGCGGCAGTCGTCCTACATCTACGACGACGAGGGCGGCACGGGCGGTCTGAAGCCGGGCGAGCGGTTCGTCATCGTCGGCGACTACAACGCCGACCCCCTCGACGGGGACTCCCTCGACGGTGCCATCCACCAGCTGCTCGAGCACCCCCGGGTCAACACCTCGATGACCCCGGCGAGCGCAGGCGCGGTGGAGCAGGCCGCCCTCCAGGGCGGTGCCAACCTGACCCACCGCGGCGACCCCGCCTTCGACACGGCCGACTTCGCCGACGGGGCGCCCGGCAACCTGCGGGTCGACTACGTGCTGCCCAGCACCTCGTTGCGCATCCTCGACGCCGGCGTGTTCTGGCCGACCTCGGACGACCCGCTGTTCCGGCTGGTGGGCACCTTCCCGTTCCCGACCAGCGACCACCGGCTGGTCTGGGTGGACGTGCGCCTGCCGCACCGCCCCTGAGTCCTGTGTATGCCGTGGGGCCGGGTCGCTCGTGCGCGGACCCGGCCCCACGGCATACCCGAGGTCAGTAGACGATGCCGAAGACCCCCACGGCCAGGGTCATGACGGTCACCGTGATCAGCACGATGCCGACGAGGTTGAGCCACAGCCCGCCCCGCATCATCTGCGGGATGGTCACGTAGCCGGAGCCGTACGCGATCGCGTTGGGCGGGGTCGCCACCGGCAGCATGAACGCGCAGGTGGCCGCCAGCGCCACCGGGATGGCCAGCAGCATGGGGTCCACGTCGAGCCCGCCGGCGATCCCGCCCGCGACCGGCAGGAAGGTCGCGGCGGTCGCCGTGTTGGAGGTGAGCTCGGTGAGGAAGATGATCGCCGCGGTGAAGACGACGACGAGGAGCACCACGGGCAGACCGCCGAGCCCGGAGGCCTGCTCGCCGATCCAGGCGGTCAGGCCGGAGTCGCCGAACTGGCGCGACAGCGCGAGCCCTCCGCCGAAGAGCAGGAGCACGCCCCAGGGCAGCTGGACGGCGCTCTCCCAGTCGAGCAGCCGGACCCCGCGGTTGGCGCCCGCGGGCAGGAGGAAGAGCAGCAGTCCGACGGCCATCGCGATGCCGGCGTCGGAGATCGGCGGCTCGTCGAAGAGGAGCGGGACGGAGACCCAGGACAGCGCCGCGAGCACGAAGATCGCCAGCACCCGGATCTCGCCCTGGGACATCGGGCCGAGCTTGCCGATCTCCTCGGTCATCAGCTCGCGGCCGCCGGGGATCTTGTCGATCTCGGGCTTGAAGAGGACCTTGGTCAGGAGGAACCAGCAGATGACCAGGAAGACGATCGCCAGCGGAAGGCCGACGAGCATCCACTGGCCGAAGCCGATGGAGACGCCGTGCGCCTCGTCGAGGTAGCCCACCAGGAGGGTGTTGGGCGGCGTGCCGATGATCGTGGAGAGGGAGCCGATCGAGGCGGCGTAGGCGATGCCCAGCATCAGCGCGGTGCCGAAGTTGGACTTGATGACGGCCTCCTTGACCGCCTCGCTCTCCAGGTCCATCTCGCTCCCGTCACCGGGGGAGGCGGGCGCGTCCACGTCGTCGGAGAGGTTGGCGACGAGCATGAGCACCGAGACGCCGATGGGCAGCATCATCACCGCGGTCGCGGTGTTGCTGACCCACATCGACAGGAACCCGGTGGCCACCATGAAGCCGGCGACCACCATGGCGGGGTTGGTCCCCATGGCGCGGACGGTGACGAGGGCGATCCGGCGGTGCAGGTTCCAGCGCTGCATCGCCAGGGCCAGCAGGAAGCCGCCCATGAACAGGAAGATGATGTTGTTGCCGTAGGAGGCGCCGACGTCGTCGACGCTCACGTCCCGGCCCAGGACCGGGAACACGATGAGGGGCACGAGGGCGGTCGCCGGGATCGGCAGCGCCTCGGTCATCCACCAGACGCCCATGAGGACCGCGGTCGCCGCGGTCAGCTTGGCGGGGTGCTCGACGTCACCCATGAGGAGGTAGACGAGCGCTGCGCCGAGGAGGCCGGCCAGCAGCCCGCCCCACCGGATCTTGAGCGTGCGCGGGTCGAGCGCCGAGGCGCGCTCACCCGGTGACCGCTGCTCGACCTCCTCGCCGCGGTGCGGGTCGGGGCCGTAGTCCCGGAGGTGGTCTCCCGGAACCGGGCGGCTGCGCTCGCTCATGGTCGTGTCCCCTTCGTCGCGGATTCGGCTCGATCAACCTACCGCCGGTGACAGTCGTCACTGTCGGCCGGCGGCGGCGCGGCGTAGGTTGTGCCCATGACGGGGACACCGGACGAACGCCAGCCGCAGCAGCATCCAGCCCCTCCCCTGCCGGGCCCGGTCGAGGACGTCGACCGGCCGATGACCATCATCGGCGGACCGGCGGCCGAGGACACCCCGCCGTGGCGAGCCGCACCCGCCCAGCCCCCGGCATACCAGCACGGTGGCGGTCCCGCCGCGCACCTGCCGGCACGGACGGGCGACCCGGGCACCTCGCTGACCGGGTTCTTCAGCACCGTGCGGCGGACCGGACGGTGGGAGGTGCCGGCGGTGCTGTCCCTCGTGCAGGGCTTCTCCGAGGTCCGGCTCGACCTGCGCGAGGCGGTCGTCACCTCGCCCGTGGTCGAGCTGCGGATCTACGGCGGGTTCGCGGACTGCAAGATCATCGTCCCGCCCGGCGTGGACGTGGAGTGGGGAGGTGGGGCGTCCCTGTTCAGCGACGAGAAGTCCGACCCGCCAGGGGCGCGGGACCCCGCGATGTGGCGGCTCAAGGTCCTGCACTACGGCGCGTTCAGCGAGATCAGGGTGCGGACGCTGGCGGTCGGCGAGGTCGAGCCCAAGTGGTGGCGGAAGTTCACCTGATCAGACCCGCCCGGCGGGACGCGCATCCGCTCAGTGCCCCTCGCCGGGCGTGCCGCTGAGCTGGTCGGTGATGCGCGACGACGCTGACCGACCAACTCTGCCGCAACGTTAGACTGAGCAGATGTCCTCCTCCTCCAGCACCACCCGTCTGCCCGGCGCGCAGGGGGACACATGAGTGCGTCCTCCGCGGACGTGACGGCTGAGGCCTCCCGTCGGCGCAGCTTCGCGGTCATCTCCCACCCCGACGCGGGCAAGTCGACCCTGACCGAGGCGCTGGCCCTGCACGCCCGCGCCATCGCCCAGGCCGGGGCGGTGCACGGCAAGGGCTCACGCAGGGGTGTCGTCTCGGACTGGCTCGACATGGAGCAGGCCCGCGGCATCTCGATCACCTCGGCGGTGCTGCAGCTCACGGTTGACGACGTGGTCCTCAACCTGCTGGACACCCCCGGTCACGCCGACTTCTCCGAGGACACCTACCGGGTGCTCTCCGCCGTCGACTGCGCCGTCATGCTGCTGGACGCCGCCAAGGGGCTGGAGCCGCAGACCCTGAAGCTGTTCGAGGCGTGCCGGGTCCGCGGGACCCCGGTCATCACCGTCATCAACAAGTGGGACCGCCCGGGGCAGGAACCGCTGGCGCTGCTGGACGAGATCGAGAGCCGCCTCGGCATCCTCCCCACCCCGCTGAACTGGCCGGTCGGCATCGCCGGCGACTTCCGCGGCGTGCTCGACCCGGCCGCCGACACCATGACCCAGTTCACCCGCACCCCGGGCGGTGCGACCGTGGCCCGCCGTGAGGAGCTGGACGCCGCCGAGGCCGCCCGCCGGCACGGACGGGAGTGGCGCACCGCGGTGGAGGAGCTGGAGCTGCTGACCGCCTCCGGGCAGGTCCACGAGCAGGCCGAGTTCCTCGCCGCGCGCACCACACCGGTGCTGTTCACGGCCGCGGTCCTCAACTTCGGTGTCGCCGAGCTGCTGGCCGCGATCACCTCCCTGGCGCCGCCGCCGCAGGCCTGGCAGGACGTCCAGGGTCGGCCACGGCCGGTGGACGCACCCTTCTCCGGGTTCGTCTTCAAGGTGCAGACCGGGATGGACCCCTCGCACCGGGACCGGGTCGCGTTCATGCGGGTCTGCTCGGGGCGGTTCGAGCGCGGCATGATCCTCACCCACGGGGCGTCCGGGCGCCCGTTCCAGACCAAGTACGCCCAGTCCGTCTTCGGTCGCGAGCGGGAGACGATCGACCAGGCATACCCCGGTGACGTCGTCGGTCTCGTCAACGCCCACGCCCTGCACGTCGGCGACACCCTGCACGACGGCCCGGCCGTGCGCTACCCGCCGCTCCCCCGCTTCGCCCCCGAGCACTTCGCCGTCGTGCGCGCCCGCGACACCGGTCGGTCCAAGCAGTTCCGACGCGGGATCGACCTGCTCGACCAGGAGGGTGTCGTGCAGGTTCTGGTCTCCGACCGCCGCGGCGCGCAGGCACCCGTCCTCGCCGCCGTCGGGCCGATGCAGTTCGAGGTCGCCACGCACCGCCTCGAGCACGAGTTCGGCGCCCGGACCGTCCTGGAACCCCTGGGTTACGGGATCGCGCGCCGCACCACGGCCAGCGCCACCCCGGCCGTCGACGGCAAGCACGGGGCCGAGGTCCTGCGGCGCACCGACGGCACCCTCGTCGCCCTGTTCACCGACAGGTGGCGCATGGGCACCGTCGAGACCGAGCTGCCCGCCGGCAGCCTGCTGCCCATGTTCGACACCGGCGGTCGGGACGTCTCGTGACGGGAGGGACGGCCCTGGTCCACATCGGGGAGGTGGCCGAGCGCACCGGCCTGTCCCACCGCACCATCCGCTACTACGAGGAGATGGGGCTGGTCGAGCCTGCTGCGCGGACCGAGGGTGGCTTCCGGCTGTACGACGCGGCCGGGATCGAGCGGCTCCTCCTGGTCATGCCCATGAAGCCGCTGGGCTTCACCATCGAAGAGATCCGTGACCTGCTCGTGGCTCTGGACGTGCTGAGAGGACCGGAGGGCACCGAGGACGGCCGCGCGGCCGCTCGGGCCGTCGTCGACCGCACCCGCGCCACCGCCCAGGAGCGCGTCGCCGAGCTCAAGGCCGCCACCGTGCGCGCGGAGGCCTTCACCAGCCGGCTGGGGCAGCTGCGGCCCGACGCCGCACCGCTGCCGGTGCAGGCTCGGGACGGCCGGGCGGGGACGAGGACGTGAGCGCACGCTTCGAGGAGCTGGCCTGGGCTGCGACGCCCCTCGGGGAGGTGAGCCTGCGTCGGCGCCGGGAGCCGGTCACCGGGAGGGAGGTGCACGAGGTCAAGCTCGGCGAGGAGTTCCTCATGTCGAGCCTCTTCACGGTCGCCGAGGAGGAGCTGGCCCGGCTGGCGCTGGCCCGGCTCACCGGCACCGACCTCTCGGTGGTCGTCGGCGGCCTCGGCCTCGGCTACACGGCGCGAGCGGTGCTGGAGGACCCCCGGGTCCGGGACCTGGTCGTGGTCGACGCGCTCGAGCCGGTCATCGCCTGGCACCAGCAGCACCTGGTCCCCCTGGGTCAGGAGCTCACCACGGACGGGCGGTGCCGTCTGGTGCACGGCGACTTCTTCGCGATGGCGGCAGGCGGCGGCCTCGACCCCGACCACCCGGGCGCCCTCGCGGACGCGGTCGTCGTCGACATCGACCACTCCCCGCGACACCTGCTCGCCGACGGCAGCGCACCCTTCTACCGACTCTCCGGGACCGAGGCGCTCGCGAGGCTGATCCGGCCCGGGGGCGTCTACGCCCTGTGGTCCAACGACCCTCCGGACGAGAGCTACCTCGAGATCCTGAGGGCGGTGTTCACCGACGTCACCGCGGAGGTCGTCGAGTTCCCGAACCCTCTGCAGGACCGCACCTCCACCAACACGGTCTACCTGGGGACCGTGACGGACAGGGAGACCGGTTCGACGCTGAGCAGGTCCCCCACCTGACAACCCAGCACGTCGCAGATCGCCGTGAGGGTGGAGAAGCGGACGGCTCTCGCCCGGCCGTTCTTGAGCACCGAGATGTTCACCGGGGTGACCCCGACGGCCTCCGCGAGTGCGGTGACCGTCATCCCCCGGGCCGCCAGCAGGTCGTCGAGGTGGCACACGACGCGGTGGTCGTCCTCCGGCGGCATCAGACCAGCCCCTCCACGTCGTCCTGGAGGCGGTTCCCGGCGGCGAACGCCTGGGCGACGGCCGCCACGAGCAGCCCCGCGACCAGCCACCCGGGGGTGAACGAGAGCATGAAGCCCACGCCTCCCGCGGCGTCGATGATCAGGCCTCTCGCCAGGCTGTAGACCGCCTCGGAGACCGGCGGCACGAGCATGAGCAGGAGCGCGACGACCCGCAGCCGCCGGACGTTCGCCGAGGCGAAGGGAGCACCCGCACCGAGGTCGTGGAGGAACCGGCTGAGCAGCACCCCTCCCCAGACCGCCGCCACGACCGCCAGGACGGCTGACAGCATCAGCAGGGTGAAGTGACCCGCGCCGACGTCGCCCACCAGGACGACGGCCTCGGCGGGGCCACCGACGACCTCGCCGACACCGGCGTCCTGAGGTCCGAGATCCACGGGCACACCGGTGAGGGTGACCTGGCGGCGCAGTGCCCAGTCGAGGGCGACGAAGAGGGGGTATGCCGCCGCCCCGCCGACCACGAACCAGAGCACGACGGTGGTGGCGAGCCGGTCGAGACGGTCGAAGCGGAGCCGGTCACGCTGGCCTCGGGAGGTGGTGGTCATGGGACGCCCCTTCGTTCGTGGGAGGCACCCTGCCATCCCTATCGTTCTTCGATGGTATCGACTTTCGATAGGTCCCGCAACTGGCCTGCATCCTGCTCGTCGAAGAGGCGCCGCAGCAGGGGACGGTTCCTCGGTGGCCAGTACAGCTCGCGGAACTGGTCGACGGGTCCGACCGGCCATCTCTGCGCGATGCTCAGGACCGCTGGGTCATGGATCAAGGGGTGGAGCAGTCCCGGGATGTCGGCCCAGGCGACCCTGAAGGGTCGGTCCCACAGCTGCACGACCTCAGGTGCCACGGGAGCGGTGAGGCCGAGCGCGTTGTGCATCAGGACCAGCCTCTCGTAGACCGTCGTCAGGGCAGCTTCGCGGTCCTGCCAGGACTCCGCGCGCCCGACGTCCCGCAGGACCGGGGTGAGCTCCGGGCCGCACCCCAGGCGCGAGAAGGCCGTCCCGAACCACGTCGAGTACGGGCCGTACCGCCGTTCCATGAGGAAGGCCAGCCGCATGAGGTCCCCGACCAGACGAGCCCGATGAGCGAGGAGCCGCGCTCGTCGCCTGCGGACCCCGCCCTGCCGACCAGGTTCATCTCGGGGTGGACGCGCCACCAACCGGCGATCAGCAGGTACAGCCAGACGTCGTGGGGGTAGGAGGACAGACGGTCCCGCGCAGCCTGCAGGCCCACCTCGTCGTGGAAGACGACTCCCGAGGTGAGCATGCGCAGCCCGCTCTCCGGCAGTGTCGGCCAGTCGGGTGGCTCGATCTCCAGAGTGATGTCCAGCTCCAGCTCCTGCCGGATGTAGCTGCGGACGGTGTGGACCTCGCAGGCGGTCGGGTGACCGGCGAAGGTCGCGGGAAGGTTCTGCTGCAGCACCTCCCGGACCGCTGCGCCGTGGCGCGCCTCGCCCTCCTCGGCCAGGAAGACCAGGGCCCGGGGTTTCCAGTCGTGGTCGGTCGACATCGCGTCATCGAAGCCGAGCACCTCCGACCCCCGGCCGAGCAACGCCGCCGAGTGCGGCAGGTCCGGGAACCACGTGCTCAGGAGGGGCCGCACGACCTCCGCGTACAACCGCCGGCTCAGCTCGGCTCCCGGAACGAACGTCGACATGGCCCTCCGCCTTCTCCAGGCCACCAGTGTGGACCCTGCGGCCAGCCCGGTGGCCCTGCTGACCGCCGGCGACCCGCTCCTTGCTCTGTCGCCGACGGCATGGCGGTGTCAGGCTGGACGCGTGGCTACCGGGCAGAGCTCCTACACCCTCCTCTTCCGACGACACGCTCATCCGTTCAGCGCCTGGTCGAGGCTCCTGAGCGCACCTCTGCTCCTGGTGCCCCTGTGGAACCGGCGCTGGGGGTTGTACGTGCCCATCGGGGTGTGGTTCGCGGTCAACCCGGTGATGACACCACCGGCCCGAGACGTGTCGTCCTTCGCGACGCGGGCGATCCTGGGTGAGGAGTCCTGGACACGGGACCCCACGTCCGAGCCCTTGACCCTGGCCCTGTCGAGCCTGGCGAGCGCATCCCTCGTGGGCGCCATGGTCGCCAGCCATCAGCACAGGAAGACCGCGGCGGTCGCCGGCACGGGGGTCTTCATGGCTCTCACCCTGTGCCAGTGGAAGCTGTGGGCCGACCGTTTCACGCGCGGGACCGGTCGGTCGACCACCTGAGACTGTCCCCGCTCCTCACCGCCGTGCCCGCGCCGACCACCAGGGTGGCGGGGTATGCCACCCGGGCGGTCACCCCGTGGCCGAGACGGGGTCGGTGAGCGCGGGGATCACCGTCTCGCCGTAGACGCGGAGCGTCTCCTCCTTGTTGTCGTGCTGGAGGTAGCCGGCGAACTGGTCGACGCCGAGCTCGGCGAGCTGCTGGAGCTTGTCGATGTGCTGAGCGGCCGTGCCGAGCACGCAGAAGCGGTCCACGATCTCGTCGGGAACGAAGTCGGCGTGGGTGTTGCCCGCTCTGCCGTGCTGGTTGTAGTCGTATCCCTCCCGGCCGCGGATGTAGTCGGTCAGGGCCTGCGGCACGGCGCCGTCGGAGCCGTACTTCGCGACGATGTCGGCCACGTGGTTGCCGACCATGCCCCCGAACCAGCGGCACTGGTCGCGCATGTGCTCCCAGTCCTCCCCGACGTACATCGGTGCCGCGACGCAGAACTTCACCGACAGCGGGTCCCGCCCTGCAGCCTCCGCGGCCTCCCGCACCGTCCTGATCATCCACTCGGCGATGTCGAGATCGGCCAGCTGCAGGATGAAGCCGTCCCCGACCTCGCCGGCCAGCTTCAGGGCCATGGGACCGTAGGCCGCCACCCAGACCTCGAGCTGGGAGCCCCGGCTCCACGGGAACCGGATGTTCGAGCCGTTGTAGTCGACAGACCTGGAGTTGCCGAGCTCCCGGATGACGTGGATCGACTCTCGCAGCTCGGTGAGCGTCGTGGGCTTGCCGTTCGTGAGACGCACGGCGCTGTCACCGCGGCCGATGCCACAGACGGTCCGGTTGCCGAACATCTCGTTGAGCGTCGCGAAGACCGAGGCCGTGACCGTCCAGTCGCGGGTCGCGGGGTTGGTGACGAACGGCCCGACCTTGATGCGCTGGGTCTGCGCCAGGATCTGGCTGTAGATGACGTACGGCTCCTGCCACAGGACGTGCGAGTCGAACGTCCAGACGTGGCTGAAACCTTGCACCTCCGCGAGCTTCGCGAGCTGGATGGTGCGCGACGCCGGGGGGTTGGTCTGCAGGACCGCTCCGAACTCCATCCGGGTTCCGCTCTCTCTAGACGAGGTACTGGCTGAGGTCACGCCGCAGGAACCGGCCGTCACCCTTGGCGCCGAGGTAGGAGTTCCCGTCGACGATGATCTTGCCCCGCGAGAGCACGGTGTCGACGTGGCCGTCGATCTCGAAGCCCTCCCAGGCGGAGTGGTCCATGTTCATATGGTGCGTCGCGTCATAGCCGATCGAGGTGTGCCCGGCGGGGTCGTAGACGACGATGTCGGCGTCCGCGCCGGGCTGGATGACACCTTTGGTGCCGTACAGCCCGAACATCCGCGCCGGCGTGGTGCTGGTCAGCTCGACCCAACGCTCCAGGGTGATGTGACCCGCGACGACGCCCTGGTACATGAGGTCCATCCGGTGCTCGACTGAGCCGATCCCGTTCGGGATCTTGCGGAAGTCGCCCAGCCCGAGCTCCTTCTGGTCCTTCATGCAGAAGGGGCAGTGGTCGGTGGCGACGGTCTGCAGGTCGTTGGTGCGCAGGGCCTGCCACATGGCGTCCTGGTGCCCCTCCGCCCGGGAGCGCAACGGCGTCGAGCAGACCCATTTGGCGCCCTCGAAGCCGGGGGAACCGAGCTGCTCCTCCAGGGAGAGGTATAGGTACTGCGGGCAGGTCTCGCCGAAGACGTTCTGGCCCTGGTCGCGGGCCCAGGCGACCTGGGCGACGGCCTGCTTGGCCGACATGTGCACGACGTAGAGCGGGGCGCCGGTGAGCCTGGCGAGCATGATCGCCCTGTGGGTGGCCTCCTCCTCCATCTCCCAGGCCCGGGCGATGCCGTGGAAGTAGGGGTCGGTCTTGCCCTCATCGACCAGCTGCTGGGCCAGGACGTCGATGGCCGGGCCGTTCTCGGCGTGCATCATCGTCAGCATCCCGGTCTCCCGGGAGACCTGCATGGCCTGCAGGATCTGCGCGTCGTCGGAGTAGAAGACCCCCGGGTAGGCCATGAACATCTTGAAGCTCGTGACGCCCTCGTCGGGCAGGCCGCGCATGGCGATCAGGGACTCCGGCGTCACGTCGCCGACGATCTGGTGAAACCCGTAGTCGATCGCGCAGTTGCCGGCGGCCTTCTCGTGCCACGCGGCCAGGCCGTCCTGGATGCGCTGGCCGTAGGTCTGCACGGCGTAGTCGATGATGGTCGTCGTTCCGCCCCAGGCTGCCGCGCGGGTGCCCGTCTCGAAGGTGTCCGAGGCCTCGGTGCCGCCGAAGGGAAGCTGCATGTGGGTGTGCCCGTCGATGCCCCCGGGGATGACGTACTTGCCGGTCGCGTCGATGACGCGGTCGACGGAGGCGGCGACGTCCGCACCGAGCAGCGGGCTGCCGGGCTGCAGCAGCGCCCGCACGGTCTCACCGTCGACGAGCACGTCGGCCGCGGCCCGCCCGGTGGCGCTCACGACGGTACCGCCGGAGATCAGTGTGGTGGCCATGGGGTGCCCTCTCGACGGAACGGGTCTACGGCTTGGGGATCAGGGTGTACGACTCAGGGCGGCGGTCGCGGTAGAACTGCCAGGCGTTGCGCACCTGACGGATCATGTCCAGGTCCAGGTCGCGAACCACCACCTCCTCGTGATCGCCCGAGCCGTAGTCCCCGACGAGGTTGCCCTGGGGGTCGCAGAACTGGCTCATGCCGTAGAAGGTCACCGCGAGGTCGCCGTACTCGTTGTCCTCCCGACCGACCCGGTTGGGGGCGGCGACGAAGTACCCGTTGGCCGCCGCAGCCGCAGGCTGCTCGATCTCCCAGAGTCGGTTGGAGAGGCCGGGCTTGGTCGCGTTGGGGTTGAACACGATCTGCGCCCCGCCCAGACCGAGCTCGCGCCAGCCCTCGGGGAAGTGCCGGTCGTAGCAGATGTAGACACCGATGGGCCCGACGGCGGTCTGGAACACGGGGTAACCCAGGTTGCCAGGGCGGAAGTAGAACTTCTCCCAGAACTTGTCGAGGTTCGGGATGTGGTGCTTGCGGTAGCACCCGAGGACGGCGCCGTCGGCGTCCACCACCACGGCGGTGTTGTAGTAGACGCCTGGCTGCTCCTCCTCGTAGATCGGCAGGATCATCACCATGCCGAGCTCGCGCGCGAGCGCTGCGAAGCGCTGCACGATGGGACCGTCGGCCGCCTCTGCGAGGTCGTAGTACTTCACGTCCTCGGTGATGCCGAAGTACGGGCCGTAGAACAGCTCCTGGAAGCATATGACCTGGGCACCCTGGGCTGCGGCGTCCCGGGCGAACTGCTCGTGCTTGTCGAGCATCGACTCCTTGTCACCCGTCCAGCTCGTCTGGGTGATCGCCGCGCGTACCGTCGTCATGCTGCCTCATCAGTCGGTCCGAGGAGGGCTAACGGCCGCTCCGCCTGGGTGGCCCATCCTGTCCCGGTCCGGCCGCCGGCGCAATGGGCACCGACGAAGCGGCCTCGCCGGCAGGGTCTCTCGTCTCCCGGGCTGCGGTTCGGCGCTGCGCGCCTTCTGTGCGGGACCGGGCGGCGCAGGCCGACCGCGAGGCGCCTGGCGAGGCCGCGCAGTACCCGACGCCCAGCTAGGCAGAGGCTCTCAGTGGCTCGAGGGCGGCGAGGATGAGGTCGAGGCCGAAGCTGAACTCCCCTGCCGGGTCGTAGCCGACCGCGAGGAGCTCCGCTGCGGACTCGTTGAGGTAGGGGAACTCCTCCGGTCGAAGCTGGGGCAGAAAGACGTCCTCGACCAGGTCCGCGAGCTCGTCGGCGGTGTCGAAGGGCAGGCTGGTCTCCTGCAGGGCGTGCCCGTAGACGTAGCTGTCGAGCAGCCAGTTGGCGTGCGTCGCCATCGCGACCGAGAAGCCGGCCCTGCGCAGGCAGGCCGTGACCGCTTCGTGGTGGCGCAGGTTCGCCGGCCCGGGCGTTGTCCGCGACCCCATCAGGCCGTTCGCCCACGGGTGTTCCACCAGGACCTGTCGAGTGGATACCGCCCGGCGTCGCATCGCCGACTGCCAGTCGGTCTGCTCGGGAGGGAGCTCGATCTCCGCGAACATGGCGTCGATCATGGCGTCCAGCAGCTCCTCCTTGCTCGCCACATAGTGGTAGAGCGACATCGCGCCCGCACCGAGCGCACCAGCCAGCCGGCGCATGCTCAGCCCGTCCACCCCCTCGCGGTCGGCGAGCCGGATCGCCTCGAGCACCACCCGTTGCTTGCTCAAGCCCGTCTCTGATGCGACCTGGCGTCGTCTCCTCGCAGCCACAGATCTCCTCACCAGCTTGAGTGGTCCTTGACAATCGTACGGTGTACGTCGACAGTACATCGTACGACTGACTTCGTACGATGTACGAACTTGACCTATCCAGCACGTGAGGAGCTTTCTGTGGAAGCCGAACAGCCATCGAGTGCCACGGCACACGGGGTGCCGGGGACGAGTCCGGCCCGGGCGACGACGATGCGGGCCGCCGTCCAGCACCGCTACGGCCCACCCTCCGTGCTCGAGCCGTCCGAGGTCGCGCTACCGATACCCGGCCCAGGCGATGTGCTCGTCCGGGTGGGCGCGGCCTCGGTCCATCCCGGCGACTACTTCGTGATGACCGGCAAGCCGTACGTGCTGCGCCTGGTGTTCGGGCTGCGCCGGCCCCGCCACGGCATCCCCGGCCGGGACCTCGCGGGCGTGGTGGCAGCGGTCGGGGAGGACGTCACCGCTCTCCGACTCGGTGAGAAGGTGTTCGGCTGGAGCACCGCTGGGACGCTCGCGGAGTATGCCTGCGTCCCGGCGGATCACCTCGTGCCCGTGCCTTCCAGCCTGTCGGTCCTGGAAGCAGCAGCCGTGCCCACGTCGGCCATGACGGCGTTGCAGGCCCTGCGCGACGTCGCGAGCGTTCGGCCAGGACAGACGGTGCTGGTCACAGGCGCATCGGGCGGGGTCGGTTCCTTCGCCGTACAGATCGCCAAGGCGTTCGGCACCGAGGTGACGGGTGTGTGCAGCACCCGCAACGCCGACCTGGTCCGGTCCCTCGGGGCCGACCATGTCGTCGACTACACGAGGACTGACTTCACCGGCACCGAGAAGCGTTACGACGTCATCCTCGACAACGTGGAGGCCCAGCCCCTGGCGGCTGTCCGCCGAGCGCTGACGCCCGCCGGCACCCTGATCCCCAACAGCGGACACGGCGGTCGCTGGCTCGGCCCTCTCGGTCGGATCGTCAAGGCGCGTGTGCTGTCTTGGTTCACCCGTCAGCGGTTGAGGCCCTTCACGTCGGTCGAGAAGCACCAGGACCTGCTCACCCTGGCCGACCTCCTTGCGACCGGGCAGGTCACGCCGGTCATCGACCGCACCTACCCCCTCGACGAGGCAGCCGACGCCCTCCGCTACGTCGGGGCTGGCCACACCCGAGGGAAGGTCGTCGTCACCCTCTGACGGCACGAACCGGACCAACACCCCGTACCTGCCCGACAACCCGCCGCCCGACTGACGATGGAGCAACGACGTGTGGACCCCGAAAGCAGAACTCACCGCGCGAGGGGACCGGCAGGTCCTGGACCGGGTTTCCACGACGCGAGTCGTCGGCGGTGTCGCGCTCGCCTACGCCGCGTCGGTGATCGTGCAGAACGCGATGTTCGTGGGTGGTGTGGCCCAGCTCCTCGGCCTTGGCGACGGCACGGCGGCTCCCACCTACGGCGATCCTCTTGGTGAGGTCCTCGCCTACCATGCCGCCAACCGGGGCGCCGTGGAGATCGCCGTGGGTCTGGAGGCCCTGAACCTGCCGCTGCTCCTGCTGTTCCTCACGGGACTGCAAGGGCTCGTGCAGCGCCGCGGCGGTGCAGGGGCGGACTGGTCGCGGCTCGCGGTGGCAGCCGGAGCGACGCTTTCGGCGATATCCGCCCTCGTCATCGCCACGCACACCGCGGTCGTGCTCGCCGCGGACGGCCTGACGGAGCCGACCCCCGCCTTCGAGCTGCTCTGGCAGCTCCACGCCGCGACCTGGGCGCTCTCGCTACCCGCGCTCGGGGCGACCTTCATCGGTGCGGCGTTTGCCGGCCACGCCAGCGGGCTGACCCCACCGTGGCAGCGGTTGCTCGGCGCGGCTGGCGGCGGCCTGCTCATCCTGGCCGGCGCCGGAAACCTCGCGATCGCAGATGGCTCGCCCCTGGTGTTCGTCGGGGTCCTGGGCCTGGCCGCGTGGCTCGTCTGGCTCCTGAGCAGCGGCGTACGGCTCATCCGCAGGCGGGGCTGACGTGGTGGCGGCCGACGAGACGACTCAAGCCGTGCGACGCACTTTCAGACGTGGCGCCAACCCCGGCGAACGGACCCCCCCCTTCTTGAAAGGAAGAACCGATGACCACCCGAACGAGCACGCCCAGCCTTCTCGACAACCCGCCGATCCCCGTGCAGGCCAAACTTGCGGCGGCCTGGACGAGCTTGATGTTCTTCGTCATCTACATCGACTACTTCCACCTCTACCAGCCGGGCGCTATCGACCAGATCCGCGGTGGCGGCGTCTTCGAGTTCGAGATCACCCCGGCGTTGATGACCATCTTTGTCGTGGTGATCGGGATCCCGGCCCTGATGGTGATGCTCTCCATGGCGCTGCCCGCGCGGGTGAACCGTGCCACGAACCTCGTCGTGGCATCGCTCTACGTCCCCGTCATGGTGTTCAACGCCGCAGGGGCGTCCTGGGACTGGGCCTTCTACTACGGCCTGCACATCGGGATCGAGGTGCTGATCCTGGCGTTCATCCTGCGCGCCGCCTGGGCCTGGCCCCGCCGTGCCGCATCTCCTGCAGGGGCAGCTGGCCTCGACGACGAGCCGCTGCTCACGCCGCAACAGGCGTGACTGCCCGCGTGCCCATCCTCGTGACGGGCCCACCCGGTAGGGGCCACAGATGACCTGACCTGCAAAGACGCTGAGGTGGGCCCCGTGGGACTCGAACCCACAACCTACGGATTAAAAGGGCGTCCAGGGGGTAGGTGGTCGACACCTGTAGGGTGCTGACCTGCACAAACGTCGTTAGCTAGCGCAGCAGAGAGACGATGTTCTGAACCTGTGACGGCCTACTGACGGCCTACGCCAGCGACCACATGGCGCTGGAGATTCGCGCGGCTGGCTACAGCCTTGTCAAAGGCGCCGAGAGTGGAAGCGCGAAGGATCCGAGCTGCCGTTGGGCGCGTGCGTCCGTGTCGGTGGCTCCTGCCAGACTCAATCTCGTGAGGATCCTCCGATCGGCGCTGAAGCACGGATGCACGCCGTCGGACATCGCGCTCGCCGTCGCCACTGCCTGGCAACGCACTCAGGTCGGCGAAGACCCGGACAGGTGGCTCTACGTCGGTGTGGACGGATCGGCCAGACCACTGGAGATCGTCACGGTGGCAGGGGATGATGGTGCCGAGGTTGTCATCCACGCGATGAAGTTGCGCAAGCGGTACTACCCGAAAGGAGGGCACACGCATGAGTTATGAGATCACTGACAGCGTGCCCGGACTCACGGATGCGCAGGTCGCCGACCTGGTCCAGGAAGCGGAGGCCGGCCACGACCTGAAGACCCGCCCCTCCGAGCCGAATCCGCACTTCCATCGGGTTCAGCTGGTGCCCGAGGATCTGCTGGACGCCATCGACGAGCGAGCCGCCAAAGATGGGCAGTCGCCCGACGCCGTCGTCCGCGAAGCGCTCTCGAGCTACCTCGATACCGCCTGAACTGTCCTGCCCCCAGCGCCGGGTGAGCAGTCCCGTGACGTCCAGGTGGGAAGGTTCCGCGAATCATCACACCCAATTGACGCGAGCGACCTGCGGCATGAGAGTGAGCATCACGGCCGCCTGCGCGGACGTTCGGCGCTGCCGCCAGTAGCGTCGGGCTACGACTTGTCCTTGGCCCACCAGAGAAATGCGGATGCGTGCTGGCGCGATTCGAAGCGAACTCTGGGTCGTCCTGGTGCGCGTCGAACAGGGCGTCGGGCGGTAGGCGGCCACCAGCTCGGCCTCGGTGACCGGGTTGGCCAGCCACCGGTAGTAGGACTGGCGAGCGATCCTCAGCACCCGGCACGTCACCGTGACGGGGCCCCCGTCGCCGGCCAGCTCGCGGAGGAGCGGGTCACATCCCTTCCAGCGACACCTCGAAGCCGTCACAGATGTCACCTACCCGTGCAGCAGTCCCGACCACTGGGGTCAAGTGCCCTTCATCCCGCGCACCGACCTAAGACTGGTACCGAAGTGATGCAAGAATGGCCCTGGCCGATCCACTAGGAGCCCCCGAGGTTCCAATCGATGGCTTGTCCCTCCAACACGAGAAGTACTCGGGACAAGAGCTCGGGGCGTTCCCTTGAGATCTCGAGTGCCTGTGCAGTTGCCGTGCCTTGGTCCTCAATGTGGTCCCCAACTTCTGGGTCGTATAGAGGGGGGCGAGGGGGGGCGATCCCACCCCCGGCCCTTTGGGGTGCGGCGCCGATCCGTTGCACCTCATCTCCCGGTAGTGCGCCGGCTAGGCGTGGCTGCCCGGGGGCCCAAAGCGAGCCCGGAAGTCGGGGATTCCAACCGATTCTGCTTGCCGCTACGTTCAGTTCCTCAGAGAGATCGAGCCCTGGAAAGTCGCCTGCAATCTTATTCAAGAGACCTCCAAGATGGTCACCACGTTGGGTGCCGTCCTTGCCGGGGACCAACGGCAGGGCAACTTCGAACATCGACGTCACTAGGGACTCCAGAGCAGGATCGTCCGGACCCCGTAGTAAGAACTGCTGCTTGCTCTGGGCTGCGAATCGAATAAGCCCTTCCAGCCCTCCAACCCCGCCATGGCCGTGCCTCGTGAGCTCCCGCAGTCGACTACCGATGGCCAACACGTCCTCCCTGTGACCGCGCACGGTGACCATGTCAGCAATGAACAGCAAGTCAGTAAATTCCGCCGCTCGTTGCGCGCGCAACGCGACCGCTGCAGTGGCCACGTCCGTCCTATCATCCGCAATGGCATTGTTGAACAATTCAATGACCAGTGTATCCTCAAGGGGCAGATTGATGCGTTGAACCTCCGCAAGCAAACTGAGGACAAAACTCCACTTCCTTTGATCCAGCAGTGACTCCAAAGCGGGCGCCAGAACCTCAACGATTCTCACTCCTGACGACATTCTGGGCAAGGCGCGGAGTGCGCTATCAAGGTCGTCATGGTCCACGGACCAACGAAAGACCCGCTCTAACAGGCGGTCGCGGTCATTGACAGGTGCAGCCCAAGCGGCCCGCACTCCCTGAGCAGTGTCCCCATTTGACAGGAAAGCTGTCAAGAGAGCAGCGTGAGCGCGGCTTACGTGGGGCGACCTGTTTCGTTTCCGCAGAATGGATTCAGCCCTGCTAACGAGTTCGCTGGCGTGATCCCTGAATGTCGTCCCTTCGGTCTCCGCTAGCGCAAGCATCGCGCTGACATCCGGTCGATCCTCT
Source organism: Ornithinimicrobium cerasi (assembly GCF_003702705.1). Lineage (GTDB taxonomy): Bacteria > Actinomycetota > Actinomycetes > Actinomycetales > Dermatophilaceae > Ornithinicoccus > Ornithinicoccus cerasi. The sequence continues at coordinate 8,654 of NZ_QZMN01000015.1, read as the reverse complement.
CCGAGCCGATCTTGCAGCCAAAGGATGTGCCGTCGTAACCCTTGAGAGACGTCCGCAGAAAATGCAGGCCACGTAGCGTCTACGACCGACAGTTCTCCGAGCAGTCGAAACCTGGGCACCACGGATGATTCTTTGCGCAGCAGCGCTTCCGCGTCCCTCCTCCACTTCAGGCCTTGCTCCTGATCCCCCGCGGCCCAATACGCGGCAGTTAGTCCAATTGCTGCGCTGGCGGCTGCTCGCGAAGTTCCCAAGATGGACACTCCCTCCTCAATAATGGAAGCCTTCCCGTTAGCGACGAACACAGGCGTTGCGCGGGAGAGAGCCATGACAGCCTGCGGGTGCGGTAGTGACTGGACAATCCGTCGTCCAAGAGTGGCAACTTCTACTCCGGCGGCCTTGATGAAGTCGACCCCAAAGGCATCCAGTGAGGCTGCACCAAGCTCGACACTGCTGCGGGCGGAAAGCTCGGAAAGAATCTCCGACTTTAGGTCCGCTACGGTATCGCTTGGCAGCCTATGACTCCCAGCTGCGCATTCGACCGCGCATCGGGCTCTCAGCTCGGGAGAGGAAAGTTCGAGGATCCGTCTCTTAGCCAGCTCGACCTCCCCCAGGCGCGCGTGCAGAACCGCAAAACGATGTAGGAGCAGATTTCGCGTCGTCCCGTCTGGCACAGTGTGCATGAGGGTAGACGCGTCTCGGGCCAACTCCCTTGCCCAGACGACCGAGTTCTCGGCTGCCGCTTCGGCAATGGCGAGCATGCCGTCTAGGCGCTCCAACATCGTCCCAAGGTAATAAACCCTCCCCTCCGCCGGTCCAAACTCCCCCAGCAGTGCGTGAACCTTTATCACGTCAACCAGCATGTCGGGGATGTCGGACTGTCGCACGAAATCCTCCATTCCGACTGCGGCGAGTTGAGCGGCCACGGACTCTGTGGAATGGTCTGACTTTAGCAGTCTTGCTGCCTCGGCCAATTCGGACATCGATAAGAGCCCCGACCCCGTCCGCGAGACTATGCGCTCGTGTCGCGCTAAGTCGATAACGATGGAAACGGTATCGTTCTTTCGAAGGTGCGTTCCCAGCACTCGAGGATATGATCGCAGAAGGTACTCGGGAGTATCCATCGGCCAGCGATCATCGCGGTACCCGTCTGCCCACGAGATCAAGTTGCAACGAACGTCTTCTAGGTCGTCGCTCAAGGCTTCCTCCGCCGCTTCCCTGAGTTTATCGTGCGCAAAGAGGAAGACTGGTCCGGTGGCCGGCGAATGAACCGGCGAGCGAGATCGTAGACAGCGTGCGAATGACTGTGTGAGGCAGTCGCGAATCACCCACCGCGGCATCTTGGTGATTGCACAGATGTCATGAACAGACAGGCCGCCGCCGGATACTGTTACTGCCTGAAGAATGGCGATCTCTGTTGGTTCCGCGTACTTGAGAATTCTTCCCAGTTCCGCGTCCGCTCGATCTCGAACCTCAGCGGCATACTCAGATTCGGGCCAGGAGGGCGAGAGGCAGTCTCTCAAAGGGTGCTTCGCGCCAACGTCCTGGGGGAGCCCCGGGTTTGCTCTGCTAGTAACAAGAACCTTGACGTTGTCCGGCAGGACTTCCGGTATCAGCGAGGCTATGCTCTCCTGACCCGTACCTTGATCCTCATCCAGGCCGTCAACAACCAAGAGGAGCCGATGCCGTCTTGCTGCGGCCGCTTTTCCTGCCGCCTCAATTAAGGCGAAATAGCGTCCTCTTTGACCAGGTCGGGAATCCAAAGTAACTCTGGCCTCATCCGCAATGCCAGCCAACTGGTCGATCATCGCAAGCAGGAACGCGGCTGAGTTCGACTGGCTCGGAAGTCGGGCCGTTATAAAGAATGAGGCGACTTCGACGCCGCCCGGCGGATCGAAAGCGATGGTTGCAGAGAATGCTGTCTTCCCTGCCCAGGGCCCCGCCTGCCACCACAGATATTGTTCGTGGCTTGCGATGAAAGAGACGAGGTCCGCAAGTTCAGAGCTGCGTCCAAAAAGAGTTTCTGGTGCGATCGCTCTAACGTCACGCGCGTAGGCTGCAAGGACAGCACTCGTCCTGCTGCTGCCTTGAGTCATATCGGGGAGGCTGTCCAAATCCGCAGGAAGACCAAGCATGGTACTGAACTCAAGATTGTGGCTGGGCATTGACTTGAGGTCTTCGATGGGGCGAACTGTTAGTGTACCTGGCGATTCACCCGGGTATCTACAGTCAATAAGACCTATGATGTGTTCAGCAATGAACACGGGCGCACCAGACATACCCTCCCACGGGTTGTCGGCCCCCTCGCTCCAAGTAGGTTCCTCGCCTGTACTCAGGGCAAGTGTGCCGTTGCGCAAGTTGCTAAGGAGCGCAATTTTTCCTTGTGGCACATGCAGGGAGTCTCTTACCAGTACCCGGCTAGACCCCGTTTCGTCATTGCTGTCATTGCCCGCGATGGGGCGAAGCTTGTATAATGGAAAGCCCAAGGTCTCCGCGGTCAGTACTGCGGCTCGCCGCTTCAGTCTGCCGAATGGCGGGTTCTCATCGTTTGAGACGTTGACGTGCGGCAGTATAACTAGACCGAAGTGCGGGACGTCCTCATCAGAAAGAAGCCACGAAAGGGCCGGTATGACTTCCTCCCTGTGTTCGGGGGAGAACACAACAACATTGATACTCTTCGCGCCGGCAATAACATGTCCGCTGGTGAGAACAAGGTTTTGGCTAATCAAGTAGCCAGAACCACGGAAGTGTCCTTCCTCTGTCTCCGCCAGTATTTGAGTCACCCGTTCCGCCTGCAATCCCTCACTCATTGCGGCCTCCAACTGAGGCGTAGACTCCTGCGTGGGAAAGCAAGTCTATGTAGCGTGTGCGCAAGAGACATGGTTCCTACGCTTCCCCCAGAGCCTGTCGCCCCCTTATCCGAACCGGGGTAGCGGGGTCGCGATTCGGGTTCCTCAGATCGACGGGGGACAGCGTGAGCTTGATGGTTTGGGTCGTCTGTGATGAGGCGGACGCCGACGCTGACGCCTTGGCATCCGCGTCGAGAACCCAGAATCGTATTTTTCCTCCAACCTCGGTTCCAGCAGTAGCTTCCTTGGTGACTTGGACTGCCAAGGTGAGCTCGATAGGACCCAACTCGAACTGCACATGCTCGTCTTCAGACAAGGTCGACGCATCGCTAAGTTCCGTGCGCAGGTAGGCCACCACGTCGGCTAGGTCGATCCTGCCAAACGGGTCAAGCGCCTTGGCCCGTTCGGGACCCGGTAAGTTCAGCATGTCTACCCCTCGGTCGGTTCTTCCGCCATTCTACGGATGCGTGGTCGCGTTGTCACTGCGTTCACTCGGTCGTGATCGCGACGATGCCGTGCCGAGACTGGCGGGTTGTGGACGACGCGTCCCTTCCCACGAGGCGAGAGCGCGGTCCGTCCCGCGTCCTTCGGATGTGCGTGCGTCAGGGCGCTGCCCATCACGTAGTGCTGGTGCGGCGTCGGTGGCGCCGTTGTCCGCGACCGAGCGGTAGCGGACGCGGTGAAGGGGCTCCTTACAATTCAGGGCGTAGCTCTGGTCCGAATCCGCCGGCTTCGAGCAGGGCTGGGGCGACGATGTTGATGGGATTGCGGAACCTGACCTCGGGGCCGCGCCGGTGCTCGAGCCGACCATTCACGGCCCCGGTCGGTCCGTTGCTAGTGTGCGTCCGACCGAAGTAGGCCAGGACGTCCGCGGCGCCGCCACACGTGCTCGTGTTGCCCCGGTGGAGGAGGACAGCGACTTCGCCGTGATCGTTCTGGAGCAAGGCGCCTCCCGGGCGATACCAGGACGCAACCTGAACAGCGCAGGTCACGGCGCTGGTGGGAACTAGGGCCTCGCGGTGGACAGGCCCAATTTTGCTGCGGACCCGTGCACGAGTGAGCAAATAACGCCCGCAGACCTGTCACAAAGCTGGCACCCGCCTCCGCCGCAGCGTATTGCCCCTTGGCCAGACGCTCGGCTGTGCGTTCTGAATCCCCCCGCCCGGCCGGTCTCGTGGCTTGTCGCCCAACCCTGCCTGCGCACCCGCAGAGGCGGCCTTTCGCCACTCGATGATGTGGCAGCAGGTGTACAGGCCCTCCCGGCGCGGGATCACGCCACGCTCAGCCGCGTCGTACTCGGCGAGGATCGCCGCCTTGAACTCCGCGGTGAACTTGCGCCGCTTCGGCTAATCAGCGCAAGGGAACATGACCCCATCATCGGCGCCGACGTTAGCAGTCCTAATCGTCATCTCAGTAGTGGTCCGATCTCGCCTCGTGCAGTGCGAACGTCAGCAGGGCTGGCGTCTCACCCCATCCTGACGCACAGGGCCGGCGCAGACACGGTGCCGAACCGGCCACTCGATCGGCGGCAAAGTCGGACGAGCGCAGCCGTCCTCCACGCGGCAAATGAGTGCGCCCCCCGAAGGGCGCTGAGTGACTCCGTGGTTAGGGCACGTCGGGGTCGGGGTGGTTCTCTCGATACTGGTCGGCGTCTTCCTCTGGGATGAGACTTTCATCCGCGAGCCATTCGACGGCTCGCCTGTTGGCGCGGGCTTCTCGGAAGGCGTGCCAGGCCGGTAGGAGCTGGGGAAGCTCCTCGTACAACGCGTTCTTGAACCGCCGGAAGGCGCCCTTGCCTGCAATGGCTCGTGCTAGTCGGCGTCCCGCAGCATCATCGCTGATCCGGTCCGCGAAGTCGGCCATGTCTTGATACCAGACGTGCGACGGGAGCGGATCGATGGGCGTGAGATCCAGGTCCTCAAAGTCCACGGGGTTTTCCCCGTCCAGGCCAGTGTCCGAGGTCCAGAAAGCCACCTGCCCCGACTTTGGGTCGATCAGCCACCGGTGGTCGTAGTCGGTCTGGTCGGACAGAGCCGTGGCGATCTCGTCCAAGTCAAGCTGGCTGAGCTCGAGCATGACCCCACAGTAGAAGGAAAGACGTCGACGTGGCAGCAGTCCGCCCACGGCCACCTCATGGGGTACCGCGGCCCCATGCCGCCGCACAGGCGCACTCGCCCCGGCAGTAGCGTGCGTCCATGGATCATGGGGAGCTGGTTCGTCAACTCGATGGGTGTGCTGCGCCACTTGAGCGGTTTGGGTTGGACGTTAAGGACAAGAAAGTGCATGCGCCGGCGACCGAGACGGAGGTGGCAGCGGTCGAATTGCAGCTGGGATTCACGCTGCCGGACAGCCTGCGGACGGCGTTCCTGACCATCACACGACAGGTCGAGTGGTCCTGGTGGGTGCCCGACGGGGCGGACCTCCCCGCCCCATTCGACGACATCTTCTGCGGCTCGACGTGGTTCCGGCTGGATCACCTACCCCTGCTCAACGAGCACAGGCAGCAGGCCGTCGACATCATCTTTCCCGACCCGGGGGACGCAGCCGGTCAGCCCTGGCGCGAGACGCTGCCCATCTGCGCGGTAGGAAACGGTGACTACCTGGCCGTCGATCTGCACCCCGAGCGGGCCGGTGAAGTCATCTACCTAGAGGCTCACGGGCTCACCGACGCCGGGAACGGCTACCGCATGGCCTCCAGTCTGACCGACCTGCTCGAGCGTTGGAGCCCGCTTGGCCAGCCCGGCCCCGAGTTCTGCCAGTGGCACATCTTCAGCAACCCCACCGACGGGATGATCGACCCTCACGGCGAGCACGCCGTGCGTTGGAAAGCCATGATCGGACTCCCGTAACGCAACATGCCGCGATCGGGGCGCCCTCGCGCGGCGCACGTTGGCAGGCTTGAGCCGGATTGAGTACATGCGGCAGAAGCGCGCACTCCACAGCGCGCAAGAACGAGGGGGTCGCGCCCGTCCGCGAACTGTCAGAGACCCGCCCGCCGAGTCACCCAGAGAGGCATGAGACCTCATCCCACACGGGCGACATAGCCTCGATCTCGTTCTCCCTTGAAATGAGCCACTCGATGGCCGTGATGGTCTCCCCGTGCTCAATGGCGCAGGTCGCCTCCGGCCACTCGAGATGCTCACGTGGCTGAGCAAGCGTGTAGACCACTCGAAAAGCATCTGCATCGGACGTCACGCTCAGCGTCGTGCCCTGAAGCCAGCCGTCGGGAATCCTTGCATCGTCGAGAGCGACGCGCCCCGCCTCGACGAGGGGATCCTCACCGTCGGTCTGACACCCCGTCAAAAAGAGGGCGGCTAGCCCCGATGCAGAGATTGCACTGAATATACTCTTGGTCACCGGCGAAACCTCCATCGGCCGAGCCTGACCCACGGCGTCAGTAGAAGTGTGGCACGCTCGCGGGATGCGCCGCCGGGACCGTGCTGCGCATCGCTTTCGAACGCTGCTTGGGCCGGACGACCGACCGGCGGCAGATGAGTGCCCTGCCCAGCAGGGGATCGCAGCAGGCCACTCCTCGGGTCACCGCCACTCACCGGGAAGTCGGCATGCTCTGCGATGATCATCATGGCCAACAGATGATCGGACGTAAGGGGTACACGCATGTTATTCAAGGATGGGGTGGGATTCTGTCCCTGGCACAAGCGGGACAGCTCTTTCAAAGTTGTCCATTCGCTCAACTACGCCTCACCGCACTTCTACTCGCACATGGGCTCGGCGACGAGTCGAGAGTTCCCCAACGACCCGGTGCACACCGGCGTCATGATCTTGGAGTGCCTGCACTGCAAGAAGTCAGTGATCGTTTTGGAAACCGAGGCCAGACTACCCCCGGATGAGGCTGGCGGGGAGGAGGAAGTTCAGACTTGGCGCACGCTGGTCTCACCGTCCGAGTCTCCGCGGACGCTGCACGAAGCAGCACCTGCAGGGGTGCGGAGCCTGTTCGCCGAGGCGAGCATCTGTGAGAGGGCCACGGCGTTCCGCGCGGCCGGCGTAATGTATCGCGCGACCGTCGAGGAGCTGGTGAAGGACCAAAACGCCACTGGTCGTGACCTCTACACAAAGATCGACAGCCTCCAGGGTCAGTTGCCCGTCGATTTGATTCAGGATCTCCACGAGGCGAGGATGCTCGGGAACGACAGCATTCATGCCGGCATCATCTATTCGGCAGATGAGGTGGAAGACGTTGCGAGACTGATTGAAGAGGCAGTGCTCGTCCTCTATGTTCAGCCCGAGGAGAAGCGGGCGATGCGGGCCGCGCGGAAGGCCAGGCGCGACTCGGCGACAGCCTAGCCGCTTGTGGAGGGTCGGCCTCCACGCGTTCGGGCGCTCTCTCAGCTCCGACCGTTCGGTCCCTACCTGCGGCAATTAGGTGCGTTCACAGAGGTGCTGGAGCAGGGAGTCACGGGCTGATTCGAACAGTCCAATGCCCCCATCGTAGGGTAGGCAAGATGAAGGACTGGAGTGGAAGCGGTCCCGAGCGCATCACGCGTTCCGAGTTTCTGGCACGCAATCCCCAATGGACAGATGTGGACCGTGAGACGTTGCGGCGGGTTTTGGATGCTGTGTCGGAACGCGTCGATCACGCGTATCGTAGGCAGAGCTACTGGGCACTCAAGCCTGCCGCAGGCACCTCACGTGTCCCCCTCTACCTCCATCTGCATCACCTCGCTGTTGACCGCGACGTCGACCTGCCTCCTGACCTGACGGCTCGTGCTTTCCCGGGAAGTCGTGGCGAGTACGACCAGTACGTCATCATCGAGTTCTCCACCGCACCGCAACAGAGTCGAGCGCCAAGGGCTCGGTCTGCCACCGACCGTGCTGCGCCTGCCAGCGTCAAGACCTGCCCGGTTCACTTCGTCGAACTCCCTGCCACGGGAGCATGCGACCAGTGCGAGTGAAACCGAAACGGACAAGGCTGCCCCAGGTGATCGCGTACCAGTAGTCAGCGTCACCCGCACTTCGGCACGAGCGACCGGCGGTATGGTCGGATGCTACGCGATCACAGCGGCATGAGAGTAAGGGTCCCGGGCGGGTGCTTCTCGCGGCTTTGCGCTGCCTACCAGGTGGACTGGCCCTGGCAAGCGTTAGCCGGTCTTCTGAACGGTCAACTGCGCTCCAGTGCTTTCGTCCATCACCGGACGCTTCCCGAGGGGCTCCTCAAGCATCACGATTGCGCCGTCGGCACAGTCGTTGGTCGCCACCGCGAAGGAGCGGTCGACGCGTGCCTGAAGGAGTACCTCCTCGGCCGTCTCCACAACGGTGACTTCCGGCTCACGGTTGCACGAATCGACGGTTACTTGCAGTTCTCGATCATCCGTTCCCACCCATACCTCGATGACAGGCGCTGAGACCTGGCAACCGCTGAGGAGGGCAACGGCGCTCATTGCACAGGCGATCGACCGGGTTCGACGTCCCGCGCTGCCGGACCTTCGACTCACCCTGCGACCTTCCGACGTGGACGAGAGGCAAACGGTACTCCTGGAAGAGCTTCTCGTCACCGGCCCAATGTGCGGAGGGCGGCAGAGGCGCGCGTCTGGTTCTCATGCGGCACCGGCGTGCGTGCACACTCCATGCGCAGTTGTGTGCGTCCGCTGGTCAGGCAGATGCGGCGGGTGGTGGCGGCGCAGACCCGGACGTGTCCGTGAGGATTGTTGGCTAGCCTAGACAGCACCAGCCAGACCCGCAGGCGTGTGATCCAGAGTGTTCACTCACTGATGAGGAGAACCGATGCCCAAAGAGTCACTGACAGAGCTCGTACAGCAGCACCTCGAGACCGCCTCGACCGCGTCCAGC
>NZ_QZMN01000082.1 GCF_003702705.1 Ornithinimicrobium cerasi | reverse complement strand
GACGCCTCGGTATAAAGTTTTTGTTTTTGTAAATCGCGAAGTATACTCAAACGAATTCAGTCTTTTCTCAGTGATCCCCCAGATGCTTTCACCCTCACTTAGAAGTGCTTTAAGCATTTTTTTACTGTGGCTATTTCCCTTATCTGCTTCTTCCGATGATTCGAACTGTAATTGCAAACTACTTACAATATCAGTGATATCAGATTGATGTTTTTGTCCATAGTAAGGAATAATTGTAAATTCCCAAGCAGGAATCAATTTCTTTAATGAGGCTTCCAGAATTGTTGCTTTTTGCGTCTTGTATTTAAACTGGAGTGATTTATTGACAATATCGAAACTCAGCGAATTGCTTATGATAGTATTATAGCTCATGAATGTGGCTCTCTTGATTGCTGTTCCGTTATGTGTAATCATCCAACATAAATAGGTTAGTTCAGCAGCACATAATGCTATTTTCTCACCTGAAGGTCTTTCAAACCTTTCCACAAACTGACGAACAAGCACCTTAGGTGGTGTTTTACATAATATATCAAATTGTGGCATGCTTAGCGCCGATCTTGTGTGCAATTGATA
>NZ_QZMN01000081.1 GCF_003702705.1 Ornithinimicrobium cerasi | reverse complement strand
GGCATGGCGATCTCGGGGGCGCGGCTTCAGCTGGCGATCGCGCCGGCCGGGTCGGGCAAGACCACCGCCATGCGGGCCCTGGCCCGGGCGTGGGAGTCCTCCGGCGGGACCGTCGTCGGGCTCGCCCCGTCCGCCGCGGCCGCCGCGGTGCTGCGCGAGGCCGCCGGCACCCAGGCCGACACCCTGGCCAAGCTGGTCTGGCACCTGGAGCACGACCCCGAGCACCTGCCGCAGTGGGCCACGGACATCGACGAACGGGCCCTGGTGGTCATCGACGAGGCCGGGATGGTCGACACCCTGTCCCTGGACAAGGCGGTCACCTTCATCACATCCCGGGGCGCCTCGGTGCGGCTGGTCGGGGACGACCAGCAGCTTGGCGGCGGTCGGCGCCGGAGGGGTGCTGCGCGACATCCGCGCCACCCACGGGGCCCTGCACCTGACCGAGCTGATGCGCTTCACCGGGGTCGCCGAGGGCGGCGCCTCCCTGGAGCTGCGCGACGGTCGCCCCTGCGCCCTGGGCTTCTACCTCGACGCAGGGCGGGTCCACGTCGGTGACCTGGCCACCATGACCGAGCAGGTCTTCGGTGCCTGGTCGGCCGACCGGGCC
>NZ_QZMN01000014.1 GCF_003702705.1 Ornithinimicrobium cerasi | reverse complement strand
GTCCCGCTTGCCGGGGAGCGCCTCAAGAGTCCCCACGTTGACGAAAGACATGACCCGAACCCTATCGGCACGCCGGCCGACGGCGGCGGGGCCGTGACTGCTTGCAGCGGCACGTCGAGCGCGCACCTCTGCCGCCCTCCGGAAGGTTTCGGGCTACAGCACCCGGTATGCCCAAGCGCTAGTCGACCATACGTTCTCTGGGCCCAGCTGGCCGTGCGCATCCGGTGGGTCCCAGTCGGCGCCGCCGTAGACGACGAGCACATCGTCAGCCCAGACGGACGGCCCCGGATCAGCGGGCGCGCCATGAGGTCGTGGCAGGAGCGTCCAGGAACTGTTGGAGTCGTCGTCGTACAGCCACCCCCCTGCAGCGATGCTTGGACCGTCCAGCGCGTCAACGGACCACCCTCCGCTGCCTTCGGACGGGGCATCGGGTAGCGGAGACCAGTCGCCCGTTGCCGGGTCCAAGCGGCCGCCGAAGGGGATGACCCGCCCGTAGTTGTTCACCTGGCCACCATCTGCTCCACCCAGCGTGGGATCGACCAGGCGTTGCCCGGTCCAGGTCCAGCGGCCGCCGAGCTGGTCCATGACGGGCAGAGTCCGCCACGCGTCACCGCCAGGAGGGAGCACCGCCGCGTGAACCAGGGCAGGATCGGCGGGACCTCCGTCTGGTCGGATGGACTTCGCGGTCAGCACCAGGCCGTGAGAGGTCGAGATCAGAGCCCGGTCGAAGGAGGGCTTCAGGGGGTCCTGCGGCAGTATCGACCAGGCACCCGTGCTGGTGTCATACACGTGGTCGGGTCGCACGCCGGTCTCGTCACTGCCGGACGCCAGCACGAGGCGGGTACCGTCAACTACGAGATAGGACCAGCTCGGATCTTCTGGCGTGGACACCTCCTCCCAGGAGTCCTCGCCGCTGTCCCAGGCCAGCAAGCTGTCACCGGCCAGGACGTAGAGACGGTCGCCGATGACCGCTGTCGAGGCCCAAGGTGGTACAGGGCGTGGGGCACTGGTGATACTGCGCCAGGTTCCTGTGTCCAGGTCATAGGCCGCTCCGTCGCGCTCTACGTCCTCGGGAGGCATAGGGCAGTCGGCACCCGGAGGGCAGGGCGGTCCGCTGTAGCCACCGACGATCAGCACCTCGCCGCCGACGTACGCGGCCGAAGAGCCCTGCCGAGGAGAGAGGGGGCCATCCGGCAGGCGTACCCACTCACCACCCCCTCGCGCGTCGGTGGGTGCTGAAGCCGCCGGACTCTTCGAGCCGTCGCTCGAGCCCACCGCACATCCTGCAGTCAGCAACAGGGAGACGACCATCAACGTCCAACGCACGCTCCTCCGACGTTCCGCGAGGCACCCTCGTTCCCCGGCAAGGGGCAGCTTGCGCTCCGCGACAGCCCGATTCTGTTCGCTCCGGCAAGGCACTACTGAACCTCCCCCTGGGTGGGCCCACCACTCCAGGCAGACCATCCGCTATTGCTTGTTATGCACGTGATCTTCCGGGAGATTTCGACCAGCCGGTGTGGCTGATGGTCGAGGGACCGGGAGGTCGTGACATGTCGGGTCTGGATCCGTGTCTGGTCAGGTCGCGTGGGCCCTCGGGCGCGGTGGTGCTGCGGGTCGGGGTCGCCTGCGCGGACGACTACCTGGACTTCCTGTCCGGGCGTGCCGGCCGAACACGGTCCTGGCCGCGGCGTACGACCTGAGGATCTTCCTGCCGGTGCTCGGCAAGGACCCGACCGAGGCGGTCCCGGCCGACGTGCTGGCCTTCATCACCGCCCAGCGCACCGGCCGACCCGCCGGCGTGGTCCAGGGCCTGCCCACCGACGGCGCAGGTGGGGTAGGGCCGGCCACGATCGCCCGGCGCGTCTCCACGATCTCGGGCTTCTACGCCTTCTTGCAGGTCCGCGGGGACGTGGTCACCAACCCGGTGCCCCGCGGGCTGCCGACCCGCCGGGAGAGATCCCGCCCCTCCCAGGGCGTGCCGTTGACCAGGCGGGTCCGGTCCCTGCCGCGGATCCTGGCCCCGGCTGACGTCGATGCCCTCACCGGCGCCCTGCGCACCCACCGGGACCGGGCCATGGTCGCGGCGATGGTGCTCGGCGGGCTGCGCCGCTGCGAGGTCCTGGGCCTGCGCCTGCAGGACCTGCGGGCCGCCGAACGGCGGGTGTTCATCGCCGAGGGCAAGGGCGGGCGGCAACGCATCGTGCCCGTCTCGGCCAGGTTCTTCACCGCGGTCGCCGACTACCTGACCACCGAGCGACCCGCCGACGCCGCGACCGACCGGTTGTTCGTCGTGCTCAAGGGACCCACCCGCGGGCAGCCGCTGACCGTGCGCGGTATCGATCAGGTCCTGGCCGGTGCCCGGGCCCGCGCGGGCCTGTCCCACGGCACCTGCCACGAGCTGCGGCACACCTGCCTGACCCGGCTGCGGGAGGCCGGGATGGCCCTGGAGGCCGTCCAGGCCCAGGCCGGTCACGCCTCGATCGAGTCCACCCGGATCTACCTGCACCTGGCCGACGACTGGCTGGCCTCCCAGTACCGCAAGGCCGCCGAGGTCATCGACGCCCAGGTCTTCGCCGGCGTCCCCGGCGTGCACGCGACACCGCCGCCGGGCGCCGGTGAACGGCCGGCGCTGCCGGGGTTCCGGAGGCTGCGATGAGCACCACCCTGCCGGTCCGGTTCGACCCCGCCCAGGATCGACGCGGCGGCGCCGCGCCGGTCGCGACCTGGGACCAGGTCGCCGCCGAGCTGCCTCAGGTCGCGGCCACCATGCGGGCATACCTGGCCCAGCTGGCCTGCGTGCCGCGCCCGGGCAGCTTCAACGGCGCCGACCAGTCGCTGCGCTGCTTCGCCACCTACCTGCTCACCCACACCCCGACCCTGACCTGCGTGGCCGACATCGACCGGTCCACCATCGAGGGATACAAGCCGTGGCTGGCCGCCCGCCCCGGCCGCGGCGGGACCCCGCTGGGCCTGGCCACCATCGCCGGCCGGCTGGGCACGCTGCGGATGTTCTTCATCCGGATCGGCGAGTGTGGCTGGGACGACGCCCCGGCCCGGGTGCCGATGTTCTCCGGTGACCTGCCCCGCCAGGACCGGCCCCTGCCCAAGGCGCTGGACGACCCGAGCGCCGCGCGGCTGCTGCGCGCCGCCCAGGCCCAGCCCCGGATGCTGCTGCGCGTCACCGTGGAAGTGCTGCTGCGCACCGGCCTGCGAGTCAGCGAGTACACCGCCCTGCCCGCCGACGCTCTCGTGCACATCGGCGCCGGACCCTGGCTGCACGTGCCGGTCGGCAAGCTGCACCAGGACCGCTACCTGCCCCTGCACCCGCACGTGCTCACCCTCATCCAGGACTACCGGGCCACCCACGTCGACCCCGCCCACCCGCTGCTGCTCCCGAGAGAGAACGGCCGGGCGCTGGACCGTCACCCGGATGATCAACAAGGCCGGCGCCGCCGCCGGCCTGACCCACATCCACCCCCACCAGCTGCGCCACACCCTGGCCACCCAGGCCATCAACCGCGGCATGTCCCTAGAAGCCATCGCCGCGATGCTGGGCCACTCCTCGATGGACATGACCCTGCGCTACGCCCGCATCGCCAACCGCACCGTCGCCGAGGAGTACTTCGCCGTCACCGACAAGGTCGACGCCCTCTACACCGACCCCACCCACCTGCCCGCCGACGCCCTCGGACCCAACATGGCCCGGCTGCGCCGCGAGCACTCCCGCATGCTCGGCAACGGCCACTGCACCCGACCCCCCGAGCTCGACTGCGCCTTCGAGTCCATCTGCGAGACCTGCACCTTCTTCCAGACCACCATCGCCTTCCGGCCCACCCTCCAGGCCCAGCACGACGACGCCCACGCCAAGGGCCAGACCCACCGAGCCCAGCTCTTCGACAAACTCCTCAACGACCTCGAGAACGGCGAAGCATCATGAACCGCCCCCACCCCCATCACGTGCATAATGCCGCACTGAGCGTGGCCGCAGGCTACTGCCGCTGGTCGCTCGGCGGTTGCGCTGGGGACCCGAGTCTTCGGGCGTGGTAGGGGCCATAACCTCCTTCCGCCGCACCTTCGTTACATGTAACGTGGTGGGCATGACGGTGAAGCATCGAGTCAGCGAGTACCGGCGCAGGATGCGCGCACGCGGCCTTCGACCTGTGCAGATCTGGGTGCCGGACGTGCGTAGCGAGCGCTTTGCACTGGAAGCGGAACGTCAGGCGGCCCTGGTCGCCAGGGCGGACGAGCAGTCCGATGACCAGGAGTTCGTCGAAACCGTGACCGCCCCCTGGGACGAGGAGTGAGGCGCGGCGAGATATGGACCGTCGCCGGGGGTGTCTACGCCTCCAAGCCGAGGCCCGCGCTGATCGTGCAGGACGACCTCTTTGAGGGCACTGCCTCGGTGACCGTGGCGCCCCTGACGACGACCCTGGTCGAGGCCCCTCTGCTTCGCGTACGCGTGGCCGCCGATGATCTCACCGGTCTGCAGCACGACAGCCAGGTCATGATCGACAAGGTCACCACAGTCCGCCGCGAGCACGTCGGTACGCGCGTTGGCCGCCTGGCGTCTGAGAGTCTCGTGGAGGTCGAGCGCGCCCTGATGGCTTTCCTCGGCCTGGCTAGGTAGCTGAGGAGCGAGACCACTGCGGACGTCCGCATTTACCGCTGTGAACGCGTAGCGTCCGACGACGCCGCGGGTTGTTAGACCACGCGTACATCTATCAGGTTCTCAAGTCCGCCGAAATCGTCCGGGTTGCGGGTGTACAGGACTGCGTCATGTGCATGGGCGGTAGCCGCGATCAACAGGTCCATCGTGCGTCGACGGGGCTGACGTCCGGCTTCCACGACCGCGGCCGCGAGGCGGCCGTAACTGGCCGCGACTACCTCGTCGATGGGGAGAGCATCGAATCGGCGTTGAAGAATGCTCAGTCGCCGCAAGCGTTCGGCGCGCACCTCAGCAGACCTGGCAACCAGGACCCCGAAGTGCAGCTCCGCCAGCGTGACGGCGCTGATGGCCAGGACGCCGGGGATCGGCGTGACGCCCTCGGCAATCACCACGCTGGTGTCGAGCAACCCCCGTTCGTCCGTCGCCGTCGGCTCGGTCACCACTCTGCCCAGGCGTCGCGAACGGCGTCATCGACCATCTCGCGGTCAGCCTCCCAGTCCGCATCGGCGGGGCCGGCGAACAGGTCCGTGACGTCACCCCAGCGCTGCCAGCGGGTCTGTCGAGCTGGCACGAGTCTGGCGCTGGGTCGACCAGAGACGGTGATGATGATCTCCTCACCTCGCTCCACACGACGAAGAAGTCCAGAGGCGTCCTGCCTCAGCTCACGAAGCCCCACCGTTTCCATGAACCCATGGTAGCGCTTGTGCTACTCCATCGCTTAGGCTGCTGCGGTGTCGCTCCTGGACACGGCCTGCTCAGCGGCGACCTCCATCGCAACTGCGCCAACGGGCCGACGCCGAGATGGGTGCAGCCGTCAGGAACGGGCCCGGATCAGACCTCAGCGGTGGCCCGGCGTTACCGAAGCGCGGGCCGAGCCTGCGGCTGCCGTCCGGGTCAAGCCGGGGGCCTGCGGTCTGGAGCCGATACCGACCGCTGCACGAACCGGAGTGCACGTGCGATGGCCACCTTGTGCGTCTCTGCCGACAGCATCGCTAGCCGCTCCTCGATGATCCTCGGCTGGACCATCGCCGCGGAGATGAGCGCACCGACGAACTCATAGTCCTTCTCCCGGCCGGCCATGAGCTTGGCGACACAGAGGTCATGGGGCTCAAGGAACAGAGGGCGAGCGGGAGCAGATGAGACCAGGCCCCAGGTGCACAGGCGGGTCTGCCAACCGTCGGGAAGTATCGACGTGCTCACGGAGATGCCCTCGGCATAGATCCCCTCGGCCGCGTGCATCTGCGAGAGCTCACCGATAGCACCGTCGACCATGTCGGCCTTCTTGCGGTCCGGGCCGTCGTCCAGGAAGGCGATGTCGACCTCCATGGACGCCGTGGCCTCGGGCGGAAGCTCGTCCTCGTCCCACGTGCCGAGGACTGCCTGCGAGCCCATGACCAGGACCTCCGGGTCCTTGGTGACGTCGCAGGCAGCCCTGAGGAGGCGTGCCAACTGCTGGCGGTTCATGCCGCCGGCGCGCGCTTCTCGCGGAAGGTGCGCAGCGCCTGGGTCCGTTCGGTCTGGCTCAGGACGCCGGCGAACGGGGAGTTCTGGCGCAGCTCGCGCGCACGGGGGCTGGTGCTGAGGATCGTGCCGACCGTCTGCTCAAGTCCCCGGGCGAGGATCCTGTCCCACTCACGGAGGTACTCGACCGTTCGGCCGTCCGCCCGATGCATGGCGCTCCAGCGTCGGATGTTCTCTCGCGCCAGCCCCATGACTTCCTCCGGCCTGGTGAGCAGGTGGGTGAGCATCGCCTGGTGCATCCACAGCTGCTTGCGCTGCTCCTCCGTCATCGACTGGGCGTCGAGCAGGGCCTCGACGTCAGAGCGTCTGACTCTGCGGTGCGCCCCCACCCTGATGCTAGGCAGGTCGCCCCGCTCACACAGGTCGACGACGTGCTGACGCGAGACGCCGAGCGCCTCGGCGACCGCCCCCGTCTTCATCAGCGTGTCGTTCTCCATGTCTCTACTCTAGCGCAAACACCAAAAACGCAACAGAAGGCCATAAGGGGGCGTTCAGCCAGCCCTGGGGGCACGGCGACGTTCACAGTCCGCCGCGACGCGGCGAACCGGCCTCGACCATCGCCGAGAGCGCCTCCGCGATCCTGGCGTCCCTGTCCGCCGCGGCGTGCTGGTAGCGCAGGGCCGCCTTGTGCGTCGAGTGGCCGAGCCGAGCCATGAGCTCAGCCAGCGTCGCTCCCGCCTGCGCCGCGAACACCGCTCCCGTGTGTCGTAGGTCATGCCAGCGCAGGTCCGGACGCCCGGCCGCTGCCCGTGCGGGGTGCCATGCCTTGTTGAGGGTGGACACGGCCAGGTGCTGGGCCGGGTTGCTCTTGGCATGGAACAGGAGCGCGTCCGGTCGCTTGTCCTCCATCGCGTCCAGGTGCGCCTGGATGGCGGGCATGATCGCGGACGGCAGCGTGACGGTGCGGATGCCGGCCTCGCTCTTGGGGTCACCCACGACGAACCGTGGTCGACGACGCGCCGCCACCGTCTCGGGATCCTCACCAGGCAGGCGCACCACGGCGCGGGTCACATGGACGACGTTGCCGGACAGGTCCTTGCGTCGCAGCTCCGCCACCTCACCCCAGCGGAGCCCACCCCAGGCGGACAGGAGCACGGCTGCCCGCAGCTGGGGCGGCATGTTCTCCACGATCGTCGCCAGCTCCGCCGGCGTCGCCGGCTGGATGCGGTGGCGGCGGCGTGGCGGCGAGCCCGCCTCGCGCAGCCGGCAGGGGTTGACGTCGATCAGCGGCGGGTCGTCCTTGCGGGCTGCCTCCAGGATGGTGCGCAGCAGAGCGTAGGCGTGGGCACGGGCCGTGGCCTTGTCCGGGTCCATCCGGCGCCACCATTCCCGCACCGTGTCGGTGGTGATCGCGTTCACGGTGAGCTGGCCGAAGGCGGGAAGGAGGTAACGGTCGAGCTGGCCGGCGTAGAGCACCCTGGTCCGCGGCTTGAGGTCCTGCCGTTCCTCCAGCCACCCCTGCGCGTACTCGCTGAAGGTCACCGACCGGCGTCGCCTCTCCCGGGTGAGGATCCACCCGGTGTCCAGCTCCGTGCGCTTGGTCCGCAGCCAAGCCTCCGCCGCGTCCCTGCTCGCGAACGTACGCGGCGCCTTGTGCTCCAGCGCCTCCCACGTGTAGCGGGCCTGCCACTTCCCCGACGGCAGACGGCGCACCGAGCCGAACCGTCGATCGCGTGCCATGCCGCCGCCTTTCGTGCCATGAACGTGCCTGGAGATGTGACCACTTCTGCCCTCTCGTGACCACTCCTGCCCAAGGTAACAGTGTGACCTTCGTGCAGGTCAGACAGCATATCCGCTGATCGGCACAAGCGCCCGAAAATGCCCTAGTGTCTATTTCAAATCCTGTCACCCCGACCATGGCACATGAGGCCGGTGGCCTGCGGAGACGCGGGTCGACGGCCTTTTCTGGGAACAGGTCCTCTCCGGACGGCCTCCCAGCGAGGGCGTCACGCCGTCGTGCTCGGCACGGCGCGGTCGAGCAACGTGAAGAAGTGGCGGACGCCGTCGCCGTGCTCGGGTCGGCGCAGCACATCGAGGTTGCGCACGATACCGACGTAGCTCACCGTGTGATACGCGCCGGCGACCCCGTCGAGCACGGGTCGCAAGGCGAGCCACTCGTCGACGCCGAGCACGTCTGTCCACTGGTCGGCGAAGCTGCGCCACACCTGCTCGTGGGCCGGCTCGTCGGCGTCGTCGAGCCAGCTCAGCCACGTGACCACGTCGATGAATGGTGGTGCGATCGCCGCGTCCGACCAGTCGAACACCACCCGCCGGCCGTCCGCCAGCTCAGCGACGTTGCCGGGATGGAAGTCACCGTGCACGAGCACGTCGGGCAGCCCGAGCGCGGCGAGGCGGTCGACCTGCTCCACGACCCACCCGACCAGCGTGCCCGCTCGCTCGGGCGAGGCACCGTGCCAGTGCCGCAGGTCAGCGTCGCCGAGCGCGTCGGCGAGCTGGTCGGCCAGCGTAGCGAGGGGGCGGGAGACCACACCGGACTCGAGCAGTTCGCCGCGGCGGTCTGCGGCGGCTCGCTGCAGCTCCCGCAGCGCGGCAAAGGCGGACGGGTGGCTCGCCGCCTCCCCGGTGACCGCGGGACCCGCCTGGTCGCCGGTGACGTCGCCCAGCAGGAGCCAGCCGTTCGCGTCGTCAGCGGCGAGGACGGGCGGGACGAGACCGGGTGCCGACACGTGCAGCGCCGTGGTGATCGGCACCTCAGTCCGGAAGTGCTCACAGACCGCCTTGAACCAGTAGGGGCGGCCGTCGTCACCGCTCGTCCGGAGCACCGCCGAGATGCCCCACGCGCGCACCTGCTCGACGTCGTCGACTCGCGTCCGGCCCGCGTCGGCGAGGGCGGCGTCGACCCAGTCCGTGACGCGCGCGTGCCAGCCCGAGCGTGACCACGGAGGGGCGAGCGGATCGGCAGCCGCCCCCGCCCGCTCGGCGCGCCACTGATCGAACCGGGCTCGAAGCGCCTCGGGCCCATCGAACCTAACCTCATCGACCGGTGCGTCACGCCAGCCGGATGGTGGTGACCAACCGGCTCGTTGCGGTTCAGCCTCGACGAAGCCCGGCACGACGCTCGCGGGCGTCCAGTCGTCCGGCACGGCGAGGAAGCAGTCGAGCACCGGCCCGCTCACGCCGACGCCCGGCAGCACGGTTCGCTGCAGGGTGCCGACCGTGGTCTCGTCGTCAGCGACGTCGAACGTCAGCCGGGGCAACCGGCCGTCAGCAGCGACGTACGCCGAGCCCGGGTCCGCCCCGGGCACCGCCAGCCGCACGACACGGGGTTGCACGGCGTCATCCTGGCACGGGTCGGCGAGGCGGTCTCACGAGCATCCTGCCGCCCCTGCTGGGACGCCGTTGTCAGTCGACCGACCTCATCAGCAGCTGCAGCCTCACCTGTCGCCCCCGTCGGGGAACCGGGTGACCGTCGTGACGAGGACGCTGTCAGCGATCTCATGGACGCCGGTGGTCAGCGTCGGGGGCCTCGGGCGGAGGTCCGGAGCCGGCGACCCCTCCAGACCGAGGGTGTACGAGCCCATCGCCATCTCGACGTCGGCGCCGGCCGGCACACTCACCGCGACGGGGATGGTCCCGGTCGGGCTGAAGGCCGCCACCCGCACGGAGTGAGGCGCACCGTCGACGGCCTCGGGCACTGTCTTCCCGTTGACCGCGATGCCCCGTATGCCCTGCTCGCTGCGCACGTCGACGGTCAGGGCGTAGGCGCCGGCAGTCGGGGTGATCTCGACCGAGAGGTCCCGCCCTGCACTGATGGTGACGTCGGAGACGGTCCTCACGCGTGGCGAGGCCAGCGGCTCGGCCTGGATCGTCGGCGCCGGCACCGCGCTGCCCCCGACGGTCACACCCGCCTCGTGGAAGGGGGACGCCTCGACCTGCGTGGGCGTCCGTCCACCGTGGACGACCTGGCCGGTGTAGGCGTCAGGCTCGGGAGGCAGGGCGATCCAGCGGGCGGTTCCGGCGTCGGCGTCGGCGTGGTAGACCAGCAGGTCCGGTCGTGGACCTGTGCTCGTGGCGCTCATCGCGACCCCGACGGCGGCGAGGGCGAGGGCGAGGGCACCGGTCGCCGCCGCGGGTCGCCACCCGAGCCGGGGGCTGGATGCCAGGAGCAGCGGCAGGGCCAGCGTCAGGCCCAGCCCGACCCACATCATCGGCAGGGGTGTGGCCACGGGGAGCATCAGCTCGAACCGGGCGGCCAGCATGAAGTACAGCGCGGCAAGAGGACTGACGAGCAGCACGGCCGGCAACGTGGCGAGGGTCGTGGTGAGGAGGGTCGTCCGCGGCGAACGTTCGCGGGCGGCGAGGACAGCGAACCCTGCGGTGGCCGCCAGGAGGGGCCAGGTCGCGGCATACGCGGCGTCGGGCAGGAGTATGGCGAGGGAGACAGCCACCATGCTCCAGCCGACCAACGCCCCGGCCACCACCTCGAGCGCGTCACAGCGACGCCGCAGCTGCCACAGCACGAGCAGCATCCCGGCGGCGCCCGCCGCGACAGCGGCCAGGACGTAGGGGGTACGCACGTAGACGCCGCCGTTGAGGGCGTCGGACAGGCGGGGGTCGACGAGGCGGGCGGCGAGCCACAGCCCGGTCGCGGCCATGGCCCCGATGAGACCAGAGAGTCCCAGACCCAGCCAGGACAGGACCACGCGCAGCAGCCTGACACGACGGTGTCGTGCGGCGAACACGACCACCCCTCCCACGGCGAGAAGCGCGGCGACGGCCAGGGGGAGGGACCAGGACGAGGGATAGGACACCGTGACGTCGGTGACGAGGGTGAAGGCGACGAGGTCCGGGGAGCGGACAGACTCCAGGTCTGCGGCCGCCAGCTGCTGGGCGAGTCGCACCACCGTGCTGCCGTACTCGGCGAGCGTGCCGTCGTGCATGGCGGCTGCGGTGTCCGTGCCTGCGTGGTAGGCGGGCAGGCCACCGACGACGACCAGCTCCAGCCCGGCGGGTACGACCTCCTGGTAACGACCCAGGTCGGCGCCCTGGCCGGTGGCGTTCAACGGCGCACCGAACGCGGTGTACACCACCGGTGAGGGCGCCGCCTCGAGGTACTGGCTCAGGGCCCAGCCGTTGTCCGGGCTGGTCAGGGCCGGGATGACCCGGCCGGCGTTGCCGATGCCCTCGGTGTTCACGGCCACCTGCACGGCCAGCATCCACGGGGCCGTCTCGACCAGCGCCAGCGCACCGAGCATCTCGTGCTCCTCGCCGTCGACGAAGGCTGCGACGACGTCGTGCCGGGGCGGTGGGCCCGACGTCAGGGTGCGCATCGCTGCGAGGACGCTGACCACACCGGCTCCGTTGTCACCCGCACCGGGGGAGGCAGGGACGGAGTCGTAGTGCGCGGCCAGCAGGACCGCCTGGTCGGCGTCCGGGTCGGTGCCCTCGACGCGCGTGACGATGTTCCTGACCGTGCCGGTCCACACGGACCGTGGTGGGTCCGGGGCCATGGTGACCGTCTGTTCGTCCACCTGCGGCTCCAGCCCCATCGCCGTCAGCTCCTGAAGGAGGTACTCCTCCACCAGGCTCTGCTCGGCGCTGCCCATGGGGTGCGGGACGGACGCCACAGCGGCGAGGTCCTCGCGGGCACGCTCGAGGGAGAAGTCGGCGACGACCTCCTGCGACGGTGCGGGGGGCGACAGGAGAGGTGCGACCCCGGCATACGCAGCCATCACCAGCAGCGCCGCGGCGAGGAGGGCCCCGGCCGCTGCCGGCCTGGGTCGCACGCTGGCGCCAGGAGGTGGGCCTTCACCGAGGGGTGAGGCCGGGGGCCGGGTGCTGACCTGGCTCATCGTGCACCGACCGGCTCGTCGGCCATCAGCCACTGGTTCAGCTCGACCTGCCGCTGGGACCCGCGACCGAGCCGGGGTCATCTCCAGCCGGGGACCGTCGCGGAGCGGACGGCCAGGGCGAGGGCTGCGGCGCCGCCGAGGAGGAGTACCACGCCCAGGACCAGCAGCACGCCACCGGCAGGGGTCAGCCAGGGCAGGGTTGCAGCCACGTCGACGTGGGCGCGCAGTCCTGCGGTCCCGTCGGCCGGCATGGCCACGACGACCCAGGAGCCCGCCTGTGCCGTGACCGCGACCGACTGGAGGCCGGGTCCGGTGGAACTGTCGAGCCACACGCCAGCCTGCTCCGGTGGCGTGGCCGGCGCGTCGCCGCGGACGTCCTGCAGGTTCACCGCGAGGGGTCCGGTGACGACCGAGTGCTCCACACCGGCGAGGTAGCTCGCGGCGTCGGCAGCCCTGGCGATCCCGACGAAGATGTCGCCTCCGGCGTCGTCCTCGGCGCGCACCCGGATCTGCCCGAGGCCCTCGTCGAGACCGGCCCCCTCGAGCACCAACGCCCGGGTCGTCACGGCATACCCCTCGGTCTGCACGGTGCGGGTGGGGCTGGTCACCCAGCCGTCCTGGCGCGCGCCCATCAGCGCGGCGCCACCGCCCATCAGGCCCAGGCCCAGCAGCACGGCAAGCGAACCGGCGACCACGGTCACGACCGCGCCCGTCGACCACCCTGCGGCCCTCTGCCCGTAGACCGGACGTCCCGACGGGCGACCGAGGAGGTCCTCCGGTGCAGGCACGTCACCGTAGGGCGAGTCGCGCAGTTCCTCGCCCCCACCCTGGTCCAGACGGAACGGCGGGTAGGTGTCGGTCATCAGTCCGGCGTAGGCGCCCACGCGCAGCACCCAGCGGTTCAGCCCGATCAACAGGTCGTACAACCCCTGCGGGTAGCGGCCCGTGAAGAGCAGCGACAGCCCGGCCACCAGCGCGAGGAGCGCGATCAGGCCGCCGCCCTGCCAGAGCCACTGTCCACCCCCCGTGGTCTCCCACGTCCAGCCGACCGGGACGCTCTGGTCGACCCAGCGCAGCCCGTTGCTGGTCAGCACGGCGACGATCAGGTAGTGCGGAAGGGCCAGCAGCCACCACTTGACCAGGACGAGGCCGCGCGAGAGGTGCTCGGGGTGGTCGACGTCGAGACGGGCGGGGTAGTCCGGGACGTCGTCGAGGGTGAAGGGAGGGTAACGGTCGGTCCCCAGCGCCCCGTAGGAGTAGTAGGCCACCCGCCAGCTCCATCGCAGCACCCCCACGTTGAAGTCGAAGATCGCTCGGGGGTACCGCTCGGTGACCAGGATCGCGACGAAGGCGACCACGCTGAGGACGAGGAACGCCGCCCACAGCAGTGCCAGCACGATTGCGTGGGGGATCACCAGGATCCATTTGACCAGCCACAGTCCGCGGGAGGGGCCATCCGGGCGGGGTGCGGCCGTGAGGTGGACGGGGTAGGCGGGAACGGTTCCCGCAGCGAGGACGACAGTCATCGCACATCACCTTCTCACTACTACAAACTGTAGCAATTGGTCCGGGGCTGCACCACGTCCACATCCGGTCGCGTGGCCCTCTGGCCCGTGAGGATCGTCACAGCCGCGGGGCCGTGCGAGCTCGGGGACAGCGAGCCGGGTGGGCGTCAGGGTCCTGCTGGAACGGTGCCCCGGCCTGGTCGCCGCCCGTCACGTCCGGTGGGGGTGGGGCGACCACTCGCCAGGCCCGGGGGCCAGGGTGTCCAGAGCCGACGCGAGTGAGTCGGTGAGCCGGTCCTGCTCAGGGAGGATCTCGGGATCCGCGACGACTGTCACGGCGAGCTCCCCGGCGTAGGACAGCACCGTGAACGACACCCCGACGTTGCCAGGACTCACCGCGGCCGGGATGATCTGGGTGATCCGGTGCCCGCCCAGGAACAGGGGGTCCGAAGGCCCGCGGAGGTTGGTCTCGAAGGTGTGCACGAGACGTTGCCGCTCGATGAAGACCTGGAAGACCTTGGCCCGGGCCAGCGCGCGGAAGGCCAGGCCCAGCGGCGCCGCCGAGGCGGCCCGGGTGGTGGTACGTGCGGCGCGAGTCAGACGCACGACGGCAGCCAGACGCTCGTGATGATGCGGCAACGTCGGCACGGCCACCGGGCGGACGCCCACCTCGTTGCCCAGGCGCGCCGCGTCGCCCCTCGTCCGGGCCGCCACCGGCACGGACACCACCATCTGCTCCGGGTGCTCACCGCGCGCGGCAAGGGTGTCCCTCAGCGCGCCGACGACCGCGGTGAGCACGACGTCGTTGACCGTGCCCCCGGCGCGGTGCGCCGCCGCTGCGACGTCGGCCAGGGGGACAGCGGCCACCGAGAGCCTGCGCCGGCCACCGGACGGTTGGTTCAGCGACGTCCGCACCGCCAGGCGGGGCCGGTGCCCCAGCCCCAGCTCCTGCAGACCACGCACTCCGCGCGCCAGTGCCGCGGGCAGCCCGCGCAGCTCGACAAGGTGGGCTCGGACCGTGTCCAGGGCCAGATCTCGCACATCCGGAGCGGCGCGCGGGAAGGCGCCTGGGTCCGGCAGAGGGAGTGGCCGCGCCGTCTCTGCGGCCCCGTCGGCCAGGGCGGCCAGCACGGCCAGCCCGCCCAGCCCGTCGGCCAGGACATGGTGCAGCACGAGCACCAGAGCGGAGCGGTGCCCCGGCAGGTCCCGTGCCAGGAATGCGCGCCACAAAGGCAGACGCGGGTCCAGCCGGGTGGTCACCAGGTCCGCGACGACTCCGAGCAGCTCCGTGTCGGTCGAGACGGTGCCCCCGGACAGATGTCGCTCAACGCTGAAGGACGCGTCATCCACCCACACCGGGCGCCCGCATCCCACCGGCGTGGCGGCGAGGCGCTGACGAAGTCGTGGGACGGCGGGCAGGCGCAGCTCGAGCAACCGCCCCAGCTCGGCCTGGCTCAGGTCGTCCCCCTGGTCGAGCACCAGGGCGGCGGCGATGTTCATCGGAACCGAGCCTCGGTCCGTGGCCAGGACGGTGAGGTCGTTGGCGCTGAGACGCTCGACCGGCCGGGGCGAGGCGGAGGCAACCACCGCTCAGATCACGTCTGTGAGGTCGCGGCAGGTGGTGAGGTCGAGAAGCTGGGGCACACCGGTCATCATCGTCGTTCGCGGCTCGGTGCACCCGTCGGAACAGTGCCGGTTCGACGCGGTCACACCCCGAAGACCTTGGGTCCCCCCGCGCGCGGTGCGGCCCAGCTCGTTCCTGAAGCGCACGCGTTCCCGGGCCTCACCACGCCGTGGCGCGGCAGGGCCGGTCGTGCGCGGCCCTGCAGGCAGCCGCCAGACTGGGGTGCGTGAGATGGGAGCGGGAGTCTCCGGGTGTGCTCGAGCTGCCGAGCGGTCGGCGGATCCGGGGTCGCAGGCTCTCGGTGGCGCTCCCGCCAGATCCGGAGTGGGGACTGTACCTGGGTGTCCGCGACCCGGGTCCTCCGTGGCCCCACCGCTGGGTCTGCTGGCCCGACTTCGGGCTCCCTCTGGACGAGGCCGGAGCCTGGGACGCCCTCGGCGAGGCGTGGCGACGAAGTGAGTGCGAACGGGTCGAGATCGCCTGCCGCGGAGGACGGGGGCGGACCGGGACCGCGCTCGCTGCGTTGGCTGTCCTCGAGGGGCTCGACGTCGACAGCGCTGTCACCCTCGTGCGGAACCGGTACCACCACCGGGCGGTCGAGACCCCGTGGCAGCGCCGCTGGCTGGCGCGCCGGACCCGGCAGGCGCGCGACATACCAGAGTGACACCGGCTGAGTGCAGCCCGGACGCTTCTCGTCCTCGAGAAGATCGTCGGGCTCGGCCGGGCGTAGTCTGGCGTCAGCACCCACGCACCGGACAGGGGTCACCATGACGATCGACGGGTTCCTCAAGATTCCCGACATCCCGGGCGAGAGCCGGCGGGAGGGTCACGAGGACGAGATCGAGATCCACGGCGTCACGTTCGGCCTGGAGGCGCACTACGAGGCGGGCGGCTCGGCGCGCAGGGGCAGGGTCTCCTTCGACATGGTCTCGGTCTCGAAGTACTACGACCGCTCCTCCCCGCCTCTAAAGGAGGCGCTCGTGGCCAACCGGCGCCTGCGCGAGGTGGTCCTGTCGGTGCGCCGCACGGTCGAGGGCGAGACCAGCGACTACCTCGTCGTGACGCTGACGGACGTGGTGGTGGTCAGGTACGACCTCGCACCGGCTCCGGACCGCGACGACATGCTGGCGGAGCAGGTCGGCCTCGCCTACCGCAGCATCAGCTTCGTCTACGACGGCCAGCACGAGGTCGAGCTCGAGGTGCGCGACATCCGCTGAGCAGGACGCCTCCCGAGCACTCGCTCAGCGCCCGCGGTCGGCGACCCGCTCGCGCAGCCGACGGACCCGCCCCCTGAGCCCGCCGACCACGCCCGGGTGGACGTGCGCCAGGGCCGGGCGGTGCTCGGACCCCACCGGCGGGACGTCCAGCGACAGGTCGGCCACGGTCGTCAGCCGGGGGCGGTCGTGCTCCCCACCCAGGATGCGACCGCCGACCCACGCGGCGCGCAGGTCCTCCCCGTCGATCTCCAGCAGCGCGAGGTTGTTGTCGAACCAGGGGCCGGCGACGCCGTGCCAGCGCCACCGCGGGTCGGGCACCTGCGCCGAGCTCGCGAGGAGGGTTCCCAGCGGCCTGGCGGCGTGCGACATCCCGGCCACGACCGCGCGCATGACACGCGGCAGCGGGTTGCGGATCGGCGAGCACACGAGCTGCAGCACCCGAGACCCGGTCGTCCGCTCCACCTCCGTGACGTAGGAGTGGTGGACGTCACCGGACAGGAAGAGGACGGAGGACGGCGCGGGTCCCCGCTCCCCGTCCGCCACCTCGTCGACCATCCGGGTGACCCGGTCGAAGGACCGCGAGAACGCCCCCCAGTGCTCGAGGTCCAGCTCCTGCCGCAGCCATTCGCCCACACCCACCAACCGCCGCCCCCAACCCCCTTCGGAGACCGCCTCGTCCCACGCCTCGAGGTGGTGCAGGCCACGGGGCAGGAGGAACGGCAGCGAGGTGGCCACGAGGAGATGCTCGTGGCCGCCGGTGAGCTGGTCGTCCAGCCACCGCATCTCCTCGTGGTCGAGCATCGAGCGGTCCCCCGGCTCGAGCTGGCGCGCGGCGCGGGAGTCGACGACGACCAGGTGAGAGCGGCCGAGCGGGTGGGTGTAGCTCCACCGGTAGCTCGTCGGCTCGCGGTCGGCGCGCTCGGCGAACGCGTCGACCGCCTCCGTCAGGTCGGCCTCCTCGTCGGGGCTCGCCTCCTGCCGCCGCAGCAGCTCCACCCACAGCGGGTCCGCGGCCCGCTCCCGCCGGGACAGGTTGCCCAGGTGCTGGTAGACCCAGTAGGACCCGAGCCCCGCGACGATCCGCCCGTGCCACCACGAGGTGGCCTCCATCTCCTCGCGCCACCGCACCGACGTGTTCCAGTCGTCGCGCACGTCGTGGTCGTCGAAGATCATCAGTGACGGCAGCCAGGAGAACAGCCAGCGCAACGCCGGGTCGCCCCACGCCAGGCGGTAGAGCTCGGCGTACTCGTCGTAGTCCGCCAGCTCGGGTCCCGGATCCTGATCGAGGTCGCGCCGCGCGGCGATGAAGTCCTGCATCGCCGGGGTCGTGGAGTCGGCGTACACCTGGTCCCCGAGGAGCAGGAGCAGGTCGGGCTCGGTCCCCAGCGGCCCCTTCTCGCCGTCGCGGACGGCCAGGGCGTAGGCGCGGAGCGCATCCACCCCGTGGCTGACGTGGTGCACCGCGTCGTGCGGCACGCTCGTCCGGCAGGACCCGAACGCCAGCCGCACCGGACCCTCCTCCGGCGTCGCCCGCACCGTGCTCGGCGGAAACCCCTCATCTCCGGACGGCCAGGCGACCTCGTCGTCCACGAGCACCTGGTATGCCGTCCGCTCACCCGGGCGCAGCCCGTCCACCTCGACCAGCGCGTAGTGGTGACCGTGCACCCCGAAGGTGCGCGCACGCCATACCCGCTCGCCGTCCTCGTCGTCGTCGAGGCGGACCGACACCTCGGCCGCCCGGGACGTCTGCACCCACACGGCTGCGGAGGAGCCGTCGACGTGCCGGAGCAGCGGGCCGAGCACGAGGTCACCGGGCATGGACCCAGTGTGCCCCGGCCCTCGCCGGGCGACCCTCCCGGGCCGCGTCTATAGTGCGAGGAGCCCGCGATCCGCTACCCCGAGGAGAGCCTTGCCGTGAGCACCTACACCCTTCCCGACCTCCCCTACGACTACGCCGCGCTCGAGCCGCACATCAGCGGCGAGATCATGGAGCTGCACCACAGCAAGCACCACAAGGCCTACGTGGACGGCGCCAACACGGCGCTCGAGAAGCTCGCCGGCGCCCGCGAGTCCGGCGACTTCGCCACCGTGCCGATGCTGGAGAAGAACCTCGCGTTCAACCTCGGCGGCCACACCAACCACTCGGTCTTCTGGAACAACATGTCCCCCGACGGCGGCGACCGCCCCGACGGCGAGGTGGCGGCCATGATCCAGGAGCACTTCGGCTCCTTCGAGGGCTTCAAGGGCCAGTTCGAGGCCGCCGGCACCACCATCCAGGGCTCCGGCTGGGCCGTGCTGTCCTGGGACTCCATCGGTCAGCAGCCGCTCATCTTCCAGCTGTGGGACCAGCAGGGCAACGTCCCGATCGGCCAGACGCCGCTGCTCATGCTCGACATGTGGGAGCACGCCTTCTACCTGCAGTACAGGAACGTCAAGGCCGACTACGTCTCCGCCTGGTGGAACGTCGTCAACTGGGCCGACGTCGCCAGCCGGCTGACGGCCGCGCGGCAGAGCACCTCGGGGCTGATCGTCCCCGCCTGAGCCCCACGACGGCATACCAGCAGCACCCGCGGAGCGGGGCGAGGACCTCCTCGCCCCGCTCCGTCGTCGTCCCCGGGCCGGGCCCGACCGGCACGAGGCAGGGTGCGTGGGCGGGTCCGCCCCTTGATAGCCTGCAGCGCATGCATCGACGCTCCCGCAGCTGCCCCGGCGGGAGCGCCGCGCCCGGAGACGGCGCCCCATGACGTTGGTGTGGACGCTCGTCGTGTGCGTCCTCGCCGTGCTGGCCAGCTTCCCGCTCACCCGAGTCCTGGGGCGGAACGCCGGCTGGCCGCTGGCCGTGATCTACCTCGCCGCCGTCGGCGCCTTCTGGCCGGCCGCGACCGCGGTGATGGGCGGCGAGGTCGTCACCTGGAGCCGGCCCTGGGTCGCCGAGCTCGGGCTGGACCTGTCGCTGCGCGCAGACGGCATCGGGCTGGTCTTCGTGATGATCGCGCTGGTCATCGGCGCCGTGGTCCTCGCCTACAGCACCGCCTACCTCAAGCCGGGGCGCAACCTGACCTTCTACCTCTACCTGGCCGTCTTCACCGTCTCCATGGTCGGGCTGGTCCTGGCCGACGACCTCATCCTGCTCTTCCTGTGCTGGGAGCTGACCTCCCTGGCCAGCTTCCTCCTCATCGCCCGGAGCGGCTTCTCCGGCGAGGGCGCGTCGATGCGCACGCTCCTCATCACCTTCCTGGGCGGGCTGACGCTGCTGGCCGCGGTCGGCATCATGGTCGCCGCCACCGGGACCACCGGCCTGCAGGAGGCGATGGCGCACCCGGTCTGGGACGAGCGGCCGGGCCTGACGACCGGCGTGGCCGTCCTCGTCCTGCTCTCCGCGTTCACCAAGTCCGCCCAGTTCCCGTTCCACGTCTGGCTGCCGGACGCGATGGCCGCCGCCACCCCGGTGAGCGCCTACCTGCACGCCGCCGCGGTCGTCAAGGCGGGCATCTTCCTGCTGCTGCGCTTCTCCCCGCTGTTCCACGACGTGCCCGCCTGGAACGTCGCGCTGGTCACGGTCGGCCTGTTCACCTGCGCCCTGGGCGGCTGGTTCGCGCTGCGCAAGACCGACCTGAAGAAGCTCATGGCCTACTCCACCGTGAGCCAGCTGGGTCTGATCGTCGCGGCGATCGGCGTCGGCACCGAGTACGCCATCACCGCTGCGGTCCTGCACGTCATCGCCCACGCGCTCTTCAAGTCGGGCCTGTTCATGATGGTCGGGGTGGTCGACCACGCGACCGGGACCCGTGACGTGCGGCGGCTGCCCGAGCTGCGGCGCGCGATGCCCCTCGCCTTCTGGACCACGGTCCTCGGCTGCGCGTCCATGGCGGGCGTCCCGCCGCTGCTCGGGTTCGTCTCCAAGGAGAGCATCCTCACCGGGCTGCTCGAGACCCCCGGCCCGGCCTGGACGGGGTGGGCGGCCTTCGTGGGGGCCGTGCTCGCCTCCGTGCTGACCTTCTCCTACTCGGCCAAGATCGTCTTCCACGGGTTCGTGGACGGGCGGGGCCAGGACCGCTGGCCCGAGGACGCACCGCTGCACGCCACGCCGCCGGCGATGGGCATCTTCGCCGCCTTGCCCATCCTCGCCGGCGTCCCGCTGGCACTGGTGGTGGGCGTCCTCGACGTCCCGCTCGACCGGGCCCTGGCCGCGGCGCGTCCGGACGTCGAGCCCGAGACCCACCTGGCGCTGTGGCACGGCGTCAACGTCGAGCTGGTCGCCAGCATGCTCATCATCGCGGCCGGGGTGGCGGTCATCCTGGCCCGGCGCCGGCTGCTCCCGGCCCTCGAGCCACGCACGCCCGGGCCGGACGGCGCCGCCGTCATCGAGGCGCTCACCGCGCCGGTGGCGAGGGCGGGTATGCAGCTCGCGCTCCTCGTGCGCGCCGACAGCCCCACACGGCACGTGGCGCCGGTCGTCGTCCTCCTGGCCCTCGTGCTGGGCGGCGGCTCGCTCGGGCTGCTGCTCACCGGACGCGTCGCCGACCAGCACCCCGGCCTGGACCGCTGGAGCGACGGCGTCGCCCTCGTCGTCATCCTGCTGGGCGTGGCCGGGGTGTGCATCTCCCAGTCCCGGCTCGCGGCCGTCGTCAGCCTCTCGGCGGTGGGCATCGGCATCACGGTCCAGATCTTCGCCCTCGGCGGCCCGGACGTCGGCCTGACCCAGCTGCTCGTCGAGGCGCTCACCGTGCTCATGATCATGCTCGTCCTGCAGAAGCTGCCGCTGCGCTTCGGCCGGTCGCCACGGTGGGGCCAGCGCACGGCGCTCGCCCTGGCCGTCAGCGCCGGAGCGGCGGCCGGCCTGGGGGCGTTCGTGCTCACCGGACGGCGGGAGCGCTCCGAGATCGCGGAGTACTACCTGACCCAGGGGCCGGAGATCACCCACGGCTACAACGTCGTCAACACCATCCTCGTGGAGTTCCGCGCCCTCGACACCCTCGGCGAGCTCACCGTCCTCGGCATGGCCGGGGCGGCGATGGTGGCCGTCCTGTCCACGGTGCGCGACCGCTACCTGGACCCGCCCCCGGCCTCCGACCGGAGCTTCGTCGAGGACCCGCAGATCCCGCTGCGCGGCCCCGGGACCGCCGCCGAGCGCGCCGTCCACGAGGCGTGGGGCAACGCGGTCCCGATGCAGCTCCTCGTCCGGGTCACGGCACCCCTGCTCGTGCTCATCTCCTTCATCCTCTTCTGGCGAGGGCACAACTCCCCCGGCGGCGGCTTCATCGCCGCCCTCGTGGGGTCGGCCATCGTGGCGCTCTTCTACCTCGCCTCCGCCAGGGACCAGCAGGTCGGCCCCGCCCGGGCCCCGATGATCCTCATCGGCAGCGGCGTCGCCCTGGCCATCCTCACCGGGCTCGGCGGGCTGGTGGTGGAGGGGTCCTTCCTGGCGCCGGTGAGCCGCGACGTCGGGTGGACCTACCTGACCTCGGCCCTCCTCTTCGACCTCGGCGTCTACGCCGCGGTGCTGGGACTGGTCATGGAGGCGTTCAACCTGCTGGGGGCCACCGGTGGGCGTGAGGGCACCCGGGAGCGCGCCGACGAGTCCGTCGAGGGGGAGCTCTCCGGCCCGATGGACGCCACGCGCGGCGAGACCCCGCGGGAGCTGGCCGACCGCGCGCTGGCGCTGGCGGCGGCCCACGCCGCCGGCGTGCCGGACGGGCCTGACCCCCGGGGCAAGGGGCGGGTGGGGCGTGGCACGACATACCTGGCCCACGGCGTGCGCCCGGGCAACCTCGGCGACGGGAGGGACCGGTGATCATCCCCCTCTCGATCGCGGTGCTCGTCACCGGCGGCGTCTACCTCCTGCTGCAGCGCGGCATGGTGCGCATCATCTTCGGCCTGGCCCTCATCAGCCACGCCGCCAACCTCATGCTGCTGCTCGCCGGCGTCAGCGCCTGGCGGGGCGAGCCGCTCCCGGACCGCGTCGATCCCGCGCTGGCGACCGACCCGCTGCCGCACGCCTTCGTGCTGACGGCCATCGTCATCGCCTTCGCCGTCACCGTCCTCATGCTCGCCCTGGCCGTCATCGGCCACAACGACGACACCAAGCGGATGCCGGCGACGGGTGAGGAGCGGGCCACGTGAACCCCGCCCTCCTCCCCCTGCTGCTCGCCGTGCCGCTCCTGGCCGCCGGGCTGCTCGTCATCGTCCGCAGCCGGGGCGTGCAGCGGGTGGTCGTGCTCGCCGTGCCGGCGGGCACCCTGGTGATGGCGGTCCTGCTGCTGCTGGAGCACCGCAGCGTCCCCGTGCTCGCGCACCAGGTCGGCGCCTTCGCGCCGGGCGTGGCCATCCCCTTCGTCTCGGACACCCTGGCCGCGCTGATGCTGGCGGTCACCTCCCTGGCCACCCTCGTCGCGGCCTGGTTCCTCTGTGTCACGGGCGAGGACCGCTACCGGTTCCTGCCCGCGCTGCTCCTGATGCTGCACGGTGGCGTGAACGGCGCCTTCCTCACCGGTGACCTCTTCAACCTCTTCGTCATGGTCGAGGTCATGCTCCTGCCGTCCTACGCGCTCATCGCGGTGACCGGCACCTGGCGGCGTCTGGGCATCGGGCGCACCTTCGTCGTCGTCAACCTCGTCACCAGCGCGCTCCTCCTCACCGGGGTGGGACTGGTGTATGCCGTGGCCGGCACCGTCAACCTCGCCCTGCTCTCCGACGCCGCCGCCGACAACCCCCCGCTGGCGCTCGCCGCGGCCGTCGTCCTCCTCGCCCTGTCGGTCAAGGGCGCGGTGGTGCCCGTGCACGGGTGGCTCCCGCAGACGTACCCGGCCACGTCCGCGGGGGTCATGGCCCTCTTCTCGGCGCTGCACACCAAGGTCGCCCTCTACGCGATCTACCGGATCTACGCCACCGTCTTCGACGGTCACGCCCCGTGGGCGGTCGTCCTCGTGGTCCTCGTGGTGCTGACGCTGGGGGTGGGCGCGTGGAGCACCTTCGGGGAGCACATCATCCGGCGGGCGCTGGCCTGGCAGATGATCGCGGGCGTGGGGCACATCCTCGTCGGCCTGACCCTGTTTACCGCGGCCTCGCTCGCTGCCGGGCTGTTCTACATGCTCCACCACATCGTCACCATGGGTGCCCTGCTGCTGCTGGCCGGCGCGATCGAGCAGGTCTACGGCAGCGGACGCTACGAACGGCTCTCGGGGCTGATCCATCGCGACCGTGCGGTGGCGATCCTCACCGCGCTCGGCCTGCTGTCCCTCATCGGCATCCCGATCTCCTCCGGGTTCTTCGGCAAGGTGGCGCTGATCAGCGCCGCCGCGGCCACCGGCACCTGGCAGGGCTGGCTCCTGCTCAGCACGGTCCTCGTGGTCTCGGTGCTGAGCCTCGTCGCGATGCAGCGGCTGTGGGCCGGGGTGTTCTGGGGACCGGAGATGGAGACCTACCGCCCGGACAGCCCCGCGACGGGCCGGGCGGCGTTGGCGCCGCTCCCCCAGGACGTGCTCATCCCGGCGCGCCTGTGGCTCCCGGGCGCGACGCTCGTGACGGTCCAGCTGGGGATGTTCTTCGGTGCCGGCACGCTCATGCCCCTCGTCGCCCGGGCGGCCCAGGGCCTGGTCGACACCGGACCCTACGTCGAGGCGGTGCTGCGGTGATCAACCCGGTGCGGGTCGCCGGCTACAGCGTCTGGCTCGCCGTGGAGATCGTCAAGGGGGCCCTGGCGGTCGCGCAGGACGCGGTCCTGCCCGGGGTGGACATGCAGCCGGCGATCCTGGAGCTCCCGCTGCGGTGCAGCACCGACCTGGAGATCAGCGTCATGGCCTCCTCCATCACCATCACCCCCGGCACGATCACCGTCGGGATCGCCAGCGCGGCCGGCCAGACCCCGCCCACGCTCTACGTGCACGCGATCTACGCCGACCGCCCGGAGGAGGTCCGGGCCGCCCTCCGCGACATGGAGGACCATGTGCTGGGGATGACCCGGGGACCCGGCTGGGAGAGGAGGGCGTCATGACCGTCGTCGTCGCCGGGACCGTGGGGGTGCTGCTCGTCGCCGCCGTGCTCGGTCTGGTCCGGCTCTACACCGCCAGGGACGACGCCTCGGTGGCCGCCGTGAGCGACCTGCTCTACTTCTGCGCCGTCGGCATCGTGGTCATGGGTGCCCTGGCGGCCGGCTCCTCCATCACCTTCGACGTAGCCGCCATCGCCTCGATGATCGGCATCCTGGCCACCATCGCGCTCTCCCGCATCCTGACCAGGGGGAGGCGCTGATGGTCGTCACCGTGATCGTCGGGCTGCTGTGCCTCACCGGCGCCCTCTTCGTGCTGGTCAGCGCCGTCGCCATGATGAAGGCTCGCGACGGCCTCTCGCGGATCAACGTGCTCTCGGCCGCCACCGGTCTGGGTATGCCGCTCATCGTCGCCGGGGCCCTGGTGCAGGACGTCGCGACCAACGGCTTCGACTGGGTGGACCTCGTCAAGGCGCTCATCGCCGTGCTCGGGTTCGTGATCATGTCCTCGGTGGCGTCCAACAACCTGGGTCGGGCGGCCTATCGCTCCGGCGCCCCGATCGACCCCGCCACCCGGCCCAACGAGCTCGCGGAGGAGCCCCGGACGGGCGCCTGAGTCACTCGTGCGCGTGGAGGGCCGCCATCTCGGCCTCCATGACCTGCTCGGCGTCGGCGTCGAGCCGCACGTGCGCGAGGAGCGTCAGCAGGACGCGGAGGGAGGCGGCCGCCCGCTCGCCCCACGACGACAGGTAGCTGAACTGCCACCACCACATCGCCTCCGTCGGGCGCCCGGCCTCGAAGTGGTCGCGGCCGTGCTGGAGGTCGGCGGCGATCGCGACGAGGTCGGTCGACAGCGAGCCGCTCGTCACCTCCCCGGACAGGACCGGGTCCTCGAGGTCGCAGTAGACGTCGAGCCCCCCGAGGAGGGCGTGCAGCCGCTCCCGCAGGTCCTCCACGTCGTCCTCGGAACCCGTGTCCGGCTCGAAGCGCTCCTCCGGGACGACGTCGACCAGCGCACCGATCCTCGCGCCCGCGCCGCACAGCTGCCCGACCGCGAGCAGCAGCACGGGCAGGGCGGCGTCCGGGGCCTCCCCCGAGGTGACCTCCTGCAGCGCCGCGAGGTAGGCGGCAACCTCCAGGCTCATCTCGTGCGCCAGCACGTCCCAGCCGTCGTCGAGCTGCTCGTCCATGCGGCCCAGCCTAGGCCCAGACGCGGTCGCCCGTCCTGCCTGGCGCCCCCCTGCGCGGGCGGCCCGCTGCCCTGGTGGTGGGGCCCGGCGCTCGTCAGCCCCCGGTCGCGGGCGCGCCGCCGGAGAGGAGCCGCCGGCCCTCGAACGCCCTGCCCAGGGTGACCTCGTCGGCATACTCCAGGTCTCCCCCGACGGGCAGTCCCGAGGCGAGCCGGCTCACCCGCACGCCCTCGAAGGCGGACAGCATCCGGGCGAGGTAGGTGGCGGTCGCCTCACCCTCGAGGTTGGGGTCGGTGGCGATGATCACCTCGGTCACCGCCCCGTCGGCGAGCCGCGTGACGAGCTCGCGCACCCGCAGGTCATCGGGACCGACGCCGCCGATGGGGTTGATGGCCCCGCCGAGCACGTGGTAGCGGCCGCGGAACTCGCGTGTGCGCTCGACCGCGGCGACGTCCTGGCTCTGCTCGACGACGCAGATCAGCGCGGGGTCGCGACGGGGGTCGAGACAGATCCGGCACTGCTCGGCCTCGGCGACGTTGCCGCACGTGTCGCAGAACCGGACCTTCTCCTTGATCTGGACCAGCGCGTCGGCGAGCCGGGTGATGTCCTCCGGGTCGGCGGTGAGCAGGTGGAAGGCGATGCGCTGGGCACCCTTCGGCCCGACCCCGGGGAGTCGGCCGAGCTCGTCGATCAGGTCCTGGACCACGCCTTCATACACAGTCCTCGACTGTATGTCGTCGGGCTGGGTCTGCCGCACAGGCGCGCAGGCCGGGGTGGGGCACCCGGGCCGGGGGGACGGCCCGAGGTGCCGCCCGGGCGGAGGACTCAGGCCGGCAGGTCCGGCTGCCGCTGGTTGTACTCCCCCGCCCACTCCTGACCGGTCATCGTCAGGATGGCGGCCATCACCTCGTCGGTGATCTCGCGGCGGGCACGGCCCTGGGGCATGCCGTCGAAGCGGCCCTCGACCTGGATGGGCGACCCGAACTCCACCCGGACCCTGGCGCGCCGGGGCAGGCGGGCCCCGACCGGCTGGATCTGGTCGGTGCCGCTCAGCCCGACGGGCACGATGGGGCAGCGGGCCTGCAGGGCGAGCCAGGCCACCCCGGTGCGGCCCCGGTAGAGGCGCCCGTCACGGGACCGGGTGCCCTCGGGGTAGATCCCGAACGCCCCGCCGCCTCGGAGGTGGGCCAGCGCCAGGTCCAGGGACTCCTGCGCGGCTCGCGCGTCGTCGCGGTTGACCGGGATCGACCCGACGCCGGTGAACCACTCGCGGCTGATCCAGCCCCGCACCCCGGTGCCGGTGAAGTACTCCGCCTTGGCCAGGAAGGCGACCTGCCGGGGGGAGGTCAGGGGGATCACCACGCTGTCGACGAAGGACAGGTGGTTGCTGGCGAGGATCACCGGGCCGGTGGCGGGCACGTTGTCCCTGCCGACGACGTCCGGGCGCCAGATCGCCGTCGCCAGGGGCGTGACGATCGGGTGCAGCAGCTCGTAGATCATCGGAGCCTCTCAGGCCACGGGGTCGTCGTTGATGGCGATGACCGTACCGCCCAGCACGGTCTCGATGACGGGCTGCCCGACCGCCCCCGAGGACGCCAGGTCCTCGTCGTCGACGCTGGGGGCGTCACCTCCGGCGCCGCGACGGACGTCCTGGGAGGTCTCGGCGGCAGGCGCGGAGGCAGGGGCAGGGCCAGCAGGGCCCGGGACGGCGGACGCAGGGCCGGTCGCCCATCCGGGGGCCGCGGTCGTGCGGGTCTGCTCGGACCAGTCGGGTCCTGCGGCACCGGTGGACCGACGACCCGCGGCCGCGCCGAGCTGCTCGGCCACGGTCGGCCCGGGCGATCCGACGACGACGACCTCGCGGGACACCCCAGGTGGGTCCGCCGGCCGGCCGTCGGAAGAAAGCGCGGTCGCGGCCGCCGCCGCGCCCGGGCGGGTCCGGAGCCGGCCCACCTGCGGACGCTCGACGACGTGCTGGGGCTCCTCAAAGGGCGGCGTCCCCGGCGCGGGCGGGCCCACCTGCTCGTCGGGGGGGCCGGCACCGGTGAGGCCGGCACCGGGGGGGCCGGCGTCCGGGCCACCGGTGGAGACGGCCTCGACGCCGACCGTGAGACCGAGGTACTCGGAGATGGCCAGCTTGAGCGTCTCCTCGTGGCGGGTGCCCATGAACTTGTCCACCCACCACCGGTCGGGCTTGCCCAGCAAGATCCTGCGGCCGTCGAAGTCGAGAAGCTGGGC
The DNA here is from genome assembly GCF_003702705.1 of Ornithinimicrobium cerasi. GTDB lineage: Bacteria > Actinomycetota > Actinomycetes > Actinomycetales > Dermatophilaceae > Ornithinicoccus > Ornithinicoccus cerasi. The sequence goes on along the minus strand of NZ_QZMN01000014.1, from coordinate 103,541 downwards.
CGTCTGCAGACCGCTCCACGTCTGTCGGCTGATCGCCTTCACCGCCTCGAGGATCTCCGGCCACTGCCGCCGCATCGCCGCGGTGTCCAGGACTCCGGGCGCGGTCGGGACCGGACCCGCCGCCTCGGGCCGCTCGTGCTGCTCGTGCTGCTCGTCCGGCTCGGCGTGCTGCGGCGGTTCCTCCTGGGCCGGCGGCTGGTGCTGCGCACGCGGCTGGTCCGGGCGGGGCTGCAGCGGCTGCGCACGGGGGCCCTCCGGGGGCCGTGACGGCCCGCTGTCTGCTCGGCCCGGCGACGGGGCGAGGGCCGGACCACCCTGCCCCCCGGCCGCCGCCTCCAGGCGACGTTCGATGCGGTCCAGGCGTGCGCCATACCCCTCCTCCCCGGAGGGGCCGGGCAGCAGCAGCCGGGCCACGAGGAGCTCGAGGACGAGACGGAAGGAGATGGCTCCGGTCATCTCCGACAGGCCGGAGCTGACGACGTCGGCCGCGCGGGAGAGCGTCTCGGGCCCCTGCACCGCGGCCTGGTGGCGCATGCGCTCGATCTGGTCGGCGGGCAGACCGGGCAGCAGACCACCGGCCGGCTGGTCACCGACGGCGGAGAGCACGATGAGGTCGCGGTAGCGCTCGAGCAGGTCCTCGACGAACCTCCGCGGGTCGTGACCGGACTCCATGACCTTGTGCACCTGCTGGAAGACCGTGGCCGCGTCGCCCGCAGCCACGGCGTCCACCACGGCGTCGAGCAGCTCGACGTCGGTGAAACCCAGCAGGGCCGCGGTGCGCTCGTAGGTCAGGCCGTCCTCGTGGGCCCCGGAGATGAGCTGGTCCAGCACCGATAACGAGTCCCGCACCGAACCGGCCCCCGCGCGCGTCACGAACGAGAGCACCCCGGGCTCCAGCGCGACCTCCTCCCGCTCGCACACCTGCTCCAGGTAGGAGGTCAGCCGCTGCGGGGGGACGAGGTGGAAGGGGTAGTGGTGCGTGCGGGAGCGGATGGTCGCGAGGACCTTCTCCGGCTCGGTGGTGGCGAAGATGAACTTGACGTGGGGCGGCGGCTCCTCGACGACCTTGAGCAGCGCGTTGAAGCCGTTGGGCGTCACCATGTGCGCCTCGTCGATGATGTAGACCTTGTAGCGGGACTGCGCAGGGCCGAACGCGGCCCGCTCGCGCAGGTCACGGGCGTCGTCCACCCCGCCGTGGCTGGCCGCGTCGATCTCGATGACGTCCACCGTGCCGGCGCCGTCGCGCGCCAGCGCGACGCAGGAGTCGCAGGTGCCGCACGGCTCGGGTGTCGGCCCCTGGTCGCAGTTGAGGCAACGCGCCAGGATCCGCGCGGAGGTGGTCTTGCCGCACCCCCGGGGGCCGGAGAAGAGGTAGGCGTGGTTGACGCGGCCGGAGCGCAGCGCCTGCATCAGCGGCTCGGTGACGTGCTCCTGGCCGATGACGTCGGCGAAGGACTCGGGTCGGTAGCGGCGGTACAGGGCGGTGCTCACGGCTCCGACCCTAGTCGTCGCCGCCGTCAGACCCTCCTCCCGTCCACAGGGAGGCCGGTCCGTCCGTGCCGGCCCCCCGGTCCGTCCGTGCCGACCCCCTCGGTCAGGCGGGACGCAGCACGGTGAGGCGGTGCGCGGCCCGGGTCAGGGCGACGTAGAGGACCCGCACCCCGCCGGGTGACTCGGCGACGATCCCGTCCGGGTCGACGACGAGGGTGGCGTCGTACTCCAGGCCCTTCGTCGAGAGGGGGTCGATGACCAGGAGCCGACCGTCGAGCCCGGTGAGCGGCTCCAGCGCCGCCCGCCAGACGGCCGGCGTGATGACCGCGACCTGACCGTCGACCTGGCCGAGCAGCTCGGTCACCGCCTCCCGCGCGGCCGCGGGGACGTCGTCCGAGGTCAGCTCCACCGGGTCGTGACCGGTCTCCCGCACGGCCTCCGGGATGTCGGCGTCCGGCACGTGCTCGCGGATCATCCGGGCCGCCAGGTCGAAGATCTCCCGCGCGTTCCGGTAGTTCGTGTCCATGTGGAAGGCCCGGCGCACCGCGCTGCCGAAGGCCTCCTCGCGCGCCCGGCCGGCCTCCTCCAGGTCCGACCACGAGGCCTGGGCGAGGTCACCCACGACGGTCCACGAGGCCCAGCGCCCCCGACGGCCGAGCATCCGCCACTGCATGGGCGAGAGGTCCTGCGCCTCGTCGACGAGCACGTGGGCATACTCCTCGACCGATCCGATGTGCCCGGCGAGCAGGCGCGTCCTGGGGTCGGAGGAGATCCGCTCCGACGCCGTGGGCTCGACCGCGGCGACGTGGCCCTCCTCGCCGTCACCCACCGGCACCGGTCGTTCGGCCCGGCTGCCGCGCAGGGCGGCGACCCCGTACTGCGACGCGTCCTCGAGCTCCTCGATCTCGTAGAAACCGCGGTCCTCGTCGGGGAGCTCGACCATGGTGCCGAGCCGGGCGTGCAGGTCGTCGACCATGGCCACGTCCGCCACCGACCAGGTCCCCTCGCGCAGCGCCAGCTGGTAGGACGCGGCGACGAGGGCGGCGTCCCTGTCGCTGACGACGCCCAGGTCGCGCACGAGCGCCTCGTCGGCGAGCCAGAGGAGCATCTCGCGCGGGTCGACGGGTCGCCACCACTCCCGCATGAAGGCCTCGACGTCGTTGGCGTCCGCGAACCTGTCGACGAACTCCTGCTTCTCCCCCTGGTGGACCTGCGCCCAGGCGACCTCGGCGAGGGCACGCACGGCGGCCTCGTAGGAGCTGTTGCGGTGATGGTGCCGCAGCACCTGGGCCCGCACCCGGTCGAGGTCCCGCACCTCGATCCGCACCGCGTGGCCCATCACGAAGAGGCGCAGGAGCGAGGGCCCGCCGGGGATGGGCTGGCGCGACAGCCGGGCCAGCAGCTGCCGCACCCGCAGCGACCCCTTCACGGCGGCGGTGGCCGGCGGGTCGAGGCGGGTGGCGGTCATCCCCGCGAGGACGTCGCCGATGGAGCGCAGCACGACGCTGTCCTCGCCGAGCGAGGGCAGCACCCGCTCGATGTATGCCGTGTACGCGGAGGACGGTCCCACGACGAGGACGCCGCCGCTCTCGAAGCGTCGCCGGTCGGAGTAGAGGAGGTAGGCCGCCCGGTGCAGGGCGACGACGGTCTTGCCGGTGCCCGGACCACCGGTGATCTCCGTGACCCCCCGGGCGGGAGCGCGGATCGCCTCGTCCTGGTGCTGCTGGATGGTGGCGACGATGTCGCGCATCCGTGCGCCGCGGCTGCGGGTGAGGGCGGCCATGAGGGCACCGTCGCCCACGACCACGAGGTCGTCGGGGGCGTCGGCGACCATGAGGTCGTCCTCGACGCCGACCACCCGTTCGCCGGAGCAGCGCAGCACCCGGCGCCGAATCACCCCCAGCGGGTCGACCGGGGTCGCCCGGTAGAACGGCGCGGCGGCCGGCGCCCGCCAGTCGACCACCAGCGGCTCGTAGTCGTCGTCGCGCACCCCCAGGCGCCCGACGTAACGGATCTCACGGGTCTCGCCGTCCTCGTCGGGGGTGGCGTGCTCGAGGTCGAGCCGTCCGAAGACGAGGCCCTCGTGCTGGGTCTCCAGGGACACCCGCCGCTTGCTGGCCGAGAAGACCAGGGCGTCGCGCTCGAAGAGCCCGACCATCTCCTCCTCGCGGGGGTCACCGGTGCCCGGCCGGTCGGTGCGTCCCCGCGCCATCCCCTCGGCGTGGATGAGCTCGGTGCGCTCCGCGGCCTTGGCCAGCTCGGTGTACACACGGTCGACGTGCTGCTGCTCGGCCGCGATCTCGGCGGCGACGACGTCGTTCGTCGTGGCGCTCACACGCATCCTCTCTGCCGCACGGGACGGGGCTCGGCCCCACGTGCCCGACCCCTGACAAAGCATCAACTGTACCGAGCGGCGCGCGCGGGACCGCGCGCGGGACGTCATACCCAGCCGCGCCGGACCGCCTGGACCCCCGCCTGGAAGCGTGTCGCCGCGGCGAGATGGTCCATGAGGTAGCGGACCCGCCGCTCGACCGTGCGCACGGACACCCCGGTCTGGCGGGCGATGAGCTGGTCACTGGCCCCCGTGGTGAGGAGGTTGAGGATGCGCAGGTCGCGCTGGTCGAGAGGGGCCCGACTGCCCGGGGCGCGCGCTGCCGCCTCCGCGGTGGTCCGGTAGGGGGTGCACAGCTGCCAGATCTCGTCGAGCAGCGTCCCGATGGCGAGCAGGGGCCCGGTCCGCCGGGCCTCCAGCGACCCGTCGCCGAGGGGGTCGTGGCGGCTCAGGTCCAGCAGCGCGGCCCTGTTGTCGCACAGCAGCAGGGAGAACGGGATCCCGTTGCCGACGCGCACCGGGTGACCGGCAGCCTCGTGGCGCTCCATGAAGCGCAGCGCGGCCTCGTCCTCGAGGAGGGCGGTGTCGAGCATGACGCGCACGTCCGCCCCTGGCCGGATCGAGAGGAGGTCGGGGTCGTCCGCGGCCTGCTGGAGCAGCTGGCAGGACGCGGCCGAGGCGTCCATGGCCCACCAGAGCCGCTCCTCGGCCACCCGGTGCAGCCCGCGGACCCGGTCGACGATGTCCTGGACCCCCTTGAGCAGGTCCATCCCCGGGGCCTCCATCACGCGCCCGTCCCCGACGGCGGCGCGCCAGAGCTGCTCCACCTCGGAGGCCGTCGCCCGGCTCATCGCAGCCCGACGCTCGATGCGGTCCGCGATGCGCGTCATCGCCTCCCGCGGCGGTGCGACCTGCCAGCTGTCCGGGTCGATCCCGGGCAGGAACAGCTCCCGGGCCACGAGCTCGGCGGTCAGGTCGTCGATCTCCTCGTCCCGCAGGCCCTCGTTGCGCAGCGCGTCCCGGGTGGGCCTGCCCAGCCGCACCGCGGTGATGTAGACCCGGCTGACCAGCTCCTCGTACGCGTCACCGTGCGGCCGCGAGAATGCCGGGGACCCACCCGTCCAGGTCGTCATGCGCGCCATCCTGTCGGATCGCCGACAATGACGCCATCCCGACACGGGCCGGTGTGACATCGGCCGCGACGTGTGCCATATTGGATTCACCGGCTTCGGCCGGTGCAGGGAAAGTGTGAGTCGCCGGATATATGCCCCCCCATCAATCTGGCTGACCTCGCCCTGCGATGTGGCCCTCCTGGGAGATACCCCCCCTGCCTCCCAGGGGGGCCACACCTATTCTCCAGCGGTTTCCGGGCGATGTGCCCATGCGCACCCGACGGGTCTGCCCCGGGCGGACCCGTCGGACCGGACCTCGTGCCGTGCCCGGGAACGAACTAGGCTCGCGATCCGTGAAGGTCCTCCTCCTCGGCGCCGGCGCGCGCGAGCACGCCCTGGCCCGTTCCCTGGCCGCCGACCCCGACGTGACCGAGCTCCTGGCGCTCCCCGGCAACCCGGGCATCGCCACGACCGCCCGGTGCGTCCCGGGCGACCCGACCGACGTCGCGGCGGTGGTCGCCCTGGCCATGGCTGAAGGGGTGGGCCTCGTGGTCGTCGGTCCGGAGGCGCCCCTCGTGGCAGGCGTGGCCGACGCGCTGGTCGAGGCCGGGGTCCCGTGCTTCGGGCCGAGCACCGCGGCCGCCCGGCTCGAGGGCAGCAAGGCCTTCGCCAAGGAGGTCATGCGGTCGGCCGGCGTCCCGACCGCGGCGGCCCACGTGTGCCAGGACCTGGCCGCGGTGGTGGTCGCCCTGGAGGCCACCGGGGCCCCCTACGTGGTCAAGGAGGACGGTCTCGCCGCGGGCAAGGGGGTCGTCGTCACCTCTGACCGGGCCGTCGCCCTCGACCACGCCGCCGCCTGCCTGTCCCGGAAGGGCGGGCGCGTCGTCGTCGAGGACTTCCTCGACGGCCCCGAGGTGTCGTTGTTCTGCCTCGCCGACGGCCGCACCGTCCTGCCCCTCGCACCGGCCCAGGACTTCAAGCGGGTCGGCGACGGGGACACCGGTCCCAACACGGGCGGCATGGGCGCCTACAGCCCCCTCCCCTGGATGGACGAGCAGGTGCCGGGCCTCGTCCCCGACGTGGTCCGCGCCGTCGCCCTGCCGACGATCGAGGAGATGGCCCGTCGCGGCACGCCGTTCACCGGGGTGCTCTACGTCGGCCTCGCGCTGACGGCCGCCGGTCCGCGCGTCGTCGAGTTCAACGCCAGGTTCGGGGACCCGGAGACCCAGTCGGTGCTCGCCCGCCTCCGGACGCCGCTGGCGGGGGTGCTCCTCGCGGCTGCGGAGGGCCGCCTCGCCGAGGTGCCCCCGCTGGAGTGGTCGCCGCTCAGCGCCGTCACGGTCGTCGTCGCAGCCGAGGGGTACCCGGCATCACCCGTGACCGGCGGCGCGGTCGCGGGCCTGACGCCCGCCGAGGAGGTGGAGGGCGTCCACGTCCTGCACGCGGGCACCCGGCTGGTGGACGACCAGCTCGTCTCCTCCGGGGGCCGGGTGCTGTCCGTCGTGGGTCTCGGCGAGGACCTCGCGCAGGCGCGGGCGCGTGCCTACTCGGCCGTCCACCGGATCTCCCTGGACGGTTCCTTCTTCCGCGGGGACATCGCCCGTGCCGCCGAGCAGGGGGACGTCGTCGTCCCCGGGGGCACCGCGTCACCGCCGCTGGCGGGCCACGAGCTGATCTACTCCGGCAAGGTGCGCGGTCTCTACGCACCGCTGGACCACCGGACCGGTGAGCACGACGGGACGCGCCTGCTCCTCGTGGCCTCGGACCGGGTCAGCGCCTACGACCACGTGCTGTCCACACCGGTGCCGGACAAGGGTGCCGTGCTGACCCAGCTCTCGCTGTGGTGGTTCGACCAGCTCGCCGACCTGGCCCCGCACCACGTCGTCGCGACGGACGTGCCGCCCGCGGTCGCGGGACGCGCGGTCTACGTCCGCCGGCTGCGGATGCTCCCGGTCGAGTGCGTCGCCCGGGCGTTCCTCACCGGCGGCGGTCTGGCCGAGTATGCCGCGTCCGGCACCGTCTCGGGGGTCCGGCTGCCGGACGGTCTGGTCGACGGGTCGCGTCTGCCGGAGCCGGTCTTCACGCCCAGCACCAAGGCGCCCGCCGGCGAGCACGACCAGCCGATCTCCTTCGCAGAGGTGGAGGACCTGGTCGGTCCCCGCCTCGCGGCCAGGGTCAGGGACCTCACCGTCGCGATCCTGCAGCGCGGCAACGAGATCGCCGCCGGCCGGGGGATCCTCATCGCCGACACGAAGGTGGAGTTCGGTGTCGACCCCGAGGAGCTGGCCGCGGCTCTCGGCATCTCCCCCGCTGACGCACTCGAGGGCGAGATCGACTGGGCCGCAGTAGATCCCGACGTCGTCGACGTCATCCTCGCCGATGAGGTGCTCACTCCCGACTCCTCACGCTTCTGGCGGGCCGACGAGTGGGCACCGGGGCGCACGCAGACGTCATACGACAAGCAGGTGCTGCGTGACTGGCTCACCTCTCCCGACAGCGGGTGGGACCGACGCTCCGACGCCCCTCCCCCGTCGCTGCCGGACGAGGTGGTCGCGCTGACGCGGGCCCGCTACGTCGAGGCCTACGAGACCCTCACCGGCCAGACCTTCCCGCCCGCCGCCCCCAGCGCCTAGGAGCCCGCGATGTCCGCCCTGCATGCTCCTCAGCACCGGCTCACCGTCCTCCCCGGCGGCTCCGCCCTGTCCGGCTTCCGCGCCGCCGCGCTGCTGCGTCGGCTGCAGGCGGTCGCGCCGCAGGTGACCGCCGTCTCCGCGCGGCACGTGCACTGGGCAGCCGCCGACCGCGACCTCGATCCCGTCGACGCGGGACGGCTCGCGGCGCTGCTCACCTACGGCGAGCCGTGGACCGGCGGCGGCCAGGACCGTCCCGGCGAGGCGACGGCGGCGCGGGAACGCGTCCTGGTCGTGGCGCCCCGGCTCGGCACCATCTCCTCGTGGGCGAGCAAGGCGACCGACATCGTGCACAACTGCGGCCTGGACCTCCACCGGGTCGAGCGGGTCATGGAGTACCACCTCGGGCTCGCCGACGGCGCCGACCTCGGCGAGGACGAGCTGACGGCCTGCGGCGCGGTGCTCCACGACCCGATGACCGAGACGGTGCTGCGCAGCCGTGAGGAGGCTGTCGCGCTGTTCGCCGAGCGCCAGGCCCCACCCATGGAGCACGTCGACGTGCTGGGCCGGGGTCGTGAGGCGCTGGTGGAGGCCGACCGCGCCTTCGGACTGGCGCTGGCGCCGGACGAGATCGACTACCTCGTCGAGTCCTTCACTGCGCTGCGGCGCAACCCGACCGACGTCGAGCTGACGATGTTCGCCCAGGCCAACTCCGAGCACTGCCGGCACAAGATCTTCAACTCCGACTTCGTCGTCGACGGGCAGGCGCAGGAGCGCAGCCTCTTCGGGATGATCCGGCACACCGAGGCCGTCGCCGGCCAGGGCACCGTCGTCGCCTACAAGGACAACGCGTCGGTGATGCGGGGCGGGCGCGTCGTGCGCTGGCTGCCGGAGGACGGCGGCCCGAGCCGCTACTCCGCCCGCGAGGACGAGGTCCACGTCCTCATGAAGGTCGAGACCCACAACCACCCGACCGCGATCTCGCCCTTCCCCGGCGCGGCGACCGGCGCCGGCGGCGAGATCCGGGACGAGGGCGCCACCGGTCGCGGCAGCGCGCCCAAGGCCGGGCTCACCGGGTTCGCCGTCTCGCACCTGCACCTGCCCGGCACCCACGAGCCGTGGGAGGAGCCCGGGTATGCCGCACCCGCCCACCTGGCGAGCGCGCTCGACATCATGGTCGAGGGCCCGATCGGCGCGGCGGCGTTCAACAACGAGTTCGGCCGGCCCGGGCTGGGCGGCTTCTTCCGGGTCTACGAGCAGGTCGTCGACGGCGTCCACCGCGGCTACGCCAAGCCGATCATGAGCGCGGGCGGCCTGGGCTCCATCAGCGCGTCGCAGACGGAGAAGGTGCGCTTCGGGCCCGGCACCCTCCTCGTGCAGATCGGCGGGCCGGGCATGCGCATCGGCCTGGGGGGCGGTGCCGCCAGCTCGATGGCGTCCGGCGCCAACGCCGCCGAGCTCGACTTCGACTCGGTGCAGCGCGGCAACCCCGAGATGCAGCGGCGCGCGCAGGAGGTCATCAACCACTGCTGGGCGCTGGGTGAGGACAACCCCGTCCTCGCGATCCACGACGTCGGCGCGGGCGGGCTGAGCAACGCGTTCCCCGAGCTCGTGGACGACGCCGGGCTGGGCGCGCGGTTCGACCTCTCGGCCGTGCCGTTGGAGGAGTCGGGCCTCTCGCCCAAGGAGATCTGGTCCAACGAGAGCCAGGAGCGCTACGTCCTGGCGCTCGCCCCGGAGTCGCTGGAGGCGTTCGCCGCGCTCTGCGACCGGGAGCGCTGCCCGTACGCCGTGGTCGGGGTGGCGGCCGGCGACGCCCGGCTGGTGCTCGTCGACGGTGATCGTGACGGGGACCGGCCGGTCGACATGCCGATGGACGTGCTGCTCGGCAAGCCGCCCAGGATGACCCGCGACGTCCGGCGGGTCGAGCGGTCCGCCCCCGAGCTGTCGCTCGACCACCTGGACGCGGCCGCGGTGCGGGACACCGCCTACGCCGTCCTGCGCCACCCCACCGTGGCGTCCAAGCGGTTCCTCGTGACCATCGGCGACCGCACCGTCGGCGGTCTGACGCACCGCGACCAGATGGTGGGTCCCTGGCAGGTCCCGGTCGCCGACGTCGCGGTGACCCTGGCGGACCACGTCGGGCTGGCCGGCGAGGCCATGGCCACGGGCGAACGCATGCCGGTCGCCTCCGTCGACGCCCCCGCGTCCGGCCGGATGGCGGTCGGTGAGGCCCTGACCAACCTGCTCGCCGCCCCGGTGACGTTGTCCGGGGTCAAGCTGTCCTGCAACTGGATGGCGGCCGCCGGCGAGGAGGGCGAGGATGCCGCGCTCTACGACACCGTGCACGCCGTGGCGATGGAGCTGTGCCCCGCCCTGGGCATCTCCGTCCCGGTGGGCAAGGACTCGCTGTCGATGCGCACCCGCTGGACCGGTGCGGACGACCAGGCCCACGAGGTCATCTCCCCGGTGTCGCTCGTGGTCTCGGCGTTCGCGGCGCTGCCCGACGTGCGCGGCACCTGGACCCCCGAGCTGCACGCCGGGTCCGAGCTGCTGCTCGTGGACCTCGGCCCCGGTGCCGGGCGTCTCGGCGGCTCGATCCTGGCCCAGGTCCTCGCGGAGTTCGGAGGACCGGTGCCCGACCTCGACGACCCCACCCTCCTGACCGACCTGGGAGCCGCCCTCGTCGAGCTGCGGGAGCAGGGCCTGGTGACCGCATACCACGACCGCTCCGACGGCGGCCTGTGGGCGACCCTGTGCGAGATGGCCTTCGCGGGCGGCGTGGGCCTCGACGTCGACGTACCGGTCCACGGAAACCCGGACGGCCCGGTCGACGCAGGCGCGGGGATGGCCGCCCTCTTCGCCGAGGAGCTGGGCGTCGTCCTCGAGGTGCCCGCTGGTCGGCTGCCCGAGGCTGTCGAGGTGCTCGAACGGCACGGACGCCCCACGATCTCGAGGCTGGGCCGTTCGACGACGGAGCGGCGGGTGCGGGTGCGCGCCGGCACGGTGAGCCTCGACGAGCCGCTGCGCGACCTCGCCCAGGCGTGGGACGAGGTCTCCTGGCGGATCGCCGCGCTCCGCGACAACCCGGACTGCGCCGACGAGGAGCACGCGCTCGTGGGCTCCGACGACGACCCCGGGCTGCACCTGTCGACGACCTTCGACCCTGCCGACGACGTGGCAGCACCCTACGTCGCGCGGGGGGCCCGACCCGTCGTCGCGGTGCTGCGCGAGCAGGGCGTCAACTCGCACGTCGAGACGGCCTTCGCCTTCGACCGGGCCGGTTTCGACACCTACGACGTGCACATGACCGACCTGCAGACGGGACGGTTCGACCTCGCCGGGGTCGTCGGGCTAGTGGCAGCCGGAGGCTTCTCCTACGGCGACACCCTCGGTGCGGGTGAGGGCTGGGCCCGGTCGGTCCTCTTCGACGACCGGCTGACCGGGTCCTTCGCGGACTTCTTCGGGCGGGAGGACACCTTCGCGCTCGGCATCTGCAACGGCGCGCAGATGTTTGCCGCGCTGGCGGACCTGATCCCCGGGGCGGAGGCCTGGCCGCGGTTCACCCGCAACCGCAGCGAGCAGTACGAGGCCCGGCTCAGCCTGGTCGAGGTGCTCGAGTCCCCGTCCGTCTTCTTCGCCGGGATGGCCGGCTCGCGGATCCCGATCGCCGTCGCCCACGGCGAGGGGCGGGCCGACTTCTCGGCCCGGGGAGACGAGGCGGCGGTGCTGGGTGCGGTGCGCTACGTCGACCACGCGGGGCGCGCCGCCACGGCATACCCGACCAACCCGAACGGCTCGCCGGGCGGGCTCACTGCGGTGACCACGCCCGACGGGCGCGTCACCGCGATGATGCCGCACCCGGAGCGGGTGCAGCGCAACGCCCAGCTGTCGTGGACGCCGGGCCGCGTCGAGGGGGTCAGCCCGTGGCTGCGGATGTTCCGCAACGCGCGGGTGTGGGTCGGCTGAGCCAGCGCACCCCTGTGGGCCACCTGCGCGCTTTCCCGACCTGTGCACCGCTAGCGACCTTGTGCCCGTGCTATTTCGCGTGCACAACCTCCCTTACGGTGCACAGGTGGTGAGGGCGGGCTGAGGCCCGGGCCTACCCGTGCCCGCCTGTGGACAACCGCAGCCCGCCGGGCCAGCGATGGGTCAGGCTCGGGGGCATGTCGGACGTCAACGAGGTACGGGCCGTCCTCGGCGCACACGGTGGCGTCGCCACGACGGCGCAGCTGGCGGCTCTGGGCGTGACGCCGGTCCAGCTCAGGTCCTTGCTCGCTGCGGATGTCCTGGTGCGGATCCGTCGATCCTCCTTCGTTGACGGGGCGAGGTGGCGGGAGGCCAGCCACTGGGACCGGCACGAGCTGCGCGCACGGGCCGTGGCGCTGGTCCTGTGCGCACCGGCCTCGCCGTACGCGCTGAGTCATCACAGCGCCCTTGCCGTGCTCGGCATCGGCGTCTACGACGTGGACGACCGCGTGCACCTGGTCCGCACCGACGGCCGCCGCGGTCGGAGCGGGAAGGTCGTTCATGTGCATCCCCCCGTCCTCCCCCGCTGGGTGGCCGAACGGGACGGCATACCTGTGGTCGTCCCCGAGCTTGCGTGCCTGCAGGTCGGGGTCGCCTCAGGGGTCGTCTCGGGCCTGGTCAGCGCAGACTCAGCCCTGCGCGTCGGGGCAACCGACCCGCCTGGCCTGGAGAGGGCCAGACCGTGCATCGTCGGACCCAGGTCCCCACGAGCCGACGTGATCCTGGAGCACGCCACGGGCCTCAGCGACTCGGGCGGGGAGACGCGGTGCAGGTGGATCATGCACACGGTCGGGTTGCCGGCGCCCGAGCTGCAGGTGCCGGTCCGTGACAAGGCCGGGGACCTGGTGGGCATCGTGGACTTCCTGTTTCGGGAGCATTGGACGATCGTCGAGTTCGACGGGGCGCTCAAGTACAGCGGCAGGGTCGACCTGGTCGCAGAGAAGCGTCGCGAGGACCGGCTCCGTGAGCTCGGGTACGAGATCGTCCGGATCACCTGGTCGGACCTTGCTCAGCCCGAGCGCGTACTGGCAAAGATCCGGGCCGCCTTCAGTCGAGCCCGGGTCCGCCGCCGGCCCGTCGCCTGAACGTCCCTTCGTCCGACCGTCAGCCGGCGATGCCCGCCCTTCCCGACCTGTGCACCTCGAGGTCACTTGTACGGGTGTCATAACCCGCGCACAGCTCCGACGTCGTTGCACAGGTGCGGGGGTGGGAGGTCAGTCGGTGCCGGCCGCCCGCCTCACGAGCTCCCTGATCTTGTCGGCGTCGGTGTCGGTGAGCGCGGTGAGGGCCCAGGAGACCGGCCACATCGAGCCCTCGTCGAGGTGTGCGGCCTCGTCGAATCCGATGGTGGAGTAACGGGCCTCGAACTTCGAGGCGCCTTGGAAGAAGACGACGATCTTGCCGTTCGCGTCGGCGTAGGCCGGCATGCCGTACCAGGACTTCGCCTTCAGGTCCGGCGCCACCTCCCTGACGATCCCGTGGACCTGTCTCGCCAGCTTCTGCTCGTCCTCGGGCATCTCGGCGATCTTCTCCAGGACCGCCTCCTCCAGCTTCTCCTTTTTCTGGCTCGCCCTGAGCTCGGCCGCGCGCTCCTTCATCGCCTTCTTCTCCGCCGCGGAGAAGGACTCCTTGTTCGTCGTCCCTGCCATGGTCGCTCTCCTTCGGGGTCGGTCAGGCCTGCTGGATGCGGACGGAGTTGCCGGCCGGGTCCCGCACCGCGAAGTCCCGCGCACCCCAGTCCTGGTCCATCGGCTCCTGCATGACGTCGGCCCCGCTGGCCTGCACCCGCTCGAACGCGGCGTCCAGGTCCGTGGCCGCCAAGTTGATGCCGGCGTAGGTGCCCTTGGCCATCATCTCGGTGATGACGGCACGCTCGTCGTCCGTGATGCCCGGGTCGACCGCCGGCGGGTGCAGGACGATCGAGGTGTTCGGCTGACCGGGAGGGCCGACCGTGATCCAGCGCATCTGGCCCGAGCCCACGTCCCCGCGGACCTCGAAGCCCAGGGCGTCGCGGTAGAAGGCCAGCGACGCCTCGGGGTCGTCCGCCGGCAGGAAGCTTGACTGAATGGTGATGTCCATGCGCTTCACGGTAGGGGTGTCGTCGGCAGCGGCGCTTCTCGATTCCTGATCGGTCTGGTCACCTTCCTCGTGACGCACGGCGGGATGGCCAGCCGCCCGGCATCCCTGCGGTAGACGCTCGGCGACATCCCGACCAGCTCGGAGAAGCGGGTGCTGAAGGTGCCGAGCGAGGAGAAGCCGACCTGGAAGCAGATCTCGGTCACGCTGAGGTCACCCCGGCGCAGCAGGGTCATCGCACGCTCGACCCGGCGGGTCATCAGGTAGGAGTAGGGCGACTCCCCGTAGGCCTCCCGGAACTGGCGGGAGAGGTGGCCCGCCGACAGGTGCACCTCCCGGGCGAGCGCGGGCACGTCCAGCGGCTGGGCGTAGTCGCGGTCGATCCGGTCACGGACCCGTCGCAGCAGCGCCAGGTCGCGCAACCGCTGGTCGCTCGCGGTGCGGGTGCCCACCACGGCGATGATGCCACTCACCGGGGACACCCGCACCGACCTGCGTCGCTGCACGCTGTCGGTGGCCGGGTCTACCGTCGATCCATGGAGACGACACCGACGTCGAGCCGCCCCACGTTCCCCGACGGCTACGGCATACCCGAGACGTCCGAGGGGCTCCTGACCTGGGACCAGGTCGAGCCCCGCCTGCGCGACGCGATGCACTACTGGCTGAGCAGCGTGCGGCCCGACGGTCGCCCGCACTCCGTGCCCCGGTGGGGGGTGTGGCTGGACGGTCGGTTCTGGTACGACGGGGCGCCCACCACGCGGCACACCCGCAACGTGGAGCAGAACCCCGCGGTGACGCTCACGCTGGAGAGCGGCACCGAGGTCGTCATCGTGGAGGGTGAGTCGAGCGCCACCCGCGCCGACCCCGAAGGGCTGGGCGCCCGCCTCGCGGAGGCGTTCGGCAAGTACGCGTCGTCGGGCTACACCCCGCCGGCCGACTCGTGGTCGGTGCCGCACGGCGGCGGCCTGCGCGTGGTCACCCCCACGCGGGCGATGGCCTGGTTCGCCTTCCCCCAGGACTGCACCCGGTTCACCTTCCGCGCCGCGACGACGGAGGAACCGGTATGACGTCGCGCTGGCGGGAGGGCGGGACGGCCGAGCGGCCTGCGGTCTTCTTCGACGGCCCCGAGGCGTTCCGCGCCTGGCTCGAGGAGCACCACGCCACAGCCCCCGAGCTGTGGATGGGACTGCGGCGCAAGGGGGTGGAGGACCGGGGGCTGACCTGGGCGGAGGCGGTGCCCGTGGCGCTGTGCTTCGGCTGGATCGACTCCCTGAGCCAGCGGATCGACGAGGACTCCCGCCGCCAGCGCTGGACGCCACGGCGCCGGGGCAGCACCTGGAGCCTGGTGAACGTCGCGCACGTGGAACGGTTGCTGGCCGAGGGACTCATGCACCCGGCGGGCATCGCGGCCTACGAGGCCCGCCGCCCCTCCGTGACCCGGCACGAGCTCGACGGTCTCGTCGGTGTGGGCCAGCTCCGGGCGCCTCAGTCGCCCGTGCGGCCCAGGAGGTCGTGACGGACGACGACCTGGTCACGGCCGGGACCCACGCCGATGACGGACACCCTGGCCCCCATCAGCTCCTCGAGGCGCTCGACGTACCGCTGCGCCGCGTCGGGAAGGTCGGCGAACTCGCGGCACCCGGTGATGTCCTCGCTCCACCCCGGCAGCTCCTCGTAGACCGGGGTCGCGTGGTGGAAGTCGGACTGGTTGACCGGCATCTCCTCGAACCGGGTCCCCTGCACGTCGTAGGCCACGCACACCGGCACCGTCTCCAGACCGGTGAGGACGTCGAGCTTGGTGACGACGAAGTCGGTGATGCCGTTGACGCGCTGGGCGTAGCGGCCGATGACGACGTCCGCCCACCCGCAGCGGCGCGGCCGGCCGGTGGTGGTGCCGTACTCGGCGCCGACGTCGCGGAGCCGCTGACCGAGGTCGTCCTGCAGCTCGGTCGGGAACGGGCCCTCCCCCACGCGCGTGGTGTAGGCCTTGAACACCCCGATGACCCGCTCGATGCGGGTGGGCGGCACGCCGGAGCCGGTGCACGCCCCGCCCGAGGTCGCGTTGGAGGAGGTGACGAAGGGGTAGGTGCCGTGGTCGACGTCGAGCAGCGTCGCCTGGCCCGCCTCGAAGAGCACGGTCTTCCCGGCGTCGAGCGCCTGGCCCAGCTCCAGCACCGTGTCGGTGACCATCGGCCGGATGCGCTCGGCGTGGCGGAGCAGCTCCTCCATGACCTCCTCGACCTCGATCGCGCGCCGGTTGTAGACCTTGAGCAGCAGCTGGTTCTTCGTGTCCAGCGCGGACTCCACCTTCTGCCGCAGGATCGAGGTGTCGTACAGGTCCTGCACCCGGATGCCGATGCGGTTCATCTTGTCGGCGTAGGTCGGTCCGATGCCGCGCCCCGTCGTGCCGATCCTGCGCTTGCCGAGGAAGCGCTCGTGGACCCGGTCCAGGACCCGGTTGTAGGGCGGGATCAGGTGAGCGCTGGCGCTGATGAGCAGCTTCGAGGTGTCCACCCCGCGAGCCTCGAGGCCGTCGAGCTCCTCGATCAGGACCGCGAGGTCGATGACCACACCGTTGGCGATCACCGGCGTGCACCCGGGCGAGAGGATGCCGGAGGGCAGCAGGTGCAGCGCGTACTTCTGGTCGCCGACGACCACCGTGTGCCCGGCGTTGTTGCCGCCGTTGAACTTCACCACGTAGTCGATCTCGGAGCCGAGCAGGTCGGTGGCCTTGCCCTTCCCCTCGTCACCCCACTGGGCGCCGACGAGGACGATCGCAGGCATGTCTGCCTTTCGGGTCGTGGACGGGACGCCCAACTCTAGCGTCGGTCGTTCCCCAGGAGTCCGCGGCCGGCGACCGCCAGCCCCAGCTGGAACCTGGTGTCCACCCCGTGCTCCTCCATGAGCGCCGCGATCCGCCGCCGCACCGTCCGCAGGCTCAGCCCGAGCTGGCGCGCGAGGGCCTCGTCCTTGAAGCCGAGCGCCAGCAGCTCGAGCAGCTTGAGGTCCCGCGCGGCCGCGTCCCGGCTCAGCACCGGCTCCGCGCGCCGCCACAGCTCCTCGAACAACGTGACGAAGACCTCCACCACCGGGCCCGTCCGGAGCAGCAGGAAGTCGCCGTCAGGGCCACCGCCCTCGTCGAGGAGGACACCGGTCCGGCCCCACACGCCGAACTCCACCCGGATCGCGTCGTCCGGCAGGTAACGCTGGCGCTCGCCGGCGGCGGCCCGCCGCTCGACGAAGGCGTGCCAGTGGGGGTCCTCGAGCATCGAGAGCGGGAAGATGGTCCGCACGACCCTTCCCGAGGCGACGACGTCCTCGAACTGCCGCCGCACCCCCTCGTCGTGACCGGGGCCCGCCTCCACCTGACCGGCGACCTGGAGCACGTCGCCGTGGGAGGTCCGGAAGAGGTGGTCGACGACCGAGGGGGCCTGGCTGGGCGGGACCTGCTCGAAGAGCGGCAGCCTCGGTCCGGAGAGCTGCAGGCCCCTCCGGTAGTCGAACTCGAAGCTCTCCAGCGCCCGCCGCAGGCCCAGCAGCTGCAGCCGCCGAGCGTCCAGCTCGGCCTCCTCGCCGTCGAGCAGCCGCCCGACGGTGGCCCTCGGGTCGTCCACCCGGACCGTCCCGTCGGGGGAGACGCCGACGAGCTGCATGCGCTCCAGGTCGCGGAAGACCCGCTCCGCCCGACGCAGGGTCCACCCCAGGGCGCCGGCGTGGTCGTCGAGCGACCCCGTGGAGGAGCGGAGGAGGTGGCGGTAGAGCTGCTCGGGCTCCCCGTCCAGCACCAGGTCACGTGGTTGAGACTTCACTCATGGCAGGTTAGGGCCACTGGCCGGGTTGGGCCACCGGAGGGTGCGGGGTTCTGGTTGTATGAGCCCGTCGGACGAGACGTCAGGGGACGCGAGCCGTCTGACCTCAGGGGGCGCGGTGGGGCCGGGATCACTCCCGGCCCCACCGCGCGGGGGGAGCTAGAGCCCCAGCTCGCGCGCCGCCTGCGCGGAGGAGGCCCGGAGGAACTCGGTGCAGCGCACCTGCTCCTCGACCTCCCCGATCCGTCCCGCGGCATGCGCCAGGGCCGCGAGGGCGCGCAGGAACCCACGGTTCGGCTCGTGCTCCCACGGCACCGGACCCTGGCCCCGCCAGCCGGAGCGCCGCAGGGCGTCCAGCCCCCGGTGGTACCCGGTCCGCGCGTACGCGTAGGCCGCGACGTCCTCGCCCTCCTCCAGGGCGGCCTCGGCCAGCACCGCCCAGACCAGGCTCGAGGCGGGGTATGCCGCCGCGACCGTCCGCGGGTCCTGCTCGGTCAACCGGGCGGCGGCGGGGTCCTCGGGCAGGTGGGTGGGCGGGATCCCGAGCAGGTCGGGGCCGCTCACGCGTGGGTGCCCGCGGACCGCAGGGCCTGGCAGGCCTCGACGACGCGCTCCGCCATGGCGGTCTCGGCGACCTTGCCCCAGGCGCGGGGGTCGTAGAGCTTCTTGTTGCCGACCTCGCCGTCGACCTTGAGCACGCCGTCGTAGTTGGCGAACATGTAGCCGGCCACGGGACGCGTGAAGGCGTACTGGGTGTCGGTGTCGATGTTCATCTTCACGACGCCGTAGTCCACCGCGTCGGAGATCTCCTGGGCGCTGGAGCCGGACCCCCCGTGGAAGACGAGGTCGAAGGGCCGCTCGTCCGCGCCGAGGCCCAGCTCGCGCGCGGCGGCCTCCTGCGCCGCCAGGAGGATCTCGGGGCGCAGCTTGACGTTGCCGGGCTTGTAGACCCCGTGCACGTTGCCGAAGGTCAGCGCCGCCAGGTAGCGGCCCTTCTCACCGCTCCCGAGGGCCCGGACGGTCGCGATCGCGTCCTCGGGCGAGGTGTAGAGCTGCTCGTTGATCTCGTTGGCGACCCCGTCCTCCTCGCCACCGACGACCCCGATCTCGACCTCCAGGATCGTGCGCGCCTGGGCGGACAGGTCCAGCAGCTCCTCGGCGATCTGCAGGTTCTCCTCCAGCGGCACGGCGGACCCGTCCCACATGTGCGACTGGAAGTAGGGCAGGCCGCCCCCCTTCACCCGCTCGATCGAGGCGGCCAGGAGCGGACGGACGAAGCCGTCGAGCTTGTCCTTGGGGCAGTGGTCGGTGTGCAGGGCGATGTTGACGTCGTACTTCCTGGCCACCTCGTGCGCGAAGGCGCTGAAGGCCAGCGAACCGGTGACCATGTCCTTGACGCCCTGGCCGGAGAAGAACTCGGCGCCGCCCGTCGAGACCTGGATGATGCCGTCGCTGCCGGCGTCCGCGAAGCCCTTGATGGCGGCGTTGAGGGTCAGGCTCGAGCTGACGTTGATGGCCGGGTAGGCGAAGCTGCCTGACTTGGCCCGGTCGATCATCTCGGCGTAGACCTCAGGAGTGGCGATGGGCATGGGAGTCCTCCTCGGACGGGCGCGGCTAGGGCTGCTCCCCATGCTTCCACAGGGCGCGATCCCGAACCCCTAGGGTGTGCGCATGGCAGGCCCGCTGGACCAGTACCCCACCCGCGCCGGCGTCTTCGACGAGACCGTCGCGGGCGACGGCGCCGTCCGGGAGGCCTACCGGCAGATGGTCGAGCAGTTCGAGGCCCTGGGGCTGGAGGACGTGCGCTCGCGCGCGGAGTACGTCAGCACGAGCTACCACGACCAGGGGGTGACCTTCGACTACGCGGGCGAGGAACGGCCCTTCCCCCTCGACATCGTGCCGCGCGTCATCGACGCGCCGACCTGGGCGCACGTCGAGGCGGGGGTGGCGCAGCGGGTCAGGGCGCTGGAGGAGTTCCTGGCCGACGTCTACGGCGCAATGCAGATCGTCACCGACAGGGTGCTCCCGCGGCACGTGGTGACCACCAGCGCCCACTACCACCGCGTGGCGTTCGGCATCCAGCCCGTGAACGGGGTGCGGATCCACGTCTCGGGCATCGACCTCGTCCGGGACGGGGACGGCGTCTTCCGGGTCCTCGAGGACAACGTCCGCATCCCCAGCGGCGTCTCCTACGTCCTGACCAACCGGCGCGCCATGACCGCCACCCTCCCCGAGGTGGTGGGGACCCACCGGATCCGGCCCGTGGCGGCATACCCCGCCCGTCTGCTGCGCGCGCTGCGCGCCGCCGCGCCGAGCGGCGTCCAGGACCCCGAGGTCGTCGTGCTGACCCCCGGCCCGTTCAACTCGGCCTACTTCGAGCACAGCCTCCTGGCCAGGCTGATGGGGTGCCGGCTCGTCGAGGGCCGTGACCTCGTCACCCAGGGTGGTCGGGTGATGATGCGCGACACCCACGGCATGCAGCCGGTGCACGTGATCTACCGCCGGGTCGACGACGACTTCCTCGACCCCGTGGCGTTCCGCAACGACTCGGTCCTCGGCTGCCCCGGCGTGCTCAGCGCCGCGCGGGCGGGCAACGTGACGATCGCCAACGCCGTCGGCAACGGCGTCGCCGACGACAAGCTCATGTACAGCTACGTGCCCGACCTGATCCGGTACTACCTCGACGAGGAGCCGCTCCTGCCCAACGTCGACACCTGGCGGCTTGAGGACCCGTCCCACCGGGAGGAGGTGCTCGACCGGCTCGACGAGCTGGTGCTCAAGCCGGTCGACGGCTCGGGCGGCAAGGGCATCGTCATCGGCCCGCAGGCGGACCGGGCCGAGCTGGACGCCCTCCGGGAACGCGTGATCGCCGCCCCCCGGGGCTGGGTCGCCCAGCCCGTGGTCCAGCTCTCGACCGTCCCGACGATGGTCGAGGAGGGTATGCGGCCGCGGCACGTCGACCTGCGGCCGTTCGCCATCAACGACGGGGAGAAGGTCTGGGTGCTGCCCGGCGGTCTGACCCGGGTCGCGCTGGGCGAGGGCGAGCTCATCGTCAACTCCAGCCGGGGGGGCGGCTCCAAGGACACGTGGGTGCTCTCCGGCGACGGTCGGCGCACGCGGGTCCTGCCGCGGCCACAGGTGGCTTTCCAGACCGCCTCGGCACCCCAGGTGGCGCAGAAGCGCTCGGAGGCCGAACCTTCCGAGCAGGAGCAGCAGCAGCAGCAGGTGCGGCTCCCCCGTGCCGGGGGTGCGCCGTGCTGAGCCGGATCGCCGAGTCGCTCTTCTGGATCGGTCGTTATCTCGAGCGGGCGGAGGACACCTCGAGGCTGCTCGACGTGCACCTGACGCTGCTGCTGGAGGACCCCGTGCTCGACGAGGAGGCCACCAGCCTGGTGCTGCTGCGGGTCATGGGGATCGACTCCGAGACCAGCCCGGACCACCAGACCGTGCTGCGCCAGCTGGGCTGGGACGAGGGTTGTCCCTCCTCGATGGTCGCGGCCTTCCACGGTGCGCGGGAGAGCGCCAGCCGCTCCCGGGAGACGGTCTCCCAGGAGATGTGGGAGGCCATCAACACCACCTGGAACATGATGCGCGGCAACCGGCTGCAGCTGCTGCCGGCCCCCCGGTCCTGCCGGCTGGTGCGGGAGCGGTGCCAGATCGTGGCCGGCATCGCCGACTCGACGATGAGCCGGGACGAGGGATGGCACTTCCTCATGCTGGGCCGTTCCCTGGAGCGGGTCGACATGACGTCCCGCATCATCGAGTCGGCCGCCTACAACGGCGACTCGCCGTCGGCCTGGACGCAGACCCTGCGTGCCTGCGGTGCGCACCACGCGTTCGTCCGGACCTACCGCGGGCTGGCGACCGACCGCGAGGCAGCCGAGTTCCTGCTGCTCAACCGACGCTTCCCCCGCTCGGTCCTGTCCTCCCTCGAGCAGGCCGAGGAGGCCCTGACCGCCCTGGAGACCGCGGCCAGCCGGGCCCCCCGCACGAGCGAGTCGCACCGCATGCTGGGCCGGTCCCGGGCGCAGCTGGAGTACGGCTCGATCGAGGAGATGATGCACGACCTGCCGGAGCGGATGAGCCAGCTGCAACGCACCTGCGGCGTCGTCAACGACGCCGTGGCGACCGACTACTTCGACGGCTCCGGCCAGTCGGTGTGGCGCGCGGGGGTGCGCTGATGCTGCTCCGCGTCGTGCACCGGACCGGGTACGAGTACGCCGGGACCGCCAGCCACTCCTTCAACGAGGCGCGGATGACGCCGCGGCAGACCCTGCACCAGCAGGTGCTGCACACCAAGGTCGACATCGCCCCGGCCGCCTGGACCAACACCTACACCGACTACTGGGGGACCACGGTCACCCAGTTCGAGGTGTACGAGCCGCACCAGCAGCTCATGGTCACGGCCACCTCCACGGTGGACGTGCAGCGCCCCCCGGTCGACGGGCACGGGCTGAGCTGGGACGCGCTGCGCTCGGCAGAGGTGTTCGACGACCTGAGCGAGTACCTCCTGCAGACGCCCTCCGTCGAGCCGCCCGCGGACCTGCGCGCCCTCATCGCGGAGATCGCCGGGAGCAGCGCGACGCCGGGCGAGTGCGCCCGGCAGGTCGTCGACCTCGTCCACCACGAGATCCGCTACGTGACCGGGTCAACGGGCGTGCACACCCGCGCCGCGGAGGCGTGGGCGGGGCGCTCGGGGGTCTGCCAGGACATGTCCAACCTCACCATCGGCTGCCTCCGCTCGGTCGGCATCCCGGCCTGCTACGTCAGCGGCTACCTCCTGCCCGCACGGGAGCCCGAGGTCGGCAAGGCCTACAAGGGAGAGTCGCACGCGTGGATCCGGTGGTGGGACGGCGAGTGGGTCGGCATGGACCCGACCAACGCCGTCCGGCCGGGACCCCGCCACGTGGAGGTGGGTCGCGGGCGTGAGTACGGCGACGTGCCGCCCCTGCGCGGGATCTACACCGGCACGAGGAGCAGCGCGATGTTCGTGGAGGTGGAGCTCACCGCGCTGCGCTGAGCGCGGTCAGCCGATCCGGGCGGGCGCCGTGTGATCGTCGGTCGGCAGCTCCCCGTCCTCCACGGTGGCCGTGACGGTGATCGAGCCGAACCGCAGCCCGCCGGAGTGGGTCGTCAGGAACGAGGTCTCGCTCGCGTCCGCCCCGGTCGCGATGCGCACCAGGGCGGGCCGCGGCGCCAGCCGGGTGGGGTCCACCACCACCCACCGGCCGTCGACCGCGGCCTCGACGACGGCGTGGAAGTCCATCGGGGACAGACCGGGCGCGTAGGCCCCGACCAGCCGCGCCGGCACCCCCCTGGCCCGCAGGAGCGCCGTCGTGAGGTGGGCGTAGTCGCGGCACACGCCCTGCCGCTTGAGGTAGGTGTCGCTGGCACCGTCGGTCACGCGCGAGGAACCCAGGACGTAGCTCAGGTGCCCGGACACCCACCCGGCCACCCTCAGCACGCCCTCCTCGCCGGAGACGTCACCCACCTCGGCGCGGGCCACCGCCTCCAGCCGGTCGAGGTCCACGTAGCGGCTGGGTCGCACGAAGTGGATCCGGTCGAGGTCGGTGACCGCCCCACCGGCCCCGCCGTCCTCGACCCGGGCGTCGTAGGCCACGCTCAGCTCGCCGGGCGGGACGTCGCGCAGGACGTGCCACCGGGTGCCGGAGGCGCGGTCGAGCACCTCGGTGACCGGGACCGGCCGACCGTCGACCGTGACCTCCAGGCGCTCCTGGTTCCGGACGACCTGGTCGGCCACCGCCACCCCCAGGGTGGCCTCGACGGGCGAGGTCACGGTGGCGGTGAGCTGGGCGGTGACGTGGCGGCGCATGGAGGGCATCGTCTCAGGCGCCGGCGTGCTGCAGCGCCCAGTGGTACATCACGACGGCGGCCGCCGCACCGGCGTTCATCGAGCGGGTCGACCCGTGCTGGGTGATCGCCAGCACCTCCTCGCAGGCGGCGAGGGCGTCCACGCTCAGGCCCGGCCCCTCCTGACCCAGCAGGAGTATGCAGTCGCGCGGAACGGCATACCCCTCCAGCGGGCGGGACCCGGGGACGTTGTCCACGCCCAGCAGCGGCAACCCCCGCTCCCCGGCCCAGGCGACGAGCGCGGCGACGTCGGCGTGGTGGTGCTCGTGCTGGTAGCGGTCGGTGACCATCGCCCCCCGGCGGTTCCAGCGCCGACGGCCCACGACGTGGAAGGCCGCCGCGTTGAAGGCGTTCGCGGTGCGCACGACCGAGCCGATGTTGAAGTCGTGCTCCCAGTTCTCCACGGCGACGTGGAACCCGTGCCGGCGGGTGTCGAGGTCCGCCACGATCGCCTCGTGCCGCCAGTAGCGATAGCGGTCCACCACGTTGCGGGCGTCACCGGCGGCGAGCAGCTCGGGGTCGAGGTGGCCGGGGAGCGCACCGTCCCCGTCGACGGGCCAGCCTCCGTCCCAGGGCCCGACGCCGACCGAGCCCGCCGGGCGGTCCGTCATACCTCGGAGCGGCGGGAGCGCAGCGTGCGCACCCGGCTCACGACGAACCACGCCACACCCAGCACCACCGCGCCGATGACGACGAGCTGCAGGACGCCGGCGTACTCCTCCACGACGTGCCAGTTCTCCCCGAGGGTGTAGCCGGCGAGGACGAAGATGGTGTTCCAGATGAGGCTGCCCGAGAGGGTGAGCAGGGTGAAGATCCCCACCGGCATCCGCTCGACGCCCGCGGGGATGGAGATGAGGCTGCGGAAGATCGGCACCATCCGGCCGAAGAACACCGCCTTCTTCCCGTGCCGTGAGAACCAGGCCTCGGTGCGGTCGAGGTCATCGAGGTTGACCAGCGGCAGCCTCCCCCACACGGCCCGGAGCCGCTCCCGGCCGAAGACGGCACCCAGGGTGTAGAGGAGGAGGGCGCCCACGACCGAGCCGGCCGTGGTCCACGCGATCGCGCCCTGCACCGAGAAGGTCCCCTGGCTCGCGGTGAAGCCCGCCAGCGGGAGGATCACCTCGCTCGGCAGCGGGGGGAAGAGGTTCTCGAGGGCGATCACGAGGCCCGCGCCGGGGCCACCCAACCGTTCCATGACGTCGACGGCCCACCCGGCGACGCCGGTGAGCTCGGTCTGCGTGGTCACGTGCGGGTACTCCTGTCAGGGGGAAGGACGATTGTCCCATCACCCGCGGGTCGCGGGCGCATCCGTGGCCGGACCTGCACTTTCGCACTACGGTGGACGCAGCGCCGCGCAGTGCGGTGGCCTCGACGCGACCGGGCGCCGGTCGTCACTAGGAGGGACGTCTTATGACCGACACCACCAGGTGGATCATGATCATCCTGCTGCTGCTGCTCATCGGCGCGGCGGTGTTCATGCTCCTGCGCTCCCCCGGCAAGGACGACGGCGAGGAGCTGCGGCGCGGTGAGACCGACGCCGACCGCGACGGGGTCGCCGACACCGACGAGGTCCGCGGCATGGACTCCGGCCGGCCGGAGCGCGGCGTGTACGACCAGGCGGCGGAGGACCGGGCCGCCGGTGACCGCGCAGCCATGGAGGAGGCGCCGCAGTATGCCGTGGACCGCCCGGGTGACGCGGTCACCGTCGACGAGAGCCGTCTCGGGGCGACGTCGGAGGAGACCTACGAGCCGGTCGTCGACGAGCGCACCGACGAGCACATCGACGGGCCCACCCCGGAGGAGTCCACCTACCAGCCGGCCGCGGGGGCCTACGACACCGACGACTCGGGTCATGTGGACGAGACGTCCCGCCCGACGACGACGGACCGACCGGACGAGACCGGTGCGGCCCAGGACGGTCCGCCCATGCGTGACGCGGCTGCGATCGGTGCTGCGGCTGCAGCCGGTAGCGCCGTCGCGGCGAGCCATGACCGCTCGGAGGTCGCCCACGAGGAGCCCGGCCACCACGACCAGGAGCGGATCGGTGTGGACGAGGCGGGCTACGCGGCCGACACCACGGCATACCGCGACGAGTCCGCCGCCTACACCGGCGAGACGGGTGCCGAGGTGCACCCCCTCTCGGACGAGGACGTCGAGGCGGGCGCCCGCACCGAGCCGCTGACCGCGGACGAGGTGGTCGCTGCCGACGGCTCCGGCTACGGCGACGAGGTCGGGACGCGCGAGGACGAGTACCCCGTCGGTGACCGCGAGACCTACCGCGCGGACGAGGGGGACGCCGTCCCGGTGCACGACGACACACCCACCCGTGTCGAGGACGACACGCGCGACACGGCGGTGAGCTCCGCGCCGGCAGGGGGGACCTACACCCAGGACCCCCTCGTGCCGACCACCGCGGACGACACCGAGACCTCCGGAGCGACGTACGCCGGGACGACGGCCGCCGCCGCCGACCGGTCCGCCGGCGACCTGCCCGCCGACACCCCGGCCGAGCGTGAGGACGTCGACACCGACCCCGAGCGGGAGCGCGACGCGACGGACGACGCCAGGACCGAGGACGAGGGCCAGGGCTGGGACTCCGCACCGGCCGCCGGCGGCGGAGCCGCGGCCGCCGGCACGATGTTCGCCGAGTCGGTCTACGGACCCGGGTCGGCCCAGCCGCTCGAGGACGGGTCCGGGCCGGCCGGCTGGGAGGTCAAGGGCAACAGCGGCTCGATGCTCTTCCACACCTCCGACTCGCCCTCCTACGACGCCGTGCGCGCCGAGGTGTGGTTCGAGAACGAGGACGCGGCGCGCAACGCCGGGTTCGCCCACTGGGACCGTCGCCGCCGCTGAGCACGCAGCACCGGGCGGTTTCTCCACGCTCTCTACCCGCAGGCCCCGTCGACCTCGGTCGGCGGGGCCTGTCCGTGCCCCTGCCTCCCCGCGCGCGCGACCGGCCGGGTAGTCCCAACCGCCGACTCGCGCACCGCTCGTCCCACCTGGCACGGGTCTGCTGTGACCCCCGAAACTGGTGTGAAACCGGGAAAAATCTCGATCCGGATAACTACACCGCTGTGATATCTGTGGTGACCTGCGGCGATGCGCAAAGGGTGTGACGAACATCACGGTGTTACATAATTGTAGTTCCCAGCAAAATCACACTCTTGCTGGTCAGGGGGGTTGCGAGCGTCTCGGGTTTGCCTATTCACTGCTCTTGCTCGTCCCGTCGAGCTGTCCCTGTTGTGAACGTGATGATGGAAAGTCCCCGATGACCACACGCACGCGCAGTTTTTCCCGCACGCTCGTCGCTGCGGCGGCCGCCACCGCGCCCGTCATGGCTCTGGCCCCGGCGGCGCAGGCCGCCCCCGCGCCTGCGCCTGTGCCCCGGACGCCCCTCACGCCGGCGACCCCGGTGCTGCCCGCGATCGAGGTTCCGGCCGCCCCCTTCACGATGCTCCCGACGCTGCCCACGGTCGAGACCACCGTCACCCGCGTCGTGAGCGTCCCGGTCGCCAACGTGCGGTCCGGCCCGAGCACCGCCCACGGGGTCGTGGGGACCAGGACCTCCGGGACCACCGTGCGTGGTGTCATCAGCACCAACGGGTGGCTGAAGATCTCCGCGGCTGAGTTCATGGCCCCGTCGGTGCTCAGCACGCCGGCGAGCACCGGCACGGTCACCCAGTACGTGACCGCCGCCGTCGGCAACGTCCGTTCCGGCCCCGGCCTCGGCTACGGCGTCGTGGGGACCAAGACCCGGGGCACCGAGGTCCGGGGCAGCTGGGTCGACGGCTGGCTCTCCCTGGGCAGCGGGCAGTTCATCAGCAGCACGATCCTCTCCTCCACCGACCCCGACGGGGGGAGCGGTGGGGGCGGCTCGGACGTCGGCGGCACCAGCGTCACCCGCTGGGTCACCACCGCGGCCAACGTGCGGTCCGGGCCGTCCACGTCATACTCCGTCGTCGGGTCGCGCCAGGCCGGCGCGCAGGTCTCGGGCCCGCTGAGCTCCAACGGGTGGCTGCGGATCGCCGACGGCCAGTTCATGTCCCCCGGGGTCCTGACCACCACCGCCCCGGGCGGGGCGCCCGGTGGCGGTGGCGAGGCCACGACCGTCAAGCGCTGGGTCAGCGCCGCGGTCGCCAACGTGCGCTCAGGCCCGTCGACGTCCTACGGGGTCGTCGGCACCCGGGTCGCCGGCACCGAGGTGAGCGGCACCGTGAGCACCAACGGGTGGCTGCAGATGTCCGCCAGCCAGTGGATGGCCCCCACCGTGCTCACCTCCACACCGCCCGCCTCCTCGCCGGCACCGGCCCCGACGCCCCCGCCCACGGTGACCCCGCCGCCGTCCGGCACCTCGCCGCTGCGCCAGGCCGTCCTGGAGACCGCCAGCCGTTACGTCGGCTACCCCTACGTCCTCTACGGCACGCCCCCGAACGCCTTCGACTGCTCGTCGTACACCTGGTGGGTCTACCAGCAGAACGGGGTGAACATCCCGCGCACCGTGCGTGACCAGAAGGCGATGGTGACCCGGGTGACCGA
Source organism: Ornithinimicrobium cerasi (assembly GCF_003702705.1). GTDB lineage: Bacteria > Actinomycetota > Actinomycetes > Actinomycetales > Dermatophilaceae > Ornithinicoccus > Ornithinicoccus cerasi. The sequence goes on along the minus strand of NZ_QZMN01000014.1, from coordinate 75,655 downwards.
CCCCCAGCCCGGCGACCTCGTCTTCTACGACGACTTCTACCACGTGAGCCTCTACGCCGGCGACGGCAAGGTCTACGAGGCGCTCAACCCCACCGCGGGCGTCCGCTACGGCGACCCCGTCACCACCCGCATCTGGTTCGGCCGGCTCCCCGGCATGTGACCTGCCCGACCCGGCCACGACGCGGCCCCCGCACCCGGGGAAGGTGCGGGGGCCTCGTCGTCCGGGAACGGCATACCCTCGGTCCATGGGTCGAGCACTGATCACCGGCGCCACGGCCGGGCTGGGCCGCGAGTATGCGGAGCAGCTGGCGGCCGGGGGGAGTGCCCTGGTCCTCGTCGCCCGTGACGGGGCGCGCCTGGAGGAGGTGGCCGCCACCCTGCGGACCGCGCACGGCGTGGAGGTCGAGCCGCTCCCCGCCGACCTCGCCGACCCCGAGCAGCTGCGGAGGGTCGCGCAGCGCGTCAGCAGCAGCGAGCGCCCGGTGGACCTCCTCGTCAACAACGCCGGGTTCGGGCAGCAGCGGGACTTCCTGCGCAACGACCTCGCCGAGGAGGAGCGGGCCGTGCACCTCATGGTCGGTGCGGTCATGGTGCTCTGCCACGCTGCCGGCCGGGTCATGCGGGAGAGGGGGCACGGGGGCATTCTCAACGTCTCCTCCGTGGCCGGGTTCACGGCGATGGGGCACTACTCGGCGATCAAGGCCTACGTGACGGTGCTCACCGAGGGGCTGGCCACCGAGCTGGCCGGGTCCGGGGTGCACGTCACAGCCGTGTGCCCGGGTTTCACCCGCACCGAGTTCCACGAGCGCGCGGGGATGGACATGTCGCGGCTGCCGGAGTCGCTGTGGCTGGACGCGGCGGACGTGGTGCGGGAGTCGCTGGAGGCGGTCCGCCGGGGCCGGGTCGTGTCGGTGCCGTCCGCGCCCTACAAGGGGCTCGTGGCCCTGCTGCGCGTGGCCCCGCGGCGGCTGACCCGACGGGCCGCCGGGGCGCTCTCGACCCGGCGACGTGGACCGGCACGCGGGTGAGCGTCGGGCGCCGTCCACGCGCGTTACCCTCCATCCCATGACTGCCGCCCGTGACCGCCTGCTCGAGCTCGTCAGGGACCGGGCCGTGGTGCACGGACGGGTCAGGCTCTCCTCGGGCCAGGAGGCCGACTACTACGTCGACCTGCGGCGGATCACCCTCGACGGGGAGGCCGCCCCGCTCGTCGGCGACGTCATGCTCGACCTCGTGGACGACCTGGAGGTCGAGGCGGTCGGGGGGCTGACGATGGGCGCCGACCCGGTCGCCACCGCGATGCTGCACGCGGCCCACCGCCGGGGTCGCAGGCTCGACGCCTTCGTGGTGCGCAAGGCCGAGAAGGCCCACGGCCTGCAGCGGCGGATCGAGGGGCCGGACGTCGCCGGACGCAGGGTGCTGGTCGTGGAGGACACCTCGACGACCGGCGGGTCGCCGCTCGCGGCCGTGGAAGCCTGCCGCGAGGCCGGGGCGGACGTCGTGGCGGTCGCGGTCATCGCCGACCGCGACAGCGGTGCTGCCGAGCGGGTGCGCGGGGCCGGGGTGGACTACCGGGCGGCCTACTCGCTCGCCGACCTCGGGCTGGGCTGACGCAGCGGGCCCTGCCGTTCGCGGCACGACGCGCACGCTGAGCCGCCCGACAAGATCCGCGCTGCCGCCGGGGGCCCGGCTCAGAGTCGCGAGCGGAGCCAGTCGAGGTCGGCGGCGTGCTCGGCGGCACCTCCGGGCGTCTCCACCACGACCGGGGCGCCGGCCGCACGGACGACGTCGGCCAGCTCGTCCGGGGGGACGTGGCCGGAGCCGAGGTTGGTGTGCCGGTCGGCACCGGACCCGGCGGTGTCGCGCGAGTCGTTGGCGTGCACCAGGTCGATCCGTCCGGTGATCGCCCGGACCCGTTCGACGGCGTCCCCGAGCTCGATCCCGCCCGCCCAGGCGTGGCAGGTGTCGAGGCAGAAGCCGACCTGGTCCGCACCCTCGGCGCGACCGACGGCGTCCCACAGCATCGCGATGCGGTCGAGGTGCCGCGCCATGGCGTTGTCCCCGCCCGCGGTGTTCTCGATGAGCAGCGGCACCTTCAGGTCGGTCGCCTCCACCGCCTTGCGCCAGTTGTCGAAACCCTTCGCGGCGTCGTCGTCGACGCCCACGTGGCCACCGTGCACGATCAGCCCCTTCGCCCCGATCTGCGCCGCCGCGTCCATGTGCTGCTGCAGCAGCTTGCGGGAGGGGATCCGGATCCGGTTGTTGAGGGTCGCGACGTTGATGAGGTAGGGCGCGTGCACGTAGAGGTCGACGCCCGCCTCCTCCGCCGCGGCCCGCAGCCCCTCCGCCCCGCCCTCGTGGCGCACCTCTGGACCCTTGTAGCTCTGCGGGTCGCCGAGGAAGAACTGCACGAGCGGCGCCCGGCGTGCCACCGCCTCCGCGACGGGGTCGGTCTGCTCGACGTGGGCTCCCAGGGGCAGTGCGCTCATGCGGCCATCGTAGGCAGCCCCACCGACGGTCCCGCCCACCTACGCTTCGGGGTATGCCGCACCCCGCCTTCGACCTCTCCCTCTCCGTCCGGGGCGCCCGGGAGGAGGTGTGGGAGCGGCTCTGGGACCTCGACCGCCACACCGCGGCCGTCCCCCTGACCGTCGTGACCGGGGGCCCCCTCGGCCCCGGGTCCCGGTTCGTCGGACGCACCGCGCTGGGTCCGGTCGGCTTCGACGACGTCATGGTCGTGCGCGAGTGGGACCCGCCGCGCCGGTGCGTCGTCGAGAAGGTCGGCACCCCGCTGCGCGGCACGATCGTGGCGACGCTGCAGCCGGACACCCACGGCCGCACCCGGGTGCGCTGGCGGCAGAGCTTCGCCGTGACCCGGCTGCCCGACCGCCTGGTGGCGCTCGCGCGCCCGGCCGTGCGCACGGCATACCTGCTGGCGCTGCGGCGGATCACCCGCCCGGCGCGCCCTGTCTAGGGTGGACCGGTGCACCTCGCCACGTTCAACTGCAACAGCATCCGCACCCGCGTCGACCGGGTCGTCGCCCTCCTGGAGCGGCACGACGTCGACGTCCTGGCGCTGCAGGAGACCAAGTGCACCGACGAGCAGTTCCCGGCGCTGCCGTTCGAGCTGGCGGGCTACGAGGTGGCGCACGTCGGCCACAACCAGTGGAACGGCGTCGCGGTCGTCAGCCGGGTCGGGATCGAGGACGTGCAGGTCGGCTTCCCCGGGCAGCCGGGCTGGGGCGACCCCGTCGCCGCCGAGGCCCGCGCCCTCGGAGCGACGTGCGGCGGGGTGCGGGTGTGGAGCCTCTACGTCCCGAACGGCCGCAGCCTCGCGGACCCTCATCTGCTCTACAAGCTCGACTGGCTCGCCGCGCTCCGGGACGCCGGGTCACGGTGGCTCGCGGAGGACCCCGACGCGCAGATCGCGCTGATGGGCGACTGGAACATCGCGCCGACCGACGAGGACGTCTGGTCGGTCGACTACTACCGGGGCCGGACGCACACCTCGCCGGAGGAGCGTGCCGCCTTCGCGGCGGTCGTCGACGCGGGCTTCGAGGACGTCACGCGCAGCCACACGCCGGGGCCCGGGACCTTCACCTACTGGGACTACACCCAGCTGGCGTTCCCGAAGCGGCGAGGCATGCGGATCGACTTCTGCCTCGGCAGCCCGGCCCTGGCCGCGCGCGTCGAGGGGGCCTTCATCGACCGCGAGGAGCGCAAGGGCAAGGGCGCCAGCGACCACGCGCCCGTGGTCGTCGCCCTGACCGACGTCTGACACCCGGGTGCGGTCACCCTCCAGGGACCGCCATCGCGCTGGGGCGTGACGAAGGTCCCGCTAGGGTGACCGCACCCCTGCCTGGGGCGTGCGCCCGCCGCGGCGACCCAGGGCCAGCGGCAGGGTGAGCAGGCAGAGGACGGCGGTGATCGCCGTCCCGACGCCGAAGCCCGCGCCGACCGCGACCGTCCCCACGAGGACGGCACCGACCGCGGTGCCCGCGTCGAAGCCGGCGTTCCAGACGGCGCTGGCGGCGCCCACCCGGCGCGGCCCCGCCGCCTCGAAGGCGCGCAGCATGGTGAGGTTCTGCAGCGCGCCGTAGGCCACGCCGACGAGGGCGCACGCGAGGACCCACGGCACGACCCGGTCCTCGCCCACCTCGGTCCGCACCAGCCAGGCCACCCAGGCGAGCCCGACCACCGCGACGAGCACGAACGGCCAGACCAGCCGGCCGGCGCCCACCCGGTCGGCCAGCGCCCCGACCCGCCAGCGGGTGACCGCGGAGAGCAGGCCCAGCGAGAACAGCCCGGCCGCCGCCAGCCACCCGGTCGCCACCAGCTGCGGGGCGAAGGTGATGAGCGCGCCACCCGCGAGGGTGATCGCCAGCAGGACGAGGGTGGGCCGCACCAGCGCCCGGTAGGTCGAGGCGCCGGCGGCTGCGCCCGGCACGTCCGCGTGGCCGGGGCCCCGGGTCGCCCGCTCCGGCAGGTGCCGACCGAGGAGGTAGCAGGCCGGGACGCCGAGCAGCGGGAGCGCGCTGAGGACGAAGACCGGCCCGAACCCCCAGGCCTGGGCGACCCAGGCGCCGGAGGGCATGAGGATGACGTTGGGGACGGACAGCGCCAGGGAGTAGGCCCCGACCGCCGCGCCCCTCCGCCCCGCCGACACGACGAGGACCGCCGCGGCGCTGGCCGCCACGGTGAGGATGCCGAAACCCACCCCCCGGACGGCGGACAGCGCGAGCGTGGGGGCGAGGGCGTCGCTCACCACGTGCAGCAGCGCCGGCGCCCCGAGGAGCACCATGCCCAGCGCCAGCGCGTGCCCCCAGCCGAGGCGCCGGATCAGGGCCGGCACGAAGAACTGCGTGGCCACGGTGGTGCCGAGCAGGACGAAGTTCACCAGCCCCGCCCCGGCGCTGTCCGCTCCCCCGCGGACGGCCCACAGCGGCGCCACGGGGAGGAGCGCGGCATACCCGGAGAAGCCGGTGAAGGCGACGACGGCGAGAGCGGTCATCCCGGGGACGGCCCAGATGCTCCCGGGCACCTCGGGCCGCGACGTCGTCACGCCCTGGCAGCCTTGGCGGCGGCCTTCTTCTCCTTCTTGTAGGCACGCACCTGCTGCAGCGACTCAGGACCGGTGACGTCGGCGATCGACATGTGCACGCCGTCGCGGCCGTAGTCGCCGGCGGCCTCGCGCCACCCCGGCGCGCGCAACCCCCGCTGCTTGCCCAGGAGCGCCAGGAAGATGCGCGCCTTCTGGTCGCCGAAGCCGGGCAGCGCCCTCAGCCGCCGCAGCACCTCCGTCCCGTCCGGGTCGTCCCGGGTCCAGATCGTCGCGGCGTCCCCGTCCCAGTCGCGCACGACGGCGGCCGCGAGGTCGTGCACCCGCTGCCCCATCGACCTCGGGAACCGGTGCACCGCGGGCGGTGTGGAGCAGACAGCGACGAACTCCTCGGGGTCCGTCGCGGCGATCCGGTCGGGCTCGACCGACCCGAGACGCTCGGCGATCTTGCGCGGCCCGTCGAAGGCCACCTCCATCGGGATCTGCTGGTCGAGCAGCATGCCGGCGAGCAGGGCGAAGGGGTGCTCGGTCAGGATCCGGTCGGCCTCGGGGTCCCCGACGAGGGACAGGGTCTGGCTCATGCGCCGATGGTATGCCGCGCGGGGCGGCCCCGCGCGGCCGTGCCGGCAGGTGCACGCTCGGCTCGCGGGGCGTCGTGCCTGGGGGCACTGTGAGGGGAAGAGACCCCCGTCCGAGACCATCTCGGCGGCGCACCCAGGAGGTGGACCGATGACGACGCCCGTGCTCCCGGCTCCCCCGCTGCTGGCGGGCGGACGCGGACCGCTGAGCGCCCTGACGCTGCAGGTCATCGGGGCGGGCCGTCGTGGCACCGGTGCCCACGAGGAGCTCCTGCGGCTCGCCGGGGCGCGGGCCGCGGACCGGGGACCGGTCCTCGAGGACGACGACGTCCAGCTGGCGCTGTTCCTGCTCTACGGCCTGTACTACGGCTGGCTCGGTGCCCTCGGCGACGACCTGGAGTGGGACCTGGAGCTGCTGCAGGTGCGGCAGCTGTTCGAGAGGCTGCACGAGGCCGAGCTGCGTGAGCTCGCCGGGACGGTGCCGGCGCCGGAGCCGACGGCGCGGTCGGTCGCCCAGGCTCTGTTCGACCTGACGGCGGCGGACGACGGCCCCAGCCTGGCGCGGTACGTCGCCCGGCGGGCGACCACGGAGCAGGCGCTCGAGCTGCTTGCGCTGCGCAGCATCTACACCCTGCGGGAGGCCGACGCCCACTCCTGGGCGATCCCGCGGCTGACCGGACGGGCGAAGGCTGCGCTCGTGGAGATTCAGGCCGACGAGTACGGCAGCGGCCACCCCGGGTCCATGCACTCGGTCCTGTTCGCCACGACGATGCGCGGTGTCGGGCTGGACGACACCTACCCGGCCTACCTCGACCACGCCCCGGCGGTCGTGCTGGCCTCGCACAACACCATGTCGCTGCTCGGGCTGCACCACCGGCTGCGCGGGGCGGTGGTGGGGCACCTGGCGGCGTTCGAGATGACGTCCTCGATCCCCAACCGCTACTACCGGGACGGCTTCGCGCGCCTCGGGTACGGCGAGGAGGTGACCCGCTACTTCGCCGAGCACGTCGAGGCGGACGCGGTGCACGAGCAGATCGCCGCCCACGACCTGGCCGGCGCCCTGGCCGAGCAGGACCCCTCGCTGGTGGGGGACATCATGTTCGGCGCCGCCTCGTCCCTGGCCATGGACGCGCTGGTCGGTCGCCACGTGCTGACCGCCTGGGAGGACGGCCGCTCAAGCCTGCGGCGTCCGCTGACCGCCGGGCCGGTCTGAGGTGGCTGCGCCGACCGATCAGCCCGGACGAGCGACCCGGGAGGGGACCGCCGTGCCGCAGGCCCGACCGTCCGTCACGATCACCGCCTACCCCGACGGGCCGCTCGTCGTGCGTGGTGACGTCGACCTGCGGACGGTCGACGGCGAGCCGATCCCGCACCGCGACGGCCCGGTGGCGCTGTGCCGGTGCGGGCTGTCGCGGATCAAGCCGTTCTGCGACTCGACGCACAAGCGCAGCTCCTTCCGCGCCGACTGACCGCCGGAGCTCGACCGCTCGTCCGCACGCCGTGGCGGACGGTCGGACCGGGGCGAGCCGGCGACGCGGGGTCAGCCCGCCGGTCGCTGCGCGGCGAGCGGCTCCGCCGTCTCCTGCTCCTCCTGCGAGAGGTGGCCTACCGGGCGCATCCCCAGCAGCAGGGCCACGAGCGCCGCCGCGGCCGCAGCGACGCCGGCCCCGGTCAGCACCGTCTGCACCTGCACCACGGCGGCGTCGAGCATGGCGTCCGTGTCGGAGGGGTCCGGCAGGACGGCCACCTCCTGGTGGAAGCGCCGCAGCCCCAGCGACGTCAGCAGCGCGAGGCCGACCACCATGCCCACCATGCGGGCCACCACGACCAGTGAGCTCACCGTGCCGTGGCCGTCGTCGCGGGCGTCGGCGAGCGCGGCGTCGTTGACCGGCGCGATGGCCAGGCCGACCCCGAGGCCGGCCCCCAGCAGCGGCAGCGTCGTCGCCAGCACGTCCTCGAGCGTCGCGCGCTCCCACCGGGCCATCGCCAGGATCGACACCGAGGCGAGCGCGAGGCCGGGCGCCGCCACCACCGCCGGTCCCACGCGACGGAGCAGCCAGCCGCCGAGCACCGCGCCGACCGGCACGGCCACGAGGAAGCGGACCAGGACCAGGGCCGCGTCCGTCTCGTCGGTGTCCTGCGTCAGCCGGGACAGGAGCGGCACGTCCACGACCACGGCGACGATGGACGCGCCGACGAGCAGGCTGACGACGAGCGCCGGCCAGACCCGACGGCGCACCACCCCTCGCGGGACCAGCGGTGCGGCGGCCGTGCGCTGCCGGACGAGGAAACCGATGACGGCCAGTGCCCCGAGCGGCAGCAGCCACAGCCCCCACGGCCCGAGCACCTCCGTCTCCGGGTCGGCGCTGGAGAACGTCAGGACCAGCGCGCCCAGGGCGGTCGCCACCAGCGTCGCGCCCAGCAGGTCGGCCCGCAGCAGCAGCGGCAGCCAGGCCCGTGCGGAGAGCACCGCCAGCAGCACCCACGCCAGCGAGGCCACCAGCCCGACCGGCGTCATCGCGCGCGAGCCGCTCGCCGGGTCGAACGGCACGAACGGTCCCCCGAGCGCCACCGAGGTGGTGAGCACCTCCGGCGCCCACAGGGCGAGGGTGGTCAGCGCGACCGCCACCGCCCCCACGAGGTATGCCGTGCCCCGTCCCAGGGCTCCCCCCGTCCGGGCCCGAGGCTCCGCGCCGCCCCCGCCGCCGTCCCTCCCCAGCACCCAGACCCCGGCCAGGCACGCGAGGCCGAGCACGACGTTGAGCCAGAAGATTTCCCGCCACCCGGCGACGGCGAGGACCAGCGCGCCGAGCAGCGGACCCAGCACCGATCCCAGCTCCTGGACCGCGCCGACGACGCCGAGCGGCATACCGCGCCGCCCCGGTGGCCAGAGGTCCGCGACGAGCGCGAGGGTGGCAGGCACCAGACCGCCGCCCCCCAGGCCCTGCAGGAAGCGGCCGCCCACCATCACCGGCAGCTCCACCGCCACGGCCGTCACGGCAGAACCCACGACGAAGACGACGAGGCACCACAGCAGGATGCGGCGGCGGTCGACGAGGTCCGAGAGCCGCCCGATGAGCGGGAGCACCGCGATGTAGCCCAGCAGGAACCCCGAGACGATCGGCGTCCCGCGCTGCAGCGACTCGATCCCGACGCCGACCCCGGCCATCATGTCGGTCAGGGCCAGGACGACGACGTAGGTGTCCGCCGCGGCCAGCGCGACCGCGAGGGAGGCCACCGTCAGCAGCGGGCGGGCGCCCCGCGCGGTGCCCGACCCCGCGGCCTCCCGGGCCACGGTCAGGGCCGGGTCACGGTGACGGGCTCACCGTAGGCGTCGAGGGTCACCGTGTAGGTGGACGTCGCCGGGGGGTAGAACGGACCGGTGATCGCCACGGTGCGCATCTGCCAGGTCTCCTCGACCAGGCCGTAGGTGACGTCGAAGGCCGAGCCGGCGTCGCCGACGAGGAGGAGCTCGGTGACCGCCTCGCCGGGGAGGGTTCCGGTGACCTCCTGCACGACCTCGGCCCCGACCCGGGCCTGCTCGCCGAACTGCGGGTCCTGCGTCTGCGGCAGCAGGCCGACGAGCCCCGTGGACGGGTCGAAGAGGCTGGCCGGGTCCGGGACGTTGAGGTCCTCCGGGTCGGTGCGCACGTAGGCCGGGGAGAACGGCAGCTGCACCCACAGCTCGCCGTCGAGCGCGACCGTGGGGACGTCGGCCTGGATGCCGACCAGCTTGGCGGTGATCGTGCCGGCGAAGGCGGGCGGCTCCATGGTGCCGTCACCCTCGGCGGCGATGATGTAGCTGCTCTCCTCCTCGGGCAGCTCGGTCCCGGCCAGCGCGAGGTGCACCGTGCCGGCGTCGACGAGGACGCCCTGCGCCTGCTCCAGCCGGTCGGCCGCCGTCGGTGCCTGGGTGGTCTGCGTCTCGGTGTCGCCGCCCCCGTCGCTGCACGCGGCGAGGAGCAGGAAGGCGCCGAGGGCGAGGGCGACCTGCGGTCGCGGCGTGCGGGTCATGCAGCCAGTATGCCGTCGCACCCGCCGGCGGGTGCCGCCGGGCGCGCGGCGGCCGGGCCACGTGCCGGGCCGGCCGTCGGAGGTGGGTCGGTCAGCCGAAACGACCGGAGATGTAGTCCTCCGTCGCCTTCTGGCGCGGGTTGTTGAAGATCGTCTGCGTGCTGTCGTACTCGACGAGCTCGCCGGGCTGACCGGTCTCCTTGAGGTTGAAGAAGCCGGTCCGGTCCGAGACGCGGGCCGCCTGCTGCATGTTGTGCGTGACGATGACCACCGTGTAGTCGGACTTGAGCTCGTTGATCAGGTCCTCGATGGCCAGGGTGGAAATCGGGTCCAGCGCCGAGCACGGCTCGTCCATGAGGATGACCTCGGGCTGGATGGCGATCGCGCGGGCGATGCACAGCCGCTGCTGCTGCCCGCCGGAGAGGCCCGAGCCGGGCTTGTCGAGACGGTCCTTGACCTCGTTCCACAGGTTGGCGCCGCGCAGGGCCCGCTCCGCCAGCTCGTCCGCGGCCCTGCCGGAGAGCCGACGGGCGTTGAGGCGGAGCCCGGCGAGCACGTTCTCCTTGATGGACATCGTCGGGAAGGGGTTGGGCCGCTGGAAGACCATCCCCACCTGACGACGCACGTCGACCGGGTCGACGTCCCGGCCGTAGAGGTTCTGGCCGTCGATCAGGACCTCCCCCTCGACCCTGGCGCCCGGGATGACCTCGTGCATGCGGTTGAGGGTGCGCAGGAAGGTGGACTTGCCGCAGCCCGACGGCCCGATGAAGGCGGTGACGGACCGCGGCTCGATCGTCATGCCGACACCGCGGACGGCCTGGAAGTCGCCGTAGTAGATGTCAAGGTCCTTGACGTCGATTCGCTTGGACATCGGTTCTCTTCCCTGGTGGTGGCAGCCGTCAGCGGCCGGTCTTGGGCGCGAACAGCCGCGCGATGAGTCGGGCGAGCAGGTTGAGCGCCACGACGATGAGCACGAGCAGGAGGGCCGCCGCCCAGGCGCGCTCGAGGCTGGGCTCGCGCACCGCGGGGCTGAGGGGCTTCGTGAACATGAAGTAGGCGTAGACGGCGAGGGTGTTCATCGGTCCCTCGAACGGGTTCCAGCTCAGCGCCCGGGCGTAGCCGACGGCGACCAGGAGCGGGGCCGTCTCGCCGATGACCCGCGCGACCGCGAGGGTGATCCCGGACGCCAGGCCGGAGGCGGCGGTGGGCAGCACGATCCTGGCGATCGTGCGCCACTTGGGCACCCCGAGGGCCAGCGACGCCTCGCGCAGCTCGTTCGGGACGATCCGCAGCATCTCCTCGCTGTTGCGCACGACCGTCGGGATCATGAGGACCGACAGGGCGACCGCCCCGGCCAGCCCCATCTTGGCGTCCCGCAGGCCGAAGATCTGGGCGAAGAGGGCGAAGGCGAACAGGCCGGCCACGATCGAGGGGATGCCGGTCATCACGTCCACGAGGAACCGGACGGCGGAGGACAGACGGTTGCCGGCGGCGTACTCCACCAGGTAGATCGCCGTGAACAACCCGACCGGGACCGAGATGAGCGTCGCCAGGCCGGTGATGACGAGCGTGCCGACGATCGCGTGGAAGGCGCCCCCGACGAAGTCGCCCCGCCCCTCGGCGTAGGCCTGGTCGTGGAGCCCGGTCACCCCGTTCATCGTCTGCCACAGGAACTGAGGGTCGAAGCCGCGTCCCCCGCCCAGCGTGAGCACGGTCCACAGGAGGGAGACCAGCGGCAGCAGGGCCAGCCCGAAGGCGAGGTGGACCAGGGCCCGCATCACGTGGTCCACCGCCACCCGGTGCCCGCCCAGGACGCGGTACACGGCATACAGCAGGACGAGGTGGGTCAGCGCCCCTGCGGCGACCGCCGCGCCGGGGTGGAGGTCCCCCAGCCACAACCCCACGGTGAGGAGCACCGAGAGCGAGCCCACCAGCACCGCGGGCCGACGCGTGGTCGGGCGCAGCGGGGACAGCACGAGGCCCTCGACGTCCCTCAGCCTGGAGGGGGGCGGCGGTGGCACGACGGGCGGGGCCGGCCGGAGGGGGGCGCTCATCCGCCGGCTCCCGAGAACGCGGCCCGGCGCGCGACGATCCACCGGGCGACGAGGTTGACGGCGAGCGTGATGAGGAAGAGGACCAGGCCCGCGGCGATCAGCTCCGAGAGCCGCAGGCCCGCGGCCTCGGGGAAGTTGAGGGCGATCTCGGAGGGGATGGTCTTGTTCCCGCTGCCCAGCAGGTTCCAGCTCAGGGCGCCGGGGGCGAGGATGATGGCGACGGCCATCGTCTCGCCGAGGGCCCGGCCCAGGCCCAGCATCGTGCCGCCCACCACGCCGGGGGTCCCGAACGGGAGCACGGCGGTGCGGATCATCTCCCACTTGGTGGCGCCGAGGGCCAGGGCCGCCTCCTCGTGCAGGCGCGGGGTCTGGAGGAAGACCTCCCGGGAGACGGACGTGATGATCGGCAGGATCATCACGGCCAGCACGATCGAGGCGGTCAGCAGGGTGCGGCCGGTCGCTGACGCCTCGCCGAAGAACGGAAGGAAGCCGAGGTTGCGCTCGAGCCAGCCGAAGAGCGGGCCGAGCTGGGGGGCGAGCACCGCCAGCCCCCACATCCCGAACACCACGGACGGGACGGCGGCGAGGAGGTCCACCACGAAGCCGACGGCCGTCCCGACCCGCCGGGGCGCGTAGTGCGAGATGAACAGCGCGATGCCGACCGCCACCGGGGTGGCCACGACCATCGCGATGACCGAGCTGATGACCGTGCCGATGACCAGCGGCAGGACGTAGCGGCCGAACCCGGCCCCGCCGGTCACCTCCTCCGGGTCCGCGGTGAGCGCGGGCACCCCCTCCCGCGCGAGGAAGAAGGCCACCCCGGCCAGCACGAGGAGGATCAGGCTCGCCGACCCGAGCGAGAGGCCGGCGAACGCCAGGTCGCCCGGCCGCCGGGGGGCCGCCGGCCTCCGGCGGGCAGGTCTGGTCGAGGTCGTCATGGAGTCCTTCGGGTCGGCCGGGTGCTCAACCGGCGTCGATGGTGTCGATGAGCGAGTCCGCCTGCTCCCGGAGGGAGTCCGAGATCGGCGAGGACCCGGCCGCCTCCGCGGCCGTCGCCTGACCCTCCTCGGAGACGACGTAGTGGAGGAAGTCCTTGACCAGCTCCGCCCTCGACGCCCGCTCGTAGGAGGTGCACGCGACGTGGTAGGACACGAGGACGATGGGGTAGGCCCCGGAGGCTGTGGTGTCGCGGGCGAGGTCCAGGGCGAGGTCACCGGGGACGCCGGTGACGACCGGCTCGGAGGCGTCGACCACGCGGGCGGCGGCCTCGGGCGAGAAGGTCACGAACTCCCCGCCGACCCCGACCGCCACCGACGACCCGGTGACGACGGAGGCGTCGGCGTAGCCGATGGCCCCCTCGGTCGACTCGACGACCTGGATGACGCCCGTGTTCTGGGGGGCGGCCTCGGCGGGGACCGGCCACGCCTTGTCGACCTCGTGGGGCCACGCCTCGGGCGCGGCCGCGGTGAGGTACTCCAGGAAGTTCTCCGTGGTGCCGGAGTCGTCCGAGCGGTGCACGACGGTGATGTCCGTGGCGGGGAGGTCGGTGCCCGGGTTGTCCTCCTGGATCGCCGGGTCGTCCCAGCTCGTGATCCGCAGGTCCATGATCCCCGCGATGGTCGCCGGCCTCAGCTGCAGCCCCTCCACCCCGGGGAGGTTGTAGGGCAGGGCGATCGGTGAGATGTAGACCGGCACGTGCAGGGCGCCGCCGGGGCCGCACGACGCCTCGACCGCCTCCCGCTCCTTCTCGTCCAGGAACGCGTCGGTCCCGCCCAGGTCCGTCGCGCCGGCGATGAGGTTCTCGCGCCCGCCCCCGGAGCCGATCGCGTCGTACTGCACGAGCACCCCCGGCTGGTGCGACTGGTAGCCGGCGATCCAGGCAGTCATCGCGGCTTCCTGCGCCGAGGAGCCCGACGCCTTGATGTCACCCGTGAGCAGCCCGCCCTCGGCAGCGGCGAGAGCACCCGTCGGGTCGTCGTTGCCGCACGCGGCGAGGAGGGGAAGCGTCAGGGTCAGGGCGAGGGCGGCGGGAAGCCGGCTGGGCAGCACGGGGGTCCTCTCTGGACGGGGGCGGGAGGCCGCAGCCGAGCACGACCCGTCTGCGCGGACACCGCTGGCCGAGCCTGACGGTAGGACACCTCGGTGTCACCCTGTCGTCACCTGGGTGAACAACGGGTGAACAAGGCGCCCCGAGTCTTCACCGGCCCGACGCCGGGCGAGGGTTGACCGGTCGGCCGCCCCTGGGCTCAGCGCAGCGTCAGCTCGTCGGTGGCCGGGTCGACGTCGACGGTGACGACCTGCCCGTCCCGGACCTCGCCGGCGAGCAGCCCGCGCGCGAGGCGGTCACCGATCTGGGTCTGCACCAGCCGGCGCAACGGCCGCGCCCCGTAGGCGGGGTCGAACCCACGCTCGGCGAGCCACCGGGCCGCGACGTCGGTGACCTGGAGCTCGATCCGCCGGTCGCGCAGCCGGGCGGCGAGCTGGTCCACCTGGAGCCCGACGATGGTGGCGAGCTCCTCCCTGCTCAGCGCGTCGAAGACGACCACCTCGTCCAACCGGTTGAGGAACTCCGGCTTGAACGCCGAGCGGACCGCGCCCAGGACCAGCTCACGGCGCGCCGCGGGCTCGGTGGTCGGGTCGACGAGGAACTGGCTGCCCAGGTTGGAGGTCATCACGAGGATGACGTTGCGGAAGTCGACCGTCCGCCCCTGCCCGTCGGTGAGGCGCCCGTCGTCGAGCACCTGCAGCAGGATGTCGAAGGTCTCCGGGTGGGCCTTCTCCACCTCGTCCAGGAGGACGACGGAGTAGGGCCGACGGCGGACCGCCTCGGTGAGCTGCCCGCCCGACTCGTACCCGACATACCCCGGGGGTGCGCCGACGAGGCGCGCGACCGCGTGCCGCTCGGAGTACTCCGACATGTCGATGCGCACCATGGCGCGCTCGTCGTCGAAGAGGAAGTCGGCGAGCGCCTTGGCCAGCTCGGTCTTGCCGACGCCCGTCGGTCCGAGGAAGAGGAAGGAACCGGTGGGTCGGTCGGGGTCGGAGATGCCGGCGCGGGCCCGCCGCACCGCGTCGCTCACCGCGCGCACGGCCGCGGTCTGGCCCACGAGCCGCCGGCCGATGACCTCCTCCATCCGCAGCAGTTTCTCGGTCTCCCCCTCCAGCAGGCGTCCGGCGGGGATGCCGGTCCAGGCGGAGATGACGTCCGCGATGTCGTCGGCGCCCACCTCGTCCTTGACCATGGGCGAGAGCTCGGTATGCCGTCCGCCCGCCTCCTCCTCCTGCGCGGCGGCCAGCTGCTGCTCGGCCTGCGGGATCTCGCCGTAGAGCAGCCGGGAGGCTGCGGCGTAGTCACCCTCGCGCTGCAGCCTGTCGGCCTGGGTGCGCAGCTCGTCGAGGCGGGCCTTGAGCTCGCCGACGCGGTTCAGCCCTGACTTCTCCGC
The DNA here is from genome assembly GCF_003702705.1 of Ornithinimicrobium cerasi. Classification (GTDB taxonomy): domain Bacteria; phylum Actinomycetota; class Actinomycetes; order Actinomycetales; family Dermatophilaceae; genus Ornithinicoccus; species Ornithinicoccus cerasi. The sequence goes on along the minus strand of NZ_QZMN01000014.1, from coordinate 60,507 downwards.
CTCCCAGCGGGCGGTGAGGCCGGCGAGCTGCTCCTGCCGGTCAGCCAGGTCGGCGCGCAGGCGCGCGAGCCGCTCCTGCGAGGCGGCGTCCTCCTCCCGGGCGAGATGCATCTCCTCCATCCGCAGCCGGTCGACCTGGCGCTGCAGCTCGTCGATCTCGACCGGGCTGGAGTCGATCTCCATCCGCAGCCGGCTGGCCGCCTCGTCGACGAGGTCGATCGCCTTGTCCGGCAGCTGCCTCCCGCTGATGTAGCGGTCGGACAGGGTCGCCGCGGCGACGAGCGCCGAGTCCGCGATCGCGACCTTGTGGTGCGCCTCGTAGCGCTCCTTGAGGCCGCGCAGGATCGCGACGGTGTCCTCCACCGTGGGCTCCCCGACGAGGACCTGCTGGAAGCGTCGCTCGAGGGCGGCGTCCTTCTCGATGTTCTCGCGGTACTCGTCGAGCGTCGTGGCACCGACCATGCGCAGCTCCCCCCGGGCCAGCAACGGCTTGAGCATGTTGCCGGCGTCCATCGAGGAGTCCCCGGTCGCCCCCGCGCCGACCACGGTGTGCAGCTCGTCGAGGAAGGTGATGACCCGGCCGTCGCTGGAGCGGATCTCCCCGAGCACCGCCTTGAGCCGCTCCTCGAACTCGCCGCGGTACTTGGCCCCGGCCACCATGGCGCCCAGGTCGAGGGAGATGAGGGTCTTGTCCCGCAGCGACTCCGGGACGTCACCGGCGACGATGCGCTGGGCCAGTCCCTCGACGACGGCGGTCTTGCCGACGCCGGGCTCGCCGATGAGCACCGGGTTGTTCTTGGTGCGGCGCGAGAGCACCTGCACGACCCGGCGGATCTCCGCGTCCCGCCCGATCACCGGGTCGAGCTTGCCCTCGCGCGCCATCGCCGTGAGGTCGGTGCCGTACTTGCCGAGGGCGTCGAAGGTGGCCTCGGGGTCGACGGTGTCGACCTTCTTGCCGCCCCGCAGCGCGGGGATCCGCTCCTCGACCGCACCGGCGTCGAGCAGCGGGAACTGCCCGGTGCGGGCCAGACCGAGCAGCAGGTGGTCGGTCGAGACGAAGCTGTCCCCCAGCTGCGTCATCGCCGTCTCGGCGTCCTTGAGGACACCGTGCATCGCCCGCGAGAGCTGGGGGTTGCCCATCGTGGTGCCGGACGCGGTGGGCAGCGCGGCCAGAGCGCTGCGCGCGGCCTGCAGCGCCGACGCGGCCGAGGCGCCGGTGGCGTCGAGCAGCGGCCCGGTGGTGGTCTCGGTCTGCTGGGCGAGGGCGGCGAGCAGGTGGGCCGGCTCGACGTGCGCGTGTCCCGCGGCGGCGGCGTCGCGGACGGCGGTCGAGAGGGCCTCCTGCGCCTTGGTGGTCAGGTCCATCGATTCCCCTTCGGGTATGACGTTCGGTCGGCTGGGTCTCTTCTGCTCTGTGCAACCGGTGCAAAGTTGAGTGTATTCCGCTCAACTTTGCGCTCGTCGGTGATGCAGGGTGACCAGTACCCGCCGAAAACATCCTCGAGGGGGAACGAGGCCACGAGTGCACCGGATGTGCGCGCCCCAGCTCGAGATCCCGGCAGTATCTGGTGCACTCGTTGACTATGGGCGGTGGTGGCGACCCGACAGATCGCACGAGAATCGCCACTGCGGCTTCGGACGTCAGGCGAGCGGCCCGGCGAGCAGCTGGAGCGAGAGGACCATGACCACGGCGCCGAGGAAGAAGCCGACGAGCGACTGCGTGTAGTGGGTCTCGTAGCGCCGCGCCGCCGGCAGCAGCTCGAGGAAGCTCACGGCGAGCATCATCCCGGCGACGAGCGCGAGGGAGAGGATCAGCCACTCCTCAGGGAGCACCGCGCGCAGCAGGAGGTAGCCCACGATCGCCCCGAACGGCTCGGCGAGCCCGGAGATGGTGGCCCAGGTCAGCGCCTGCACACGGCTCCGGGTCGCGGCGTAGATGGGGGCCGCGACGGCCAGGCCCTCGGGGACGTTGTGGATCGCGATGGCCACGGCCAGGGTGATCCCGCCGGTCGGCTGCTCGAGCGTCGCGACGAACGTCGCCAGCCCCTCCGGCAGGTTGTGCAGCCCGACGACGGCGGCCAGCAGCACCCCGCTGCGCAGCAGCCGCCCGTCGACCTGCCCCTCCGCGATCCGCCCGAGCTGCTCGCCGCCCTCGAGCTCGGCCGGGTTGACGTCGTGGGGGATGACCCTGTCGATCGCCACCACCGCCAGCACCCCCACGACCCCCGCGCCGCCCACCCACGCCAGCGCACCCTGCGTCCCGACGACGTCGGACAACGACCGCAGCGCCGCCGGGGCGATCTCGACCACCGAGATCGTGATCATCAGCCCGGCGGCGAAGGCAAGGGCGGAGGCGAGCAGGTCGCGGCGCAGCAGGCCGTCCCGGGTGCCCAGCCAGCCGCCCACGACGGTGGACAGGCCGGCGAGCAGGGCGACCACGAAGGCGAGCGTCACGGCATACCTCCTCGTCCCGGTCGCAGCGGAGCGGCCCAGGAGGGAATTGTGCAGCAGCGGCGGGACGCCGTGCGCACCCTCTCGCCCCGACGGGTGACAGGCTGGCGGTATGCGCATCACCTGCCGCCTGGGCGACATCACCACCGAGCGGGTCGACGCCGTCGTCAACGCCGCCAACCCATCGCTCCTGGGCGGCGGTGGCGTCGACGGTGCGATCCACCGGGCCGCGGGGCCGGACCTGCTCGCGGAGTGCCGCCGGGTGCGGGCGGACCGCTGGCCCGGCGGGCTGCCGGTCGGGGAGGCGGTGGTCACCGGGGCCGGGAGACTGCCCGCGCGCTGGGTCGTGCACACCGTCGGTCCCGACCGCCACCGGGGCCAGACCGACCCGGCGCTGCTGGCGTCCTGCTTCCGCCGCAGCCTGGAGGAGGCCGCGCAGGTCGGTGCCACCTCCGTCGCCTTCCCTGCGGTGAGCGCGGGGATCTACGGGTGGGACCCGGCGGAGGTCGCGCGCGTGGCGGTGGCCACCGTGCGGGGCGCGGCGGACCTGCACCCCTCGGTGACGGACGTCCGGTTCGTGCTGTTCAGCCCCGACGTCCTGCGGGAGTTCGAGGCGGCCCTGGGTCCCGGTCAGCCGAAGCGGCCGGAGATGTAGTCCTCGGTGCGCTGGTCCGAGGGGTTCTCGAAGATGGTCGACGTCTTGTCGAACTCGACGAGGAGACCGGTCCGGTTGCCGGTGGTCTCGTCGGGGCGCGCGGTGAAGAAGGCGGTGCGGTCCGACACCCTGGCCGCCTGCTGCATGTTGTGGGTGACGATGACGATCGTGTACTGCTCGCGCAGCTGCAGCATGAGGTCCTCGATGGCGGCGGTCGCGATCGGGTCCAGGGCCGAGCACGGCTCGTCCATGAGGATGACGTCCGGCTCGGTGGCGATGGCGCGGGCGATGCACAGGCGCTGCTGCTGGCCGCCGGAGAGGCTGTAGCCCGACTCCTTGAGCTTGTCCTTGACCTCGTCCCAGAGCGCCGCCCCGCGCAGGCACCTCTCCACGTGGTCGTCCATGCTGTCGACCTTCATCCCGGTGACACGAGGGCCGTAGGCGACGTTGTCGTAGATAGACTTGGGGAAGGGGTTGGCCTTCTGGAAGACCATGCCGATGTGGCGACGGACCTCGATGGGGTCCACGGACGGGGCGTAGACGTCCTGGTCGTGGTAGAGGACCTCGCCCTCGACCCGCGCCGACGGCACGAGGTCGTTCATCCGGTTGAGGCAGCGCAGCACCGTCGACTTGCCGCACCCGGAGGGTCCGATCAACGCCGTGATCTCGTGGTGGCCGAAGGCCAGGTCGACGTCGTGGACGGCGTGGAACCCGCCGTAGAAGACGTTGAGGCTGCGGGTCTGCATCACCGGCACCGGGTGGTCGGGGAGCTCCTGCTGCGGCGTGTAGGGGTGCGTCACGCTGGGCTCGGTCATGGCAGGTCCTTGAGGGAAGGGGACGCGGCGGTCATGCGTCACGGGTGTACTTGTTGCGGATCCAGATGGCGATGGAGTTCATCACCAGCAGGACGGCGAGGAGCAGGATGATCCCGGCGGCGGCGAGGATGCGGAACTCCTCCTGGGGCCGGACGGCCCACTGGAAGATCTGGACCGGCAGCACGGTGTAGGCCCCCTCGAAGAAGCCGTCCGGGTTGTAGGTGACGAACACCGTGGCCCCCACGAGCAGCAGCGGCGCGGTCTCGCCGATGGCGCGGGAGAGGGCGAGGATGGTGCCGGTGACGATCCCCGGGACCGCCGACGGCAGGACGTGGTGCCAGATCGTCTGCCACTTCGTGGCCCCCAGCCCGAGCGAGGCCTGCCGCAGGCTGGTGGGGACGGCCCGGATGGCCTCGCGCGAGGCGAGGATCACGGTGGGCAGCACCAGCAGGGCCAGGGTCAGCGAGCCGGCGTAGGCGACGGTCCCGAGGTCGAGGGGCCCGCGGACGATGAAGGCCAGGCCGAGGATGCCGAAGACGATCGAGGGGACGGCGGCCAGGTTCTGGACGTTGAGCTCGATGAAGCGCACCCACCACTTCGTGCCGTCGGCGAACTCCTCGAGGAAGATGGCCGCGGACACGCCGATGGGCACCACCGTCACGATCAGGCCGACCATCACGTAGATCGTGCCGAAGATGGCCGACTGCATGCCCGAGGTCTCCCGGTCGAGCGTGGAGGGCATCTGGGTGATGAGGTTGAGGTCGATGCGGGGCATCCCGCGCACGGACGCCTGGACGATGACGGCCAGCAGGGTGACGAAGGCGATCACCAGGCAGAAGATCAGCAGGGCGCGGAAGACCTCGCCCTTCCACCTGCCGCCCCGGCCGCTGCCGTCCAGACGGAGCTCGGTGGTGCGGCGGGCACCGGCCACCGCGACGCGGTTCGCACCGTTCATTCGTAGGTCTCCCGGAAGCGTCGGACCAGCGCGATGCTGACCATGTTCATGAGGAAGGTCATGACGAAGAGCACCGAGCCGACCGCGAAGATCGTGTAGTACGTGGTCGTGCCCGTGCCGATGTCGCCGGTGGAGGTCCGTGCGATGAACGTGGTCATCGTCAGCACCGAGTCGTTCGGCCACATCGTGAGGTTGGCCGCGGCCCCGGCCGCCAGCAGCACGATCATCGTCTCGCCGATGGCTCGCGAGACGCCGAGCACGAAGCTGGCGACGATGCCCGACATCGCTGCGGGCACCACGACCCTCGTCGCCACCTGCATCCGGGTGCTCCCGAGGCCGTAGGCGGCCTGGCGCAGGCCGGAGGGGACGGCGGACATCGCGTCCTGGGAGATGGAGGCGACGGTCGGGATGATCATCACCCCCATGACGAGACCCGCCGAGGCGGCGGAGAAGATGCCGGGCGGCTCACCGAGCCTGCCCGGCAGGAAGGTCGGCCAGATCTCCCGGAGGATCGGTGTGACGAAGGTCAGCGCGAAGAACCCGTAGGCCACGGTGGGGACGCCCTCGAGGACCTCCAGCACGGGCTTGAGGATCTTGCGGGACGTGCGGCCGGCATACTCGCTGAGGTAGATGGCCGCCCCCAGCCCCGCCGGGATGGCGATGAGCAGCGCCCACAGGGTGACGTTCAGGGTGCCGACGATGAGCCGCAGGACGCCGAAGCCGGGGTTGCCGGAGTTCGTGGGCGCCCAGAAGTCCGTGGAGAAGAAGTCAGCCGGCGCGACGCGGTTGAAGAACTCGATCGTGGGCGGGATCAGCGAGAGCACGATCCCGACCGTGACCAGGACCGAGAAGGCCGCACAGAGGAACAGCCAGCCGACGACGACCTTCTCACCGTGGCGTGGCGAGCTCTTGCTCAGCGACACCGTGGGGAGGGGGTTGTCGACGCGCGCCGACGGTGCGCGTGCGGTGGTGGTCATCGGGGGCCTCCTCGGTCCTGGTCGTGGGTGCTTCAGCGACCGCCGCCGAGGGTGGCGATCTGCTCGAGCGCCTCCGCCTTCTGCTCCTCGGTCAGCGCGATGAACCCGGCCGCCTCGGCGATCTCGTCGGAGTTGTTCACGTAGAACTCCGCGAAGGCCTTGACCTCCGGCTTGTCCGCGATGGACTCACCCTTGGGGTAGATGAAGAGCTCACGGCCGAGCGGGTTGTAGTCGCCCGCCTGGACGGTCTCGTTGGTGGGGGCGACGCACTCGCCGGCCTCGTTCTCGACCTCGATGGCCTTGACCTGGTCGCCTGCCTCGAGGACGAAGGAGAGCGGGATGAACGCCATCGCGCCGACCTCCCCGGACACGCCGGTGACCGCGGCGTTGTCGTCCTCGCCGATGTCGTTGTAGTCCTGGCGGATGTTGCCCTCCTCCCCGTTGATGGCGTCCGTGAAGTAGTCGAAGGTGCCGGAGTCGGTGCCGGGGCCGTACAGGGCGATCGCCTCGTCCGGGAACTCCGGGTTGATGTCGGACCAGGACTGGACGGTCGAACCGTCCCTCCACGCAGCGTTGAGCTCATCCACCGTGAGGCAGGTGGCCCAGTCGTTCTCGGGGTTGACGACGACAGCCAGGCCGTCGTTGGCGACTCCGAGCTCCTCGAAGGTGATCCCGGCCTCCTCACAGGCGGCGATCTCCTCCTCGTCGATCTGGCGGGACGCCATCGAGATGTCGGTCTCGCCGGCGCAGAACTTCTCGAAGCCGCCACCGGTGCCGGAGGTGCCGACGGCGATGCGCACGTCGGGGTTCTCCTGCATGAACAGCTCGGCGGCGGGCTCGGTCAGGGGCGTCACGGTGGACGAGCCGTCGATGGCGATGTCGCCGGCGAGGGCCATGCCGCCCTCCGACTCCTCGTCGGCGCCGTCCTCCGATCCCGCGGCGGCAGAGGTGGTCTCGTCGGTCGCGCCGTCCGCGTCGTCGCCGCAGGCGGTCAGCGCCAGGAGGGCGGCGGCCACGACGGAGGCGCGGGCCAGGGTGTTGTGCCGAAGGGACACGGGGATTCCTTTCGTACCGGATCGCGGAGCGGTGTCCGCTGCTGGCGGTGCCAGCAACCCCATGGAAGAGGAACGACATGAATGTCCTACGGCCCGTTCCTGTCCGGCAGGTGACGCTTGGGGGTACGAGGATCTACCCCCTGGTCACCCGGCGTTCACCTCGTCGTGCTCTCCAGCGCCTGCTCGACCAGTCTCAGACCGCCCTGCTCGTCCTCACGGGCCCGCGCCCTCTCCCCACCCACGAGCACCCCGTAGGTGAACGTGGGCTCGCCCGCCTCGTCGGCGGCCCGCTCCAGCTCACGCAGCCACCGGGTCCCGACCGCGGAGTCCTGGAGCGCGCCGAGGGTCTCCGTCACGCTCTCCCACGCCTCCGCCTGCCGTGCCGCGCCCTCGCCGAACGACGGCTCCAGCGCCTCGCACGCGTAGCGCACCGCCTTGGCCCGCTTGCGGGTCTCGTGAAGCAGGTGCAGACGCTCCTCGCCCTCCGCCTCCGTGGCCGCCGCCCACTCGAGCTCGGCCCGGTCGGCCGCCCGGGCCACCAGCGGGGGGAGCACCTTGACGGCACCCTTGCGGGCCCTGCCGCGCCACGGCGTCATGGCGAGCAGCTCGAGCAGGCGGTCCACCAGCGCGCGGTGACGGTCCGAGTCGAGCACCTGCACCAGCGCCGCGTGCGCGGCGGCGTGGCGTCGGTCGAGCTCGCGACCGACCCGCTCCCGGACCGGACCCACCAGCTGGTCCGCCGGCAGGTCGTCCAGCGCGGCGAGGAGCCGTTCCTTCATGACCTCGGCGTCGCGAGGCTCCCCGAGGGCGGCGGCGAACCACCGGAGCTCCTCCCGCAGGGGGTCGGTGACCTCGCGGTCGAGGAGGCGGCGGAAGGTGCGCAGCGTGCTGCGCAGCCTCCGCGTCGCCACCCGGGTCTTGTGCACGGCGTCCGGCGCGTCGGCGCGAACGTCGGCCTCCCGTCCGAGGATGACGGCCACCTGCTTGGCCAGGTCGTCGTGCAGCACGTCGGCCGCCGGTCCCGTCCGGCTCGCCGTCTCCCCCTCCGCAACCCGCCGTGGCCGGTCCCCCAGCGCCCGGGCGAGCTTGGAGGGCGCATCCGCCAGGGTCACCCCCTGCTCGGCGAGGACGTCGACCACCCGGTCCAGCAGCTCCTCCTCGCCCTCGACCAGCTCGACCTCGAGCTCGCGCCACGTGGACCCCGCAGGCGACGCGGTCACGGTGTCGTCGCAGAGCTGGGCGAGCACCCGACCCTGCGGGTCGAGGAGATCGACCTCGATCCGGTGGGTGGAGAGCGTGGCGGCGGGCAGCAGCACCCCGTCGACCCCGCCCGGCCACTCCTCTCCCAGGACCCCGGTGATCTCCTCGCGCAGCGTGGCGGGCACGAGAAGCCTCCCCGGACCGGCGTCGAGAGGCGCGTGCACCTCCAGACGTGACCCGTCGGGTCGGGGGAGCTTGAGGTGCCACCCCTCGTCGGCGCCTCCCTCGCGACGGCGCAGGGTGATGCGGTGGCGCACGAGGAGCAGGTCACGCGTGTCCAGGTACACCGCCCGCAGGCGGTGCTCGCGGGCCTGCCCCACGCCCAGCAGCCCCCCCAGGGCCGGCAGCGGGTCATCCACCCCGATGTCGAACTTGCGCTCCGACTCGACCTGCCTCATACCTGCCATTGTGGTGCCGGTCAGGGCGCGGGCGGACGGGGGTCCCCGGGCTCGTCGTACCACCCGTCGTGCTCACGCGCGACCTCGGTGAACCGCACGCGCAGTCCCTCGTAGGCACCGCCGCCCTCGGTGTCGGGCAGGCGCGTGTCGAGCACGTAGACGGCCCACTCCACCTCGTGGTCGTCCTCCCCGTGCTCCTGGTTGCGCGCCGCCTCGCGGACGACCCGCACGTGCTCGAACCCCTCCTCGGCCAGCTCCTCGGCCAGGCCCTCGGCCGCCGCGCGGTCGGGCAGGATGATGAGGTGCTCGCTGCCCGTGTGGGGGCGCCCGGTGGTCGTCACCTGCTGAGGGTATGCCGTCGCACCGCCGGACGGCAGCAGGCGCGGGGGGCGGCGGACCTGCCAGGATGCGACGCGTGGACCCCTTCACCTCTCCCGCCCGCCTGACCGGGGAGCTTGTCGAGCTGCGCCCCGCGGACGGGCGCGACGCCGCGCGCCTGCACGCGCTGATGGCGGACCCCGAGGTGGGTCGCCTGACCGGGTCGACCCACGGCGACGACCCGGCGGACGCCGGGCCGTCCTGGTCCGCGGACCGGCTGGCCGAGGTCTACGACCGGTGGGCGGCCGCCGAGGACCGCATCGTCTGGGTGATCGTCGAGAGGTCCACCGGCGCGACGGTCGGGGAGGCTCTCCTCCTGGACCACGACCCCGCCAACCGGTCCCTCGGCTACCGCCTGTGGATCAGCGGGGCCCGCGATCGCGGGCTGGGGACCGAGGTGACCCGGCTGGCCGTCGACCACGCCTTCGCCACTCTCGGTGCGCACCGGGTGGAGCTCGAGGTCTACGCCTTCAACCCCCGGGCGAGGCGGGTCTACGAGAAGGTCGGGTTCGTCCTCGAGGGCACCCGGCGCGAGGCGCTGAGGTATGGCGACGGCTGGGTCGACGCGCACCTGATGGCGGTCCTGGAGCCGGACTGGCGGGCGGCCCGCCAGGGCTGAGCGGCGCACGTCACTCGGGGTGACGCTCGAACCTGTTCGCCGGCTCGGGGGTCGTCCTCGCCGTCATCTCGGCCCGGGGGATCCCGGTGTGGTGCGTGGCCGGCCGGCCCGGCCCGCCCGGCTCGAACCGGGTCGCGTCGGGCGCGGGCGTCGGGGCCTCGACCTGCTGCGCGTCGTCGGTGGCGATCTCCTCGCCGCAGGCGGCGAGGCTGAGGCTGCCCGCCAGCATGAGCGCCGCGAGCGCTGCCGTGCGGTGTCCTGCGTGGTTCCTGGTCGGGTCCATCGATCCGGTCCTCCCGGTCGTCGGTGGTCTGGGTGACCCCCGTGGTCCGACCACCGTGCAGCCCACCGGTATCGCTCCGGCGGCCAACCGGTGTCGACCGGGTAACGGTCCCGTCTCAGGCCCCCGGGGTCGCCCGGACGGCGCCCGAGGCGTCGGGCCTGCCGATGGTCTCCGGTGCCCGCAACCACGCCAGGAACGCCACGAGGCAGACCACGCCGCACAGCGCGAACGCCACCTCGAACCCGAAGCGGTCGGCCGCCACCCCGATGAGCACCGGGCCGACGATCGTGCCGAGGTCCTGCGCCATCGAGAACGCCGCGAGGACCTTGCCGCCGTTGCGCTCGTGGCCCACGACGTCGGCGAGCGAGGCCTGGGACGCCGGCCCGACCAGACCTGCGCCCACCCCCGACACCGCGGACAGCGCGAGCAGCACGGCCACCCCGGTGGTCACGGACAGCGCGGGATGCCGGGCCAGGCCGATCACCCCGACCGAGAGGCCCATGACCGCCAGGCCGACGAGGATCAACGGACGTCGGCCGACCCGGTCCGCGAGACGTCCCGACACCTGCAGGGTCAGCGCCGTGCCGACGGCCCCGACGGCCAGGGCGGCGCCGGCGACCCACGGGCGGTCGAGCACGGCCGCGGCGAGCAGCGGGAGCACGGCGATGCGGGCACCGAAGCTCACCCAGCCGTTCGCCACCGCCGCCACCAGCAGGGCCCGGAACGCCGGGTCCCCCCACGCCTCGCCCACGGTGAGCAGCGCCCGGGGCTGGCCCCCGGTCGTCGCCGGGCGCAGCCTGGCCCCACCCAGCCCGACCGCGACCACCGCCGCCGCGACGAGGAGCGCGACGGCATACACGATGAACGGCGCGCGCAGCCCCCACTCGGCGAGCAGACCCCCCAGGACCGGGCCGACCATGCTGCCCACGAGGAAGGACGAGGCGTAGGCGGACGACACCCGGCCCCGGGCGCGCGGGGGCGAGAGCCGGACGAGGAGCGCCATCGAGGAGATGGTGAACATCGTCGACCCGATCCCGCCCAGACCCCGGAAGACGAGGAGCTGCCAGTAGCTCTGCGCGAACGCTGTGGCCAGCGAGGAGACCGCCACGACGAGCAGCCCGGTGAGGTAGACGGGCCGCTCGCCCAGCCGCTCGACGAGGGCGCCGCCGGCCGGGGCGAAGACGAGGCGGAAGAGCGCGAAGATCGAGACGACGACGGTCGCCGCGGCGACGCCGACGTCGAAGGACCGCGCGAACGCGGGCAGCACGGGGGAGACCAGACCGAAGCCGACGGCGATGACGAACGCCGACCCGACGAGGATCCAGATCTCCCGGGGTATGCGGTCTCGCGGCTCCACGCCCGGGGCGCGGCTCAGCGGGTCCGGGCACGGAGGTGCTCGCGGAGGTAGGGGAGCGCGAAGTCGACGTAACCGTGGCCGGCTGCCACGACGAGCTCCCGGTCGATGAGGCGGGCCCGGTAGACGTTCTGCTCGGACATCGTCACGCCCATGCGGCGGGCGACCTCCCTGGTGGCCGCGGGGCCGTCGTCCACGGCCATGGCGCGCAGGTAGCCCCGCTGCCGCTCGGGTACGCCGGCGAGCGCCGGGGCGTGGACGAGGCGCCCCATGCGTTCCACGACGACCGGCAGCGTGCTCCCGACGTCGTCGAGGGTCACCTCGGTGCGCGCCGGGTCGACGCGCCAGGCGTGGTAGCCGACCAGCTGGAGCAGGTAGGGGTAGCCGTGGACGATGTCGACGAACTGCTCGAGGGCGGCGTCGCCGATGGTCCGGCCGGTGTCCTCGACGGTCGCCCGGGCGGCGGTCGCGACCTCCTCGTCGGCGAGCGCCCGGAGGTGGACCCGCTCGGCCCGTCGCAGGAAGGTCGTCCCCGCCTGCCGCAGCAGCGCGTCGATGCCGGTCGGGAGCCCCGCGGCGGTGAAGGCGACCTCGCGGTCGTCGCGCACGAGGTGCTGGTAGATCGCGGCGAACTCCCCCACGAGGTCCGGCGTGGCGGCCTGGACCTCGTCGAGGGTGAAGAGCATCCCGGTCTCGTGCATGGCGAGGACGTCGGAGAGCCGGGCCAGCAGCCGGGTGAGGGAGTGACGGACGGGGTAGCGGTCCTCGACCGAGGTGGAGACTGATCCCACCGGGCCGAGGCCGCCCCCGGTGAGACGCCGCCGCACCGCGGCCACGTCGTGCTCGGCCAGCAGCGCGGGGACGGTCGAGGACTCCAGCTCCTCGAGCATCCGGTCCCCCTCGGGAAGGCGGAGCACGAGCCAGCCGCGGGTGCGGGCGATGTCCTCGAGCTCGTTGAGCACCACCGTCTTGCCCATCCCTCTCGCCCCGCTGACCAGGAGCGAGCGCAGCGGTGACCCTGGCCCCTCGTCGAGGGCGACGTCGAAGTCCTGGAGGAGATCCTCCCGTCCCGCGAGGACGCGCGGGGACACGCCGAAGCTGGGTCGGAACGGGTTGCCCGTGGCCATCGGCCCTCCTCTCGCGTTACATCTGTTACATCTCCGGGCCGTTGTTACATCTGTTATCCCTGCCCGGGGCGATGCCCCGTTCTATCAGTCGTCACCGACAAGCGTGGCGAACCGCCCGAGGTCCACGTTGCCGCCCGAGAGCACGACCCCCACCCGCCGTCCGGCGACGTCCGGGACGGCCCCCGAGAGCACCGCGGCGAGCGCGAGCACGCCGGTCGGCTCCACGACCTGCTTGAGCGTGGCGGCCACGAGACGCATCGAGGCGACGAGCTCCTCGTCCGTCGCCGTGAGCACGGCCGCGACGCCGTCGCGGATGATCGGGAAGGTGAGCTCTCCCAGGTGCAGGGTCTGGGCACCGTCGGCGATCGTGCGCGGTGGGTCGATGTGCACGATGCGCCCCTCCTCGAGGGAGCGCCGGCCGTCGTCGCCCGCGGCGGGCTCGACCCCGTAGAGGCGGGCCGCCGGCGCGAGCGCCCGGGCGGCGAGGACCGAGCCCGACAGCAGGCCACCGCCCCCCAGCGGCGTCACGACCACGTCCAGCGCCCCCGCGTCCTCGAGCAGCTCCTTCACGGCCGTGCCCTGCCCGGCGATGACGTGCGGGTGGTCGTAGGGCGGGACGAGCGTCATACCGCGCTCTCCTGCGATCTCCGCGCCGATGGCCTCGCGGTCCTGGGTGTAGCGGTCGTAGCGCACCACCTGCGCGCCGTAGCCGAGCGTCGCCTCCACCTTGAGCTCCGGCGCGTCGTGGGGCATGACGATGACGGCGGGGATGCCGAGCTCCCGGGCGGCGAGCGCGACCGCCTGGGCGTGGTTGCCGGAGGAGTAGGCGACCACGCCCCCACGGCGCTGCGCCGCGTCGAAGGCCGACAGTGCGGTGAGGGCACCGCGGAACTTGAACGCCCCGACCCGTTGCAGGTGCTCCGCCTTGAGGTGGACCTCGCAGCCCGCCAACGCGTCGAGACGCCGGGAGCGCAGCACGGGGGTGCGGTGCGCGATCCCCTCGATCACGGCGGCGGCCGCCTCCACGTCGGCGTAGGTCGGCAGCTGGTCGGTTCCCGGGTGATCCATGCCGCCCAGCATCGCGCAACTCACAGGCCCGAGCCCTGCTGACCCCCGCATGCATCCGCCTGGAGGAAGGTGTTCGCGCTTGTGAGTTGGGAAGGGGGCGTCAGCCGCCGAAGGGCCAGCCCTCGGGCCGCCAGAGCGCCAGCGCGGTCGAGGCCGAGCGGGCACCGGGGCGGCGGCCGAAGCGCAGAGGCACGACCTCGCCGGCGAGGTCGGCCGCGAAGACGCGCTGGCCCTGGCCCGCGCGGTTGCGCAGCTGCTCGTTCTCGGCGAGCACCTGCGCGAGCCGCGAGCGCAGGGCCTCCACCTGCAGCTCGAGGTCGAGGATGCGCTGGATCCCGACGAGGCTGACCCCCTCGGCGGAGAGCGCCTGCACCTCGCGCAGCCGGTCGATGTCGCGCGAGGAGTAGCGCCGGCCGCCGCCGCGGGTGCGGGAGGGCACGACGAGTCCGAGACGGTCGTACTGCCGCAGGGTCTGCGCGTGCATCCCGGCCAGCTCGGCGGCCACCGAGATCACGTAGACGGGCGTGTCACGGTCGACCACGGTGCCTCACACCCCCGTCTGGCGGTGCAGGTCCGCGCGCGGGTCGGCCCCGGCCTCCTCGGCCCGCAGCACCTCGACCGCCTCGCGCGCCTTGTCGGACAGCTTCTGCGGGACGACCACCTGGACCCGCACGAGCAGGTCGCCGGTGCGCTTGCTCGTCCGGATGCCTCGCTCCTTGACGCGCAGGACACGTCCGGAGGGTGTGCCGGGGGCGATCCGGACCTTGACGGTGTCGCCGTCGAGCGTCGGCACCGCGACGGTCGCGCCGAGCGCGGCCTCGGAGAAGGTGACCGGGAGGTCGAGGGTGAGGTTGTCCCCGTCGCGGCCGAAGACCTTGTCCGGGGTCACGCTGACGTGGAGGTACATGTCGCCGCGCTCCCCGCCCTGCACCGGGGAGGGCATGCCCTTGCCGCGCAGGCGGATCTTCTGCCCGTCCTTGACCCCGGCCGGGATCCTGGTCGTGATGCGGCCGCCGTCCGGGCTGCTCAGGGTGACCGTGTCACCGTGGGCGGCCGAGCGGAAGTCGAGGGAGGTGCGGGCCTCGACGTCCTGGCCGCGCACGTCACGCATACCCCCGGAGCCCCCGCGCGCGCCGCCGAAGCCGCCGGGGAACCCCTGGCCGCCTCCCGGGAAACCCTGCCCGCCGGGCTGGAACCCGCCGGCGCCGCCGAACGCGCCGAGCAGGTCCTCCAGGTCCAGGCCGCCGACGCCTCCGCCAGATCCGGTGGAGAAGCGGACGTTCTGCGCGCCGCCGGCCCCGCCGAACATCTGGGCGAAGACGTCCTCGAAACCGCCCGCGCCGCCGGCGCCGCCGGCCCCGGCGGTGAAGCGGGCGCCGCCGCCCATCGCACGGACGGCGTCGTACTGCTTGCGCTGCTCGGGGTCGGAGAGGACGGCGTAGGCCTCGCCGATGTCCTTGAACTTCTGCTCGGCAGCCTTGTCACCCGGCTTGGAGTCGGGGTGCCACTCGCGTGCGAGCTTGCGGTAGGTCTTCTTCAGCGTCTTGGGGTCGACGTCCTTGCTGACGCCGAGGATCGCGTAGAAGTCCTTGTCCATCCAGTCCTGGCTGACCATCGTTCCTCACCTCCTCGGGTGTCCATTGTCCCCCGGGACCGGGGCGCGCGGGGGGTATGTCGAAGCTCACCCCCGCGCGCCCGGCCGGGTCCGTCCTCAGGCCGGGTCGGCCACCGCTACGCGCGCGGCCCGGACGACCTGCTCGCCGATCCGGAAGCCCGGCTGCATGACCTGGACGACCGTCATCTCCGTCGCGCCCTCGGGCATCTCGACGTCGGGACTGTCCGCCGGCATGTGCATCAGCGCCTCGTGGACGGTCGGGTCGAACACCTCGCCCACCTCGCCGACGCGCTCCACGCCGAACCGGCCCAGGGCCTGCTCGATCTTCTCGGAGATCGCGGCGAGGGGCGTGCCCTCGACGAGGTCGCCGTGCTCGCGGGCCCAGTGGATGTCGTCGAGCACCGGCAGGAGCGACTCCACCACGGCACCGGTCGCGCGGGCGCGGTCGCCCTCGCGGTCCCGCTGGGTGCGGTTGCGGAAGTTGACGAACTCCGCCTGCATCCGGCGCATCTCCTCGAGGCGCTCGGCCGCCAGGAGCGTGTCGGGGTGGGGCCCGTCGGCCGGGACCGCACCGTCGAGGACCGGGCCCGGCTCGGCGGGGCCCGGCTCGGAGGGGGCGCCCGACTGGTCCGCGGCGCCCGACTGGTCCGCGGCGCCCGTCTGGGCGGCGCCGCCCGGCTCGGCCGGTGCGTCGTCGGACCCGCCGTCGACGTCGCCCCGGTCGGGCTCCGCCGCGGGCGCCCTGCGGGCCTCGCCCGTCTCCGGGTCGATGCGCCGCTTGTCCCGGATCACCGGTCCCCGGCCGACGGCCTCGTCCTCACCGGGGCCGCCGGTGCGGGCGGTCTCGTCGGCCGTCACTTGGTCTCCTCGTCGTCGACGACCTCGGCGTCCACCACGTCGTCGTCGGACCCGGCGGCGCGGTTGGGGTCGACGTCCGCCGCACCGGTGGCGTCCGCGAAGCCCGCACCCGCCCCGGCGCCGGCACCCTCGGACTGCTGCGCGGCATACATGGCCGAGCCCATCTTCTGGGACTCGGTGGAGAGGGTCTCCATCTTGGCCTTGACGTCGTCCAGCGAGGCTCCGCTGTCGGCCTTGAGGGCGTCCTTGAGGTCCTTCAGGGCGGTGTCGACCGGGCCGCGGGCGTCCGCCGGGACCTTGTCGCCGGAGTCGGCCAGGAACTTCTCGGTGGAGTAGACGAGCTGCTCCGCGGTGTTGCGGGTCTCGGTCTCCTCCTTGCGCTGACGGTCCTCCTCGGCGTGCGCCTCGGCGTCCTTGATCATCCGCTCGATCTCGTCCTTGGGCAGCGCCGAGCCGCCGGAGATCGTCATCGACTGCTCCTTGCCGGTGCCACGGTCCTTGGCGGACACGTGCACGATGCCGTTGGCGTCGATGTCGAAGGTGACCTCGATCTGCGGCACGCCGCGGGGGGCCGGGGCGATGCCGGTGAGCTCGAAGTTGCCGAGCAGCTTGTTGTGCGCCGCGATCTCGCGCTCGCCCTGGTAGACCTGGATGCCCACCGACGGCTGGTTGTCGCTGGCCGTGGTGAAGACCTCGGAGCGCTTCGTCGGGATGGCCGTGTTGCGCTCGATGAGGCGGGTCATGATGCCGCCCTGGGTCTCGATGCCGAGGGACAGCGGGGTGACGTCGATGAGGAGGACGTCCTTGCGGTCGCCCTTGAGGACACCGGCCTGCAGGGCGGCGCCGACGGCGACCACCTCGTCCGGGTTGACGCCCTTGTTGGGCTCCTGGCCGCCGGTCATCTTCCTGACCAGGTCGCCGACCGCGGGCATGCGGGTCGAGCCGCCGACGAGGACGACGTGGTCGATCTCCTCGACCTTGATGCCGGCGTCCTTGATCACCTGGTCGAACGGGGCCTTGGTGCGCTCGAGCAGGTCGGAGGTCATCTGCTCGAACTGCGCGCGGGTGAGCGTCTCGTCCAGGTGGATCGGGCCGTTCTCACCCATCGAGAGGTACTGCAGGTTGAGGTTGGTGCTCGTCGAGGAGCTGAGCTCCTTCTTGGCCTGCTCGGCGGCGTCCTTGAGGCGCTGGAGGGCGATCTTGTCCTTGGACAGGTCGACGCCGGACTGGTTCTTCACGGTGGTGACCAGGTGGTCGATGACGCGCTGGTCCCAGTCGTCACCGCCGAGCTTGTTGTCGCCGTGGGTGGCGCGGACCTGGATGGTCGCGAAGCCGTCCTCGGGGTCCTTGCCGACCTCGAGCAGTGACACGTCGAAGGTGCCGCCACCCAGGTCGAAGACGAGGATGAGCTCGTCCTCCTTGCCCTTGTCGAGGCCGTAGGCCAGCGCCGCGGCGGTGGGCTCGTTGACGATGCGCAGGACGTTGAGGCCGGCGATCTCGCCGGCGTCCTTGGTGGACTGGCGCTCCGCGTCGTCGAAGTAGGCCGGCACGGTGATGACGGCGTCGGTGACGGGCTCGCCGAGGTAGGCCTCCGCGTCGCGCTTCAGCTTCATCAGGATGCGGGCGCTGATCTCCTGCGGGGTGTACTTCTTGCCGTCGATGTCCTGCGTCGACCAGTCGGTGCCCATGTGGCGCTTGACCGAGCGGATCGTGCGGTCGACGTTGGTGACGGCCTGGCGCTTGGCCACCTCACCGACGAGGACCTCGCCGTTCTTGGCGAAGCTGACGACGGACGGGGTGGTCCGACCGCCCTCCGCGTTCGCGATGATCTCCGGCTCGCCGCCGGTGAGGACGGCGACCGCCGAGTTGGTGGTGCCGAGGTCGATGCCGACTGCACGTCCCATGTGGGTGCTCTCCTTGGTATGCGGTGCGCCTCACCCCGGACGGGCGGGACGCGGGTTGACACGTCTGGGCTCAACCTTGCGGAACGGCCGTCGTGTTGTCAAACCGGCGCTCAGCGAAGTTGAGTTCATCAGGCTCAACTCTTGCCGACGCGGGGTTGTTCCCGCTCCTGGGTCGTGGGAGGTTCAGGACGTCTGTAGGAACCCGAATTTCTTGTCCCGATCCCAGTTTCGTGTCCCGCGCGTGTCCTGAGTCCCGATTTCGTGTCCTGGTAGGACGCTGGTGGCCCTGGGCGCGACGAACCCCTTGGACACGGAGGTTCGCTACGCCGACGGCGAGTCGGTCACGACGTCGCTTCGGCAGCTGGACCTCAAGCGCGCATCCACCGCGTTGCCGGTGCGTCGGCTGAAGTCGCATGTCCGCCAACGTCACTACTCAGGCCTGTTCTGGTCGGCGACTACGGGTGCGCACGTGCCCTATGAGAGTCGGTTGGAGCTGGATCGGCTGTGGCTGGCCGACTTCGACGCTGATGTGCACTGGATCGCCGCCCAGCCGATGTGGTTCGGCGGATCGGACGAGGGAGTCCTACGGCGGCACGCGCCGGACCTGCTGCTGACCGACAGGCGTGGCGTTATGACGGTCGTGGACGTCAAGCCCGCCGAGTTCGTCGACCGCACGTCTGTGCCAGGCCAAAGGCGTCCGGTACGAGGTATGGTCCGGCGCCGACCCGGTCACCCTGGCGAACATCCAGACGTTCGCCGTCGCCCGCCGCGGTGTTGGAACGGCCGAGCTGGCGGCCGCCTCCGCTGCCGGACGCACGGGCATGACCATCGGTCAGGTCGAGGACCTCCTGGCAGCTTCGGGAAAGCCTGGCGGGCGGCTTGCCCTGCTGAGCTTGCTGTGGCGCGGCGACTGGGCGGTGGACATGACCACGCCTGTCGACAGCACGTCGATGATCAGTGTCAGGGCAGGCAGGACATGAGTGCCGCGGTGGTAGAGCTGTACGTCGGAGCCCGTGTCTGGTTTCGAACTAGGCTCGACGTACTGGCGAACGTTAGGAACGCACGACATTCACACAACAGAGGCGGCTTACGACTAGGAGTCAGGATGGGTCCGAGGCGCAGCAGGGGGCGACGGTTCGCAGTAGTGACCGCGACTGTCGCGTTAGCGGTTGGGCTGGGAGCCTGCGCCGGGTCCGACCCAGCACCGGGAACGACGGGTGAGGGGGCGGCGGTTACCGACCGCCCGGTGGAGCACTCGACGCTGGGGTGCGATCAGTGGGAGGGTAGCGACATTGTGGTCGCGGGGGATGGCGGGGCGGCTACCGGCCCAGGCGCCGCAGAAGATCCGGCGCAGGCAATCCGGAACTTCGCCACCCTCGAAGGACTGCCTGCCGGCAAGGACAGCGAGGTGTCTGCGGGTGTCTGGGTCAGGGTAGGCGCGGACGGTCGAGCGAGCCACATCCTGCGACTAGCCAGATCTGGTAAGTGGTGGTATGTCTCCGGTCTGGACAAATGCGCGCCAGCGCATGAGACGCCCCCTAACTAACCACATGACCTGCCTGGTTGACCCTCCCCCAGACAAAGAGAATGTCGGCCCGCTCGACGGAATGGGGACGGTGAACCGGCATTGGATCAGCGACCCCGGCGTGAGGATTCCGACAAGTTAAGGAGACGGACGGCGGCTCAAGGACTGTCCCTCTGCAGGTCACGCGACTGCTCTTCCGACAGGTCGTCCGAGAACCTACAGCTGCCTCGCGCTCAGCCGACGACCGTGGGCCGGGCTGGGGCTCAGGGCATCAGGGGTGCTGGACGTCGATGACGATCCGGGCCGGGTCCGGCAGGGAGAACACCCGGAACGCCGTCTCCTGCGTCAGGCCGATGACGATCTGCTGCTGACCCTCGAAGAGCCCGCCGAGGACGACCTCCGTCACGACCTCGGTGCCGGCACCCTCCACGGGGTCGCCGTCGTAGCGCTCGGGGGACTCCGTGGTCCAGTCGATGCCGCGCACGACCACCTGCAGGAACGCGTCCCCATCGACGTCGAGCGGCAGGCCGCTCGGGTCCTCGACCGCCTCGTCGACGAAGCTGACGAACCAGCCCAGCGCCGGCTCCTCACCCGTCAGGTCGAGGACGACCCGGTCGTAGCCCTCGTGCAGCCCCGTGCGCACGTCGGTGATCTCCTGACCCTCGGCACCCGCCCGGGTCTCCTCCTCCACCGGGCCGCCGACCCACGGGTACCGGTCGGGGTCGGGCTCGGACGGTATGTCGCCGGTGTCACCCGTGGAGGTCGCGTCACCGGTTCCGGACGACGTCTCGGTCGGCTCGTCCGTCGCGTCGTCGGACGTGGGCTCCTCCGACGACGGGTCCTCCGACGTGGGCCCCTCGGAGGACGTCTCGGCCGGTGCGGAGGTGCCGGTCGTCGTGGTGGGCGGGCTCTGTCCGTCGTCGTCCCCCGCCGACTCGCACCCCGACAGGACGAGGAGGGCCACCACCGTTGCGCCGAGCGCGCGCCTCATGGACCCCAGGCTAGGCCCCCCGGCGCCGGGCTGCCATGACCTGCGTCACCACGGCCGCTGAGCGCCGCGGGCCTCTGCGGGTGCGCGGCGCCGGCACGCGGCATACCGTGCCGGGATGGCCTTCTCCGGTGACGTCCCCCTGACCGCCCTCGTCCTCAACTGCACCCTCAGCCCCTCGCCCGCGGAGTCCAGCACCGGGCTGCTCGGGCAGCAGGTGCTCGACGCGCTGGCGACGCACGGCGTCACCGGGTCGCAGGTGCGCGTCGTCGACCACGACGTGCGGCCCGGCGTCGAGCTGGACATGGGTGACGGCGACGCCTGGCCCGGGATCCGCGAGCAGGTGATGGCTGCCGACATCCTCGTCCTCGGCACGCCCACGTGGATGGGTCAGCACTCCAGCGTCGCGCAGCGCGTCCTGGAGCGGCTGGACGCCGAGCTGTCGGAGGAGGACGACGAGGGGCGGCTGCTGACCTTCGGCAAGGTCGCGGTCGCCGTCGTCGTCGGCAACGAGGACGGTGCGCACCACATCTCGGCCATCCTCTTCCAGGCGCTCAACGACGTCGGCTTCACGATCCCGGCGCACGGCGTGACGTACTGGAACGGAGAGGCGATGCACACGGTCGACTACAAGGACCTCGACGAGACGCCGGAGGTCACCGCGTCGGCGACGAAGACCCTGGCGGCCAACGCTGCACACCTGGCGCGGCTGCTGCGCCGGGAGGGCTACCCCGCGGCCTGAGCGCGGCGCGCCGGCGGCTGCGCCCCGTCCTGGGCGCGGGCGGCCCGGAGCGCCACCCGCACCAGCGGCCACTGCAGCGGCAGCCTGGCGACCGTGGCCGCGAATGCGAGGCCGTGCGCCGGCTGTCGTGTCCGTGCCGCGCGACGGCCGTGCGACAGGCTCATCTGCACGTTCGCCGGGAAGACCGCGACCAGGAGCGCCGCGCTCGCGGCGCCGGCGACCGGCCTGGTCCGCGGGTGGAGCAGGCCCGCCCCGCAGACCAGCTCGGCGACGCCGGAGGCGAGCACGAGCTCACGGGGTGCCGGGAGGAACCGGGGCACGATCGGCTCGAACAGCTCCGGACGCACGAGGTGCAGGGTCCCGGAGGCGAGGAAGGCGGCGGCGAGACCAACGACGCCCCGCGGAGCGGCGCCGTGCATGGCGCTCGTACGCCCGCCACCGGGCGCGAGCACGGATCTGGCCCGGCGCCCGCGCAGGTCAGCGGGCGACATACTCGGCGAGGTGCTGCCCGGTGAGGGTGGCGCGCCCGGTGACGAGGTCGGCCGGGGTGCCCTCGAAGACCACGCGACCGCCGTCGTGCCCCGCGCCCGGACCCAGGTCGATGATCCAGTCGGCGTGCGCCATGACGGCCTGGTGGTGCTCGATCACGATGACCGACCGGCCCGCGTCGACCAGGCGGTCGAGCAGTCCCAGCAGGTTCTGCACGTCGGCGAGGTGGAGGCCGGTGGTCGGCTCGTCCAGGATGTAGACCTTGCCCTTGTCACCCATCTGGGCGGCCAGCTTGAGACGCTGCCGCTCGCCGCCGGACAGCGTGGTGAGCGGCTGGCCCAGGGTGACGTAACCGAGCCCCACGTCCTCGAGCCGGACGAGGATCTTGTGCGCGGCCGGGATGCGGGCCTCTCCGGTCTCGAAGAAGTCCTCCGCCTCGGCGATGGGCATCGACAGCACCTGGCTGATGTCCTTGCCGCCGAGCGTGAACTCCAGCACCGACGCCTGGAAGCGACGGCCCTCGCACTCGTCGCAGGTGGTGGCCACGCCCGCCATCATCGCCAGGTCCATGTAGACGACGCCGGCGCCGTTGCAGGTCGGGCAGGCCCCCTCGGAGTTCGGGCTGAACAGGGCCGGCTTGACCCCGTTGGCCTTGGCGAAGGCCTTGCGGATCGGCTCGAGGAGACCGGTGTAGGTGGCCGGGTTGCTGCGCCGTGACCCCTTGATGGCGCCCTGGTCGATGACCACGACGCCGTCCTCGCGGGCGAGCGAGCCGTGGATGAGCGAGCTCTTGCCGCTGCCCGCGACGCCGGTCACGGCGACGAGGACACCGGTGGGCACGTCGACGTCGACGTCCTGGAGGTTGTTCGTGGACGCGCCGCGGATCTGCAGGACACCCGTCGCCGGGCGCAGCGTCTCCTTGAGCCTGGCCCGGTCGTCGAGGTGCTGCCCGGTGAGGGTGCCGCTGCCGCGCAGTCCCTCCAGGCTGCCCTCGTAGACGATCCCCCCACCCGCGGTGCCGGCGCCCGGGCCGAGGTCCACGACGTGGTCGGCGCCCGCGATCATCTCCGGCTTGTGCTCCACCACGAGCACCGTGTTGCCCTTGTCCCGCAGGCGCAGGAGCAGGCTGTTCATCCGCTGGATGTCGTGCGGGTGCAGCCCGATGCTCGGCTCGTCGAAGACGTAGGTCACGTCGGTGAGGGAGGAACCGAGGTGCCGGATCATCTTCGTGCGCTGCGCCTCACCGCCGGACAGGGTGCCGGAGGGCCGGTCGAGGGACAGGTAGCCGAGCCCGATCTCCACGAACGAGTCGAGGGTCTCCCGCAGCCCCTGGAGCAGCGGCGCCACCGACGGCTCCTCCAACCCACGGATCCACCGGGCCAGGTCGCTGATCTGCATGCGGCAGGCGTCGGCGATGCTGGTGCCGTCGATCTTGGAGGACCGTGCCGCCTCGTTGAGCCGCGTCCCGTCGCAGTCGGGGCAGGTCGCGAAGGTCACCGCCCGGTCGACGAAGGCCCGGATGTGCGGCTGCATCGCCTCGCGGTCCTTGGCCAGGAAGCTCTTCTGGATCTTCGGGATCAGGCCCTCGAAGGTGACGTTGATGCCGTCGACCTTGAGCTTGGTCGGCTCCTGGTAGAGCAGGGCCCGCAGCTCGCGCTGGGTGAAGTCCTTGATCGGCTTGTCGGCGTCGAAGAGCCCGGTGCTCCGGAAGATCCGGCCGTACCACCCGTCCATGGTGTAGCCCGGGATCGTCAGCGCGCCCTCGCTGATGGACCGCTCCTCGTCGTAGAGCGCGCTCCGGTCGAAGTCCGTCACGTGGCCGGTGCCCTCGCAGCGGGGGCACATGCCGCCCTGGACGCTGAACTCCCGCCGCTCCTTGACCTGCTGCCCACCTTTCTCCAGGGTCACCGCCCCCGCACCCGACATCGACGCGACGTTGAAGGAGAACGCCTTCGCGGTGCCGATGTGCGGCCGGCCCAACCTGCTGAAGAGGATGCGCAGCATGGCGTTGGCGTCCGTCGCCGTCCCCACGGTCGAGCGGATGTTGGCGCCCATCCGCTCCTGGTCGACGATGATCGCCGTCGTCAACCCCTCCAGCAGGTCGACGTCAGGGCGCGCCAGGGTGGGCATGAAGCCCTGCACGAACGTCGAGTACGTCTCGTTGATCATCCGCTGCGACTCGGCGGCGATGGTGGCGAAGACGAGCGAGCTCTTCCCGGAGCCAGACACCCCGGTGAACACCGTGAGCCGCCGCTTGGGCAGGTCGACGCTGACGTCGCGGAGGTTGTTCTCCCGGGCCCCGCGCACGCGGATGAGGTCGTGGGAGTCTGCTGGGTGCACCGGCGTCGTCACCCGCAGAAAACTACACCCGCCTGACGGGTCGGCCAGGGGCGTCGGACACGTCCCCACTCACGACCTGGTTCTGCCGTGTGAGTCTGATCGATCCGACTCACAGGACACAAGCCGGTCGTGAGTCGACCTCAGACGCGGGAGGTCAGCGCAGCAGCCCTGATCTTCGCGTGGATGCGCTGGGGCCTGAAGAGGTCGGCCCACTCGATCCTCGCGACCCCGTAGCCACGAGCGCGAATCTGGTCCTCCCGCCTCTTCTCGGCCGCGAGGTTCAACGAACCGGTGCTCCCCTCGTACTTGCACATGCCGTCCATCTCGACCACGACACCCAGCGCAGGAAGGTAGAAGTCGACGCGCGCGGTCCAGCCCTCCAGCTCGAGCGGGTGCTGCTCAACGAAGTCGAGCCGCAGCGCGATGAGCGCGAGGCGCAGGAGCGACTCGGCGGGCGACTCCGCCAGCGGGGACATCAGGTCCACGACGTGCCTGGCGCGGTCGACGCCGGGCACGCGGGACCACCGGACGAGCCAGCTCGCCATCTCATCGCGGGTCGTCAGCTCACCGCGCAGCGCCGCGTCGGCAGCCATCAACCCCGACCGCACGCCCACGAGCACCGCGGTGCCGATCACGGCGAGCGCCGGGACGACCGTCGCGACCGGGCCGACACTGCCGAACGCGTCCTCGCCCGGGCACCGGTGCAGGGTGAAGGTGGGGCGCCTCCGGGTGTTCGACCGTGACCGCGTGTGAGCCACCCTGATCGAGCCGAGGGCCTCGCGCAGGACCGGCAGCCCGTGCAGCACCGCGGCGCTGTGGTGGCTCGCGGCGACCGACCCACCCTTGGCCAGGACGATCGCGGTCACTCGGAGCCGGTGGTCCTCCTCCGGCGTCGCGCCGACCAGCAGGGCGGCGTCGAGGTAGGCACCGTGCGCCACCCGGACGAGCTCGCCGGCGGCGACCATCGCCCGGAGGTCGTTGGCCGTCAGCCCGAGCCTGACCGCCGCCCTCGTCGAGAGCACGCCGGAGAAGCTGTCGAGGTGGCTGCGCACTCGCGGATCCATGGCCGCCAGTCTGAGCCGGAACTGCTCCTGTCACCGTCCAGCGGGCGACGGCCTGTGGACAACTTCACGGCGAGATGACTGCGGCGGCCACTCGCGACCAGGTTCTGTGCTGAGAGTCCGATCCATCCGACGCACAGAACAGAAGACGGTCGTGAGTCGAGCGTGAGGCAGGCGGAGGCGGTGGACGTTGGGCGGCGTAGGCGTCGGGCTGCCCGGTCGGTGGCGGGCGCGTCCGTGGCATGCTCGCGCGTATGACGGCGCTCACGCTGGCGGGGACGGTCACCTGCGAGGTCGCGGAGGGGGTGGCGCGGGTGCGCCTCGCCCGGCCCGACAAGCTCAACGCGCTGACGCTGGAGATGCTCGACGAGCTGGTCGCGACCGCACGATCGCTGCGCCGGGACCGGTCGGTCCGGGCCGTGCTGCTGTCGGGCGAGGGCGAGACGTTCTGCGCCGGGCTCGACCTGCGGGCTGCGCTGCGGCGGCCGGGCGGGATCGCCGCACGCTTCGTCCCACGTCCGTGGACGGGCACCAACGTGTTCCAGGAGGCCTGCTGGGCCTGGCGCCGGCTGCCCGTGCCGGTGGTCGCGGTCGTGCACGGTCACTGCCTCGGCGCCGGACTCCAGCTCGCGCTCGGCGCGGACCTGCGGGTGACGACCCCGGACGCGCAGTGGTCGGTGCGCGAGGTGCGCTGGGGGCTGGTGCCGGACATGGGCGGGACCCGCACGCTCACCGAGGTCGTCGGCCTCGACGTCGCCAAGGACCTGACGCTGACCGCCAGGTCGGTGGACGGCACCGAGGCGGTGCGGCTCGGCCTGGCGACGCGGGTCGCCGTCGACGCTGCGGCCGTGGCGGACGAGCTGGTGTCCCAGGTCGTGCGGCACGACCCCCGGGCCGTGGCGAGGGCCAAGCGGCTGCTCGACGGAGCGGTGACGGCACCGGCATACCTGACCCTGGCGCGCGAGCGCCGCACCCAGCTCGCCCTCCTGGCGCGGCTTGACCGGACCGGCCTCCCGGGCCGCTGAGGTCGGGCACCCCGACCGGGACCGACCGACCCCCGTCAGTCGAGGAACTCCCGCAGCACGGTCACCAGCTCGGCGGGCGCGTCCACGTTGACCGCAGGACCCGACCCGGGGACCGCCCGCAGCCGGGCCCCCGCGATCCCGTCGACCAGCGCGCGGGCACCCAGCTGCCCCGCCCGGTCGGTGCCGCCGACGACGACGAGCGTCGGCGCCGTGATCCTCGGGAGGACCAGGGTGAGGTCGAGGTCGCGAGCCACCGAGAGCGCCTCGAGCAGCCGGTTCTTGGACAGACCCGCGTCGGCCAGGCGTGCGGCGGGGGCCAGCCTGACCAGCCCCGACTGCATCCGCAGCGCGGCGCGGGAGGGCCTGACCTGCCCGCCCACGAGCACCAGCCTGCGGACCCGCCCCGGGTGGTCCGCGGCGAGCTGGGCCGCGACCATCGCCCCCAGCCCGAGACCGCACACGTCGGCCTGCTCCATCCCCTCGAGCATGAGCTGGGTGTCGAGCGCGGCGGCCGCCTGGTCGAGCGGCAGCGAGCGCCTGTCGGTCGGCTTCAGCCCGGGGACCCACGGGGTCAGCAGCCGCCGGGACCCGTAGAGCGCCACCACGACGTCCTCCCACGCCATGGGCGCCTGGCCGGTGCCGTGGAGGAGGACGAGGGGCGTCGCGTCAGGTGCTGGCTGGCTCACAGGGGCAGGGTATGCGGTGGCGCCTCGCCTGATCCGAGCACGACCCGCTCCCGGCCGGCCCTGGATGCGGCGGTCGGGGAGCGCGGGGGCGGTCAGACGCGGGCGGGCACCCGGGCGGCGAGGTCGGCGTAGAGCGCGGGGACGGCCAGGTCGCGCGCGTCGGTGAGGAACTCGCCCTCGGGCGTGAGGTGGGTGCCGAAGGTGAGGGCCGGGCCGTCGACGCGGACGGCCTTGATGTTCTCCAGCACGGGGCGCAGGGCGGTGACGGCGCGACCGGCGCCGCCCCAGCCGTAGCCGACGACACCGACCGGAAGGTCGTTCCACTCGGGGTAGAGGGCGTCGATGGCGTTCTTCAGCGGGGCGGGGTAGCCGCCGTTGTACTCGGCGACGGTGAAGATCATCGCGTCGTAGCCGGAGACCCGCTCGGCCCAGGCGATCGTCGCGGGCTCGGTGTAGCGGCCCAGCTTCGGGTGGGCGCTGTCCGCGAAGAACGGCAGGGCCACCTCTGCGAGGTCCACGACCTCCGCGGTGACGCCCTCGGGCGCCTGGGAGGCGATCCACCCGGCGACGCGGTGGCCGATGCGCGAGGGACGGGTGGTGCTGATGACGATGCCGATCTTCATGACCTGTCCAACTCGGTTGAACCGTCATCTATTTCGCACCGTGAGCCATCACACACCGGCGACACGCACCCGTGACGAGGCCACCGCGCGGGTCCCCCAGCGCGCCGGTCCCGACCGGCCGACAGGGATGAGGGGGGGCGGCATACACTCCCCCGGGTGACGACTCTGCCGGTGGGGCTGCGGACCCTCGCGATCGTGCAGGCGGGCGGTGCGGGCAGCCGCATGGACGTGCTGACGCGCGAGCGTGCCAAGCCGGCGCTCCCCTTCGCCGGGACGCACGCCCTCGTCGACTTCCCCCTCTCCTCGCTCGTCGCGAGCGGGGTCACGGACGTCTGGGTGAGCGTGCAGTACCAGTCGAGCACCCTGGACACCTACCTGGCCGGCGGGCGCCCGTGGGACCTCGACCGCACCCACGGCGGCTTCCGGAGGATCACGCCCGAGCAGGGCTCCGGCCCGGCGCAGGACGACGGCTTCAGCCACGGCAACGCCGACGGGCTGTTCCGGCTGCGCGACGAGATCCTGGCCTTCGACCCCGACGTCCTCCTCGTCCTCTCCGCCGACCACGTCTTCTCCGCCGACCTGCGCCCGATGGTCAGCCGGCACCTCGAGCGCGGAGCGGAGTGCACCGTCGTCACGGCCGAGGTCGGCGTGCGGGAGGCCGTCCACAACATGGTCGTCCACGCCGACGCCGAGGGCCTGGTGTCCGCCGTCGACTACAAGCCCTCCTCCACCCGGACCGGCACCGTGGCGGTCGAGATCTTCCTCTACGAGCCCGCCGTCCTCGTCGCCGAGCTGGAGCGGCTGCGCGTCCTGCTGCACCAGGACGCGACGGAGCACGGCGACACCGGGCTGGGTGACTTCGGCGAGCACCTGCTGCCCGCCCTCGTCGACCGCGGCAGGGTGTATGCCGACCCGCTCCCCGGCTACTGGCGGGACGTCGGCCGGCCGAAGGCCTACCTGCAGGCTCACCGCGACCTGCTCGCCGGACGCGTCGACGTCTTCGACCACCCCCTCCGCCCGGTCCTCGCCCCGAGCATCCCGGACCCGCCAGCGTGGTTCGACGACGAGGCCCGGGTCAGCGGTTCGATGGTCGGCCCCGGCAGCCGGGTGCGCGGGACGGTGCGGCGCAGCGTCCTCGGCCCCCGCGTCGAGGTGGGGAGCGGGGCGGTCGTCGAGGACAGCGTGCTCCTGGGCGACGTCGTGGTGGAGGCCGGTGCGACCGTGCGCACCGCGGTCGTCGACGAGGGCTCCCGGGTGGGCCGCGGGGCCAGCGTCGGCGCCGCGCCTGCGGGCACCCTGCTCACCGACGAGGCGATCACCCTCGTCGGTCGCGACAGCCGGGTCGGGGGCGGGCGCGTCGTGGAGGCCGGGGGCCGGCTCGAGCCGGGCACCACGGTCTGAGCGGGCGCACCCGACGAGCCCACGGCATACCCTCGGGCGGGTGAGCGAGCACTCCATCCGCGTCAGGGGCGCGCGCCTGCACAACCTGCGCGACGTCGACGTCGACCTGCCCCGCGACGCGCTCGTCGCGGTGACCGGGGTGTCCGGGTCGGGCAAGTCGAGCCTGGCGTTCGGCACGATCCACGGCGAGGCGCAGCGCCGCTACCTCGACTCGGTCGCCCCGTTCGCCCGCCGCCTCATCCATGCGGCGGTCGACCCGCAGGTCGGTGACGTCCAGGGACTGCCGCCGACCGTCGCGCTCGAGCAGGGCCGCGGCGGCGCCTCGACACGCTCCAGCGTCGGCACGGCGACCACCGCGGGCAGCACGCTGCGGATGCTGTGGTCGCGCTGCGGCGACTACCCGGACGGCGTGGCGCCGATGGACTCCGACCACTTCTCCGCCAACACGGCCGTCGGCGCCTGCCCGGGCTGCGGGGGCCTGGGCGTGCGGCACCTGCCCACCGAGGCTGCGATGGTCCCCGACCCGTCGCGCTCGATCGCCGACGGGGCGGTGGCGGCGTGGCCCGGGGCGTGGCTGGGCAAGAACTACCGCGACATCGTCTCGACCCTGGGTCACGACGTCGACGTCCCGTGGCGCGACCTGCCGGCGGCCACCCGCGAGTGGGTCCTGTTCACCGACGAGCAGCCGGTCGTCACGGTCGTGCCCACCCGTGACCCGGAGCGCATCTCCCGCCCCTACCGGGGCACCTTCTCCTCCGCCTCCCGCTACGTCCTGCGCACCCTCGCCGAGACCCGCTCGGTCTCCCAGCGCCGCCGCGCCCTCCGGTATGTCGAGACGCACCCCTGCGAGGTCTGCGCGGGTCGGCGCCTGCGCCCGGACGCGCTGGCCGTGACCTGGGAGGGGCTCGCGGTCGACGAGGCGTCCGCCCTCCCCGTCACCGACCTGCTCGACCTGCTCGGCGCCCGTCTCGCGCAGCTCGCCCTCCCACCACCGGCGGGTCCGCGCGGACGGACCGGAGGGTCGGTGGTGCCAGCGGGGCCGAGCGCCCGGGAGGAGGCCGAGCGGGTGCTGCTCGAGGACCTCGTCGGGCGCCTCTCGCTCATGGTCGACCTCGGCCTGGGCCACCTCTCGCTCGGTCGGGGGACGACGACCGTGTCGTCGGGCGAGCTGCAGCGGCTCCGGCTGGCGACGGCGCTGCGGTCGGGGCTGTTCGGGGTCGTCTACGTGCTCGACGAGCCGTCCGCGGGGCTGCACCCGCAGGACACCGAGCGGCTCGTCGCCCTCCTGCGCGGCCTGGTCGCCGCCGGCAACACGGTGATCGTCGTCGAGCACGACATGGGGGTCGTGGCCGGGTGCGACTGGGTGGTGGACGTCGGTCCGGGGGCCGGGGACGAGGGCGGCAGCGTGCTGTGGTCCGGGGTGCTGGACGGGCTTCCCCGTGCCGCGGGGTCCGTCACCGCCCGCTACCTCTCCCGGCCCGTCCATCCCGAGGAGGTCCGGGAGGGACCGCCGCGCCGCGGGACCGGCACCCTTGCGCTCTCCGCGCTGAGCCGTCACACCGTGCGCGGCGCCGACCTCGACCTGCCGCTCGGTGCCCTCATCGTCGTCACCGGGATCTCCGGGTCGGGCAAGACCAGCCTGCTCGACGCGGTGCACGACGTCGTGGGTGAACGGCTGGCCAGCGTCGAGGACGAGGCGGAGCTCGAGGACGAGGACGACGCCGCGGCGGACGAGGGCACCGGCCGGGAGGAGCGGGGCGGCGGGGGCGCGGCGCGCGCCCGGGCGAGCGGGGACGGCATACCGACCCGGGTCGTGCGGATCACCCAGAAGCCGATCGGGCGGTCACCCCGCTCCACCCTGGCGACCTACACCGGCTTGTGGGACGCCGTCCGGGCGGCCTACGCCGCGACCCCCGACGCGCGCGAGCGCGGATTCCGGGCGAGCCGGTTCAGCTTCAACACCGCGGCCGGGCGGTGTCCGACCTGCCAGGGCGAGGGGGCAGTGTCCGTCGAGCTGCTCTTCCTGCCCGGGACCTACTCGCTGTGCCCCGACTGCCGGGGCGACCGCTTCGGCCCGCAGACGCTGGAGGTGCGCTGGCACGGGTTGACCGTCGCGGACCTGTTGCGGCGCAGCGTGTCCGAGGCCCTGGAGGTGCTCCGCGAGCTGCCCGCGGCGCGGCGCGCGCTGGAGGCCCTGCAGGCCCTGGGCCTGGGCTACCTGACCCTCGGCCAGCCGGCCACCGAGCTCTCCGGCGGCGAGGCGCAGCGGATCAAGCTCGCCACCGAGCTGCAGAAGGAGCGCCGCGCACCGACCCTCTACGTCCTCGACGAGCCGACCTCCGGGTTGCACCCCGCCGACGTGCACCGGCTGCTGTCGGTCCTGCACGCCCTCGTCGACGCCGGCCACACGGTGCTGCTGGCCGAGCACGACCCGGCGGCCGTCGCGACCGCGGACTGGCTCGTCGAGGTCGGGCCCGGAGCCGGCGACGAGGGTGGGCGGGTGGTGGCGTCGGGGCCACGGACCGGCTGAGGGTGGTCGCGTCCGAGTCCGGCCTGCGGAGTGCGCTCACCCCCGGCCGACCTCCATCACCCTCCAGCGTGATGGAGGTCCCATCGTGGTGACCGCACCTGGGTGAAGGGTTGTGGTCGGGCCATTCAGGCCCAGGACGCAGCCTGTGGACAACGCGGTCAGGACCGGGGCTGGCTTCGGCACAGTGGACCGGGTGACGTCCTCCCACGATCTCCGCCTTCCGCCCGGCCAGCTGGACCTGGTGCGTCGTGAGCTGCGGCTCCACGCCGGCACGGTGACGAGCGCCGACCTGCACCGTCTCGGCGTAGGACCGGACGGCGTGCGCCGGCTCGTGGCCGCGGGCGTCCTCCGTCGGGTGGGCCGGTCCGCCTTCGTCGACGGCGACCGTCACGAGCGTGCCGACCCAGCCGGCCGGCACGTCCTGCGGGCGACCGCGGTCGCCAGGACCTGGCCGCCTGACGTCCTGGTGAGCCACACGAGCGCCGCGCTGATGCACGGCCTGCCGCTCACCGTCGTCCCCGACCGGGTCCACGGGTGCCGGCGGGGCGCCGGGCAGCACCGCCGGCGGGCCGGCTCGACCATCCACACCGGCTACACCGACGCTCGGCACACCACCGTGCACGGTGTCGAGGTCCTGGAGCCGGTCCTCGTCGTGATGGGGGTGGCGCAGCTGCGCGGGCGCGACGAGGCCGTCGTCGTGGGGGACGCCGCCCTGCACCGGCAGCTGGTCACCCACGACGCCCTGCGCACGGCCGTGGTCACCCGACCGCACCATCCCGTGCACGCCACGTTCGTGCGGGCCATCGACCTCATGGACGCGCGGACCGAGTCACCCGGGGAGACCCTGAGCAGGCTGCTGCTCCGTGGGCTCGGATACACCCCGGTGCCGCAGGTCGTCATCCGGGACGAGCTCGGTGCGGTCATCGGCAGGGTGGACTTCCTGCTGCAGGGGACGAGGGTCATCGTCGAGTTCGACGGCATGGTCAAGTACGCGTCCCCCGACGCGCTCGTGCGCGAGAAGCGTCGCGAGATACGGCTGCAGCGGGCCGGGTACGTCGTCGTCCGCCTCATCTGGTCGGACCTCTCCCGTCCCGAGCGGGTGCGGTCGCTCGTCGGGGCCGCGCTGGCCACGGCACGACGCGCGGGCTGACCCCACGTGGTGCAATCGCCTCCGCCGGACCTTCATCGCGCTACAGGGTGATGAAGGTCCCGGCAAGGTGACCGCACCTTGACACGGAGGGGCGGCCAGGCGGAGGGGGGACGGGCGGCCAGTGGGAGCGGGGGACGGGAGGCCCGGTGGAGCGGAGGTGGTCGTCCAGGGGAGGGAGGGGGGTATGCCGCGCGACGGCATACCGTGTGGTCGTGAGCGCCCCGCTGCACCCGACCGTGACCGGCACGGCGCTGCTGTTCGAGGGCGGCGGCATGCGCGCCTCCTACACGTCGGGCCTGCTGGTCGCCCTCCTGGAGGCGGGGCTGCACCTGGACTGGGTCGGCGGGATCTCGGCCGGGTCGAGCAACGCCGTCAACTACCTCTCCCGCGACCCCTGGAGGGCGCGGCACAGCTTCACCGACTTTGCCGCCGATCCGCAGTTCGGGGACTGGCGCACGTTCGCCCGCGGGCAGGGGCTGTTCAACGCGCGGTACATCTACGAGGAGACCGGGCTGCCGGGTCAGGCGCTGCCCTTCGACTGGGACACCTTCTCGGCCGCCTCGGTCAGCACCCGTTGGCGGATCGGCGCGTTCAACGCGACCCGCGGGGTGCAGGTGCACTGGGGGCGCGAGGACACACCGACGCTGGCCGACCTGATGGTGCGGGTACGGGCCTCCTCGACCATGCCGGTGGTGATGCCGCCGGTGACCATCGACGGGGAGGTCTACGTGGACGGGGCGCTCGGTCCGGCGGGCGGCATACCCCTCGACGCGGCACGGGCGGACGGGTGGCAGCGGTTCCTCGTCGTGCTGACCCAGCCCCGCGCCTACGTCAAGGAGCCGCTGCGCAACGACTGGCTGCTGCGCCGGTGGTACCGCCGCCTGCCGACGGTCGCCGACGCGCTGCGGGACCGCCCTGCCCGCTACAACGCGACCCGTGAGGAGCTGTGGGAGCTGGAGAGGGCCGGGGCGGCCTACCTGTTCGTCCCCGAGGTGATGCCGGTCGGCAACGGCGAGCGCAGCGTGGCGCGGCTGCGGGCCAGCCACGAGGCCGGGCTCGCCCAGGCGCGGCGCGAGCTGCCGGCGATCCGGGAGTTCCTCGGGATCACCTCAGACGCGGTCTGAGACCCCGGCCGGCGTCGAGCGCACCTCCAGGCGCAGGGGCAGCCAGGACTGCACCAGCACGTGGACGGCGTAGACGCAGGCCACCATCTCGAGCACCTCCTCGACGGTGCCCAGGGCCTCGGACAGGTCGGGACGCTGCTGGCGCCAGGCCACCCCGCTCAGCGCCTCGAAGCCGAGCGCCCCGACGATGTAGACCGCGAGCGCGATCCCCAGCCGACGTCGCAGGACGGTGGGCAGGCTGCGGGTGGCGAACCAGAGGACGCCGACCATCAGCGCGGCGAGCGGGATGCCTGCGACCACCCACGTGTACGTCGGGAGCGGGTTGGTCGTGACCAACGCGGCGGTGCGCTCGTGCAGCCGGGTCGCCTCGTCGAGGCTGAGGAAGAGGGTCACGGCCGCCACGACGAACCAGCCCCACCGCCGTGACCTCGCCCGGGTCACGAACCCGCTGAACAGCGCGCAGGCGGCCACCAGCCCGAGGAGGAGGGCGTTCCAGTACGCGGAGAGGCCGACCTCCGACCCCAGGTGGAAGTAGCTGAAGAGGTCGTTGGCCGCGGTGCCCCGCACCCTGAGGTGCAGCAGCACCGACGCGGCGGCCAGGAGCCCCGTCACGACGAGGAGCGTGAGCGTCCACCACCGCAGCCCCCGCGTGTCCAGCACCATCGCGCCACCCTATTCAGCGCCATGGCGGCGGGCGCCCACCAACACGCACGGCTCGGACGCGCGACCTACAGTGGATCGGCATGAGGCTCCCACGACCGGTCGTCGTGCCCGCGCTCCTGTCCCTGGCCCTCCTCGGGTGCAGCGTCGGGACGGACGCGGAGGTGCCCGGCGACGGCGCGTCCCCGGCCTCCGCGCCCGCCACCGGCAGCCCGGACGACGGTGAGGACGGCCCGACCGAGGACGGTGCGGCCGGTCCGACCGAGGACGGCGCTCCCGAGGGCGGCACCTCCTCGACCCCGGCCACCTCCGCACCCGACGACGCTCCCTCGGACGAGGCCCCGGCGCTGGACGTCGAGGTCGTCGCGGACGGGCTGGCGCTGCCGTGGGACGTCCAGCTGCTCCCTGACGGGACGGCCCTGGTGACCGAGCGCGGCGGCCGACTGCTGGCGGTCGACCCCGACGGCGGCGCCGTCCGTGAGCTGGACCTCGAGCTGGACGGGCTGTTCGTCGGCAGCGAGGCGGGGCTCATGGGCCTGGCCGTGTCGCCGACGTTCGAGGACGACCGGTCCGTCCTCGTCTGCCACGCGGCGCACCCGACGGGTGAGGCACCCGACGTGCGGGTCACCCGCCTGCGGCTGGACGAGGCGGTCACCCGGGCGGCGGTGGACACCACCCTCGTCACCGGGCTGCCGCTCAGCTCCGGACGGCACAGCGGCTGCCGGCTCCTCGTCACCGGTGACGGCACCCTCCTCGTCGGCACCGGCGACGCGGCGGTGGGCACGCACCCGCAGGACCTCGGCTCGCTCGGCGGCAAGGTGCTGGCCCTCACGCTCGACGGCGCACCCGCCGACCCGGACGGGCACGTCAAGGGCGCCGACCCCCGCGTCCTCACCCACGGCCACCGCAACGTGCAGGGCCTCGCGGAGCAGCCCGGCACCGGCGCGGTCTGGGAGGTGGAGCACGGCCCGGACGTCGACGACGAGGTCAACGTGCTCGTGCCCGGCGGCAACTACGGCTGGGACCCGGTGCCCGGCTACGACGAGTCGGTCCCGATGACCGACCTGGAGGCGTTCCCGGACGCCGTGGAGGCGGCCTGGTCCAGCGGGACGCCGACGCACGCCACGAGCGGGGCGGTCTTCCTCGAGGGCGAGCAGTGGGGCGCCTGGGCTGGTGCCCTGGCCGTCGCCGAGCTCAAGGGGAGCGGGGTCACCGTGCTGACGGTGGACGGCACCACGGTCGTCGCCGAGGAGCGGGTGCCCGAGCTCGACGGGACCCACGGCCGGCTGCGCTCGCTGACCCTCGACGACGAGGGGGCGCTCTGGGTGACCAGCTCGGACGGTGAGGACGACGTGGTCCTCCGGGTCACCCCGCGCCCCTGACGCTCGCCTGCCCGGGCAGGACCTCTCGGAGCACCTCCCCCAGGAGCGGCAGCTCCCAGCCCTCGGTCCGCCACACCTGCTGCTCCGCCGCGTCCCGTGCGCACCACCGCGGTGCACGACCGGACAGGGCGCGGGCGGTGGACCCGGCGGCCTCGAGATCCCGGGGGCGCTCGTGCTGACCGGGCGGCACCGCGGCGACCACCACCTCGCGCCCGCGCAGCCTCGGCAGCGGGAGCGCAGGCAGCGCGAGGAGGGACGGCTCCAGCACCAGCAGCACGGCCGCCTCGACCTCGTCGGCGTCGGTGAGCAGGTCGACACGAGCCTCCCGGGCGGCCCCGAGCAGCTCCGTCGCGTGCTCGGGCTGCTCCACGCGGGCCAGGGTCAGGTCCTCGCGCCCCAGCACCGCCAGCCGGTCGACCGTGGCGGCCAGCCCGTCGATCGTCAGGCCGGTGGCGGCGGGCACCGGGTCCGCGGCGTCCGCGAGGAGCAGCAGCGGGTATGCCGTCCGCGGCACCGGGTCGGACCCGGCCGGGGGGAGCCCGCGCACGAAGGCGCGTGGCACGACATACGGGTGCCTCCCCTCGCGCGTCAGCGGCAGGGAGGCCGGACCGGCCCCGTCGGCGACCCTGCGGTGCCAGTCGCGGTAGGAGCTGCGGAACAGGACCCGGTCGGGGTGGTGCCAGCCCCAGCTGAAGTCGGCGCGGGAGAGCGAGCCGGCCGCGAGCCGGGTGATCGCGAGCGGCCGGACCACGTCGACCACCTCGCCG
Organism: Ornithinimicrobium cerasi; assembly: GCF_003702705.1. Lineage (GTDB taxonomy): Bacteria > Actinomycetota > Actinomycetes > Actinomycetales > Dermatophilaceae > Ornithinicoccus > Ornithinicoccus cerasi. The sequence continues at coordinate 24,242 of NZ_QZMN01000014.1, read as the reverse complement.
ACGAGGCGCAGCCGCTCGGTCATCTCCGAGTCGGCCCCCTTGCGGATGCCGTCGAACGGCCCCACCCGGTCGAGCACCTCCCGGCGCAGCAGCAGCGAGCTGGCGTTCATCCGTTCCGGGCGGTAGCCGAACCACTGCCGCGTCAGGTCGGGCCGCGCACGGATCGCGACGCTGCGGCTGGCGACCGCGTCGGGGCGCTCGTCGAGCGCGGTCACCTGCGCCGCGACGCGCTCCGGGTGGGACCAGTCGTCGGCGTCCTGGGTGGTGACGAAGGCGCCGCGGGCGAGCGCGAGCGCGGCGTTGCGGGCGAGGTAGGACCCGCCGTTGACCGGCTGCCGGAGCAGCCGCACCCGTGGGTCGAGCGCCTCGCACGCCGCCAGCACCGCCTCGTGCTCCGGCCCGGAGGCGTCGTCGACGAGGAGCACCTCGAGGTGGCCGTAGCTCTGGGCCAGGACCGAGCGCACCGAGGTCAGCAGCTCCGGGCCGGGCCGCCACGCCGGCACCACCACCGTCACCAGCGGTCCGTCGACCGACCTGCCGGGAGCCAGGGAGAGCCCGTCGAGGGCCGGGGAGGCCTCCGGGTCGACCTGTGGCGCAGCGAGCCCGCGCTCGACGAACCGCGACCCGAGCAGCTCCACCCACCGGCGGTGGTCCTCGGGCGCCGCACCGACCACCGGGCGCCCGTCCTGCAGCGCATGCGGGTTCGCCAGGTCGGCGCGCAGCCCCGCGGTCACGTCGCCGCTGACCCCGTCGAGCAGGCCCAGACCCTCCCGCACCAGGTCGTGCCGGCCGGCGAGGAAGGCGGCCTGGAGGTAGTGCCTCTGCTCGAGGCGCCGCAACCCCCGGGGCCCGTGCTCGGCCAGCACCTGGCGGTACACCTCGACGGCCGCCGACCGCTCCGCGTCCTCCCGCGCCATCCCCGCCCAGGCGGTCGCGAGGGAGAGGGTGAACGGCAGCGTCCGGCGGGGTACGAGCGAGCGCCGGGGCAGCGGCGCGCCCGCCAGCAGGCGCCCCACCAGCGCCCGCGGCTCGGCCGGCATCCCGGCCGCGTCGGCCAGTGCCCCCAGGACCGCCTCGTGCCGGCTGCGCAGCGCGACTGCCTGCAGCCGGTCGGCGGTCCTGCCCAGGGCCAGCTCGGCCCGCGCCAGCTCGGCCCGGGGCGGCTCGGCCCGCGCCAGCTCGGCCCGGGGCGGCTCGGCCCTCGGCGGCTCCGGCGTCGTGACCTGCGCGCTCGTCATGACCGCCCAGCGTAGGGTGACGGGATGCCGAGCCCGCCCCCCGACCGGACCGAGCCGCACAGGGGGACCGGGGCCACCTCCGCGGACGCGGCCGACGGCGAGGACCTCGGGGCACTGCCCAGGACCAACCGGACGAGCCGCTGGGACCGGGTGTGGCGGCCCTTCTGGGTGCTGCCGATGGTCGTGGTCATCGTCGCGCTGCTGGCCGGCTACCTCATGCCGGAGCTCGACCGCACCCTCGGGGAGCAGCTGCCCTTCGTCTTCCCCGGCGGCCCGAGCGGGGCCCGCGACCTCCTGGGCACCATCGCCGGGGCGATGATCTCGGTCACCGGCCTCGTCTTCTCCATCACCATGGTGGTCGTCCAGCTCGCCAGCAGCCAGTACTCCCCGCGCGTCCTCGGTGACTTCCTCTCCAGCCGGGTCACGCAGGTGACGCTCGGCATCTTCGCCGCCAGCTTCACCTACGCGCTCACCGTGCTGCGCTCGGTCGAGGGGGACAGCGGCGAGGGGGGCGCCTTCGTCCCGCAGGTCTCGGTCACCCTCAGCTTCCTGCTCGTGCTGGCGAGCGTGGGGATGTTCCTGGCCTTCATCCACCACATCACCAACTCCATCCAGGTGTCCTCGATCGTCTCGCACCTGGGTGACGGGACGGTCGACGTGGTCGGGCGCTACCTGCCCGAGGCGGGGGCGTCCGGTGCGCGCCTGGGTGCGCAGACGTGGCAGCCGGACGACGGCCTGGTCCCGACGACGGTCCCCGCCCAGGAGCACGGTGCGGTCGTCGAGGTCGACCACCACGGGCTGGTGTCGTGGGCGGCCGAGCACGGGGCCGTTGTGGAGGTGCTGCCGCAGGTGGGCACCTTCATCCCCGAGGGTGCCCCGGCGCTGCGGGTATGGCGTGACCGCGCGGCCCCCGCGCTGGAGGAGGACGAGCTCCGCCGACCCCGCCGCATGGTCGTGGTCGCCCAGGACCGCTGGTTCACCCAGGACCCGGGCTTCGGGATCCGCAAGCTCGTCGACATCGCCGAGCGGGCTCTCTCCCCCGGCATCAACGACCCCACCACGGCCGTGCAGGCTCTCGACGAGCTGCACCGCGTGCTGCGGCTCACCGTCACCCGGGCGGACCTCCCGGCCGTCGTCACGCAGGACGGTGCGGTGCGCCTGGTGCACCGCCCCCAGCGCGTCGAGCAGCTCGTCGACCTCGCGCTCACCGAGCCGCTGCACTACGGCCGCGACGCCCGTCAGGTGCCGCGCCGGGTGGTGTCGATGGTCGAGGACCTGCTCACCGCGTCCCTGCCCGCGCACCGCCCCCACCTGCGGACCTGGCTCGGGCGCGCGGAGGCGTCGGTCGGGCGGGCGGACGAGGAGTCGCCGTGGTGAGCGGCCCGCTGCACGCCCTGGAGCTCCCCCCGGTCACCTGGCTCGGTGCGGGGCTCGGGCTGGGGGTGCTCCTGGTGGGCCTGCTCCTCGGGCAGCTCGTCAGGACGGCGGTCAGCCGCTGGCTGTCGTGGCGGGGGCGCAGCGAGAGCTCCGCCCGGGTCTTCGGGCGGCTGGTCTCCTGGCTGGTCGGTGCGCTCGCCGTGGGCGTCGCCCTGGCCGTCACCTTCCCGAGCATCCGGCCCGTCAACGTCCTCGGCGGGCTCGGGGTCATCTCGATCGCGGCCGGCATCGCCTTCCAGACGGTCCTGGGCAACATGTTCGCCGGCATCGTCATCCTCACCCGCGACCGGTTCCGCGTGGGCGACCAGATCTCGGTCCTCGACCACCGGGGCACCGTCGTCGACATGGGGCTGACGAGCACCTCGGTCCGGACCTTCGACGGTCGGCTGGTGCTGGTCCCCAACGGCACCCTGCACTCGGAGATCGTCACCGTCCAGACCGGTTTCGAGCATGTGCGCAGCTCGGTCGTGGTCGACCTGGCCGACGACGGCGACCTCGACCGGGCGGCCGAGGTCGCGGTCGCCGCCATGCACGCGGCGCCGCAGGTCCTTGACGAGCCCGCCCCCGAGGCCTTCCTCACCTCCGTCGGCACGGCGACCGTGCAGATGGAGCTGCGGTTCTGGTCCGGCGCCCGCCAGCTCGAGACGAAGGAGGCCACGCACGCCGTCGTGGTCGCGGTCCTGCGCGCGTTCGCCGAGCACGGGGTCGCCGCCGGCTCGGACGTCGTCACCATCGACGCCGGACCCCGGCTGGCCCGGTTGCTCCGGCCCGAGGACGGGTCGGGCGACGGCTCGCCATGCGGATAGCCCTCCTCGCTGCGGGCAGCCGCGGCGACTACCAGCCGGTCGTCGCGGTCGGGCGACGGCTGGCGGCCCGCGGCCACGACGTCGGCGTCACCGCCACCCGCGAGTATGCCGACCTCGTCACCTCCGCCGGCCTGCAGGCCGAGCTCGTCCACGTGGACGCCATGGCCTACTACCGCGAGCACCTCGCGCGGCACGGGATGCCCGTGGAACTGCGCCCCCAGCTGCGGATGCTGCAGGGCCTGGCGCATCACATGGCGCCCGCGGTGCTCGACCGGCTGCACCAGATGCGGGGGTCCTACGACGGCGTGGTCACGACCGCCATGACCGCCGGCTGGCCGGGGCTGAGCGGCTGGCGGGTCCGTCCCGTGCTGATGATGTTCGTGCCCGCGCTCCCGAGCCTGCGCGGCGACGCCAGCCTGTTCTCCGTCGTGGAGGGGCGATCCTGGCGCAACCTCCGGGCCGCGCTCGGCGCGCTCCCCACCGCCGTACGGCTCGTCGCGCCGCACCCCCGGGCCCTGCTCGGGATGGCGAGCACGCGCGCCTTCGTCGCCCACACCCCCCGGCTCGTCGCCACGGGGCGGGTCGCCGGGCGGCAGGTGCGCTGCGTCGGCTACCCCTTCCCGGACCTCCCTCCGGGAGCCGCGCTGCCCGGGCCGCTGGCCGCGTGGCTCGACGAGGGTGAGCCCCCGGTCTACGTCGGCATGGGCTCCCACACGCTGCCGGCCGTGCGCCAGGTGCTCGAGGCGTCGGTGCGGGCGGCCGGAGAGCTGGGCATGCGGGTCGTGCTCCAGGCCGGCTCGGGGCTCGAGGACGGCCTCGACCCCACGCTGGTCCGGCCCGTGAACGACGTGCCGCACGCCCTGCTCCTGCCCCGGACCAGCGCCGTCGTCCACCACGGGGGCGCCGGCACCACGGCCTCGGCGCTGCTCTCGGGCCGGCCGGAGGTCGTCGTGCCGTTCACCATGGACCAGCCGTTCTTCGCCCGCCGGCTGCACGAGATCGGCGTCGCCGCCCCTCCCGTACCGGCCCCCCGGGTCAGCACCCCCGCACTGCGAACCGCTCTGGAGCGCGCCTTCGCTCCCGAGGTGGTCCGCCGGGCCCGCGAGGAGGCCGCCGCGGTGGCGCAGGAGGACGGTGCCGGGGCCGCGGCGACGGCGATCGAGGCGGCGCTGCGGGCGTAGGCGCACGGCACGGCATACCCTTGTCCCCCGTGAGCACGCACATCGCCGCCCAGCCCGGCCAGGTCGCCCCCCGAGTCCTCCTCCCCGGCGACCCCCTGCGGGCCCGGTGGATCGCCGAGACGTTCCTGGAGGGGTCGGAGTGCTACAGCGAGGTGCGCGGGATGCTCGGCTTCACCGGCACCTACCGCGGTGAGCCGGTCTCGGTGCAGGGCACCGGGATGGGCCAGCCGTCCGCCTCGATCTACGTCAACGAGCTCATCCGCGAGTATGACGCGCAGCAGCTCGTGCGGGTCGGTTCCTGCGGGGCGCTCGCGGAGGGGCTGAGGGTCCGGGACGTCGTCATCGCCCAGGCGGCCGCCACCGACAGCTCGATGAACACCCTGCGTTTCCAGGGCTACCACTTCCCGCCCACCGCGACGTTCGCGCTCCTGCGCAACGCCGTCGAGGCCGCCGAGCGCGCCGGGGTCCGCCACCAGGTCGGCACCGTCTTCAGCTCCGACAGCTTCTACCACTCGCGCGCGGAGCTGACCGCGAACGTCGTCGAGTACGGCGTGCTGGCGGTGGAGATGGAGGCGGCCGAGATCTACACGCTGGCGGCGCGGCACGGTCGGCAGGCGCTGGGGGTGATGACCGTCTCCGACCACATCGTCACGGGCGAGGAGACGACGGCCCAGGAGCGCGAACAGACCTTCGGCGACATGGTCACCGTTGCGCTCGAGGCGATGCTGGCGACCCCGCTGCCCGCCTGACCGGGCGCGCGCAACCCACGTGAGTGGCGCGGGCACGCCATACCCGCACAGGACGTGCCCGACTCACTCTCGTGAGTGGCGCCTGCCCGCGCCTACCCGTCCTGGCGTGCACCAGCCACTCAGGCGGGTGACCTGCGCACGGTCGCTGGGCGGGTGCCGCGTCCTCAGCGGAGCAGGAACTCCCGCACGTCGGTCGCGAAGCGCTCCCGGTGCTCCAGGTGGGGGCTGTGACCGCACTCCTCGTAGATGATCTCGGTGACCTCGCCCCCGCCCGCCTGCAGGACCGCCCGCAGCTGCGAGACCATCGGCTGCGTGGGACAGACCTCCTCGCCGGGGTAGCCCGGCACCACGCCCAGCCTGCCGAGCTGCGCGAGGTCGAACATCGAGGTGTCGGAGACGATCTGGTCGTCCGCGCCGCGGATCCACAGCACCGGCGGGACGGGGTCGAGGCGGGCGAAGACCGACTGGTCCAGGTACTTCGGGGACAGGGCGTTGTTCGTCCCGGTGGTGCCGGGCGCGACGCCGGGCCAGGTGTCGGTGGGGGTGAGGTCGCCCGGGTAGACGTCCTCGCCGATCGACATCCGCAGCATCCCGTCGACGTACTTCTCCTCCACGTCCGGGGCGAAGGTGAACCCCGGCCGGACGTAGAAGGAGCGCAGCGTCGTCCGGGGGCTGGTGGGCCCGTCCCCACGGTCCCCCTCGGCGATCGCCCGGCAGAACTCCGGGTTGGCCGTGCCCCCGCCCGACCCGGCGAAGTCGGCGGCGACCGGGCGACCCTCGAGCCCGGTCGTGCCGCCGAAGCCGTAGGGGCTGCCGGAGGCCTCCAGCACGATCCGGCGCACCCTCCCGGGGTGGTCGATCGCCAGCTGCAGCGCGATGTTGCCGCCGGCCGACCAGCCGAGCACGTCCACCGGTCCCTCGACGCCGAGGGTGTCCAGCAGGGCGGCGAGGTCGTCGGAGAAGTCGGCCATCCCGCGGGTGGCGTCGACGACCTTGCGCTCGGAGTCGCCGTAGCCGCGGTAGTCCGGGGCGATGAGGTGGAAGTCGGCGGCGAGGTCCTCCATGAGCTCCTCGAAGAACACCGAGGAGCTGACGTTGCCGTGGACGAGGAGCAGGACCGGCGCGGAGGGGTCCCCCGCCTCACGGACGAAGGTGGAGAGCCGGTCGGTCCGGACGGAACGCGCGTCGATGGTCATGGCGCGCATCCTGCCAGCCGGTGAGTCCGCCTGTCAGGGGGCGCGGCGGGCGACGACATCGACGAGGACCCGGGGCAGCTCGCGCGGGTCGCGCAGCACGAAGGCACCCGGCGGAGGAGGGGGTGCTGTGCTTGGCCACGGGGGGCAAGCCTGCGCACGGGCTGCCGGGCGACTAGAGGGACCGGGCGGTCCGGAGGGGGACGCCGTCCTCGAGGAACACCGTGCTCCCGCCGTCACGGAGGGCAGCCCGCAGCGAGACCAGCAGCCGGTGGACGTAGGGCGCCACACGTCCCTCCGCCTCCTCGACCGTGCACCAGCGCACCGCGGTCAGCTCGCTGGGCTGGAGCACCACCCGCTGCGCGAGGTCAGGGTGCACGCCCAGGTCGAAGACCAGCAGCAGCGCGTCCCGCCACTGACGGTAGGGCGGCAGCCAGTCGACCGCGAGGAGCTCGCCCACCGGCAGGTCGACGCCCAGCTCCTCACGGACCTCGCGCAGGAGCGAGTCGACCGGGGACTCCGCCGGCTCGGCGACACCGCCGACGAGGTCCCAGTCCTTCTTGTAGGTGAGCTCGCAGAGCAGCACCCGACCGTCCCCGTCGTGGATCAGGCCCTGCACGATGACCCGCTTGAGCGGCAGCGTCGCGTCGAGCATGCCGAGGAAGGCCGCGGGGGTGCCCGGCTCGGGGTCCTCTACCAGCCGCGCCAGCCGCAGCAGGTCGACCCTCCCGCTCCCGTCGAGCCCGCGGCCGCGAGCGCGGCCCTCCGGCCGCAGCCCGGCACGCTGCAGCACCCGCCGGGTCCCCGCGTCGTCGGCGTCCACCTCCGCCTCCACCCGGTGGTGACCCGCGGCGAAGGCCTCCTGCACGAGTGCACCCACCACCAAGACCGCCTCCGCCTCGGCCGGGGGCAGCGACGACAGGCCGGTCAGCGCCGCCACCCCCGGCGCCACCGCCGTGGTGCCGGGGGTGCGCGGCCCGCCCGAGGGCATACCCCCGTCTCCCCGGCCGCTCAGACGTGCCGGCGGCTGGTGATGACGCGGAACCGGTTCGCCACGAACGCGGCGTCGGCGTAGGCGGCGTTGGCGGCCGGGTTGGCGCCCGTGCCGTGCAGGTCGGAGAACGCCGCGGTCTGGTTGACGAACACCTGGCCGGTGAGGTTCTCCGAGAGCGCCACGCCCGCCTCCGCGGCGGCGTCGCGCGCCGCCTCGAGCACCTGCTCGTCGGAGGAGTAGACGGCCGCCGTCATGCCGCCGTGCTCGCGCACCGTGTCGGCGAAGATGCGCAGCGACTCCCCGGTGTCGGCGGTGCGGACCACGAACGCGACGGGGCCGAAGCACTCCTGGGTGTAGGCCGTCGCGTTGCCCGCGTCGACCGCGACGAGGGCGGGGGTGCGCACCACCGCGTCGGGGTATGCCGCGTGCGTCACCGCGCGGGAGTCGAGGACGACCTCGCCCCCCAGCCGCTCGGCGAGGGCCGGCACGTCGGTGGCCCGGCCGCGGACGTCGTCGTTGACCGTGGCCCCGAGGATCTCCACGGCCCGTGCGTCGTCGGCGGTGAAGCGGCTGATCGCCTCGGCGAGCCGCCCGGTGAACTCCTCGGCGCTCAGGTGGCCCTCGTCGGTCCCGACGCCGGTCGCGGGCACGAAGACGTTCTGCGGCGCGGTGCACATCTGGCCGGAGTAGAGGGAGAAGGAGAAGGCGAGGTTGCCCAGCGTCCCGCGCAGGTCGTCGGTGGAGTCGACGACGACGCTGTTGAGCCCGGCCTTCTCGGTGTAGACGAGCTTGCCCCGGGCGGCCGCCTCGGTCTCCAGCCAGCCTCCGAAACCGGGACCGCCGGTGTAGTCGATGATCTTCACGGCGTCGTCCAGCGCCAGGTCCTTGGCGAGGGTGCCCCCGTCGTCCTCGGCGGCGAGCTGGACCAGTGCCCTGTCGAAGCCCGCCTCGGCCAGCACCTCCCGGGCGATGGCCACGGTGAGGGCGAGCGGCAGGACCGCCCGGGGGTGGGGCTTGACGATCACCGGGTTGCCGGTGGCGAGGCTGGCGAAGAGGCCGGGATAGGCGTTCCAGGTCGGGAAGGTGTTGCAGCCGATGACCAGCGCGACCCCGCGCGGGACCACCCGGTAGTCCTTCTGCATCCGCACCGGCTCCCCCTTGGCCGGCTTCTCCCACACCACCGACGCCGGGAACCGACGCTGCTCCTCGAGCGCCGCGACGACAGCCTCCAGCGCGCGGTCCTGGGCGTGCGGTCCGCCCGCCTGGAAGGACATGACGAAGGGCTGGCCGCTGGTGTGCATCACGGCGTGCGCCATCTCGTGGGACCGACGGTTGATCCGCTCGATGATCTCGGTGCAGACGGCGGCCCGCACCTCGGCACCGGCGTCCCGCCAGGCGGGCATGGCGGCCAGGGCCGCCTCCATCGCGCGCGGCACGTCGAGCTGGGGGTAGCGGACGCCGAGCCGGGGGCCGAAGGGGCTCACCTCCGAGCCGACGACCGCACCGGTCGAGGGCTGGCCGGCAAGGGCCTCGAAGTCCTTGTTCAGGGTCGCCTCGTGCGCCGCCTGCCCGTCCTGGGGCGCGGTCTCGCCGTAGACCCGCGGGCTCGGGGACTCCGGGTAGCGGCTGTAGTAGCTGCGCTCGCGCAGCGCGCGGGCGGCGGCGTCGAGGGTCTCACGGTGGGCCTCGAGGAGCGGGTGCGTCGACGGCAGCGTTGCGGTGTTCGGCATGACGTCAGCCTAACCAGCGCTGCTGACAGGTCCGACCTGCGCAGGATCGAGCACCACGGCGAACAGCCCCCGTGGGTCCTGCAGCGTGAACGGCCGCAGCGCGGCCGAGCGGGGCACGACCTGCCTCCACCGCACCTGCCGCCGGTGCGGCAGCGGCCCGTCGCCCCCGGCGAAGAGGTAGCCACCGACCACCTCGCCCAGCAGCAGCCCGGTGCCGTCCTCGACCGGCACCGCCACGACGTCGCCCGGGCTCACCTCGTCCAGGAACGTCGACAGCTGCCGCAGGTCCTTGGCCGGCCGCCGGCCGGTGCGCTCGCGCGCAAGAGCACTCAGCTCCTCCGGCCGCAGGCCGTCGGCGTCGACCTCGACCCCCGACCGGGCGTCCAGCCCCACGACCCCCGCCCCCAGGCATACCCCGAGCTCGCCGTCCCCCTTCGGCCGCACCACCCACACCCGCACCCCCTCGGGAGGCTCGTCCGCGGGGAGGTCGTCACCCTCCGGCCAGACGTAGGGCAGGTCGTCGGGCTCCAGCCCGAACTCGGCCTCGAACCGGGGCCGGTAGTAGGCGGGGTCCTTGGCGAGGAGGTTGGACCGGTGCGAGCGGTGGAGGGCCTCGTCCCCGAGCCAGCTCGGCAGCAGACCGGCCCGGTCCAGCTCCTCCTGCGTCATCCCCACCACCTGGGGGGCGAACTCGGCGATCTGCGGCCCGGTGCTGTCCGCGTGCCCGACGTCCCGCCAGGCGCGCACGGTGGCCAGCCCGTAGGCGACGAGCGCGGGTGTCCGCCCCCGCCACATCCGCACGGCCGGGTGCGCCGCCCACCCGTAGTCCGGCAGCTCCAGGGCGCGCAGCACCTGCAGCGTCTCCACCCGCTGCTTGCCCAGGCGGGCCGGGTCCAGGAGCCGGGCGCTCGCCCCGAAGTCCGCGACGGGGAGGAAGGTCTGCACCGGCCCATCCTGCGGGACGCGCAGGTATGCCGCGCGCCGGCGGGCTCAACGCCGTCGCCGCACGCGCTCCTCGTCCCAGACCGGCTCGTCCGCCTCGTAGACCTCGCCGTCGGCGCCCAGCACGAGGAACCGGTCGAAGCCGCGGGCGAACCACCGGTCGTGGGTGACCGCGACGACCGTGCCGTCGAACGTGCGCAACCCCTCCTCCAGCGCCTCGGCGGAGTCGAGGTCGAGGTTGTCCGTCGGCTCGTCGAGCAGCAGCAGGGTCGCGCCGGACAGCTCGAGCAGGAGGATCTGGAACCGCGCCTGCTGCCCGCCGGAGAGCGTGTCGAAGGTCTGCTCGGCCTGGTGGGCCAGCTCGTAGCGGTCGAGCACCCGGGAGGCCTCCTCGCGGGTGCGACCCCGCCGGTGGTCGTCCCCGCGGTGCAGGATCTCCAGCAGCGTGCGACCCGCGAGGCCGTGCCCCTCGTGGGTCTGCGCGAACCAGCCGGGGCGCACCCGCGAGCCGAGCCGGGCGGACCCGGTATGCCGCACCGGCGCCGGCGGGGTGTCCCCCACCGGCTGGTGCTCGAGGTCGGGGTCGCTGCCCCCGGCCGCCAGCAGCCGCAGGAGGTGCGACTTGCCCGACCCGTTCGACCCGAGCACGGCGACGCGCTCGCCATACCAGATCTCCAGGTCGAAGGGGTGCATGAGCGGGTCGACGGACGGACCGGTGGCGGGTCCGGGCGCGAGCAGCTCGAGCCGCTCGCAGATCACCGCGCGCTTGGCCGTGCGACCGCCGGTGAGGCGCATGGTGACGTTCTGGTCGCGGGCGACCTTCTCCGGGGGCCCGGCCTCCTCGAAGCGGCGCAGCCGGGTCTGGGCGGCCTGGTAGCGGGCGGCCATGTCGGCGTTGTACGAGGCCTTCTGCTTGTAGAGGAGCATGAGCCGGCGCAGCTTGGCGTGCTCCTCCTCCCAGCGTCGCAGCGACTCCTCCAGCCGGGCGTTGCGCTCGGCCCGGGCCTGGTGCCAGGTGGCGAAGGAGCCGGCATGCGTCCAGGCCGAGGCCCCCGCCGCACCCGGTTCGAGGGTGACCACGCGGGTGGCCGCCCGACTGAGCAGCTCGCGGTCGTGGCTGACGAGCAGGACGGTCTTGGGCGTGGCGCGCAGCTGGTCCTCGAGCCAGCGCTTCCCCGGGACGTCGAGGTAGTTGTCCGGCTCGTCGAGCAGCAGCACCTCGTCCGGTCCGCGGAGCAGCGCCTCGAGGACGACGCGCTTCTGCTCCCCGCCGGAGAGGGTGGAGACGCGGCGCCACTGGGCCCGCTCGTAGGGGATGCCGATCGCCGCGGTGGTGACCTCGTCCCAGCGGGTCTCCTGCTCGTAGCCGCCGACGTCGCCCCAGTCCGCGAGCGCCTGGGCGTAGGCCATCTGCGCCGGCTCGTCGTCGACCTCCATCATGGCGAGCTCGGAGGTGTCGAGGGCCCGTGCGGCGGTGACGATCCGCTCCGGCGCGACGGAGACGAGCAGGTCGCGGACGGTGGAGTCGTCGCGCAGCGACCCGATGAACTGCCGCATGACGCCGAGCCCGCCGGTGCGGGTGACGCTGCCCCCGTGCGGGTCGAGGTCACCGGCGACGATGCGCAGGAGGGTCGTCTTGCCGGTGCCGTTGGGGCCGATGAGCGCGACCTTCTCGCCCTCGCCGACGCGGAAGCCGACCTCGTCCAGCAGCGGACGGCCGTCCGGCAGGACGTAGGAGATCTGGCTCAGCTCGACGTGCCCCACGGGAGCGAGGGTGGCAGGTGGAGGTGGCGGAGTCCACTCCTTTGTGCCCTGCGGCGGGTGTCCCGTGGCCAGCGTGGTCGCCTCCGGCCACCGTCCCGTGGAAGAGGGTCCCGTGGGAGTGAGGCGTTCTGGCTCACTTTCACGGGACGCTCTTTTCAAGGGACACCCTGACGCGGTGGGACCGCTAGGTCGTGGGACGCCCTAGGCCGTGGTCCAGTCGGCGTCGTCGCCCCTCGGCCAGGGCCATCGCGATCTGCTGCACGAACGGCTCGGGGTCGACGCGCCATCCGAGGACCGGGATCTGCAGGCTGATCGTCGTGGGGCTGGAGATCGACAGGCTGTTCAGCCGAAGCGCGTCCCTGACGAGCGTGAGGCCGACGAAGTGATGCGCTCCCTGGACCTCGGCATGCACCCCCTCGTCGTCCCAGAGGAGGTCGAGATACACCCGCCCGTCCGGACCGGTCCGCACCACCTGACGTGACGGCGTCGGCAGGCCACGGGCCCGGCACACGTCCACGACGTCGAGCTCGTTGATCGAGTGGGCGCCGTCGCAGATGTCCCCGATGACCCCGTCGAGGGTCCGGCGTCGTCGTGAGCGTCCTACTCCTCGCCACCGGTCGAGGAGCGCGGAGGTCGAGACGAGACGCTGCTGCACGGCCATGGCGAGGATGGTGGCGGCGGCGCGGTCCGTCCTGGCCCACTCCGCCGCGCGGACGAGGGCGACCTCGGGCCGGGTCCGCCGCAGACCCGTCCGGATCGCGGGCCCGACGTCCCGCAGGATGTGGTGCCGGACCCCGTCGAGCGGACGGACGGTGGCGTTCCTCGGCACGGACACGTGGACCTCCGCCTCCGTCCAGGAGGTCAGCCCTGCGGCGATGAGGGCGGACGGTCCGTCGAGGACGGAGCGCGGCCCCGACTCCCACAACGCCTGCCAGAGCAGACCCTGGCCCCGCGGCGTGCGGCCGTCGACGCAGATGGTGCGGACGCCGGCGCGGTGCCAGGCACCTCGTCGCAACTGGCCGTCCACGTCGTCCCGCGTCAGGCCGGCCGCGAGCAGGTCCCCCCGACGCGCCACCCCGGAGTACCGGGCGGCGACACGGTCCCCGATCGCGGTCAGCCGTGCCAGCCGGCTGGCCGACGTCGGTGCCCAGATGCGACGCCCGGAGTCCCCACCCGAGCGCCCACCACCCGCCGGCCCACCACCGTGCATCTGGCCTCCAGCCACCTCGTGCCCCCTACCCCATCTCCACCGACCCTGAGGCTGCCACGCGGCGGGTGCCGAGCTGGCCCGTCGTCCACAGGGCACGGGTGCCAACCGCGTGCCGACCGCGTCCCCACCGGTCCCGTGAAAGAGCGTCCCGTGGGAATGAGGCAGAGCGCCGCACTTCCACGGGACCCTCTTCTACGGGACGAGGTGACGTGACCACAGCGATGGGCAAGGGGGCGAGGGGTCGAGGCGAGCGAGGACGCGCATGGGTGCCTTTAGCCGCGTGCCAGAGTGGGCGCCATGACGCAGCCGCAGGACGCCCCCAGCGCCGACGCCAGCCGACCGGCGCCCACCCACGCCGGCACCACCCAAGCCGGCACCACCCTCCTCGGTGACCCCGGTGGCGTCACGGTCGCGGTGATCGGGGCCGGGGCGATGGGCCGGGGGATCGCCCAGGTCGCGGCGCAGGCCGGCCACCCGGTGGTCCTCGTCGACAGCCAGCCGGGGGCGGCCGACCGGGCGCGCGACGACATCGCCGCCACCCTGGCCACCCTCGCCGCCAAGGGCAGGGTCACCGCGGACGAGGCGGAGGCCACCGTCTCGCACCTGTCCACCCTCACCACCGCGGACATGCGCGCGGTCCCCCCTGCCGGCCTGGTCATCGAGGCCGTGGTCGAGCACCTCGACGTGAAGCGGGTCATCTTCCGCCAGCTCGAGGAGACGCAGCCACCCACGACCGTCCTGGCCACCAACACCTCGAGCCTGTCGATCGACGCGATCACGGGCGAGGCGACCACCGGTCACGACGCCGCGCTCCACGGGGGGGTCTCGCCCGCCATGGCCCGGCCAGGACAGGTGCTGGGGCTGCACTTCTTCAACCCGCCCCCGCTGATGCGGCTGGTGGAGGTCGTCACGGGCCTCGCCACCGACCCGGCCGTCCTCGACGACGCCTGCGCGCTGATGCGTCGCTGGGGCAAGACCCCCGTCCGGTGCACCTCGACCCCCGGCTTCATCGTCAACCGCGTCGCCCGCCCCTACTACGGCGAGGCCCAGCGGATGGCCGCCGAGGGCATCGCCGACCCCGCCACCCTGGACCTCGCCCTGCGCTCCGCCGGCTTCCGCATGGGCCCGTTCGAGCTGACCGACCTCATCGGGCAGGACGTCAACCTTGCGGTCGGCGAGTCGGTGTGGCACCAGACCGGCGAGGACCCCCGCTACGCGCCCACGGCATACCAGCGCGACCTCGTGCGCGCCGGCCGGCTCGGGCGCAAGACCGGGCACGGCGTCTTCCGCTATGACGAGTCCGGCACCGCGGTCGACGCCACCCCCGACCAGGACCTCGCGGGCCGGCTCGTCGGCGGGCCGCTCGTCACCGACCCGGTGGCGAGGACGCTGGCGATGCTCGTCAACGAGGGCGTCGACCTCGTCCACCGCGGGGAGGCGAGCGCCGAGGACGTCGACACCGCGATGCGGCTCGGCACGAACTACCCCAGGGGTCCGTTCGAGTGGCTCGAGGAGATCGGAGCCGCCGAGGTCCGGGCCCAGCTGCTCGAGCTGGACGAGATCTACCCCGGGGGCCGCTACCGCCCGAGCGAGGCGCTGTGAGCACCGGGGCACCCCGGCCCGGCGCGACACCGGGCCCCGACGCGCAGCCCGAGCCCGACCTCACCCACGTGCGCACCATGTGGGCGGACGACAGGGCCTCGGGCGCGCTCGGCATCGAGCTGCTCGAGGTCTCCGTCGACACCACGGGCGAGCCGCCCGTCGGCCTCGCCCGCACCCGCATGCCCGTCGTCGCGACGATGGTGAACGGCCACGACATCATGCACGGCGGCTACATCTTCACGCTGGCCGACTCCACCTTCGCCCTGGCCTGCAACGCCACCGGCCGGCTGACTGTGGCCGCGGGCTGCGACATCACCTTCGTCACCTCGGCCCGCCTCGGTGACGTCCTGGTGGCGGACGCCCGCGAGCGCCTCACCTACGGCCGCAGCGGCCTCACCGACGTCACCGTCACGCGCGAGGCCGACGGGGCCGTCGTCGCGGAGTTCCGCGGCCGGAGCAGGTCGCTGCCGCCCCGCTGAGGGGCAGCGCCCCGCCCGGGTGCGGGACGGCATACCCTGCCCCCAGAGCAGGAGCCCAGGAGGAGACACCGATGTCGCTGCCGGAGATCACACCCGCACCGGAGCTCTACGACGACGCCGAGCGATGGTCGATGGACCAGCTGCGCGCCGAGCAGCTCACCCGGCTGCGGTCGTGCGTGCGGCGCGCCTACGACGGCGTGCCGCACTACCGGCGCGAGATGGAGGGGCGCGACCTGCACCCCGACGACATCCGCAGCCTCGACGACGTCCGGCTGCTGCCGTTCACGACCAAGGCGACGCTGCGCGACAACTACCCCTTCGGGATGCTCGCCGTCCCCCGCGAGCGGTGCGTGCGTCTCCACGCGAGCTCGGGGACGACCGGCCGGCCGACGGTCGTCGGCTACACCCAGCAGGACATCGACACGTGGGCCGGGCTGGTCGCGCGCTCCCTGCGCGGCGCCGGAGTGCGACCGGGCGACATGGTGCACGTCGCCTACGGCTACGGCCTGTTCACCGGCGGCCTCGGCGCGCACTACGGCGCGGAGCGGCTGGGCTGCACGGTCGTCCCGATGAGCGGTGGCCAGACCGAGAAGCAGATCCAGCTCGTCCAGGACTTCCGCCCGGACGTCATCATGGTGACGCCGTCCTACTTCCTGGCGCTGGTCGACCACGTCAAGGAGCTGGGCCTGGACCCCGCGGAGACCTCGTTGCGGATCGGGGTGTTCGGCGCCGAGCCCTGGACCCAGGCGATGCGTGAGGAGATCGAGCAGACCTGCCAGATGCACGCGACCGACATCTTCGGGCTGAGCGAGATGATGGGGCCCGGCGTGGCGCAGGAGTGCGTCGAGACCAAGGACGGGCTGACGCTGTGGGAGGACCACTTCCTCCCCGAGATCATCGACCCGATCACCGAGGAGCCGGTGCCCGACGGCGAGGAGGGCGAGCTGGTCCTCACCGCGATCACCCGCGAGGCGATGCCGGTGCTGCGCTACCGTACCCGCGACCTCACCCGCCTGCTGCCCGGCACCGCCCGGCCGGCGATGCGCCGGATGGCCAAGATCACCGGTCGCTCCGACGACCTGATGATCGTGCGCGGGGTCAACGTCTTCCCGACGCAGATCGAGGAGATCGTGCTGAAGGTCGAGGGGCTGACCCCGCACTTCCAGTGCATCCTCACCCGGCCCGGACGGATGGACCAGCTGACCGTCAACGTCGAGGCCGCCCCCGGCCTGGACCCCGCGCGGTATGACGCGCTCGCCCGGGAGGTCTCGCACCAGGTCAAGTCGCGCATCGGCACGAGTGCGCAGGTCGTGATCCTCGGCGAGGGCGGCATCGAGCGCTCGGTCGGCAAGGCCCGCCGGATCGTGGACCGGCGGGAGGAAGGCTGAGCCCGACGCGGTCCCGATCAGGTCCCGTCCGGACACAGGGTCGACGTGTGTCGGGGACACTCCCTAGGGTCGGCTCATGACGACCTGGTGGGGGTGGGCCCTCCGGCGGGCCCGCGCCTCGACGGGTCTGCTGCTGACCCTGCTCGCCCTCGTGACCGTGACCACCGCGATCCTCGCGGGGGCTGTGGGCTACTCCAGCGCGGCCGCGACCACGGCCGCCCGCTCGGCCCTCACCGACGCGCCGCCCGACCAGGCCGGCATCCGCGTGCAGACGCGTCAGGGCGAGGACCCGCAGGCGCAGGACGTCGCCGCCCGGAGCCGCATCGACGCGGCGTTCACGCCGGCGCCGATCAGCGTCCAGCGCACGCTCGTCAGCGAGCCGCGTCCCGTCACGCTCGGCGGCACCGCGCTGCCGGGGCGTCTCGTGGTGCTCGCCAGCGGCTCCCTCACCCCGGCCGACCCGGGTGCGGCCGACCGGGTGTCGCTGACCGAGGGGTCCTGGCCCGTCGACGCGACCGACCCGGTCCAGGGGATGCTGCACGCGGCGACGGCCGGGGAGTGGGAGGTCGGCGTCGGCGACACCCTCGAGGTCGACGGCACACCGGTCGCCATCGTCGGCACCTGGCGTCCGGTGGACGCCGCGGACGCGTACTGGTTCGGCGACCGGCTGGTGGCTGCCGGCGCCGACGGGTCCGACCGCGGCCCCCTGGTCGTCCCCCCGTCGACGCTGACCACCCTGGTGGACGCGCCGTTCGTGCGCTGGACGGTGCAGCCGGACGCCAGCCGGATCCAGCCCGACGACCTGGCCCGGCTGGCCTCCGCGGCGGCCAGCCTGCAGGCCTCGCTCAAGGTGCCCGAGGTGGACGTCCGGGGGGTGACGGTCGACGGTGACCTCGCCCCGACCGCCGCGGCGGCGTCCACCAACCTCGCGACCGCCCGGGCGCTGGGGGTCATCCCGCTGTCGGTCCTCGTGCTCGTCACGATGCTCGCCGTCGTCCAGCTGGCCCGGCTCCTCGCCACCACCCGCGACGCGCAGGCCCAGCTGCTCGTGGCCCGCGGAGCCACACGGACGCAGGTGCTCGTCGGCACGGTCGGGGAGGCGGCGCTCGTGGCCCTGCTCGGCACGGCGCTCGGGGCCCTGGCCGCCGGCCTCGTCCTGCGGGCCGTGCCCGCCGGTGACGCCCAGGGCACCACCGTGGCAGGGGTCGCGGCGGTGAGCGGGCTCCTCGTCCTGCTCGTGCTCGCCGTCGTCGCCACGGCCCAGGTGCGCCGCCTCACCGGTGGCGGGACGGCCACCGCCGACCTGTCGGGCCGGGCGCGTGCGGCGACGGCGCTGGCGACCGTCGTGCTCGTCCTGGGGGCGGCCGGCGTGGCGTGGTGGCAGCTGCGGCGGGCAGGGTCCCCGGTCCTCGTCCGGGCGGACGGTTCCCTCGGCACCGACCTCCTCGCCGGAGCGGCACCGGCGCTGCTCCTGGCCGCCGCGGCGGTGGTCGCCATGGCCCTGCTGGGCCCGGCCGGGCGCCTGGCTGAGGCCCTCACCCGGCCCGGGCGGGCGGCGTCCGGGCACCTGGCGGCCGCCCAGGTCTCCCGCCGCCTCCCGGTGTATGCCGTGCCCGCCGTCCTCACCGTGCTCGCCGTCGGCGCGACCACCCTGTCCGGCCTCTACGCCGGCACGGCCGCCCACCTGCGGGACAACCTGGCCGCGGTGGGCCAGGGAGCACCGGTGCGCGCGGTCCTCGTCGAGCCCCCGGTCACCACGGGCCCCGGGGTGGTCCCACCGGCGCCTGACCTCCTCGGCGACACCCCCGGCGTGGCGTCGTCGGTCGCCGTCTGGACCGACCCGGACGCCCGCCTCGCCGACCTCACGGTCGCCGTGACCATGGCCCCCGCCGCTCAGCTCGCCGACGTCGTGACGCAGCCCGACCTGCCGGACGGGTCCGGGCCGGTCGTGCCGGTCGCCGAGCTCACCGGCGGGGGCCCGGACCTCACCGGCCAGGGCGTGCTCCTACCGGCCGGGACCCGGACCGTCGAGCTCACCCTCGAGGCCGAGCTCACGGTCCCGGACGAGGAGCTGGAGAGGCTGCAGGCCGGCTACGAGTCCCTCGTCGACCAGCTCACCGGCGAGGCCGAGGGGGAGGTCTTCCTCGGCCCGGACGCGGCGCCGCTGCCCGAGGAGGAGGCCCGCGCCACGGCGCGCTCCATGACCGACGAGCCGCTGCGTGCCGCCGGTGCCGAGGCCGTGAAGGACTGGGTCGTCTCGATGACCGTCGCCGACCCCGCGACCGGTCTGATCAGCACGGTGGACGGTGCGCCCGTCGAGGTGACGCGGGCGACCGTCGAGCCGCCGCAGGCACCGCGGCCCTACACGGACTCCGCGGTCGCGGCGGGCGGGGGCGGGGGGACCGTGACGTTCACCCTCCCGGAGGCCACCGGACTGGTGGTGCGCGACCTGCGCCTGCGCATCCCGGTGACGCACGACGACCGCTTCGACCCGGTCCCCCAGGACGTCCGGCTGACGCTGACGGCACGGACCGACGACGGCACCGACCTCCTCGCGCTGGCGTCGGGGTGGGGCTCGCCGGTCGCGGCCCCCCCGGACGTGGTCGCCGAGGCGGAGGCCGAGCGGGAGGCGCAGGGTGATCCCGGGATCAGGACCTACGTCGACCCGCGGACGGGTCACGTCCTGACCGTCGACGACGCGGTCTACGTGCCACCCAGCCTCGACGTGAGCGCCACCCCCTGGGTGATCGCCGGGAGGTCCAACGTCAACCTCCCCCCGTCGCTCACGGTCGCACCGGGGACCAGCTACCGCGAGCCCGTCCCGGGCAGCCCGTTCGCGCCCGCGCCCCCGCGGGGGGACGACGAGGCGACGCCGGGCACCGTGCCGGTGGCGCTGACGCCGGCCGCCGCCCGCGCCGCGAACCTCGCGGTGGGGTCCCCCGCCCAGATCCGGGCCTTCGGCGCCACCCTGCCGGTGACCGTGTCGGCGATCGTCCCGGCGGTCCCCGGCACCCTGGCCCCGCTGGCCGCGCTCGTGGACCGCGACGCGGTGGCCGCGGTGCTCGCCGACCTCGACCGCCCGCTGCCCCACCCGACCGAGGTCTGGGCCAGCACGGCACCCGGTGCGGACACGGACGCCGTCGTCGAGGAGCTGACCGGGCGCGCGGACGTGGCCACGGTCACCGGGCCGGGTGCGGTCACGGTCACCGACGCCACCACCGCAGCCCGCCTCGTCTTCCGGGTCGCCTCGGCGGGGGCCGTGCTGCTGGCGGCCACCGGCATCGCCGCCGTCGCGGCGACGCTCCTGGGTGCACGCCGCCCGGAGGTCGCGGTCCTGCGCGCCCTCGGTATGCCGCCGCGGGCCCAGGCGCGCTCGCGCGCCGTCGAGCTG
Source organism: Ornithinimicrobium cerasi (assembly GCF_003702705.1). Classification (GTDB taxonomy): domain Bacteria; phylum Actinomycetota; class Actinomycetes; order Actinomycetales; family Dermatophilaceae; genus Ornithinicoccus; species Ornithinicoccus cerasi. Next base: position 4,138 of record NZ_QZMN01000014.1, on the reverse strand, counting down.
GCCGGCGTGGTCTCGGCCGCGGTGCTGATGGGCCTCGCGGCCGGGTGGCTCGTCAGCCGTGCCGTGGTGCCCGAGCTGGCGCGGTCGACGACCCAGCGGGCGCAGGTGGCGCTCGCCGCGCCGCTGCGGCTCGAGGTCGGCCCCTGGGTCGCCCTCCTCACCGCGGGTGCCGTGGTCGTGCTGGCGGTCGTCCTCGTCCAGGCCGTCATGGTGGCGCGCCAGGCGGTCGACCGCGACTACCGCGAGGAGATCCGGTGACCGGCCGGCACCGCGCCACACCCCGCGGCACCGGGGCGACGACGGGTGTCCGGGCTCCCGGTGGTGCGGGGCGGCATACCGGAGCGGGTCTGGCGTGGCGGCAGTTCGTGGCGGACCCGTGGGTGTCCGCCGCGCTCGCGCTCCTCGTCGCCCTGGTCTCGTTCCTGCTGACCGCCGTGCCCCGCGCGCTGGAGGACGTCAACGCCCGTCAGCTGGTGCAGGACCTCGGGCTCCTCTCCGCGCAGCAGCGCGACGTCACCGGCGCCTGGGGGACGACCGTGGAGACGGCGGTGGGGAGCGTCGACCAGGACGGGCAGCCCACCGCGCTAGACCCCTGGCAGGCGTTCCGGGAGGGGGCCGAGCGTGTCCGCTCCGCCCAGCCGGAGCCGCTGCGCACGGTCCTGCAGGAGGCGCAGATGACGGCGCGCGTCACCAACGCGCTCGACCACGTGCCCGCCGTGGAGTCCGGCTACTACAACGCCCAGGTGACCGTGCGCGCCGACCCCGGGCTCACCGAGCACGTCGAGCTCGTCGAGGGCGGGTGGCCCGAGCTCGAGCAGACGGTGCTCCCCGACCCCCGGGAGGCCGAGGGGCCGGTCGCCCGGGGTCCGCAGCAGCCCTCCGGCCCGCTCGTCCCCGTCGTGGTCCTGGAGGAGGCGGCCGCGGAGATGCTCTGGGAGGTCGGGGAGGAGATCGCCGGACGGCTCGAGCTGGTCGGGACGTACCGACCGGTCGACCCCGACAACCCCCGCTGGCAGCACGTCGACAACGGCACGACGATGGGCGTGCTCGCCGATCCCAACCGTGGCGAGCAGGGCACGATCACCGCGTTCGTCAGCCCGCTGAGCAGGGGTTTCCTCGGCCAGCCGACCGCGGTGCGGACCGAGGTCTGGTATCCCGTCGACGCCGCCGCCGTCACCACGGGGCGCGTCGACACGGCCGAGCTCCGGCGCCAGCTCACCGGGATGCTGGCGCAGCAGCACGTGCTCGTGCCCGCAGGTGACCCGGCGCTGTCAGCCCTCGAGGGCGACCAGGTCCCGGCCTTCACCACGGGCCTGACCGACGCGCTCGACAAGGTCGTGCGCCAGCAGCGAGCCACCTCCTCCCTGCTGGCGGTGGTGGCCGCCGGGCCGCTGGGGGTCGCGGCGGCGGTCCTGGGGCTCGCGGCCCGGCTCGTCGTCTCCCGTCGCCGGGCCGCCCTCGCGGTGGTCCTGGCCCGCGGGGCGAGCCCCCGGCAGGTGCGGTGGCTCGTCGCGGGTGAGGGGCTGGCCCTCGGCGTCCCGGCCGCCCTGCTGGGTCACGCCCTGGCGGTCGCCGCCGTCCCGGGAGCCGGCCGGTGGTGGGAGTGGCTGGTGACCGCCGCCGTCGCGGCGACCCCCGCCGTCGCGCTCGCCGCCAGCCTCGACGACGCCTCGCTCCTCCACGAGCGTCGCGACCTGTCAGGACGCAGCCGCAGCAGGTGGCGGTGGGTGGCCGAGCTGTCCGTGGCCGTCCTGGCCGGGCTCGCGACCTGGCGTCTGCTGGACCGGGACACGCGGGGGGACGCCGCGTCCGACTCGGGCATCGACCTCCTGGCCGCCGCCGCCCCCGTCCTGCTCGCCCTCGTGGCGTGCTCCGTGGCGCTGCGTCTCTACCCGCTCCCGCTGGCCGCGCTCGTCCGGGTGCTCCGGTCCGGGCGCGGCCTGACCCCGTTCCTCGGTGCGGCCAGGGCCCTGCGTGACCCGGCCGGCGGGCTCGTGCCCACGCTGGCCGTCGTCCTCGGGACGTCGGTGGCGCTGGTCAGCGCGGTGCTGCTCACGACCGTGACCCACGGCGCCGACGCGGCGGCCTGGGAGCGCAACGGCGCGGACGTGAGGGTCCGCGGGCCGCAGATGACGGACGAGGTGGTCGCCGCGCTGCGCGGCATCGAGGGGGTCGAGGCGGTGGTGCGGCTCCGGGACGCCGGGACGACGTTCGAGCTGAGCGCGGGAGAGGACCGGACGCCGGTGCGGGTGCTGCTGGCGGACACCGAGCTCTCCTCCGTCATGCCGGCGGACGGTCCGGCCGCCGGCCCGCCTCCCGGGCTGTACGCCGAGGGAGGACCCGTCCCGGTGCTCGCGGGCGGGTCGGCCCCGACGAGGTCCGGCCCGGCCTCGGTCCGCGGGGTGGGGGAGGTGGTGGTCCTCGGGCACGCCGCCGAGCTGCCCGGGTTCCGGACGCCCGGGAGCTGGGTGCTGATCAGCGCGGAGAGGTGGGAGCGTGCGGGCCGGAGCGTCCCGGCGGCCACCACCGCCCTGGTGTCGCTCGCCGACGGCGCGGACCACGGCCGGGTCGCCGGTGAGGTGGAGGGTGTCCTCGGCAGCTCCGTCGTGACCACGGTCCAGCAGGAGCTGGACGCCTTCGCCTCGGCACCCGTGACGACGGGTCTGACGCGGGCGTTCGTGGGGGCGACCGTCCTCACCGGCCTGCTGACGGTCCTCGCCATCGCCGTCGTCCAGCTCATGGGGGCCGACGCCCGCGCGCGGCTGCTGGCCGTGTTGCGCACCCTCGGCCTGGGCGCGCGTCAGACGCGTGCCCTGACGGCCTGGGAGCTCGCCCCGATGGTCCTCACCTCGATCGTCGTCGGAGCCGTGCTCGGCCTCGTCGTGCCGTGGGTCCTCGTCCGGGCCCTCGACCTCACCGGGGTCACCGGTGGCCGAGCCCAACCCCCGCTCTCCCTCGACCCGCTCCTCGTCGGCGCCGTCCTGGCCGCCGTCGTCCTGACCGTCCTGCTCGCCATCACCGTCAGCGCCTGGCTCGCCGGGCGGACCAACCTCGCGCAGGCCCTGCGCGTCGGGGAGGAACGATGACCACGACCGACCGCACCCAGCGACCGCCCGACAGCGCCGGGGGTCCAGCCCGGGCGCAGGAGCAGGGCGGCAGGGCCCACGTGGGCCCCGACATCTGGTGCGAGGACCTCGTCCGCATCTACTCGACCGAGGGTGTCGAGGTCCAGGCGCTCCAGGGTCTCAACCTCGTCGTCGACCCCGGTGACGTGGTCGCCCTCGTCGGGGCGTCCGGCTCGGGCAAGTCGACGCTGCTCGGCATCCTCTCCGGGCTCGACCGTCCCACCGGCGGCCGCGCCCGGGTGGCCGGCGTCGACCTCCTCACGATGAACCGGGCGCAGCGCGTGGACTACCAGCGGCACGTCGTCGGCTTCGTCTGGCAGCAGACCTCGCGCAACCTGCTGCCGTTCCTCACCGCCGCCGACAACGTCGCCCTGCCCATGGTCATCAGCAGCCGGACGGGGCGCGGCGGCCGGGTCGGCGAGCTGCTGGAGCTCCTCGGGGTCGCCGACTGCGCCGACCGTCGGCCCTCCCAGCTCTCCGGCGGTCAGCAGCAGCGGGTGGCCATCGCGACCGCCCTGGCCAACTCCCCCGCCGTGCTCCTCGCCGACGAGCCGACCGGCGAGCTCGACGACGCGGCGTCGGAGCAGGTGCTGGAGGCGATGCGGACGGCGGCCGGTGAGCTCGGCACCACGGTCCTCGTCGTCACCCACGACCCCACGGTCTCCGACCACGTCCGCCGGACGGTGCAGATCCGCGACGGTCGCACCTCCACCGAGGTCCTGCGACAGAAGGTCGTCGGGCCGGACGGGGTCGAGCGGACGGTCGCGCGGGAGTACACCGTGATCGACCGCGCCGGCCGCATCCAGCTCCCGAAGCAGCACGTGCAGCAGCTCGGTCTCCACGACCGGGTGCGGATCGAGAAGGAGTCGACGCACGTCCAGGTGTGGCCCGACGACCAGGACCACCACCTGACCGACCCCGCGACCGGCGACGGCGAGGAGGAGCGATGAGAAGCCCTGTGTCAACCCGTCGCGGCCATGGCCTCCTGGGTGGGGTTGGTGAGGAGGCGTTGG
>NZ_QZMN01000080.1 GCF_003702705.1 Ornithinimicrobium cerasi | reverse complement strand
GCATGTGCGTGCGTAGTCGTCTGTATTACACTTGGTGTATGAGCGAACCGTTCGACCTGGAAGCGCTCGATGACACCGAGCCCTTCGAGGTCGACAAGCAAGCCGCTCACTTGTTCAAGCATCCGCACCTGGGGATGGACGACGTGATGGACGTGTGGAGCAGTGATCCGCTGTTCTACCCGGCCAAGCCGCCCGCGCACTGGCTGATGCTCGCGGAGGTCGGTGGGCGGGTACTTCTCGTGCCGCTGGCTCCGTCTCGATCGGGCGATCCGAGGAAGTGTCGACCGATCGGCTGCTACGAGGCGTCTTCGGGCCTCGCCGCTACGTACCGGAGGGACCGTGATGAGCACTGACGACAGCCGGCCGATGACGCCGGAGCAGGAGTACGACTTCTACGCCGACCCGCGCAACCAGGAGCCCCAAGGATCTGCGCGTCGTCGCAAGCGTCCGATGAGCGCACCCGTGCCGGTCCGCTTCCCCGCTGACCTGCTCGAGGAAGTCAAGCGCGCTGCAGAGGCGGACGACCGTTCAGTATCGGCATGGATCCGCCGGGCCGTCGAGCACGAGCTGTCCCGCCCCGCCTGAATCACCCACAGCAAGGCGCGACCTGCGGCA
>NZ_QZMN01000079.1 GCF_003702705.1 Ornithinimicrobium cerasi | reverse complement strand
AGAGTAGGGATCCGCCTTTGTCTTCACTACCGATAATGAGACGTTATGTATACTAGATTTGTATAACGTATTCATGTGTTTTTAATAAGTCACCTTGAATCTAAGTACATTTCTTTAACAAGTGCATAGAATAATTTTGTAAAAACGTGAAAGGATTGGGGAAAATGCACTATAATCCTTATATATATCCATATCAATATCTTTATTATGTTAATGTACCAATACCAATGTATAACTATGGAAGACAGTCTGTTTATTGTACTTTTCCTAATGAGATAGAGCATGCAAACAGATTTGATTCTTTTCACCCTTCCAACGGTGATAGAAGAATTTCGTTAACAGATTATGGACCAAAACCATTTGTTGTTAATATCAATGAAGCAACTAAAAAAAACAATACCTATCGTACTGCTTTATGGACAGGAACACATTTACAAGTTACTTTAATGAGTCTCAATGTTGGCGAAGATATTGGTTTAGAAATGCATTCAAACGTTGATCAATTCTTACGTATTGAACAAGGCCAAGGGATTGTTCAAATGGGCAAAAGTAAAGATAATTTAAACTTTAAAAGAAATGTCTATGATGATTTTGCAATAATGATACCAGCTGGAACAGGGC
>NZ_QZMN01000078.1 GCF_003702705.1 Ornithinimicrobium cerasi | reverse complement strand
CGTAGATTAGTTGAATCATATTTTCTTCAGTAACAGTTGCAAAGTCATACATCTTTAAATGATGAAAAAGATGCCTTGCGACTGGGAAGAAGTTATTAATCCACTGCTCATTGGCAATCCAACCATAGTAATCGTAATCAACAAGGTTATTTATTTTTGCAACATTACGGAAAAACTCTCCATTTAGGATACTTTTAATCATTTGGTCGTTATTATTTAATGTCTTTTGGTAACTGGTTGCAACCATTAACCTTGATAGGATAAGTAAATATACCTGTTTTGTGTATAGTTCAATATTTAACGTTGTTTCTGAAATAGCATTATAATCATGCTGCTTTTTCCAAAGGTCTAATGCTAATTTGACTTCAGATTCATGTGACGAATCTTGAACTATTTTTAATAATTGTGGGTAAACTACTGCAAATAAATTACTGTTTAACCCAAAGTCTCTTTGAATGTTATCTGCAGTAAGAGTTAGTAAATTTTCATCAAGTAAGATTCTTTCTAAAAATATAGTTAGATGTTGTGCATTAGATTCATTTGCTTGATTAACACTTAGCTGTTCAACTAACTCTAAGTTGACCATATCTGCGGTATATTGATTATCTGTAGGCGTGATTGTAGGA
>NZ_QZMN01000077.1 GCF_003702705.1 Ornithinimicrobium cerasi | reverse complement strand
GTCCCCGCACTGACGGCCTGATCAACCCCACCGAGGGATCACCGTCGTACACCACTTCACCGGACTTGACCCCGGTCCGGCATGGTTTTCGCCGCGCCTGTGGCTGGCGAGGCCCAAGGGATGGTCTGGCCCCGCGAAGATGGTCCATCAGTACGGAGAGTTGACGGTGTGTCCCGGATGCTGAGGGCGTCACTTCGGCGAGGACGGTGCGAAAGTGCTTGACCGCCCGCAGGGCGCCACTGACGCCACCGTCGTAGACGAAGGGGACAGGCTTTGCCCCCCACTCCGCCAGGCTCCACACAACGCGGCCTGTGGTTGTGAGAGTCAGGGGTGCGGGCCGCAGACATTGGTGATGCCGAAGGTGCAGGCATTAGGGCCGCCGGAGGATGCAGGTGCAGCCGGCGATGGCGATGACCCGCTGGTCGGCGTCTACGATGCGGGCTGAGGCGATCATGGTGTTCCTGCCCGGATGGATGACCTCCCCGGTGCAGAGGAGCTGTCCGCTCGTGAGCAGCGCCGGGCGCAGGAAGCGGACGTTCATCTCAGAGGTGGCATAACCGACCGCGGCTGGTAGCAGCGAGTGGACTGCGCATCCCATGGCGGTGTCCAGCATGGCTGCAAGGACGCC
>NZ_QZMN01000013.1 GCF_003702705.1 Ornithinimicrobium cerasi | reverse complement strand
TCTCATCGTGGACCTCAACCGTGTCGAGCGAGCAGGGCGATGGCCTGGTGGCACCTCGGGTGCATCAACGCCCTATCGGAGAACGCTGACACAAGGAAGGTAGACCAGTGAGCGAGATCGCCCGCCTCGACCTCGGCGACCTCGACCGTGCCGAGCTTCTCCTCGACGACCTGGGGGCCCGTCGCGTCGACGCTGGTCGGACCGAGGACCCGCTCGTCGCGGCGCTCGCCGCGTGGGTCGAGTCGATCGACGCCCCGGGTGGGGGTGCCCAGGTCGCGCGGACCCGGCCCCCGGCCACGGTGACGACGCTGCCGGTCCGCCGCCGTGGACCGCGTCGCACCGCCAGGAAGGTCGTGGCTGGCTCCGTGCTCACGGCGGTGGTGCTCGCGGGCTCCTCCGTCGCGGCGGCGCTCACCGGTTCCCAGGTGCCACTCCTCACCGCCGTCGGCACGGCCCTCGTCGACGTGGTGCCCCTCCCCGAGGAGGTGGCGGGCCGGTCCGCCGAGGTCGGTGCGACGGCGCCCCCCACCCAGCCGGCGGCTGAGGCGTGGCGGACCCCGGCAGGCAGTCCTGCGGGGTCAGCGGTGCAGCAGGTCACCACGGCCGTCCATCCCGGCCCCCGCACGGCCGTGACGGGAACGGCCGACGGCGCCTCAGCCCCGGGCGACGCTGCCCGGCCGAGCGACCTCGTCGACACACCGCGCCCGTCCCCGGGCGGCGCGGGGCCTGCCGAGGCGCCGCTGCGCGCCTCGCCCGTCGCCCCGGCAGCACCGGACCCGGGCCCGGACGCGCAGCCGGCGTCCTCCTCCAGGAACCAGGGGCAGAGCCTGCTGCGACCCCGGGACGCAGTCCCCGCGGCGCAGGGTCGTCCGCGCGCCGTGAGCCCGCCCCCGGCGGCGAGGCCCCCAGGACGCGGCACGGACCACGTCGCGGTGCGCGCCTCCGGCCCGGAGGACGCGCCGGGCCTGGCCCGCAAGGAGGGGGGTGGCACGCAGGGCAGGACGAAGGTGCCGCAGCCGCCCAGCGGGGTCGACGTCCTCGAGGTCCGCGAGCGCTCTGCCGAGCCGGACCGCAGCGGGAAGCCGGGGCCGCCCCCGCACGCAGGCCCCACCGTGCCCGATCCGGGCAAGGGGCCCCCAGCCCGGTCCGGAACGAGCGTAGAGAAGGACGGCCGCGGGCCGGTCGACCCGGTCCTGCCTCCTGCCGCAGGCGGTCCGGAGGACCGGCCCGGTCAGCCGGCCGGGGCCACCCCGCCGGGCCAGGGTGTCACGACCCCGCCCGTCGACACCGGGACACCCGCGGTGGAGCCCGGGACGCCGCCCGTGGACGCCGGGCCACCGCCCGACGACGTCGGGCCACCGCCGGAGGGTGAGGGCCCCCCGGCGCCGGGACCGGACGGCATACCAGGGCCGTCCGCGCTCCCCCAGCCCGCGGCCGCACCGGCGGCGCCCACCACGCCCGTCCCCCCGCCTCCACCCACCCCCACGCTGCCGGTGCCCCCCGTCCCGTAGCCGTCAGGAAGCGGTCCTGCCCCGCACTAGGATCTGCGCATGACCCTGGCCGACGACCACGCCTCCGTCCCGCCCGCGTTCGCGCGGATGGGGCTGACCTACGACGACGTCCTCCTCCTGCCGGGCGAGACCGACCTCACGCCCGACGAGATCGACACCACGAGCAGGCTGACCCGGGAGATCAGCCTGCGGCTGCCGCTCGTGTCGGCCGCGATGGACACCGTCACCGAGGCGCGGATGGCCATCGCCATGGCCCGCCAGGGCGGGATCGGCATCCTGCACCGCAACCTCTCGATCGAGGACCAGGCCTACCAGGTCGACCTCGTCAAGCGGACCCAGACGGGCCGGATCACCAACCCCATCACCATCGGCCCGGACGCCACCCTGGAGGACCTGGACCGCATCTGCGGGCAGTACCGCGTCTCCGGTCTGCCGGTGGTCGACCCGCAGGGGCGGCTGCTGGGCATCTGCACCAACCGTGACCTGAGGTTCACCCCAGTCGCCGAGTGGGAGCGCACGCGGGTGCGGGACGTCATGACGGCCACTCCCCTCGTGACGGCGCCCTCGGACGTCAGTCGCGAGGACGCGACCGCGATCCTTCGGGCGCACAAGCGTGAGCGGCTGCCGCTCGTCGACACGGAGGGGAGGCTCACCGGCCTCATCACGGTGAAGGACTTCGTCAAGTCCGAGCAGTTCCCGAGGGCGAGCAAGGACGACCAGGGCCGGCTCCTCGTCGGTGCGGCCATCGGCTACTTCGGTGACGCCTGGGAGCGGGCCACGACCCTGGTGGACGCCGGGGTGGACGTCCTCGTGGCCGACACCGCGCACGGCCACGTGCGGCTGCTCATCGACATGGTCCGCCGCCTCAAGGCGGACCCCGCCACGAGGCACGTCCAGGTCGTCGGCGGCAACGTCGCGACCGGTGCCGGCGCACGGGCGTTCGTCGAGGCCGGGGCGGACGCGGTCAAGGTCGGCGTCGGTCCCGGGGCGATCTGCACCACCCGCGTCGTGACCGGTGTCGGCGTTCCTCAGCTGACCGCCGTCCACGAGGCTGCCCAGGCGACCCGTGAGCATGACGTGCCGGTCATCGCGGACGGCGGTATGAAGTACTCCGGCGACATCGCCAAGGCCCTGGTCGCGGGAGCCGAAGCCGTGATGATGGGCTCGATGCTGGCCGGCTGCGAGGAGAGCCCGGGTGAGCTGATCTTCGTCAACGGCAAGCAGTACAAGAGCTACCGCGGCATGGGGTCGTTGGGGGCGATGAGCTCACGGGGGAAGAAGTCCTTCTCCAGGGACCGCTACTTCCAGGCGGAGATCGCCAACGACGACCAGCTGGTCCCCGAGGGCGTGGAGGGCAAGGTGGCCTACCGCGGGGCGGCCTCGGCCGTGGTCCACCAGATGGCCGGCGGGCTGCGTCAGGCGATGTTCTACGTGGGCGCGAGCACCATCCCCGAGCTGCAGGCGAAGGGACGGTTCGTGCGCATCACCCAGGCCAGCCTGCAGGAGTCCCATCCCCACGACATCGAGATGACCGCCGAAGCGCCCAACTACGCCTCGCACACCTGACGCCGGCGGCCGGCCACCGGCGCGGTCGAGCGGGTCGGCGGGTCAGGCCCTGGTCAGACGAACTGCCAGGACCGCTTCGACAGTCCGTACCAGAAGCCGTCGATGACGCTGTCGCTGTCCACCCCACCGGAGGCGTCGGCCGCCCCGAGGGCGAGGTAGAGCGGTGCCCAGTGCTCGGTGCGCGGGTGTGCCTCGCGCGCGGCGGGCGCCTGGTTCTCGAAGTCGAGGACCGCGTCCACGTCACCGCGCTCCAGCGCCTCCGCCGCCCAGTGGTCGAACTCCGACGACGGCGTCGGCGGCGTGACGTCCGCGCCCAGGCGAGGGTTGAACCACGCGAGGTTGTGCGTGGTGAAGCCGGAGCCGACGATGAGGGTCCCCTGGTCCCGCAGGGGGGCGAGGCGAGAGCCCAGCTCGAAGAGCTGACGGGGATCCAGCGTCGGCATGGACATCTGCACCACGGGCACGTCCGCCTCGGGGAACATCTCCACGAGCGGCACGTAGGCCCCGTGGTCGAGGCCCCGAGTCTCGTCACGCCCGACCCCGCCGGGGACGAGGTCGCCCACGAGCCCCTGGACGTCAGCCGCCAGGTCGGGGGCCAGCGGCGCGTCGTAGGTCACCGAGTAGTACTTCTCCGGGAACCCCCAGAAGTCGTGGACCAGCGGCTGAGTCCCGCGGGTGGCCGACAGCGACAGCGGCGCGTTCTCCCAGTGGGCCGACACCATGAGGATGTTCCGGGGGCGGGGGAGGGCGGCGGACCAGTCCGCCAGCTGGCGGGTCCAGACGTCGTCGTCCGCCAGGGGCGGTGCCCCGTGGGAGAGGTACAGGATCGGCATCCGGTCGGTCGTGGTGGTCACGTCCCCATGATACGTGATGCATCATCTATCCACAAGGGCCGCCCCGGCGGAGTGGGAGCGCGGGAAGGCCCCCGGACGCTGGGTAGCCTGTCGGGGTGAGCGAGATCGAGATCGGCCGCGGCAAGCGTGGGCGCCGGGCCTACACCTTCGACGACATCGCCGTGGTGCCCTCCCGGCGCACCCGGGACCCGGAGGAGGTCTCGATCTCGTGGCAGATCGACGCCTACCACTTCGAGCTCCCGGTCCTGGCCGCCCCGATGGACTCGGTCGTCTCGCCCCGGACGGCGATCGAGGTCGGGCGGCTCGGCGGGCTGGGGGTGCTCGACCTGGAGGGTCTGTGGACCCGGTACGAGGACCCCGGTCCCGCGCTGGAGGAGATCGCCACCCTCTCGCCCGAGCGCACCACGGCGCGCATGCGGGAGCTGTATGCCGCGCCCGTGCAGCCCGAGCTGATCACCCTCCGGCTGCGCGAGATCCGGGACGCCGGGGTCACCGTGGCCGGGTCCCTCTCCCCGCAGCGGACCCAGCAGTTCTGGAAGGTCGTGGTCGACGCGGGCGTCGACCTCTTCGTCATCCGCGGGACCACGGTCTCGGCGGAGCACGTGTCCTCCCGGGCCGAGCCGCTCAACCTGAAGCGGTTCATCTACGAGCTCGACGTCCCCGTCATCGTGGGTGGCGCCGCGACCTACACGGCGGCCCTGCACCTCATGCGCACCGGCGCAGCCGGCGTCCTCGTGGGCTTCGGCGGCGGCTCGGCGCACCGCACCCGCACCACCCTCGGCATCCACGCGGCGGCGGCCAGCGCGATCGCCGACGTCGCGGCTGCGCGGCGGGACTACCTCGACGAGTCCGGCGGGCGCTACGTCCACGTCATCGCCGACGGCGGCGCGAGCGTCTCCGGGGAGGTGGTCAAGGCCGTGGCGTGCGGCGCCGACGCGGTCATGCTCGGGGCCGCCCTGGCCCGGGCCACCGAGGCCCCGGGCCGCGGTTTCCACTGGGGCCCGGAGTCCCACCATGCCGAGCTCCCACGAGGTGAACGGGTCGACGTCGGGACCGTGGGATCATTGGAGCAGATCCTGCTCGGCCCGGCCGTCGGCGCCGACGGCACGACCAACATGATGGGTGCCCTCCGCCGGGCCATGGCGACGACGGGCTACACGGATCTCAAGGAGTTCCAGAGAGTGGAAGTGGTGGTGGCGCCCTATGACCCGCGATGACGGTGGCGACCTGTACGACGACGACCCCGGCTACGACGAGTACTCGGTGCGCCCGGGCGCGGGCGAGGAGCCGTGGTCGGAGGACACCCGCGCCCGCCGACGGCTCCACGTGCGCCAGGAACGGGTCTACGTCCGCCGGCGGCGGGCCGCGGCGGGGGCGCTCGGCGCCCTGGCGGCACTGCTCGTCGTGGGGATGGTGGCCTTCATCCTCGGCCGGGGTGGTCAGGCTCCCTCCCTGTCCGCGGGCGAGGGCAGGGGCGTGACCGCCGCCGTGGTCCCGCCGGCCGACGTCGCCGACGAGTCCGCCGCACCCGGCACGGACGAGGGTGCGGAGGAGGAGGGCGAGGAGGCCGAGGAGACGAGCGCGGCGCCCGCGGCGCCCTGGCAGCAGGAGACGGGTGCCCAGGCCCACCCCAGCGACGAGACGGCTCTGACGCAGCTCGACTACCTCACCGAGGGCACGCCGAAGTCGGTGGTCGCCTCGGGTCACGGGCTGATGATCACCAACAACATGATGTACAGCCACACCTCGACGATCTTCGACTCGACCTCCCGCGAGGTGCTGACCCGCCTCGACGACTCCCTCGACCTGTCCGAGTACGGCGTCGAGGGCCACCCAGGAGTGTCTGTGGGCTCTCCCGTCGAGGCGACGTGGACCGACGACGGCCGCTACGCCTACGTGTCCAACTATTCGATGTACGGCGAGAACTTCGGCCGCGAGGGTTTCGACGACTGCTTCAAGGACAGTGGTGTGGGGGCCTCGACGGTCTACCGCTTCGACGCCGAGGAGATGGCCTGGGACGAGGTCATCGAGGTCGGCGCCGTGCCGAAGTACCTCGAGATCACCCCGGACCAGAAGACCCTGCTCGTCAGCAACTGGTGCGACTACACCGTCTCGGTCGTCGACATGGCCACCGGTGAGGAGACCGGCACCCTCGACGTCGGCCGCAACCCCCGCGGGATCGTCGTCATGCCGGACAACCGGACCGCCCTGGTCACCGCCATGTGGAACCAGCAGGTCTGGCGGCTGGACCTGGAGGAGATGACGAGCGAGGTCGTGCTCGAGACCCCACCCGGGCCCCGCCACCTCAACCTCACCGCGGACGGTGAGACCGCCTACCTGACCGTCGCGCGCTCGGACCTCATCTACAAGCTGGACGCGCAGACCATGGAGATCGTCGACGAGGTCGTGCCCGGCCTCGAGCCGCGCAGCATGGCGATGTCGCCCGACGAGAAGGCGCTCTACGTCGTCAACTACGACGAGGCGACCGTCTCCAAGATCCGTACCTCCGACATGGAGGTGATCGACAAGGTCGACGTGGACGCCGTCCCGATCGGCATCGACTACGACCCCGTCACCCACACCGTCTGGGTGGCCTGCTACAACGGCGGCATCTACGTCTTCGACGACCAGGACACCCGGCTGGCCGACGCAGGTTGATCGCCTAACCTGACCCGGTGATCCGCACCGCCCTGCGACCTGGCTGGCTGGCGCTCCTGGCGCTGCTGGCGGTCGTCGTGGTCAGTTTCTACCAGCTCGGGATGTGGCAGCTCGGCGTCTCCTCGAACAAGGCGGCGCGCGAGCTGGCCGCCGCCCAGGCGACCCGGCCCACCGAGGCCCTCGCGGAGGTCACGGCGCCCCACCAGCCGTTCCCGGCCTACGGCGCCGGGCTGCCGGTCTCCGCCTCGGGGGAGTACGACGCCTCCCTCCAGTTCCTCGTGCCGGACCGCCTGCTCGACGGCGAGCCGGGCTACTGGGTCGTGACGCCGCTGCGGACCGACGTCTCCGGGGAGGTCGCCCTCCTGCCGGTGGTGCGCGGCTTCGTCCCCGACCCGGCCCAGGCGGACCGTCCGCCCGCCGCCGCCGTGCAGATCGTCGGGACGCTGGCACCGTCCGAGTCGGACACGACCGGGCAGCCTCCCGCACCGGGGCAGCGTGGGGCGATCGACACGGCGGACCTCGTCAACCTCTGGGACGAGCCGCTCTACAACAGCTTCGTCTTCCTCGTCCAGGAGACCCCGGCCACCACCTCTGCGGACGTCACCCGCGTCCCGCCCCCCGTGTTCGGCGAGTCCGGGATCGACCCGCGCAACGTGGGGTATGCGCTGCAGTGGTTCGTCTTCGCCCTCTTCGCCGTCTACATGTACTACCGGTTCCTGCGCCAGGCGAGCCAGCCCCCGCCCGAGCCCCCGGCGGACGCGGAACCGGCCCCCGAGCTGCGGCATACCGCCGCCGTGTCTTCCGCCCCCCACCCAGGAGACCCTGCATGACCCCCCGAGCCAAGCTCACCTTCTTCCGCGCCATGGCGTTCGTCGTCGGCGTGGGACTGCTGCTCCTCGTGCTGCACATGGTGCTGCGCTACGGCTTCGACAACGACGCCCTCGCCTGGTGGCCCTCGCCGCACGGCTGGGTCTACATGGTCTACCTCGTCGCCACCGCCCTGCTCGGCTTCGAGCTGCGCTGGGGCCTGGGCAAGATGGTGGGCGTCATGCTGGCCGGCTGTGTGCCCTTCCTCTCCTTCTGGGTCGAGCACCGGGTGGCCTCGGGTGCCCGCGCCCAGATCGCGGAGGCCGGCGAGCCCGCCGGTAGGGTTGCCGCGTGACCTCGTCCGTCAACCCGGCCGCGCGGCCCGTCCTCGTCGTCGACTTCGGCGCGCAGTACGCCCAGCTCATCGCCCGACGGGTGCGCGAGGCCGACGTCTACAGCGAGATCGTGCCGCACACCATGCCGGCCGCGGAGATGCTCTCCCGGGAGCCGGCCGCGATCATCCTCTCGGGCGGTCCCTCCTCGGTGTATGCCGAGGACGCGCCGGTCCTGGAGGAGGCCGTGGTCACCTCGGGCGTGCCGGTGCTCGGGATCTGCTACGGGTTCCAGGCGATGTCGCAGGTGCTGGGGGGTGAGGTGGCCCGGACCGGGCAGCGGGAGTACGGCCAGACGCGCGCGAGCGTGAGCGGGGAGGGGAGCACCCTCTTCGAGGGGCAGCCTCCGGAGCAGGTCGTCTGGATGTCCCACGGCGACGCGGTGAGCGTGGCCCCGGCCGGCGCGCGGGTCACGGCGCACAGCCCCGGCGCCCCGGTGGCGGCGTTCGAGGACGACGAGCGCCGGCTGTACGGCGTCCAGTGGCACCCCGAGGTGCTGCACTCCGACCACGGCCAGCAGGTCCTGGTGAACTTCCTGCGCCGGGGCGCCCGCGTCGACCCGACCTGGACGAGCGGCAACGTCGTGGAACAGCTCGTCGAGGCGGTCCGGGCCCAGGTCGGGCAGGACCGCGTCATCTGCGGGCTGTCGGGCGGGGTCGACTCCTCGGTCGCTGCCGCGCTCGTGCAGCGCGCGGTCGGCGACCAGCTGACCTGCGTCTTCGTCGACCACGGGCTGCTGCGCGAGGGCGAGGCCGAGCAGGTCGAGCAGGACTTTGTGGAGGCGACCGGGGTCGACCTCGTGGTCGTGGACGCCCGCGAGCGCTTCCTCACGGCGCTGGCCGGGGTGAGCGACCCCGAGGAGAAGCGCAAGATCATCGGGCGGGAGTTCATCCGGGTCTTCGAGCAGGCCGCCCGCGACGTCGTCTCCGCCCACGAGGGCGCGGACGCGCAGGCGCACGGCGACCACCCGGTCAAGTGGCTCGTGCAGGGGACCCTCTACCCCGACGTCGTCGAGAGCGGCGGCGGGGCGGGCACGGCGAGCATCAAGAGCCACCACAACGTCGGCGGCCTCCCGGACGACCTCCAGTTCCAGCTCATCGAGCCGCTGCGGACCCTGTTCAAGGACGAGGTCCGTCAGGTCGGGCTCGAGCTGGGGGTGCCCGAGGGGATCGTGTGGCGCCAGCCGTTCCCCGGGCCCGGGCTGGGCATCCGGATCGTCGGCGAGGTGACCGCCGGGCGTCTGGAGGTGCTGCGCCGGGCCGACGCGATCGCCCGGGCGGAGCTGACCGCCGCCGGGCTGGACCGGGACATCTGGCAGTGCCCCGTCGTGCTCCTCGCCGACGTCCGCTCGGTGGGCGTCCAGGGTGACGGCCGCACCTACGGCCACCCCGTCGTGCTGCGTCCCGTCTCCAGCGAGGACGCCATGACCGCCGACTGGACCCGCGTGCCCTACGACGTGCTCGCGCGCATCTCCTCGCGCATCACCAACGAGGTGGAGGAGATCAACCGGGTGGTGCTCGACGTCACCAGCAAGCCGCCGGGGACCATCGAGTGGGAGTGAGCGGGATGCGGCTGCGCACGACGGCGGCGATCGCGGCCGGCAAGGGCACCCGACTGCTCTCCCGGCTCCGCGGCGGCGGGTCGGCGCTGCCGGGGCTGGTGACGGAGCGGATCGACCCGGCGGTGCTGCGGCATACCCTGGGGTCCCTCCCGCGCGGGGTGGTCGTGGTGTCCGGGACAAACGGCAAGACGACGACGACCAAGATGCTGGTCGCGCTGCTGCGGGCGCACGGGCTGCGGGTCTTCACGAACCCGACCGGCTCCAACTTCACCCGCGGCGTCATCTCCTCGATGCTCGGCGAGGTCGGGCTGCGCGGGCGGCTCGCGGCGGACGTGGCCGTCGTCGAGCTCGACGAGGCGCACGCCCTGCACTTCGTGGCGCAGGTGCCGCCCACGCACGCCCTCCTGCTCAACGTCGCACGCGACCAGCTGGACCGGTTCGCCGAGATCGACCACACGGCGGGCCTGCTGACCCGCCTCGGGGAGGCGACGACCACCGGCGTGGTGCTCAACGCGGACGACTCGTTCATCTCCCGCATCCGGGACCACCTGCAACCGGGGGTGCAGGTGCGGTGGTTCGGGGTGGACCCCACCATCGCGGACCGGCTGCCCGAGCTGCAGGAGGCGGACGTGCGGTTCGCCGACGCGGGGGAGCGGCCGGTGCTCGGCGCCGAGGACGGGCTGCTGCTGCCGGGGGAGGACGGGTCGTCGGTGACCGTCCGCTTCCCCGGCGGTGCGGACGTCGGGCCGGTGACGCTGCGCCAACGCGGTCTCGCGGCGATGATCAACGCGACGGCTGCGACGACCACGGCGAGAGCGCTGCTGGGCCCCGACTTCTCCGCGGCCACCGCCGCGGCGGCGTTGGAGGCCGTCAACCCGCCGTTCGGCCGCGGCGAGGTCATCGACGCCGGCGGCACCCCGTTGGAGCTCGTGCTGGTGAAGAACCCGGCCGGTTTCACGGTGGCCCTGGGCACCTACGGCGGTGAGCCGGCGGCGACGATGATCGCCATCAACGACAACTACGCCGACGGCCGCGACGTGTCCTGGCTCTACGACGTGTCCTTCGGGTCGTTGCGCGAGCGTGGCGTCGCCCTGACCTCGGGGGTGCGGGCGTGGGACATGGCCCTGCGGCTGCGTTACGACGGGGTGGAGGTGGGGGAGGTGGAGACCGACCTGGACCTCGCGCTGGACCGCTTCCTGGCCGTGCACGCGGGGCACCCGGCGCGGATCTTCTGCACCTACACCGCGATGATGCACCTGCGCCGCCGGCTGGCGGACCGCTTCGGCCTGGCCCGCTTCGGAGAGGACCCTGCGGCATGAGCGACCTGCCGACCGGAGGGCTCCCCGGCGACGTGGCGGCGCTGGCGGACGTGCCGGCCGACAAGGGCGAGGTGCACCTCGTTCACCTCTACCCCCGCGAGATGAGCATCTACGGCGACCTGGGCAACACCCGGTGCCTGGCCGCGCGGTTGCGGTGGCACGGCTACACGCCGGTCGTCCACGACCACCACCCGGGCGCCCCGTGGCCGTCGCGGGCCGACCTGCTCCTCGGTGGCGGGGGTCAGGACAGCGGGCAGGTGCGCGTGCAGGACGACCTGGCCGAGCACGCCGACCGGTTGCGCGGGCTCGCCGCGGACGGCGTGCCGATGCTCATGATCTGCGGGATGTACCAGCTCCTCGGCGAGGCCTTCATCACCGTGGACGGGCGGCGGCTGCCCGGGCTGGGCGTCCTCGACGTGACCACCCGCGGCAACGCGACCCGGATGATCGGTCCGGTCCTGCTCGACACGGACTTCGGTCCGGTGGTGGGGTACGAGAACCACTCGGGCTCCACGGTGCTGGGCGAGGGGCAGCAGCCCTTCGGCCGGGTCCGGCACGGGATGGGCAACAACGGCGCGGACGGGACCGAGGGAGCCCGCACGGGCAACGTGGTCGGCTCCTACCTGCACGGCCCGGTGCTGCCGGCCAACCCCGGGCTCGCCGACGGCCTGCTCGCGGTCGCCGCCCGACGGGCGACGGGGGAGTGGGCGCCCGCCGAGGTCGACGACTCGCTGGCGCACGAGGCGCACCAGCGGCAGGTCCGCCGGCTGCTCGGTCGCTGACCCTCAGCCGCGTGCGCGCGCCCCGCCCCGGGGCGCGTCGGCCCCCCGGGCCGCCCGCCCCGGCCCGAGCCACCACGCCAGCAGGGCGGCGAGCCCGAACGGGACGACCAGCAGGTGCGCGTAGATCGCGTAGAGGAGGGCGGTGGCGGACGCGGCCCCCGGGCTGCCACCGAGGAGGACGAGCAGGCCGGCGGTGCCGACCTCGGTGATCCCCAGGCCACCCGGCGTCACGGCGACGGCCGTGAGCAGCTGGCGGAAGGCGTAGGCGGCGAGCAGCTCGGCAACCGGCAGATCGAGACCGACGGAGCGCGCCGCGAACCAGTACAGCCCGAAGAGCATGACGAACTGACCCGTCATCCCCAGGGTCATCTCCCACCCGCCGGCGCGCACGACCGACTCCACCCGGCGGCGCTGGTCGGTGACGAGGTGCTCGACCCTCCGCAGGCGCGTCCCGCGGCCCAGCCACCCCGACACCCTCTCCACGACCGTGACGACCCGTCCCGCCACGGTGTCGGAGAAGACCATGAGACCGGCGACGAGGAGCACCGCCGTGCCGACCGCCCCGGCGAGGAACGCCCCCCTGACGACGATCGTCGGCGCGTCCACGGGTCCCGCGACGAGGACCAGGCACCCGAGGACGGGCAGGGCGACCCGCGCCAGCAGGTTCCACAGGCCGGTCACGAGGAGCGCCGAGGAGATGGCCCGGACCCGGAACCCCCAGGACCGGTACATGAGGAAGTGCGTGGCGAAACCCACCGCGGCGCCGAAGGGCAGCAGGTTCGCCACCAGCGAGCTCACCGCGTTGGCCTTGAGGCCCTGGACGTGCGTCAGCCCGGGCAGCGACCCCGTGAGGACCCACGTGTAGGAGAACAGGCCGCCCACGAGCAGCAGCGCCATGGCCAGCGCGGGCAGCACCCGCACCTGCGAGAGCTGGGCTCCGATCTCGGCCCAGGACGTCTCCAGCACGGTGGGCAGCACGACGGCGATGAGCACGCCGGCCACGAGCAGCCCGAGGACGGACTGGACCGCGTCCTTCCAGGTCAGGGCCCGCACGGCCGGGCCCTCGTGCCGGGCGTCCTCCGTCACGGTCACCGGCTCCCCTGCTCGACAGGCACCGGGCGTGCCCGCGCCCCGCGCTCGGACAGCAGCCACCACAGGCCGGCCACCGGCAGGACCAGCGGGATGAAGAGGTAGCCCCGCCCGAAGTGGCTCCACACGGTGGCGTCCGGGAACATCTCGGGCGCGACGTAGCTCCAGGTGCCCACGACGAGCACCCCCGCCAGCTCGACCGACAGCGCCACGAGGCTCACCCACCAGGCCCGGCGCCCGGCGCGGGACAGGGAGACCAGCGCGACGACATACACCGCGGCGGCCAGGGCGGAGAGGGAGTAGGCCAGGGGTGCCTCGTCGAAGCGGGTGGAGATCTGCGCGGCCGACCGGGACACGGTCCCGATGACGAAGATGAGGTAGAGGGCGAGGATGACACGGCCCGGGCCGTGCCGGCGGTCGCCGTCGTCCGCGGCCGGACGCCTCACGGGAGCATCCCGACGCCGTACCAGATCTGCGCGCTGCGGGCCGCCATGACGGCGACGGTGAACGCCGCCACCGCCAGCACGAAGGTGCTCCAGCGCGTGCGCTCCTCACGCGCCCAGACGAGGGCCAGCGCGGGCAGGAGGAGCACCGTGACCAGGTAGGCCCACAGCTCCCACGCCGGACCCACGGGCGACTCGCCGCGCAGCTGCCGGAGGAGGTAGAGGCCGGCGTAGGCCAGCACCGCCGCCTGGAGCAGGGCGGTCAGACCCACCGTGACGCGGCCCGGCGCCCGCCCGTTCAACCCCGCCACGAGGGTCACCAGGGCCACGGCCATCCCGCCCAGGAGCAGCACCAGGGTGGGGGGGTCGAGGTAGGCGGAGGAGCCGTTCACACGCGTCCGTCCTGGGTCGCGGGGGAAGAGATCACGCGGTCAAGGGTATGTCGAGGGGCTGGGGACGAGGGACAGGTCGTGTCGGTGGGCGCGCCTAGGATGGCCGCAGCATGAGCAGCCTCTTCGACCACCTGTCCTTCGACCTCCCGCTGCCGTCGTTGCCCCCGGGGGCGGCCAGCGGCCACCCGGAGGACGACGGCCACGTCGTCGACTCCCGGGGCGTGCCGGCCTGGGCGGTCGAGGGGCGCGACGCCCCGCAGGGTGCCGGACGGGCGACAGGGTGGGCCCCCGAGGCAGGGGAGGACCAGGACGCGCAGGGCTCCCGCTCCGTGGCGGAGCTGCTCGCGGGCCTGAACGAGCCGCAGCGGCGGGCGGTCACCCACGAGGGCAGCCCGCTGCTCATCGTCGCGGGCGCCGGCTCCGGCAAGACGCGCGTGCTCACGCACCGGGTCGCCTACCTGCTGGCGCACCGGCACGTGCACCCCGGCCAGGTCCTCGCCATCACCTTCACCAACAAGGCGGCCGCCGAGATGCGCGAGCGGGTGCAGGCCCTCGTCGGCCCCCGCGCGAAGGTCATGTGGGTCTCCACCTTCCACTCGGCCTGCGTGCGCATCCTGCGCCGGGAGGCGCAGACCGCCGGGTTGCGCTCCTCGTTCTCCATCTACGACGCGGCCGACAGCCAGCGGCTGATGGGCATGGTCATCCGCGACCTCGACCTCGATCCCAAGCGCTACCCCGCGCGGGCGTTCCTGGCGAAGGTGTCCAACGCCAAGAACGAGCTGGTCGACGACGAGGCCTTCGCCGCGCAGGTCGGCAACAACCCCTACGAGCAGAAGGTCGCCGAGGCCTACACCCTCTACCAGCGGCGGCTGCGGGCGGCCAACGCCCTCGACTTCGACGACATCATCTCCACCACCGTCCACCTGCTCCGCGCGTTCCCCGACGTGCGGGAGCACTACCGCCGCCGCTTCCGCCACGTGCTGGTCGACGAGTACCAGGACACCAACCACGCGCAGTACGCGCTGGTCCGGGAGCTGGTCGGCACCCTGGGCGACATCGTGGACGGGGGCGAGCGGGCGCTCCCGCCCGCCGAGCTGTGCGTCGTCGGTGACGCGGACCAGTCGATCTACGCCTTCCGGGGCGCGACGATCCGCAACATCGTCGAGTTCGAGGAGGACTACCCCGAGGCCCGGACGATCCTCCTGGAGCAGAACTACCGCTCCACCGCCACCATCCTCTCCGCCGCGAACGCGGTGATCGCGCGCAACCCCGGCCGACGCGAGAAGCGGCTGTGGACCGACGCCGGAGAGGGCGGGCGGATCGTCGGCTACGTCGCGGACAGCGAGCACGACGAGGCCTCGTTCGTGGCCCGCCGGATCGACCAGCTCGGGGACGAGCGGGGCGTGCGACCCGGTGACGTGGCCGTCTTCTACCGCACCAACGCCCAGTCCCGGGCGCTGGAGGAGGTGCTGGTCCGCACCGGGCTGCCCTACAAGGTGGTCGGCGGCACCCGGTTCTACGAGCGCCGGGAGGTCAAGGACGCGCTCGCCTACCTGCGCGTCCTCGCCAACCCCGCCGACGACGTCAACCTGCGGCGCATCCTCAACACCCCCAAGCGAGGCATCGGGGACCGGGCCGTCGGCGCGGTGTCGGCGCTGGCCGAGCGGGAGCGGATCCCCTTCGTCGCAGCCCTGGGCCGGGCCGGGGACGCCCCGGCCATCGCGACGCGGTCGGTCGCCGCGATCACCGGCTTCACCGCCCTGCTCGAGGAGCTGGGCCAGGTCGCTGCGGACGAGGACGCCGGGGTGGCCGACCTCCTCGAGGCGATCCTCGACCGGTCCGGCTACCTCGCCGAGCTGCGGGCCAGCCCGGACCCCCAGGACGAGACCAGGGTGGAGAACCTCGCCGAGCTCGTCTCGGTCGCCCGCGAGTTCGACGAGAACTACCCCGAGGGCGGGCTCGTCGACTTCCTCGAGCAGGTCTCCCTCGTCGCCGACGCGGACGAGATCCCCGAGGGCGACGAGTCGTCGGGGGTGGTGACGCTCATGACCCTGCACACCGCCAAGGGGCTGGAGTTCCCGGTGGTCTTCCTCACCGGCCTCGAGGACGGCACCTTCCCGCACCAGCGCAGCCTCGACGACCCCGGCGAGCTGGAGGAGGAGCGGCGCCTCGCCTACGTCGGTATCACCCGGGCCCGCGAGCAGCTGCACCTCTCGCGCGCGGGGAGCAGGGCGGCCTTCGGCGCGCCCCAGTACCACCCGCCGTCCCGCTTCCTCGACGAGATCCCCGAGGAACTCCTCACCTGGGAGCGCACCGACGCCGACCGGTCCAGCTTCGGCGGCCGTCGATCGGCCTCGGAGGGGACGGGCTGGTCCGGAGGGTATGCCGGCCGGCCGGACGTCGTGCGCCTCGACCCGCGCGGCCGCGCGCAGCGCCGGGAGCGGAGCGAGGCCGAGACCACCGAGCTGGAGAGGCTGTCGACCGGTGACCGGGTCAACCACGACTCGTTCGGGCTCGGCACCGTCGTCCGGGTCGAGGGGACCGGCAAGCACACGATGGCCCACGTGGACTTTGGCGGGGAGACCGGCGTGAAGCGCCTCCTCGTCCGGGTCGCCCCGCTGGAGAAGCTGTAGCGCGGCTGCCACCAGCACCGATCCCTCACGCCTGGCGCGACGGCCGTCGGGCCCGGCGTGACCCTGCGATATCCTGCGGGCCATGTCGTCCTCACCGTTGCGCGTGGTCGTGGCCAAGCCCGGTCTCGACGGCCACGACCGGGGTGCCAAGGTCGTGGCAAGAGCCCTGCGGGACGCGGGCGTGGAGGTGATCTACACCGGGCTGCACCAGACCCCCGAGCAGATCGTCGCGGCGGCGGTCGCCGAGGACGCCGACGGCATCGGCATGTCGGTGCTCTCCGGCGCCCACCTGACCCTGTTCCGACGGGTCCTGGACCTGCTCGAGGAGCAGGACGCGCGCGACATCGTGGTCTTCGGCGGCGGGATCATCCCCCAGGACGACGTCGCAGCCCTGCGGGAGATGGGGGTGGCGGAGGTGTTCACCCCCGGCGCCAGCACGTCCGACATCACCCGGTGGGTGCGCGAGCACCTGGCCGGTGACGACCCCGAACCCCCGAGCGGGCCCGCCTGAGCGCACGGGGCCCGCAGCACACCCCCGTCCTTCCGACCCACCACTCACACACACGATGGGAAGCTGACCTGTGGATCTGTTCGAGTACCAGGCACGTGACATGTTCGAGAAGCACGGTGTCCCCGTGCTCGCCGGTGCCACGGCCGACACGCCCGAGGAGGCGCTCGCCGCGGCGCAGGAGATCGGGCAGCGATCCGGCGGCGTGACCGTCGTCAAGGCGCAGGTCAAGACCGGTGGCCGTGGCAAGGCCGGCGGGGTCAAGGTCGCCAGGAGCGCCGAGGAGGCGCGGGCGGCGGCCGAGCAGATCCTGGGGATGGACATCAAGGGCCACACCGTCCACCGCGTGATGATCGCCCAGGGCGCGCAGATCGCCGAGGAGTACTACTTCTCCGTCCTGCTCGACCGGACCAACCGCTCGCTGCTCGCCATGTGCTCCGTGGAGGGCGGCATGGACATCGAGCAGCTGGCCGTCGAGCGCCCCGAGGCGCTGGCGCGGGTCGAGGTCGACGCCAACACCGGGATCGACGAGGCCAAGGCGCGCGAGATCGTCGAGCGGGCCGGCTTCGACGCGGAGACCGGCGCGAAGATCGTCCCCGTCCTGCAGCAGCTGTGGGCGGTCTACCGGGACGAGGACGCCACGCTCGTCGAGGTCAACCCGCTGGTGAAGACCGAGGCCGGCGACATCGTCGCGCTCGACGGCAAGGTGACCCTGGACGCCAACGCCGACTTCCGTCAGGCGCACCACGCCGAGCTCGAGGACAAGGCCTCCACCGACCCGCTCGAGGCACAGGCCAAGGAGCTCGGCCTCAACTACGTCAAGCTGGACGGCAACGTCGGCATCATCGGCAACGGCGCCGGGCTCGTGATGTCCACCCTGGACGTCGTCGCCTATGCCGGCGAGGACCACACCGGAGGGGCAGCCAAGCCGGCGAACTTCCTCGACATCGGGGGCGGCGCCTCCGCCGAGGTGATGGCCAACGGACTGCACGTCATCCTCGGTGACGACCAGGTCAAATCGGTGTTCGTCAACGTCTTCGGCGGCATCACCTCCTGCGACGCGGTCGCCAACGGCATCGTCAAGGCCCTGGAGATCCTCGGCGACGAGGAGAACAAGCCGCTCGTCGTCCGTCTCGACGGCAACAACGTGGAGGAGGGCCGACGCATCCTCGCCGAGGCGAACCACCCGCTGGTCTTCATCGAGGAGACCATGGACGGCGCCGCCCGACGGGCCGCCGAGCTGGCCGCCGCCAACTGACCGCCCCGACCGCGACCTACCGAAGGAACTCCGAGACCACATGGCTATCTTCCTCAACTCCGACTCCAGGGTCATCGTCCAGGGCATGACCGGCTCCGAGGGCATGAAGCACACCCAGCGCATGCTCACCTCCGGCACCGCCGTCGTCGGCGGGGTCAACCCGCGCAAGGCAGGCACCACCGTCGACTTCGAGAACGGCGTGCAGGTGCCGGTCTTCGGGACCGTCGCCGAGGCGATGGAGGCGACCGGGGCGAACGTCTCGGTCGTCTTCGTCCCCCCGAAGTTCGCCAAGGACGCGGTCGTCGAGGCCGTCGACGCCGCGATGCCCCTGCTCGTCGTCATCACCGAGGGCATCGCGGTGCGCGACACCGCCGAGTTCTACGCCTACAGCCGCGACAAGGGCACGACCCGGATCATCGGCCCGAACTGCCCCGGCCTGATCAGCCCCGGGCAGTCCAACGCCGGGATCATCCCGGCCGACATCGCCGGTCCGGGCCGGATCGGCCTGGTGTCCAAGTCCGGCACGCTCACCTACCAGATGATGTACGAGCTGCGGGAGATCGGCTTCTCGACCGCCGTCGGCATCGGGGGTGACCCCGTCATCGGCACCACGCACATCGACTGCCTCGAGGCGTTCGAGTCGGACCCGGAGACCGCGGCCATCGTCATGATCGGGGAGATCGGCGGCGACGCCGAGGAGCGCGCCGCGGCCTACATCCAGGAGCACGTCACCAAGCCGGTCGTCGGCTACGTGGCTGGCTTCACCGCGCCGGAGGGCAAGACGATGGGTCACGCCGGGGCGATCGTCTCCGGCTCCTCGGGCACCGCCGCCGCCAAGAAGGAGGCCCTCGAGGCCGCCGGCGTCAAGGTCGGCAAGACCCCGTCGGAGACGGCACGGCTCATGCGCGAGGTCATCGAGACCCTCGCCTGAGGCACGGGTCCCGCACGGCCGGCAGCGATCCCGGAGGTCCCTGGCGGCGGAGCAGGCCGAGGGCGGCACCCCACGCGGGGTGCCGCCCTCGGGCATACTCCCGGCGCGCCTCCCGGGCGCCGTCCGTCGCGCGGGCGACCATGGTCAGCGTCATGACTCTGCTGCAGCGACCCGAGACCTCGGCCCCGGACCAGCTCCCCGCCACCGACCCGACCCCCGGCCTGACGCTCGGCCGCTCGCTCGAGCTGCTCGTCGCGATGGTGGCGGGCGCGGCGTGCGTCGCCCTGGGCGTCATCGCCGTCGCGCTGCCGACGCTGCTGACCTGGCTGGCCGACGAGCGCAGCACCGCGACCTTCTGGCAGACGACGGGGGTCTCGGTCGACCTCTGGGCGCTGGCGCACCGCGCCGAGGTGCGCACCGCCGACGCCGACGTCGTCCTGGCCCCCCTGATCCTCACCGCGGGGCTGGTCCTGCTGACCTGGTACGCCGCCCGCCAGGTGGTCCTCAACCGTCCCGACGTGATGGCACGCGTACCGCGCATCGGCGGGTGGCGGGCGGCGTGGCACGCGCTCGGCGGCGAGGACGCCACCGCCTTCGTCCTCGGGTATGTCGTCGCGGGCCTCCTCCTGGCCCACACGGCGAGCTTCGGGCTGGCTCCCGTCTGGCTGCCCAGCCTGGTGCCCGGCGCGGTCCTCGTCCCCCTGGTCGGCGTGGTGCTCGTCTGGTGGGTCGAGCACCGCCGCGACGACCATCCGGCGGTCGACGCCGGGCTGCGGTGGGTCCGTGCCCGCACGCCTGTCCTGGTCAGCCGCGGGGTCCCCGCCGCGGTCGAGGTCCTGGTGGGGCTGGCCGCCGTGTGCTTCCTGCTCGTCGTCGGGATCCTGCTCATCCGCGGGGACCGGGTGCTCACCCTCTACGACACCCTGGACGCGGGTGTGGTGGGCACCGCAGTCCTCTCGGTCGCCCAGCTGCTCGCCCTGCCCAACGTCATGGTCTGGGCGCTGTCCTGGCTGACCGGCGCCGGGGTCCAGGTGGGGACCGTGCACGTCGGCTGGACCGAGTCCACCCCCGGTGACCTCCCGGTGCTGCCGGCCCTCGGGGCGCTCCCGGAGCCCGGTGCCCTGCCGCCGGGGCTGTGGGCGATGGCGCTCGTGCCGCTCGTGGCCGGCGGCTGGCTCGGCTACCGGGCGGCCGGCGCGGCGTCCCGGCTGTCGAGCTGGTGGACCAAGACGCAGATCGCGCTGTTCGGCTCCCTCGTCGTCGGAGCCGTGGCCCTCCTGCTCGGCTGGATGTCGACCGGTGGGCTCACCCCCGGGCTCCTGGGGACCGTCGGCGTGCAGCCGTGGAGGTTCGCCGGCCTGCTCACCGCCGAGGTCGCGGTCGGCGCGGTGCTCGTCGTCAGCGTGCTGCACCTCATGCGGGCGCGCACCGCGTTCCGGGGGAGGCCCCGGGCAGGGACCAGGGCCCGAACCTAGACTGGCCACGTGCCACCTCCGCCGCCCTCCCGCGACGCCGTCGTCGTCCTGGTGTCCGGCTCGGGCACCCTGCTGCAGGCGCTCCTGGACGCCGCCGACGACCCGGGCTACCCCGTCGAGGTGGTCGCCGTCGGCAGCGACCGGGAGGGCGTCGCCGGCCTGGACCGGGCCCGCGCGCACGGCATACCGACCTTCGTCGTGGCGCCGGCCGACCATGCGGACCGGGCCGCCTGGGACCTCGCCCTCGCCACCGCGATCGCGGCGCACCGCCCCGCGGCGGTGGTCTCCGCCGGTTTTATGAGGATCCTCGGCCCCTCGGTGCTGAAGGAGTTCGAGGTGGTCAACACCCACCCCGCCCTGCTGCCCAGCTTTCCCGGCGCCCACGGCGTGCGGGACGCGCTCGCCCACGGCGTCAGGGTCACCGGCTGCACCCTGCACCGCGTCGACGCCGGGGTGGACACCGGACCGATCCTGGCCCAGCGGGCCGTCGAGGTCCGGGACGGCGACACCGAGGAGAGCCTCCACGCGCGCATCAAGGTCGTCGAGCGAGCGATGCTCGTGGAGGAGCTGCCGGGGGCGCTGCGTCCCCGCGGGGGCACGCGGGGACGCACGTCCTGAGGGTCCGCGCCGCGCGCGTCCCTCGTCGGTCCTCCTGCCGGGCCTGGGCTCCGGCCGGCTCACCCCGGCGTGCGCGCGTGGAGGCGCTCGATGAGTCCTCGCGGGCTGCGCTCGCTCTCCACGACCGTGAGCCCCGCCGTCTCGACCGCCAGCCGCGGACGCCGGCGCAGGTGCTCGCCGTGCGTGGGCACGCTCACCGCCTCCACGGCCGTCTGCACGGCGCGCAGCCAGCGCGCGGTGGCGACGACGTGGTCGGCCAGCAGCAGCGAGCCGCCGGGTCGCAGCACCCGGACCAGCTCCCGGACGGCCACCCGCTCGTCCGCCACCTCGCACAGCGCGAAGGTGCACACGACGGCGTCGAACCGCCCGTCGGCGAAGGGCAGGTCCATCAGGTCGGCCCGCAGCAGCTCGACCTCACGGCCCAGCTCGGAGGCCCTGGCCCGGGCCTGCTCGAGCATGCCCTCGCTGAGGTCGGTGGCCGTCAGCCGGGCGTCCGGTCCGTAGTGCGGAAGGTTCAGGCCGGTGCCGACCGCTCCCTCGAGGACGTCGCCGTGCGCCCGGGAGGCGACCCAGGGCCTGCTGGTGGCCAGCAGACGCCGTTCGACCGGAGCCCCCCGCCGGTCGTAGTGCTGCGCCAGCCGGTCCCAGCGCGCGATGATCTGCTCCGTCCGTGCCACCCTCCCGACGCTAGCGGAGACGTCACTACACTGGCCGCGCGTGAGCACCTCCACCCCCGACGGGCGCCGTCCCGTCCGCCGCGCCCTCGTCTCCGTCCACGACAAGACCGGTCTGGAGGACCTGGCGCGCGGCCTCGCCGCGGCCGGGGTGAGCCTGGTGTCCACCGGGGGCTCGGCCGCCCTCATCGAGAGCCTCGGGCTGGCCGTGACCAGGGTCGAGGAGCTCACCGGCTTCCCCGAGTGCCTGGACGGGCGCGTCAAGACCCTCCACCCCCTCGTCCACGCGGGTCTGCTGGCCGACACCACCAACCCCGACCACGTCCGTCAGCTCGCGGAGCTCGGGATCGAGGGGTTCGACCTGGTCGTCTGCAACCTCTACCCCTTCACCGCCACCGTGATGTCCGGCGCCGGCCCCGACGCGTGCGTGGAGCAGATCGACATCGGCGGCCCCTCCATGGTCCGGGCCGCCGCCAAGAACCACCGCAGCGTCGCGGTGGTGACCAGCCCCACGGCATACCCCCGGGTCGTGGCGGCCCTGGCGGACGGCGGGTTCACCCTCGCCGAACGGCAGCAGCTGGCGGCCGAGGCGTTCGTGCACACCGCCACGTATGACGTGCACGTCGCCTCGTGGATGGGCAACGTCCTCACCGACACCTCGGGCTCGACCGGTTTCCCGGCCTGGGTCGGCGCGACCTGGGACCGCGCCGAGGGGCTGCGGTACGGCGAGAACCCGCACCAGCGCGCGGCGCTGTACACCAACGGCTTCCAGCCCGCGCCCGGTCTGGCCCAGGCCGAGCAGCTGGGCGGCAAGGCCATGTCGTTCAACAACTACGTCGACGCGGACGCCGCCCTGCGCGCCGCGCACGACCACGGGGAGCGTCCCACCGTCGCGGTCGTCAAGCACGCCAACCCGTGCGGGATCGCGGTCGGCGCCGACGTGGCGGAGGCGCACCGCAAGGCGCACGCGTGCGACCCGGTGTCGGCCTTCGGCGGCATCATCGCCACCAACCGGCCGGTGACCCGGGCGATGGCCGAGCAGGTGCGCGACATCTTCACCGAGGTGGTGGTCGCGCCGGGGTTCGACGAGGACGCGCTGGAGGTGCTGCGGGAGAAGAAGAACCTGAGGATCCTGCGGGTCGCCGCCCCGTGGCGGGGTGGCGTGGAGTCGCGCCCCATCTCCGGAGGCATGCTCATGCAGTCCGTCGACACGGTCGACGCCGTCGTCGAGGGCGGGGGTGACGACGCCTCGCACTGGAGGCTCGCCGTCGGCGACCCCGGCGACGAGGCCACCCTGGCCGACCTGCAGTTCGCCTGGCGCGCGGTCCGGGCGACCCGCTCGAACGCGATCCTGCTCGCCTCCGACGGGGCCAGCGTCGGCATCGGCATGGGCCAGGTCAACCGGGTCGACTCCTGCCACCTGGCGGTCCGCCGGGCGGGGGAGCGGGCGGCCGGGTCGGTGGCCGCCTCGGACGCCTTCTTCCCCTTCGCCGACGGGCTGCAGGTCCTCCTCGACGCCGGTGTCCGCGCGGTCGTCTCCCCGGGCGGTTCGGTCCGGGACGAGGAGGTCGTGGCGGCCGCGCGCGCCGCCGGCGTGACGTTCTACCTCACCGGCACCCGCCACTTCGCCCACTGACGGCGGACGGCGCGGGCTCCCGTCCGGGGCCGCACCGGCGCCGCTAGAGTCGGGGCATGACTACCCTCGTCCTGACCGTCATCGGCGACGACCGCGCAGGTCTCGTCAGCGCCCTCGCGGAGGTCGTCGACGAGCACGGCGGCAGCTGGGGCTCCAGCCAGCTCGCCGAGCTCGCGGGCAAGTTCGCCGGGATCGTCACCGTCGAGGTCCCGCAGCAGCAGGTCGCCGCGCTCACCGCTGCGCTCCAGCCGCTCTCCGGGGTCCTCGAGACCACCGTGCACGAGGGGGCGGGCACGACCCCGGGCGGCGAGGACGGCGCGGCCTACCGCCTCGAGCTGATGGGCAACGACCACCCCGGCATCGTGCGCAGCATCAGCGGTGCCCTCGCCGGGCAGGGGGTGAGCATCGCCTCCCTGCAGTCCCGGACGGTGCCCACCCCGGAGTCCGGAGGGCAGACGTTCGAGGCGGAGATCACCCTGCGACCCGCGACCGGGACGGACCTGGACGCCCTGCGCGCGGCGCTGGAGGGGCTCGCTGGAGACCTCCTGGTCGACATCACCCTGGACGAGCAGCAGGCGCAGGCGTGACCGCGACGGTGCTCGACGGCCGGTCGGTCCTGGCGACGATCAAGGAGGAGCTGCGCGAGCGGCTGGCGGTCCTCGCCGGGCACGGCGTGGTCCCCGGCCTGGGGACGGTCCTCGTGGGGGAGGACCCTGCGAGCGCGTGGTACGTCGGGGCCAAGCACCGCGACTGCGCGGAGATCGGCATCGCCAGCCTGCGCCACGACCTTCCGGCGGGGACATCGCTGGAGGAGGTGCTGGAGGTCGTGGACGGCCTCAACGCCGACCCCGCCTGCACCGCCTTCCTCGTGCAGCAGCCGACAGGGCTGGACGAGTTCACCATCCTCTCGCGCGTCGACCCCGCCAAGGACGTCGACGGGCTGCACCCCGTCAACCTCGGGTCGCTCGTCATGGGGCACCCGGCGCCGCTGCCCTGCACCCCCGTCGGCTGCGTGGAGCTGCTGCGTCGCTACGACGTGCCCCTCGACGGCGCCGAGGTGGTCATCGTGGGCCGCGGCCTGACGGTCGGACGCCCCCTCGGTCTGATCCTGACCCGCCGGTCCGAGAACGCCACCGTCACCGTGTGCCACACCGGGACCCGGGACCTGGCCGAGCACACCCGGCGCGCCGACGTCGTGGTGTCGGCCGCCGGTGTCCCCGACCTCATCCGCCCCGAGATGGTCCGTCCGGGCGCCGCGGTCCTCGACGTCGGCGTCGCGCGGCGCGACGGGAAGATCGCCGGAGACGTGCACCCCGACGTCGCCGAGGTCGCCGGCTGGTTCTCGCCGAACCCCGGCGGCGTGGGGCCGATGACCCGAGCGATGCTGCTGTCCAACGTCGTGGATGCGGCCGAGCGCGCCGCGGGACTGCACCCCGGGGCGTGAGCGAGGCGCCCGACCGGGGCGACCGGTCCCGTCGTGCCGGTCCGCTCGACGACGATCCGGAGGCCGAGCGGCGGGCGGCGGTTCCCCGGCAGCCGCTCGGCGCCTGGTGGGTGGGGGTCCTCGGGCTGGCCGGTGCGGGGGTGCTGCTCGTCACCGAGAACCTGCGCGCCTACGGGTATGCCGTCGGCGTCACCATGGGCCTGCTGGCCCTCCTGCGGGCGGTCCTGCCACCCCGGTTGCTCGGCGGTCTCGTGGTGCGGGGGCGCTGGGTCGACGTGGCCACCCTCTCGCTGCTGGGGGTGGCCGTCGCGGTCCTGGCCAGCACGTTGCGCCTCGACGTGCGCTGACGCGCGAGGGCCGCGGTGGTCCTCCACCGCGGCCCTCGCCCAGGCGTGGTCGACTCAGCCGAGCAGGCCCAGCTCGGTGACCGCCTGGCGCTCCTCGGCCAGCTCGGCGACCGACGCGTCGATCCGGCTCCGCGAGAAGTCGTCGATCTCCAGCCCCTGGACGATGCTCCAGCTGCCGTCGCTGACCGTCACCGGGAAGGAGGAGATGAGCCCCTCCTCCACGCCGTAGCTGCCGTCGGAACGGACGGCCATCGAGACCCAGTCGCCCTCGGCGGTGCCCTCGACCCAGGTGCGGGCGTGGTCGATCGTCGCGCTGGCCGCCGAGGCGGCCGAGGAGGCGCCGCGCGCCTCGATGATGGCCGCACCGCGCTTGGCGACGGTCGGGATGAAGGTGCTCTCCAACCACTCCTGGTCGCCGACGGCCTCGGCCGCGTTGCGGCCGGAGACCTCCGCGTGGAAGAGGTCGGGGTACTGCGTCGCGGAGTGGTTGCCCCAGATCGTCATCCGGCGGATCTCGGTCACCGGGACGCCGAGCCGGGCCGCGAGCTGGCTGATGGCGCGGTTGTGGTCCAGCCGGGTCAGCGCCGAGAAGCGCTCCGTCGGGATGTCGGGCGCGTTGCTCATGGCGATGAGGGCGTTCGTGTTGGCCGGGTTCCCCGTCACCGTCACGCGGACGTCGTCGGCCGCGACGTCGTTGAGGGCCTTGCCCTGCGGCGCGAAGATGCCGCCGTTGGCCTCCAGCAGGTCCCCGCGCTCCATGCCCGGTCCGCGGGGGCGGGCCCCGACGAGGAGGGCATGGTTGACACCGTCGAAGACCGTGCGGGGGTCGTCCCCGATCTGCACCCCCGCGAGGGTGGGGAAGGCGCAGTCGTCGAGCTCCATGACGACGCCCTCGAGGGCCTTGAGCGCCGGGGTGATCTCCAGGAGCCTCAGCTCGACCGGGGTGTCCTTGCCCAGCAGCGCGCCGGAGGCGATGCGGAAGAGCAGGCTGTAGCCGATCTGGCCGGCAGCACCGGTGACGGCGACCTTGACAGGAGACTTCACGAGGGGATCCCTTCGGATGGGGGGCGGGTCGGGCCCACCGACGTCGGTTGCCGCCGTGGGTCCCTGCCGCCGACGCTAGCACCCGCCCCGGACCCCGCCACGCCCGGCAGCGGGCGCGGGTCGCCGCGCACCAGCCCCTACGGTTACGGTGGTCTGCGGAACCGGACGGGGGCACGACGCGGGCCCGGCACGGGTCCCGCCCCCGCCTGGACGGAAGGATCGACTCATGGGTTTCTTCGACAAGGTCAAGGACGCGCTGACCACGTCCGACGCGGAGCGGGCCGACAAGGCGCGCAAGGATGCGGCACGGGCCCGGGCCGAGGCCACGACGACCACGGCCGAGGCGCGCGAGCGGGCCGACCAGGTCGCCACGGACGCGCGGAAGAAGGCTGACGAGGCGGCCCGCAAGGCGGAGGAGGCCTCGCGCAGGGCCGGGGACCCGGCCGACAGCACCACCGCCGAGGATGCCGCCACGGCCCGCGACGAGGCGCAGGAGGCCCAGCGCGAGGCCGCCGAGAAGAGCGCCGAGGCCGAGCGGCACGCTGCGGAGAAGGCGGCGAAGGCCGACGAGGCAGCCGCCGAGAAGCAGGCGGAGGCCGCCGAGAAGCAGGCGGACGCGGCTGAGAAGCAGGCGGACCCGGCTCACCGCACCGTCACCGTGCAGCCCGGCGACACCCTCTCCGCCATCGCGGCCCGCCACGGCGTCGACTGGCGCGAGATGGCGACGCTGAACAACCTGGACAACCCCGACCTGATCTACCCCGGTCAGGTCTTCAAGGTTCCCCACAGCTGAGCACCGGTCACGGGCCCCGCAGCGGCCGCTGCGGGGCCCGACCCGTCCCCCGGCCGGGGCAGACCTGGGTAGGGTGAGGCGCGTGACCAGCGCCGGCACCGTCCCTCCCGTCTCCCCGGTGGTCGGTGTCGCGATACCGGTCCCCGAGCCGTGGGGCGGTTACCTGCAGCAGCAGCGGGTCCGCTACGGCGAGGCCCGGGCGGAGCACATCCCGACCCACGTCACGCTGCTCCCGCCCACGCCGCTGCGGCCCGAGCAGCTGCGCCCCTTCCGTGACCACCTGGCCGAGGTGGCGGCGGGGCAGCCGACCTTCGACGTCGTCCTGCGCGGCACGGGGACCTTCCGGCCCGTCTCCGACGTCGTCTTCGTCCAGGTGGCGCTGGGGGTGAGCAGCTGCGAGCGGCTCGAGAGCGCGGTGCGGTCCGGTCCGGTGTCCCGGGAGCTGGCCTTCCCCTACCACCCGCACGTGACCGTCGTGCACGACGAGCCGGACCAGGTGCTCGACCGCGCCTTCGAAGACCTGGCCGCGTTCACCTGCCGCTTCGAGGCCAGCTCCTTCCGCCTCTACCTCCACTCCGGTGACGAGGTGTGGAGCCAGGTCGAGGACTACCGGCTCAGACCACGGAGCGACTGACCTCACGGATCGCCGCCGCGTAGTACCCCACGAGCTGCTCGACCAGCGCCGGCCAGGAGCGCGCCACGACGCGGTCACGACCGGTGAGGCCCATCCGCTCGCGCAGCTCGGCCGCCCCGGGACCCACGAGGGGGCGGACCCTCGCGGCGAGGTCGCCGGGCCGGTCGGGGTCGAACAGCTCGCCGGTGACGCCGACGTCGACCAGGTCGAGCGGCCCGCCGCGTGCCGGGGCGACGACCGGCAGCCCCGCCGCCGCCGCCTCCTGGAGCGTCTGGCCGAACGTCTCGCGGGTGCCGGTGTGCACGAAGACGTCGAACGCGGCATACGCCTGCGCCAGCTCGAGCCCCTCGCACCGCCCGAGGAACACCGCGTCCGGGAGGCTGGCCTGGAGCATCTCCCGGCTCGGGCCCTCGCCGACGAGCACGAGACGGGTCCCCGGCACCGATGCCAGCTCCACGAGGCGGTGCAGCTCCTTCTCCGGCGCCAGCCGCCCGACATACCCGAGGAGCGTCTCGCCGTGCGGGGCGAGCCGGGCGCGCAGGGCGGCGGTCGCCACGTCGGTGCGGCGCCCCGGGTGGAACAGCTCGGCGTCGACGCCGCGCCCCCACAGGGCGGTCCGCGGCACGCCGTGGGCGCGCAGGTCCTCCAGCGCGGCTCTGGACGGCGCGAGGGTGAGGTCGGCCTGCTGGTGGATGCGGCGGATCCAGCGCCACGCCGCCCGCGCGGTGAGGTTGCCCGCGGGCCCCGAGTGCTGCCGGATGTAGGAGGGCATGTCCGTCTGGTAGACGGCGACCGAGGGGATGCCCAGGGCGCGGGCCGCGGTGAGCCCCCGCACGCCCAGCACGAACGGGGAGGCGACGTGCATGACGTCGGGGCGGAAGCGGTGCAGCACCGTCTCGATCTCGTAGGAGGGCAGCCCCACCCGGAACTGCCGCACGGGCACGCTGGTCACGCTGTGCACCGGGAAGCCGGCGTAGTGCTCCGGAGTCGTGGTGGGGCTCCACGGGCTGGTGCCGGGCGCGATGACGAGGGCCTCGTGTCCCTGGTCCCGCAGGCACTCCAGGACCTTGAGCACGCTGGTGGTGACCCCGTTGAGCGCGGGCAGGAACGACTCGGTGACGATGGCGACCCTCACGTGCTCCAGCCTCGCCACCCCAGGTGTGGCGCTGTGGTCGGCCTGGGGTGTGTCGGGTGAGCGACGGGTGACGAGCGGGTGGCCGACGGCGTCGCGGAGGCGTCGTCGGACCGGTTCGCGTGCCGAGGCGCTCAGGTGAGCTCACCCCGACCGGTCGCGCGGAGGGTGGCCACGACGCCCTTGACGTCCTGGGCGTGCTCGCGCGTCGTCACGAGCACGACGTCCGGCGTGTCGACCACGACGAGGTCCGGCACGCCCAGCGTCACCACCGTCCGTCCCCCGGTAGCGACGACCAGGCCCGTCGCCCCCTGGTTGACGACCAGTCCCGGGTCGCCCAGGACGCGCAGCCCCGGGTGCAGGGGGGACTCGTCGAGGAGGTCGGCGAGCGAGGCGAAGTCACCGACGTCGTCCCAGCGGAACGGCGCGGGGACTACCGCGACCCGCCCGGCGGCGGCGGCCGGCTCGGCGACCGCGTGGTCGATGGCCACCGCGGGCAGCGACCCCCACAGGTCGGCGAGCCGGGAGGGATCCTCGGCGATCTGCCGCAGCACCGTGGTCATCTCCGGGTGCTGCTGCGCGAGCAGCTCCAGCAGCACCGAGGCGCGGACCACGAACATGCCGGCGTTCCACAGGTGGTCGCCCGAGGCGAGGTAGTCGCGGGCTCGCGCGACGTCCGGCTTCTCCACGAAGGCGTCGACGCGGTGCGCGTCCGGCGCCCCCGCGGTGCCCAGCGCCGCCCCGACGCGGATGTAGCCGAAACCGGTGGCGGGGGACGTGGGGGTGATGCCGAGGGTGACCAACCAGCCCTCCCGGGCCGCGCTCACCGCCTGGCGGACGCGGTCGGCGAAGACGTCGAGGTCACCGATGACGTGGTCCGCGGCGAACGAGGCGAGGACGGCGTCGGGGTCCCGCCTCTCCAGCACGGCGGCGGCCAGGCCGATCGCGGGCATCGAGTCGCGGGGGGAGGGCTCCACGAGGAGGTCGTCCGGGTCGAGGTCGGGCAGCTGCGCCCGGACCGCGTCCGCGTGCCGCTCGCCGGTCACCACCATGACGCGCGCGCCCACCAGCGGCCGCAGCCGGTCCGCGGTGTCCTGCAGCAGGGTGCGACCCCGGCCGGTGAGGTCGTGGAGGAACTTCGGCGACCCGGCCCGGGACAGCGGCCACAACCGGGTGCCCGCACCGCCCGCGGGGATCACGGCGGTGAGGTCGGGAGGTCCGTCGACCCCGCTGTCCAGGTCGGGCATGCTCCCCAGTCTAGGGAGCGCGTCCGGCTCGTAGGGTTGACCCATGACCTTCGCCGTCGGACCCGCAGCAGCCTCACCCGGCCCGGGGAGGCCGCGGCCCGCCCGCGCCGTGGCGGGCGCGGCATACACCCGGCTGGTGCGCCCGGCCCTGTGGCGCCTCGACGCCGAGACCGCCCACCACGCGACCGTGGTGGGCGCCGGACTGCTGGGCCGCTGGCCGCTCACCCGGGCGCTGACGACCCTGGGCGGGTATGCCGTGGGTCCGGCGGGAGGGCCCGGGGACCCGGTCGAGGTGCTGGGCCTGCGCTTCCCGCACCGGGTCGGGCTGGCCGCGGGCATGGACAAGGACGGACGGGGGGTGGCGACCTGGGGGGCGCTCGGGTTCGGCCACGTGGAGCTGGGCACGGTCACCGCCAGGCCGCAGCCCGGCAACCCGCGCCCGCGGCTGGTGCGCCTGCCGCGCAGCCGGGCGGTGATCAACCGGATGGGCTTCAACAACCAGGGCGTCCACGCGCTCGCCGCCCGCCTGCGCGAGGCGCGCGAGGCGGGCCTGGTCACCGTCCCGGTGGGGGTGAGCATCGGCAAGAGCAAGGTGACCCCGGTGGAGGAGGCCGTCGGCGACTACCTCGAGTCGGTCGCGGCGCTGCAGGGGCTGGCGGACTACCTGGCGGTCAACGTGTCCAGCCCCAACACGCCCGGGCTGCGCTCGCTCCAGGACGCCGCACCGCTGGCCGCGCTGCTCGGCGCCGTGGTGGGGGCGGCGGCGGGCACCCCGGTCCTCGTCAAGCTCTCGCCCGACCTGAGCGACGCCGCGCTGGACGACGCGCTCGAGGTGGCGGTCGGCGCCGGGGTCAGCGGCGTCATCGCCACCAACACCACGCTGGCCAGGGACGGGGTGCACGGCGGCGACCTCGCGGCGGCCGCCGGCCAGGGCGGTGGCCTCTCGGGCGCACCGCTGACCCTGCGGGCCAGGGAGGTGGTGGCGCACGTGGCGGCGCGGACCGCCCTGCCCGTCGTCGGCGTGGGCGGGGTGATGTCGGGCGCCGACGCTCGCGCCCTCCTCGACGCCGGAGCCAGCCTGGTCCAGCTGTGGACCGGCCTCGTCTACCGGGGGCCCGCCCTCGTGGGGGAGGCCGTCGAGGCCACCTCGGCCGCCCGGGGGACGCGACGGGCCCGGGGATAGTCTGGCCCCATGCCAGAGGCGACGACCGAGTCCGGACTGCCGATCAAGGCCGTCTACGGGCCGCAGGACCTGGAGGGCTTCGACCCGTCGGCGAGACTCGGCGAGCCGGGGTCCTACCCCTTCACCCGGGGCGTCTACCCGTCGATGTACACCGGCCGGCCGTGGACGATGCGGCAGTACGCCGGGTTCGGGACGGCGGCGGAGTCCAACGCGCGCTACAAGGAGCTGGTCGCCAACGGGACCGGCGGTCTGTCGGTGGCCTTCGACCTGCCGACCCAGATGGGTTACGACTCCGACCACCCGCTGGCGGCCGGCGAGGTCGGCAAGGTGGGCGTGGCGATCGACTCGCTGGACGACATGCTCGTGCTCTTCGACGGACTGCCCCTCGACGAGGTGTCCACCTCGATGACCATCAACGCCCCCGCCTCGACGCTGCTGCTGCTCTACCAGCTGGCCGCGGAGCACAACGGCATCGCGGCGGACCGGCTCACCGGGACCATCCAGAACGACGTGCTCAAGGAGTACATCGCCCGGGGCACCTACATCTACCCGCCCGCCGAGTCGCTGCGGCTGATCTCGGACATCTTCGCCTACTGCCACGCCGAGATCCCCCGGTGGAACACCATCTCGATCTCGGGTTACCACATGGCCGAGGCCGGGGCCACGCCGGTGCAGGAGGTCGCCTTCACCCTCGCCAACGCGAAGGCCTACGTACAGGCGGCGATCGAGGCCGGCCTGCGCGTGGACGACATCGCGCCGAGGCTGTCCTTCTTCTTCGTGGCGCGGACCACGCTGCTGGAGGAGGTGGCCAAGTTCCGCGCCGCCCGCCGCATCTGGGCGCGGATGATGAAGGAGGAGTTCGGGGCGCAGGACCCCCGGTCGATGATGCTGCGCTTCCACACCCAGACCGCGGGGGTGCAGCTGACGGCCCAGCAGCCCGAGCTCAACCTGGTGCGGGTGGCCGTGCAGGGCCTGGCCGCCGTGCTCGGCGGGACCCAGTCGCTGCACACCAACTCCTTCGACGAGGCGATCGCCCTGCCGACCGCCAAGGCGGCACGGCTGGCCCTGCGGACCCAGCAGGTGCTCGCCCACGAGACCGACGTCACCCGGACCGTGGACCCGTTCGCCGGCTCCTACGTGGTGGAGTCGATGACCGACGACATCGAGGGCGCGGTCGAGGCGCTGATGGCCGCCGTCGACGACCGCGGGGGAGCGGTGAGCGCGATCGAGCAGGGTTTCCAGAAGAGCGAGATCGAGCGGTCCGCGTATGACGTCGCCCTCCAGATCGACGCGGGGGAGCGCGTGATCGTGGGTCAGAACCGCTTCACCGTGGAGGCCGACGAGCACTACGAGCCGCTGCGCGTGGACCCGGCCATCGAGGCCGCCCAGGCGGAACGGCTGGAACGTCTTCGCGCCGACCGGGACGGGGACGCGGTGGAGCGTGCGCTGGGAACGCTGCGCGACGCCGCAGGAGGCACCGACAACCTGCTGTACCCCATGCTGGAGGCCCTCCGGGCCCGGGCCACGGGAGGCGAGGTGGCCGACGCCCTGCGCGACGTGTGGGGGCGCTACGTCCCCCGGGAGACCTTCTGAGCGCTGGCCGCGTGGCGGCCCCTGGCGGGGACCGCGGTCCTGCGGATGTACCCTGGATCAGCGGCGGCAAGCGTCGAGGTGCGTGCATCTCCTTCCCCCGGCCGACCCGCGGCACACCCTGATCATCCTCCCCACCTGCGCAGCGAAGTGACGTGACCACCGAGACGACCGGCCAGCTCCCGACCACGACGACCTCGGTCACCTCCCCCGCCTCTCCGCGGAGCCTGGTGGGGCGGGTGGCCGCCGAGGTGGACGCCCGTGCCGACGAGCTCGTCCGCCTGCGGCGGGAGGTGCACGCCCACCCCGAGCTGGCCTGGCACGAGCTGCGCACCACGTCGTTGCTGACCGAGGTGCTCACCGGCGCCGGTGTCGAGGTGCGCCCGCTGCCCGGTTCGGGGCTGATCGCTGACCTCGGGTCGCCCGAGCCCCGGGTCCGGGTCGCGCTGCGGGCCGACCTCGACGCGCTCCCCCTCGAGGAGTCCACCGGCCTGCCGTTCGCCTCCCGGAACCTCGGGGCCGCCCACGCCTGCGGGCACGACGTCCACACGGTCGGCCTGCTCGGAGCCGGTCTGGCCCTCAAGGCGCTCGAGCACGAGCTGGTGGCACAGGACGTCGCGGTGCGGCTGCTCTTCCAGCCCGCCGAGGAGACCATCCCCGGCGGTGCCCACGCGGTGATGGAGCAGGGCGGCATCGAGGGGGTCGACCGCGTCCTCGCGCTGCACTGCGACCCCTCGATCGACGTCGGCACGGTGGGGCTTCGGGTCGGCCCGATCACGGCGGCGTCGGACTCCGTGCACGTGACACTGACCGGCCGGGGCGGGCACACCTCGCGCCCCCACCTGACGCAGGACCTCACCTATGCTCTGGGGAAGGTGGTCACCGAGGTGCCCGCGGTGCTGTCCCGGCGTCTCGACCCCCGCGCGGGGACGACCCTCGTCTGGGGGATGGTCCGTTCCGGCTCGGCACCCAACGTCATCCCCACCCAGGCCGAGTGCATGGGCACGGTCCGGATGCTCGACGCGGAGGTCTGGGACACGGTCGGTCCGCTCGTCGAGGAGGTCGTCCAGGCCGTCGTCGCGCCCTACGGGGTGACGGCGATCGTGCGCCACGTCCGCGGCGTGCCGCCGGTGGACAACGACAACGCCGCCGTCGTCGCCATGTCGAGGGCCACGATGACCCTGATGGGTCCGAGCGCAGTCGTGCCGACGAAGCAGTCCATGGGCGGTGAGGACCTCGGCTGGTACCTCACCGACGTGCCGGGCGCGATGGGTCGGCTCGGCACCCGCACGCCCGGCGGACCGACCTACGAGCTGCACCAGAGCGACCTCGTGGTCGACGAGCGCGCGGTCATCATCGCCGCCAAGGTGCTGGCCGGCAGCGTCTTCACCTCCGTCGGGCCGGACGGGCTGGCCTGAGCCGCCCCGCAGAGGGGTCTCGCCCCTGATGCAAGGTGGGCCCGGTGGGCCCCGTGGGGCGGGCGTGACGAGAGTTTGCTCGTGGGACACCTCCAGGTCACGAATCAGTCACCTTTGTGTGACCGCCCCGGCGCGGCGCCGGGGATGCCTGGTGGGGGGGATAGCATGCCGATGCACAACCACCTGCTCACAAAGGAGTACCCCGTGCGTCGGGTAATGAAGCTCGCGGCCCTCGGTGCGGCCGCCACCCTCGCCCTCTCCGCCTGCGGCGAGGCCCCTGAAGACGACAGCCCCGGCGGCACGTCCGCCGTCGAGACCACCGACGACGCGGCAGGGGAGACCGACGACGGTGCAGCCACCAGCGACGGTGGCGAGTCGTCCGCCCCGGCCGACGCGGCCGACTTCAAGGCCTGCATGGTCTCCGACGCCGGCGGCTTCGACGACCAGTCCTTCAACCAGTCGGGCAAGGAGGGCATGGACGCGGCCGCCGAGGAGCTCGGCATCGAGACCGTCGAGGTCGAGTCCCAGGCCGACACCGACTACGCCAACAACGTCAACGGGCTGGTCGCCCAGGACTGCGACCTGGTCATCGGCGTCGGCTTCCTCCTCG
This sequence comes from Ornithinimicrobium cerasi, assembly GCF_003702705.1. Taxonomy (GTDB): domain Bacteria; phylum Actinomycetota; class Actinomycetes; order Actinomycetales; family Dermatophilaceae; genus Ornithinicoccus; species Ornithinicoccus cerasi. The sequence continues at coordinate 101,705 of NZ_QZMN01000013.1, read as the reverse complement.
AGGACGCCATCCAGGCCGGTGCCGAGGCGAACCCCGAGACCAACTTCGCGCTCATCGACTCCAGCTTCTCCGACGAGTCCTTCGCCCCCGTCGAGCTCGACAACGCCAAGCCGCTGCTGTTCAACACCGCGGAGGCGAGCTTCCTCGCCGGCTACCTGGCTGCCGGGATGTCCGAGACCGGCACGGTGGCCACCTTCGGTGGCATCCAGATCCCGTCGGTCGCGATCTTCATGGACGGCTTCGCCGACGGTGTCGCCAAGTACAACGAGGACAACGGCACCGACGTGCAGCTCCTCGGCTGGGACAAGGAGGGCCAGACCGGTTCCTTCTCCGGCGACTTCGACAACCAGAGCCAGGGCCAGACCCTGACCGAGCAGTTCATCGCCCAGGGCGCGGACATCATCATGCCGGTCGCCGGCCCGGTCGGGCTCGGCGCGGCCGCCGCGGCCGAGTCCGCGGACGGGGTCAGGATCATCTGGGTCGACTCCGACGGCTTCCTCACCGCCTCCGACTACTCCTCCCTGATGCTGACCTCGGTCATGAAGGGCATCGGCGCGGCCGTCGAGACCACGATCACCGAGAGCGTCGAGGGCGGCTTCACCAACGAGCCGTACGTGGGCACCCTGGAGAACGACGGTGTCGGCCTGGCCCCGTTCCACGACTTCGAGGACGAGGTCCCCCAGGAGCTCAAGGACCAGCTGGCCGCCTACGAGGAGCAGATCATCTCCGGCGAGCTCGTCATCGAGACGCCGAACGCTCCCTGATCCGACCTCGTCGTCCGCCGGTGAGCCGAGCGGGGCGACGACCGTGCCAGCGGCCCGACCCTGCGGGGTCGGGCCGCTACGCTGTCCCCCCAGGCGGGTCCACGCCCGCCGACCCACCCGGCCGCGTCCACCCCCGTGAGGTGCGTATGAAGCAGGATCCGCGATGAAGCTCGAGCTGCAGGGCATCACCAAGGTCTTCGGTCCCCTGGTCGCCAACGACCACATCGACCTCGTCGTCGAGCCGGGGGAGATCCACGCCCTGCTGGGGGAGAACGGCGCGGGCAAGAGCACCCTGATGAACGTCCTCTACGGCCTCTACGACCCGGACGACGGGCAGATCCTGCTCGACGACCGCCCCGTGCGCTTCAAGGGTCCCGGTGACGCGGTCGCGGCCGGCATCGGCATGGTGCACCAGCACTTCATGCTGGTCCCTGTCTTCACCGTCGCGGAGTCGGTCGCGCTGGGCTACGAGCCGACCGGCCCCGCCGGCGTCCTCAAGCTGGACGAGGCACGCGCACGGGTGAAGCAGATCTCCGACCGCTTCGGCTTCGACGTCGACCCCGACGCGCTCATCGAGGACCTGCCGGTGGGCGTCCAGCAGCGGGTGGAGATCATCAAGGCCCTCAGCCGCGACGCGAAGGTCCTCATCCTCGACGAGCCCACCGCGGTGCTCACCCCCCAGGAGACCGACGAGCTCATCGGGATCATGGGCGAGCTCAAGGAGGCGGGCACCTCCATCGTCTTCATCACCCACAAGCTGCGCGAGGTGCGGGCCGTCGCGGACCGGATCACGGTGATCCGCCGGGGCAAGGTCGTGGGGGAGGCCAGACCCACCTCCACCGAGACCGAGCTGGCCTCGCTCATGGTGGGCCGCTCGGTCAACCTGTCGGTCCAGAAGTCCGCGGCCACCCCCGGCGAGGCGGCCTTCCGCGTGGAGGGGCTGAGCGTCGTCTCGCCCACCGGTGCGGTGCTCGTCGACGACATCTCCTTCGACGTCCACGGCGGGGAGATCATGTGCATCGCGGGCGTCCAGGGCAACGGGCAGACCGAGCTCGCCGAGGTGGTGCTCGGTCTGGAGGAGGCGGACGCCGGCCGGCTCACCCTCGACGGGCAGGACCTGCGCGGCCGATCGGTCAAGCAGCGGCTGCGCGCCGGCATCGGCTTCGTCCCCGAGGACCGGTCCACCGACGGCGTCGTGGCCAGCTTCTCGATCGCGGAGAACCTCGTGCTGGACCTCTACGACACCGAGCCGTTCGCCAAGGGCATCTCGATGAGCCCGGCCCGTGTCGTCGCCAACGCCGAGCAGCGCGCCGAGGAGTTCGACGTGCGCTACACCTCAGTGCAGGACCCCATCTCCACGCTCTCCGGCGGCAACGCCCAGAAGGTGGTGCTCGCCCGCGAGATGTCCCGGCCGCTGCGCCTCCTCGTGGCCTCCCAGCCGACGCGGGGTCTGGACGTGGGGTCGATCGAGTTCGTGCACAAGCGGATGGTGGCCGAGCGCGACAACGGCACCCCGGTGCTCATCGTCTCGACCGAGCTGGACGAGGTGCTCAACCTGGCGGACCGGATCGCGGTCATGTACCGGGGCCGCATCGTCGGCATCGTCGACGTGGCGGAGGAGAACGGCACGGCAGGTGGGGTGAACCGCGACATGCTCGGGCTGATGATGGCAGGTGTCCCGATGGACGAGGCCCGCACCCAGGCGGCCGAGCACCACTCGATCCTGGGCCAGGCCTACATGGAGGAGGACGCGCAGTGACCGACCACTCGCACCAGAGCGAGGGCAGCGACGCCGGCAACGAGCAGGCGGTCGCGGCCGCGCCGCCGGCCGAGGTCGCTGCGGAGGAGACGGCGCCCGGCGGGCACGGCCCGACACACCGTGAGGACGAGCGGCCCTCGGTCATCCACCAGATCCTCGCCGGGGGCGCGCTCATGTCGGTCCTCGCCGTCGTGCTCGCCCTGCTCATCGGCGGGCTCCTCATCGCCTTCGCCGACGAGGACACCCGCGCCGCGTCCGGCTACTTCTTCTCCCGCCCGAGTGACATGCTCTCGGCCGGCTGGACGGCCATGCGCGACGCCTACGTGGCGATGTTCCGAGGCTCCGTCCTCGACTGGAACGCCCCGACGTTCGCCGGCATGATCAAGCCGTTCACCGAGTCGATGGTCTTCTCGGTGCCGCTCATCCTCGCGGGCCTGGGCATCGCCGTCGGCTTCCGGGCCGGTCTGTTCAACATCGGCGCCCAGGGGCAGATCATCGTCGGCGCGATCGTCGCGGCGTGGCTGGGGTTCGCCTTCGACATGCCCCCCGTCATCCACCTGCTCGTCGCGGTCCTGGGCGGCGCGATCGGGGGCGCCGTCTACGCGGGTGTGGCCGGCGTGCTGAAGGCCAGGTTCGGTGCCAACGAGGTGATCGTCACGATCATGCTCAACTACATCGCCGTCTACCTCATCGGCTACATCCTCAAGACGCCGCAGTTCAACCCCGGTCGCACCGGCCAGCGCAGCCCGGCCGTCTCGGCCGAGGCGACGTTCCCGCACCTGGTGCCGGACTGGCTGCTCCCCAACGACTTCCGTCTGCACTGGGGCTTCGTCATGGCGGTCCTGGCGACCGTCTTCGTGTGGTGGCTGCTCGAGCGGTCGACGATCGGCTTCGAGATCCGCGCGGTCGGCGCCAACCCCGCCGCCGCCCGCACCGCCGGCATGTCGGTGGGGCGCATCACCATCATCACCATGCTGGTCGCGGGCGCCCTCGCCGGGCTGGCCGCCTCCGGCCAGGTGCTCGGCACCGAGCGCTCGCTGACGGTGGGGGTCGCGGCCTCGTTCGGCTTCGACGCGATCACCGTGGCCCTGCTGGGACGTTCCAGGCCGTGGGGCACCTTCTTCGCCGGCCTGCTCTTCGGCGCCCTCAAGGCGGGTGGCTTCCTCATGCAGTCGCTGACCCAGACGCCGATCGACATCGTCCTCGTGGTCCAGTCGCTCATCGTCCTGCTCATCGCCGCACCGCCGCTGGTGCGCGCCGTGTTCCGGCTGCCGTCCCCGACGGGGCGGCCCCGGCGTCCCCGCCCCGCCCGCACCACCACCGAGGAGGTCACGGCGTGAGCACCGCGACGACGCCGTCCAGCACCGCGACGGCTCCCGGCACCCGTCCCAGGGTCGGCCTGAAGACCCCGGTCGTCTACGCGACGGCCGCGCTCCTGACGGTGCTGCTCTTCCTGCGCCCGACGCCGGCGGACGTCTCGACCACCTTCCAGTTCGGCACCGCCGCCGAGTGGTTCGCCATCCCCAACGCGTCGGTCCCCGCCCTCCTGACCATCTCCCTGCTCACCGTCGTGATGGCGGCGGCCGCGGTGTGGGCCTTCCTCCTGGTGCGCCAGCGGCGCCGCCCCCCGGTGTGGCTGCACGTCGTCGTGGGGGTCGCCGTCGTCCTGGCCTTCCTCACCTACGCCGGCGCCGGGAAGACGTCCGTCATCCCCATGGTCTCGCTGCTCGCCGGGGCACTCGCCCTCTCGGTGCCGCTGGTCTTCGGCGCCCTCTCCGGCGTCATCTGCGAGCGGTCCGGCATCATCAACATCGCGATCGAGGGCCAGCTGCTCTTCGGGGCCTTCGCCGCGGCCGTCGCGGCCTCGGCCGCGGGCAGCGGCTACGTCGGCCTCGTCGCGGCACCCCTGGCCGGGGCTCTCGTCGGCGCGGCGCTGGCCTGGTTCGCCGTCAGCTTCCGGGTCAACCAGATCATCGTCGGCGTGGTCCTCAACACCCTCATCATCGGGCTCACCGGATTCCTCTTCGCCACCGTCCTGTCGGACAACCGGGCGCTGTGGAACACCCGCATGCCCCTGCCGCGCATCCGCATCCCGGTCCTGGCCGAGATCCCGGTCCTCGGCCCGGTGCTGTTCAACCAGACGGTGCTGATCTACCTCATGTACGTCATCGTCGTCGTCCTGCAGATCATGCTCTTCCGCAGCCGCTGGGGCCTGCGCACCCGCGCCGTGGGTGAGCACCCCAAGGCGGCCGACACCGTCGGCATCAAGGTGAACACCCGTCGCGTGTGGAACACCATCCTGGGCGGGGCGGTCGCCGGCCTGGGCGGGGCCTTCTTCACCGTCGGCTCCGGACTGGCGTTCGGCCGCGAGATGTCGGCCGGCAACGGCTTCATCGCGCTCGCCGCGATGATCCTGGGCAAGTGGAACCCCTGGGGCGCGGTGCTCGCCGCCCTGCTCTTCGGGTTCTCCAAGAACCTGGGCAACGTGCTCTCGACCATCGGCAGCGGCGTCCCGTCCGAGCTGCTGCTGATGCTGCCCTACATCATCACGATCTTCGCGGTGGCCGGGTTCGTCGGTCGGGTCCGCCCGCCGGCCGCCGAGGGCATCCCCTACACCAAGAGCTGAGAGGTATGCCGTGAGCCAGCTTCCCGAGGACGCCTCCGCCGCGCAGGTCGACTGGGAGGGCCTGCACGAGGCCGCTGTCGAGGTCATGCGGCGGGCCTACGTGCCCTACTCGCACTACCCGGTGGGCGTGGCCGGCCTGACCGACGACGGCCGGGTGGTCCGCGGCTGCAACGTGGAGAACGCCGCCTACGGCGTGGCGCTGTGCGCCGAGTGCGGGATGGTGTCCGACCTCGTCGCCGGCGGCGGAGGACTGCTGGTCGCGGTGTGGTGCGTCGATGCCCGCGGCTCCACGATCATGCCCTGCGGCCGGTGCCGGCAGCTGCTCTGGGAGCATGGCGGCGCGGAGTGCCTGCTGCAGACCCCGCAGGGGGTGCTGCGGATGGACGCCGTCCTGCCCCAGGCGTTCGGGCCCGAGGACCTCGCCGCGGTCGCGGAGGCTCCGCGCACCCCCTGACCCACGGGTCCGAAGCGACCCGCTGGTCACCGGGGAACAGGGCGTCAGGCCCCGTCGGTGTCGCTGTCGGTGTGGCTGTCGCCGTCCCCGAGCAGGCAGCGCCGCGGCATACCCGCCTCCAGTGCGAGGCGCGCCGCCTCGGGCGAGCGGGCGACGTAGAGCGCCCGCCCGCCGATCTGCTCGACCCGCTGCTGCAACGTCCTCACGGTGCCCGCGTCCACGACGACCCGACCCTGCTCGGGCGGCAGGAAGGTCTCCTCGCCGAACGTGCCGCCGGTGTCCTTGCGCGCGACCGAGGAGACCGACAGGGGCTTCTGGCCGACGGCATCGGCCAGCACCCGCAGGATGCTCGGGTCTGCGGGCTCGCCCCCGTCGACCGGCCTCGACAGCCGCAGCTCCTCACCCTCCCCCTCGACCTTCTGCAGCACCAGCTTGCCCCGCCGGTCGCGCGTCATCACCGTGTACGCGACCGCGGGGGAGCCGTTGACCACAGCCTCGGCGGCGACCACCAGCACCGAGGCGCCCACGCCGACGGACAGCGTCGAGGCGCAGCTGAGCGTGGCCTCCATCCGCGGTGTGGACACCGCGGCCACCACCCGGTCGTTGCGCAGGGCGATGATGGTGGGGAACATCGGCTGTACCGCGTCCGTCCCACCCCTGGTGCGCGAGCGGCGCAGCAGGTCGGTCACAGGAGGGACGACGAGAGCCATGACGTCAGCGATGAGCACGCGGCACAGGATGTCACACCCGAACTGGTGCTCCCGGTGAACGCCCGGCGCCTCCCCCCGTGGGCGTGGATCCTCGGCATCTTCGTGGTGCTCCGGCTGACGTCGGAGGTGGGGGTCAACCTCGTGCCCCTGCTGGTGCTGGGCTTCGTGGCGTACCTGGTCGTGGGCAACCGTCGGCCGCAGCGGCGGCGCCCGCCGGTCGGCCCCCGCCCAGGCCAAGGGGCAACCGGGCCGGCCGTCCGCCCACCCGCCCAGGACGTGCCGATGCCGCGGATCGACGTCCCGCAGTGGCCGGGCGCGGTCCCCGGAGGGCCCGTGGGCCGTGAGCCCGTCGACCCGTGGGCGGCCCCGGGTGGCCGCCCCCCGAGGCCGGGGACCGGGGTGGCCGGGACGACCGCGGGTATGTCGTCCCTCGGCTCGGACCCGGTCGTCTCCCTCGCGCAGCTGCAGGTCGCCCAGGCCGGGCGCGACCTCGAGCAGGCCGTGGCGGCACGGGACGAGCAGCAGGTGGAGCAGGCGTTGCGCCGGCTCGCCGCGACCGTCGCCCAGGCGCACGACTCGCTCACGGCGGCCGGCTCCGTCGCCGCGGGGCCGGTGCGCGCCTCGCTCGACGGCCTGCGCGGCGCGGCGCAGGAGGCGCTGCGGCAGGGACCGGGGCCGCGTCGCCGCGAGCTCGTCGACCGGATCACCTCGACCTGCCGGGCGATAGGACAGACTGGGCGCCATGAGTGAGTCCTTCGACGCCGTCGACATCATCCGGACCAAGCGGGACAAGGGGGAGCTGTCCTCGGAGCAGATCTCCTGGGTCGTGGACGCCTACACCCGCGAGGTCGTGGCCGACGAGCAGATGTCGGCCCTGGCGATGGCCATCCTGCTCAACGGCATGTCCCGGCGGGAGATCGGGGACTGGACCGCGGCGATGATCGCCTCGGGCGAGCGGATGGACTTCTCCACCCTCTCGCGCCCGACCGCGGACAAGCACTCCACGGGCGGGGTGGGCGACAAGATCACGCTCCCCCTGGCACCGCTCGTCGCGGCCTGCGGGGTGGCGGTGCCGCAGCTGTCCGGCAGGGGCCTGGGCCACACGGGGGGCACCCTGGACAAGCTCGAGGCGGTCCCCGGGTGGCGCGCGGCGCTGTCCAACGAGGAGATCATCAGCCAGCTCGAGGACGTCGGGGCCGTCATCTGCGCGGCCGGATCGGGCCTGGCCCCGGCCGACAAGCGGCTCTACTCGCTGCGTGACGTGACCGGCACCGTCGAGGCGATCCCCCTCATCGCCTCCTCGATCATGAGCAAGAAGATCGCCGAGGGCACCGGTGTCCTCGTGCTCGACGTGAAGGTCGGGTCCGGAGCCTTCATGAAGACCGAGTCCGACGCCCGGGAGCTGGCCCGCACCATGGTCGAGCTCGGCACCGACGCCGGCGTGCACACCGTCGCCCTGCTCACCGACATGTCCACCCCCCTGGGGCTGACGGCCGGCAACGGTCTGGAGGTCCGCGAGAGCGTCGAGGTGCTCGCCGGCGGGGGTCCGGCCGACGTCGTCGAGCTGACCCTGGCGCTGGCGCGGGAGATGCTCGAGGGGGCCGGCGTCACCGGGGTCGACCCGGCCGACGCGCTCGCCGACGGCCGCGCCATGGACGTCTGGCGCCGGATGATCGCGGCGCAGGGCGGCGACCCGGACGCCCCGATGCCGACAGCCCGGGAGACCCACGACGTCACCGCGGGGACCGACGGCGTGCTGACGAGGCTGGACGCCCTCGCCGTGGGGGTCGCGGCCTGGCGCCTGGGGGCCGGCCGCGCACGCAAGGAGGACCCGGTGCAGGCAGCCGCCGGCGTCGAGCTGCACGCCCGACCGGGTGACCGCGTCCGCGCCGGTCAGCCCCTGCTCACCCTCCACACGGACACCCCGGAGCGCTTCGAGCGGGCGGTCGAGGCCCTCGCCGACGCCTGGAGCATCGGCGAGGAGCCGGTCGACGCACCGCGCATCGTCATTGACCGCATCGCCTGACGCCCGCCCGGGCCGGCCCGCCCGGGCCGACCCGCCCGGGGCCGCCGACCCGGACTCAGGTGCCCTTCGGGTGCCAGACGGTCTTGGTCTCGGTGAACGCCCGCAGCCGCGTGAGGTCCGGGGTGGGCAGGAAGTCGGGCTCCTGCGCCCCCGACCCCCCACCGGCAGGGCGGAGCACCCGCTTGAGGTTCTCCGCGGCGGCCCTCTCCAGGTCGCCCCACGCCATACCCTCGACGTCCGCGGCACCGGTGAGGTCGAGGGCGTTGACGTCGCGGTGCGAGGCGAGCCAGGGGGCGACCTCGGCCGTGTGCCCGGTGATGATGTTGACCACGCCACCGGGCACGTCGGAGGTGGCCAGCGACTCGGCGAGGGAGACCGAGGGGATGGGCCGGTCCTGCGAGGCCAGGACCACCGCGGTGTTGCCGGAGACGACGACCGGCGCCACGACCGAGACCAGCCCCAGCAGCGAGGACCGCTGCGGCGCGAGGACGGCGACCACGCCGGTCGGCTCGGCCGCGGAGATGTTGAAGTAGGGGCCGGCGACGGGGTTGAGGGAGCCGTCCACCTGGGTGTACTTGTCGGACCAGCCGGCGTACCAGACCCACCGGTCGATCGCGGCCGAGACGACGGCCTCGGCCCGCGCCGCGGTCAGCCCCTCGGCGGCCTGCACCTCGTTGACGAACTGGGCGCGGCGCCCCTCCATCACCTCGGCCACCCGGTAGAGCACCTGCCCGCGGTTGTAGGCGGTGGCACCACCCCACCCGGGCTGCGCCTTGCGGGCCGCCACGACGGCGTCCCGGGCGTCCTTGCGCGAGCCCTTGGCCACGTTGCCCAGGAACGCCCCACGGGTGCCGGCCGCCGCGCTGCGCGCGCCGCGGGGCGCGGCATACACCTCGTAGGAGCGGCCCGACTCGCTGCGCGGGAACTTTCCCCCGACGTAGAGCTTGTAGGTCTTGCGGACGTCCACCCGGTCGGCGCTCACGCTCATGCTCCCGTCCTCACGTAGGCCTCGAGGCCGTGTCGTCCGCCCTCGCGGCCGTAGCCCGACTCCTTGTAGCCGCCGAAGGGGCTGGTCGGGTCGAACTTGTTGAAGGTGTTGGCCCAGACCACGCCCGCCCGCAGCCGGTCTGCGGTCCACAGGATGAGCGAGCCCTTCTCGCTCCAGACGCCGGCGGACAGGCCGTAGGGGGTGTTGTTGGCCTTGGCGACCGCCTCGGCGGGGGTGCGGAAGGTCAGCACCGACAGCACGGGGCCGAAGATCTCCTCCTGGGCGATCCGGTGCGTCTGGCTGACTCCCGTGAACACCGTCGGTGCGAACCAGAACCCCTTGCTGGGCAGCTCGCACCGGGGCGACCACCGCTCGGCACCCTCGGCCTCGCCCGCGGCCGCGAGCTCGGTGATCCGGTCCAGCTGCTCGCGGCTGTTGATGGCGCCGACGTCGGTGTTCTTGTCGAGCGGGTCGCCGACGCGGAGGGTCTCGAGTCGCCGCTTGAGCCGGGCCTCCACCTCCTCGGCGATCGACTCCTGCACGAGCAGGCGCGACCCGGCGCAGCAGACGTGCCCCTGGTTGAAGAAGATCCCGTTGACGATCCCCTCGACCGCCTGGTCGACGGGCGCGTCGTCGTAGACGATGTTCGCCGCCTTGCCGCCGAGCTCGAGGGTGGCCTTCTTCCGGGTGCCGGCGATGGAGCGGGCGATCGCCTTGCCGACCCCGGTCGAGCCGGTGAAGGCCACCTTGTCGACGTCGCCGTGCTCGACCAGCGCCTGCCCCGTCGGACCGGCACCGGTGACGATGTTGACGACGCCCGGCGGGAGGTCGGCCTGCTGGCAGACCTCGGCGAAGAGCAGCGCCGAGAGGGGCGTCGTCTCCGCCGGCTTGAGCACCACGGTGTTGCCGGTGGCCAGGGCCGGGGCGATCTTCCACGCCAGCATCAGCAGGGGGAAGTTCCAGGGGATGACCTGGCCCACGACGCCGTGCGGGCGGGGGTCGGTGCCCAGCCCGGCGAAGTCGAGCTTGTCGGCCCATCCGGCGTGGTAGAAGAAGTGCGCCGCGGCGAGCGGCACGTCCACGTCACGGGACTCCCTGATCGGCTTGCCGTTGTCGAGGGTCTCCAGGACGGCGAACTCGCGCGCGCGCTCCTGCAGGATCCGGGCGATGCGGTAGAGGTACTTGCCCCGGTCGGTGCCGCTCATCCGGGACCAGACACGGGTGTATGCCGCGCGCGCGGCCGCGACGGCCGCGTCGACGTCGGCAGCGCTCGCCTCGGTGACCTCGGCCAGCACCTCCTCGGTGGCCGGGCTGACCGTCTTGAACGTCGAACCGGTTCCCTCGGTGAACTCGCCGTTGATGAAGAGGCCGTAGGAGGGGGAGAGGTCGACGACGGAGCGGGACTCCGGCGCGGGGGCGTAGTCGAAGGTAGGCATGTCGGTGGTGTCCTTCGTCAGTAGAGGCTCGGCGAGTCGTCGGGGATGTAGTCGGCGCCGGAGTAGGCGCCGGTGCTCATCCGCTGACGCTGCAGCAGCAGGTCGTTGAGCAGGCTGGAGGCGCCGAACCGGAAGTACTCAGGGCTGAGCCAGGCGCCGCCGTGGCCCGCAACCTCGTTGACGGCGACGAGGAACTTGATGGCTTCCTTGCTGGTGCGGATGCCGCCGGCCGGCTTGACGCCGACCATCTGCCCGGTCTGCTCCCTCCAGTCGCGGACGGCCTCCAGCATGATCAGGGTCACGGGGAGGGTGGCCGCCGGGGACACCTTGCCGGTGCTGGTCTTGATGAAGTCCGCCCCGGCCAGCATCGAGAGCCAGCTGGCCCGGCGGACGTTGTCGTAGGTCACCAGCTCGCCGGTCTCCATGATCACCTTGAGGCGGGCGGTCCCGCACACCTCCTTCACGGCCGCGACCTGCTCGAACACCGTGAGGTAGTCGCCGGAGAGGAAGGCGCCGCGGTCGATGACCATGTCGATCTCGTCCGCGCCGGCCTCGACCGCGTCGCGGGTGTCGGCCAGCTTGACCGCCATGCTCGCCCGGCCGCTGGGGAAGGCGGTGGCCACCGCGGCCACCTTGATGCCGGAGTCGCCCAGCACCTCCCTGGCGGTCGCCACCATGTCGCCGTAGACGCAGACCGCCGCGGGGCGCGGGGTCGTCGGGTCCGAGGGCAGGGGGGAGAGGGCCTTCGTGCACAGGCCGCGGACCTTGCCCGGGGTGTCGGCACCCTCGAGGGTGGTCAGGTCGATCATCGAGATGGCCAGGTCGATGGCCCAGGCCTTGGCGGTGGTCTTGATCGAGCGGGTGCCGAGGGTGGCCGCGCGTGCGTCGCAGCCCACCTGGTCGACACCCGGCAGGCCGTGCAGCCACGAGGAGAGGGCCTGGTTGGTGAGTCGGGTCACGCCCAGGTGCTCGGTGGCTCTCGTCGCCTGCCCGGCAGCGGTCACGAGGGGAGCGGGGGTGGTGGTCACCCGGGCGAGTCTACCGTCGCAGGGCTGGCCCGACGCCCTCGATCTGCGACGATGACGAGATGGAGCTCGACGTCGCCACGCTGCCCAAGGTCGTGCTGCACGACCACCTCGACGGTGGTCTGCGGCCTGCCACCGTGCTCGACCTCGCGCACGAGCAGGGGTATGCCGCACTGCCGGCCACCGAGGTCGACGCGCTCGCCGCGTGGTTCGCCGAGGCGGCGGACTCGGGCTCGCTGGTGCGCTACCTCGAGACGTTCGACCACACCGTCGGGGTCATGCAGACCGAGGAGGCGCTCGCCCGGGTGGCGCGCGAGTGCGTGACCGACCTGGCGCGGGACGGGGTCGTCTACGCAGAGGTGCGCTACGCGCCCGAGCAGCACCTGCGGCACGGCCTGACCCTGGACCAGGTGGTGGAGGCGGTGAACCGCGGCCTGCGCGAGGGGGAGGAGGAGGCCGCCGGCGCGGGCGGCCGGATCCGGGTCCGCGCCCTCCTGACGGCCATGCGCCACGCCGCCCGGTCGGAGGAGATCGCCGAGCTGACGGTGCGGCACCTGGGTGAGAAGGTCTGCGGCTTCGACATCGCCGGGGCGGAGGACGGCTTCCCGCCCACCCGGCACCTGCCGGCGTTCGACTACCTGCGTCACCACAACGCGCACTTCACGATCCACGCGGGGGAGGCGTTCGGGCTGCCGAGCATCTGGGAGGCGATCCAGTGGTGCGGGGCCGAGCGGCTCGGCCACGGCGTCCGCCTGGTCGACGACATCACGCTCGACGGCGCCCCGGTCGGCGAGGACCTGCCCGCCGCCATCGCCCGGGCCGCCACCGATCCCGGTGCGTTCCAGCTCGGCCCGCTGGCGGCCTACGTCAAGGACCGGCGGATCCCGCTCGAGATGTGCCCGAGCAGCAACGTCCAGACGGGGGCGGCGCCCTCGATCGAGGCGCACCCCGTCACGCTCCTCAAGGACCTGCACTTCCGCGTCACCCTCAACACCGACAACCGGTTGATGAGCGCGACGTCGATGACCCGCGAGGCGCAGCTCATGGTCGACCGTGCCGGCTGGACCCGCTCGGACCTGCGCCGGGTCGCGGTCAACGCGATGAAGTCGGCCTTCCTGCCCTTCGACGAGCGGCTGGCGATCATCGAGGGCGTGCTCAAGCCCGCGTACGACGACGGCCGGTAGCGACCGGACGCGTTCCCGGACGGCCGAGGGGCGCGCCCACGATCAGGAGGTCTTCGGGAGCACCCTGGCCCGCAGGGCGTCGTCGCGGTCCAGGCGTCGCTCGTCGCGGCGGCGCCGCTCGGCGAGCACCGCGGCCAGGACCTCCTCGGGGGGCGCCTGCGGCGGGGGCGGGGGAGCGACGCGGGGCAGGATCGCGGCATACAGCTCCGCACCGGTGCGCGCCCGCGCCTCGGGCATCAGCTGCCCGGAGCGCTGGAGGAACTGGCGCACCGCCACGACGAGCGCGTCGGGCAGCACGCCGATGTCCGCCTGCCGGGCCCAGGGCGCCAGGGCCTCGGGCATCGTGGGTCCCTCCGCCAGGCGCAGCCGCACGCGGTCGCGGACGACGTAGGTGCCGGCGAGCAGGTCGCCCAGCCGCCGGGCCTTCTCGTTGGTCACGGCGACCAGGAGCGCGAGCCCGCCGAGGGTGAGCCACAGCTCGACGGTCCCGACGAGCGCCCGGATGGTCGCGTGGCGCAGCCCGATGGGCCCGGTGTCCTCGCGCACGGTCCGCAGCCCCAGGACCAGCTTGCCCACGGTCCGCCCCCGCGTCAGCGTCTCCAGCGCGATCGGCAGCCCGGCCATGACGAGCGCCATGAGCACGATGACGAAGGCCTGACCCAGCGCGGCGTCCCGGAGGAACAGCTCCGTCGGCAGCAGCAGCACGAGCAGGACCACGAGGAGCGCGACGACGAGCAGGTCGACCAGGCCCGAGACCATCCGCAGCGGGAGGCTGGCCGCGGGCAGCTCGATCTCGACCGCCTCGCTCGTGACGAAGCGCTCGGCGTCGAAGATCCCCCGCGTCGGCATGGCCGCAGGCTACCTCCCGACACCGACGCCGACGACGACGCCGACCGCGTGCAACCCCGGGGCGCAGCACCGTGCGGGAGGTGCGCGCGCACGTCATACAGTGAGCCGGTGGACCTCGACGCGCTGGTGGGACGACGGCGGGAGGACTGGCAGCGGCTGGGCGCCCTGTCGCGGCAGCGCCGCCTGAGCGGCGCGGAGGCTGACGAGCTCCTCGACGGCTATCAGCGGGCGGCGACCGACCTGTCGACGGTGCGTTCCGCCGCCCCCGACGCGCAGGTCGTGACGCACCTGTCCACGCTCATCGCCGCAGCCCGCGCCCGGGCCTCGCGCGTGCCGACGTTCTCGTGGGCGGGCGTCGGGCGCTTCTTCGCCGAGGACTTCCCGGCCGCCCTCTACCGCCTGCGCCGGTGGTGGGGGATCACGGCGCTGGTCAACGTGGTGGTCGGCCTGCTGCTGGGCTGGTGGCTCTACCACAACCCGGTCGTCGAGAACTCCCTCCTCAGCCCGGAGGAGGTGCAGCTGCTGGTCAACGTGCAGTTCGAGTCGTACTACTCCGAGAACGCCGCCAGCAGCTTCTCCACGCTGGTCTGGGTCAACAACGCGTGGGTGGCCGCGCGCTGCATCGGGATGGGCGTGCTGGGGTTCCCGGTCGTCTGGCTGCTGTGGCAGAACGTCGCCAACGTGGCCGTCATCGGCTCCCTCATGCACCGGCACGGCCGGGGCGAGGTGTTCTGGGGCCTGATCACGCCGCACGGGCTGCTCGAGCTGATGGCGATCTTCGTGGCGGCCGGGGTGGGGCTGCGGCTGTTCTGGGCCTGGGTGGCCCCCGGACCGCGGACCCGCCTGGCCAACCTCGCCGCGGAGGGCCGCACCGCGGCGGGCGTGGCCATCGGGCTGGTCTTCGTCCTGCTGCTCTCCGGGGTGATCGAGGGCTTCGTCACGCCGTCCCCGCTGCCGACGTGGGCGCGGGTGGGCATCGGGGTGCTCGCGCTCCTGGCCTTCTTCCTCTACGTCTTCACGCTCGGGCGACGCGCCGTCCGCGCCGGCGCGACGGGGGACGTGGGGGAGGACCAGCAGTCAGCGGTCGCCCCCTCGGTGGGCTGACCCGGGTCCGGTCCGTGCGTCCCTGCTCCGGGGCGGGTGCCGCTGACGGGGTATGACGTGGACGCCTCGTTGCCGTGGATGGTCGGCCGGAGAGTGGGACGCCAGCCCGACTAGATCCCGATGTCCTCGTAGGAGCGCGGGTCCTCGATCGGCTCCAGGTGACAGCTCACGCGCAGGTCCGGGTACTCGGCGAGGAGAGCGTCGGTGATGTCCTCGGCCAGGTCGTGACCCCGCTGCACCGACCAGGCGCCCGGCACGAGCAGGTGCATCTCCATGAAACGGCGGTGCCCGGACTCGCGGGTGCGGAAGGCGTGGAACTGGATGTCCTCGGCCGTGAAGCGCCCGATGATGCCCCGGATCCGCTCGTTGTCCTCCGCGGGCAGCGAGATGTCCATCAGCCCGGCCGTGGAGGAGCGGATCAGGCCCCAGCCGGTCACGAGGATGTTGATCCCCACCGCGAAGGCGACGATCGGGTCCAGCCGGTCCCATCCCGTCAGCCAGACCAGCACGACCCCGACGACGACGCCGACCGACGTCCACACGTCCGTGAGCAGGTGCCGTCCGTCGGCCGTCAGCGTGATCGACCGGTGCCTGCGACCCGCCCGGAGCAGCACGAACGCCACCGACCCGTTGACGACCGAGGCGACCACCGAGATGAGCAGGCCGACGCCGACGTTCTCGATGGGGGCGGGGTTGAGGAAGCGCTCGACCGAGGCCACGAGGATGACGCCCGCCGCGACGAAGATCATCACGCCCTCGACCGCGGCCGAGAAGTACTCCGCCTTGCTGTGGCCGTAGTGGTGGTTGCGATCGGGGGGCAGCAGCACCACCCGCAGCGCGACCAGGGCGACGATCGCCGCCACGAGGTTCACGAGCGACTCCGCGGCGTCGGAGAGCAGGCCGACGGAGTCGGTCACCAGCCACGCGCTGCCCTTGAGACCGATGGTCAGCAGCGCCGCGGCGATGGACAGCCAGGCGTAGCGGGTGAGGTCCTCCGGCTGGGGGTGCCGGGTGCTCAGGGACGGCTTCTCAGAGCTCACGGGCACCCCTGGAACACGACCGGGAGGGGGAGGGACACGCTCCCCATCCTACCGGCGGGTTCAGAGCAGGCCGCGCGCCTTGAGCGCCAGGTAGTGGTCCACGAGAGCCACGGGGAGTCGCTCGGGAGGTTCGTCGACCACCGTGACGCCGAGCGCCCCCAGCCCGGCCGCGGTGCGCCGTCGCAGCGCCTCCGTCCGCTCGGCGGCGGCGGCGTCGTAGACCGCCTCCAGGGAGGACAGGTCGGCGCGCAGGGCTGCCACCGCGGGGTCCGCCACGGAGGCCACCACCACCCGGTGGTGGGCGGTCAGCGAGGGCAGGACCGGCAGCAGGCCGCTCTCCACCGCGGCCGGCTCGAGGGGGGTCAGCAGCACGACGAGCGAGCGTCGCCGGGTGAGCGCGGTGACGGCCCCGGCCAGCGTGGTCCAGTCGGCCTCGACCAGCACCGGTTCGAGCGGGGCCATCGCGGTGACCAGGCGGTGCAGGACCGCCGACCGCGTCGTCCCCGTGCTCGCGCCCGACCCCACCCGGGCCCGCACCAGGCGGTCGCCGGCGAGCAGGTCGACGCGGTCCCCGGCGTGGCTGGCGACCGCGGCGAGCAGGAGGGCGGCGTCCATGGCGGCGTCGAGACGCGGCTCGTCCCCCACCCGTGCGGCGCTGGTCCGGGAGGTGTCCAGGACGAGGATCAGCCGGCGGTCGCGCTCGGGCTGCCAGGTGCGGACCACGACATGCTGACGGCGGGCCGTGGCACGCCAGTCGATGGCCCGCACGTCGTCCCCCTCGACGTAGTCGCGCAGCGAGTCGAACTCCGTGCCCTGCCCACGGGTGCGTACCGCGGCCCGGCCGTCCAGCTGACGCAGCTGCTCCAGCTTGCTGGACAGGTGGCGGCGGGACCGGAACGGGGGCAGCACCCTCACCGCCCCCGGCACCGCGATCGTCGCCTGCCGGCCGGCCAGTCCCAGGGGCCCGTGCACGCGCAGGGTCACCCCGGCCGCCGGTCGGTCGCCGCGCCGCGTCGGCCGCAGCGTGGTCGTCACCCGACGGCGCTCCCCGGCCGGCAGGTCGAGCACGTGGCGCTCGCCCGCCGCACCCGCCGACGGCACCCAGGCGTCCCGGAGGTGCCCGCGCAGGTGGCGCGACCCGGTGCCGGTCAGCGTGAGGGTCGTCGTCGTCGGCTCATCCAGGCGCACCTGGGGCACTCCCGAGCGGGACAGGGTGACCGATCGCGGGGACGGCGTCAGAAGGACGTCGGCCACGACCAGCACCACCACGCCGAGCACCCACAGGAACGCGACGGTGCGCGACGACGCGGGCCAGGCGGCGACGGGGACCAGCCCCAGGAGCACCAGGGCCAGGACGGGGCCGCGCAGGATCATCGGGCGCCCGCCGGGTCAGCGGGGCACGGGGACGGACGCGAGGACCGTGGCCAGGACAGCCTCGGTGGTCACGCCCTCCAGCTCGGCCTCCGGCCGCAGCGCCACCCGGTGGGCGAGCGTGGCGTGCGCGAGCGCCTTGACGTCGTCCGGGGTGACGAAGTCCCGTCCGGACAACCAGGCCCAGGCCCGGGAGGTCGCGAGCAGTGCCGTCGCGCCGCGGGGGCTCACCCCCAGCTGCAGCGAGGGGGCGGTACGGGTGGCCCGGGCGAGGTCGACGACATACCCGATGATCTCCGGGGAGACCTGCACCCGGCGCACCGCGGCGGCTCCCGCGGCCAGCTCGGCGGCGCCGGCGACGGGCCGCACGCCCGCGGCGGCAAGGTCGCGGGGGTCGAACCCCCGCGCGTGTCGGTCGAGCACCTCCACCTCGTCCTCCCGGACCGGCAGCGGCAGGGTGACCTTGAGGAGGAAGCGGTCGAGCTGCGCCTCGGGGAGGGGGTAGGTGCCCTCGTACTCGACCGGGTTCTGCGTGGCGGCGACGAGGAACGGCGCCGGCAGCGGGTGGCTGGTGCCGTCCACGGTCACCTGTCGCTCCTCCATGGCCTCCAGCAGCGCCGACTGGGTCTTCGGCGGCGTCCGGTTGATCTCATCGGCGAGGAGGAGGTTGGTGAAGACCGGGCCGGGGCGGAAGGTGAAGTCGCTCCGGCCGCTGTCGTAGACCACGGACCCGGTCACGTCGCCGGGCATGAGGTCGGGCGTGAACTGCACGCGGGTGGTGCGCAGGTCGAGCGCGGCCGCGAGGCTGCGCACGAGCAGGGTCTTGGCCACCCCCGGCACCCCCTCGAGCAGGATGTGCCCGCCCGACAGCAGGGCCACGACGAGGCCGGAGACGGCCTGCTGCTGGCCGACCACCGCCTTGCCGACCTCGTCGGTCACCGCCCGCAGCGCCTCGCGCGCGGTCCCGGTCGAGGGGGGTGCCGTGGTGCTGGGCTCGGTCATCGGGAGGGTCCTTCCTCGAGGGAGCGCAGCTCCCGGGCGGTGGTCACGAGGGCCGCGTCGTCGGCGGCGGTGGGGTCGGTCAGGAGCCTGCGGACCTCGGGCGCGGGACGCCCGGTGGCCGCCGCGACCGCGCGGACCAGGCTGTCGGGGTCGGCCCGGGGCGGCAGGCCGGTCCGGGCGGCGAGCCGGTGCCGGGCACCGGCCTGCAGGGCGGCGAGCGCGTGCCGCCGGTCCCGGGCCTCGCGGTAGAGCCGGCCCCGGCTGCGGGTCGTCTGCGCGGCGTGCACGACGGCGGGCAGCGGCTCGACGACGACCGGCCCGAGACGACGGCCCCGCCACAGCGCGAGGACGAGGGCGGCGGCAGCCAGGACGATCACCGCGGGGGTCATGCTGGGAGGCAGCACGTCCCACAGGCCCTGGGGGGCCGCCGTGCCTGCGTCGCCCGGCTGCGGCACGACCCAGAGCAGCCGGTCGCTGCCACCGAGGAGCCGCAGCCCGAGCGCGGCGTGCGCGCCCTCGTCGACCGCGTCGTTGGACAGCGCGGAGGGGAAGCCCACGAGGACGGTCTCGGGCCGGTCGCGGTCGGCCGCGACGGTGAGCAGCGCCCCGGCGCGGGATCCACCTGCGTTGAACCCGGGGCTGGGCGGGAAGCACGCCGTCACCTCCTCGGGCGCGTCCGCCGCGTCCAGCTGGACGTCCCAGACGGTGACCTCGTCCCCGTCGCGCACCCGGGGGTCGGGGCAGGCGCCGAGCAGCCGGGCACCCGTCGGCGTCGTCGTCGTGACGTCGAGCCCGAGCGCGGCGCCCGGGTCCTGCTCCGCGCCGGGCACCAGGACCACGAGGCGGTCCGCGTCGCGGACCCGGCGCAGCAGGTCCTCCCCGGACTCCGGCCCGAGGTATGACGTGTGCGTCACCAGGACCGTCGTGCCCGGCCCGACCCGGTCGGGCAGGGCCGCGGTGCCCGGGACCTCCTGCACGTCCACGCCGCGGGCGGCGAGCACGCGGGCCAGCGCCCGGCCCCCGTCGCGGCCGGGGTTGTCGGCGCCCATCGGCTCGCCGCTGCCCCCACCGGCCAGCACCGCCGCGAGCGCCGCCGCGGCGAGGGCGAGCAGCACCCACGGGGCCCAGCGTCGCAGCGTGCGGACCCGCGTCATCGCCCGACCACGTCCAGGTCGGGGCGGGTGGCGAGGAGCTGCTCGTCGAGCGCGAGGGCGTCCCGGGCCTGCTCCGCCGTGGCGCGGTGGTCGCCGTAGCGCACGGCATCGAAACGGTCGGCGGTGCCGGACAGCGCGACGGCGGAGGAGGGGAAGATCGCGGCCAGCGCGACGGCCACCTCGTGAGCGGTCCGCCCGGGGGCGGCGTCCAGGAGGGTGCGCTCGTCGGCCGAGGCGGCGACGGCGCGGTAGCCGTCGAGGAGGGCGGTGTCGTGGTCACCCGTCCGCAGCGCGGCCCGGGCCCGGTCGCGGTACGCGGCGGCGGGGAGCCGGGCACCGTCCCCGAAGACGCCCACCTCGCCTCCACCCGGGGCCAGCCGGCGGCTGCGCCACCGGTCGCGCGCCGCGAAGGCGAGCACCGCGAGCACGGCGAGCACCACCATCGCGAGCGCGGCCCAGGAGGCCCAGGCGGGCAGCTGGCCGGGGAGGTCGGGGTCGGGAAGCCGGTCACCCAGCCAGTCGAGGAGGCGGCGGACCCAGGACTCGCGGACGGCGTACCCGGGTTGGGCCAGCTCCTCCTGCAGCCACGTACGCGCCTCGTCCCGGCCGGGGTCGAGCGGTGCTCCCGCGAGCATGCCCGGGACGGCGTGCCTGGTCAGCGCGCCCGCCCGACCGCCCGGGCCTGCGCGGCCCGGACGAGGCCCACGTCCAGGCCCTCGCGACGAATCCGCAGGTCGAGGTAGAGCAGGGCGGTCACCCCGGCCGAGAACGGGATGGAGAACGCCTGGACGACGACCTGGACCAGGTGGTCCGTGAGCAGCACCACCGGGTGGACGGGGGACAGACCGCCGGACAGCCCGTCGAGGGCGAGGAAGGTCACGGTGGTGACCGGCAGCTGCACCATGGTCGCGAAGAGACCCGTCACGAGGCCGGCGAGCAGGGTGATCCCCAGCACCCGCCAGGCCTGCCAGCCCCGGGTGAGCGTCCAGCTGCGGCGCAGCGCCCGCCAGGGCCCGGCCCTCTCCAGGACGACCGCGGCGGTCGTCAGCGAGACCCGGGCGCTGCCCCACAGGAGCAGCACCACGGAGGCCAGCAGCAGCGCGAGGAGGAGCACGACGAGGCCGACCACCGCGCCGTCGCCGGCCCCGTCCATCGCCAGGACGATCCCCGCGACCCCCGCCACGAGGGCGGCGGTCGCGAGCAGGAAGAGCAGCGCGATGAGCAGCAGCGCCCCGAGCAGCGCGGGGATCCGCCCGCGCACGGCCTCCCAGGTCTGCCTCAGACCTACCCGGTCGCCCAGGACCGCCTCGCTGACGACATACACGATCATGCCGGTGAGCGCGATCGAGGCGAGCCCGGAGAAGAGGAGGTTGACCAGGGGCACGAGGACCGCCAGGTCCTCCTCGGCCAGGTCCGCGAACCGGGTGATGGCGAGCGAGCCGAGGTAGGAGGGCACCAGCAGCAGCGCCAGGACGACCAGGGCGGTGCCGATGGTTGCGGAGGGGTTGCGCCGCATCGTCTGCAGGGCGCCGCCGAACATGTCGCCCAGGGTGAGGGGGCGCAGGGGGACGACCCCGGGCTGGTGGAGCCTGGCCAGCTGCTCCGGGGCCAGGTGGTGCCAGGTGGTGCCTGCGGCGGGAGGGCCGGGAGGGCCGGGCGCGCCGGGGGGAGGGAAGGGGGCGGGAGGTCCGGGAGGCGGCAGGTCCGGGCCTCGCGTCGTTCCCTCGGGAAAGGTCATCCCCTGCTCCTCATGTCGGTCCGGCCCCCAGCACCCGGGTGGTGGCGACGAGGTCGTCCACCCTCCGCTCGGCCTCGCGGGCCGTCATCGGCTCGGCCCCCAGCGCCTGCTGCGCGGCCACGATACCCGGCTCGGCACGGCGCAGGACGAGGCCCCGGCGCCAGAGGGTGACGGGGGGTTTGCGGCGTTCGAGCAGGTCGCGGGCCAGGCGTCGCCCGAAGGTCACCCAGGGGCGGTTGCGGATGCACCACGCGGCCGCGAGGAGGTCCCGCTCGCGCAGTCCCGCGACGGTGTGGGCGGCGAAGATGCCCTCCGCCACGACGACCGGGTGGGCACCGGTCTCGACGACGTGGTGGCCGGTGATGCTCGAGCTCGCGATGTCGTAGACCGGGACGTCCGTGCGCCCGGTCCGGCAGAGCTCCTCCATCGCCGCCAGCGCGGCGTCGAGGTGCCAGGAGCGCACGTCGTCCCAGTCGGGGAGGCCGAGCGGGCTCATCGGCAGCTCGTCGTCCCCACCCTCGCGGTAGAAGTCGTCGAGCTGCATCAGCGGCCAGCCGTGCGCGGCGTGCAGCCGGCGCGCCAGCCGGGACTTGCCGGCCCCGCTGGGCCCGGCGAGCACGAGCACCCTCGCGCCTGCGGGCACGCGGTGGTCGGCTCGCTCCATGGGGCGACAGTCTAGGCGGCGGGCGGGGCGCCGTCTGACAGACTCTGTCGACGTGAAGCCAGAGTCGTCGATCCTCGCCGGGGAGCCGCTGCGCGTCTACCGGACCCTCCCGGCCCGCGTGATCGGCTGGTCGATGGTGGGCGCCGCCGTGGTGCTGACGGTGCTGACCGTGGTCGACGTGGCGGGCGGCCACCAGTCGCGGGTGCTGGCCCCGGTCGCCCTCATCGCCGGGGTGGGCGCGGCGGCCTGGGTCCTCTTCCTGCGGCCCGCCGTGACCCTGTACGCCGACGGCGTGCACCTGACGAACGTGGTCACCGAGACGACGGTGCCGTTCGCCGCGGTCGAGGAGGTCACCGGCCGGTGGGCGCTGGAGCTGCGGGACGTCCGGGGTCGCACCCACTCCGCCTGGGCCGTCCCCGTGCGGCGGGACATGGTGCGCCGGCGCTCGATCGAGGACTTCGCCGAGACCACCCGTCGTCGGGGCCGGGAGGGCGTCACGGCCCAGGGCGTCATGGACGAGGTGCTGCGCGCGATGCAGCGCTGGCGCCTGGACGGGGGCGGGCGACCGGGGGAGCAGGCCGAGGTGCGCCGCCGCCCCTCCTGGTCGGCGCTGGTCGTGCTCGCGCTCGCGCTCGCCCTGGCCGTCGGCGCCCTCGTCCTCTGAGGGCCCACCGCGCAGGACCCGACCCGACGGGGGGACGGCGGCACCGCCGCGGGCGCCGGTGGTCAGACGGCGGTCAGCTCCTCCATGCTGGCGCGGACGGCGGCGAGGGTGCGGGTCGCCCGCTCGCGGGCCGGCGTCAGGCCGCCCGGCCCGTCGACGGCCACGAGCGCCTCGAGGTAGACCTTGAGCTTGGGCTCGGTCCCGCTCGGCCGCACGATGACCCGCGTCCGGTCCGCGAGCAGGAAGCGCAGACCCTCCGTGGGCGGGAGGCCGTCGATCCCCTCGGAGAGGTCCTCCGCGATCGCGACCGGGACACCCCCGATCTCGGTGGGCGGCAGCGTCCGCAGCCGCGACATGACGTGGGTGATCAGCGAGAGGTCGCTGACCCGCACCGAGAAGGCGTCGGTCTGGTGGACGCCGTGCTGCACCGCCAGCTCGTCGAGGACGTCGAGGAGGGTGCGGCCCTGCGCCTTGAGGGTGGCGGCGAGCTCGGCCACCATGAGGGCCGCGGTCACCCCGTCCTTGTCCGGCACCGTCGCGGGGTCGACGCAGTAGCCGAGGGCCTCCTCGTAGCCGTAGGCCAGCCCGGGCACCCGGCCGATCCACTTGAAGCCGGTGAGCGTCTCCTGCGCCTGGAGGCCGGCGGCCTCCGCCATCGCGCCCAGCAGCCGGGAGGACACGATCGACCGCGCCAGGACCGGCCGGTCGCCGCCGGCGCGTCCCCGCGCCATCACGTGGTGCCCGAGCAGGGCGCCGACCTCGTCACCGCGCAGCATCCGCCACCGGCCGCCGTCCGGCACGGCGACCGCGCACCGGTCGGCGTCCGGGTCGTTGGCGATGACCAGGTCCGGCCGCAGCTCGTCGGCGAGCTCGAGGGCGGCGTCGATGGCCCCGCTCTCCTCCGGGTTGGGGAAGGCGACCGTGGGGAAGGCCGGGTCGGGGTGCTCCTGGCTGGGCACGGGCGAGGGTGCGGGGAACCCCGCCAGCGCGAAGGCCCGCTGGACCACGTCCGAGCCGACGCCGTGGAGGGCCGTGTGCACGACCGTCACGTCCCGGGGGGTGGTCGGGTCGAGCACGGCGACCGCGGCGTCGAGGTAGGCGTCGAGCACCTCCTCGCCCTGGGTCACCCAGCCGTCGGTGCTCATCGGCACGTGGCCCACCGACGCGACCCGGGCGATGTCGGCCGCGATGTCGGCGTCGACGGGCGGGACGATCTGCGACCCGTCCCCGAGGTAGACCTTGTAGCCGTTGTCCTGCGGCGGGTTGTGGCTGGCCGTCACCATCACCCCCGCGTCCGCCCCGAGGTGGCCGATCGCGAACGCCAGCACCGGGGTGGGCAGCGGCCGCGGCAGCATCAGCGCGCGCCCGCCGGCGGCCTCGACCACGGCGGCGGTGTCGCGCGCGAAGACGTCGGAGTTGTGCCGTGCGTCGAAGCCGATGACCACCGCGGGGGCGGGGGTGCGGTCGCCCTCCGCGTCGAGGCGGCGGGTCAGGTAGGCCGTGAACCCGGCCGCCGTGCGGATCACCACCGAGCGGTTCATGCGGTTGGGTCCGGCGCCCAGGGCGCCGCGCAGGCCGGCCGTGCCGAACTCGAGGAAACCGACGAAGCGGTCCTCCAGGTCGGCGAGCGCCGCTGCGTCACCGGCTGCTGCCCGGTCGACGACGGCCGTCAGCTCGTCACGGGTCTGCGGGTCGGGGTCGTCGCCGACCCAGGTGCGCGCCTCCTGCAGGAGCTCGTCGGTGCCTGCGGACGGCGGGGTGCTCGACATACCCGGCTCCTCTCAGAGACGCTCGACGATGCGGGCGAGGAGCGCCCCGCACCGCCCTGCGGCGGCCTGCCCGGCCTCGAGGACTTCCTGGTGGTCCAGCGGGGTCGGGCTGATGCCCGCCGCCGGGTTGGTGACGAGGGAGATGCCGAGCACGTCCAGGCCGGCCTCGCGGGCCGCGATCGCCTCGAGCGTGGTCGACATGCCCACGAGGTCGCCGCCGAGGATCCCGGCCATCCGGACCTCGGCCGGGGTCTCGTAGTGCGGGCCGGGGAACTGGACGTAGACCCCCTCGTCGAGGGTCGGGTCGACCTCGCGGGCCAGCGCGCGCAGGCCCGGGGTGTAGAGGTCGGTGAGGTCGACGAAGGTCGCGCCCTCCAGGGGGGAGGTCGCGGTGAGGTTGATGTGGTCCGAGATGAGGACGGGCGTCCCGGGGGCCCACTCCGGACGCAGGCCGCCGCACCCGTTGGTCAGCACCACCGTGGAGCAGCCCGCGGCGGCGGCGGTGCGGATCGCGTGCACCACCGCCCGGACACCACGGCCCTCGTAGTAGTGGGTCCGGGTGCCGTAGACGAGGACGCGGCGACCGTCGGCGAGGGGGATCGAGCGCAGGGTGCCGGAGTGACCCTCCACCGCGGCGGCGGCGAAGCCCGGCACGTCGGTGTTCTCGATCTCGGTGTCGGCCTCGCCGAGCCGGTCGGCTGCCTGCTTCCAGCCGCTGCCGAGCACGAGGGCGACGTCGTGGCGGGCCGCCCCGGTGCGCTCGGCGATCACGGCGGCGGCGGCCTCGGCGACCTGGCGCGGGTCGGTGGCGGGGTCGGTCAGGTCGGGGACACGGTCGTTCACCGGGACAGCGTACTGGCCGGTCGGCCCGGGGGTGGTTGGATGGTGGGCGTGAGTGCTGCAGACAGGTCCGTGGTCGTCATCGGTGGTGGCCCGGGCGGCTACGAGGCCGCGCTGGGGGCGGCCCAGCTGGGTGCCGAGGTGACCGTGGTCGAGCGGTCGGGGCTCGGCGGCGCCGCCGTCCTGACCGACTGCGTGCCGAGCAAGGCGCTCATCGCGACGGCCGACTTCATGGACCGGTTCAGCGCCGCCAAGCACATCGGGGTGCACTTCGACGGTGCCCACGTGCCGGGTGACCAGGGCGTGACGGCGCACATCACCGACGTCAACGCGCGCATCCTCGAGCTGGCCCGCGCGCAGAGCCGCGACATCGCCGAACGGCTGGAGTCGGCGGGGGTGGAGGTCGTGCAGGGGGCCGGACGCCTGATCGGGCCGGGGCGCGTCGAGGTCGTGGTGGGCGTGGCCGACGTCGCGTCGGGGGAGGAGCCCGCCCCGCACGGTGGCGACCTCACCGGCGGGGGCGGCAGCCAGGAGCTCGAGGCGGACGTGGTGCTCCTCGCGACGGGCGCCCGGCCCCGGGTCATGGACACGGCCGTGCCCGACGGCGAGCGGATCCTGACCTGGCAGCAGATCTGGGACCTGGAGGAGCTGCCCGGCCACCTCATCGTCATCGGGTCCGGGGTCACCGGGGCCGAGCTCGCGCACGCCTACCTCGGCCTCGGCTGCGCGGTGACGCTCATCTCCTCCCGCGACCGGGTGCTCCCGGGTGAGGACGCGGACGCCGCGAACGTCGTGGAGGAGGTCTTCCGGCGACGGGGGATGACGGTCCTCAACCGCTCGCGGGCGGGGGCGGTCCGGCGGGACGGGAACTCGGTCGTCGTCACGCTGGAGGACGGTCGCGAGGTGAGCGGCTCGCACGCGCTGCTCGCGGTCGGGTCGATCCCCAACACCACCGATCTGGGCCTGGAGGAGGCCGGCATCGCGGTGAGCCGGTCCGGCCACATCGAGGTCGACCGGGTCTCGCGCACCAACGTCCCGGGGGTGTATGCCGCCGGGGACTGCACCGGGGTGCTCCCCCTGGCCTCCGTGGCGGCCATGCAGGGTCGGATCGCCGTGGCGCACGCCCTCGGCGACGCGGTGGCGCCGCTCTCGCTCGGCAGGGTCAGCTCCAACATCTTCACCGACCCGGAGATCGCGACCGTCGGCGCCAGCCAGGCCGACATCGACGAGGGCCGGGTCGACGCGAGGGCGGTCATGCTGCCCCTCACCAAGAACCCGCGCGCCAAGATGCAGAACGTCTCCGACGGGTTCGTCAAGCTCTTCGCCCGCAGCGGCAGCCACACGATCGTCGGCGGCGTGGTGGTGGGCCCGCGGGCGAGCGAGCTGATCTTCCCGATCGCGCTGGCCGTGGCCAACCGGCTCAACGTCGACCAGTTCTCCTCGACGTTCACGGTCTACCCGTCGATGAGCGGCTCGCTCGCGGAGGCCGCCCGGCAGCTGCACGAGATCGCGGACTGACCCGGGTCTGACGCCGACCGTCGAGCGATCCTGGGCAGGTCCGCATGTCACAGCGCATCGACGTGCAGTTCTGTTGTGCCACAACGAATGCCAGGGAATTGCCTGTGGCACGACAGCGGTGAACAGGCATCCGGGGCCGGCGTCGGGAGGGGCTCAGGTGGCGGGTCAGTCCTTGAGCTCGCAGATGACCGCGCCGTTGGCGACCGTCTCGCCGACGGCGGCGGACAGGCCGGTGACCGTCCCGTCCTTGTGCGCCTTGATCGGCTGCTCCATCTTCATCGCCTCGAGCACGACCACGACGTCACCCTCGGTGACGGCCTGGCCCTCCTCGACCGAGATCTTGACGATCGTGCCCTGCATCGGCGCGGTCACGGCGTCCCCGGACGCGGCCGCCCCGGCGCCGCCGCCGCGCGAACGCTTCGGCGCCTTCTTCCGGGCACCAGCTGCGCCGTTGCCGCCACCGGCACCGCCACCGCCACCACCGAGCGCGAGCCCGGCGGGCAGCGACACCTCAAGACGCTGACCGCCGACCTCGACGACGACCGTCTGCCGCTCGCCGTCGGCGCCGGGGCCCTCGGCGGTCGGCCCGGAGTAGGGGGGGACCTGGTTGTCGAACTCGGTCTCGATCCACCGGGTGTGCACGGTGAACGCCGCCTCGCCCTCGGGCGCGAAGGCCGGGTCGGACACGATCGCGCGGTGGAAGGGCAGCACCGTGGGCATGCCGTCGACGACGAGCTCGTCGAGGGCGCGTCGCGACCGCTCCAGGGCCTGCTCGCGGGTGCGGCCGGTGACGATCAGCTTGGCGATCATCGAGTCGAAGGCGCCGGCGACGGTGTCGCCCTCGACGATCCCGGCGTCCCAGCGGACACCCGGGCCGTGGGGGACGACCATCCGCGAGACGGTCCCAGGGGCGGGCATGAAGTCGCGGCCGGCGTCCTCACCGTTGATGCGGAACTCGAACGAGTGCGCGTGGGGGCTCGGGTCGCCATACCCCAGCTCCTCGCCGTCGGCGATCCGGAACTGCTCGCGCACGAGGTCGATGCCGGTGACCTCCTCGGTCACGGGGTGCTCGACCTGCAGGCGGGTGTTGACCTCGAGGAAGGAGATCGTGCCGTCCTGCGCCACGAGGAACTCGCACGTGCCGGCGCCGACGTAGCCCGCCTCCTTGAGGATGGCCTTGGAGGCCCGGACGAGCTCGGCGCGCTGCTCGTCGCTGAGGAACGGGGCCGGGGCCTCCTCGACGAGCTTCTGGTTGCGCCGCTGGAGCGAGCAGTCGCGGGTGGAGACGACGACCACGGTGCCGTGCTGGTCGGCCAGGCACTGCGTCTCGACGTGACGCGGCTTGTCGAGGAACTTCTCGACCAGGCACTCTCCGCGCCCGAAGGCGGTGACCGCCTCACGGACCGCGGAGTCGAAGAGCTCCGGGATCTCCTCCAGGGTGCGGGCGACCTTGAGCCCGCGGCCGCCACCGCCGTAGACGGCCTTGATGGCGACGGGGAGACCGAACTCCTGGGCGAGCGCGACGACCTCGTCGGCGTCCTTGACCGGGTCCTTGGTCCCGGGCGCCAGCGGGGCACCAGCCTTGACGGCGATGTGCTTGGCCTTCGCCTTGTCCCCCAGCGCGTCGATCGCGTCGGGGCCGGGACCGATCCAGGTCAGCCCGGCGTCGAGGACGGCCTGGGCGAAGGAGGCGTTCTCGGCGAGGAAGCCGTAACCGGGGTGCACCGCGTCCGCACCGGCCTGGCGGGCGACGTCGAGCAGCTTCTCCTGGACCAGGTAGGACTCGCCGGGGGTGGAGCCGCCCAGCGCGTAGGCCTCGTCCGCCACCTTGACGTGCAGCGCGTCCCGGTCGGGGTCGGCGTAGACGGCCACCGAGCCCAGCCCTGCGTCCTTGCAGGCACGGGCGATGCGGACGGCGATCTCGCCGCGGTTGGCGATGAGGACCTTGCTGATCGGCATGCGCACACCCTAGTGGCAGGGGTATGGCGTGGGCGCGCAGGTCCGGCGGGTCAGGGCAGCCTCTGGAGGTCCTCCGCGCAGCGCCGCTCGAGGTCGCCCAGCTCGCGCAGGCTGTCCTCGATGTCGCGCCGGCGACGCTCGAGGTCGGTGCGGCGATCGTCGATCTGGGAGAGGAGGTAGCGCAGCTGGCCGGCCTCGCCGGGCTGGTTGTCGTACATGTCGAGGATGGTCGCGATCTCCTCGAGGGGGAAGCCGAGGCGCCGGCCGCGCAGGATCAGGGCCAGGCGCGTGCGCTCGCGACGGTGGTAGACGCGACGCTGGCCGTCGCGCTCCGGTGACAGGAGGCCGAGGTGCTCGTAGTGGCGCAGCGCCCGGTGGGTCACCTCGAAGTCGTCGGCCATCTGGGCGATCGTCCAGGTGGGGTCGTCGGTCACGGTTGTCTTGTCCTTACGTCAAGTGGGGTGCAGGAGCCATCGTGCTTGACGTTGACGCTCACGTCAAGCACGATGGCCTCGTGTTCGAGCTGACCCAGGACCACGAGGACTTCCGCCGCGTCGTGCGCGACTTCGCCGAGCAGGAGGTGGCGCCGCACGTCGAGCGGTGGGACCGCGACGCGCACTTCCCCACCGACCTCGTGCCGAAGATGGGCGAGCTGGGCCTCTTCGGCCTCAACGCCCCCGAGGAGTTCGGCGGCGCGGGCCTGGAGGAGGGCGGCTTCACCTACCTCTGCCTGGCGATCGAGGAGCTCGGCCGGGTCGACCAGTCGATCGGGATCACGCTCTCCGCAGGCGTCGGCCTGGGCATCAACCCGATCCTGTCCTTCGGCTCGCAGGAGCAGAAGGAGCGCTACCTCCCCGACCTCCTCGCGGGCCGCGCCCTCGCCGGCTTCGGCCTGACCGAGCCCGAGGCCGGCTCGGACGCGGGGGCCACCCGCACCCGCGCCCGTCTGGAGGACGGGTCGTGGGTGATCAACGGGTCCAAGGCGTTCATCACCAACTCCGGCACCGACATCACCTCGGTCGTCACGGTCACGGCGCGCACCGGTGAGAGCGCGGACGGCCGCGCGGAGATCAGCGCGATCATGGTGCCCAGCGGCACCGACGGCTTCACCGTCGAGCCGGCCTACCGCAAGCTCGGCTGGCACATCTCGGACACCCACGGGTTGAGCTTCGAGGGCTGCCGCGTGCCGGAGGACAACCTCCTCGGTGCGCGCGGCGAGGGGTTCAAGCAGTTCCTCAAGACCCTCGACGACGGTCGTGTCGCGATCTCCGCGCTGGCCGTCGGGTGCGCGCAGCGGATGCTCGAGGAGTCGGCGGCCTACGCCACGTCGCGCATCGCCTTCGGTCGCCCGATCGCGGTCAACCAGGGCGTGTCCTTCCAGATCTCCGACCTCGCCGTGATGGTCGAGGCCGCGCGTCTGCTCACCTACAAGGCCGCCTGGCTCAACGACGAGCGGGAGGCCGGCCGGCGCTCGCTCGCCGAGGTCAAGCAGGCCGCCGCGATCGCCAAGCTCTACTCGACGGAGGCGGCGGTCACCGCGACGCGGATCGCTACCCAGGTCTTCGGCGGCAACGGCTTCATGGAGGAGTACCCCGTCGCCCGCTTCTTCCGCGACGCGAAGATCCTCGAGATCGGCGAGGGCACCTCCGAGGTGCAGCGGATGGTCATCGCGCGGGGCCTCGGCCTGCCCTCCTGAGGGGGCTGACAGGATGAGCGGTATGCCGTCGACCCCACCTCCCGCAGGCGCCAACGCCCACCCCGACCCCCGCGTCGGGGAGCTGCGGACCAGGCTGGAGACGGCATACCGGGCCTCGGCGGAGCCGCCCGCGAAGGCGCGCGCGAAGCTCGACGCCCAGGGCAAGCTGTACGTCCGGGACCGCATCGCCCTGCTCTTCGACGAGGGGACGTTCGTCGAGGACGGGCGCTACGCCAACGCCACGGCCGAGGGGCTGCCCGCCGACGGCGTCGTGACGGGGCGGGGCGAGGTCGAGGGCCGACCCGCGATCGTGGTGGCCAACGACCCGACGGTCAAGGCCGGGTCATGGGGCGCGCGGACCGTCGAGAAGATGATCCGGGCCACCGAGGCGGCGCTGCGCGAGGAGCTGCCGCTGTTCTGGTTCGTCGACTCCGCCGGCGCCCGGATCACCGACCAGGTCGACCTCTTCCCCGGACGCCGGGGCGCCGGACGGATCTTCCACAACCAGGTCGCGCTGTCCGGCAGGGTGCCGCAGATCTGCTGCCTGTTCGGGCCGAGCGCTGCCGGCGGAGCCTACATCCCCAGCTTCACCGACCTCGTGATCATGGTCGAGGGCAACGCCTCGATGTACCTCGGCAGCCCCCGGATGGCCGAGATGGTCGTGGGCGAGAAGGTCAGCCTCGAGGAGATGGGCGGCGCGCGGATGCACTGCACCGTCTCGGGCGTGGGTGACCTGCTGGCCGGGGACGACGCCGAGGCGATCGACCTCGCCCGCCACTTCTTCTCCTACCTGCCCGAGACCTGGCACGACCCGGTGCCCCACTACGAGGCGGAGGCGCCGGCCGTGCCGCTGACCCGCGACACCGTGCCGGAGGCCGAGTCGGTGCCCTTCGACGTCCACGAGGTCATCGAGGGGCTCGTCGACGCGGACAGCTTTTTCGAGGTCAAGCCGCTCTTCGCCGCCGAGCTCGTCGTGGGTCTGGGCCGGGTGGAGGGGCAGAGCGTCGGCATCGTGGCCAACAACTCGGCGGTCAAGGGCGGGGTGCTGTTCACCGACTCCGCCGACAAGGCGTCGCGGTTCATCTGGCTGTGCGATGCCTACGGCATCCCGCTGCTCTACCTCGCCGACGTGCCCGGCTTCATGATCGGCTCCGAGGTCGAGCGCGGCGGCATCATCCGGCACGGCGCCAAGATGGTGTCCGCGGTGTCGGAGGCGACGGTGCCCCAGCTGTGCGTCGTGGTGCGCAAGGCCTACGGCGCCGGGCTCTACGCGATGGGCGGGCCGGGGTTCGGGCCGGAGGCGACGATCGCGCTGCCCACCGCGCGGATCGCGGTGATGGGCCCCGAGGCCGCGGTCAACGCGGTCTACGCCAACAAGATCGCCGAGATCAGCGACCCCGCCGAGCGCGAGGCGTTCGTCGAGGCGCGTCGGGCGGAGTATGTCGAGGACGTGGACCTCGAGCGCCTCGCGGCCGACCTCGTCATCGACGCGATCGTCGAGCCCGAGGACCTGCGCGAGGAGGTCGTGCGCCGGCTGCGCTACGCCGCCCGCCGCGACCGCCACTTCTCGACCCGGCACCGCTCCATCCCACCCGTCTGAGGCCGCGGCGCGCGCTCCGTTAGGGTTGTTCGCTGTCGCGACGACGTGGAGGGGATCCGCAGATGGTTCGAGGTATGACGTCCGTGCTGGCGTGCGCGCTGGTGCTCACCGGGTGCGCGGGAGGCGGGCAGGAGCCCACCACCGACGAGGCGGTGGCGTCGTCGACGCCTCCGGCCGACGCGGCGGTCACGACGACCGGGTCCCCCCCGGTGGGGCGGGCCGCGGGTGACCCGCTCACCCGCTGGCTGACGCCCGTGGAGCTCACGGACCCGCCCCGGGAGCTGACCGCGCTCGAGCGCACGATGCTCTTCGAGCCGGGCCCCTTCGCCAAGCAGGCCGACACCCCGGCCGAGGCGCTCCTGAGCGACACCGAGCGGGAGCAGGCCGCCGCAGCCGCCGCGGCGCTCGCCCCGCAGACCGAGCAGGAGTGGATCGGTGCGGTGCTCGCCCAGGTCCACGGGGACTACGTGCAGGACGTGCGCGACACCGTCTTCTTCGACACCAGCACCGGTGACGGCTCGGCCGCGCCCACGGCGGGGCCTCCGCCCACGGAGGCCGTCGGAACCAACCACTACGCGCTCGTCCTGGACGCCAGCGGCTCCATGGCGGCCGCAGGGTCCGCCGGCACGCGGATGGACGAGGCGAAGGCAGCGATCGAGGCGTTCGTCGGCCAGCTGCCGGACAGCAGCACCGTGTCGCTGCGGGTCTACGGGCACGAGGGCAGCAACGACGAGGCCGGTAAGGCGGACTCGTGCACGGCGAGCGAGGTCGTCTTCGAGGGGACCAGCTCGGACCATGGCGGGTTGTCCGACGCCATGGACGAGGTCGCCCCCGTCGGCTGGACCCCGCTCGCCAGGGCGATCGACGACGCGGAGGGCGACATCCCCGCCGGGGCCACCGACAGCATCGTCTACGTCGTCACCGACGGCCTGGAGACCTGCGGGGGCGACCCCGTGACCGCGGCCACGGCGCTGGCGGGGACCGACATACGGCCGGTGGTCAACGTCCTCGGCTTCCAGACCGGGGACGCCGACCAGGCGGCGCTCGCGGCGATCGCCGACGCCGGGGGCGGCGAGTTCACCGCCGCGGGGTCCGGCGCCGAGCTCGACGCGTACTGGGAGCAGGAGCGTCGCCGGATGGATCAGGCCTGGGCCCGCTGGCGCCAGGAGGAGGCCAGCCGCATCACGACGGCCGGCGAGGCCAACAAGATCGAGGCCGACGACGTCGGTGAGCGGATCAAGACGACGAGCAACGTGGAGTCCCAGGCGGGCAAGGACCTTGCCCGGGAGCTGGAGCGCCAGGGTCTCGTCGACAGCGACACCTCCTCGGCGATCTGGCAGTGGTTCGCCGACCGCAGCTCGCCGATCTGGAACTACGGCAACGACACCGCCTCGGAGAACTGGGTCGCCTCCGACGACCGGGCGGACGCCGACCGGGCAGAGGTCTACGAGCAGGCCGACCGCAGCTGGAGCGAGTACTACCGCGGCGAGGACTAACGTCGGCGGCCGCGGCGGACCAGGCGGAGCATGTGCAGCAGGCCCCTTCGTCGCGCGGCGGCCCGCAGGGGGAAGGTCAGGCTCGCACCGACCACGACGCCGAGCGCGATCGCGGCCAGGAGCAGCGTCACCGCACCGAGGGAGCTGAGGGCCGCCTCCGGTCCTACCTCGAGCTGGGTGACCGAGATGAGACCGAAGGACCCCGGCACGAGCAGCCAGAAGCTCGGGAGGAAGACCACGGATCTCGGCAGGGCAGGCCGGGCCAGCTCCACGAGCGTCGCCACGAGGATCGCCACCATGGCACCGACGAAAGCTCCGGCCCACCGGGCGTCCGCGACCGTCTGCCCCAGCAGCTGGGCCAGGTAGGTCGCCAGGGCGGTGAGCATCACCCAGGGCATCAGCGCCAGCCGCAGCCCCTCCATGAGCGAGATCGCGACCGTGACGACCGCGACACCGAGCAGCGGCGCCCACCAGCCGAGCTCGACCGGGCGCGAGGGGTCGAGCAGGGACGGGGGCACGTCCAGCAGGGCCGCCGCCGCTCCCACGCCGAGGGCGAAGAGCAGCAGCTGAACGGAGCCGTGACCCAGACGTGAGGTGCCGGCCACCATCGACCCGGCCGCCAGCTCGACCAGGCCGGTGACGAGGGTCGCGCCCGGGAGCAGCACCGCGATCGGGGCGACGAGGGTCCACAACGGGGCCGGGACCAGGCCGGCGGACGCCGCCGAGAAGGCGGTCACGGAGGCGATGAAACCCGCGAGCAGCGGGGTGAGGGTTGCGACCGTGCGGTAGCGGCCGGAGAGCACCATGAGCAGCACCGTCACGGGCGCGACCAGCGCCGCGAAGAGTACCGAGGGCCATGCTGGCGCCAGGACCAGGGCGATGCCGGCCCCTGACAGCACGCCCCCCGCCGCCAGGCCGGGGACGGCATACCGGTGCGGCGTGGCGCGCAGCGCACCCAGACGGGCCAGGGCGTCCTCGACCGGCATCCGGCCGGCCCGCAGGCCGGCCAGGACGGTCGACACGTCCGCCAGCTGGTCCAGCCGCACGGTCCCGTCGACCTGCTCGAAGGTGGACGGCTCACCGGGGGCGAGAGCGACGTGAAGTCCACGGGGCAGGCAGGCAACCTGCGCCCGGGGGTGACCGAGCGCGCCGGCCGCCTGCCGGACGTCCTCCTCGACCTCCTGGGTGGGCATGCCGCCCGCGAGGAGCCCAGCCCCCAGCCAGGCCAGCAGCTGGCGCGATCGCTCCGGCGTCACCTCGGTCGGCACGAGCACCCTTCCGCGGCCCGGGGGATCCCGCTCACCGCAGGTGCTCGTCCCACCACGCCAGGATGTGCTCGAAGCGCTGGACGCGGTGCCGGGGCTGACCCGAGCGCGAGAGCTCGTGACCCTCGCCCGGGAAGACGAGCAGCTTGGTGGATACCCCGTTGCGCCGCAGCCGTGCGTAGAGGCGCTGCCCCTGCTCGAGGGGGCACCGGAAGTCCCGCTCGGAGTGGATGACGAGGGTGGGGGTGCGGATGGAGTCGGCCCACGTCAGCGGCGACTGCTCGTGCGCGTGGGCGCCGACGTACTCGTCCCCGAAGAACCACCCGATGTCCGAGGTCCCCGCGAAGGAGTCCCAGGCGTTGACCGCGCGTTCGCTGATCGCGGCGGTGAACCGGTCGCTGTGCCCGACCAGCCAGGTGGTCATGAGCCCGCCGTAGGACCCGCCCATCACCCCGACCCGTGAGTCGTCCAGACCGGGCAGGGTGAGCGCGTGGTCGAGCAGCGCCGTGAGGTCCGCCACGTCCACGGTGCCGATCGCCTCCTTGACCGCCCGCCCGTGCGCCGCGCCGTAGCCGGACCCGCCGCGCGGGTTGCCGAGCACCACGGCGTACCCCGCTCCCGCAAGCACCTGCGCCTCGTCGAAGAGGTTGCCCGAGTACTGCGTGTACGGCCCGCCGTGGATCATCAGCACGACCGGGTGACCCGCGGCGCGGGGCGCCTCGGAGGTGGGTCGGACGAGCCAGCCGTGGACCGGGTAGCCGTCCGGGGCCTCGGTCGACAGCTCCTCGGGCTCGAGCGGCACGGCCGTGCCGGTGAGGTGCAGCGCCAGGTCGGTCACCGGTGCGAGGCGCCCGCCGACACGTCCCAGGAACAGCTCGGAGTATGACGTGCGCGTCCCCGCGACCGCGGCCACCACCCCGCCCCCGACCGCGACGGCGGACACGCTGACGTGGCCGTCCAGCAGGACGTGCCCGGTGCCGACGTCGCGCACGAGCGTGTCGCCGCGGTGCTCCAGCGCCACCACGAGCGTGCCCTCCGCGCCGAGCGCCGGCGCGCACGCCAGGTGGTCGGTCTCGGCGTCCGTCAGCGGCGCCTCCGGCCGGCCGAGGTCCCGCAGCACCGAGTTGCGCGCCACGAAGTCCTGGCCGCTCGCGCCGAGGTCCCCGGCGGAGTAGACGACGGTGCCGTCGGCGCTCACGAGGGCCCCGCCCACCGAGGCCGTGCCGTCGGTGTGACGCCGGAACCCTTTTCCGCGCAGGTCGACCGAGCACAGGTCGGACACGAGGGTGTCGGGCCGCCAGGCGCCCCGGCCGTCGCGAGCCGCCACGAACCCGACCCGGTCCGGCGCCAGCCAGACGGGGCCGGAGTCGTCGCCGTCCCCGGTCGTCAGCTGCGTCGGCTCCGGGAGGGCGTCGGCGTCGGGCTCGTCGTCGGCGGGCAGCGCGTCGAGGTCGACGACGAAGATCTTGCTCGGCCGGTCCAGGAGGTAGCCGAGGCCGTCGGAGAGGTAGCGGCTGTGCTCGATGAGGCGGGGGGCCTCCTGGACCGGCTTGACCTTGTCGTCGGTCCCGTACCGGCCCTCCTCCGGGACGCGCGCGGCATACGCGATGCGCCGGCCGTCCGGGGACCAGACGGGCTCGCTCACCCCGAGCTTGTGCTCGGTGAGCCGGCGGGCGTCTCCGCCCCCGGCGGGCAGCACGTGGAGCTGTGGCGGACCGTCCTCGCCGGCCCGGAGGAAGGCGACGAGGGTGCCGTCGGGGGAGTGGACCGGCGAGGAGTCGCGGGTGCAGCGGGTCAGGCGCACGGCGTCGCCCTCCGGGGACCCCTCGGCGTCCACCCGCAGCCGCCAGAGGCTGCTCCGGTAGCGGTTCTCGTCCACGTCGGGCCGGCTGACCACGTAGACGACGGCGCGCCCGTCCGCCGAGACGGTGGGGGAGGAGAGGGTGCGGATCTTGGTCAGGTCGCTGGGCTGCACGCGGGCGAGCGTAACCGAGCCGGGTCCGTCCGGGTGGGTCACCTAGGCTTCCCCCATGCGGCAATACCTTGACCTCCTGCAGCGGATCCGCACCGAGGGCGTCGAGAAGGAGGACCGCACCGGCACCGGCACCCTGTCGGTCTTCGGGCACCAGATGCGGTTCGACCTGACACAGGGTTTCCCGGCGCTGACGACCAAGCGCCTGCACCTGAGGTCGGTGATCGGCGAGCTGCTGTGGTTCCTGCGCGGCGACACCAACGTGCGCTGGCTCCAGGAGCGCGGGATCTCGATCTGGGACGAGTGGGCGGACGAGAACGGCGACCTCGGCCCGGTCTACGGGCACCAGTGGCGGTCCTGGCCCACCCCCGACGGGGGCTCCGTCGACCAGATCGCCAGGGTGGTTCAGGGGCTGCGGACCAACCCGGACTCGCGCCGCCACCTCGTCTCGGCCTGGAACGTCGCGGAGGTCGGGCAGATGGCGCTGCCGCCCTGCCACACGATGTTCCAGTTCTACGTCGCCCCGGCCTCCGCCGACGACGAGGACCGGCGCGGGTGGCTCTCCTGCCAGCTCTACCAGCGCAGCGCGGACACCTTCCTCGGGGTGCCGTTCAACATCGCCAGCTACGCGCTGCTGACGCACATGGTCGCCCAGGTGACCGACCTGCGCCCCCGGGACTTCGTGCACACGCTGGGCGACGCGCACCTCTACCTCAACCACCTCGACCAGGCCGAGCAGCAGCTCGCCCGCGAGCCGGGACCGCTGCCGACGCTCTGGCTCAACCCCCTGGTGCGCGAGATCGACGCGTTCGAGCTGGAGGACGTGCAGGTGCGCGACTACGTCGCGGCCCCGACCATCAAGGCACCGATCGCGGTATGACGTCCCGGTTCCAGGTGGTGCCCGCCGCCTACGTGGCCCTGCTGCGGGAGGGCCCCGACGGGGTGGAGGTGCTGCTGCAGCTGCGGAGCGGCACCGGTTACATGGACGGGCGCTGGGCCCACGGTGCGGCCGGGCACGTCGAGCTCGGCGAGAGCGCGCTGGCGGCGGCGGCGCGGGAGGCCGCCGAGGAGCTCGGGGTGGGGGTGGACCCCGCCGACCTGGCGCACGTGGCGACGGTGCACCGCACGGTCGCGGTGCACCGCCCCTCCGAGGAGCGGGTCGACCTGTTCGTCGCGACGCGGCGGTGGTCGGGGGAGCCGAGCCCCCTGGAGCCGGGCAAGGTGGCCGAGCTGCGCTGGTGGCCGCTGGCCGCCCTGCCGGACGACGTCGTGCCCCACGAGCGCGCGGCCCTCGACGTCCTCGTGCGCCGCGAGGTCCCCGGGGGGGCGGCCGGCGACGCCGGCCCGACGCTCCTCACGCTCGGCTTCGACCAGAGGCTGACCCTCGTCGCCGCCGTCGGGACCAACGGCGTCATCGGGGACGGTGCGCGGATGCCCTGGCACCTGTCCGAGGACCTGCGCTTCTTCCGGCGGACGACGACGGGAGGGACCCTGCTCATGGGGCGTGGCACCTGGGACTCGATCGGTCGGGCGCTCCCGGGCCGGCGCACGATCGTCATCACCCGGCAGCGGTCGTGGACCGCGCCCGGTGCGGAGGTCGCGCACTCGCTGGAGGAGGCGCTGGCGCTCGCCGGTGACGGGGAGGTGTTCGTCGTCGGCGGCGGGGAGGTCTACGCGCAGACGATCGACCACGCGTCGCGCCTGCTGGTCACCGAGGTCGGCCTGGCGCCGCCGGGAGGGACCCGGTTCCCCGAGATCGACCCCCGGGTATGGCGCGAGGTCGCGCGGGTGCCCGGGTCCGGCGACGTCCTCGGCTGGGTGACGTGGGAGCGGTCCGCCGCCGGCGCGGCAGGGTGGCCCATGCGGAGTGACGCAGATCACTCTACTGGTGCGTAACGTTTCGTCCGCCCGGTCGATGTAGTCAGTGGTCGCGCTGCTGCCTGGACCCCCCGAGCGGGTAGCAGCGCGACTGTTCTCCTTCCCGGGGGCGGGGGAGGGCGGCGATATCCTGCCGCCATGAGTCATCCGCACCCCGAGCTGACCGCCCCCGGTCCCCTCCAGGAGGGGGGCGTCCGGGTGATCCCGCTCGGCGGCCTGGGCGAGGTCGGGCGCAACATGGCGGTCGTGGAGCACCGGGGCAAGCTGCTGGTCATCGACTGCGGCGTCCTCTTCCCGGAGGAGAACCACCCCGGCGTCGACCTCATCCTGCCCGACTTCGGACCCATCGAGGACCGTCTCGACGACGTGGTCGCGGTCGTGCTGACGCACGGTCACGAGGACCACATCGGCGCGGTGCCGTACCTGCTCCGCCTCAGGGACGACATACCCCTCGTCGGCAGCCGGCTCACCCTCGCGCTGGTGGCGGCCAAGCTCAAGGAGCACCGGATCACCCCCCTCACCCTGGTGGTGCGCGAGGGTGACCGCGAGGTGCTGGGTCCCTTCGACTGCGAGTTCGTCGCGGTCAACCACTCGATCCCGGACGCGCTGGCGGTCTTCGTGCGGACCTCGGGCGGGACGGTCCTGCACACCGGTGACTTCAAGATGGACCAGCTGCCGCTGGACGGGCGCATCACCGACCTCCGGGCGTTCGCGCGGATGGGGGAGGAGGGCGTCGACCTGTTCATGACGGACTCCACCAACGCCCACGTGCCCGGCTTCACCACGCCGGAGCGCGAGATCACCCCGGCGATCGAGCGGGTCTTCCACCAGGCGCAGCGGCGCATCATCGTCGCGTGCTTCGCCTCGCACGTGCACCGGGTGCAGCAGGTGCTCGACGCCGCCGAGGAGGCGGGCCGCAAGGTCGCGATGGTCGGCCGCTCGATGATCCGGAACATGGGCATCGCCAAGGACCTGGGCTACCTGCGCGTCCCGGACGGGGTGCTGGTCGACCTCGGCCGGCTCACCCAGCTGCCCGACGAGCAGCAGGTCCTCATCAGCACCGGGTCCCAGGGCGAGCCGATGGCCGCGCTGTCCCGGATGGCCAACGGCGACCACAAGATCGACGTCGGCCCGGGAGACACCGTGCTGCTGGCGAGCTCGCTCATCCCCGGCAACGAGAACGCCGTCCACCGCGTCATCAACGGCCTCACCCGGCTCGGCGCCAGGGTCGTGCACCGGGAGAACGCGCTCGTGCACGTCTCCGGGCACGCCAGCGCCGGTGAGCTCCTCTACTGCTACAACCTCGTGCGGCCACGCAACGTCCTGCCGGTGCACGGCGAGTGGCGCCACATGGTCGCCAACGCCGACCTGGCGGTCGCGACCGGGGTGCCACCCGAGAACGTGGTCCTGGTCGACGACGGGGTGGTCGTCGACCTGATCGACGGCAGGGCGCGGATCGCGGGGGCGGTGGACGTGGGCTACGTCTACGTGGACGGCTCGCTCGTGGGCGCCGCGGACG
This sequence comes from Ornithinimicrobium cerasi, assembly GCF_003702705.1. GTDB lineage: Bacteria > Actinomycetota > Actinomycetes > Actinomycetales > Dermatophilaceae > Ornithinicoccus > Ornithinicoccus cerasi. The sequence goes on along the minus strand of NZ_QZMN01000013.1, from coordinate 61,635 downwards.
AGACGCTGCTGAAGGACCGGCGGATCCTGCGCGACGAGGGGTTCGTGACGGTCATCGTGGTCCGCGACGCCTCCTCCGGGGCGGTCGCCGCCGGCCCGGAGATCCAGACCAGGGGCTTCGCCGAGGGTGGGGACGTCTTCGAGCAGGTGCGACCCCGTCTGGTCACCGCGCTCGCGGAGGCGCAGCGCAACGGCGTCCAGGACACCCACCAGCTGCAGCAGGTGATCCGCCGCACGGTGGGCTCCTTCGTCGGCAGCACGCTGCGCCGCCGCCCGATGATCATCCCGATCGTCATCGACGCCTGAGGATCAGTCCTCGATGGCGTCGCGACGCGGCGTCCCCCGTTGCGCGAGCCGGCGGGCCTCGGCGTCGACCTCCTCCTCGGTGGGCTCCTTGTCCCAGCCCAGCGAGGCGCGGTGCAGCACCAGGCCCAGACCCCAGCCCAGGGCCGGCCAGATCGGCCAGTAGTAACCCAGCCCGTTCCCGAGACCGGTCGCCAGCCAGATCGCCGTGAGCAGGCCGATGACCGCGAGGTAGACGGTCAGGTGGATCCGGAAACCCTTCTCCGCCTCCAGCTTCTTCAGCGCCCGGGCCCGCAGCGCCGGGTCCGCGGCCGGGTCGGACCGGCCCGTCGACGCGCGGGGCGGCTGGTAGGGGGGCAGCAGCGGCGGGGCGGCGCGGGACGGGTCCTCCTCGGGGAGGGCCGGGTCGCGCGGCTGGTCGGTCATGGTGCGTCCTCCGGTCGGGTGTTCCCAACGCTAGCCCCCGGGCGCCGCGCCGGGCCACAGGTGCGGGTCGGCCCCGGTCCGCGCGGCGTGTGAGGCGTGTGACGCACGTGGTGGTTGGTACCGTGCGACGGTGGCCAAGTCTGTGACGTCCTCGAGCCGGCCCCGCAACGGCGGGTCGCGCGCAAGCTCGGGCGCGAGTCGTCCCTCAGGACGCGCGGCGCCCGCGGGCGGCACGCGCGCTGCCGGCGGACGCGGCGCGACCAGGGCCGAGCCACCCCGCACCGGCTCGATCCCCGGCAAGGCCTACCGCGGGATCGCGGGGGCGGCCGGTGGCACGGTCCGGGCGATGAGCGACGCCGCCCACGACCTCGAGCCGGAGCACCGCCGTGACGGCGCGGGCTTCCTGCTCCTCGTGCTCGCCGTCGTCGTGGCGCTGCGCGAGTGGTGGAACCTCGACGGGCTGTTCGGCGACGCGGTGCACAGCGTCGTCGCCGGCACCGTGGGGCGCGTGGCGCTCGTCCTGCCCCTCGTCCTCCTCTTCTTCGCGATCCGCATGTTCCGCCGCCCGACGGAGGGGCAGGCCACCAACCGCATGTCGATCGGCACCGTCGCCCTGCTCCTCTCCGCCGCGGGCATCACCCACCTCGCCACCGGGGCCCCGGACTACGCCGAGGGCGCCCACGTCCTCGAGGGCAGCGGCGGCATCCTCGGTTTCATCCTCTCCTCGATGCTGGCGGCCGCGATCACCGACATCGGTGCCTACGCCGTCCTCGGCGTCCTCGGCGTGTTCGGCTTCCTCGTCCTGACCCGGACGCCGGTCCACCGCATCCCCGACCGCCTCCGGGAGCTCGAGCAGCAGCTCTTCGACTCGGCCCGCTTCGACGAGGTCGACCCGGTCACCGGTGAGGTCCTGCCCCGTCGGCGTCGGCCGCGGCGCGGCGGCGACCTCCAGGGGGAGCGCGACGGCGACGTCGCCTTCGAGCAGGCCGCGGTCGTGGACCGGGGCAGGGGCGGGCGCTCGCTGCGCGCCTCCGGCCCCCGGCGCCGACCCGCCGAGGACGCGTATGACGTGGACGCGGCCGCGGACGCGACCGGCGAGGGGGGCGCCACCCCCGCCCCGGCCCCCACGAAGGGGGGCGGCGCACGGCATACCCGCCAGGGGGAGGCGCCCCGGGGGGACGCGACCGAGGAGATCCCGGCCCTGCGGCCCGGGCAGAAGCGCCCTGCGCCCCCCAGCGCCGCCGACCGGGCGAAGGGCGCGGCCGAGCAGGCCAAGGCCCAGCTCGAGGCCCCGCCCACGACCCAGCTGCCGCAGCGCGTCGAGCAGCTGCAGCTCGCCGGCGACGTCACCTACACGCTCCCGGACTCGGTCCTCCTGCGGCCGGGCAGCCCCCACAAGGAGCGCTCGGAGGCCAACGACCGCGTCGTCGACGCCCTCACCAGCGTCCTGGACGACTTCAACATCGACGCCCAGGTCACCGGCTTCATGCGCGGTCCGACGGTGACCCGCTACGAGGTCGAGCTCGGCCCGGGCGTGAAGGTCGAGCGGATCACGGCCCTGTCCAAGAACATCGCGTATGCCGTCGCGTCGGCGGACGTGCGGATCCTCTCGCCGATCCCCGGCCGGTCCGCCGTCGGCGTGGAGATCCCGAACACCGACCGCGAGAACGTCAACCTCGGCGACGTGCTGCGCAGCCAGGCAGCACGCAACAACGCCCACCCGATGGTCATGGGTGTCGGCAAGGACGTCGAGGGCGGCTACGTCATCGCCAACCTCGCCAAGATGCCGCACCTGCTCGTCGCCGGCGCGACCGGCTCGGGCAAGTCGAGCTTCGTGAACTCGATGATCACCTCGATCCTCATGCGGTCCACGCCCGACGAGGTCCGGATGATCCTCGTCGACCCCAAGCGGGTGGAGCTGACGGCCTACGAGGGCATCCCGCACCTCATCACCCCGATCATCACCAACCCCAAGAAGGCCGCCGAGGCGCTGGCCTGGGTGGTCAAGGAGATGGACCAGCGCTACGACGACCTCTCGGCGTTCGGCTACAAGCACGTCGACGACTTCAACAAGGCCGTCCGGGCCGGCACGGTCACCGCGCCGCCCGGGTCCGAGCGCGTCATGCAGCCCTACCCCTACCTGCTCGTCGTCGTCGACGAGCTGGCCGACCTGATGATGGTGGCCCCGCGCGACGTCGAGGAGTCGATCGTGCGCATCACCCAGCTGGCCCGGGCCGCCGGCATCCACCTCGTCCTGGCGACCCAGCGACCCTCGGTCGACGTGGTCACCGGCCTGATCAAGGCCAACGTGCCCTCCCGGATGGCCTTCGCGACCTCCTCCCTCGCGGACAGCCGGGTCGTCCTCGACATGCCCGGCGCCGAGAAGCTCATCGGCCAGGGCGACGCCCTGTTCCTGCCGATGGGCGCCTCCAAGCCGATGCGCGTCCAGGGCGCCTGGGTCGCCGAGTCGGAGATCCACGACGTGGTCAAGCACGTCACCGGGCAGCTGCGGCCGACCTACGTCGCCGAGGTCACCGCCGTCCCGGCGAAGAAGACGATCGACGAGGACATCGGCGACGACCTCGACCTGCTGCTGCAGGCGGCCGAGCAGGTCATCACCACCCAGTTCGGCTCGACCTCGATGCTGCAGCGCAAGCTGCGGGTGGGCTTCGCCAAGGCCGGGCGGCTCATGGACCTCATGGAGTCGCGCGGGATCGTCGGGCCCTCCGAGGGGTCGAAGGCGCGCGACGTCCTCGTCAAGCCGGACGAGCTCGAGGAGACGCTCGCGCTGCTCCAGGGTCACGAGCCGGCGGCCCGTCCCGAGGTGGTCACCGACTCCGCGCCCTTCGACGCGCTGGCGGCGGAGGTGGTGGGCGAGGACGGCGAGTATGCCGAGACCGTGCCCCCGGTGCGTAACACCCGCTACGACGGTGACCCGGTCGGCGACAGCCTCGTCGCCGAGGAGGACGACGAGGAGTCCGAGGACGCCTGGGGGCTCACGGACCGCGGTGACGAGCGCTACTGAGGCCTTCGCTCGGGGCGCGCAGACACCCACGGGCTCCGCGCCGCTCCTCAGCCCGCCCTGACGTGGGCGTCTGCGGCGGATGGTGGCCCCCATGGGGGCCACGAGTCGCCGCGACGGTGCGCTGACACGCGTCGGGGACCGCGCCCGGTTCAGTCCCCTGACAACCCGATAGGGTGATCCGGTCCGACCGGTGGGGGGAGGCCCGCGGCGGTCGGCGCCAGGCCGCTCGAGGCGGCTGTCCCGTCCGAAGGCCTGAACGAGGAGTCCCATGGATCTCGCGCGTCCCCTGCTCATCGCCGCTGCTGTCGCCGTCGCCCTGCTGGTCCTGATCGTCGTCGCCGTCGCCTACGCCAAGGTCCGGTTCAAGATCGCGACGCCCGACGAGGCGCTCATCATCACTGGTCGCAAGAGCGGCACACCGGTGATCAACCCGGAGACGGGTGAGGAGAGCACCGACCTGTCGGGGCAACGTGTCGTCATCGGCGGCGGCACCTTCGTCAAGCCCATCTTCGAGCAGGTCGCCCGGCTCTCGCTGGCGTCCCAGAGCTTCCCGGTGACGGCCGAGGACGCGACGACCAAGAGTGGTGTGGGGGTCACGCTGCGCAGCATCGCCGTCGTCAAGGTCGGCGGGACCGAGCGGATGGTGCGGGCCGCGGCCCAGCGCTTCGCCGGGCGGAGCCAGGAGGCGGTCATCGAGCAGCAGACCAGCGAGGTCCTGGTCGGCGTGCTGCGCACGATCGCGGGCACGCTCACCGTGGAGTCGATCCTGTACGAGCGTCAGGACTTCTCCAAGGAGGTCAAGGACATCGCCGTCCCGATGCTCGCCGAGCGGGGTCTGGTGCTGGAGAACTTCGAGATCCAGACGGTCGAGGACTCCGGCAACTACATCCGCAACCTCGGGCGTCCCCGGGCGGCCGCGGTGGCACGGGACGCGGAGATCGCGGAGGCGCAGGCCAGCCAGGAGAGCACCCAGCGTTCCAACGAGGCTGCGGTCCAGATCGCGGAGTCCAACAAGGCTCTGGCGCTGCGCAACGCCCACATCGCCCAGGAGACGGCCACGGCGCAGGCCGAGGCGGAGGCGGCGAAGGAGCGTGCCGAGGCAGAGGCTCAGCAGGCCGTCCTCATCGAGCGGGAGCAGGTGGCGCTGCGTCGGGCGGCACTGCGCGAGCAGGAGCTGCAGACCGAGGTCCGCAAGCCCGCCGAGGCGCGCAAGTACGAGGCGGCGCAGGAGGCCGACGCCCGCAAGTACGCCGCGGAGCAGGAGGCGGAGGCGGCCAAGACGTCGGCCATCCGCAAGGCGGAGGCCGAGGCGCAGCGCACGACCGCTCAGGCGGAGGCGGAGGCGCAGGCACTCCGTGCGCGGGCCGAGGCCGCCCTCGTCGAGCAGCAGCGTCGGGCAGAGGGTGCGCTCGCGCTCGCCCGGGCGGAGGCGGACGGGGTCCAGGCCCGCGGCGAGGCCGAGGCCGTGGCCGAGCGGGCCAAGGGTGAGGCGCGGGGCGCGGCGATCAAGGCAGAGTCCGACGCCTACCAGGCCTTCCCCGAGTCCGCCCGCCTGCAGATGGTCCTCGACGCGCTGCCGAGGATGGCGCAGCCCTACGCGGACGCGCTGAGCAGCATCGACGACATCACCGTCATCGACAAGGACGGTGCCTCCAGGCTCACCTCCCAGGTCGCCGTCGGGGTCCAGGAGCTCGGGACGCTCCTGAAGGCGCAGACCGGCATCGACCTGCTCGAGCTCGTCCGCGGCGACCGGTCACGGCCCGACGGGTCCGGAGGGGAGGGTGCTCCCGACCGGGACGAGGACGGTCCTGCGGCGACCTAGACTGCTGGGCATGTCCTCCTCCCGCTCCGTCGCCGTGGTCACCCTCGGGTGCACCCGCAACGAGGTCGACTCCGAGGAGCTCGCGGGACGGCTGGCCGCGGAGGGGTGGACCCTGGTCGAGGACGCGTCCGAGGCCGACGTCGCCGTCGTCAACACCTGCGGCTTCGTCGAGCAGGCCAAGAAGGACTCGATCGACGCGCTCCTGGAGGCCAACGACCTCAAGCGCACCGGGCGCACCCGCAAGGTGGTCGCCGTCGGGTGCATGGCCGAGCGCTACGGCGAGCAGCTCGCCGCCGAGCTTCCCGAGGCGGACGCCGTGCTCGGGTTCGACTCCTACGCCGACATGTCAGGGCACCTCCAGCGCATCCTCGCCGGTGAGCGCCCCGCCTCCCACGTCCCCCGCGACCGACGCACGCTCCTCCCGCTCGCCCCGGCCGCACGGCATACCGCCGGGCAGGGGGTGGCGCTGCCGGGTCACCAGCAACCCACCCCCGAGCCCGAGGTCCCCCTCGGGCAGGTCGCACCGGCCAGCGGCCCCCGCGTGGTGCGCGCCCGGCTGGACGGCCGGCCCTGGGCCCCCCTGAAGATCGCCTCGGGGTGCGACCGTCGCTGCGCGTTCTGCGCGATCCCGATGTTCCGGGGCAGCTTCGTCTCCCGGCGGCCCGAGGAGATCCTCGCCGAGGCCGCCTGGCTGGGGGAGCGGGGCGTCAAGGAGGTCTTCCTGGTCAGCGAGAACACCACCTCCTACGGCAAGGACCTCGGCGACCTGCGGCTGATCGACGCCCTGCTGCCCGAGCTGGCCGGCACACCCGGGGTCGAGCGCGTACGGGTCTCCTACCTGCAGCCCGCGGAGATCCGTCCCGACCTGCTCGACGCGATGGCCCGGACCCCCGGTGTGGCGCCCTACTTCGACATCTCCTTCCAGCACGCGAGCGGGCCCCTGCTGCGCCGGATGCGCCGGTTCGGCGACCGTGCCTCCTTCCTCGCGCTGCTGGACCAGGTGCGGGAGCGGCTGCCCGAGGCGGGTGTGCGCACGAACGTCATCGTCGGCTTCCCCGGTGAGACCGAGGACGACCTCGCCGAGCTGACCGCCTTCCTCGAGGAGGCGAGGCTGGACGTCGTGGGGGTGTTCGGCTACTCCGACGAGGACGGGACCGAGGCGGAGGGCTTCGGGGGCAAGCTCGACGCCGCGACCGTCGCCGAGCGGGTCGCGCGGGTGGGGGCGCTCGTCGAGGAGCTCACCGCGCAGCGGGCCGAGGAGCGGATCGGCAGCGTCGTGGACGTGCTCGTCGAGGGTGTCGACCTCGACGATGCGCAGCCCCGCCTCGTCGGCCGCGCCGGGCAGCAGGGGCCTGACGTGGACGGGGTCACCTACCTGGTCACCGACGACGGGGGTATGCCGCAGCTCGCCCCGGGCGACATCGTCGCCGCCGAGGTGGTCGCCACCGAGGGCGTCGACCTCGTCGCCGTCCCCCTGCCCGGTGCGGGCACCCGACGCGCGGCCGGTGGTCCGGCCCACCCCGAGGAGGGCTGAGCGGTGCTCGGACCCCACGACCCCGACGGCCCCGAGATCGCCACGGCGCCCGAGGCCCCGCAGGCCTCCGCGTGGAACCTGCCGAACGCCCTGACCATGCTGCGGGTCGTGCTCGTGCCCGTCTTCGTCTGGCTGCTGATGCGCGACGCCGGCTACGACGACGACGGCGGGGTCACCGGGTCCTGGGCGGTGGACCGGTGGTGGGCGACCGGGGTCTTCGTGGTCGCGACGGTGACCGACTGGGTCGACGGTGACCTGGCGCGGCGCAAGGGCCTGATCACCGCCTTCGGCAAGCTCATGGACCCGATCGCGGACAAGGCGCTCATGGGGTCGGCGCTCGTCTGTCTCTCGCTGCTGGGTGAGCTGCCGTGGTGGGTGACCGTCGTCATCCTGGTCCGTGAGGTGGGCATCACCCTGATGCGCTTCGTCGTGATCCGCCGGGGCGTCATCCCCGCCAGCCGCGGCGGCAAGCTCAAGACCGTCCTGCAGGCCGTGGGCCTGATCCTCATGCTCACCCCTCTCCTGGGCCTCGTCGGCACCCTGGGGCTGTCGGTGATGTACGCCGCGCTCGTGGTGACCGTGGTGACCGGCGTCGACTACGTCCGGCAGGCCTTCGGCCCGCCGTCGACGTCGTCCGGATGAGCGCCGCGGCGGCGCGCGTCGTTGACCTGCTGAGGGAGGCGGGACAGACGGTCGCGACGGCGGAGTCGCTGACCGGCGGGCTGGTGACGGGGGCGCTGACCGACGTCCCGGGCTCCAGCGACGTCCTCGTCGGTGCGGTCGTGGCCTACGCGCCCGAGGTCAAGGTGCGGCTGCTGGACGTGCCGGCCGAGCTGCTGGCCGTCGAGGGGGTGGTGTCGCAGGCGTGCGCGGAGGCGATGGCCGAGGGGGTGCGGCGCCTCCTCGGGACGGACTGGGGCGTCGCGACGACCGGGGTCGCCGGGCCCGGGCGAAGCGACGGGCACCCGGCGGGGACCGTGCACGTCGCCGTCGTCGGGGAATCCGGGCGGACCCACCGGGCGTTGCACCTGGACGGCGACCGCGACACGGTGCGCAGCAGCACCGTGGAGCTGGCCCTCCGACTGCTCGAGGGGGTTCTGCTCAGCGTCCTGTCAGTGCCGGGAGGTACGGTAGAGGTCTCAGAGCTGGACGTGTCCGGATGAGCGGAGGAGGTTGACGATGGTGCTGCTACGACGTGAGCTCGGTGACGTCCTGCGCGAGAAGAGGCAGGGTCAGGGGCGCACGCTCCGCGAGGTCAGCTCCCTCGCCGCCTGCTCCCTGGGTTACCTGTCCGAGGTCGAGCGCGGCGAGAAGGAGGCCTCCTCCGAGCTGCTGGCCTCGATCTGCCGGGCCCTGGACGTGCCGCTGTCGGAGATGCTCTCCGACGTCGCCGGCCGAGTCAGCCTCGCCGAGGCGTCCCAGATCCAGATGACCGCGCTCCTGAACGACGGCCTGGCCCAGCCGATCCGCTCGCGGTCGGTGTCCCCGGGCCGCAACGCGGTCGTCTCCGCCGCCTGACCGGCAGCAGACGCCGACTCTCCCCGGGTGGTTGGCCCCCGCACCCTCAGGCCGGGACCGGTGTGACCCCCACCCGGTAGCCCCACGCGGGCAGCTCCCACACCGAACCCTCCGCGTAGTCCACCGGCGCACCGTCGAACGCGTCGACATACCCCAGCTCCTGCCCGGGCGCCGCGGCGAGGGTGACGCGCGCGGGTCGGTCGGAGAGGTTGAAGGCTGCCACCACCGCGTCCCCGGTGCCGTGCACGCGCACGAAGCTGATGACCTGGTCCTCCCCGTCGTTGGGGACCCGCTCCATCCGGGCGCCCCAGGCGGCGTTCCACAGCGCCGGGTGCGCCTTCTTCAGCGAGAACAGGGTGCGGTAGAGCTCGCCCTGCGGGTCCTCGCGCCAGGTGATCTCGTCCTTGTCGAAGAAGGTCAGCCGCCGGTCGTTGCCGGCCTCCTGGCCGTTGTAGACCATCGGGATGCCCTCGGAGACGACGGACATCACGACGGCGGCGTCAAGCATGGGGCCGAACTGCTCGTACTCCGTCCCCTCCCACGCGTTCTTGTCGTGGTTGGAGACGAACAGCATGCGCATCGCGTCGGCGGGGTGGGCCCGCTCGTTCCAGGCGTAGTAGACCTTGAGGTCCGCCGCGCTCGCGCGGCCCGTGGCGATGTGGTGCATGGTCTGGTTCCACGACCAGGCGTAGGTGGCGTCGAAGGCCCCGACGTGCAGGTCCCGGTTCTCCCACTCGGCGAGCAGGAACACGGGCTTGACCGCCTCCAGCTCGGCGCGGGCCGTCTCCCAGAAGTCGACCGGCACGTAGCCCGCGACGTCGCAGCGGAAGCCGTCGACGTCGGCCTCGCGCACCCAGTAGGCCATCGCCCCCGCCATGTACTCGCGCAGCCCCGGCTGGTCGTAGTCGAGGTCGATGACGTCGTCCCAGTCCCACCACGGGGTGGGCACGAAGTTGCCGCGCCAGTCCTTGCGGTACCACTCGGGGTGCTCACGGGTCAGGGGGTTGTCCCAGGCCGTGTGGTTGGCCACCCAGTCGACGATCACCCGCATCCCGAGGTCGTGCGCGGCGGCGACGAAGGCGCGCAGGTCCTCGAGGGTGCCGAACTCGGGGTTCACCGCGAGGTAGTCCTGGACGGCGTAGGGGGAGCCGAGGACGCCCTTGCGGTTCTCCTCGCCGATGGGGTTGACCGGCATCAGCCAGAGGATGTCGACACCGAGGTCGCGCAGGCGGGGCAGGTGCTCCTGCGCCGCGGCGAAGGTGCCCTCGGGCGTGAAGTGGCGCTGGTTGATCTGGTAGATCACCGCGTCGCGGCTCCACTCGGGGTGGGTGAGGCGGACAGGGGCAGCAGGGGTGAATCGCTCGTCGACGGGCACGGTCGACCAGCCTAGTGCCGGCCGGGGCCGGCCGCTCACTCGTAGCTGCGCCTCCCGTGGCCCAGCGGCGTCTGCCGGGCGCCCCCGTCGGTCGGCGCCCGCCCGCCCTGGCAGGTGGGGCAGTAGAACATCACCCGTTCCTGGGGCTGCCGGCCGATGGTCGCCAGCCGGACCGTGGTCCCGCATCGCTTGCAGGGCAGCCCGACCCGGCCGTGGACCCAGGCGTCGTCGGCGTTGACGTCGGCCCTCCCGGTGATCGTCGTCCGACCGGTCCGGCAGCTGAGCACGAGCATGCGCCGCGCGGTCGCGAGCAGCTGGCCGACCTGCTCCTCGCCGACCTCGCCGACCGGTGACCAGGGGTGCACGCCGTGCACGAAGAGCGGCTCGGCCGTGAAGATGGTGCCCATCCCCGCGACGTTGCGCTGGTCGAGCAGCGCCTCCGTCACGGTGCGCCCCGGGTCGGCGAGCACGTTCGCCCGGGCCAGCGCCTCGTCATACCCGGGGTCGAGGAGGTCCGGGCCGAGGTGGCCGACGACCCGGTCCTCCTCGCTGGTGCGGACCAGGTCGAGCATGCCGAGGCTGTCCCCGACCGCCACCCGCTCGCCGGTCCACAGCAGGGCCCGCACGGTATGCCGCGCGGACAGCGCGTGCCGGCGCGCCACCGGGTGCACCCGCCAGGAACCCTCCATCCGCAGGTGGCTGTGCAGGGTGAGGTCTCCCTCCACCCGGTGGAGAAGGTGCTTTCCCCGGGGCACGACCTCGATGGTGCGGCGGCCGGACAGGTCGCTGGTGGCCACCGCGGGCACCCGCAGGTCGCTGCCCTCGAGGACCTGCCCGGCCAGCCCGCGGTGCAGCCGGCGGGCGGTGCGCCAGACGGCGTCGCCCTCAGGCACCCGGCGCCCGTCCCTGCGCGTGGTACTCGACGTTCGGGACCATGGCCAGGGCGGTGGAGATGCGGTTCGTCATGTTGAACATGCCGATGACCTGGACCGCCTCGAGGATCTGGTGGTCGTCCAGCCCGACCGCCCGCAGCGGCGCCAGGTCCTCGGGGGTGACGTCGGCGGGGGTGAGCGTGAGCTTCTCCGCGTAGTCCGCGAGCGCCGTCTCCCGGTCCGGCAGGTCCGCCTGCCGCCAGTTCACGGCGACGAGGTCGGCGGTGACCGGGTCCCCGGTGTGGTGGCGCAGCGCCGCCCCGTGCGAGACCGCGCAGTAGGTGCACCGGTTGAGCCCGCTGACCACGACGGCGAGGAGCTCTCGCTCGGCGTTGGTCAGGTGGCCCTCCTTGTTGACGAGGAGGTTGAAGTAGCTCCACCAGGCCTGGAACTGCTCGCCGTTGTACGCCTGCGCCACGAAGACGTTGGGCACGAAGCCGAAGACCTCCCGCGACCTGTCCCACAGCCGGCGCACTCCGTCCGGCACGTCCTCCGCGGAGGGGAGGGGCAGGGCGGAGATCGAGGGGTCGGCGGCGGTGCTCATGGGGTCAATCTAGGACGCCGCGCCGGCGGTCCCGCCCCGGGGGAGCCGTCCCGGCCAGCCGCTATGCTCGCGACCACCGGCCGCCAGGTCGGACCCGCCGACGACGTCGAGGAGGGGCCGGGCCACATGGACGACGACGCCGAGGGCCGGCCCTCGCCGCTCGCCGCCTGGGGCGTGGCCGCCGGCCTCGGGCTCCTGGCGCTGCTCGCCACCTCGCTCGCCAACTCCCTGCTGGCCGAGCGCTTCGCCGACGCCGTCCGGCCCGACGACCTGCTCTTCGAGCTGCTCCCGTACGTCCGCCCGGCGCGCTGGCTCACCGTCCTCGCGCTCGTCCTCGGCTTCGCGATCCTCCTTGTCGACCTGCTGCGGCGAGACCTGCACCGGCTCCCTGCCGTCGGCACGGTGTTCGCGGTGATGTACCTGCTGCGGGCCGGGATCATGGTGCTCACCCCCCTCGCTCCCGCCCAGGGGGAGGGGCCCTTCATCTTCACGCCGCAGAACTACGGGATGTTTCCCTCCGGCCACGTCGCCGCCATGACCCTGCTGGCCCTGCTCACCCCGGTGGACCGGCCCGGTCTGCGGCGGCTCCAGTGGCTCCTGGTCCTCCTCATGTCCGCGGGGCTGCTGCTCGCCCGCGGGCACTACTCGATCGACGTGGTCGGCGGCTTGCTCCTGGCCTCCTTCGTCGTGCACACGTGGCGGCACGGACGGCTATTCGCGCGGCTGTCGCGGGTCACCGGCGCCTGACCGGTGCCGCACCCGTAGGCTCACCACCATCGGTCGCTGCCGCGGATCGCGGCTGTCACCGGAGGAGGACGGATGTTCTGGACGGGTCGACGGCTGGCGCGCGGGCGGCGTGACGGGCGGCTCGTGACGGACCTGCCGACCATGCGCCGGGTCGTCCCGCACCTGATGCGGACCCGGGTGGAGTCGACGGTCTACTACCCCCAGCGCCTGGACGTGGACCGCCTCGTCCACTGGCTCGAGGTCGTCAACGCCGACCGTCCGCAGCAGGAACGGCTGCGCTTCTTCCACGTCTTCCTCACCGCCCTGGCCCGGCTCTACCTCCTGCGGCCCGAGCTCAACCGGTTCATCGCCGGGGTCGGCGGGCGCACCTACGAGCACCGCGACATCACCTTCTCCTTCACGGTCAAGCAGGCTCTCACCGACGAGGCGCCGGAGGTGCAGGCGCAGCTCCGCTTCACCGGGACCGAGACCGTGGACGAGGTGCGCGAGATGGTCGACACCGTCCTGGCGCGCTCCCGCGGCGCTGACCGCGACGACACCGACCGGCTCGTCGACACCCTGGGCCGCCTCCCCGGTCCGGTCCTGGCGGGAGTCGCCCGGACGGTCTGGACCCTGGACGGCCTCAACCTGCTGCCGCGTGTCCTGCAGGACGCGATCCCCGTCTACGCCAGCGCCTACCTGGTCAACCTCGGCTCCCTCCAGGCGGAGGCGCCGTTCCACCACCTCTACCAGCAGGGCACGGCCACGGTGTTCGTCTCGATCGGCACGATCCGGCCCGAGCCGGTGGTCGACGCCGACGGCGCGGTCGTGGCGCGCCGGCGGGTCGACGTGGTCTACACCGTCGACGAGCGGGCCACCGACGGGTTCTACCTGGTGCGCAGCGCCCAGATCCTCCAGGCGATGTTCGAGGACCCCGACGTCCTCACCCGGCGGCCCGGCTGAGGCGGCGTCCGGGCACGGCCATGACCAGCAGGCTGAGCACGACCACAGCGATCCCCGTGGTTGTGAGCGGCGCCAGCCTCTCGCGCAGGACCAGCACCCCGAGCAGCGTCGCGGTCACCGGTTCGGCGAGGGAGAGGGTCGCCACCGTGCGTGCCGACAGGTGCGAGAGCCCCCGCTGGAACAGCAGGTAGGACACACCGGTCGCGACGACACCCAGCCACAGCACCATGAGCACGCCCGGGCGGGTGGTCAGCCAGCCGAGGTCCGTCACGAGGAGGGTGGGGGCCAGGAGCACGGCACCCAGGGCGAAGAAGGCGGCCATCACCGTGGTCCCGCGGACCCCACGCACCAGGAGGGTCCGGGCGGCGACGGTGTAGCCCGCGTACGACACCCCGGCCCCCGCGGCAGCGACCAGCCCGAGGGGGTCGGGCGTGTCCGTTGCGGCGCCGGCTCCCGTGCCGAGCACCAGCAGGCCGACCCCCACGACCGCGCCGCTCGTCGCGACCGCCCAGCGGGCGTCCGGCCGCTCCCCGAGGAGGAGCCCGAGCAGCCCGGTGGCCAGCGGGGCGACCCCGAGCGCGACGACGGTGCCGACCGCCACGCCCGCGCGGTCGACGCCGACGAAGAAGCACGCCTGGTAGGCCGCCACGCAGACCCCGCCGAGCAGCACCACCGCGGGGCCGGGGAGCCTGCCGGGGAGCCCGGAGCCGGTCAGTGCCGGCCCGGAGGGGCGGCGGAGGGCGAGCACTCCGAGGACCAGGGCACCGAGCAGGATGCGCAGCGCGCCGACGGTGACGGGGTCCGTGCCGTCCGGGCCGAGTTCCTGTGCGGTCCCGGTCGTCCCCCACAACGCGGCGGCGCCGACCGCGGCCAGCGCCGCACCGGGAGAGCTGTTCCGTCGCGTCACCGGCACAGTGGACCACACGCCTCAGCGCTGGTCGGGCGGCCCCTCCAGGTGGAGCCGCTCCCCGGCCCAGTCCTCCCGCAGCCACCGGTCGTGGGTGGCCACGAGGACGGCGCCGGGGTAGTCGGGCAGGGACAGCTCGAGCTCGGAGACGAGCAGCAGGGACAGGTGGTTGGTCGGTTCGTCCAGGAGCAGCACGTCCGGCGGGTCGGCGAGCAGGACCGCCAGGTCCAGGCGCCGGCGCTGACCGACGCTCAGCGTCCCGACCGGCCGGTTCTCGTCCCGTCCGGCCACCAGGCCGAACGACGACAACGGGGTGAGTCCGGCCAGGCCGGCCCCGACCGCGGCCGCGTAGCTGGCCCGGACGCTCCGTCCGGGGTCGCGCCGGACGGGCTCCTGGGCGAGCAGCCCGACCCGCAGCCCCGGGATCCGGGTCACCGAGCCGGCGTGGGGTGAGAGCTGGTCGGCCAGGACGGAGAGGAGCGTGGACTTCCCGGAGCCGTTCGCGCCGGTGACCAGCAGGCGCCCACGCGCGGGGAGGCTCAGGCTCGTCGGTGCCAGGCGCCCCGGGACCGACACGGCGTCCGCCGAGAGCACGGGCGGGGCGGCGTCCGCCCGGGCGGCCGGACGGCTCCCGGGCGGCCCGAGCCCGCGGAAACGCAGTCGCGCGGGGGGCCTGCGGACCTGTCCCTCCTCCAGCCTCGTCAGCGCGGTCCGTGCGTCGTCGACGCGGCGCGCCACCACCTTGGCGTTGCGGTCGGCGTAGAACTTCCTGCTGCTACGCACCTCGCTGGGTGGCGGCCGGTCGACGTGACCGACGGTGTGGACGTCCCGCAACCGGGCCCGCAGCCGCGCCAGCTCCGCCTGCTCCTCCCGGTACCTGCGCGACCACCGGGCCCGCTCGTCCCGCCGCTGCCGCAGGTATGCCGTGTAGCCGCCGGTGAACCTGGTCACCCCGAAGCCGGAGCCGGGTGAGTCCAGGTCGTACCGGACGAGCGCGTGGGGCGTCGGCGCGGGGTCGAGGTCGAGGAGAGTGGTGGCGACCTCGTCCAGGAAGGCCCGGTCGTGGCTGGCCACCAGCACGGGGCCGGACCATCCGCGCAGCAGCTCGACGAGGAGGGCGGTGCCCTCGTCGTCGAGATGGTTGGTCGGCTCGTCGAGGAGCAGCGTGTCGGGGGAGCGCAGCAGCAGCCAGGCCAGCGACAGGCGGGACACCTGCCCGCCCGAGAGAGCCTCGGCCCGTCGCCCGCGTGCGAGCCCGCCCAGCCCCAGTCCCGCCACCACCCGGTCGACGCGGTGGTCGACGTCCCAGGCGTGGCGACGACCGGCGGCCTCGATCGCCTCGGGGAGGCGGGTCGCCGCGCCGTGGTCGCCGTCCGCCAGGGCCTGCCCCTCGTGCTCTACGCGGAGCGCGAGACCGCGGACCTCGGCCACGGCGTCGTCCAGCACCTCCGCGACGGTCAGGCGAGGGGAGAAGGGTGGTTCCTGGTGGAACAGCCCGACGGTGCCGGGTGCGGAGACCGTGCCGGCGTCGGGCACGTCATACCCCGCGGCGATGCGGAGCATCGTCGACTTCCCCGAGCCGTTCTCGCCGACGAGGCAGGCCACCTCGCCCGCGGGCACGACGAAGGACACGTCCGTGAGGACGCGACGGTCGGGGAAGGAACGTGAGACACCGTCGACGCGCAGGTGGTCCGACCGGGTCGAGGTGGGGGTGGGGAGCAGGAACGGCTGGGTCATGGCACTCCGGAGGTCGGGTCGGGGCCCCGTTCGCGCGCGTCGGGTGCGGCGGCGCAGCGGGTGCGGCGGGTGCGGCGCTCAGGACATCCACATGCGGCAGACGCTAGGGCGGGGTCCTGCCCGGAGGCAACACCTTTCCGCTGGGCCCGGGTCGCCGGCCGGGCGCCCACGGTGGTGGACCAGCTGTGGGCCTCGGTCCACGGACCCGATCGGTGCGGCCTACCGGCGCAGTCTCAGGCCCTGCGGCGCCGTGTGGAAGCCGGCCTCCACCAGGGCGGTGGCGAGGGGGGAGGCCGAGCCGATCGAGGGCGCGCCGTCGACCCGGGCGATCGTCAGGCTGCGCAGCGCGCCCGACCGCACCACGCCCACGAGGGACGTCGCCACCGCGCCCCACACCGCGGCGTCCGGCAGGTCGACCGGCGGGGGGAAGGTCAGCGCGGTGCGACCGCCGCGCTCGAGGTAGAGCACGAGGGCCCCGTCGACGAGGACGACCATGGACCCCGCCTTGCGACCGGGCCGGTGGGTGGCCGCCACGGTGTCGGCCGGGCCTCCGCTCGATGACCCGTCCGGGGCCTCGCCGGCCTGCCGGTCGGGCCAGGGCACGCTTGCGCCGTAGGGGTTGGCCGGGTCGGTCGCCGCCAGCAGCACCACCTCCGCAGCCCGCCCCGGCTGGTCCGCCCCCGCGCCGCCCTCCAGCGCGCGGAGCCGGTCGATCGCCCCGGCCGTGCCGAACTGCGCCGCCCCGAGGCCCTCGACCACGTAGCCCCGCCGCACCCGCCCGGCCTCCTCCGCGCCCGCCAGCACGCGGTAGACCCCGGCATACCCGCCGGCGATCCCCTCCGCGACCACCGACCCCCGGGTGAGGACGCCGTAGCGGTCGAGGAGCTGCTCGGCGGTGGCGAGCGAGCGGACGGTCGGGTCGGTCTCGACCGGCGGCAGGAGCGACCAACGCCCGGTGGCGCTGGGCGGGCCGGAGCGGACCGGCATGGCCGGGCGGGAGGGACGCTGGCCCAGGGCCACGGACGAGCGGGACCACCGCCCGGCACGGGCAGGTGCCCGGCGGGCGCGGTGGGCCGTCCGGCCGCCCCCGAGGAGGGCTCGCACGGGCGCGAAGGTGTCCGCGCTCACGTGTCCGGACCACACGAGGTCCCACAGCGTCGTGACCAGCGCCTGGTCGTCGGTCAGGGAGAGTGCGTCGGAGAGCGAGCGGAAGAGGTAGGCGCCCCCCGGCACCCGCTCCAGCAGCTCGAGCACCCGGGCGGTGGCCTCGTCCTGCAGGGGCTCGGGAGGGGACAGCGTCAGGTATGCCGTGTCCGCCAGGTGGAAGGAGACCCACCCGTCGTCCCCGGGCAGGCTGGCGTGCCCCTGCCAGAGCACCTCGCCGGACGTCATCAGCTCGTCGAGCAGCGCGGGGGAGTAGTCGCGCACCCGCGCCGGGAGGATCAGGGACTCGACGGCCGAGGCCGGCAGGCGGGCGCCGGCGAGCTGCTCCACGGCACGCAGCACGCCGTCGACCCCGCGCAGCTGCTCGCCCTCCCCGGCGCCGAGCAGGGTCGCCCCCTGCCAGCGCGGCAGGAACCGGGCGTAGGACGTCTGCGGGACGGGCTCGACCTCCTGGCGCAGGGCGGCCAGCGAGCGTCGGCGCAGCAGCCGGAGCACCTCGGCGTCGCAGAGGTCCTCGGCGCCCGTCCCGTGCGGGACCAGCGCACCCTCGGCGAGCCGGCCCGCGGACGCGAGCCTGCGGGTGGCGTCGCGCACGACCGCCGGCCCGAGCCCGAGCCGCGTCGCGAGGTCCGGCAGGGTGAACGGGGTGTGCGTGCGGGCGTAGCGGACGACGAGGTCGCCGAGCGGGTCGTCGACACCCTCGAGGTAGGCGGCCGGCACCCCCACCGGGATGGCCGTCCCGAGGGCGTCGCGCAACCGGGCCGCGTCCTGGGCGTCCGCCCACCGCTGCTCACCCGCGACCCGCACCTCGATCACACGTCGGGCCTCGGCCAGGTCCGACAACCAGCCGGGGACGGCGTCGCGGACAGGTTCCTGGCTGCGGGCCAGGACCTCCCCGGTCGACAACGGCCCGAGGACCCGCAGGAGGTCCAGCACGTCCTGCGCGTCGCGGGCGGCGCGCTCGGGGGTCAGTCGCTGCAGCTCGGCCTCGGTCCGGGCGACGACCTCCGGGTCGAGCAGGTCGCGCAGCGAGGCACCCTCGCCCCGTCCCAGCAGCTCGGCCAGCAGGGCGGGGTCGAGGGAGAGCGCGGCTGCGCGGCGCTCGGCCAGGGGTGAGTCACCCTCGTAGAGGTACTGGGCGATGTAGCCCATGAGCAGGGACCGGGCGAAGGGTGACGGCGCGGTGCTCGCCACCGGCACGACCCGGACCTCCCGGCTCGCGACGCGTCGCATGAGGTCCACGAGCGCGCTGACGTCGAAGACGTCCTGGACGCACTCGCGGACCGCCTCGAGGACGATCGGGAAGGTGGGGTAGCGGGCGGCAACCTCGAGCAGCTGCGCCGACCGCTGCCGCTGCTGCCACAGGGGCTGGCGTCGGCCGGGGTTGCGGCGCGGCAGCAGCAGAGCCCGGGCCGCGCACTCGCGGAACCTCGAGGCGAAGAGCGCCGAGCCGCCGATCTCCTGCGTGACGAGGTCGGCGACCTCCTCCGGGTCGAGGGTGAGCAGCTCGGCGATCTCGGCGTCCAGCCGCGCCTGCTCCTCGCGGGAGTCGGTCCGGGACCCGGACTCGTCCCACCCCCCGAGGTCGGGCAGGCGCAGCACGATGCCGTCGTCGGCCGCGAGCGCCTGCACGTCGGTGCCGTAGCGCTCGCGCATCCGGGCAGCCAGGCACAGCGCCCAGGGTCCGTGCACCGGACGGCCCCACGGCGAGTGGACGACCACGCGCCAGTCGCCGATCTCGTCCCGGAACCGCTCCACGACGACGGTGCGGTCGTCGGGCAGGTGCGAGGTGGCCTGCCGCTGGTCGTCGAGGTAGGTGACGAGGTTGTCGGCCGCCCACGGGTCGAGGCCGTGCCCGGCGAGCTCCTCCAGGGCGGCGGTGCGCGGCATACCCGCGACCCTGCGCACGAAGGCGCCCACGGCGGCCCCCAGCTCCGCCGGACGGCCCTGCGCCTCGCCCTTCCAGAAGGGCAGCCGCCCGATCTGCCCCGGCGCGGGGGTGACGAGCACCTGGTCGTGGGTGATGTCCTCGATGCGCCAGCTCGTCGTGCCCAGCGTGAAGACGTCACCGACGCGGGACTCGTAGACCATCTCCTCGTCGAGCTCGCCCACCCGACGGCCCGGGCCTTCGCCGGTGGCCAGCATGACGGCGTAGAGGCCGCGGTCCGGGATCGTGCCGCCGGAGGTGACGGCCAGCAGCTG
This sequence comes from Ornithinimicrobium cerasi, assembly GCF_003702705.1. GTDB lineage: Bacteria > Actinomycetota > Actinomycetes > Actinomycetales > Dermatophilaceae > Ornithinicoccus > Ornithinicoccus cerasi. The sequence goes on along the minus strand of NZ_QZMN01000013.1, from coordinate 42,458 downwards.
GGCGCCGCGCCGCGCGGTGAGGGTGTCGGTGACCCGGTCCCACTCCACGCGCGGTCGCAGGTCGGCGAAGTCCTCGCCCGGGTAGCGGCCCGCCAGCATGTCGAGCACGGCCTCGAAGAGCGCCCTCGGCAGCGCGGCGAAGGAGGCGGCGCGGCGCACGAGGTCGAAGAGCTCGGCGACCGACCAGTCGTCCATCGCCACCATCGCCACGACCTGCTGGGCGAGCACGTCGAGCGGGTTGGCGAGGACGTGGAGCTGCTCGATCATCCCGGCGCGCATCCGCTCGACGACGACCGCGGTCTGGACGAGGTCGGCGCGGTGCGTCGGGAAGAACACGCCCTCGCTCACCGCCCCCACCTGGTGTCCCGCCCGGCCCACCCGCTGCAGACCGGAGGCCACGCTCGGCGGGCTCGCGACCTGGACCACCAGGTCGACGGCCCCCATGTCGATGCCGAGCTCCAGGCTGCTCGTGGCGACGACCGCGGGCAGCTGGCCGGTCTTGAGGGCGTCCTCGATGATGGCGCGCTGCTCCTTGCTCACGGAGCCGTGGTGGGCGCGGGCGAGGGCCGGTGCGGCGCCCCGGCTGGCTCCGGACTGCGCCATCACCTGCGTGGGGGCGGCGGGGGTATGCCGTGCGCGGCGCCCCTGCGCCGGACCTTCCGGCCCGTCCCCGGTGCCGTCGGGCGTCTCCTGGCGCTCCTCCCAGTCCTCGTTGAGCCGGGCGGTGAAGCGCTCGGCGACCCGGCGCGAGTTGGTGAACACGAGGGTGGAGGTGTGCCCGGCGATGAGGTCGGTGACCCGCCGTTCGACGTGGGGCCAGATGGAGGCGCGCTCCGCAGGGTCCTGCGAGGGCGCCCACACGTCCTCGGCGACCTGGCCGTCGTCGTCGAGGTCGGGGAGCTGGGGGCCCGGGCCGGTCGCCCAGTCGTCCGGATGCTCGACGCGGTCCTGAGCTGTCGTCCGGCGGGCGGGTGGGGCGGCCGGGACGTCGGCCTGCTCGGTCGCCCCCGGGTCGGCCATGTCCGGCACCGGCACGACCACCTGCAGGTCCCACCGCTTGGTGGAGGGGGGCTGGACGGTGGTGACGGGGCGCCCGCCCGCGAGGTAGCGCGCCACCTCCTGCACCGGACGGACCGTGGCCGACAGGCCGATGCGCTGGGCGGGGCGTTCGAGGAGTGCGTCCAGACGGTCGAGGGTGATCGCCAGGTGCGCCCCCCGCTTGGTGCCCGCCACCGCGTGCACCTCGTCCACGATGACGGACTCCACGCCGCTCAGCGCGGCCCGGGCCTGGGAGGTGAGCAGGAGGAACAGCGACTCCGGGGTGGTGATGAGGATCTCCGCCCCCTCCCGCGCGAAGGTCCGGCGCTCCGCGGCGGGAGTGTCGCCGGAGCGGACGGCCACGGAGACGGCGGGGGACGGCATACCGAGTCGGGTGGCGGCGTGGCCGATGCCCACCAGCGGTGAGCGGAGGTTGCGCTCGACGTCGACGGCGAGCGCCTTGAGCGGGGAGACGTAGAGGACGCGGCAGCGACCTCTCTCGACCTCGGCCGCGCCCCGGTCGGCCGCCGGTGCTGGCGTGGACCGGCGGGCGCGCGCCCGCTCCGCGGACCGTGGCGTCGGGGGCGGCGAGGTGACGATGCGGTCGATGGCCCAGAGGAAGGCGGACAGTGTCTTTCCCGAGCCGGTGGGGGCGACGACCAGGGTGTGCTCCCCGCGGCTGATCGCGTCCCAGGCGCCGGTCTGGGCGGCGGTGGGACCGGGGAAGGACGCCGTGAACCACGCCCGCGTGGCGGGGGAGAAGCGGTCGAGGACCGCTGCGTGGTCCAGGTGCTGGGTGGTCACGCGCTCACTGTGCCACCCGGCACCGACAGACGTCGTGCAGATCAGTCCCGGTCGCCGGACTGCGGGACCAGACGACGCCGCTTGCCCAGGTCCACCCGGTTGCCGTAGGCGCCGGTCACCTGCGGCACGGCGGGCCGCTCCATGTCACGCACCTCGTGGTGCAGGGTCCGGTAGGTCGGACGCCACAGCTTCAGCGCGACGAGCGGCTTCTGCCACCAGGCGAGGTCCTGCCGAGTGCTCACGAGTCCTCCAGGGGTCGGGGTGTCTTCGCCCATTCTGTCATCCCCCAGGACGGCCGGGACCGCGGCTGGGCCGCGGTCGCGAGGCTCAGTGGCGGAGGTGCTCGACCGGACGGTAGCTCTCGCCGACGCTGGCCAGCGCACGGCCGCCGCGGCCGACAGTCCGGGCCAGCCCGGAGGGGGTGGCGCCGCGGGAGCCGACGGCCCGGCCCAGGAGGAACAGCGCGATGACGGACAGGGTGAGGAGCAGGACCAGCTCGGGCACGGGGGCCTCCGGGGAAACGGTGCGGGTGGTGGCCGGACGACCACCGTGAACAACATTTGCAGGTTCATCTGATTAGCACAAGTCACCTGAACTACCGGGTATGTGTAAGGATGACTACATGTTTAGTCCGGAGCAGCTGATGACTCTGCAGGCCGTCGTGGAGGAGGGGACGGTGCAGGCCGCCGCGGACCGGCTGCGGGTGACGCCGTCGGCCGTCAGCCAGCAGCTGGGGCGGCTGCACCGGGCCGTGGGTCATCCGGTGATGGTCCGCCGGGGTCGACGGCTCGTCCCCACGGACGCCGCCGCCGTGCTCGTCGACGCGGCCCGGGAGCTGCAGGGCCTCGACGAGCGGACGCGCGCCCGCCTCGAGGCGCTCCGGGAGGAGGTGGCCGGCCCTCTCGTGCTGGCCGGCTTCCCCACGGCGCTGCTCGGCCTGGTCGTCCCTGCGGTCGGGCTGCTCGCCGCGCGCCACCCGGACCTCGAGCTCACCGTCCACGAGATGTCGCCCGAGGCGTCCATGCACGCGCTGCGACGGGGTGAGGTCGACATCGCCGTCGTGCACGACTGGACCGACCGCGAGGTCGTGGTCGGCGGCGGGGTGCAGGCCCACCTGCTGGGTCTGGACCCGGTGGACCTCATCGCCCCCGGGTCCTCCCGGTTGAGGGCCGGGCCGGACGGGGTGGACCTGGACGACCTCCGGGACCATGTGTGGGTGGACGACTCCCCGGGCGTCTACAGCGACTGGCTGCGCGGTGCGCTCACGGCGCGCGGGCTGGAGCACCGGATCGGCGCGACCGTCGAGTCCTCGGCGCCCCGGCTGGCCCTCGTGTCCCAGGGGTTCGGGCTGTGCCTGCTGCCCCGGCTGGGGCGGGAGTCGTTGCCGGAGGGGCTCGTGGGCCTGCCGTTGGCCGAGGCGCCGACCCGTCGGATCCACGCGGTGCACCGGGAGGACAGCGCCCGGCGCCCGGCGGTGGCGGTCGCGCTGTCCGCCATGCGGGAGGTGTGGCGGGAGCAGGAGTCGCTGCCCGACGGCTGAGGTCGCGGCCCCGGCGCGTCCCCGTCGAATAACCCGTGGAGGTGCGTCGGTGCTCACGCCTACGCTGGAGCACGCCATGCGCGACTTTCCCCCGAACGTGACTGCCTGGACGCCAGGCTCGTCCGCCACGCCCGACACCCGCAGCCCGGGCCGCTACCTGTGGTGGCTCCTGCGGCAGCAGACCGACCTCATGCTGGCGGCCTGCCTCTGCAGCCTGGTCTGGATGCTGCCCACCGCGCTCACCCCGTGGGTCTTCGGCCGGGCGATCGACGAGGGCATCGTGGCCGGCGACGTCGACCGGACCCTGCTGTGGTGCCTCGTGCTGCTGGGCATCACCCTGGTCGGGGCGAGCAGCGGCGTCTTCTACCACACCGTGGTCGTGCGCTCCTGGCTCGTCGCGTCCTACGGCCAGACCGGCCTGGTCACCAACAAGACGACCCGGATGGGCCACGTCCTCACCCGCCGGGCACCGACCGGCGAGGTCCTGTCGGTCAACGGCAGCGACGGGGAGCAGTTCGGCCACTTCGTCGAGATCGTCTCGCGCCTCGTCGGCAACGTCATCGCGTATGCCGTGGTGGCCCTGATCGTGCTGAACATCTCGGTCCCGCTCGGGCTGGTCGTCCTCCTGGTCGCGCCCCTGCTCGTGCTGGTCTCGACGGTGCTCCTGCGACCCCTGTCGGCCGCCCAGACGCGCGAGCGCTCGCGGGACTCCGAGCTCACCTCGATGGCGACCGACATCGTCGCCGGGCTGCGGATCCTCCGCGGTATCGGCGGGGAGCGGATCTTCGGCGACAACTACGCCGCGCAGAGTCAGCGGGTGCGCCGCGCCGGGGTCCAGGCGGGTGGGTGGGCAGCCTTCGTCGAGGCGGTCGGCGTGCTCCTCTCGGGCCTGTTCGTCGTCGCGCTCATGGTGCTCGGCGTGCGCGCCGTCGGACGCGGGGAGCTGCAGATCGGCCAGCTGGTGACCTTCCTCGGCTACGCGCTCTTCCTCGTGCAGCCCATCAGGGTGGTCTTCGAGGCGGCCCAGCAGATCACCCGCTCCTTCGTCGCCGCCCGCAAGACCATCGGCGTGCTCGGCACGCCGGACCCGTGGCCGGCACGCCCCCCGTCGGCGCTCGACCCGGCCGACGACCTGGTGGACGAGGAGAGCGGGCTGAGCGTGCGGCCGGGCCGGCTGACCATGGTGGTCAGCGCGCTCCCCGACGACTCCGCGGCCCTCGCCGACCGGCTCGGACGCTACCTCCCCGGGAGCGACACCCTCTCCGCGGAGGAGGACGACGAGGCGTCCGGGCGGGCGGCCAGGCGGGCCCGCCGGGAGCGCGAGCTGGCCCGGGCCCGGCTGGCCGCCCGGGACGAGGAGCGCGCCTCCCGGCCGTGGGGCGTGCGTCTCGGGGGCGTCGACCTCGCCGACGTCCCGCTCGAGGCGGTGCGGCGGACCGTCCTCGTCAGCGACACCGGCGCGCACGTGTTCGCCGGCACGCTGCAGGACGCGGTCGACCCGCACCGTCGGCTGACCCGGGAGCAGGCCGAGTCGGCACTGCACGCGGCCGCGGCGGAGGACGTCTTCGACATCGTGCCCGGCGGGTGGCAGGGCTTGCTCGACGAGCGCGGCCGGGGGCTGTCGGGGGGTCAGCGCCAGCGGCTGGTCCTCACCCGGGCCCTCGCCGCGGACGCCCCCGTCCTGGTGCTGGTCGAGCCCACCTCCGCGGTGGACGCCCACACCGAGGCCCGGATCGCCGAGCGGCTCCCGGAGCACCGGCAGGGTCGGACCACCGTCGTGATGACCGCCTCACCCCTCCTCTTGCACCACGCCGACGAGGTGGTGCTGCTCGAGGACGGCCGCGTCGTGGCGGTCGGCACCCACGACGAGCTCGTGGCCACGCACGAGGGCTACCGCCGCACCGTGCTCCGCGGCGGCGACACCGACGCAGCCGTTCCGGCGGAGGCGGGGACGACCTCCGCACCGCCCGTCGGGACGACGACCGAGGTGGCGGGGGCTGCGCCAGCAGCCCCGAGGCTCCCGGTGCACGGCGGACCCGACACGTGGGAGGTGCCTGCCCCGACCGACCAGCCCCACGTCATACCCGAGCACCACCCCGAGGAGGTGACCCACCGATGAGCCTGGACACGCACCTGGGCGCCGACCCCGTGCGCGCCGCCGAGTCGGCACGCACCTGGCGCGAGGCGGGCGAGCGGGCCCCCGCCGTGCCCCCGGACCTGCGTCCTCCTCCCCGCGGCACGGTCAGCCTGCGGGAGCGGCACCGGCTCCTGTGGCAGCGGCACCGGCTGCGCCGGGAGCGGGCCCGAGCCAACCTCCTGCAGAGCCGGACGCCGGTGCGGGGCCTGCCCGTCGCGGCGCCGCGCACCGTCGTGGACTACCTGCGCGACCTGCTGCGCCGCCGTGCCTGGCTCGTCACCCTGGTGACCCTCGCGAACGCCCTGGCTGCCGCGGCCGGCCTGGCCGTGCCCTTCCTCCTGGGCCGGCTCGTGGACCGCGTCGTCGCCGCCCAGGGCGGTCCGGCGCCCGGTGTCGTCACCGACCTCGCGCTGGTGGTCGTGGGGATCCTCGTCGCGCAGGCCGTGCTCACCTTCACCGCCAAGTGGCTGGCGTCGGTGCTCGGGCAGGACGTGCTCGCGGAGGCGCGCGAGCACGTCATCCGGGCCGTGCTGCGGCTCCCCCTGGGCAAGGTGGAGTCCGCCAGCACCGGAGACCTGGTGACGCGGGTGACGCGGGACGTCGGGTCGATGAGCTCGGCCGTCCGGTGGGCGCTGCCCGAGTTCATCATCGGGGTGGTGACGGTGCTGCTCACCGTCGTGGCGATGGTGCTCAACTCCTGGGCCCTCGCCGTGCCGACGCTGGTCACGGCGTCGCTGTCGCTGTGGCAGGTGCGTCGCTACCTGCAGCACGCCCCGGCCGCCTACCTGCTGGAGGGTGCGACCTACTCGCTCATCAACACGTCGTTGACCGAGACCGTCGAGGGGTCCCGCACCGTGGAGGCCTTCGGGCTGCAGGAGGAGCGCCGGCGCGCCTCGCTCGAGGACGTCGAGGTGAGCGCGCAGGCCGAGCGCTACGGCCTGACCCTGCGCAACATCCTCTTCGCGGTGATGGACATGGCGTTCTCGCTGCCGCGGGTCATCACCCTGGTGGTCGGTGCCGTCCTCTACGCCCAGGACGCGGTGACGCTCGGCCAGATCACCGCCGCGATGCTCTACATCGAGACCTTCTACGGCCCCTTCGACCGCCTCGTCGGCACAGTGGACCAGCTGCAGGTGGGGGTGGCGTCGACGACGCGCCTCCTCGGGATCGCCGAGGTCCCGCCCGACCGGACCGCCGGCGCGGCCAGGCCGGTCGGGAGCGAGCTGGCCGGTCGGGACCTGCGCTACGCCTACCGCGAGGGTCAGGACGTCCTGCACGGGGTCGACCTCGAGCTGGCGCAGGGGGAGCGGCTGGCGATCGTCGGGCCCTCGGGATCCGGCAAGTCCACCCTCGGCCGGCTCCTGTCCGGCATCCACGGGCCCCGCTCGGGCTCGGCGACGGTCGGTGGGGTCGAGCTGGTCGAGCTGCCGCTGGACCTGCTGCGTCGCGAGGTCGCCCTCGTCACCCAGGAGCACCACGTCTTCCGCGGCTCGGTGCGCGACAACGTCGTGCTGGCCCGGGACGGCTCCTCCGACGAGGAGGTATGGCGTGCCCTCGCCACCGTGGACGCCGCCGGCTGGGTGCGGGCCCTGCCCCAGGGGCTGGACACCGTGCTGGGCTCGGGCCACCAGGCGCTCACGCCGGCGCAGGCCCAGCAGGTGGCGCTGGCCCGGCTGATCCTCGCCGACCCGCACACCCTGGTCCTGGACGAGGCCACCTCGCTGATCGACCCGCGGACGGCCCGGCACCTGGAGGGGACGATGAGCGCGCTGCTCACCGGGCGGACCGTCGTCGCGATCGCCCACCGGCTGCACACCGCCCACGACGCCGACCGGATCGCGGTCGTGCAGGAGGGTCGCATCGTCGAGCTGGGCAGCCACGACGAGCTCATGGAGCAGGACGGCGAGTACGCCGCCCTGTGGCGGGCCTGGACCAGCTGACCCGGGCCTGGGTGGGTCGGCGTCGCGTCAGTCGGCGTCGGCCGCGAGCTTGCCCAGGGTCCTCGGGCGCAGCCTCTCGTCGGCCTTCTGACGCAACCGGCGAGGGGTGAGACCGACCTGGCGGTTGTACCCCTCCACGATCGCCACGCGCAGCTCGCGGGCGGTGAGGTAGGGGTCCTCCTCGTCGGTGACGATCACGTCGACCAGCCCCTGGTGGCGCAGGTCGTCCGCGGAGGCACGCATCGTCTCCAGGGTCATCGCCACCTGCTCGACGCTCGGGTTGGACTCGTTGTAGAGGATGGTCGCCGTCGAGCGCGGCTCGGAGACGAAGCCCAGGGCGCTGTCGAGCATGACGGTGTGGCGGCCGAACGGTGTCGTCGCGAGCCCTCCGCCGCTGCCCATCGCCCCGGCGATGACCGACACGGTGGGGAACGGGTGGGAGGCGGAGGTCTTGATGCTCTGGGCGATCGCGCGGGACTGGCCTCGGCGCTCCGCGGCCATGGTCGGCAGGGCCCCGAGGGTGTCGGTGAAGAAGACGATGGGCAGCCCCCAGCGCTGGGCCGCCTGCATCATGCGGACGCCGTACTCGAAGTCCTCGGGGCCGGGGTTGGCGGGGGACTTGCCGACGTAGCCCGCGGAGACCTGGTAGCACGGCTGGTCGCCGATGACCATGAAGGTGGTGTCCCCGATGATGCCGAGCCCGGCGATGATGTTGGGGTACTTCTTCTCCTCCTCGAACCGGAGGTGGTTGTAGAAGGGCACCGCGGAGTCGAAGACGTTCTGCAGGTAGAACTCGGTGTCGAGCCGTCCGGCGCCCGCGGCGATCTCGTTGTAGCGGGCCATCAGCGCCTCGCGGGGCGGGGTGTCTGGCTGGTCGCGGCGGGCGCGGGGCACCTGCACGACCTGCTCGGTCACCTGGTGGTCCCACAGCGCGGCGCTGAAGCCCTCCGGTCCCGTGGTCACGGGCCGTCCGCCCGGCAGGACGTCAGCGGGGCGCGTAGGCCCCTCGGACCGGGCCCGGATCCGGTGCGTCGACCGGCCGGCGTCGAAGATCCGACCGAGCCACTCGATGAGCTCGTCCACGTCCTTCACCAGGAGGTCGACGTTGCGGTCCAGGTAGTTGGCCTCCGCGCTCTGCATGCCCTTGGGCACCGCCCGGCCCTCGAAGGTCTCGATCACCCGGCGCCCGGCGAAGCCGTAGTCGGTCCCCTCGAGGGCGACGACGAGGTCCGCGACCGGGACCGCGCTGGCGGACATGCCGCCCCAGACCTGGCCCGCGAGCACCGAGATGTAGGGGCGGTTGGTGGTGTGCTGGAACTTGTTGGCCGCCGCGGCCATACGCTGCATCTGGATCAGCCCGAGGACGTTCTCGTGCTGCCGGACGCCGGAGGAGGCGCCCATGCTGACCAGCGGCAACCTCTCGCGCTCGGCCAGCTCGGCGGCCTGCACGAACTTCTCCCCGGCCACCTCGCCCAGCGACCCTGCGAAGAAGGCCCAGTCCACGACGTAGACCACGGCTCGCTGGCCGTTGAAGTGCCCGATCCCGAACTTGGCCGACTCGGTCGAGCCGCTGCGTGCCTCCGCGTTGAGCAGCTTGTCCCGGTAGTGCTCGATGGTGTCGCCCACGCGGCGCTGCAGGCCGATGAGGTCGTCGACGACGCGCATGTGGCCGTGCCGCTCCTGCAGGTTGACCGCCTCCAGGAACCTGCCGATCGCCTTGGTGGGGTTGAGCCCGGGGCGGGTCTCGTACAGCGTGGAGACCGTGCGCGGGACGACCGGGCGGCGGTCGAGGAGGTCGCGGGTGACGCCGCCGTCGCCGGTCTCGTAGTCGGCGTGGGCGTCCGGGTGGGGCCTGCCGGGCTGCTCGTCCCGCACATCGCTCATTCGAGAGAGGCTAGCAGCGCGGACGGCCGTCGCCCCGCCCGAGCAGGCCCTCTCAGGACGCCGGATAATCAGTCCCCGTGGTGGCCGTCCTGCAGGGTTTCTGGCTGATCGCGGCGGTCGTCGCGGTCGGCTGGCTGCTGGCGCACACCCGGCTGTTCGGGGTCGACGAGCAGCGGATGCTGGCGCGGCTGACCTTCTGGGTGGGCTCCCCGGCGCTCCTCTTCCTCGTGGTGGCCGACGCCGACGTCGGGGTGCTGTTCTCCGGCTTCCTGGTCGCCACGCTCGCCGGGATCGTGGTGACGGGCGCGGCATACCTCGTCATCGCGCGGTGGGTCCTGAGGCGACCGCTCACCCACGCCATCATGGGCGGGATGGGGGTGAGCTACGTGAACTCCAACAATCTCGGCGTCCCCATCGCGGTCTACGTCCTCGGGGACGCGCAGTGGGCGGCGCCGATCATCCTGGTGCAGCTCCTCCTGCTGCAGCCGGCGTGGCTCGGCGCCCTCGATGCGACAGGGCAGGGGCGGGTGTCGGTCACCCGGCTCCTCCGCTCCCCGTTCACGAACCCCCTCACCATCGGCAGCCTGCTCGGGCTGCTCGTGGCGGTGACCGCTCTCTCGCTGCCCGCGGTGGTCCGGGCACCGGTGGAGCTGGTGGGCGGGCTGGCGATCCCGGGGATGCTGCTGGCGTTCGGCATCTCGTTGCGGCTCTCGCCCCCGCCGCGGGGGAGGGGCAACCTGGCCGAGCTGGCGCTCATGGTGGTGCTCAAGCTGGGTCTGATGCCGCTCGTGGCGGGCCTGACCGCCCTCGGGCTCGGCCTGTCCCGGGTGGAGGTGCTGGCCGCCGTGGTGATGTCGGCGCTGCCGACCGCCCAGAACGTCTTCATCCTCGCCGTCGCCTACGGTCGCGGTGAAACCATCGCGCGCGACTGCGTCTTCGCCACGACGATGCTCGCCATGCCCGCGATGCTGCTGATCGTCGGGCTGAGGGGCGGCGGTTAGGGTGGGCCGGTGCGGCTGAGCGAGTTCTGGTCCCTGATGGAGCAGGAGTTCGGACGGGGGTATGCCGCGATCGTCGCCGACCAGCGGGTGCTGGGGTCTCTGGGAGGGCGCACGGTCGACCAGGCGCTCGCCGACGGCGAGCCGATCCGGCAGGTGTGGGAGGCGGTCGTGCGCGACCTCGACGTGCCTCCCGAGCACCAGCTCCTCCCGGAGCCGCGCCGCCGCCGCTGACCTCCCTCCCGCGCCCCGCCCCGACTCGCCCCGCCCCGACTCGCCCCGCCCCACCCGGCGCCGCCCCCGCCCCGACTCGCGACTCACAGGCGCGAAGGCATACCTCCGGGCCCATGCATCCGTCGGTCAGGAGGGATCGAGCCTGTGAGTGGGGAGTGGGGGAGCGGGGAGTGCGGAGTGCGGAGCGGGGAGTGGGGAGGGGGGGTGAAGGGTGAGTCAGCCGTGGCGCGGGGCGTCGACGGCGGTGTCACCGACCGGCGGGTCGCCCGCGATCCCGTCGGACAGGGCGGCCCGGATCTTCTCGATCATCTGCTGCTCCTCGGCGGCGACGCCGTCAGAGGCAGCGGCCACCCGGTCGGAGGCCGCGAGGATGACGTCGCGGTAGGCCTGGGCCTGCGTCGGGGCCTTGGCGCGCAGCACGCGCATCGTCTGTCCGAGGTCGGCCAGGAGCGTCTCCTCCACCTCCTCCGGCGAGCCGGCGGGCGGTGTCGGGAAACCTCCCTCGCTCAGCAGCGCCTTGACACCCTCCGGTGCCTCCTGCAGCGCCTTGGACCCGGCCATCGACTCCTTGAACATCGAGAAGAAACCCGGGTCCGAGCGCGAGACGAGGGCGATGGCGCCGAAGGCGGACCGCCGGATGAGCTCGTGCTCGTCGTCGGTGAACGGGGTGCTGCCGGGCTGGCTGGTGTCGTCGGTCATGGCCCCACTCTGGCAACTGCCGTCGCCCGTGTCCTGTCGGCGTGTCCGGGCAGGCTGCAGGGAGCTGGGGTTCAGGCGCGGTCGAGCTCCAGCAGCCGCTCGGCGATCTGCACGGCGTTCAGGGCGGCACCCTTGCGCAGGTTGTCGTTGCTGACGAACATCACCAGCCCGCGGCCGTCGGGGACGCTCTGGTCGACGCGGATCCGGCCGACGTAGGACGGGTCCTGGCCGGCGGCCGTCAGCGGCGTCGGGACGTCGGCGAGCTCGACGCCCGGGGCGTCGTCGAGCAGCTTCGTGGCCTGCTCCGGGGTGATGGGCGAGCCGAACTCGGCGTGGATCGCCAGGCTGTGACCGGTGAACACGGGCACGCGCACGCAGGTGCCGGAGACGGCGAGGTTCGGGATGCCGAGGATCTTGCGCGACTCGAGGCGCAGCTTGACCTCCTCCGACGTCTCGCCATCCTCGACGAGGTCGCCGGCCAGCGGGAGGACGTTGAACGCGATCGGCGCCACGTAGGTGGCCGGGGCGGGCATCGTCACCGCCGAGCCGTCGTGGGTCAGCGACTCGACCGGGATGCTCCCCGTCAGCGCGGCCCGGACCTGGTCGCCCAGCTCGCTGACCCCGGCCAGACCCGAGCCGGAGACCGCCTGGTAGGTCGCCACCCGCAGCCGTTCCAGCCCCGCCTCCTCGTGGAGGGGGCGCAGCACCGGCATCGCCGCCATCGTCGTGCAGTTGGGGTTGGCCACGATCCGTGACGCGCCGGGCCCGAGCGCGAGCCGGATGTCGTCCGGGTTCACCTCGCTCACCACGAGCGGTACCCGCTCGTCCATCCGCCAGGCCGAGGAGTTGTCCACGACCACCGCACCGGCGGCCGCGAAGCGCGGGGCGTGCTCGCGGGAGGCCGCCCCACCCGCGGAGAAGAGGGCGACGTCGATCCCCGTGAGGTCGGCCGTCGCGACGTCCTCGACCACGATCCGGCGCGGCGCGGCATACCCGTCCAGGCCGTTCGGCGACCCGTCCCACGCCAGCTCGGTGCCGGCCGAGCGCGAGGAGGCGAGGTAGCGCACCGAGGCGACCGGGAAGGCCCGCTCGCAGAGGAGGCGGCGCATGACCGCACCGACCTGACCGGTGGCGCCGACGACGGCGACGTGGAGGTGCCTGCTGCTGTGCGCCATACCGCTCACCGTCCCGTCCCGCCGTAGACCACGGCCTCGTCGTCGGCGTCCAGCCCGAACGCGGTGTGCACCGCGCGCACGGCGTCGGTGATGTCGGCCTGGTCGCAGATCACCGAGATCCGGATCTCCGAGGTGCTGATCATCTCGATGTTGACACCCGCGTCGGCCAGGGCCTGGAAGAGCTGGTGGGCCACCGAGGGGTTGGAGCGCATCCCGGCCCCGATGAGCGAGAGCTTGCCGACGTGGCTGGTGTAGAGGACGTCGGCGAAGCCCATCGCCTCCTGCAGCGCGCGGACCGCGGCGACCGCGACCTGCCCGTCGGTCTCGGGGATGGTGAAGGAGATGTCGGAGGTGTGCGCGTCCGAGGTCGAGACGTTCTGCACGATCATGTCGATCGAGACGCCGGCCCGGGCGACCGCGCCGACGACCGCCGCCGCCGCCCCGGGACGGTCGGGTATGCCGACCGCCGTCACCTTGCCGAGGGAGGTGTCGTGGGCGATGCCCGAGATGATGGGGTCTTCCATGGTGTCCTCCGTGAGGGGTCGTCCGACCAGGATCCAGGTGCCCTCCTTGTCGGAGAAGCTGCTGCGGACGTGGAGCGGGACGGTGAAGCGGCGGGCGTACTCCACGGCGCGCAGGTGCAGGATCTTGGCGCCGTGGGCCGCCATCTCGAGGGTCTCCTCGATGGTGAGGCGGGTGACCCGGCGGGCGCTGGGGACGATGCGCGGGTCGGCGGTGTAGAGGCCGTCGACGTCGGTGTAGATCTCGCAGACGTCCGCCTCGAGGGCCGCGGCGAGGGCGACGGCGGTGGTGTCGGAGCCGCCGCGGCCCAGGGTGGTGATGTCGTCGTCGGTGGAGATGCCCTGGAAACCGGCGACGATCGCGACCGCACCCTCGTCGAGGGTGCCCCGGACGCGCGCGGGCTGGACGTCGAGGAGGCGGGCGCGGCCGTGCGCGGTGTCGGTGCGCATGCCGGCCTGGGCGCCGGTGTAGCTGCGGGCGGACACCCCGAGCTGCTGGATGGCCATGGCGAGCAGCGCCATCGAGATGCGCTCGCCCGCGGAGAGGAGCATGTCCATCTCGCGCTCGGGCGGGGTGCCGGGGGCGATCTGCCCGGCCAGGTCGAGCAGCTCGTCGGTGGTGTCGCCCATCGCCGAGACGACCACGGCCACCTGGTTGCCGGCTCGGTGGGTCGCGACGACGCGCTGGGCGACCCGGCGCACGGCCTCGGCGTCGGCGACCGAGGAGCCGCCGAACTTCATCACGAGCAGGGCCATGGGACTCCCGGGCGAGGTAGGACGTGGTTCGGGCTGACGCCGGTGTCGAGGGTCCCGAGGGGTTGGGGCAAGTGTAGGCGGGAACGGCGGTTGACGTTGACGTCGGGGAAGCGGGGCGTCGGCGGGCCGGATGGCGTCGACACGCCGGTGCGGCGACGGGTCTTCGTACAGACATTCGATTAATGTTGTCCACACGGTGCCGGCCACGGTGCCCGTCATCCACAGCCTCAGGGTTACGGGGCGGGTCTGTCGGTGCGAGCACCTAGCGTCTGACAGCACACGGGCGAGGCGTCTCCGGCAGGAGGCCCGACGGCCGAGGACTGTCGAAGGCAGGCGCGCTCACCACGAGGACGAAGGAGCAGGACATGGCCACGAAGACGGCACCCGCCAGCAGCGCGGAGCGCGTCGGCAGCGACAAGCTGCGCGCGCTCGACACGGTGATGGCCCAGATCGAGAAGCAGCACGGCAAGGGCTCCGTGATGCGCCTCGGCGACGAGGACCGACCGCCGATCCAGGTGATCCCGACCGGCTCCATCGCGCTCGACGTGGCGCTGGGAGTCGGTGGTCTGCCCCGCGGGCGCGTGGTGGAGATCTACGGCCCGGAGTCCAGCGGCAAGACCACGGTGGCGCTGCACGCCGTCGCCAGCGCGCAGCGCGCCGGCGGCATCGCGGCCTTCATCGACGCCGAGCACGCGCTCGACCCCGACTACGCCAAGGCGCTCGGTGTCGACACGGACGCGCTGCTCGTCAGCCAGCCGGACACGGGGGAGCAGGCCCTGGAGATCGCCGACATGCTGATCCGTTCCGGGGCGCTCGACATCATCGTCATCGACTCGGTGGCGGCTCTCGTGCCCCGCGCCGAGATCGAGGGCGAGATGGGGGACAGCCACGTCGGTCTGCAGGCCCGGCTGATGTCGCAGGCCCTCCGCAAGATCACCGGTGCTCTCAGCACCACCGGGACCACCGCGATCTTCATCAACCAGCTCCGCGAGAAGATCGGCGTGATGTTCGGCTCGCCCGAGACGACCACCGGCGGCAAGGCGTTGAAGTTCTACGCCTCGGTCCGCATCGACGTGCGCCGCATCGAGACGCTCAAGGACGGCACCGACGCGGTCGGCAACCGGACCCGCGCCAAGATCGTCAAGAACAAGGTGGCGCCGCCCTTCAAGCTGGCCGAGTTCGACATCCTCTACGGGCACGGCATCTCCCGCGAGGGTGGGCTCATCGACATGGGCGTCGAGCACGGCTTCGTGCGCAAGTCCGGCGCCTGGTACACCTACGAGGGCGACCAGATGGGCCAGGGCAAGGAGAACGCCCGGCAGTTCCTCAAGGACAACCCGGACCTGGCCGACGAGATCGACCTCAAGATCAAGACCAAGCTCGGTGTCGGCGTCCGACCGGTCACCGTCGACGACCTGCCGGCCGGGGTCGACCCGGTCACGGGTGAGGTCCCGGTCGACTTCTGATGCCGGAGACGGACCGGTTGTCGGCCGCCCGGGAGGCGCTGGCGGCCGCGGAGGCGGCGGCGAGGGCCTCCGGGCTCCGCCCGTCGGTGTCTTCGCCCAGCACGTCGAGCTCGACCACCCCGACGACCGGGACCGGCGGGCCGACGCGCCATGGCGGGTCCGGGACGGCCGGGACCGAACCCGACCCGGACGCGGCCGCCCGTCGCATCGTGCTCCGCCAGCTCGCGATGGGCCCACGGACCCGGCGGCAGCTCGAGGACAAGCTGCGTGACCGTGACTGCGCCCCTGAGGTGGCAGCGAGGATCCTCGACCGCATGAGCGAGGTCGGGCTCGTCGACGACGAGGCCTACGCCGAGATGTTCGTGCGCTCCCGCCAGGAGACCAAGGGACTGGCGGCCGAGGCCATACGCCACGAGCTGCGCGCCAAGGGGGTGGCCGACGTCGTCGTCGAGGCCGCGCTGGAGGAGGTCGACCCCGAGCGTGAGCGGGAGCAGGCCCGTGCCCTCGTCACCCGACGGCTGCGCACGATGCGCGGTCTCGACCGAGAGGTGCAGACCCGGCGGCTGGCGGGCTTCCTGGCCCGCAAGGGCTACGGCGCGGGGGTGTCCTACCAGGTCATCCGGGAGGCCCTGGACGACCTGCCGGAGCACCTGCGCGACTGACCCCGGCTGCCCCTACTCGTCCTCGTCCTGGGCGGGAGCGTCGGAGGGCAGCCACTCCTCCTCCACCAGGTCGTCCTCGTCGCCGCCGTCCACGTAGTGCATGGCCGACTCCTCGGGGGAGTCCCAGCTGGTGGCCTGCCCCTCCCGGGCGATCATCCTGGCTTCCCGGTCCGACCCGTTCCCCTCGTCCGGGGCGACGATGCGGCCGACCCGTCCGACCTCACCGCCGTAGTGGTCGAGCTCGGCGCGGATGGCGTCGGGGTCGTCCCCGCCGATCATGCCGTCATCCTTCTCCATGCCGGACTCGTCGTCGGGCGCGCCATAGGCGGAGTAGGGGTCAGGGAC
Organism: Ornithinimicrobium cerasi; assembly: GCF_003702705.1. Lineage (GTDB taxonomy): Bacteria > Actinomycetota > Actinomycetes > Actinomycetales > Dermatophilaceae > Ornithinicoccus > Ornithinicoccus cerasi. Next base: position 26,259 of record NZ_QZMN01000013.1, on the reverse strand, counting down.
CTCCTGGCGGATGCGCTGGTCGATCGTCTCCTCGCTGCGCTGCTCCTCGGCCGTGACACCGAAGGCCAGCGAGCCGTGCAGGCGATCGGCGGCCACGTATCCACGGTCCAGCGGGTCGCCGTCACCGTCCAGGGTGTCCTCGGGCTGCAGCTGGTCCTCGGCGTCGACGCTCCACACCCCGAGGTCGTCGCCCATCTGCTCCCGGTCCGCCTGGTCGCTCATGGCTGCTGCTCCTTCGCTGCTGGTGCCGTCGGCCCCACCTTACGCCGCCGTGCCCCGGCCACCACCGCGAGGTGACGAGGTGTCGCTCACCCCGACAACCCGCTGGTCGGAGGTCGGTCCCGGTGTGGTGGGCTGGGTCCGTGACCCTGCCTGACTGGCACCTCCTCCGGCTGGCCGGGGCGGTCCGGGACGAACGACTCAACCGCCACCTGGCCTACCTCCTCGCCTGGGTCGCGGGCGTGCTCAACTCCGTCGGCTTCGTCGCCGTCGGCTTCTACACGTCACACATGACCGGCATCACCGCGGGCGTCGCCGACCAGCTCGTCCTCGGCGGGGGACGCCTGGTCGGCCTGGGCCTGGTCTCCATCGCCTTCTTCCTCCTCGGCGCCATGGCCTGCGCCGTCCAGTTCAACTGGGCCCGCCGCCGGGCCCGGGGCGACCGCTTCGCGCTCGTCCTGCTGACCGAGGCGGTCCTCGTCCTGGTCGTGGGCGGGCTCGCCGACGAGGTGACGTGGGCCCACCGCGAGTGGTTGCTCGTGGCGGTGCTCTGCTTCGTCATGGGCCAGCAGAACGCCCTCATCACCAAGGTCTCCGAGGCCACCATCCGCACCACCCACGTCACCGGGATGGTGACCGACATCGGGATCGAGCTCGGCAAGCTGGCCTACCGCAACCGCCTGGCCGACGCCGAGCCCGTCCGGGGTGACCGCGGCAAGCTCTGGATGCTCTCCGCCCTCGTCGGGCTGTTCTTCCTCGGCGGGGTGCTGGGGGCGGTCGGCTACGTGGCCCTCGGCTTCGTGGTCCTTCTCGTGCCCGCCGGGCTGCTGCTGCTCGTGGCGGTCCCGCCCCTCCTGGACCACGTACCCTGGACGGTGCGATGAGCACCAAGACCTATGACGTGCGCACCCACGGGTGCCAGATGAACGTGCACGACTCCGAGCGCCTGGCCGGACTCCTGGAGACGGCGGGCTACGTCGACCTCGCCAGCGTGCCGACGCCCGACCGGCCCTCCGTCGCGGATGTGGTCGTGTTCAACACCTGCGCCGTCCGGGAGAACGCCGCCAACAAGCTCTACGGCAACCTCGGCCAGCTGCGCCCCGCCAAGGTCGCCAACCCGGACATGCAGATCGCGGTCGGCGGCTGCCTGGCCCAGAAGGACCGCTCGACCATCGTCGAGCGCGCGCCCTGGGTCGACGTCGTCTTCGGCACCCACAACGTGGGCTCCCTCCCGGCGCTGCTGGACCGGGCCCGCCACAACAGGGCCGCCGAGGTGGAGATCCTCGAGTCGCTGGAGGTCTTCCCCTCCACCCTGCCCACCCGGCGTGACTCGGCTTACTCCGCCTGGGTCTCGATCTCCGTGGGCTGCAACAACACCTGCACGTTCTGCATCGTGCCCGCGCTGCGCGGCACCGAGAAGGACAGGCGTCCCGGGGAGATCCTCGCCGAGATCGAGGCGCTCGTGGCCCAGGGGGTCGTCGAGATCACCCTCCTGGGCCAGAACGTCAACACCTACGGCGTCGAGTTCGGCGACCGGCTGGCCTTCGGCAAGCTGCTGCGCGCCTGCGGCGAGGTCGCAGGGCTGGAGCGGGTGCGCTTCACCAGCCCCCACCCGGCCGCGTTCACCGACGACGTCATCGCCGCGATGGCCGAGACGCCGAACGTCATGCCCAGCCTGCACATGCCGCTGCAGTCCGGCTCGGACCGGGTGCTGCGGGCCATGCGCCGCTCCTACCGCGCCGGGCGGTTCCTCGGCATCCTGGACCGGGTTCGCGACCGGATCCCGGACGCGGCCATCACCACCGACCTCATCGTCGGCTTCCCCGGCGAGACCGAGGAGGACTTCCAGGGCACCCTCGACGTGGTCCGTGCCTCCCGGTTCTCCAGCGCCTTCACCTTCCAGTACTCCATCCGGCCCGGCACGCCGGCGGCGACCATGCCGGACCAGGTGCCCAAGGAGGTCGTGCAGGAACGCTTCGACCGGCTCATCGCAGTGCAGGAGGAGGTGTCCTGGGCGGGCAACCGGGCCCTGGAGGGCCGTGAGGTCGAGGTGCTCGTCGCGCCGGGGGAGGGCCGCAAGGATGCCGAGACTGAGCGCCTGTCGGGTCGTGCGCGCGACAACCGGCTGGTCCACGTGGGCGTCCCGCCCGGCGCCGAGCGTCCGCGCCCCGGTGACGTGGTCACCGTCGGGGTCACCTACGGCGCGCCCCACCACCTCATCGCCGACTCCGGCGTGCGGGGTGGCGGGTATGCCGTGCGCCGCACCCGGGGCGGGGACGCGTGGGCGGCCCTCCAGGGCGACGGGGCCGTCACGGACGGGGTGACGCGCAAGCCTGCGGTGAGCCTCGGCATACCCTCCGTCGGCGCGCCCGTGCCGCGCCAGACCCCCGTCGCGGTCTGCTGCCCCACCGACTGAGCGTCCACGACCGTGAGCCGGGGGACGATCGGTGACCTGCGGGGCGCCTCCAGGGTCCTCGTCTACGGCGTGACCGGGTCCGGGAAGACCACCGCAGCAGTGCGGCTGGGAGAGGTGCTCGGGCTGCCCGTCCACCTCGTGGACGACGAGGTCGGCTGGCTGCCGGGCTGGGTGGAGCGGCCGACGGAGGAGCAGCGGCAGATCGTCTCGGGGCTGGTGGCCGGTGAGCGGTGGCTGATGGACAGCGCGTACGCGAAGTGGTCGGACCTGGTCCTGCCGCGGGTGGAGGTCGTCGTCGCGCTGGACTACCCGCGCCTGCTCAGCCTCGCCCGGCTCCTCCGGCGTACGGCGCACCGGTGGCTGCTGCGCACCGAGGTCTGCAACGGCAACCGGGAGACGCTGCGGCAGATCGTGTCCCGCGAGTCGATCCTGGTGTGGCACTTCCGGAGCTTCGCCCGCAAGCGCAGGAGGATCCTGGCCTGGGAGGGCGAGCCCGGCGGCACACCCGTGCTGAGGCTGACCCATCCGCGCGACCTGGGGCGTCTCCTCCGGGAGCTGGGTCCTGCGGATGACAGTGCGCCCGTGCGACCTGGGCGAGGGTCCGGCGTGGCCCGGACCGAGGGCGGCCTCAGCCCTCCTTGATCGCCGTGAGGCGGCGTCGTGCCTCCTTGCGGGCGGCGACCCGGCGACGGTGGGCGGACTCCATCCGGACCAGCTCCGCGATGGAGTCGGGACGGTGGTGGAAGCGGCGGACGGAGTAGACGAGCAGGCCGATCGCGATGACGCTCGAGCCGATCATGGTCCAGCCCACGGCAGGGCCCCCGAAGAGCCACCACTGCTCGGCCAGCGGCCACCAGCCCGGGGCCGCAGGAGACAGCACCCAGTAGATGCCGACCGCGGTCATGACGAGGCCGACGAGCGCGGACAGCGCGATCCGCGGTCGGGTCTCCACACCCTCGGCGGCACCGCGCAGGGCCTTGATCTTCACCGGCTGGGTCAGGTTGCGGGCCCAGGTGTACTGGGTGGCCAGCACGGCCAGGCCCGCGAAGGTCAGCAGGAGGCCGGGGCCGGGGAGGAAGAGCGCGAGGAGGCCCAGGCAGAGCACCGTCCAGCCCAGGATCTCCAGGGCCAGACGCTTGGCGGCGCCGGCGGCGATGTCGCGCATGGTGGACAGGGTAGGTGCCGACCCTGACGGTGCGCTGGGTCGGTCGACGCCGCCGCCTACGATGGCGCGCATGCCCGTCAGCGACCCCCGGCCCGACGACGCGGCCGCCGCGCCGCCCCGCAACGCCACCACGGACCCGACGCCCAGGGAGCTGCTCGCCGGGCGGACCGCGGCCGCCCTCGTCGGGCTCGAGGCCCTCGCGCTGGCCGGGATCGCCGTCTTCTACCTCTACGAGCTCGCGATCGGGGCGGGCTCGGACCCCCTGGTCATCATCATGTCGGTGGTGACCATGGTGGTCTTCGTCATCGGGCTGTCCTACACGGCCAGGGGCCTGTGGCAGCGTCACCCTCGGGCGCAGGCCCCGGCGATCGCGGCGAACTTCCTGCTGGTGGCCCTCGGCATCGCGATGTTCCAGTTCGCGCCGTGGTGGCTCGCGGGGCTCGTGCTCATGGCGAGCGTCGCGACGGTGGGCTCGACCTTCCTCATGGGGAGGCTGGAGGGTCACGGGCCCGCCACCTGAATCCGGGTGCATCTCCCGCGCTGCACCAGCACGCCCCGGCCCGGGATGCGCGGGTCCCCGAGGGGAGGTCGCACTCCCAGAAGCGAGCCGTGCTGGGCGGACGAGGGCTGGAGGATGACCCCCGTGCCGCGCTTCGCCACCTGCGGCACCAGCCCGCGGTAGAGGTTGACGCACTCGTCCAGCACGCCGCCGACGAGCAGGCGTCCCCCGGTCCGCCCGGCCCACTCCAGGATCAGGTCCTCCAGGGCCTGCCCGGCGAGGAGGTGGACGTCGTCCACGACGACCGTGGACACGGACGACGACGCGAGCTGTCCGGCCAGGTCCGCGGCGTCTCCGGCTCCAGCGGTGACCGACACCGTTCGAGCGTCTGCGTCGGCGTCGCCCTGCTCGGTGAGAAGGCGACGCAGGGTCGTGCTCACGCCGGAGCGGGGCGGACCGACCACGAGGACCGATCCCGCAGGGACGGGCAGGGGTCTCGCCAGGTCCCCGCCGACCGCCCAGCCCGTGGCGGAGCCGACCCGGGCGGGCAGGGACACGAGGTGCGGCGGGACGACGTCCTCGGGAGTGACGTCCACGGCAGGGTCCGCGGGAGGGTCGTGTGGCGGGAGGACGACCTGGGCCACCACCCCGTCGCGGGTGCGTACGGCGCGACCGGGTGGCTGGTGCGCTGCTGCGTATCGGCCCGCCAGCCCGGCCAGCGCCAGGTCAGCCTGGTCGTTGAGCCGCAGCGCCCACACCTCGGGCAGCTCTGCCGCGACGCGTCCGGTGAGGAGCGAACGGTCGCCGCTGAGGGCGAGGACCACCTGGGCGGAGGGGCCCTCCCGCAGCAGGCGGAGGGCCAGCTCCACGCCCCTGCCGGAGTCGAGGTCGGCATACTCGGCGACCCACCGGTCCCACCCGTCGACCAGGACGACGACGGGGATCCGGTCCGACGTGGGTGCGGCGCGCCGCTCGTCGACCATGTCGTTGAGCACCTCCAGAACGCGCAGACCGTGCGCACGATCGCCGGGCTGGACCCAGGCCAGCACCCTGGGGTGCTGGCGCAGGAACGTGGTGCTGAGGCCGCGGCCCGGGTCGAGGACGTACAGGAAGGCCTGGCCCACGCTCCCAGCGAGGGTGGCCAGCGCGGTCGTCCGGCCGGTGCGCGCGGCACCGACCAGGCCGACGTGCGCCCGGCCTGTCCACACCATCGGTTCTCGCCGCTGCAGGTCCGGTCGGTCCGCGAGTGCCCAGGCCGGGGGAGTGCCACCTGCCTGCGGCAGGTCGTGCAGGACGTCGTCCCTGCTGAGCGTCGCGGGGAGCGGCGGCAGCCACACGCGCGGCGACTCCTCCCGCCCGTCGGCGGCCGCGCGGCTCAGCAGGTCAGGCAGACCGGCGAGCCCGTCCCTGGTCGAGGGGGAGCCCTCCGCCCGGTGGAGGGTCCGCCAACCGTCCCAGACGTCCCGCACCTCGTGCACGGACCACCCGTCGTCGTCGTGGTGGGTGGTGGGGGGGCCGACCGGTGCGACACGGAGCGACGACGGCGGTTCAGCTCCGCTGCGCACCAACGCCACACCAGGCTCGGACTGCGGAAGGCCTGCGGCGTCGGGGCACTCCAGGACGTCGCGGCTGTCGGCCTCGTCCCGGACCCGCAGCGCCACGCGGAGGTTGACGTTGGCCCGCAGGTCGGAGGTGACCACTCCAGCCGGACGCTGGGTGGCGAGCACCAGGTGGAGGCCCAGGCTGCGGCCGACCGTCGCGACCCTGACCAGACCGGGCACGAAGTCCGGGATCTCCTCCGCGAGCACCCGGAACTCGTCCACCACGACCACGAGACGTCCGACGTCATCGCCGCGGTAGTCGCGCAGGTCGCGGACCCCGGCGACGCCGAGGACCCTCTCGCGGCGCACGAGCTCGGCCCGCAGAGAGGTGAGCACGCGGTCGGCGAGATGGGGGTCCAGGTCGGTGACCAGGCCGGTCGAGTGCGGGAACCGGGCGCACTCACCGAGGGAGGATCCGCCCTTGTAGTCGATGAGCAACATCGAGAGGCGGCTGGGTGGGTTGTTCAGGGCGAGAGAGGTGACCAGGGTCCTGAGCAGCTCGGACTTTCCCGAGCCGGTCGTGCCGGCGATCAGGGCATGGGGGCCCTGCCGGTCCAGGTCGAGCACCACGGGACGGCCGTCCTCTGCCGTCCCGACCGGGACGTCGAGCTGTGCGTGCGGTGAGGACCAGCCGCTCAGGACCTCGCAGGTGGTCGAGGGCCACGGCACCAGGTCCCCCAGCATGGTCGTGCGGACGGTGCCGGTCGTCCCGGCGGAGCCGTCGTGGAGGCCGGCGAGGCACCTGGCCAGCGCCCGCGACCTCAGCCGGCCGACCAGGGTGGGACGGAAAGTCCTCGGTGGCTCCCCGGGTCGCTCCAGGACGCCCCGGGTGGTCCCCACCACGTGGACCCGGGCCAGCCCGGGGGGAGCGTCGGCCACCTCCTCGACGAGGATCAGGTCGGTACCCCACCTCAGGGTGAGGGACGCCCGCGGTGAGCCGTGGGGGACGGTGTGGGGAAGCCACCCGAGGAGGTCGAAACCACCTGGGGGCTCGTCAGGGTCCACGGTGATCGACAGGGCGCCAGGAGGGATGGAGGTGGCGAGCTGCAGGATCCAGGAGCGCACCGCCGCGTCACGCAGCCCCGGTGGACCGATCACGACCACCGGGTCGGAGAGGTCCAGGGTGACGGGAACCTCGTCCACCGGCACCGGTCGGCCGTCGAGGCTGGTCAGCGAGATGTCGGTCCCCTCGCCCAGCACGACGGTCGGTGCCTCCGCAGCCCGGGCCCACAGCGCCGTCGTGGGCCGCGGCACCAGGGCACGGACGACGCCGGCGATGCCGGGGTCACGGTCCCGGCGCACCTTCCGCTCGCGCTCGACGGCACGACGGACCTGGGCGTCCGCGTCGGCAGCGGCTGCCGCCCAGGCGCGGGTCGCGACCTCGTGCTCGACCCGCGAGCTGCGTCGGTCACCGAGATGCTGCCCGAGCACCATCGTCGGCCCGAGCAGGCCGAAGACCAGGAGGAGCGGCATCCGCAGCAGCAGGGCGGCGAGCCCGGCAGCGACGAGCGGCAGCGCCCAGGACCAGGCGCTGGGTGGCTGCACGTGCCGCCGGGCCGGACGCCCGGGCGTGCGCAGCTCGGTGGCCGACGGCAGGGGGGCGACCCTCGGCCACGGCGTGATGACGAGTCGTCCGTCGTGCTCACGGCCGGTGGCGTGGGGTGAGTCGGTGGTCTCCAGGCGGACCACGGAGCCCCCGATGCGCAGCCGCGTGCCCGGGGAGAGCGCCGTGCCCCCACCGTCGTCGAGGGGGTGGACGCCGTTGGTCGAGCCGAGGTCCTCCACCTCGAACCCGTGGCGGCCGTGACGCACCCGCAGGTGGCGCCGGGAGAGCCCGGGGTCGTCGATGACGAGGTCGCACTGGGGGTCCCGGCCTACCGTCCGCCATCGACCCGGGGGGAGGGCGAGCCAGCCCCCGGCGTCCGGTCCGGCGTCCACCACCAACCTGCCCAGGGTCGTCGGACCGGGAGGGGACGTGGTCCCCGTCGGCCTCGACCCGGTGGGGGACGACGGTCCGTCCGGCGCGAGGTCGCCACCTGGTGCGTCCACGGCATACCCGTGTCGCACCGCCCGACCCGTGAGGTCGGGGGCGCACCCCCGGCCGAGCCGGGGGAGCAGCTGGCCGAGGGTGGTGGCGCCCGGCGCCCGGACCACCCAGGTGCGCGGTCCTCCGGCTCCGGCTGTCGTGACGATGATCCGCACACCCCTCATCGTGGGCTTCCCGACCTCATCGACGGGGCCGTCATCCACAGGGCGCAGGTTGTCCACAGGTGCGGCCCGTGAGTTGGTCAAGATTTGGCAAAGACCCTTTACATTGCGGTGGCAGGGTTGATGACATGGGCGCGAGCGGGCGCCTGGGGGCCCCGCGGGAGGCCCAACCTGGGGAGGGAAAGACGTGCAGGCGACCGCCTGGCAGGAGCTGGAGGACGACGTCCGCGAGCTGATCCGTGAACGGCGGCTGGATCCTTCCCGTGACGACGTGGAGGTGCGGTCCCTGGTCCTGGAGGTGCTGGACGACTACGACGAGCGTGCGCTCCACGGTGGGCTGGCGCCCGTGCGCGACCGGAAGGAGGCGCACCGCCTCCTCGTCGAGTCGGTCGCCGGTTTCGGCCCGCTGCAGGCCTTCCTCGACGACCCGACGGTCGAGGAGGTATGGATCAACGAGCCGAGCAAGATCTTCGTCGCCCGCAACGGGCGCCCCGAGCTCACCTCCATGTTCCTCACCGAGAACCAGGTCCACGACCTTGTCGAGCGGATGCTGCGAAGCTCCGGGCGTCGGGTGGACCTGAGCAGCCCGTTCGTCGACGCCTCGCTGCCGGACGGTAGCCGGCTCCACGTGGTCATCCCCGACATCACGCGCCGCCACTGGGCCGTGAACATCCGCAAGTTCGTCGTGGCCGCCGACGACCTCGCGGACCTGGTCAGGCTGGGAAGCCTGACCCAGCAGGCAGCCCGGTTCCTGGAGGCGGCCGTGGCCAGCGGGTTGAACATCCTCGTCGCCGGAGGGACCCAGGCCGGAAAGACCACGACGTTGAACTGCCTCGCGGCCGCTATCCCGGCGCACGAACGGGTGGTGACCTGCGAGGAGGTCTTCGAGCTCAAGGTCAACCTGCGCGACGTGGCGTCCATGCAGTGCCGGCAGCCCAGCCTGGAGGGGACGGGGGAGGTCCCGCTGCGCCGGCTCGTCAAGGAGGCACTGCGGATGCGTCCCGGTCGGATCATTGTCGGGGAGGTCAGGCAGGCCGAGAGCCTGGACCTGCTCATCGCTCTGAACAGCGGCCTTCCCGGGATGTGCACCCTGCACGCCAACAGCGCGCGGGAGGCCGTGACCAAGATGTGCACGCTCCCGCTCCTCGCCGGGTCGAACGTCTCGGCGAGCTTCGTGGTCCCCACGGTCGCCTCGTCCGTCGACATCGTCGTGCACCTGGGGCTCGAGGCGGACGGCCAACGGCGGGTCCGCGAGATCGTGGCGCTGCCCGGACGGGTGGAGGGTGAGGTGGTGGAGATCGCGGACCTCTTCGTGCGCAGGGGCGGGGAGCTGGTGCGCGCGGACGGGTTCCCCCCGCACGTCGACCGGTTCGAGCGTGCTGGTCACGACCTCCGCCAGCTCCTGGCGGGTGCGTGATGGCGGGCGCGGCGTGGGGACTGATGCTGGGGCTGGGTCTGGCGAGCGTGTGGTGGTCGTTCTGGCCGCGGGACAGGTCACCGCAACCGCGCCCAGGGCATGGGCGGATCGAGCGGCTCGGGGACCAGATCGTCCTCGCCGGCATCCGGGGAACCGGGCCGTGGACGCTCATCGGTGTCGCGGTGGTGCTGTCACTGATCGTCCTCGTGCTGGCGTACTCCGTCACCAGGGTGCTGCCCGTCAGCCTGTGCTTCGCCGCCATGGCCGGGTGGGCACCCTTCGCCGTCGTCGCGGGCCGGGCGCGGCGACGACGGTCGAGCCTCCGGGAGGTGTGGCCCGACGTGGTCGACCACGTGCACTCGGCGGTGCGAGCCGGGCTCGCGCTTCCGGAGGCCCTGATCCAGCTGGGCGAGCGCGGGCCCGAGGAGCTCCGCCCCCAGTTCGTGGAGTTCGGGCACGACTACCGGGCCACCGGAAGGTTCTCGGACGCGCTGGACCGGCTCAAGGAACGACTCTCGGACCCCGTCGCGGACCGACTCGTGGAGGCGCTGCGGATCGCCCGGGACGTGGGCGGCACCGACCTCGGTCGGGTCCTGCGCACCCTCTCGACCTTCCTGCGGGAGGACTCCCGAGCACGGGCCGAGCTCGAGGCCAGGCAGAGCTGGACGGTCAACGCGGCACGCCTCGCGATGGCTGCGCCGTGGGCCGTCCTGCTCCTGCTCGCGACACGAGGAAGCACCCTGGCGGCGTACAGCTCACCGGCGGGTGCGGCCGTGCTGCTCGTCGGGGCCGGGCTGACGATCGTCGCCTACCGCCTCATGGTGGCGATCGGCCGGCTGCCCGAGGAGCAGAGGGTGCTCCGATGACAGGTGCGCAGTGGTGGGGGGCCGTGCTCGGCCTCATGCTCTCCCTCGGGGTCGTTCTCATCCACGCGGGATCGCCGCTGAGCAGGCGGGTCGACCTGGCGGACCGCATCGAGCCGTATCTTGACCGCCCACCCGAACGCACGCGGCTGCTCCGCCTCACCGAGCCCCGTCCGTGGCACCTCTCCGACGTGGGCCGTCCCCTCACCCGCCGCGCCGGAGCAGTCCTCGACCGGGTGCTGGGCGGCAGTGACAGCGTCAGCACGCGCATGCAGCGGGCGGGACTGCCGGCGGACGTCGAGGGGTTCCGCATCCAGCAGGTGCTGTGGGGAATCGCTGCCGCAGTCCTGGCCGCGGGCGCCGGTTCGCTCCTCTGGTGGACCCGCGGCGCCAGCCTGCCCGCGCTCACCGTCCTCGTCGGCTGTGCCTTCCTGGGTGGCGTGGTCCTGCGGGACATGCTCCTGAGCCGTGCAGCCACGAGGCGCGAGCGGCTCATCATGGCCGAGTTCCCCTCCGTGGCCGAGCTGCTCGCCCTGTCCGTGACCGCGGGGGAGGGCACCGTCCAGGCGCTGGAACGGGTGGCCAGGCTCTCGCGCGGTGAGCTCTCGGGAGAGCTGCAGCTGTGCCTGGCGCAGGCCCGCACCGGCGCCACCCTCCCGGAGGCTCTCCAGGCCCTCAGCCTGCGCACCGGCTTGAGCCCGATCGTGCGCTTCGTCGACGGGATCGTCATCGCGATCCAACGGGGCACCCCGCTCGGCGAGGTGCTGCGCGCCCAGGCCGCCGACGCCCGGGAGTCGGCCCGCCAGGCCCTGATCGAGGAGGGGGGCAAGAGAGAGATCACGATGATGGTGCCGGTCGTCTTCCTCGTGCTCCCGGTCACCGTGCTGTTCGCCGTCTTCCCGGGAGCCTCCATGCTCCGGATCTCCCTCTGACCTTGACCGACACATCACACCACCACCTGGAGGAAGCATGAACCGTCGTCTCACCCGCACTGTCGTCTCGCCTCTGAACAACAGGCTCCGCGCCTGGTCGGCGCAGCCCGAGCGCGGCGACGTCCCGGGCTGGGTGCTCATCACCATCATGACCGCGGGTCTGGTCGCCGCACTGTGGCTCGTCGCCGAGCCGCTGCTCACCGGCATGTTCACCGATGCGGTCAGCAGCGTGGGCGGGTGAGGACGAGGACGGCCACAGCCCTTCGCGCTCACACAGAGCGCGGGTCGGCCGTCTCCGAGTTCGCGATGATCGCCGGTCTTGTCAGCATCCTCGTGCTGGCAGCCGTGCAGCTGGCCTTCGCGCTGCACCTCCGCAACACTGCCACCGCCCACGTCATCGAGGGTGCCAGGCACGGCGCGCGGGCGGACCTCGGCCCTCAGGACGGGGCCCAGCGTGCGCGGGCGCTGATGGCGGGAAGCGTGCCTGGCAGTGGTGGGGGCACGGTGACAGCCACGCGGGCGGTGGTGGGAGGTGTCGAGGTGGTCCAGGTCACCGCACGTCTGGCGATGCCGGTCTTCGGCCCCTTCGGCCCGGCCGGGTCGATGACGGTCACCGGGCAGGCGTACGCGGAGGACCAGTGACCGGCGCCGCCCCCTCCCGCGACCGCCCAGCACAGGGGGCCGCGCGGTGCGGGCTGAACGGGGACCGTGGATCGATGACGGTCGAGGTGGCCTTCCTGCTCGTCCTCCTCGTCGTTCCGCTCTTCTACCTGGTCGGCACGCTCGGCAGAGTCCAGGCGGGCGCCTACGCGGCGTCGGCCGCGGCCCGCGAGGCTGGTCGGGCGTTCGCCACCGCGGACTCCGTCGACGCGGCGCCCGGCCGGGCGCTCGCAGCCGCGGGGCTGGTGTACTCGGCCCACGGGTTCGAGGACGGGGAAGGGTCGGTCACGACCGGGTGCGAGGGGCCGTGCCTGTCCCCTGGCGGACGCGTCGTCGTCGACGCCGCCGTGAGCGTCCCCCTGCCCCTCGTGCCCGACTTCATGGAGGGCGCGGTGCCGACCTCGATCATGCTGACGGCGCGCCATACCGAGCCGGTGGACGAGTTCCGGGAGGCGGGGTGAGGACCGGTACCCCGACCCAGGACGAGGACGGCGGTCAGATCAGCATCCTCCTCGTCGGGCTCGTCGCGGTTGCCCTCACGGTGATCTTCGGCGTCGTAGGGGTCACCTCGGTGCAGCTCGGCCGCATCCACCTCCTGGACGCGGCGGACGCAGCTGCGCTCGACGCGAGCGACGCCCTCGCACGGGACCGGGTGTATGCCGAGGGGCTGGGGGAGGGGATACCGCTCTCGGACGAGACCGTGGTCCAGGCGGCCACGGCCCACCTCGCGGCTCGGGACCTCCCCGCACGGGTCGCCGGATGGAGCGTCGCCCCCGGGACGGGGACCCCGGACGGCAGGAGCGCGGTGGTGGTGGTCACGGGCATCGCCCGGATCCCCGTGGTCAGCCCGGTCCTCGAGCCCTTCGGGGGCGGCGTGACGATCACGGTCACGTCGACGGCGCGCAGCGACCTGGCCGGCCCGTGAGCGAGACTGGGCCGATGCGCGACGTCACTCTGGCGACCTTCGACGCCGTCCTCTTCGACAACGACGGCACCCTGACCGACTCCACGGCGGCGGTGGAGCGCTCCTGGCACGCGTGGGCGGCGCACCACGGTGTTCCCCCCGACCGGCTGGGAGGCTTTCACGGGGTGCCGAGCCGCGGCATCGTCGAGGCGGTCGTGGACCCAGGGGTGGACGTCGCCCAGGCGACGGCCGACATCGACCGGCGCGAGCTCCGGGACGCGGAGGGCGTCGTCGCTCTGCCGGGCGCCGCGGCGGCGCTGGCAGCCGTGGGAGACCGCGCCGCGATCGTGACCTCCGCGGGGCGTGAGCTGGCCGTCCTGAGGCTGGGTGCCGCGCAGCTCGAGCCGCCGGCGGCCTTCGTCACGGCGGACGACATCACCCGGGGCAAGCCGGACCCTCAGCCCTACCTGATCGCCGCCCGGAAGCTCGGGGTCGACCCGACCCGCTGCCTCGTGGTCGAGGACGCGCCGGCCGGCCTGGAGGCGGGCCGGGCGGCGGGAGCGACGACGCTGGCCGTCACGACGACCAGCGCGGCGGGGGCGCTGGAGCCACTCGCCGACCTCGTGGTGCCGGACCTCTCGTCCGTCCTCTTCCTCCGGGACGGGGACGGCATCCGCGTCCGGCTACGCCGGGAACCCGGGTGACGCCGAGGGTTGGTCCGCCGCGGCGCTTGAGGACCCGGGTCGCGCGCTGAAGGGCTCCTCGTGGCCGACCAGGACCGAGCCCCAGGCGGAGGATCCCACCTGCTGCCGGTCGACGACCGGGACCTCGAGCTCGGCCAGGAGCGCCCGCACCCGGGCCTCGAGGTCGTCGGCGACCCGTCGGGCGGTGTCGAGGTCCTGACCGTGGGGGTCCTCGACGTCCCAGTGCACCGCCCGCCTCCCGACCAGGTCGGTGTCCGAGCGGCTGCACCCGATGCAGACGATGACGTCGGCGGCGTCGAGGGCGTCGGCGTGGATGGTCGAGGGCAGCGGGTTGCGCAGCTCCACCCCGCGCTCGGAGAGCACCAGCACCGCGTGCGTGCTGAGCCGGCCCGTGGGGCGGATGCCGGCGGCGCGCACCACGACGGCACCCCCGGAGAGGTGCTCGGCCAGAGCGCCGGCGACCTGGGCACGCCCCTCGCCGTGCTCGCAGACGAAGAGGATCTTGGGCAGCGGAGTCAGGGGGCGGCCCTCCGACCGGGCGCGGGCGAGCAGCTCGTCCCGGGCCCAGTGCTCGAGCAGGGCGGGGATGAACTCCGGGTGCCGGCCCCCGTCCTCGAGCTGACGACGTCCCGCCGCGACGACCGAGCGCACCTCCTCGGCGACGAAACCTGCGCTGAATCGATCGATGAGGTCAGTGGTCACGCGCGCGATGGTGTGCTCGTACAGAGGGCTTCCGGTCCGCATCAGCGTGCCTCCCGCGAGGTGAACAACAGGTTAACGCCAAGTGTACGCGCGGGGGGCTGGCCGGCGCCCAGGGATGCCGGGGTGGGCAACGGGGGTCGCCCGGGGCGACAGGGGGAGGTAGTTACGCTACCGTAGGTTACGCGACCGAAACCTACGTCTGCGTAGGTCGTCCCCGAACCCGAAGGTGCCACCCCGTATGGCCGCTGTCTCCGCCGAGTCCATCGCTCCTCCCCACGACGCGCACCCCGCCCGCCCCGAACCCCGCCGGCCCGTGGTGATCCAGGGCGGCATGGGCGTGGCGGTCTCCGGGTGGCGTCTGGCCCGCGAGGTAGCCGCCGCCGGCCACCTCGGAGTGGTCTCGGGAACCGCGATGGACGCCGTGCTCGCGCGCACGCTCCAGGACGGAGACCCAGGCGGTCACTACCGCCGCGCCCTCGCCTCGTTCCCGAGCCCGACGATGGCGGCCCGCGTCCTCGAGAAGTACTTCGTGGAGGGCGGGAAGCCGAGCGACGCACCATACAAGCCCATCCCCAAGCTCACCCTCGACACGGCGCGTGCCGGCAAGGAGCTGGCCGTGCTGGGCAACTTCGCCGAGGTCTGGCTCGCCAAGGAGGGGCTCGGCCCCCAGGCCGTCGTCGGCATCAACTGCCTGGAGAAGGTGCAGATGGGCACCCCGGACGCGCTGCTCGGGGCGATGCTCGCCGGTGTGGACTACGTCCTCATGGGTGCCGGCATCCCGCGTGAGATCCCGCAGCTGCTGCGCTCCCTCGCGGCCGGGCAGAGGGGTTCGATCACTGCGGACGTGGCTGGCGGCCGGCTGCGTCGGACCATCAGCGTCGACCCCGTCGACCTGCTCGGCGCCGAGCTGCCGCCGCTGCTCAAGCCGGACTTCCTCGCGATCATCTCCGTCGACCAGCTCGCGACCTACCTGCACCGCGACCCCGACATCCGCCCCGACGGCTTCGTCGTCGAGCGCCCGCCGGCGGGCGGCCACTCGGCACCCCCGCGCGGCAAGCTCCAGCTCGACGAGGGCGGCGAGCCGGTCTACGGGGCGCGGGACGAGGCTGACCTCGCCAAGATGGCGGCGATCGGTCTGCCGTTCTGGATGGCCGGCGCCTACGGCACCCCGGAGCAGGTGGCCGAGGCGCTGCGCGCCGGTGCCGTGGGCGTGCAGGTCGGCACTCTCTTCGCGCTGTCGCTGGACTCCGGCCTCTCGCAGGAGGCCCGCGGGAAGCTCCTCGAAGACCTGCGGTCCGGTGAGCTGGAGGTGCGCAACGACCCCCGGGCGAGCCCGACCGGTTTCCCGTTCAAGGTGGCCAGCCTGCAGGGCACGGCGAGTGAGGTCGAGGTGTATGACGCCCGCCCGCGCCTCTGCGACCTGTCCTACCTGCGTCAGCCCTACGAGCGCGAGGACGGCGAGGTCGGCTACCGCTGCGCGGCCGAGCCGATCCACATGTACCTCAAGAAGGGTGGGGCGCCCGAGGAGACCGTCGGGCGCAAGTGCCTGTGCAACGGGCTGATGGCCAACATCGGGCTGGGCCAGCACCGCAAGGACGGCTATGTCGAGGACCTCCTCGTGACCCTCGGCCAGGACCTCGCCGGTGCCTACGAGCTCATGCGGCGCCACACCCAGGGCTGGCGCGCCGTCCAGGCGCTGCAGTACCTCCAGGAGCACCTGCCGCAGGTGCGGCTCGCGTCCGTCTGAGAAGGCTCGCCGTCAGGTCGCGGCTACTCGCCCGTCTCCCCGTCGATCGCCTCGCGCAGCAGGTCGGCGTGCCCGTTGTGGCGGGCGTACTCCTCGATCATGTGCACGAGGATCCACCGCAGGGAGACCGCCGCCCGCCCGCCCCAGGCTGGGGAGGTCTGGCCCAGACCGTCCGACCGTCCGCCCAGCAGGCGCGCGGTGACCTCCCGCGACCGTCCCACCGACCGCTCCCAGGTCGTGCGCAGCGTCACGGCGTCGTCCTCGAGCGCCGAGTGCCACTCCCAGTCCTCGTCCTCGTGCCAGTCGACGTCCGTCCACGGCTCGGGCATCGGCGCCCGGCCCGCGGTGTGCGTGAACCAGTGGTCCTCCACCCAGGCGAGGTGCTTGAGGAGGCCCGCGAGCGCCATACCCGTGGGGTGCAGCCGCCGGCGGAGCGCGTCCTCCGCCAGCCCGCGGGTCTTCCACCCCAGGGTGGCCCGCTGGTAGTCGAGGAAGCCCAGCAGCGTGGCCGCCTCCTCCGCCGCCAGGGGCGGCTCGGGGCGGCCCTGCTCGTCGACTGCCGGCTCGCTCACGGCGGGGACGCTACGGCAGCGGTATGCCGTACGCCACCGGTTTGCCACGGCGGCTCCCCGGCGGCCGTCGCGTAGGCTAGATCCTCGTGGCCGTGGACTTCGAGAACGAGATCAAGCACCTGCGCTCGACCATGTCGTCGGTGCGTGAGGTGACCGACCTGGACAACCTCCAGGCCCAGATCAGCGACCTGGAGGCGCAGGCCTCGGCGCCCGACCTGTGGGACGACGTGGACAAGGCCCAGCAGGTCACCTCGACCCTGTCGCGCGCCAAGGCCGAGCACGACCGGGTGACGGGCATGGAGACCCGCATCGGCGACCTCGAGGCGCTCGTCGAGCTGGGTGTCGAGGAAGGTGGGGAGGAGGGCCGCGGCGTCCTGGTCGAGGCGGAGAAGGAGCTGGCCGTCCTGCGGCGCGACGTCGAGCTGCTCGAGGTCCGCACCCTGCTCAACGGCGAGTTCGACGAGCGCGAGGCCGTCGTGACCATCCGCTCCGGCGCCGGTGGCGTGGACGCCGCCGACTTCGCCGAGATGCTCATGCGGATGTACCTGCGCTGGGCCGAGCGGCACGGCTACCCCACCACGGTCCTGGACACCTCCTACGCGGAGGAGGCCGGGCTGAAGTCGGCGACCTTCGAGGTGAAGGTGCCCTACGCGTTCGGCACCCTCGCGGTCGAGGCGGGCACCCACAGGCTCGTGCGGATCAGCCCGTTCGACAACCAGGGGCGCCGGCAGACCAGCTTCGCGGCCGTCGAGGTCATCCCCCTGATCGAGCAGACGGACAGCATCGAGATCCCCGAGAACGACCTGAAGATCGACGTCTTCCGTTCCTCCGGACCTGGTGGCCAGTCGGTCAACACCACCGACTCGGCCGTCCGGATGACGCACATCCCCACCGGGACGGTCGTGTCCATGCAGAACGAGAAGTCCCAGATCCAGAACCGTGCCGCCGCGCTCCGCGTCCTGCAGTCCCGCCTGCTGCTGCTCAAGAAGGCCGAGGAGAGCGCCACCCGCAAGGAGATGGCGGGCGACGTCAAGGCCAGCTGGGGCGACCAGATGCGCTCCTACGTGCTGCACCCCTACCAGATGGTCAAGGACCTGCGCACCGGCCACGAGGTGGGCTCGACCTCGGCCGTCCTCGACGGTGACATCGACGACTTCATCGCGGCGGGCATCCGCTGGAAGCGCTCCGCCGAGAAGGCGGCCGGCTGACCGTGACGGCGGGGTATGGCGAGACCGTCGCGCTGCTGAGGCACCCGGTCACGGCAGGCGTGACCCGTGACCTCACGTGGCGCCGGGCACAGCTCCGGGCGCTGCGCGCCCTGGTCGTCGAGCACGAGGACGAGCTGACCCGCGCCGTCGTCGCGGACGTCGGCAAGCCCGCGCTGGAGGTGCGCCTCACCGAGCTCTCCTTCGTGGTCCAGGAGATCGACACCCTGCTGGCCAACCTCGCCCGCTGGACCGCGCCCCGGCGCGTCCCGCTGCCGGCCACCCACCTCCCCGGGTCGGCAGCCGTGCACCTCGTGCCCAAGGGCGTGGTCCTGATCATCGGGCCCTGGAACTACCCCGTCCAGCTCGTCCTCGCACCGCTCGCCGGAGCGCTCGCGGCGGGCAACACCGTCGTCGTCAAGCCGAGCGAGCACGCCCCGACGGTGGCGGCGCTCCTCGCCGAGCTGGTCGGACGGCACCTCCCGGCGGACGCCGTGCAGGTGGTGACGGGCGGGGTCCCCGAGACGACGGCCCTGCTGCGGGAGCGCTGGGACCACATCTTCTTCACGGGGTCCTCCGCCGTCGGTCGCGTCGTCATGCGCGCCGCCGCCGAGCACCTCACGCCCGTGACCCTCGAGCTCGGCGGCAAGTCGCCGACCTTCGTCGACGGCACCGTCGACCCGGACCTCGCCGCCCGCCGCATCGCGTGGGGCAAGTTCACCAACGCGGGGCAGTCGTGCGTGGCGCCGGACTACGTGATGGTCACGCCGGACGCACGCGAGGGCCTCGTCGCCGCGCTGGACGCCGCGATCGGCGACTTCTTCGGGGACGACCCCAGCGCCAGCGCCGACCTGGGGCGGATCGTCAACGACCACCACCATGCCCGCCTGGTGGAGCTGGTCGGGGCCTCCGGCGGGGTCGTCACCACCGGTGGCGGCCACGACGTCGACGACGGGCACTACCTGGCCCCCACGGTCCTGACCGGGGTCGCCCACGACTCCCCGGTGATGGCGGAGGAGATCTTCGGCCCCGTCCTCCCGGTCGTCGAGGTGGCCGACGCCCGGGCCGCCGTGGACCTCGTCAACGCCCGGCCGCGTCCCCTGGCGCTCTACGTCTTCTCCGACGACGCGGCCACGCGTCGGCTGTTCGAGGAACGGACCACCTCGGGCGGCCTGGCCCACGGCGTGCCCCTCATCCACCTCGCCGTGCCCGGCCTCCCGTTCGGCGGGGTGGGGGAGTCCGGCATGGGTCGCTACCTGGGACGCGCCTCGATCGACGAGCTCAGCCACCACCGCTCGGTGCTCAGCAAGCCGCTGCGCCCCGACACCCTCGCGGCGATCTACCCGCCCCACCCGACCTGGAAGGCGTCCATGATCCGGGGTGTGATGGCGCCGCTGGGCCGGGGACTGCGCGCGAGCGAGGTCCCCGCCCTCGTCGCGCGCAGCATCCGCGGCGTCTCCTCGCGCCTGCGGGGCGTCGGCTGAGCGGACCCGTCGCGGTGGGGTCCGGCGCCTCGCCACGACCCGAGGTTGCACGGACCCACGAGTCACATCCGTTACCGTGAGTCACGGCCGTCCCCCCTGCCACGGAGAACACCGCACCCGATGATCACGCTCGAGCACGTCAGCCTGCGCTATACCAAGGGCGACCCCTGGGCGCTGCAGGACGTGGACCTGGACGTGACGCGCGGGGAGTTCTGCTTCGTGGTCGGTCAGTCCGGCTCCGGCAAGAGCTCGCTGCTGCGCCTGGTGATCGTCGAGAACGCGCCGACCCTCGGCCGGGTCCTGGTGGCGGGCCACGACCTCGGGCAGCTGCCACGTCGGCGCGTGCACGTCCTGCGTTGTCAGATCGGCACGGTGTTCCAGGACTTCCGGCTCCTCTCCGGCAAGACCGTCTCCCAGAACGTGGCCTACGTCCTGCAGGTGCTCGGTGCGCCCGGCCACGAGATCCGTCAGCGCGTGCCGGAGACGCTGGCCCTGGTCGGTCTGGAGAACAAGGGCAAGCGGCTGCCGCACGAGCTCTCCGGCGGTGAGCAGCAGCGCGTCGCGATCGCCCGGGCTATGGTCAACAAGCCCCCGATCCTCCTGGCGGACGAGCCGACCGGCAACCTCGACCCCGACACCTCCGCGGAGATCGTCGCGATCCTCGAGCGCATCAACCGCTCCGGCACGACGGTGCTCATGGCCACGCACGACACCACCATCGTCGACCAGTTCCGCAAGCGCGTGGTGCAGCTGCACGAGGGCCGGGTCGTCCGCGACCAGGCCGAGGGAGGCTACCGCGAGGTGGTGCGGTCGTGAGGCCGGGCTTCCTCCTGGGCGAGATCGGCAACGGGCTGCGCCGCAACGTCTCCATGGTGGTCTCGGTCGTGCTCGTGACGATGGTCTCCCTGTTCTTCCTGGGCATCGGGCTGCTGGCCCAGCAGCAGGTGAGCACCGCCAAGGGCTACTGGTACGACCGGGTGCAGGTCTCGATCTTCCTCTGCACCCCCGACAGCACGGACGTGGCCTCGTGCGCCGGCGGGGCGGTCACGCAGGACCAGCGCGACCAGATCGCCGCCGACCTGGAGGGCCTGGACCCGCTCGTCGCGGAGGTCTACTACGAGTCCAACGCCGACGCCTACGAGCGCTTCCGCGAGCAGTTCCGCAACTCCCCGGTGCTGGACTCCATCCCGCAGGAGGCCATCCCCGAGTCCTTCCGGGTCAACCTGTCCGACCCGAGCAGGTACGAGGTCATCCGCCAGGCGTTCGAGCAGGCTCCCGGCGTGGAGAGCGTCGAGGACCAGCGTGAGGTCGTCGACAAGCTCTTCACCTTCCTCGGGGTCCTCAGCGTGGGGGCGCTGGCGCTCGCCGTGGCGATGGTCGCCTGCGCGGTGCTGCTGATCTCCACGACGATCCGGCTCACCGCGTGGAGCCGGCGTCGGGAGACCGCCATCCAGCGGATGGTCGGCGCGTCGGCGTTCTCGATCTACCTGCCGTTCATCCTGGAGACCGTGCTCGCGACCCTGCTGGGGGCGGGTCTGGCCATCGCCCTGCTGTGGGGCACGGTCCGGTTCGGGATCACCGGCTTCCTGTCCGAGCTGCTCGCGGGGGAGAGCGGCCTGATCAGCCTGGTCGGGGAGCGCGACCTGTGGCTGATCACCCCGTTCCTGGTCGGCGGGGCACTCCTGCTGGCCGTGCTCACCGCCTGGACGGCCCTGCGCCGTCACGTGAGGGTCTGAGGAGAAGTCATGAGCGAACCCCGCCGCACCCCCGCCGAGCCCACCACCTCGCGTTCGCGCGCCGTCCGGCGTCGGGCCCGCGCCGCGGTGGCGCTGGCGCTCGCCGGTGCCCTCGTGGGCGGCCCGGCGCTCGCGGACGACCTCGACGACATCCGTCAGCGCATCCGCGAGGTGGAGCAGCGGGAGAGCCGGACCTCGACCGACAAGGGCCGGTCCCAGGAGGCGGCGGCCGACCTCGGCGAGCACCTCGAGCACACCAGCGCCGAGCTGGAGGCTGCGGACCGGCGGCTGCAGGAGACGACTGCGAAGGTCACCGCCGCGCGGGTGGTGCTGGAGGAGGCGGAGGCGGACCTGGCGGACGCCGAGGCGGAGGCGGAGCGGATCGAGGCGGAGCTGGCCGTCGCCCGGGCCAACGAGGCGAGCATCCAGGAGTCGCTGCAGGTCAACGAGGAGCAGCAGCAGGAGAGCCGGACCACCGTCGGGGCGATCGCGCGCGACAGCTACAAGCAGGGGGGTATGGGGTCGCTCGCCACCACCCTGGAGCTCCTCTCGGGCGAGGCGGACGCGGTCGACCGGATGGCCATGGCGCGTACCGTGCTGCGCGTCCAGGACCAGCAGATCCGGGCGCTGGCCACGCAGGAGGCCCAGGGCGTGGCCGAGCAGGACCGGCTCGCCGGGGTGCGTCAGGACATCGCCTACCTGCTGGCTCAGGCCGAGGCCAACGTCGTGGCGATGGAGCTCGCGCGGACCGCGGCCGAGGAGGCCAAGGTGGCGCTGGAGGCGCTGGAGGCCCAGCAGGTGCAGGACAAGGCCGCCCTGGAGGCCGAGAAGGCCAAGGTGGAGAGCGAGCTGAAGGCCGAGCAGGAGCGCTCGGACCAGCTGACCGCCGAGCTGGCGGAGCTCGCTGCCAGCAAGCAGGAGCTCAAGGGCGAGGAGCAGGCGGAGGTCGAGCGACTGGCGGAGGAGGCCCGGCGCAAGGCGGCCGAGGAGGCGCGGCGCCAGGCCGAGGAGGAGGCCCGTCGCCAGGCGGCCGAGGAGGCGGCGGCCCGTGCGGCCGCCGAGGAGGCCGCCCGCCAGCAGGCCGCCGAACGGGCGGCGGCCCGGGAGGCGCAGCGTCAGCGGGAGGTGGCCGCGGAGGCGGAGCGTCGTCGTGACCAGGAGGCCGCGGCGGAGGCGCAGCGCCGGGCGGAGGCGGCACAGGCAGAGGCCGACCGCGCGGCCCAGGCAGCTCGGGACGCCGCAGCCCGGGAGGCGGCTGAGCGCCGGGCGGCCGACGAGCGGGCCTCCCGCGACGCGGAGCGGGAGCGCGAGGCAGCAGTCCAGGCCTCGAGCGGCTACCTCTCCTACCCCATGAACGCCCCGACGACGAGCGAGTTCGGCAACCGGCTCCACCCCATCCTCGGGGTCTGGCTCCTGCACTCGGGGCTCGACTTCGGGGCGCCCTGCGGGACCCCCGTCACCGCGGCGTCCGACGGTGTGGTCTACGGGACGCTCTACGACGACAGCCGCGGCAACTATGTCGTCGTCGACCACGGGGTGCAGCGCGGCGTCAACCTGACGACGGCCTACCTGCACCTCGAGAGCTTCGCGGTGTCCTCAGGCCAGAGCGTGTCCCGCGGGCAGGTCGTCGGCTACGAGGGGACGACCGGCTCCTCGACCGGCTGCCACCTGCACTTCGAGACCCGGGAGAACGGCACCCCCGTCAACCCGCGCACCTGGCTCTGACCGGCGTCTCGCAGCGGCACCGCCCGCCGGGACAGCTCAGCGTCGGCGCTTGAGGTGCGCCGACATGGCGCGGTCGGCCTCGCGGCGGTCCTGCCGCTCGCGCAGCGTCTGCCGCTTGTCGTGCAGCTTCTTGCCCTTGGCCAGGGCGATCTCCACCTTGGCGCGCCCGTCCTTGAAGTACAGCGACAGGGGGATGATCGTGTGCCCCGCCTGCTCGGCCTTGCTGACGAGCTTGTCGATCTCCTCGCGGTGCAGCAGCAGCTTGCGCCGACGCCGCGCGGAGTGGTTGGTCCAGGTCCCCTGGCTGTACTCCGGGATGTGCACGCCCTCGAGGTAGAGCTCACCGCCGTAGCTGATGGCGTAGCCGTCGACGAGCGACGCGCGGCCCTGTCGCAGCGACTTCACCTCGGTCCCGGTCAGCACGAGCCCGGCCTCGACGGTGTCCTCGATGAGGTACTCGTAGCGGGCCTTCTTGTTGCTCGCGATGAGCTTGCGACCGGTGTCCTTGGGCATGGCCGACCCAGTCTAGGCGAGCCCGAGGTATGCCGTCTCCCGGCTTTCCGCCGCCTGCGCCCCCGGTTGCCCGGCCCGGCCGGCCCCGGCAGGGTGGGGTGCACGCGCACGACATACCCCGACCCGGAGGAGCGAGATGACCACCGCACGAGAGATCATGACCGCGCAGATGCACACCGTCACGGAGGACCAGAACCTGGTCGAGGCCGCGGCGCTGATGCGCGACCACGGTGTGGGCGCGCTGCCCGTCCTGGGGTCGGACGGTGGGCTGGTCGGCATCGTCACCGACCGTGACATCGTCGTGCGAGGGGTGGCGGACGGCGCCGACCTGGCCGGCATGACAGTCGGTGCGGTGGCCCACGGGATCGTGTCCACGGTGGCGCCGGACGAGGACGTCGACCGGGTGCTCGACACGATGGGGGACCAGCAGATCAAGCGGCTGCCCGTCGTGGAGGAGGGCCGGCTCGTCGGGATGATCAGCGAGTCGGACCTGGCCCGGCACGTCGCCGACGACAAGGTCGCCCACTTCGTGCAGATGGTCTACGGGCGCGGCTGAGCCCACTCACGGTCGCCGGCCGGGCTGCCGTAGGACGCGCTCCTGCTCCACCCGCCGCTGCACCACGGAGGGTCGGGCGAACAACCACATGCCCGCGAGGGCGAACATCGCCGGGATCACGTAGACCGTCACGTTCATCGGATCGCTCACGACGGCCAGGATGAGACCGAGGATGGCGGGCGCCTCGACGAGCGAGGTCCGCATCACGACGACCGGTTGGACGACGGCCGTCGTCGACGCGCCCGGAGCCGTCGCGGTGGGCACGGGGCTGAGCACCACGAGCAGCCAGGCACCCGCGGTGGCCAGGACGACGACGAGCAGCATCCACAGGGGCGGCGTGAGCAGCTCGGCGCCGATGAGGACGAGCACCACGCCGATGAGCACCAGCCCGAGAGCCATCGACGCGACGATCGTGCCCAGCGCGCGCTCGGCGGGTTGCGCCCTACCGCCCTTCGACTGGCCGTCCGGAGCGAGTGTCATGGCCAGAACCCTGTCACACGCCGCGGCGAAGACTCGTCGTCCGTGCGGGAATCTGCGTGGCCACCGAGCCGTTGACCCCGTAGAGTGAGACGTCGGCCGGGCACCAGCCTGGCGACCTTGACAACTGCACAGCGTGAGACACCCCCACGGGGGTGATCGGTTTCGACGTCGTTCGGCATTTCAGGGGAAGCGGGTCGAGGATGCAAGGTCATCTCGTCAACGCTCCTTGCGAAACCAATAGCTGCCAATTCTTCGCGCAGCGACTTCGCCCTCGCCGCCTGACGGCGGGCTCGAAGTCTGTCAGCCTGAGGTTGTCCTCGACTCAGGACCTGGCATCAGCTAGAGGACTTGCTGCACCGTCAGGTCACGGGACGGTGCGGGACTGCTACGTGGCTGGGCCTGTCAGGGAACGTGTGCGCGCGAGCCCTGGGGCCGAGAAAATCCGTAGCGCACTGCACCCGGAGAAGCCCTGGTTTCCCGGCGACGGACGCGGGTTCGATTCCCGCCACCTCCACCCACGTGTCTCACGCTGTGCGAGTCGTCGCACGTCAGCCCCCGTTTTCCGCACAACCACGCGGAATTCGGGGGCTTCGTCGTTGGAGCACGTCCGAGCAGATGTAGGCTCTTTTCAGCACCCGACTTGTCACAGGGTTGTCACAAGCCTTCGGAGGGTGAGGAAGTGGGTAACTAGCGCGTGAAAGAACCCAAACTGCCCAGCGGCATCACCCTGTATCGGGGTCGCTACCGAGTTCGACTCCATCGCGAGGGCAGGACGCACGCCCTTGGCGTGTACGACACCCTCACAGACGCGCGCGCCGCGCTGGACATTGCTCGAGCCGAGTCTGCGCGGGGCCTCTTTGTAGCGCCGTCAGCGCGTCGCGCGGCGCGGAGGATGCAGGATGAGCAGACCGAAGCCGAGGCCCTTACGCTCAAGGAGTGGTCAGAGGTCTGGTTGGCACGGCTGGAGGCCAACCCTGACCGGTCGCGGGCCACCGTTCTCTCCTACAGATCGGTCATGAAGAACCACCTCTGGCCCGAGCTCGGAGAAGTTCGCCTGCAGGATCTGACGACGCAGCAGGTCGCGGACCACCTGGCACTTCTGGCGAGCCGCCCCAGCAAACGTCACCCCCGGGCCAGGGTCAATGGTGTGACACCCAACGTGGTGATCGCGCTCCGCTCCTGCCTCAACGCCGCGGTCAAGGCCAAGGCAGGAGGCCTGGAGTCGTTCACCTTTCCCGAGGCGCCCAAGCACCGCCGGGTCCGCCCAGAGGACGAGCACGGAGACGTCGCCACCCCCGAGGAGGTCCGGGCCATGACTCAGGCCATGCCCGAGCGCCTGCGCATCGCTGTACCGCTCGCAGCGTGGTGCGCCCTGAGGCTGGGGGAGGTGCTCGGGCTGGAACGTCGAGACCTCGAGCACCTCGACGACCCCGAGAAGGCTGTTCTGCACGTCCGCCGCCAGTTCAACGTCAAGGCGAACACGCTCACCCCGCCGAAGGCCGACAGCGCCCGGACCATCGCCATCCCTGCCGCGTTGCTGCCCGCTCTGCGTCAACACCTGGATGCCTACACCCCCGCCGCTCGAACCGGCCCCGTCCTGGCCGGGCCATCGGGCCAGCGCATCTCCCAGACAACGCTGGATCGACACTGGAGAGCCGCCCGAGCTGAGGCCGGGCGTCCCGGCTTCCACTTCCACAACCTCCGGCATACGGGTCTGAGCGCGTATGCCGTGCAAGGGGCGACCCTGGCCGAGCTGCTGCACAGGGGCGGCCACACGGACGTGACGGTCGCGCTGCGCTATCAGCACGCGACGGCGGCCCGGGACAGGGCGCTGACCGAGCGACTGAGCAGAGAGATCGCCCTCTAACCTGGCCTCCGTAGCGGTCGTAGAGGTCGGCGGCCCAGGGGTTGGCGTGGCGGCTGTCGCCGGCGAAGTCGGTGACGGCGTCGC
>NZ_QZMN01000076.1 GCF_003702705.1 Ornithinimicrobium cerasi | reverse complement strand
AGTCCGCAGCCTGAGATCGCGGTGGCGTAGCGCGCCGCGGACGTGGAAGCCCTCAAGGGGCGACCACCGCTGACGGGGTCCGCTAGCTGGGTGTCATGCTGTGGCACATGCTTCTCGTGCTGTTCGGGCCCCCGGCTGTCGGCAAGATGACGATAGGCCGCGCAATCGCCAAGAACAGCTCCTTTCGCTTGTTCCACAACCACATGACGATCGAACCGCTCTTGGAGACCTTCGGTCACGGCACCCCGCCCTTCAACATCCTCAACACAGAGTTCCGACGTCGCGTTCTGGAGGAAGCCGCCGGGCATGGCGTCGACCTGATCTTCTCCGTTGTCTGGGCGCTCGACTCCCAGGACGATCTAGCGGAGATGACGTCCTACATCGGCATCTTCGAGAGCGTCGCCTTCGTCGAGCTACGAGCCGACCTTGATACCCGGCTGGCTCGAAACCGCACCGAGGAGCGATTACTGCACAAGGCATCGAAGAGGGACGTCGAGTGGTCGGACGACAACGTGAGACAGATGGAGATCGAATGGCAGATGACCTCTGCCGACGGTTACGACGTGGCCGCTGAGCTCCTCGCCCAGCACCCGCACCTCGTTCTTGACACGGTCGAGGTACCGCCGGCCTTGTCGGCCACAAGGATCATCGAGTGGGTCGAGACCCTGCGCGGCAGGTCGGTCAAGTGAACTGCGACCGCCCAAAACGCAAGAGCGGCGGAGCGCGCCACGCGGCA
>NZ_QZMN01000012.1 GCF_003702705.1 Ornithinimicrobium cerasi | reverse complement strand
CTCCAACGCCTCCTCACCAACCCCACCCAGGAGGCCATGGCCGCGACGGGTTGACACAGGGCTTCTCATCGGTGCTGCTCCGTCCAGTGCCGGCGCAGCTCACGGAGCCCGCGCAGCTGGGTGACCCGCACGGCGACCACGCTCATCCCCAGCGCGTCGGCCGTCTCCTGGGTGGACAGACCGACGGCGACCCGCAGCACCAGCACCTCGCGCTGGCGGGGGGTCAGCGCCTCGAGCATGGACCAGGCCCGGGCCGCCTCGTCCCGCGCGACCACGTGGTGCTCCGGCCCGTCGACCTCGCCGTCGAACACCAGGGACACGACGTGATCCGCGGCCACCGGTCCGCGGGCGTGCGCCCGCTGCGCGTCCGCGACCTTGCGCGCCGCGATCCGGTAGACGTAGGCCTCGAACGGCACCCCGCGCTCCTCGTAGCGCGGGAGGGCCGACAGGACCGCGATGCAGACCTCCTGGGCCACGTCGTCGCTGAGCTGGGCCGCGGAGGGGTAGGTGCCCAGCCGCGCCCTGGCGTAGCGGTGTGCCAGCCGGTGGACGGTGCCCAGCAGCTCGCCGGACGCGTCGGCGTCCCCCCGACGCGCGTCGGCGACGAGGGCGCTGAGGCCCTCCGACTCCCGGACGTCCGTGCGCACCTCACCGTGCGGCAACGACATCGGCCTCGCAACCTTCCTCGGTCACCCTGCCCCCATCAGGCAGCCTGCCGCCCCAGGATGCCACATCGGCACCGGCCGCACACCCCTCGTCGGGGGTTGTGCCCCGCCGCCCCGGCCCTGCGACTACAGTGGGCTCGCCGTCGAGAGGAGATCGCCGAAGTGGCCGAGACCGCACACCAACCGGGGCCGGTCGCCGATCTGTGGGAATGGCAGTACCAGGGGGCCTGCCGGACGGCGAGCCCCGAGGTGTTCTTCCATCCCGAGGGCGAGCGAGGACCTGCGCGACGACGTCGCGACGAGCGCGCCAAGGAGGTCTGTGCGACCTGCCCGGTGCTGGAGCCCTGCCGTGAGCAGGCGCTGTCCGCGCGCGAGCCCTACGGCGTCTGGGGCGGCATGACCGAGGACGAGCGTCAGGCCTACCACGACGCCGTCGAGGCAGGCCGTCCCCCCGTGCTGCCCGACCTGTCCGGTCCTTCCGAGGGCGCCGGGTCGACGCCGGGAGCGCCCGTGACCGAGGCCTCCTGACCTTAGGCCCCCCGCACGAGCGCGGCCCCCGTCCCGGAGCTCCGGGACGGGGGCCGCACCATGCGGTCGGGCGTGAGCCCGGCCGAGGGTCGTGCGTCAGTGCGAGTGGCCGTGGCCGTGCTCGTCCTCATCCTCCGGCTTCTCCACCACGAGGGTGTCGGTGGTCAGGACCATCGCGGCGATGGACGCCGCGTTGCGCAGCGCCGAACGGGTCACCTTGACCGGGTCGATGACGCCCGCGGCGAAGAGGTCGCCGTAGTCACCGGTCGCGGCGTTGAGGCCCTGCCCCACCGGCAGCTCCGCGACCTTGGCGGTCGCGACGTAGCCCTGGAACCCGGCGTTCTCGGCGATCCACCGCAGCGGCTCGACGACCGCCCGCCGGACCACCTGGGCACCCACGGCCTCGTCGCCCGACAGGTCGAGGTCGTCGACCGCGGACGCGGCGTGCACGAGGGCGGAGCCGCCACCGGCGACGATGCCCTCCTCGATGGCGGCGCGGGTCGCCGAGACGGCGTCCTCGATCCGGTGCTTCTTCTCCTTCAGCTCCACCTCGGTGTGCGCGCCGACCTTGATGACGCACACGCCGCCGGCGAGCTTGGCGATCCGCTCCTGGAGCTTCTCGCGGTCCCAGTCGCTGTCCGAGGCGGCAGCCTCGGCCTGGAGCTGGGACACCCGGTCGGTGACGGCCTGAGCGTCGCCACCGCCCTCGACGATCGTCGTGGAGTCCTTCGTGGTCACCACGCGGCGGGCGGTCCCGAGGACCTCGAGCCCGACCTGGTCCAGCTTGAGGCCGACCTCCTCGGCCACCACCTCGGCGCCGGTGAGCACAGCCATGTCCTGGAGCATGGCCTTGCGGCGGTCGCCGAAGCCGGGTGCCTTGACCGCGACCGCGTTGAACGTGCCGCGGATCTTGTTGACGACGAGCGTGGACAGCGCCTCGCCCTCCACGTCCTCGGCGACGACGAGCAGCGGCTTGCTTGCACCGACGACCTTCTCCAGCAGCGGCAGCAGGTCCGCGACGGAGGAGATCTTGCCCTGGTGCAGCAGCACGAGGGCGTCCTCCAGGACACCCTCCATGCGCTCGGTGTCGGTGACGAAGTAGGGCGAGAGGTAGCCCTTGTCGAACTGCATACCCTCGGTGAACTCCAGCTCCATGGCGGTGGTGGAGGACTCCTCGACGGTGATGACGCCGTCCTTGCCGACCTTGTCGAACGCGTCCGCGATCAGCTCGCCGATCTCGGGGTCCTGGGCGGAGAGGCTGGCGACCTGGGCGATCTCCTCACGGCCGTCGAGCTCCCGCGCGTTCTCGAGCAGGCGGTCGTTGATGGCCGAGACGGCGGCGTCGATGCCCCGCTTGAGCCCGGAGGGGGCCGCGCCCGCGGCCACGTTGCGCAGGCCCTCCTTCACGAGGGCCTGGGCCAGCACCGTCGCCGTGGTGGTACCGTCGCCGGCGACGTCGTTGGTCTTGGTGGCGACCTCCTTGGCCAGCTGGGCCCCGAGGTTCTCGTAGGGGTCCTCCAGCTCGACCTCACGGGCGATCGTCACGCCGTCGTTGGTGATCGTCGGCGCGCCCCACTTCTTGTCGAGGACGACGTTGCGGCCCTTCGGGCCGAGGGTCACCTTGACGGTATTGGCGAGGGCGTCGACACCCCGCTCGAGGCTCTTGCGAGCCTGGTCGTTGAACTGCAGCTGCTTCGCCATGGGCGATCAGCTCCTTTCGTGGTTCGTGCAGGGACGGGCACGCCCCGGGCGACCGGGCCGCTCGGGCCGGCGCCCGGGGCGCGAGTGGATCAGGCTTGTCAGCCGACGATCGCGAGGACGTCGCGCGCCGAGAGGATCAGGTACTCGGTGCCGCTGTGCTTGACCTCGGTGCCGCCGTACTTGCTGTAGATGACGCGGTCGCCGACCTGGACGTCCATGGGGACGCGCTCGTCGCCGTCCTCGTTCCAGCGGCCGGGACCCACGGCGAGGACCTCGCCCTCCTGGGGCTTCTCCTTCGCGGTGTCCGGGATGACGAGGCCGGACGCGGTGGTCTGCTCGGCCTCGACGGCCTTGACGACGATGCGGTCCTCGAGCGGCTTGATGGAAACCGACACGGTTACCCTTCCCTTTCGTAGTGCCGGGCGGCGTGGCCGCCCCGGCTGGGTTGCTGTCGTGGTGCTGCGTGCCACTCCCGTGCGGCGGCGGCCGCCGTCGCGGGGGTCGACCGGTGCCGCTGGCACTTGCGTGCCGAGAGTGCTAAGACGAATCTAGGCAATCGGTTAGCACTCGGTCAAGCCGAGTGCTAGAACGGGGGTCACAGCATCCAGTGGAGGGGTTGCAGCACACGCTCGACGACGCCGTAGTACCAGGGCCGCTCCTCCCACTCCTCGGACGTGAGCTCCCGGCAGCGCTCGAGGTCGCGACGGAAGATCTCCTCCAGGTCACCCGCGAGATCGGCGTCCAGCACCTCGAGGTTGATCTCGTAGTTGCCGCGCAGCGAGAGGCGGTCGATGTTGGCGGTGCCGACGGTGCTCCACCGCCCGTCCACGGTCGCGGTCTTGGCGTGCACCATCACGTCCTGGTAGAGGAAGATGCGCACCCCGCCCCGCAACAGCTCGCTCCAGTAGTAGCGCGCCACCACGTCGGCGAGGATGTGGTTGGAGTGCTCGGGCATCAGGACGCGCACGTCCACCCCGCGCGCCGAGGCCTTCAGCAGCGCCTCCAGGATCTCGCGGTCGGGGATGAAGTAGCCCTGGGTGATCCAGACCCTCTCGGTGGCCCGGTCCAGGGCCTCCAGGTAGAGCGCCCGCACCGGGTAGATCAGCCGGCTCGGCTCGTTGCGGGCGGCACGGACGGGAGAGTCCCAGCGGTGCGAGCCGGAGTCCGGCAGCTCGGGCTTCCCCGCGCGCCGGTGCCGGTTCCAGAAGTCCACGAAGGCGTTCTGCAGCTCCCAGACACCGGGCCCCTCCAGCCGCACGTGGGTGTCACGCCACGTGGTCGCGTACAGCGACCCGATGTTGTACCCGCCGACGAAGCCCACCCGGCCGTCGACCACGAGGATCTTGCGGTGGTCCCGGCCGCTGCGGCGCAGGTCGACGATCGGCAGCCCCGAGCGGACCACCGGGAAGTGCATGACGTGCACGGTGTCCGGGAAGTCCTTGAACGAGCGCGGCACGACGAGGTTGGCGAAGCCGTCGAAGACGAGGCAGACGAGCACGCCCCGGTCGGCGGCCCGCACGACCGCGTCCTTGAAGGCCTGTCCGACCTCGTCACCCTTCCAGATGTAGGAGGCCAGGTAGACGTAGTCCCGCGCACCGTCGACTGCGGCGAGCATGTCGTCGTAGAGGTCCTGGCCGTAGGTGTAGGTCGTGACCGTGTCCTCCCCGACCTGCGAGCTCAGGGGCGGGTCCTCGGGCGCCGCGCCCGGCACGCTGCGCCGCTTGCGCAGGAGGTCGGCCGCGACCACCCCCGCGGCCACGGTGAGCTGGACGCCGAGACCGGCCACCGCCCCCCTCACCGCCACCCCGCGGGCACGACGCAGCACACGGCGGGACTCGCGGGACAGCACGTGGCGCATGACCCTCAATCTACCCAGCGACAATGGGCGGGTGAGCGCCACCGACGGGACCCTCCCCCACCGGCCCGCGGGTGACCCCCCTACCCCCGCCGCTCTGATGGCCGAGCTGGCCTCCCCCGCCGGCCGGGCGCTGCTCGCCCGGCTCCCACGGTATGACGAGGGTCAGGTCCTCGCGGTGACCTCCCGGCTGCGGGGCGAGGGGGTGCCTGCTGACCTGGTCTCCGCTGCCCTGACCCAGTCCCGGCTGCGGTCCCGGGCACTCCCTCGCCTCGGGGAGATCGCCACCGACCTGCTCCTGACCGCGGACGGGCTGGAGCAGGCCACCAGGACCGTGGTGGCCGCGCGCCACGCGGAGCGGTTCCGCGCCGCCGGCGTGGACCACGTCCGGGACCTGGGGTGCGGCCTCGGGCTGGACGCCCTGGCGATGGCGCGCGCGGGGCTGGCCGTCACCGCGGTCGAGCGGGACGCGGAGGTGGCCGTCGCCGCGCGGGCCAACCTGGCGCCATACCCGCGCGCGCGGGTGGTGACCGGTGACGCGGGCGACGTCGAGGTCGGGCCGGAGGACGGCGTGTGGCTCGACCCTGCCCGGCGGGTGAGCGGCCTCGCGGACGTGCAGGGACGCACCCGGCGGCTGTTCCGGCTCGCGGACCTGTCCCCGGGCTGGGACCAGGTGCTGACCGTGGCGGCCCGCGCCAGGACCACCGGCGTCAAGCTCTCCCCCGGTTTCGCGGCCCGTGACCTGCCCGCCGGGGCCGAGGCGGAGTGGGTGTCCGTGGACGGGGACGTGGTCGAGTGCGCCGTGTGGTGGGGGACGGCCGTGCGTCGGCCCGGGATCAGCGCCGTCGTCGGGGGGCGGCACGGCTGGGTCGTCGTCGAGCCGGTCGAGGGTGCCCCCGCCCCGCTCTCCCCCGGTGAGCAGACCGGGCCGTGGCTGGCCGAGCCGGACCGCGCCGTGCTCTCCGCGGGACTGTGCGGCTCCCTGGCGGCGGCCGTGTCAGGACACGAGCTGGACGAGGGTGTCGGCTACGTGACCGCGGACCGGCCGGTCGACCTGCCCTGGGCGCGGTGGTACGAGGTGGAGGAGGTGCTGCCGCTGCACGCCAGGACCGTGCGGGCCTGGCTCCGGGGCCGCGGGGCCGGGCGCGTCACCATCAAGAAGCGCGGGGTTCCCACGGACCCGGACCAGTTCCGCCGCGAGCTGCGGCTGGGCCGGGCGGGCTCCTCGGAGGAGGTCGTCCTGGTCCTCACCCGCGTCGCCGGCACCCCCTCCGCCCTGGTCGTCCGTCCGCAGACCGCGGTCAGGCCCTGATCTGCTCCACCGGCTGGCTCGAGTCGGCCGGCAGGTCGAGGCGCGAGGCCTCGCGTCCCCGCAGGACCATCTCCGCGCCGAGCGCGGCGACCATCGCGCCGTTGTCGGTGCACAGCCCGGGACGGGGGACGCGCAGCCGGATCCCGTGCGCGTCGCACCTCTCCTGCGCGAGCGCCCGCAACCGGCTGTTGGCCGCGACGCCGCCACCGATGAGCAGGTCGTCCACCCCGTGCTCCCGGCAGGCCAGCACCGCCTTGCGGGTGAGGACGTCGGCGACGGCCTCCTGGAAGCTGGCTGCGACGTCGGCGACAGGCACTGCCTCGCCGGCCGCCTCGCGTGCCTGCACCCACCGGGCCACCGCGGTCTTCAGGCCGGAGAAGGAGTAGTCGAAGCGGTGCCGTTGCACGTCGCGGCCCGAGGTGAGCCCCCGGGGGAAGTCGATGGCCACCCGGTCCCCCTCCCGGGCGACCCGGTCGATGTGGGGCCCGCCGGGGAAGGGCAGCCCGAGCAGACGGGCCACCTTGTCGAAGGCCTCCCCCGCGGCGTCGTCGATGGTCGAGCCCAGGGAACGGATGTCGGAGGTGACGTCCGGCACGAGCAGGAGGTTGGAGTGCCCACCGCTGACGAGCAGCCCCATGGTCGGCTCGGGGAGCGGCCCGTGCTCGACGATGTCCACGGCGACGTGGGCGGCGAGGTGGTTCACCCCGTAGATCGGCACCCCGAGACCCACCGCGAGCGCCTTGGCGGCAGCCACCCCCACGAGCAGGGCACCCGCGAGCCCAGGCCCCGAGGTGACGGCCACGGCGTCGAGGTCCTGCAGCCGCACCCCGGCCTGACGGCACGCCCGCTCGACGGTGGGGACCATGGCCTCGAGGTGGGCGCGGCTGGCGACCTCGGGCACGACGCCGCCGAACCTGGCGTGCTCGTCGACACTGCTGGCGACGGCGTCCACGAGCAGCGTCTGCCCGCGCACGATCCCGACCCCGGTCTCGTCGCAGCTGGTCTCGATGCCCAGGACGAGCGGTTGGTTCACGGCAGCTCCTTGCGCAGGACGAGGGCGTCCACGGAGGGGGTCCCGTTCGCGGAGCGGTAGTAGCCGGGGCGGGCGCGCAGCACCCGGTAGCCGTGCGCGGCGTACAGGCTGCGAGCCGGGCCGTTGTCGGCCCGGACCTCGAGCATCACCGCCGCGGCGCCCCCTGCACCGGCCCGGGTATGCAGCTCCTCCAGCAGGCGAGCCCCCAGCCCGCTCCCGCGACGCGCGGGGTCGACCGCGATGGTCATCACGTCGGCGAGGTCACCCGAGAGGTCCAGCCCGGCGTAGCCCGCCAGCTCACCCACGTCGTCGACGGCGACGACGTAGCTGCGCCGCGGTCGGCCGGCCAGCTCGGCCCAGAAGGTCGCCGGGGACCACGGGTCCACGGGGAAGCAGCGCGACTCCAGCTCTGCCATCCCCGCGAGGTCGCGCCACGCGGCGTCGCGCAGCCTCATCGGGGTGGCCCCCCCGGCAGGCTCGCCACCGCGTCAGGACGACGGAGGTAGAGCGGTTCGGGGGCCAGCAGCCCCCGGCCGTCGCGATCGGCGTCCGGGTGGCGTCCCTCCCTGAGGGCCACGGCCAGCTCGGCGAGGGTCCCGGGGTCGACGTCCCGCGGGCCGCCGTCGAGCGGTCGGGTCAGCGACGCGGCATACAGCTCGACACCGCGCCCCACCGCCGGCAGGTCCCGGACCTCCGACGGCAGGTCGGCGGCCCGGGCCACCGCCGGGCCGTCCACGCGCACGGCCCCGTCCGGGGTCACCTCGTAGGTGGCCCAGTAGACCTCCTTGCGACGGGCGTCGGTGGCCACCAGGAGGGGGCCGAGGTGCCTGCCGACGGTCCCGTGCGCCATGGCGTCGAGGGAGCAGACACCTTCGGGCACGGGAAGGTCGAGGGCGTGCGCCAGGACGAGCGCGGTCACCACGCCGACGCGCAGACCGGTGAACGGCCCCGGACCCACGCCGCAGACGACGGCGGTGAGCGCGGCCCGGTGGGTGCCGGCCTCCTCCAGCGCCTGCTGCACGGCGGGGGCGAGGAGCTCGCCGTGCCGCCGACCGTCCTCGAAGGTCACCCGGGACCGGACCGCGCTCCCGTCGTGCACGGCGGCACCGATGAGGGACGTGGCGGTGTCGATCGCGAGCAGCACGCGCCCAGGTTACGTGGGGGCCGGGCGGTCGGAGGCCAGCTCCCGCAGGAAGGCCGCCTCGGCGGCCGAGACCGTGCCGCGCCGATCCAGGTGACGCACCAGCGCCCCGACCACGAGCGGGTCGTAGTCGTGAGGGGTGCTGCGCAGGATGCGCTCGAGCGCGCCCTGGTGCTCCAGGCTGGCGGTGAGGTCGTCGTAGGCCGAGACCACGCGCACCACGCGCGAGGCCAGGGCGACGTCACCGCGGGCGACGGCCCGGTGGTGGGGGATACCGACGTCGGCGACGACGGGGGCCAGCCGGGACAGGTCCGCCGTCCGGGCCAGGATGGCGGCACCGGTGGCAGCGACCCTGCGCTGGTCGAGGGCGGAGATCTCGGTGGTGGCCCCGCCGGGGATCGGCCGGCTCAGCCCCACCTGCCCGACGTCGTGCAGGAGGGCGGCGGTCTCCACGTCCAGCAGGTCGGCGTCCTCCACCCCCGCCTCCCGGGCCACGGGTACGGCGAGCCGGGCGACCCGGGCGGCGTGACCCGGTGCGGTCAGCCCCGCCTGGTCGGTGAGCCGGGCGAGGGCGAACATCGTCTGCCGCTGGGCAGCCCGGATCTGCCGTTGGCGGGTGACGGCCGGCAGCAGCACCGTCATCGGCACGAGGAAGAGGAGGAAGGAGACGGGACCGAGCACGTGCACGGCGAGCGCGGTGACGACCCCGGTGGTGGCGGTCGCCAGGGCGAGCAGCCCGTGCCGTCGGAGGTCGGTGAGCACCAGCGATCGCAGCGGGGCGTGCTCCTCGGATACCCGGGCCAGCGTCCCCACGACGACCGGGGCGGCGACGGCGGCGAGCGCGACCACGAGGAGGAAGCAGGCCACGAGACCTCGCTGCGCGCCCGGGTCACCGGTCGCGTGCTCGTGCAGGGTGAGCCCGGTCGGCAGTGGGAGCCGGGTGAAGAACCCGACCACCCCCACCGTCAGCACGGACCGCAGCAGGTCCCCCGGCAGGCTGCGCCAGTGCCGTCGTCCCACCCCGACCGCGAGGGTCGCCACGACGGCCAGGAGCATCGGACCGAGCGCCCCCGCGAACGGGCCGAGCACCCCCAGGGGCGGGCCGACGGGACCTTCGGGCCAGTCCCAGGCCAGGGTGACGGCGATGGCGGTCGCCTGGGCAAGCGGGGCGTCACGCACGAGTCCGGGCGAGGCCACCCTCCAGACCTCGCCGAGCACCAGCGCGAGGAAGGCGACGACCGCGACCTCGGGGTCGTCGATCACGAGGGCCAGGCCGCCGTCTCGGGCTGCCACTCCGCGAAGGCGTCGCTGGCCCGGGGGTGGTCGTGGTCGGGCAGGGCCGGGGTCGGTCCGTGCGCCGAGCCGGTCGGGGCGACCGGCAGGGTGGCCCCCCGGCGCACCGGCTGCGTCACCCGCTGCAGGACCGCCGCCAGCGCCTCGACCACGTCCGGGTCGAGGTGCGTGCCGGCCCGCTGCCGGAGCAGGCCGAGCGCCTCCTCCGCCCCGACCACCACGTCTCCGTCGGTGGTGAGGGCGTCGTAGGCGTCGGCGACGGCGATCACGCGCGCGGCGAGCGGGATGTTCTCGTGGCTCAGCCCCGCGGGGTAGCCCCGGCCGTCCCAGCGCTCGTGGTGGTGGGCGATGGCCGGCAGCGCCTCGTCGAGGAAGTCCAGGCCGGAGAGCACCCGCACCCCGGACTCGGGGTGCACGCTGAGCGCACTGAGGTAGGCCACCTCGTCCGGGGCCGCGTCCTCCGACAGCTGCGACCGGGTGGTCACCAGGCCGATGTCGTGCAGGAGCGCCGCGTAGCGCAGGTCCTGGGCGGCCCGGCCGCCGATGCCCAGCTGCGGCGCCATCAGGTCGGCGAGATCGGCGACGCGGGCGCTGTGCCCCACCGAGGCCGGGTCCGCCTGCTCCAGGGCCGCGACAAAGGTGGCCACGGTCTCCTCGTGCTCACGGCGGGCCAGCGCCTCACGGCCGATGGACCAGTGGGCGGCCAGCAGGGGGCCGAGGACGAACAGCGCGCTCAGCGGCCCCAGCCCGGCCGGGCCCCACAGCACGGCGAAGAGGAAGGCGATGATGACGTGCCCGAGGTAGGCCAGGCCCAGGCTGCGCAGCGCCTGCCAGGCCGTATCGACGATGAGCGTCCCCCGGACGAGCGAGGACATGACCGCGTAGAGGAGCACGTTGACCAGGGTCATCACGGCGTAGGCGACGAGGAGCGGCAGGCCGACCCGGGGGATCAGCTCGCCGGGGGTCGCGGCGACGGCATCGATGCGCGCCCCGCCGAGGAGGAGGTAGACGACGGCCCCCACCGCTCCCACCAGCGCGGTCATGACCGCGTTGAACGCCCTGGTCCGCAGGCTCTGCCGCCTGGTGTCGCAGGCGTACGACACGAAACCGACGATGACCGCACCTACCCCCGCCAACGGCAGGGCGGCGGCAAGCACCACGGTCGCCAGGGAGATGCCTAGGTGTGGACCCAGGTCGCGCTCCCTCAGGACGACACCCACCGCGCCGAGCACGACGAGGATCACCAGCACCGACGGCGCGATCGGCCCGTCGCCGCCCGGGAGTGTCCAGGCGACCCAGGTCAGTCCGACGCCCAGGGCGGCCAACGTGAGGACATAGAGCCAGACATGCACCGACGCGGGGCCAGCACCGGTTCGGTGCTGACCCCGCGTCGGACGGGTGAGCTGCGTCAGTCCTCCCAGGAGAAGATCCGGAGGATGTCGATCATCGTGGCCAAGGTGTTCGCGCTCAGGAGATCGGTCAGGAACTGGATCACGGGGGTCCTTTCAACGCTGGGTCCCGGGACGGGGCCGGGGCGACCAGCCACAGGGAGACTGGTCTTGTGGGCAAATGTCGCACACCGGCTCACCGGGGGGCCAGTCCAACCCCCATCTCTTGAACAACTCTTTACCAAAAGTGTGAGGTACGCCACTTCGAGGCCGGGCAGGCTGCACCGGGTGTGCGAGAATGGATGGTCGTGCAGCCTGATGCCCCCGGCCGCACCCCCCCACGACCCCGAGGAGGAACCATGAGCAAGCGAGCACGCAAGCGCCGCGACCGGAAGAAGAAGGGCGCCAACCACGGGCGTAAGCCCAACGCCTGACCCCGGATCGCGCGGACGACGAAGGCCGGCCCCCTCGGCGGGGGCCGGCCTACGTGTTCCCGCTCCGGGTCAGCCTCGGTGCTGACGCTGCTCGACGTAGGTCACGGTCGTCGTGATGCGGGTGAGGATCTGGGAGCGCAGGGCTGGCGGAGCCTCCTCGCACGCGCAGGCCCGCCGCACGAGCGCCTTGATGAGCAGGTCGCGCTCGTACTCCGCGAGGCAGGACCCGCACTCGTCGAGGTGTTCCTGGATGCGGTCACGGTCCAGGGGCCCCGTCTCGTTGTCGACGAACTCGAACAGGCGCAGGACGACGTCCGCGCAGTCGGCGGCGCGGTCCTGGGTGGGCGGCTGGTTCATGACCGGGCCTCCTGGGCAGGGATGACGCCGCGTCCGACGGCGTAGTCGGTGAGCAGCTCGCGCAGCTGCTTGCGCCCGCGGTGCAGACGGGACATGACGGTGCCGATCGGCGTGTCCATGATCTCGGCGATCTCCTTGTAGGAGAACCCCTCGACGTCGGCGAGGTAGACGGCCATCCGGAAGTCCTCCCCGATCGAGGCCAGCGCCTCCTTCACGTCACTGTCCGGGAGGTGGTCCAAAGCTTCGGTCTCGGCCGAGCGCAGACCCTTGGAGTGGTGCGAGGCTGCCCGCGCGAGCTGGTAGTCCTCGACCTCCGCGGCGTCCGACTCCAACGGCTGCCGCTGCTTCTTGCGGTAGCTGTTGATGTAGCTGTTGGTGAGGATGCGGTACATCCACGCCTTGAGGTTGGTGCCGGGGCGGTACTGGTGGAACGCGGCGAAGGCCTTGGCGTAGGTCTCCTGGACCAGGTCCTCCGCGTCCGTGGGGTTGCGGGTCGTGCGCAGGGCCGCGCTGTACATCTGGTCCAGCAGCGGCATCGCCTCCCGCTCGAAGCGGGCGGCACGGGCCTCGGTCGTCTCGGTGGCCACGTCGACCGTGGCGTCGGCCTCGGCGAGCGCACCGGTCTCGAGGTCCTCGAGGGGGGTCTGGTCGGTATCCATCACCGACCAGCCTAGGTGCGGGGCGACCAGAGCGCTTGCTCCGGCCCGCTCCCCGGGGGTCACAGCGGTGCTCAGCACGCGCTCCTCCTGGCAGGTTGGGGTCGACCCGGACAACGCCGCCGGAGCGGCGACTCATTCCCGCGCGCCCACCAGTGGGACGATGGCCGGGTGACCGCTCCTCCCCGTCCCGGCCCGCGCACGCTCCGCCCGCTCACGCAGCCCGCGCGCCTGCAGAACGTCCTGTACGAGATCAGGGGCCCCGTCGCAGCCAGGGCGGCCCAGCTCGAGTCCGAGGGACACCGGATCCTCAAGCTCAACATCGGCAACCCGGCACCCTTCGGCTTCGAGGCCCCGGACACGATCCTGCAGGACATGATCGCGGCCCTGCCCTACGCGCAGGGCTACTCGGAGTCGAGGGGCATCCTCAGCGCGCGCCGCTCGATCGTGTCCCGCTACGAGGAGGTGCCCGGCTTCCCTCACCTGGACGTCGACCGGGTCTACCTCGGCAACGGGGTCAGCGAGCTCATCATGATGGTGCTCCAGGCGCTGCTCGACCCCGGTGACGAGGTCCTCATCCCGGCCCCCGACTACCCGCTCTGGACGGCCGCCACGAGCCTGGCCGGCGGCACCCCGGTGCACTACCTCTGCGACGAGGCCGACGACTGGAACCCCTCCGTGGAGGACATCCGCGCCAAGGTCACCCCCCGCACCAAGGCCATCGTCATCATCAACCCGAACAACCCGACCGGGGCCGTCTACTCGCGCGAGGTCCTCGCGGAGATCGCCGAGGTCGCGCGCGAGAACTCGCTGCTCGTCCTGGCCGACGAGATCTACGACCGGATCCTCTACGACGGCGCCTCCCACACCTCGGTCGCCTCGCTGGCTCCGGACCTGCTCTGCCTCACCTTCAACGGCCTGTCGAAGACCTACCGGGTGGCCGGCTACCGGGCCGGCTGGGTCGCCATCACCGGCCCCACGGCCCACGCCTCCGGATTCCTGCAGGGGATCGAGCTCCTGGCCTCGACCAGGCTGTGCCCCAACGTGCCGGCGCAGCACGCGATCCAGGTCGCCGTGTCCGGCCATCAGAGCATCGAGGAGCTCACCCGGCCGGGGGGTCGCCTCGCGGAGCAGCGCGACGTGGCGTGGTCGATGCTCGAGGCCATGGACGGGGTCAGCTGCGTCCGACCCCGGGGAGCGCTCTACGTCTTCCCCCGGCTGGACCCCGAGGTGCACGAGATCCACGACGACGAGCGGCTGTGCTACGACCTCCTCGAGCAGGAGAAGATCCTCGTCGTCCACGGCACCGGCTTCAACTGGCCACGTCCCGACCACCTGCGCATCGTCACCCTGCCGTGGGGCGCGGACCTGCGGGCGGCCCTGGACCGGATGGGCAACTTCCTCGCGAGCTACCGGCAGTGACCGGCTGATGTGCGGCAGGTACGCAGCCACGGCCGACCCGGACGATCTCATGGAGGCCTACGAGGTCGTCCTCGACGCGACCGCCGAGCGCTCCCGCAGCCTGCTGAAGAACCCGCAGCAGCCACCCCCGGGCCGCCCGGACCACAACGTGGCGCCGACCAAGCAGGCCCCCGTGGTGCTCACCCGGCCTCCCCGGGACGAGGCCGGGGCGGAGGCCGAGCCGGTACGGCAGCTGCGGCTGCTCACCTGGGGCCTGGTGCCGTCGTGGGCCAAGGACCCCTCCGTGGGGAACCGGATGGCCAACGCCCGGTCCGAGACCGTGCTGGACAAGCCCGCCTTCGCGCGGGCGGCCGCCCGTCGGCGGTGCCTCGTCCCGGTGACGGGCTGGTACGAGTGGCAGGCCTCCCCCGTCGCGGTCGACGCGCGGGGCCGGCCGCGCAAGCAGCCCTTCTTCATCAGCCGTGCCGACGGGGCGCCGCTGGCGCTGGCCGGGCTCTACGAGTTCTGGCGCGACCCGTCCTCCCCCGCCGAGGACCCGCTGTCGTGGGTGGTCTCCTTCACCATCCTGACCACCGCCGCCGAGCCCGGGCTGGACCGCATCCACGACCGGCAGCCGGTGGCGCTCGAACCCTGCGCCTGGGCGGACTGGCTGGACCCCGGGGCGACCGCGGAGGCCGACGTCCGGACCATGATCGAGGAGGCTGCTGTCCCCGGGCGGTTCCGCGCCTGGGCGGTCGGCACCGACGTCAACTCCTCCCGCAGCACCGGCGAGCACCTCCTCGACCCGGCGCCGCGCAGCGAGCTCGTCGGCGTCGTGGACCCGGACACCGGCGAGGTGATCGGGGTATGACGTCCACTCACCCGGCCGCGGCCGCGCCGCGGTCTCAGGTGGGCACCCGGGAGGGTCCGGCCGAGGTGCGCGTCCTGGGACCGGCACCGGCCACCACGCCGTCGGGCACCCTCCTGCTCGGGCACGGGGCCGGCGGGCACCGCGACGCGGCCGACGTCCTCGCCCTGACCGACCTGACCGACGACGGCTGGACCGTGGTGCTCGTGGACCAGCCCTGGCGGGTGGCCGGCCGCAAGGTCGCCACCCCGCCCGCTGCCCTGGACCGGGCTTTCGCCGACCTGGCCACCACCCTGGGGGACGAGGGCTGGCAGGCGAGCTCCGGCATACCCCTCCCGCGCCCGTGGGTCCTCGGCGGGCGCAGCGCCGGCGCCCGGGTCGCCTGCCGTTCCGCGGTCGACGGCCGGGGCCGGCCCCGCCCGGGGATCGCCGCCGTGATCTGCCTCGCCTTCCCGCTGCACCCGCCGGGTGCGCCGGACCGGAGCCGGGCGGAGGAGCTCCTCCGACCGGTCGCCGCGGGGCTGCCCACGCTCGTCGTGCAGGGCGACCGGGACCCGTTCGGCACGCCCGAAGAGGTGCGGCAGGCGGTGGGTGCCCCCGCTCCGGGGTGGTTCGTCCTGCACCAGGTGCGCGCCGCCCACTCCCCCGCCCGGGACACCGCCACCGTCCTGCTCCCCGTCCGGGACTTCCTCGCGGCGCTGGGGCGGGACCGGGACGCTAGCGTGGGCGGAGCACCACCCGACCGAGGAGGACCCTCCGGATGACCCCACCCTCCCCGTGGGCGGCGCCGTACCCGGGTGCTCCCGTGGACGCGGTCGTCCACGTCCCCGGCAGCAAGTCGCTGACCAACCGGTGGCTGGTCCTCGCCGCGCTCGCCGACGGGCCGTGCACGATCCGGCGACCCCTGCGGTCCCGGGACAGCGAGCGGATGGTCGACGCGCTGAGGGGGCTCGGGTGCCACGTCGACGACTCCTCGGACGAGGTCTGGTCGGTGGTCCCCGCCCCGGTGCTCACCGGCGGCGTCCGGCTGGACGCCGGGCAGGCCGGCACGGTGATGCGCTTCGTGCCGCCCCTGGCCGCGATGGCCGACGGCCCGGTCCTGCTGGACGGGCACGAGACGGCGCGGACCCGGCCGGTCGGTCCGGTGCTCGAGGCGCTGCGCTCGCTCGGGGTGCAGGTCGACGACGGCGGTCGCGGGACGATGCCGTTCACGGTCCACGGCCGGGGAGCCCTGGACGGAGGGGAGGTGACGATCGACGCCTCGGCCAGCTCGCAGTTCGTCTCGGCGCTGCTGCTGGCGGCGGCGCGGTTCCGCGACGGGCTCACCCTGCGGCACCGCGGCGTGGGCGTGCCCAGCGCCGCCCACCTCGACATGACCCTGCAGGTGCTGGAGGAGGTCGGTGTGCGCACCTCCCGGCCCGACGCCCGGACGTGGCGGGTGGAGCACGGGCCGGTCCGCGCCTTCGACCGCAGCGTCGAGCCGGACCTGTCCTCGGCCGCACCCTTCCTCGCGCTCGCGGCTGTCACGGGCGGCCGGGTCACGGTCCGCGGGTGGCCGCCCGGCACCACCCAGCCCGGGGCCTGGTTGCCCGGCGCGCTGGAGCGCATGGGTGCCCGGTGCCGGACGACCACCGAGGGTCTCGAGGTGCGGGGGCCGGAGCCAGGGACGCTGCACGGCGTCGACCACGACCTGTCCGACGTCGGGGAGCTCACGCCGGTGGTCGCGGCCCTCGCCGTGCTGGCCGACCGGCCGGGGCGCCTCAGCGGGATCGCCCACCTGCGCGGGCACGAGACCGACCGGCTCGACGCGCTCGTCACCGAGATCACCCGCCTCGGCGGCCGCGCCGAGGAGACGGAGGACGGGCTGGTGGTCGACCCGACGCCCCTGCACGGGGCCGAGCTGCAGACCTACCACGACCACCGCATGGCGATGTTCGCCGCCGTGGTCGGCGCGGCCGTGCCCGGGGTGAGGGTGGTCGACGTCGCCACCGCGGACAAGACGTTCCCGGGGTTCGACGTGGCGTGGGAGCGCGCCGCGGCCACGCGGCTCGAGCACCCGGGGCCGTCGCGGTGAGCGGCCGCTACGACCACCTCGACGAGTCGTCGGTGCGGGAACGGCCCTCCCGCAAGGGGTCCCGCCCCCGCACCAAGGACCGGCCCTCCCACGAGGACGCCGTCGTCGGCGTGGTGGTCGGGGTGGACCGGGGCCGCTTCACCACCCGGGTGGGGGACCGCGTCGTCGTCGCCATGCGGGCCCGGGAGCTGGGTCGCACGCGCATCGTCGTCGGCGACCGGGTCGCGATGGTCGGCGACACCTCGGGGGACACCGACTCCCTCTCCAGGGTCGTGCGCGTGGAGGACCGGCGGACCGTGCTGCGCCGCAGCGCCGACGACAGCGACCGCGTGGAGCGCGTCATCGTCGCCAACGCCGACCAGCTCGTCGTCGTCACGGCGCTGGCCGACCCCGAGCCGCGACCGCGGATGGTGGACCGCTGCCTGGTGGCCGCCTACGATGCCGGGCTGGACCCGCTCCTCGTGCTGACCAAGGCCGACCTCGCCCCCGCGGAGCCCTTCCTGGCCAACTACACCGCGCTGGACGTGCCCCACGTCGTGAGCCGGTCCGGTCCCGACGGCGCGCTCGACGCCGCCGGGGTCGAGGCGGTGCGCGAGCAGCTCACCGGACGCACCAGCGTCTTCGTCGGGCACTCTGGCGTGGGCAAGTCCACGCTGGTCAACGCCCTCGTGCCGCTGGCCGACCGCGCCATCGGCGCCGTCAACGCGGTGACCGGACGGGGACGGCATACCTCCACGTCCGCGGTGGCCCTGGAGCTGCCCGACGGCGGGTGGGTGGTGGACACCCCGGGCGTCCGCTCGTTCGGGCTGGGCCACGTCGACCCGGCGACCTTCATCCAGCACTTCGACGACCTCGCCCCCGGGACGGAG
Organism: Ornithinimicrobium cerasi; assembly: GCF_003702705.1. Classification (GTDB taxonomy): domain Bacteria; phylum Actinomycetota; class Actinomycetes; order Actinomycetales; family Dermatophilaceae; genus Ornithinicoccus; species Ornithinicoccus cerasi. The sequence continues at coordinate 128,108 of NZ_QZMN01000012.1, read as the reverse complement.
GGGTGCCCGCGGGGGTGCAGCCACGACGAGGCCGACTGCGCGCTCGACGCCTGGGTCACCGAGGGGCGTGCCGGCGACGCAGGACCCGCGCGTCTGGAGTCGCTGCGCCGGCTGCTGCGCAGCCGCACCGGCGACGAGCGACCCTGACCGGCCGCCGCGCGGCGACGCGGACCGGTGCGGGTCGGCGGCTACGGTGAGCGGATGGCCAGCTACGACGACGACCTCCGGCTCGCGCACGTGCTGGCCGACTCGATCGAGCGGACCGCCGTCGAGCTGTTCGCCTCCCCCGGCCTGGAGGTCAGCGTCGCCGACGACGGGTCGTTGACCACGCAGGCGGCGCAACGGCTGGAGGAGCTGCTGCGCCACCAGCTGCAGCGGACCCGCCCGCGCGACCGCGTCGAGGGCCGGATCCTCGGGGCGACCGGGCACGGCGACCGGCGCTGGGTCGTGGACGCCCTCGACGGCACCGCCAACTACGTGCGAGGCGTCCCCGTGTGGGGGACGCTCCTCTCGCTCGTCGTCGAGGACGAGCCGGTGCTCGGGCTCGTCGCCGCGCCCTCGCTCGCCCGGCGGTGGTGGGCCGGCCGGGGGTCGGGCGCCTGGACGGGCCGCACCCTCTCCCGCGCGAGCCAGGTCAGGGTGAGCCGGACCGCCGTCCTCGAGCACGCCTCCGTCTCCGCGGACGACGTCGCCTCCTGGCTCTTCGGCCCGCACGGTCAGGGCTTCGCCCAGCTGACCGACCGAACCTGGCGGACCCGCGCCTACGGTGACTTCTGGAGCCACGCGCTGGTGGCCGAGGGCGCCGTCGACGTGGGGCTGGGGGCCTACCTCGACACCTACCAGACGAGCACCCTCACCGCGCTGGTGCACGAGGCGGGCGGGCGGGTCAGCGACCCCTGGGGTGCCCCGGTCTCCGGTCGCGAGCCCACCGCGGGCTCCCCGGTGGTGGTGACCAACGGTGGTCTGCACGACGCCGTCCTCGCGGCGCTCTCCCCGGGCGAGGTGGCCGAGGGCTGACCGGCCGGTCCCTGGTCCGGCCGACACCGGGAGGCCGACCCGACGGTCAGCCGACCACCGACACCGGTCCCAGGCCCAGATCGGCGAGCCCCTCGGCATACCCCGGGTCGCCGACGAGGACCACCGTCCACGGCGGACCGGCGAGCACCTCGTCCCAGGCTGCGGCCACCTGCTCGACGGTGAGGGTGCGCAGCTGCTCCAACGTCTCCGTGACGGTGCGCGGACCGAGCCCGTCCGAGAGCAGCGCGACGAGCTCGTCGGCCACCGCGTCGGCGGTGCCGTAGCGTCCAGGGGCCGTCCGGGCCACGAAGTCCGCGGCGGCGCGCACCTCGGCCTCACCCAGCCCGGCGCCGGGGACGGAGAGGATCTGCAGCAGCTCCTCCAGGGCGGGCGCGGTCGCGTCCGCGCGCACCGAGCCGCCGACCACGGTGAGGCCACCCACGGCACGGGGCCGGAAGCCGGCCCGGACCCCGTAGGTCCACCCGCGCTCCTCCCGCAGCACGCGGTCGATCCGCGCGTGGGGCGAGCCGCCGAGGAGCATGCCGAGCGCCTGGTAGGTCCCCCAGCCGTGCGGTGTGCGACGGTCGGGGCCGGGGCGGCCCAGGTAGAGCTCGGTCTGCGCCAGACCGGGCCGGGGCACGAGGACCACCCGCCCCGCCGTTGCCGCCCGCCGCGCAGGGCCGGGCGGACCGGGGGGTCGAGCCTGCCCCGCCCAGCCGCCGAGGGTCGCGGCGACCGTCCGGACGGCGTCGGGCGTGGTGGACAGGTCACCGACCAGCACGACGGTGCCGCCCACGGGCGAGAGTGCGGCGTGCCGCTCGCGCAGGTGCTCGGGCGTCAGGCTCGCGACCGAGTCCCTGTCGCCACCCAGCGGGGTGTGGGGGCGGTCCCGCTCGTCGAAGTAGGTCCGCACGAACTGCAGCGAGGCGCGGGCCCCGGGGTCGGCGTCGTCGTGGGCGATGTCGGCGAGCCGGTGGCGTGCCAGACGGGCCACCTCGGTGTCCGGGAAGGTCGCCTCCGCCAGGCACTCGGTGAGGACCTCCAGCGCGGTGCCCAGGTGCCTGCCGGTGACCTCCACGCCCAGGTGGACGCCACGCTCCCCGGCCCCGGCACCCCAGGCGATGCCGTGCCGCTCGGTGAGCTCGGCCAGCTCCTCGCTGGTATGCCGTGCCGTCCCCTCGTCGAGCGCGCGCGCCATGAGCAGCGTCGACCCCTCGGTGCCGGGCACCTCCGAGGAGACCGGCAGGGTCAGGGCGACGCGGACGGACAGCACGTGCTGGCCGGGCAGGTCCAGGACGAGCAGGCGCAGGCCGTTGGGCAGCTGGTGCTCGTCGGGCTCCGGGAAGGCCCACGCCCCGGGCGGGCGCACCTGCGGCCGCTCGGTCGTCCGGGCGCTCACCGGACCGCCCCGGCGGTGGCGAGGACCTCGTCCGGCAGCGGCGTCGAGGCCGTCGCTCCTCGCCGGTAGCGGATCGTGGCGGCGGCCCCCGGCTGCAGCCAGTGCGCGGCGGCCTCCCGGACCTGGTCGGCGGTCACCGCAACCACGTCGTCGAGGTAGCGGTTGACCTGCTCCGGGTCGCCGAAGACCGCCGTGGCCCGGGCCAGCAGGTCGGCCCGCTCGTCGAACCCGGCCAGCGCCTCCAGCCACGAGCGCTCGGTGTCGGCCCGGGACGCCTCGAGCTCGGCCTCGGAGGGGCCCTCGCGTCCCAGTGCCACCAGCTCCTCGTGCACGGCGGTCTCGACCAGGGCCGGGTCGACGCCGTCCGAGACGTCCAGCACCAGCAGCCCCATGGAGGTGCCGTCGACCAGCCCGAGCGCCGAGGCGGAGACGCCGCTGACGGACTCCTCGCGGCGCAGCAGGCGCAGCTGGAGGCGCGACACGCTCAGGGAGGCCAGCGCGTCCATCGCCATGGCGCACGGCAGGAAGGCCGGGTCGGTCACCGCAGGGAGGCGGAAGCACAGGTACAGACGCTCGGAGGGCACGTCGTCGACGACGTCCAGGCTGGGCGTCCCGGCCAGCGGCGGCAGCGGGGCGGTGCGTCCGGGGCGGGGGACGGTGGCGTCCTGCAGGTGACCCAGGTGCCGGTCGGCGAGAGCGAGCACCTCCGTCGGGGACACGTCCCCGACGACCGACAGCACGGTGGTGGTCGGTCCGTAGTGCGCGCGGAAGAAGGCGTGGGTGTCGTCGAGGGTGGCGGCGGCGAGGTCGGCCATGGACCCGATCGTCGTGTGGTGGTAGGGGTGGTCCTCGGGGAAGACCAGGCGGCAGGCGTGCTCGAGCGCCGACCCGTAGGGGACGGTGTCGTAGCGCTGCCGCTTCTCCTCCACGACCACGTCCCGCTGGTTGTCGAGGTTCTCCTGCGTCAGCGCCGGCAGGAGATGGCCGTGCCGGTCTCCTTCGAGCCACAGCGCCAGCTCCAGCGCGCCGGTCGGGACGGACTCGACATACGCGGTGCGGTCGAAGGAGGTGGTCGCGTTGGCGCGCCCGCCCTGCGCCATGAGCGAGGACATGTGCTCCCCCTCCGCCACGAGCTCGGAGCCCTGGAACATCAGGTGCTCGAAGAGGTGGGCCAGGCCGGTCCGACCGCTCACCTCGTGGCGGGACCCGACGTCGACCCACAGGGTGAGGGAGACGGTCGGGACGGCGTGGTCCTCGCTGACGACGACGCGCAGACCGTTGGGCAGGGTGGTGGCGTGGACCGGGTAGCTCAGGGGCATGGTTGGGACACTGTACGTCGCGGACGTGGGGGGCCTGCCAGGCGACGGAGACGGGGAAGGGCCGACGCTTGAAGGGCGTGACCCGGACGATGTCCTGGTCACGCCCTTCGAGCGCTGCTGACGCGTTGAGTAGCGGGGGCAGGATTTGAACCTGCGACCTCCGGGTTATGAGCCCGGCGAGCTACCGAACTGCTCCACCCCGCGTCGTTGCTTCCCCGATCCTACGTCACCCCGGCGGCCCGACCAAATCGTGCGGTCGGGCCGCCGCTGCGGCGGCGCGTCAGGGCTGCGTCGTCTGCGAGGCGTCGTCGGGACCACCGGGGACGGCCACCGACCCGCCCTCCGGGCTGGCGGCGACGGCCCGGTCGATGGCGGCACGCAGCCTCTCCTGGGCCTGGCCGTAGGCGTCCCAGTCGCCGGCGGCCAGGGCGGTCTGACCGTCCTCGTAGGCCTGCTGGATGTCCGCGACGGCCTGCGCCACGTCCTCCTCCGGCGGCTCCTCACCGGTCGGGTCCTCGGTCCCGTCGCCGCCCTCAGGCGCCTCGGAGCCGGCGTCGCCGGCGGTTGCGCCGGAGTCACCGCCGAAGAGCTCGTCCAGCGCACCGTCCAGGGTGTCGGACCAGGCGAGCTCGTTGCCGAACGCGACCACGACCAGGCGCTGCAGCGGGTATGCCGATCCGCTCTCCGCCTGGACGTACACCGGTTCGACGTAGAGGAGTCCGTCCCCGACAGGCAACGTCAGGAGGTTGCCGATGAGCACCTGCGACCCCTGCTGCCGGTTGAGGTTGAGGAACTGGGACAGGGTCTGGGTGAACGCCTCCGAGGTCTCGTTCGAGGAGTTGATGTCGTTCTGGAACTGCCCGGGTCCGCGCACGGTGGAGTCGCGGGGCAGCACCAGCAGCCGCATCTGGCCGTAGCCCTCCCGCCGCTCGCCGTCGGCCTCCCCTGCGTCGGCGTCCACCGCGAGGTAGCCGGTGAGATTCTGGCGCGCCTGGCCCTGGGGGATGTAGGTGGTGGTGAGGCTGAAGGTGGGCTCCTCCTGGCCGGGCATCGCGATCGAGAGGTAGTACGGCGGGATGTCCGGCTTGACCGCGGTCTCCACCGTCGGGTCCTCCGACACCGCCCAGAAGTCCTGCCCGCCGAAGAAGGAGGAGGCGTCCGAGACGTGGTACCGCGTGAGCACCGACCGCTGCACCTTGAACAGGTCCTCGGGGTAGCGCAGGTGGCTCATCAGGGAGCCGTCGATCTCCGACATCGGGCGGACCGAGTTGTCGAAGGCCGAGCTCCACGCCATCAGGAGGGGGTCCTCCTCGTCCCAGGCGTAGAGGTTGACCGTGCCGTCGTAGGCGTCCACGGTCGCCTTGACCGAGTTGCGGATGTAGTTGACCTGGCCAGATCCGATGGACTCCACGTTGTTGGCGGTCTGGAGCGAGTCCGCCGTGACCTCCCCGAGCTCCTCCATCTGGCTGTACGGGTAGCGGCTGCTGACGGTGTAGCCGTCGATGATCCAGGTCACCCGACCGTCCACGACCGCCGGGTAGGGGTTCCCGTCCAGGCGCAGCCACGGCGCCACGCGCTCCACCCGGTCGCGCGGCTCCCGGTGGTCGAGAATGCGCGACTGCTCGTTGAGGGAGTCGGAGAGGAGGATCTCGACCTGCCGGTACTTGACGGCGTAGGCGGCGCGCCGCAGGAAGTCTCCGATGGCCACCCCACCGCCACCCTCGTAGGTGTTCCGCACCTCACCCGTCGTCGAGCCGCTCGAGGGGTAGTCGATCTCGCGCGGCTCGGCCCCCTCGGGGGCACCGACGATGGAGTAGTCCGGCGACGCCTCCCCGAAGTAGATCCTCGGCTCGTACTCCCCCAGATCACCGACCGGGGGGATGTTGCGCTCGTAGAAGACCGGTTCGCCCTCGCTCGAGCGCCGGTTGCCGTAGGCCGCCACGACGCCGAAGCCGTGGGTGTAGACCGTGTGGTCGTTCACCCAGTTGCGCTGCGCGGCGGGGATGCCGGCCTGGTTGAGCTCGCGCACGGCGATCACGGTGTCGACCGCCTCCCCGTCGACGTCGTAGCTGTCCACGTCGAGGGCGTCGGAGAACTGGTAGTAGTTGCGCACGCCCTGGAGCTGGCGGAACGTCGGGGAGACCACGCTCGGGTCGACGATGCGGATCCCGGGGACTGTGTCTGCGTCGCTGCGCAGCTGCCCCGGCTCCGCCTCGGTCACGGCGTCGTAGTCGACCTTCTCCACGCCGTCCAGCCCGTAGGCGGCGAGGGTGCTCGTGAGGGCCCGCTCGATGTAGGGCGCCTCCAGCTGGGCCTCCGAGGGCCGTACCCGCAGCGACTGGACCAGCGACGGGTAGACGCCGCCCAGGAGCAGGGCCACGACGATGAGGCCGCCCAGCCCGATGAGCGGGAGGCGCCAGGCGCGGGTCCAGATGGTGGCGATGAAGAACGCCGCGCACAGGAGCGCCGCGACCGCGAGGATCCCCCGGGTGGGCAGCACGGCGTTGACGTCGGTGTACGTCATACCCGTGATGCGGGCGTGCTCGGTCATCGACAGCGTGTAGCGCTCGATCCAGTAGCCCGCCGCCCGGACCACGAGCAGCAGCGCGAGGATGACCGCGAGCTGGATCCTGGCGGCCGTCGAGGTGCGCGACGTGCCCGACGCGGCCTGCAGCTGCAGGCCGCCGTAGATGTAGTGCACCAGCAGCGCACCGATGAGGGACAGGCCCAGCACCAGCGTCGCGAACGACACGATCATCTGCCAGAACGGCAGGGCGAAGACGAAGAAGCCCACGTCCATGCCGAAGTGCGGGTCCTCCACGCCGAACGGCTGCCGGTGGATGAAGAGCAGCACGGTCTGCCACTGGGAGGACATCGCCGCCCCGGCGAAGGCCCCCAGGACGAGGGGGACGGCCACGAAGACCAGGCGGCGCATCGGGTCCAGGGCGCTGCGGTAGCGGTCGAGCGCGGCCTGCTCCGGCGTGCTCGGGGCGTAGATCGGACGGTGCCGCCAGGCCAGCCACAGCGAGGCCCACACGAGAAGAGCGGTCACCGTGCCACCGAGCAGGAAGAGCGCGACCTGGCTCAGCAGACGGGTGGTGAGCACCTCGCGGAAGCCGACGGAGTCGTACCAGAGGAACTCCGTCCACAGGGTCGCCCCGTACCCGACGAGGGAGAGGAGACCGAGGAGGATCAGGACCGTCGGCACCAGGCGGCTGCGGCCACCCCCCGGACGGGGCCGTCGCGGCGGCGCGGGCGGACGCCGTCCGCCGCCGCCAGGACCGGAAGGACCGGCCGCGGCGAAGAACGGCTGGCGCGACCCCGGACCGGGCACGGAGGACCGGGGCTCACCCCCGTTCCCGGGCGGGCCTACGGGCTCGTCAGGGTCGGGGCGCTGCTCGGGCTGGCTCACCCCGTCAGCCTAACCGCCCGCCCCCGGGCCTCCGACCGCCCCGTCGGGTGCGACGATGGGAGGGTGTCCGCGTCCCACGATCCGCCCGCGTCCGCCCTCCTGACCGCCGCCGTCGACACCGAGCGGCACGTGGCCCGGGCCGGGTGGGACCAGCCGCCGCGGCTCTTCGCCCTGGTGCCGACCGCCTTGCTGCGCGAGCGGGAGCCGAGCCTGGCCGGGCGGCTCGCCCAGGCCGACGACGGGAGCCTGACCGCGGTGGAGCAGGACGGCCTGCCGGCCACCTCGGACCTGGAGTCCCTGCTCGGACGGGTCGCCTGGCCCGAGGACGTGGCCGGCGTGGCGCTGGCCGTGGAGCGCATCGTCGTGCCTCCGGACGCCGAGCGCGACCTGCCCGTCGACCCCCGGGAGGCCACCGACCGGCTCGCCGGGCACCCGGACCGCAAGGACGTACGGCTGCTGGCGGCCTGCCTGCGGGGCGGGGAGCAGGTGTGCCTGCTGCGGCAGCGTGATCACGACGACGACGACGCTGTCGCGGTGGGGCGGGACATCGCCCCCGGGCTCACCCACGCGCTCGCGCAGACACTCGTGGACTGAGGGTCGGTCCGGACGCCCGCCCGGGTCCTCAGCCGGTGCTGTCGGACCCGTCCTGCTGGCCGGCCAGGACCTCCTGGCACGTCGGGAGGTCGAGGGTGGCCGGGTCCTGCGCGGAGGCGACCTGCTCGACATACCCCCGCGCCTCGTCGAAGGTGCTCACCGGCACGACGGTGAGGCCTCCGGGCTGCCGTTCCACCACCTCGTCGCAGTTCTCCGTGGGCGCGAGGAAGACCTCGGCCCCGGCCTCCTGGGAGGCCCACATCTTCTGCGCGATCCCCCCGATGGGCCGGACCGACCCGTTGCCGCTGATCGCGCCGGTGCCCGCGAACGACCTGCCCTCGGTGAGCGAGCCGGGAGTGATGGTGTCGTAGATCGCCAGGGCGAACATCAGGCCGGCGCTGGGGCCGCCGACGTTCCCCGCGGAGACCGTCACGTCGTACGGGGTCTGGTAGTCGGGCGCGAGGTACACCCCCACGATCGTGCGTCCGGTGTCCTCGTCACGCCGGGTCGGCACGTCGATCTCGACCTCCTCGCCGTCGCGCAGGAGGGTCATGGTGGCGGACTCGCCCGGCGTGACCGCCTGCAGCCGCTCCCGGACGGCCTCGGTCTCGCTGACGGGGTCGCCCTCCACCTCCAGGATCTGGTCGTCGACCTCGAGCACGCCGTCGGCCGGGGCGTCCACGATGATCTGCGCGACCATCACCTTCTCGGGCACCTCGATGCCGCTGGCGCGCAGCGCGACGACGGCCGCGTCCTGCTGGGAGTGCTCCATGAGCGAGGTGTTCTGCTCCCGCACCTGCTGCGCGGTGACGTCCTCGGGGAAGACGTCCTCCTTGGGGACGAGCGTCGTGCGCGGGTCGAGCCTGGCCTCGAGCCAGTCCCACACGTTGAGCTCGTTGCCCGGCCCCCCGGAGATGCGGATGGTGGTGAAGTAGAGGTCACCGTCGGTGGGGTAGGTGGGCAGGTCCTCGTCCAGCTGCACCACCGTCGTGTCGTCGATCGCGCCGAGGGTGTCGTAGACGGGACCGGGGTGGTAGGCGACCTGGTCCACCCGCACCCGCCCCAGGGCGGCCCCCAGCACGACCGCGAGCACGACCGTGACGATCAGCGCCCACGAGAACGGACCCACGCCCGTGTGGGGCGGTCCCTCCCCGCCCCGTCGCCTCCTCACCACGGGATCGCTCACAGGCCCACCCAGGTGTGCTCGCCGCCGGCGTACTCCTGACGCTTCCAGACCGGCACCTGCGCCTTGAGCTCCTCGATGAGTCGCCGGCCGCCCTCGAACGCCTCCGCCCGGTGCTCGGCGGACACCGCGCAGACGACCGCGAGGTCGCCGACGGCCAGCTGGCCCACGCGGTGCACGGCATACACACCGTGGACCTGCGTCCCGGCCGCCACCCTCCCGGCGACCTGCTCCAGCAGCGCAAGCGCCTCCGGGTGGGCGCTGTAGCCCAGCTCGGTCACGCCCTCGCGGCCCTCGTCGTGCTCCCGGACCGTCCCCACGAAGATCGTCACCGCCCCCGCGCGAGGGGACGCGACCGCCCTCAGCGCCTCGTCCACGGACAGGGCGCTCTCCCGGATGTCGGTGACCACGGTGGCCCGCTGCTCGCTCACCGCGTCATTCTGCCCCATGGCTGCTGGGAGGCCCCTGTATGCCGATCCGTCCCGCCGCCCGCTCACGTCCCCGGACAGTGCCCCTGATCGGCGGCCGGGCTCAGGCCCTCGGACGCCGCCGGCGCATCAGGGAGGCGGTCGCCAGGACGGCCACCGCTGCGCTCGCGGCTCCCGCCGCCGCCGCGCCCACCGCGTCGCGGGACCGCAACCGACGGGCCATGACGGCATGGTGCCCACGCACCTGCTCCATGAGGGCGTCCACGCAGGCCAGGTTGTCGTGGGAGGGCTGCCACCCGAGTGCCGACAGACGGTGAGGGTCGGTCACCCAGGGGTGGGCGATGTACGCCAGGTCGCTGGCGGGGACGGGGATCACGCGGAGCCGGTGCAGGCGGTCCGCGGCCGCGCGGGCTGCGGTCGCGGAGAGCTCGATCCCTCGCATGCCGGAGCGCTGCTCGACCTGCTCCTGGGTGAGACTCCCCCAGGCGGCGACGGCCACCTCGCCCGGGGCGTCCGTCTCGCGGGCCAGGACGAGAAGCGCGGCGGCCAGGTCGTCGACGTGGCAGAAGCTCCAGGCCGGCAGGGTGCCCCGCATCGTCAGCAGCCGGGGGGCCTCGAAGTGCCGGGTGATCATGGTGTCGACGCCCGGCCCCACGAGGGCGCCAGGACGCACCAGGGTGAGCTCCAGCGTGGGGTGCAGGGTCGCGAGGTCGGTGACGGTGCGCTCGACGGCGACCAGCTCGGCGACCAGCCCCTCGGTGTCGTCGCTGCGCAGCGGGCTGTCCTCGGGCAGCGGGACCGGGTTGTCCTGACGGGCACCGTGGACCATCCCGCTGGTGACCACCAGCAGACGCCGGACGCCGGCGGCCGCGGCGGCGGTGGCCAGGGTGCGCACCTCCTCCGTCCGTCGGGTCCGCCGGGCGGCGGGTTCCTCCTCGAGGGCTGTCGTGAGGTCAGGTTCGAGCGCGAGGTGGACGAGGACGTCGACGTCCTCCAGGGTCGAGACGACCTGCGGCGAGCGGATGTCCACCTGGCGCCACACGACGCCCGGGGCCGTGCCCGGGCTGACGTCCAGCCCCACCACGACGTCTCCGCCCGACCCCAGCCCGCCCGCGACCGCCGTTCCGAAGGGCGTGGCGGCGCGGGTCAGCGCGAGGCGCATCGGCCTCGGGCGCGGTGCGACTGCCGCGGGGACGGAACTCACCGGCGTCTCCTGGTGTTGTGAGGGAAGAGGTCGTGGTGCGTCGGCGGACCGCCGCGGCACCCGTCATCGTCTCAGGATGGCAGGCTGGTCCCACCGCCTGTCAGAAAGGAAGGCCGACCGTGTCCGACGAGAGCTCCCCGGAGCGCCGCGACCAGCCCGACGAGCCGCACGACCCGCTCGAGTCCCTCTTCGGCGGCGCCGTCCCGCCGCAGATGAGGGAGGCGCTCGAGTCGATGGGACTGGGCAACCTCGACGAGAGCCAGGTCGCGCAGATGCGTAGCCAGATCGAGATGCTCATGGGGGGCGGCGGGGGTGACGGCCCCGTCAACTCCGAGCTCGCCCACGACGTCGCCCGTCAGGTCGTGGCCCAGCACGGCGACGCTGCCATCGGCGCGACGACCCTCAAGGACGTCGAGCAGGTCGTGCAGGTCGCGTCCCTGTGGCTGGATGCCGTGACCGACCTCCCCCGGCCCGAGGGACCCGCGCTCGCGCTGAGCCGGGCGGAGTGGGTCGAGCAGACCCTGCCTGTCTGGGAACGGCTGACCACCCCCGTCGCGGAGGGTCTGCAGGCAGCGCTCGGGGAGGCGATGCGCCAGCAGCTGTCCGGTCTGGGCGAGGACGGCGTCCCGCCGATCCCGGGCCTCCCGCCCGGCATGAACCCTGCCGCCCTCATGGGGCAGATGGAGCCGATGATCCGTCGGATGAGCGCCAGCATGTTCGGAGGCCAGGTCGGGCAGGCGGTCGGCACCCTGGCCGGGGAGACACTCACGGGGACCGAGGTGGGTATCCCCCTGCTCGCCGGCGAGTCCGTGGTCATCCTGCCGGCGAACGTCGCGGAGTTCGCCGAGGGCCTGGAGGTGGACGGCGGGGAGGTCCATCTCTACCTGGCCGTGCGGGAGGCCGCCCGCGTGCGCCTGTTCGCCGGGGTGCCCTGGCTCGGGCCCCAGCTGCTCGCGGCGGTGGAGGACTACGCGCGCGACATCAGCATCAACACGGAGGGGATCGAGGAGGCGGTCCGCAACGTCGACCCCCAGGACCCCACGGCGATGCAGGAGGCTCTCGGTGGCAGCCTGTTCTCGCCCGAGCCGAGCCCCCGCCAGCTGGCGGCCCTCGGCCGGCTCGAGACGCTGCTCGCCCTGGTCGAGGGCTGGGTGGACCAGGTGACGGCCAGGGCCACCTCCGCGCACCTCCCCCACGCCGAGGCGCTCGCCGAGGCGGTGCGGCGCCGCCGCGCGACGGGAGGACCGGCCGAGAAGACGTTCGCCTCGCTCGTCGGTCTGGAGCTGCGACCGCGCCGGCTGCGTGACGCCGCGAACCTGTGGGCGGCGCTCGAGGACGCCCGCGGGACGGAGGGTCGCGACGAGGCCTGGGGTCACCCCGACGTCGCGCCGACGGCCGCGGACCTGGACGACCCGCTCGGGTATGTCGAGCGCCGGGGTGGCGTGCAGGGCGAGCTCACGATCACCGACGCCGACATCGAGGAGCTGCTCCGCGGCGACGGCTGAGGCGACGCGTCGGCCGGGGCCTGTGGACAGACGCGGCTCTCGCCGAGGAGGGGTGCGAGTGTTGAGGGGTGAGCGAGCGAATCTGCCCCCAGGGGCCCCGGCCACGCTCCGGGTGGGCGGTCGTGCGCCGCTCCGACGGGGGCCTCCAGGTCGGCGTGGGGCCCGGGGCGACCGTGGTGCAGGGGTCGGACGACGAGCGGACCGCCGCCGTGGTGGCGGGGGTCCTGCACCCCGATCCTGCAGCGGCTGACGAGCCAGCCCGGTGCCCGGTCGTCGGGCACGGCCCGGTGGCGACGCGGCTGGCCCTGACGTTGGCCCCGTCGGGGCCGACCGACGGGCGGGCGCGGCTGACGGTGCACGTGCACCAGCACGTCGTCCCACCCGATGTGGGCCTCGCCGCGGCGCGGGACGGTCTGCTGCACCTGCCGGTCGTCGTCCAGTCCCGGCGGGTGGTGGTCGGTCCCCTGACCGGCCGTCCGGCCGACCCGTGCCTGCACTGCCTCGACCGGCACCGGGTGGACCGCGACCCGGGCTGGCCGGAGCTGTCCACCTGGCTCGGCCACCCGGCGCAGCAGGTCGATCCGGTCCCGGTGCCCGCCGACGTCCTGGCCGCCGCCGAGGGGGTGGTCCTCCTGCTGGTCCGCTCCGCGCTGGCCGGCCAGCTCGTCACGCCCGGCCTCTCCTACGAGATCGGCACCCGCGCGCCGCACGTCGTCGTGCGCACGTGGCGGCGCCACCCCGCCTGCGCCTGGCACCCTCCGCCCGACCTGGCCGTTCCCGCCGCGACCTCGCGGGTCGGGTGAACGCGCCCTCGGCAACCTCCCGCGGCCCGCCGTGGCGGCCCGGGTCGTCGACCCGGGACAGCCACGGCGACCCGTCAGGCGGCGACGTCGTTCTTGCGCGGGCGACCACGTGGCCGCTTGCGCGGGACGACGACCCCCTGGAGGACGAGCTGGCCACCCCAGACCCCCCACGGCTCACGGCGTTCGAGAGCGCCTGCGAGGCAGGCCTCCCGCACGGGGCAGCCAAGGCACAACGCCTTGGCCTGCTCCACCTCGTGCGGCTGCTCGGCGAACCACAGGTCCGCCTCGCCCAGCTGGCACGGCAGGCCGGTCGTCATCGCCCCCGTCGGACCGTCCGGCACGAGGCCGAGCAGCGCCGCGAGGGGCGGGAGGGAGCCGCTCCGGGGGTCGGTGGCGTGCGTGCGCACTGCGTCGTGCACGTCAGTTCCTTCCTGCTGTGGTCTGGTCTGCTGACTGGGCGGATGGGCGGTGATCGTCATGGCGGTCGTCTCCGTGGGTGCTGATGGAACGGATCCGTGACGATCTGCCGGTCCTCGGGCGGCGGGCCCGGTGCAGGACAGCAGAACGGCCGCGGATCCTCGGACGAGGACTCGCGGCCGGCAGACGCAGCAGGCGGGGTGCTAGCTGGTCCTGGCTGGGGTCACGTCCAGGGGGCGGGGGTGGGTCGGCGCGGTCGCGGTGCGGCTGGGGCCACCGACGAGGGTGGAACCGACCACGGCATCGGCAGAGCCGAGGCGGGGGCGCAGTGCGGGCCCGAAGAAGGGCAGGGCTGCGCCGAGCGAGTCACGACGGACTACCCCGGAGCGCCTGACGATGGTCATCTCCATGTGATTCCCCCTCCTCTCCGCTGCGCGCTGACCCCACCGGCCTGGACGGCCGTGAGCTGGACGACTGACACTCTATGACCGCACCGGCCGAGGGTGCAACGGTTTTTCCGACGAAGTTCCTCAGGCCCTGAGCGCGCCGGGTCGGACCCCCACCGCTCCCGGCACGTGGCATCACCCGTGGGGGTCGCGCAGGATGCGCAGCACGTCTTCGCCATACTTCTCGATCTTGCGCTCCCCCACTCCTGAGATCTGTTGCAGCGCAGCGCCGTCCAGAGGCATGGCCTCGGCGATAGCGGTGAGGGTGGCATCCGTGAAGACGACGTACGCGGGGACGGCGGCGGAGGAGGCGGTCTCCTTGCGCCACTGACGCAAGGCCTCGAAGACCGACTCGTCGTAGGTGGGTGGGCACTGACCGCAGCGGCCCACCTTGCGCTCGGCGGCACCGTGCAGGATGGTGCCGCAGGTACGGCAGGTGCGGGGGACCCTGGCGGTGGTCGACCCTGACCTGCCCCGCCCCCGGCGCGGGCGGTCGGTCCGTTCCGCGCCCGCCCCGAGCACCCCGGCGGCGGGGGCCAGGAAGCGGGACACCGTCCTCGTGCTCCTGGCACCGGGACTGCGGGAGCCGGCCCAGCTCAGCGCCAGACGCTCCCTGGCCCTGGTGATCCCGACGTACAGCAGACGGCGCTCCTCCTCGACGCGCTCGGGCGTGTCCGCGAGCGTGATCGGGAGCAGTCCCTCGCTGCAGCCGACCAGCAGGACGACGTCCCACTCCAGCCCCTTGGCGGCGTGGAGGGAGGCGAGGGTGATGCCCTCGACGGTCGGGGCGTGCTGCTCGGCGGCGCGTCGCTCGAGCTCGCCCACGAGCTCCGGAACCCGGGCGGTGGGGCTGGTGCGGGCGAGGTCGTCGGCCAGCAGGGCGAGCGCCTGCAGGCTCTCCCACCGCTCGCGGGTCGCCCCACCACCCTCGGGCGGGTGCGGTCCCCAGCCCGCGCCGGAGAGCACGTCGCGGACGACCTCCCCGAGGGGGCGGGTGACGTCGTCGGAGCGGGCGGCGCCGCGCAGCAGGAGCACGGCGGAACGCACCTCGGGCCTGGAGAAGAACCTCTCCCCGCCGCGCACGAGGTAGGGCACGTCAGCCCGCGCGAGGGCCGACTCGAGGACCTCCGACTGGCTGTTGGTCCGGTAGAGGACGGCGATCTCGCTCGCGCGCGTGCCGGCGTCCAGCAGCTCTCTCACCTGGGCGGCGACGCCGTTGGCCTCCACGACGTCGTCGGGGTGCTGGGTGAGGGTCGGCACCGGCCCGCCGTCCCGCTGCGCCGTGAGCTGGATCGCCTCCCGCGTCCCCCCAGCCCCTTCCCCCCGGTCGCGGCCCCCGTCGAGGACCAGGTTGGCGAGCTGGACCACCTGCGGGGTGCTGCGGTAGTTGCGCACC
This sequence comes from Ornithinimicrobium cerasi, assembly GCF_003702705.1. Classification (GTDB taxonomy): domain Bacteria; phylum Actinomycetota; class Actinomycetes; order Actinomycetales; family Dermatophilaceae; genus Ornithinicoccus; species Ornithinicoccus cerasi. The sequence goes on along the minus strand of NZ_QZMN01000012.1, from coordinate 112,985 downwards.
AGGCGGACGGTGCGCGCGTCGGGATGCCGTCGGGGGAACCCCAGCAGGTGCTCCGCCGACGCCCCCGTGAAGGAGTAGATCGACTGCGCCGGATCACCCACCACGCAGACGTCGGAGCGGTCGCCGAGCCACTGGTCGAGCAGCGTCTGCTGCAGGAGGTTCACGTCCTGGTACTCGTCGACGACGAAGTGCCGGTACTGGTCCTGCACCTGGGTCCGCACCCGCGGGTGCTCGTCCAGAAGCGCGACGGTCAGGAGGAGCACGTCCTCGAAGTCGATGACGTGACGCTCGTCGCAGACCTCGCCGTAGACCTCGAGCAGACGGGCCATCGCGGTGGCGTCCAGGCCGGCCGGCGACCGCCCCAGCGACCGGGCCGTCGCGGCGTAGGTGTCGGCGGAGAGCATGCTCACCTTCGACCACTCGATCTCGCTGGCGACGTCGCGCAGACCTGCACGGTCCAGCCGCAGGCGCAGCCGCCCCGCGGCCTCGGCGACGGCCGGCACCTTCTGGGCCAGGATCTCCGGCGGAGCCCCTCCCACCGCCTGCGGCCAGAAGAACTGGAGCTGGCGGAGGGCGGCTGCGTGGAAGGTTCTGGCCTGGACCCCGGGGACACCGAGCCCACGCAACCGCGTCCGCATCTCCCCGGCGGCGCGAGCCGTGAACGTGACGGCCAGCACCCGGGAGGGGTGGTAGGCACCGGACGCCACGCCGTAGGCGATGCGGTGCGTGATGGCGCGGGTCTTGCCCGTGCCCGCCCCCGCCAGGACCACCATGGGGCCGTTCGGATGGGCCGCCACCTCCCGCTGCTCGGGGTCGAGCGCGGCAAGGACGGCGTCCGGGTCGAGGGGTTGCTGGGCGCCCGTCGCGGGAAGGGTCAAGGCTGAGGCTCCCGGCCGGCGGGATGCGGAAGGGGGCCCCCGAACCAGTCCTCGATCAGACGTCTGGCGATGGACGCGGGCGTCGGCAGGGTGAGCGTGCCCGAGCGCACCCCGTCGGCGAGCTCCTCGCGGCTGAACCACCCGGCGTAGCGCAGCTCCCCCGGGTCCGGCACGAGGTCGGTGGTCACGGCGCGAGCCCGGAAGCCCAGCATGAGCGACCCCGGGTAGGGCCAGGGCTGGTTGCCCCGGTAGACCAGCTCGGAGACCTCGATGCCGACCTCCTCGCGCACCTCGCGGACGACGGCCGCCTCCATCGTCTCCCCGGCCTCCACGAAACCGGCCAGCACCGAGACCCGGCCCTCCTGCCACGCGACCCCCGTGCCGAGGACGATCCTGTCCGCGTCGTCGACGACCGACATGATGACGGCAGGATCGGTGCGGGGATGGTGCTCCGACCCGTCCTGGGGGCAGCGCCGCACCCACCCACCGAGCACCACCAGGGTGCGGGCCCCGCACCGGGGGCAGTGCCGATGGCCGCGGTGCCACCCGGCCAGCGCCGTAGCCGTGGTGAGCAGGCCGGCGTCGGTGTCGTCGAGGTCCGCACCGACCTCGCGAAGGTCCACCCAGTCCGCATCGTCCGGGATCGGCACGGGCTGATCCTCCTCGGGAGGCAGCTGGACGGCCAGGTAGGCCACCCCCTCACGGCGTCCCAGGAACCACGGCGCCAGCCCCGCGTCCGCCTCGACCGGGCCTCGCAGCACCAGGCCCCTGGTGGCTCCGCCCGCGCGACCGAGCGCCGGGCCGACGGCAGCCGTGCCACCCCGGAGGCTGACCACCCTCGTCGCGGGGTCCGTGAGCGCGCGCGGCACGGTGCCGTCGTCCGTCCGCTCCTGGGCCGACCGGTCCACCGTCGATCTCGACAGGGCCAGGTCGAGCAACGTCTCGTCCGAACGGGTCACGCACGCCACTGTAGGTGCAGGCACCGACGCCTCCATGACCTGCCGGGGCGGCTTCCCCGACCACGGGCGGCGCACCGCATACGGTGGACCGGTGATGCGCAGCGATCTGGCCATGGCCGCCCTCGCCAGCGCCGCCGTCCCGGGCATGAAGCCGGTCGCGGTGGCCGGGATGGCGTCGGCTGACCCCGAGGACGACACGGAGGTCCAGAGGGCTCTGGTCACGGACGCCACAGGTCGCAGCTGGGTCGTGCACGCCCCGCTGCACCCGGTGGCCGGGGCCCGCATGCGACGCAACGACGAGCTGGTGCGTCAGCTCGCCCGCCACGTCCCCTTCAAGGTGCCGACCCCGGCCGGGTATGCATCGCTCGGTACCGACGGTGACGCCGCCGTGTACCCCCACGTCGAGGGTTCGCCCCTCGACCTGGGCAGGCTCCCGGGCGGTCCGGGGCTGGCCAGCGCCCTCGGGAGGGCCCTCGCCTCGGTCCACAACATCCCCCGTGGGGTCCTCGAGGAGCAGGACGTGCCCGTGTTCGACGCCGCCGGGTGCAGGCAGCGCGCCACCGCGGAGGTCGACCGCGCCTCGGAGACGGGGCGGGTGCCCACGGGCCTCCTGGCACGCTGGGAGGAGGCGTTCGACGCGCCGGCCCTCTGGCAGTTCGCCACCACCCCCGTGCACGGCTCGTTCTCCGGGCGGACCGTCCTGGTGGCCTTCGCCGACCCCGCCGACGCGGGCAGCGGCCGGGTCGTGGCGGTGACCGACTGGGGAGAGGCCATGGTGGGAGACCCCGCCACGGACCTGGCGGCGCTCTACGCGAGCGCCTCGCCGCAGGCGTGGGAGGCCGTCCTTGACGCCTACACCCTCGCGAGGGCGCAGCGACCCGACCCCTACCTGCACGCCCGTGCCCGCCTCGTCGCCGAGACCCGCGCGCTCCGCGGCCTCGCCGCGGCCGTCGCCGAGGGCCAGGAGCAGCAGGTGCGCAGGATCGTCGAGGTCCTACGCCGGATGGACCGCCTCACCGAGGACGACGACTCCCTCGTCCCCGCGACCGCCCGACCTCGCGAGGGCGCCGGGGCGGCGCCCGGACCCGGCACGGGGCCCGTGGACCGGTCGGCGCAGGACGTCGAGGTGTTCCCGGTGAGCCTGACCGAGCCTGACCACCCGGCTCCCGGGACGCCGGGTGACGAGCCGTCGACGGACGCCGACGACGTGGTCGCGGAGGCGTACGACCCGGACCAGTCGCCCGACGACGACCCGAGCGAGGCCGACGCCCTCGACGTGAGCGGCGACCCGGGCGACGCCGACGCCCTCGACCTCGCCGACGACCGGGGCGGGGCGGCCGAGGGGCGAGAGGCGGACCCGACGGTCGAGGTCCCCAGGGTCACGATCGCCCCCGACGAGATCACCGGCCCCACCGCCACGGAGGTGCCCGAGGAGACTCCCGGCCCCACCGCCACCGAGGCGCCCGGCGCCGACGAGGAGGTGCCCGACCCCTCGACCGCGGGCGCGACGCACGGGGTCGACCCGCAGGACGACGAGGGGCTCGACGACGCCCAGCGGCTGCACGAGCTCTACGGCATGCCGGACGTCCGGCCCGAACCGGGGGCCGGTGGGCCGGGCTCGAGGGACGACTCCCCCGACCGCTGAGCCGCACCGCCGTCCGCGAGCGTGAGCCGGGACAGCAGCTGCTCCAGCTCGGCCTCCCCGGGCAACGGCGGCCGCACCGTCTGGCCCGTGGCGGCGAAGAAGAACGCGGCTCGCACGAGCTGCGGCGGGAGGCCGGTGAGGCGGGCGTAGCCCAGGCGGTAGACCGCCAGCTGCAGGGCACGGCGTCGCTGGTCCTCCACCGACCCGGGTCGGCCCGTCTTCCAGTCCACGATCGTCACGCCACCGTCCTGGTCCGCGAAGACTGCGTCGATCCGGCCACGGACAGCACGTCCGGCGACGCTCGTCTCCAGGGAGACCTCGACGTCCGTGGGTGAGCGGTCGGCCCACTCGCTGGCCAGGAAGTGGCGTTGCAGGACCTCGAGGTCCTCCTCCGGATCCAGCTCGAGGTCGCCGGTGACGAGCTCGTCGAGATCGACCAGGACCGGCGTGGAGTAGTGCTGCTCCACCCAGGCGTGGAAGGCCGTGCCCAGGCGCGCGTGGGGTGCGGGCGGGGAGGGCAGGGGTCTGCGCAGCCGGGTGAGGTAGGCCTGCGGGTCCCCGGCGAGCTCCACGACGGCCGATGTCGAGAGGGAGTCGGGGGCCGCGGGCAGCCCTGCCGCGCCTCTCGCCTCGGCCCGCTCGGTGAGCAGGAGCTCCACGAGGTCGTCCCAGGGACCGGTGCCCGGCGCGGAGGCCTCCGTGCCCGCGGAGCGGGCCGCCACGAGCGCGGCCGCCACGTCCCGCACCACCTGCCGACGCGCCTGCGGCTGCACCGGCCAGGGTGCGGTGCTCTCCTCCAGCAGGCGAGGGTTCTGGTTCTGCTCCGGGTCGCCGGGGTCGGGCATCGGCGCCCAGGCACGCCGACGCACCTCGTCGCTCAGGCGCACCTCCTCGAGGAAGCGCGACGTCACCCGGGGAGTCTTACCCGTGGACCACACCGGCGCCGTCAGCAGCATCCGGCTCCGGGCGCGGGTGAGGGCGACGTAGGCCAGTCGACGCTCCTCGGACACCGCGAACTGCCCACCCTCGTCGGCCAGGCGTTCGACGGCGGAGTGCAGCTCGTGGGTGTCCGCGACGGAGAGCCACCCCAGGGTGGGGCGCCCCTCCCGGTCGCCCCGGAGCGGGGTGGGCAGCCGGCCGATGCCGGTCAGCCACCCCCGGTCCTTCGGCTCGCCGGTGCGCCACCCGGACCCGTCGTGGCTGGCACGGACCGACGTGGACGGGAAGGTGCCCTCGACCAGCCCGGGGACCGCGACCAGGTCCCACTCCAGGCCCTTGGCGGCGTGGACCGTCAGCACCTGGACCCGGGAGGCGTCGACGCTCACCTCGGCCAGCTCGGGCACCTCCACCCCCTCCAGGCCGCGCTCGTGCTCCCTCGCGGCGTCCAGCCAGTCCAGGAAGCCGCCCAGGCTCACCCGGTCGGCACCCGCCGCGTAGCCCGCCGCGACGTCGACCAGGGCGTCGAGCTGGGCGCGCCCCCAGGTGGGGTGCAGGTCCGGGTCTGCCGCCACCTCCAGGTCCAGGCCCAGCAGCCGCTCAGCCTCCATGAGCAGGTCGGGCAGAGGCAGGCCGACGAGTCGACGCACCCGTCGCACGACCCCCGCCAACCACGCCAGGCGCGCCCCCGCCTCCGGGCTCAGGCGCCGTCCGGCGGCGTCGGCCCACGAGGAGGGTGGCGGAGACTCCAGCGCCTCCGCCAGCACCGCGGCGTGCTCGCGGGGGATGGCGCGCACGACCTCCCGACCGGGTTCCCGGACCCACGCCCAGAGAGCGTCGACGTCAGCGGCGCCCAGTCGGCATACCGGACCCGTGATGAGCCGCATCACCTGGTCACCCCTCGTCGGCTCCTGGGCCACCCACAGCAGGGCCACGAGATCCAGCACCTCGGGGGTGTCGAGCAGACCACCGAGCCCGACGACCTCCACCGGAAGACCCTGGCGTCGCAGCGCGTCCACCACGGTGGGGAACTGCGCGCGGGCTCGGCACAGCACCGCCGCGGACCGTGCCCCGGGTCTGCCCCACTGCTCGCCGACCCAGGCTGCGACGTGCTCGGCCTCCGTGACGTGGTCGACCAACCGGGCGACCTCCACCTGACCCGGACCCGCACCGTCCCGCGACCGCAGCGTCCGGACGGGGATCGGCGCACCGCTCCGGAGCGGCTCGGCGACGGCGTTGGCCGCGGCGAGGACCGCGTCGTCGTTGCGCCACGAGGTGCTCAGGTGCAGCACCGGGGTAGCCCGGCCCCCCACGGCGAACTCGTGCGGGAACCGGGTCAGGGTGGTGGCGCTGGCGCCGCGCCAGCCGTAGATCGACTGGTGGGGGTCGCCGACTGCGGTGACCGGCAGGTCCTCGCCCGCGAAGAGCGCCGACATCAGCACCATCTGTGCCTCGGAGGTGTCCTGGAACTCGTCCAGGAGCACTGCCCGGTAGCGGATCCGCTCGGACTGGGCGACGTCGGGGACGTCCCGGGCGAGGCGGGCGGCGAGGGCCATCTGGTCACCGAAGTCGAGGGCCCCCCTCTCCGCCTTGGCAGCGCGGTAGGCCTGGACAAGGGGGTAGACCAGCGACTGACGGCGCAGGGTGTCCGCGAGCTGCTGACCGACGACCTTCGGCTTCCGGCCGTCGGCGCCGGGGAGGGACCGCAGGTGGCCCTCCACCCGGCCGAGCCAGTCGAGGACGTCCGCCGGGTCCACGAGGTGCTCCCCGAGCTCGCCGGCGAGGGAGACCACGGCGCGGACGACGGTGGACGGTTGGAGGTCCATCGCGCTCATGTCGCCCGGGTAGGCGGCCACCACCTCGTGGGCCAGCTGCCAGCAGGCGGCCTCCGACAGCAAGCGGGCGTCGGGCTCCACGCCCAGGCGCAGTCCGTGCTCGCTGACCAGTCGACCGGCGTAGGCGTGATAGGTCGACACGGTCGGGAGGTCGAAGGCCTCGAGGCCAGGACCGGCGTCGGCGACCGGGACCCCCGCCCGCCCGAGCCGGGCGAGCTTGTCGGCCAGCCGCGCTGACAGCTCCAACGCGGCCTTGCGCGTGAAGGTCAGGCCGAGAACCTCCTGGGGCCGGACGACCCCGTTGGCGATCAGCCAGATCACCCTGGAAGCCATGGTCTCGGTCTTGCCCGAGCCCGCCCCCGCCACGACGACCACCGGGGTCAGTGGTGCCTCGATGACGGCGCGCTGCTCCGGTGTCGGGCGGTGCGTGCCGAGCAGGTCGGCGAGCTCGTCCGCTCCGTAGCGCAGGCCGGGCGTCATCGCTGCTGCCCCTCGGGCTGGAGGGGACAGCAGAAGCGTGCGGGGCAGCGCCGGCACCGCTGCCCGAGATCCTGGGCGGGGAAGTGCTGACCCGCCATCCCCGCCGCGGCACGGCGCAGCATCGCGTGCGCCCAGCCCGGATCGTCAGCCTCCTCCACTGCGGGTTGTACCTGGGTGAGCTGCCGCTCGGGGGTGCCGAGGTTGACGAGCTGGGCGCCCCCGCTCCGCCCGGCCGCGGTCCCGTGGAAAGCCCCCTCCTCCACCGCCACCTGGTAGGCGCCGAGCTGGGCGTGGGTGCGGATCTCGTCCTTGGAGGGTTTGGTCCCGCTGGTCTTCAGGTCGAGGACCACGAGACGCCCCTCGGCGTCCTGCTCCAGCCGGTCGACCTGACCGGTGATGAGGACGTCCCGCTCCCCCTCGCCGGCGGCCGGGACCCGCACGCGCAGGTCGAGCTCGGTCCCCAGCAGGACCCGCCCCTCGCCCGCCGCCTCGGCGACGTAGGCGGCGAAGCGCTCCACCATCCGCCGTGCCCCCTGGAGCTGCTTGTCGCCGATCCAGCCCGCCGGCAGTCCCAGCTCGGGCCAGCGGCGCTCAAGCTCGGCGACCAGGGTGACCGCATCCCCCTCCGGCCGGGTCGCGACCACGTCGTGGACCAGCGTTCCGATCTCCGCCCGCGTCGCCTCACCGGTGTCCGCGCCCCGCGTGGTGAGGAACCACCTCAGCGCGCAGTCCAGGTAGGTCTGGACCTGCGAGGGAGAGACCCTGACCGGGCCGCGCGGGACGAGGTCACGATCCGCCGACACCTCCAGGGTGTCCCACCACCGCTGGGGGTCCGCCCCGGGGACCCCCGCGTCGGCCAGCCGGAGGAGGGCGTCGACGGCGGCGTCCCGCTCGGCCCGCCGTCCCTCTCGATGGGCGAGGACCGCCTCGCGACGCACCTGGCCGACCAGGCCCCGGAGAGTCAGCGCAGGAGGGACGTCCACCGGAGGACGCTCGCGGTGGCCGGGGTCGACCAGGTCGAGGAACGCCGACGGCTGGTCCTCGGTGCTGGCCACGGCCGTGACGAGCAGCTGCCGGTCGGCCCGGGTGACGGCGACGTGGAACTGACGCAGCTCGTCCGCACGCACCTGGGACTGGGACGCCCGGACCGCCTCGGGTCCACCCGTCGGTCCGCCGGCCAGCGCCGCCACCAGAGCCTCGGCACCGAGCAGCGTGTCGCGGAGGCGCAGATCCGGCCAGACCCCGTCCTGCACCCCGACGACGGCCACGTGACTCCACTCACGGCCCGCCGCTCCCTGGGGGGTCAGCACCTCGACCGCCTCTCCCGTCCGGGCGCCGACGACGAGAGTGTCCGCGGCGACCTCGGCGCTGCGGACGTGGTCGAGGAAGCCGCGCGCCCTGCTTCCGGGCAGCCGTTCGACGTACGACGCGGCCGCGCCGAACAGGACGAGCACCGCGTCGAGGTCCCGGTCGGCGCGCGCGCCGAGAGCGCCCCCCGCGAGCGCCTGGGCGGCCCAGGTGCCCGCCAGGCCGGTGGCGTCCCACAGGGCCCAGAGGATGTCCTCGGCCGACCCGGACGGGTCCGTGCCCGCCGCGGCGCGACCGGCCTCGATGACGGCGCCGACACGGACCACCGGGGCCAGGTCGGGATGGATGTCGGCGGGGGTGGTGATGCGCAGCCCGGGGTCGGAGAGCAGCTCCGCGAGGACGTCGTCGGCGGCCCGGTCTCCCCCGGCCGCCAGCTCGGAGGCGCGGAGGCGGCGGCGCAGACGCCGCAGGTGCACCGGGTCCACCTGCCCCCAGGGCCCCGTGAGGAGAGAGACCGTCTCCTCCGGGGTGGCCCGCCACGGCTGCCCCGGTCCTCTGGTCACGACGTCGAAGGCCGTGAGGAGGGGGGCCACTGCGGGGTCGTGCCCGAGCGGCGTCCCCGACCGGTCGACGCGGACGGGCACCCCGCCGTTGGCGAGTGCCCGACGGACAGCCTCCTGCTGCGCCCCCGAGCGCGCCAGGACGGCCATCCTGCCCCAGGGCACGCCGTCGCGCAGGTGCGCCGTCCGCAGCCACCGGGCGACGTAGGCGCTCTCCTGCGGGCCGCTGCGGGCGACCGCCACCTCGACAGCCTCGCCGGTGCACCCGACCGGCGACGGACGGCGGTGGCCGGTTCCGCCGGTCACCCCGATCCTCTCGGCGACGGAGGCCTGCACGACGGCCAGCGCCGGCCCGCCACGGTGCCGGGTGCGCAACGCGACGGTGACGGGTGCGTGCGGGGCGGCGAGGTGGGCGGCCAGCTCGACGAACCGACCTGCCACGGCTCCCCGGAAACCGAGCACCGAGGAGTCCGGGTCACCCACGAGCAGGGTGTCCGTCCCGGGCGCGTGGATGACCCGCAGCAGCCGGGCGGCCGAGGCGGTGAGCTCCTGGGCGTCGTCCACGACGATCACCCGGACCCGGGCACGGACGTCGGCCAGCAGCCGGGAGTCCTCCTCCAGCGCGTCCGCGGCGGCGGTGCAGATCCACGCCGGGTCGTAGCTGCCCGGCTCCGAGAGCGCGGTCACCTCGTCGTACTCCGCCAGGACCGCGGCAGCCGCCTCCCACTCCGGGCGGCCGTGCTCCACCCCGAACCGGGAGAGGTCGGCGGGTTCCAGCCCGTGCTCGACCGCGCGCATGAGGAGGTCGCGCAGCTGGGCCCGGAACCCCGCGGTCGGCAGTGCGGCGGTGAGCTGCTGCGGCCACCCCGGGCCGCCGCCGTCCTGTGCGTGCCCCGCCAGCAGCTCACGCAGGATGACGTCCTGCTCGGCGCCGGACAGGAGGCGCGGGAGCGGTTCGCCGGTCCCGGCGGCCGCCAGGCGCAGCACCGCGAACGCCAGGGAGGAGGGGGTGCGCGCGAGGGGCTGGGAGAAGGTCAGCCCGAGGCCACGCCCGATCCTGGCGCGCAGCAGCGCCGCGGCCTGACGGGTCGGACCCAGGACCAGACAGGAGTCCGGTGGCAGACCGTCCTGGAGCACCCGCGCCTGGACGTGCCGGACCACCGTGGACGTCTTGCCGCTGCCCGGCGACCCGAGGACCAGCAGCGTCCCTCCCCGATGGGTCAGGACGCGCTCCTGCGCAGGGTCGTCCGGGCGGAGCTGCTGCGCGGAGCCGGCCGAGGACATACCCCCATCTCATCACCGCGCACCGACAGGGCAGCCGCGCGGCCCGTCCCACGGGCCCCGCCGCACGCCGCGGCCTATCATTCCTCCCAGCCGAGCCTAGGAGGAGCAGTGGCCACATCGGCCGACGCGGACGTCCCGACGCCCCCGCGGGTGCGCCTGCCACGGGACGAGCGACGCGCACTCCTCCTGGAGGCCGCGCTCGCCGCCTTCTCCGAGCATGGCTACCACGCCACGGCCATGGACGACATCGCCGATCGCGCCGGCGTCTCCAAGCCGGTGCTGTACCAGCACTTCGACAGCAAGCTCGACCTCTACGTCGCCCTCGCCGAGCGGGTCCGGGACGACGTCGTCGACACCGTGCGGGTGGCCCTGGCCTCCACCACCGAGAACGAGCTGCGCATCGCCGCCAGCCTGCAGTCGTTCTTCGAGTTCGTCGACCGACCCGGCTCCGGCTACCCCCTCATCATGGCCTCCGACATGGGTGGAGAGCCCTCGGTGGCGCGGATCCTCGAGCAGGCGCAGCGGGGGTGCGCCGAGGCGATCGGTCGCGTGATCCAGGACGAGACCGACCTGGGGTGGGAGGAGGCGGCGCTGCTCGGATGGGCCATCAGCAGCCAGGTGCAGACGGTCGCGCGGCACTGGTACGAGTCGCGCTCGCCCGTGTCCCGCCGGCAGGCCATCGACCTGCTGCGCACGCTGGTCTGGCGCGGCATCGGTCACGTCCCGCAGACGGGCGGCGCGGCGGACGCGGTGTCCGGAGGCGACGACGGGGCGGGATAACCTCGGGGCGACAACCGTCCCCACCAGCCCAGGAGGAACAGTGGAGGTCCGCATCGGCGTCCGGAACGTCGCCCGCGAGGTCGCGTTCGAGTCTGACAGCACCCCGCAGCAGGTCCGCTCGGCCGTCACCGAGGCCATGAGCAACGGCAGCCCCCTCATCGAGCTCGAGGACGACAAGGGGCGCACCGTGCTCGTGCCGACCGCGGCCCTCGCGTATGTCGAGATCGGCGCCCAGGAGAAGGGCCGGGTCGGCTTCGGCACCCGCTGACGAGACCCGCCCGGGGTGGGTTGGCTTGGCGCAACTCCCCTGTTGGCACTAGCGTGACTCCTGTTGCACAACGTGGTGCCTGCGCTTCAGCGTGGGCGCCCGCCGGAGGAAACGCCCTCCGTCATCGAATACGTGAAAGGTCACGCACATGCTTTGGACCATCATTGTCGCCCTCATCGTGGGCTGCATCGTCGGCCCGCTCGCTCGTCTCATCCTGCCGGGTGACCAGAACCTGTCGATCCCCGTGACCATCCTCCTGGGTGCCGTGGGCTCGCTCGTCGGCGCCTGGGTGGGTGCCCAGTTCCTCGGCACCGAGGGGGAGCAGTTCAGCTTCTGGGGCCTCATCCTCGGCACCATCTTCGCGATCGTGGCCGTCGCGGCCTACATCGCGGTGACCCGTCGCGGCGGGAACCGCGCCGTCAACCGCTGACGCGCACCGACGCCTGACCGACGGCGCGGACTCCCTGACGGGAGGCCGCGCCGTCGTGCTGTCCTGGGCCGGGCCTGTCTCGGGCGGGGCGCGGGACCGGACTCCGGTACGCTGGAGGGGTTCACCGGTGACCGGTCGGCCGCTTTCGCTGCGGTTGCACAGGTCGGGCGCGTCGCCCGGCCACTCCACAAGGACGTTCCCGATCGGCCCGCGAGCCCGGCGCAGCCCTGACGCGCGCCCGGACCCTTCGACCCGATCGTGAGAACCCCGTGCAGGAGACCCGCACCTTCGCCGACTTCGGCATCCACCCCGACCTCGTGCGCGCCATCGCCGAGCAGGGGATCACCCACCCCTTCCCCATCCAGGCGATGACCCTCCCGGTCGCCCTGGCCCGCCACGACATCATCGGCCAGGCCAAGACCGGCACCGGCAAGACCCTCGGCTTCGGCCTCCCGCTCCTGCACAACGTGCTCGCGCCCGCGGACCCGGGGTATGCCGCACTGGAACGCCCGGGTGCTCCGCAGGCCCTGGTCGTGGCCCCCACCCGTGAGCTCGCCGTCCAGGTCTCCTCGGACCTGCAGAAGGCGGGGTCACACCGGGGCGTGCGCGTCCTGACCGTCTACGGCGGCCGCGCCTACGAGCCCCAGATCGAGACGCTGCTGCGCGGCGTCGAGGTCGTGGTCGGCACCCCGGGACGGCTCCTGGACCTCGCCGGGAAGGGGCACCTGTCCCTCGCCCACGCCCGCACGGTCGTGCTCGACGAGGCCGACGAGATGCTCGACCTCGGGTTCCTCCCGGACGTCGAGAAGCTGCTGGCACTGACCCCCGCCGGGCGTCACACCATGCTGTTCAGCGCCACGATGCCCGGCGCCGTCGTCTCGCTCGCCCGTCAGTACATGACGCAGCCGACGCACATCCGGGCGATGACGGAGGACGGCGAGGGTCACACGGTCGCCGCCGTCGAGCAGTTCGTCTACCGGGCCCACGCGATGGACAAGGTCGAGATGGTGGCCCGCCTGCTGCAGGCCGAGGGACGGGGCCGCACCATCGTCTTCACGCGGACCAAGCGCACCGCCTCCAAGGTCGCCGACGAGCTCGCCGACCGCGGCTTCGCTGCGGCCGCGATCCACGGCGACCTGGGACAGGGGGCGCGGGAACAGGCGCTCCGGGCGTTCCGCAGCGACAAGGTCGACGTCCTGGTGGCCACCGACGTCGCGGCCCGCGGCATCGACGTCGAGGCCGTGACCCACGTCGTCAACTACCAGTGCCCCGAGGACGAGAAGACCTACCTGCACCGGATCGGACGGACCGGGCGGGCCGGTGCCACCGGCGTCGCCGTCACCTTCGTCGACTGGGACGACATGCCGAGGTGGGGCCTGATCAACAAGGCGCTCGACCTGGGCTACCCCGAGCCGGAGGAGACCTACTCCTCCAGTGCGCACTTCTTCGAGCAGCTGACCATCCCGGCCGGCACCAGCGGCACGTTGCCGCGCTCCGCGCGCACGCACCAGGGCCTGGCCGCCGAGGAGCTCGAGGACCTCGGCGGTCCGCAGCGGGCCCGTGGCGACCGCGCCGGAGGTCGCGGTGGCCGTGACGGAGCGCGGGGTGACGCCAGGGGCGGTCGTCGCGCAGCAGCACCGAGGGGTGAGCGCGACCGCCCGCGAGTCGCCGACGAGGGCGCGGGATCGCCGGCCGCCGGCGAGCGTCGTCAGGCCAAGCCGCGCCGTCGTCGTCGCACCACGCGGACGGGTGACGCCTCGACCTCCGAGTGATCAGCCCGGGCGGAGCCCGGCCCCCAGGAGCCGATGTCCCGTCCCTGCGGCGATGATCTGCTCCAGCACCTGCGGCCGCGTCGTGTTCTCCGCCAACCGGTTCGGCTTGCCCGACCCGTGGTAGTCGCTCGACCCGGTGCGCAGCAGCCCGAGCCGGGACGCGAGCCGCGCGGCGTGCTCCCGCTCGTGGGGCCCGTGGTCGCGGTGGTCCACCTCCAGGCCCGCCAGACCGGCGTCAGCCATCTCCTCGACGACCCCGTCCGGCACCACCCGGCCACGGGCGCTGGCGAACGGGTGGGCCATCACCGGCACCCCGCCGGCCGCGAGCACCAGCTCGGTGGCCCGGACGGGGGACGGTGCGTAGTGCGAGACGTAGTAGGGGCCGTCCGCCGCCAGGACGCTCTCGAACGCGCGGTCCCGGACCGGGAAGACGCCGTTGCGCACCAGCACGTCTGCGATGTGCGGGCGCCCCAGGGTGGCGCCGGGGCCGGCGAGCTCGAGCACCTCCTCGGCGCTCACCGGGTACCCGTCCGCGGCGAGCAGGTCCACCATGCGCAGCAACCGCGTCTCCCGGCTCGCGCGGCTCGCCTCGAGCTCCCCCCGCAGGGCCTGGTCCTGGGGGTCGGGGAGGTAGGCCAGGAGGTGCACCGAGACCCCGCGCCAGCTGCAGGAGACCTCGACCCCGGGGACCACGCACACGCCGAGCTCCCGGCCGGCCGCGTCCGCCTCCGCCCACCCCGTGACGACGTCGTGGTCGGTGAGGGCCATGACGTCCACCCCCGCGCGGGCGGCCTCCCGCACGACGGTGGCCGGCGGCTCGCGTCCGTCGCTGCACAGCGAGTGCGTGTGCAGGTCGATGACGCTGTCGGGGCGCACCGCTGTCATGGGAGCCACCTTAGGCGGGCCCGCGAGACCGCATACTGGAGGTGAGAGCCCCGGACCATCCGGCGCCCCCGACCGGAGGAGACCCATGTCGCGCACGTCCCGCCGCCCGCTCGCCCGCGCCGGCGCCGTCGTCCTGCTGGCCGCGAGCCTGCTGGCCGGTTGCGCCCAGGAGGAGCCGACCGGTGACGCGGATCTCCCGAGCAGCGCGGCCCCCACGTCGGAGGAGGTCCAGACCACCACCGAGGCCGCCGTGACGTCGGAGCCCCCCGTCGCCGACGACGGGTCGGTCACCTCCTCGGCCCCGCCGGAGGAGGCGGAGGAGGAGGCGCCGGTCGCCGTCACCTCCGCCGACCAGAGCTTCACGGCGGACCTGCCCGCGGGGTGGGTGGACGCGATGGACCTCGTCGACGACGAGAACGTCCAGCTCGCCGGGCGGGCGCCGGAGCAGGTGGACGGGTTCTTCCCCAACATCCTGGTGACCCAGGAGGAGTACGTCAGCAACCTCACCTCAGCCGTCGAGGAGACCGCGGAGCAGCTGGCCGGCGAGGACGGCGAGTACGAGCTGCTGGAGCCGGCGGAGGTGGACGGCAACCGCGCCCCCGGCTACACCATCGTCCGCGAGGTCCAGGGCCGTTCGCTCGCCCAGACCCAGCGCTGGATCAGCCACGACGGCACGCTGTACGTCGTCACCCTCTCGGCTCCCGAGGCGGACGCGCAGGAGGCGGCCCCGTTGCTGGACTCCCTGCTGGCCTCCTGGACCTGGCAGGACTGAGCGCTCCCCGCCCGACCCCGGTCAGGCGTGCCCCGGCGCGCGGCGTCGCGCGCGCTGGGCGGCCCGGTCCAGGCTGAAACGCCGCCGGGCGAGGAACCCACCGATCGACAGTCCACCCGCGAGGGCCAGACCGGTCGCCACCGCGCTGACGAACTGGATCGTCGCGGTGCCGACCACGGCCGGGTTGTCGGACAGGATGAGGTTGATGGCGCGGTACACCGCCAGCCCGGGGAGGAGCGCCACGATGCTCGCCGTCGCGACGGCCAGCTCGGGGACGCGCAGGCGACGGTGCGCGGCATACGCCAGCGCACCGACCGGCACGGCGGCCACGGCGGTGGCGGCCGCACCGCCCAGCCCGAGCAGGAGGCCGGCCGCGAACACCAGCCATCCCAGCGCGGCGATCAGCATCGCCATGACCGTGGTCCGCAGCCCGGCGTAGGTGGTGAGGCAGAAGCCGAGCGCGATGAGCAGCGCCCCGGCGCCGTCCACGAGGGGGTTCCCTCCGAGCAGGAGCGTGTCGTCCACCTCCATGGAGATGCCCAGGGCGTTGCCGAGGGCCATGACGGTGCCGACCCCTACCGCGATGCCCAGCGTCATCATCAGCACCTCCAGGCCGCGGGCGCCGGCGGTCACGTAGTAGCCGTCGAGGGCGTCCTGGGTGGCGCCCAGCAGCCCCAGCCCGGCGAGCAGGACGACGATGCCGGAGACGACCACCAGGGACGGGTAGCGCACCCCGAGCACCGAGACGCCCTGGCTGTCGCCCCAGAAGATGAGCAGGGCGATCGAGGCGGGCACGGCCGCGCTGACCGCCTGCGTGAAGAAGGCCGCGACCCCCGCGAGCGAGAGCAGGCGCTGCGCCCGGTCGACCAGCGTGGCCGACAGCGCGGCGACGAGCCACATCAGCGGTCCCGCCCCGAAGAGCATCACCACGCCGACCCCCATGAGACCGGCTCCGAGGGTGGCGACCCAGCGCCGGTAGGGATGCGGCGCGGACAGCACCCGGACGAGCCGCACCCTCGCGGTGTCGACGTCCGGCGGCCGCCGTCCGTGCCCGGCCGCCCTCACGACGTCGTCCACCAGGTGCTGGACCGCCTCGAGGCGGGTGTAGTCGAGCGACCGGCCCGGTACGACGCGCATCACCGACAGGGGGTCCTCGAGGAGCCCGCGGTGGATGGAGACGGTGATCGAGGTGAAGGTGACGTCCACGTGCGCCGACCGGACCCCGTAGGCCTCCACGAGGCGTAGGACCGTCTCGACGCAGTCGGCTGCCGAGGCGCCCGTGGACAGCATCGCCTCGCCCACCCGCAGGGCCAGGTCGATGACGGCGCGGGCCTGCCGCTGGGAGATCTCCTCGTCCCCGCCCGTCCGCGTCCCCATGGTGACGGTCGGCGGCGCCACCCCCCTGACCACGTGGGTGGCCCGGTCGCGCCATACCCGGGCCACGCGCGGGGCGGCGCTGACCTGCGGTCCGCTGACCCGCTGCGGTCCGGTGACCTCCCCCTGGTCGGGCTGGGTGGAGATGGAGTCGCTCACCCGCACCAGGGTAGGGGCAGCGCAGCACGGACTGCCCCGCGGTGTGCATCGGGAGCGCCGCCTACGATGACCCGGTGAACGCGAGCGAGAAGCAGCACCAGGCCGAGCACCGCGAGCGCCCGAGCAACGAGGCGTTCCGCTCATTCATGGGAGGCGGGTGGGCGCCGCGGGCGACCGGGCTGCCCGAGCTGACCGAGGCGGCGAGGTATGCCGCCGCGCGCCGGGAGGCGCTCTCGACCGCCTTCCCGGGCGAGCGGCTGGTGGTCCCGGCGGGCGGGCTGAAGATCCGCAGCAACGACACCGACTACGTCTTCCGCCCGCACAGCGCGTTCGCCTACCTCACGGGGCTCGGCGCGGACCGCGAGCCCGATGCCGTGCTCGTCCTCGAGCCGCTCCGCGACGGCGGGGCCGGTGGTCACGAGGCGGTCCTCTACTTCCTGCCCCTCGCCGACCGTGACAGCGAGGAGTTCTTCGCCGACTCCCGCGTCGGGGAGTTCTGGGTGGGCGCACGACCCACGCTCCGGTCTGCTGCCGCCGAGCTCGGCCTGACGACGCGCCACCTCGGCGAGCTCGCGGACGCCGTCGGCAAGGACCTCGGAGCGGGCGGCCTCGTCGCCCGGGTCGTCCGCGACGCCGACCGGGAGGTGGCGCAGCAGGTCGACCTGGCCCGGGCCCAGGCCGGGCTGACGAGCGAGGCGCAGGTGGCCTCCGCGCTGGAGGGCGACGCGGTCCTGGCCCGGTGGCTGTCCACGCAGCGACTCGTCAAGGACACGTGGGAGGTGCGGCAGATGGAGCAGGCCGTCACCGCCACGGCGGACGCCTTCGACGCCGTCGTCGCCGAGCTGCCGGAGGCGGTCCGGCGTGGCCGCGGCGAGCGCTGGGTGGAGGGGGTCTTCGGGCTGCATGCTCGCCATGCCGGCAACGGCGTAGGGTACGACTCCATCTGCGCCGCCGGCGAGCACGCCACGACCCTGCACTGGATCCGCAACACCGGCGACGTCCGCGAGGGCGACCTGCTCCTGCTCGACGCGGGCGTCGAGACGGACACGCTCTACACCGCCGACGTCACGCGGACCGTCCCCGTCGACGGCACCTTCTCCCCCGCCCAGCGCAAGGTGTATGACGCGGTGCTGGCCGCGCAGGAGGCCGGGCTGGCCGCGGCCCGCCCGGGCAACACGTTCAAGGACGTCCACGCCGCGGCGATCCGGGTGATCGCCCAGCACCTCCTGGAGTGGGGGCTGCTCCCGGAGGGAGTCACCCTGGAGCAGACGCTCGACGCCCAGGAGGGTCAGTTCCACCGCCGCTGGATGGTGCACGGCACCAGCCACCACCTCGGGCTGGACGTCCACGACTGCGCGCTCGCGCTGCGCGAGGACTACGTCGACGGGGAGCTGCGCGAGGGGATGGTGCTCACGGTCGAGCCCGGCCTGTACTTCAAGTCCGACGACCTCCTGGTCCCGGAGGAGCTGCGGGGCATCGGCGTGCGGATCGAGGACGACGTCGTCATCACCTCCGACGGCTGCCGCAACCTCTCACGGATGCTGCCCAGGAGCGCCGCCGACGTCGAGGCCTGGGTCCGCTCCGGCGGTGCCCGCTAGCCGAGCTGGTGACCGGGACGCTCGTCGAGCAGGTCCCGCGCCCGCTGCGCGTGCTTGTGCTCGGTGAGGACCTCGTAGCGGGTGGCGACGACCTGGCTCACCGAGACGAAGTCGCGCCGCCCGCGCGTGAGGGCGTAGCCGAGCAGGGCCCAGACCAGACCGAAGAACGCCCCGAAGAGCACCGCACCCACGATCATCATCAGCGCGTCGGTGGGCTGGGCGAAGAGGGAGACGATGAGGCCGACGAACAGGCCAAGCCAGACGCCGGAGAGCAGCCCCCCGAGGGCCACGCGGCCCGCGGTCAGGCGACCGGTGACCCGTTCGATCTGCTTGAGGTCGGTGCCCACGATCATGCACTGCTCGACCGGGAAGTCGTGGTCGGAGAGGTAGTCGACGGTGGCCTGCGCCTCCTCGTAGTTGTCGAAGACCCCGATGCTCATCGGGTAGGCGAGGGTCAGGACCGGGCCGGGTCCGATGCCCGCCGGGCGGCGTGCGGCTGCGGAGGACGTCACGGGTGCCATTGTGCCGCCACCGCCCGCCCGGGGCGAGCCCCGGCCCGGTGCGCCGTCGAGGACGCGCGGTCCGACCGGCCGGGTGGCACCGCGATCGGGCCCCGGCGCACCGCCCGTGGCCTATTCTGCCCACCGTGAGCTCTCCCCGCGTGTTCGTCGCCCGCCTCAACGGCCTGAGCGTCTTCGACCCGCTGGGCGACGAGGTCGGCCGGGTGCGCGACGTCGTGGTCACCCTCACCGGCCGCGCCGCCTCCCACGGCCCCCGGGTGATCGGGCTGGCGGTCGAGGTGCCGGGCCGCCGCCGCGTCTTCGTGCCCATCACCCGGGTGACCTCCATCGACACCGGGCAGGTCATCACCACCGGTCTGGTCAACCTGCGTCGCTTCCAGCAACGCCCCGGCGAGACCCTCGTCGTCGGTGAGCTCTTCGACCGCCAGGTCACGGTGGCCGAGGAGGGGCAGCGGGTCCCGGCCGTCATCGAGGACATCGCCATGGACCAGGAACGGGGCGGCGACTGGCGCCTCACCAAGCTCTTCGTGCGCAAGGGCGTCCCCGCCGCCCGGGCCGGCTCGGGTCTGCGCCTGCGCCGGCGGCGCGGTGAGACGATGCTCGTGGACGCCGAGGCGGTCGAGGGCCTGCAGGAGGCCGGTCCCGCCCAGGCGGCCACGGCCCTGCTGGAGGCCTACGAGGACCTCAAGCCCCAGGACCTCGCCGAGGCTATCCACGACCTCAGCCCCAAGCGCCGTGCCGAGGTCGCCGACGCGCTCGACGACGAGACGCTCGCGGACGTCCTGGAGGAGCTCCCGGACGACGACCGGCTGGAGATCCTCACCCACCTCCCGTCGGACCGGGCGGCGGACATCCTGGAGGTCATGCAGCCGGACGACGCGACGGACCTCCTCGCCGACCTGCCCGTCGCGACCCAGGAGGAGCTGCTCCAGCTCATGGAGCCGGACGAGGCCGCCGACATCCGGCGCCTGCTCACCTACGACGAGGACACCGCGGGCGGTCTGATGACGACGGAGCCGGTCATCCTCGGGCCGGAGGCGACCATCGCCGAGGCCCTGGCGCTGGTGCGCCGCGAGGAGCTCCACCCGGCCACCGCCTCCCTCGTCTACGTGACCCGCCCTCCCCACGAGACACCGACCGGCCGGCTCCTGGGCAGCGTCCACATCCAGCGTCTGCTGCGCGAGCCGCCGCACCAGTCGGTCGGCTCGATCCTCGACGCCGACATCGACCCGGTGCCCCCCGACGCGACGCTCGGCGAGGTGACCCGGTCGCTGGCCACCTACAACCTCGTGGCGCTGCCCGTCACCGACCCGGAGGGCCGGCTCCTCGGCGCGGTCACCGTCGACGACGTGCTCGACCACATCCTGCCGCCGGACTGGCGCGAGGACGACGACGACACCCTGAGGGAGGTCCGCGATGCCTGAGCGTCGCCCCAGGGTGCCGGGCCCGACCCCACCCAGCACGTCCGCCGCGGCCGCAGCCGCGGCGAGCTCCTCGCGGAACCGCCTCGACCAGCCGCTGGCCAAGGCGCGCCGGTGGGTGCCGCACACCACGATGGACCCCGAGAGCTTCGGCGCCTTCGCCGAGCGCTTCGCCCGGTTCATGGGCACCGCGCGGTTCCTCGTCTACATGACCGCCTTCGTGATCCTGTGGCTCCTGTGGAACACCGTCGCCCCCGGGCCGGTGCGTTTCGACCCCTACGCGTTCATCTTCCTCACCCTCATGCTCAGCCTGCAGGCCTCCTACGCGGCGCCCCTCATCCTGCTCGCGCAGAACCGGCAGGCGGACCGCGACAAGGTGCAGATGGAGCAGGACCGCGCCCGCAACGAGCGCACGCTGGCGGACACCGAGTTCCTCACCCGGGAGGTGGCGGCGCTGCGGCTCGCGCTGCGCGAGGTCGCCACCCGTGACTTCGTGCGCTCCGAGCTGCGCACGCTGCTCGAGGACCTCGAGGAGCGCGCGGAGGAACGCGGACGCCGGCAGACGCTGGTGGAGCGCGCCGACCCTCCCACCGCGACGCGGGGGGACCCCGCCGGGTCCTGAGCCGCCGCCGGCGCGACATACGATGGAGGGCATGCCCGCCCCCAGCACCGAAGCCCTGCAGGCCGCGCTCGCGACCGTCGACGACCCCGAGATCCGCAAGCCGATCACCGAGCTCGGCATGGTCGAGGCGGTGGACGTCGACGACGCGGGCCGCGTGCGGGTCACCGTCCTGCTCACCGTCCCCGGCTGCCCGATGAAGGACACCATCACCCGCGACGTCACCGCCGCGGTCGCCGCCGTCGCGGGCGTGACCGGGGTCGACGTGCAGCTGGGCGTGATGAGCGACGAGCAGCGGTCCGGGCTGCGGCAGCAGCTCCGGGGCGGCGCCCCGGAGAAGGAGATCCCGTTCGCCCGGCCGGACTCGCTGACCACCGTGTATGCCGTCGCCTCCGGCAAGGGGGGCGTGGGCAAGTCCTCGGTCACCGTGAACCTCGCTGCGGCCCTGGCCGAGGAGGGGCTGCGGGTGGGCGTGGTCGACGCCGACATCTACGGCTTCTCGGTGCCGCGGATGATGGGGGTGACCCAGCCGCCGACGCAGGTGGACGACATGATCCTGCCCCCGGTGACCGAGGCGGGCGTCAAGGTCATCTCCATCGGGATGTTCGTCCCCGGCAACCAGCCCGTCGTCTGGCGCGGCCCGATGCTGCACCGGGCGATGCAGCAGTTCCTCGGCGACGTCTACTGGGGAGACCTCGACGTCCTGCTGCTCGACCTTCCCCCCGGCACCGGCGACATCGCGATCACCGTGGCGCAGCTGCTGCCCGGGAGCGAGCTGATCGTGGTCACCACACCGCAGCAGGCTGCCGCCGAGGTGGCCGAGCGCGCGGGAGCCATCTCCCTGCAGACGCACCAGCGCCTCGTCGGCGTCATCGAGAACATGTCCTGGCTCGAGCTCCCCGACGGGTCCCGTCAGGAGATCTTCGGCAGCGGGGGCGGGCGTGCGGTCGCGGACTCGCTGTCCCGCTCGATCGGTGCCGAGGTCCCCCTGCTCGGGCAGATCCCCCTCGACGTCACCCTCCGCGAGGGTGGCGACAACGGCCGGCCCGTGGTGGTCAGCTCGCCCGACTCGCCCGCCGCCACCGCGCTGCGCGGCATCGCACGTCAGCTCGCGCGCCGCGGCCGCGGGCTCGCGGGGCGCAAGCTGGGCATCACCCCCACGCTGAGCCGGTAGCCGCCGGCCGGTGAACCCGGTTCAGGTGGCGTCGACGTCGAACGGGGTCGGCCGGGCGGGGTCGTGGGGCGGGACCGTCGGGGCACCCGCGCCGGTCCGCCCCGTGCCCTGCGGGTGCCTGGGCTTCTCGACGCCGCCCTCGGCGGGGGCCGCTGCGCCCTCGGACGGGGTGGCCAGGGCCTCCCTCACGATCCGCCGCGGGTCGTACTGCCGCGGGTCCAGCTGGCGCCAGTCCACGTCCTCGAACGCCGGACCCATCTCGTTCTTGATCTGGGACTTGGCCCCCTCGGCGAGGTCACGCAGCTGACGGACCGCCTGGGCCAGCTTGGCCGCGTAGTGCGGCAGCCGCGAGGGTCCGAGGACGATCAGCGCGAGCAGGACGAGGAGCAGGATCTCGCCCGAGTTGATGGTGATGGTCCTGCCTCCTCGACGGGCCGACGCCGGCTCCGTTCACCGACCAGGCCAGCCTACCTAGTCGCCCGACCCCGCCAGCACGATGCGCACGGTGCGCAGCCCGCCGTCCTCGTCGCGCAGCACCAGCTCCACCTCGTCACCGACGGCGCGCGAGCGCAGCTCGACCAGGAGGTGCTGGGCGTCGGTGATCCGCGTGCCGTCCACCTCCACGATGACCTCGCCGGGCAGCACGCCGGCCTCGGCGGCCGGGCCGCCCGGGATGACGGGTGCAGCCCCGTCCCGTTCCTCCCCGAGCACCCGCGCGCCGTCGCCGGTGTACTGGAGGTCGATGTGCACGCCCATCACGGGGTGCTCGCTGCTGCCGGTCTCGATGAGCTGCGTGGCGGTGCGCTCGGCCTGCTCCGCCGGGATCGCGAACCCCAGACCGATGCTGCCCCGGGGGCCGCCGAGCGCGCCGGTGGGCATCTGGGCGATGGCCGAGTTGACCCCGACCACCCGGCCGGCGAGGTCCAGGAGCGGCCCGCCGGAGTTGCCCGGGTTGATGGCGGCGTCGGTCTGGATCGCGTTGATGTAGCTGACCTCCTCGTCCCCGGCGACCACCGGCCGGTCGACGGCGGAGACGATGCCGCTCGTCACCGTGCTGTCGAGGCCGAGGGGCGCGCCGACCGCCACCACCGTCTGGCCCACCTGCACCGCCGCCGAGTCGGCGAAGGGGAGGGCGGCGAGGTCGTCGAGGTCGACCTTGAGGACGGCGATGTCGTAGACCGGGTCGGAGCCGACCACCTCGGCGGGCACCGGCTCCCGACCCGGCAGCTCGACGGTGACGCCGTCCCCGGTCGTGCTGGCCGCCACGACGTGGTGGTTCGTGAGCAGGTAGCCGTCGGCGCGCACGACGAACCCCGACCCCTGGCCGTCGCGGCCACCGGGCCCGACGGAGATCAGCGCCACGCTGGGCAGCACGGAGCGCGACAGGGCGGGGATGGAGCCGGCCGCCGGGGCCGCCGAGACCAGTTCCGCCGCCGCCCCCGACGCCGCGGGGGCGGGGGACGTCTCCTCCGAGCGAGCGGGTGGACGCTCGGTCAGGTTCTCGGCGAGCACCCCGCCGCCGAGCCCACCGACGAGCCCCGCGACCAGCGCGGCGAGCACGAGCGGGGCCGAGCTGCGTCGCCGGGGCGGCCGCGCCGGGGGCAGGTATGACGTGGCCGTCGGGTCGCTCATGGGCCCGATCCTCTCAACCCGGCGCCCGGCCCGCGCGGCCGGTCACCCGAGCACGGCCGCGGGGCGGGCCAGCCCCGGAGCGACGGACGCCGGCCGCGGCTCGGGGCGACGGTGGGCCAGCGACTGGCGCAGGAGCGCCCGGCCACGGTGGATCCGCGAGCGCACGGTCCCCATCTTCACCCCGAGCGTCTGCGCGACCTCCTCGTAGGAGTAGCCCTCGATGTCCGCCAGCACGACGGCCGCGCGGAACTGCGGCGGCAGCGCCCGGAGCGCCGCCAGGATGTCGGCGTCGAGATGGGTCATCTCGTAGACCTGCTCCGGGTCCGAGCCCGAGGCGCGCAGCGGCAGGCGCGCCGACAGCTCCTCGGTGAGGGCGTCGAAGCGGATCCGCTGACGGCGGCGCACCCGGTCGAGGAAGAGGTTGGTGGTGATCCGGTGCAGCCAGCCCTCGAAGGTGCCCGGCCGGTAGGAGTCGAGGGAGCGGAACACCCGCACGAACACGTCCTGGGTCAGGTCCTCGGCCTCGTGCGGGTCACCGGTCAGCCGGTAGGCCAGGCGGTAGACCCGGGCGGAGTGCTCGCGCACGATCTCCTCCCAGCTGGGCGGCTGCCACCCTGCCGGTGTCTCGGGAACGGAGCGGGTCGTCACGGACGAGCTCATGCGCCCAGCGTTCCAGCGCTGGCTGGGAGCAGGCTGGGCGGGCAGACTAGGGTGGTCAGCATGGCTGCCGCGAAGGTGTC
The DNA here is from genome assembly GCF_003702705.1 of Ornithinimicrobium cerasi. Classification (GTDB taxonomy): domain Bacteria; phylum Actinomycetota; class Actinomycetes; order Actinomycetales; family Dermatophilaceae; genus Ornithinicoccus; species Ornithinicoccus cerasi. Next base: position 88,955 of record NZ_QZMN01000012.1, on the reverse strand, counting down.
CTCCCTCGCCTACGCGGAGGACTACATCACCCCCCACCCCGTCATCGAGAGCGCGCAGCGCCGCGGCGAGGAGCTCGGTGCGACACCGGTCTCCACCGGCACCGGCGCCGCCCTGCGGATGCTGGCCGCGACGGTGGCGGCCCGGCACGTGGTCGAGATCGGCACGGGCGCCGGCGCCTCGGGCCTGTGGCTCCTCCAGGGCATGCCGCGCGACGGCATACTCACCTCGATCGACAGGGAGGCCGAGCACCAGCGCGCCGCCCGGGAGTCGTTCGCCGAGGCGGGCATCCCCTCCCAGCGGACGCGGGTGATCACCGGGGACGCCGCCCAGGTGCTGGGTCGGCTCACCGACGGCGCCTACGACCTGGTCCTCGTCGACGCCGACGCCGAGAGCTACCCCACCTACGTCGAGGAGGCCGTCCGCCTGCTGCGTCCCGGTGGCGTCCTGGTCCTCGACGACATGCTGGGGCAGGACCGGGTGGCCGACCCGGCCGCCCGGGACGCGGTCACCACGCTCCTGAGGGACCTCGGCAAGAGCCTGCGCGACGACGACCGGCTGCTGCCGGCGCTGCTGCCCGTCGGTGACGGGCTGCTCGTGGCGGTCCGCCGCTGACCGACGACGAAGCCCCCGGCGACCAGGTCGCGGGGGGCTTTCTCACGTCGGGAGGAGGACCTCAGCCCACGCAGTCCTTGATGGCTTGGCCCAGGGCGGTCGCCTCGTCGGCGTTCATCTCGACCACCAGACGTCCACCACCCTCGAGCGGCATGCGCAGGACGATTCCGCGCCCTTCCTTGGTGACCTCGAGAGGCCCGTCTCCGGTGCGAGGCTTCATTGCTGCCATGGGTTGCCCTTCCGTGTCCGCCGCTGGTGACCGGCTCCGTGCGCGAGCGCGCCCGGAGCGGTGCTCCCTCCAGTATCCCATCCCCCGCGCGGGCCCGCCTAATCGGCACAACCCCCTGCGGGGCTGGGATACTCGGCTCGTGCACGCCCGATCCGCCGTCGTCGACGTCTACGGCGACCACCTGCGCGAGCACGGCTGGTGGGGCCCGGTCGCCGGCGTGGTGGCGCTCGCGCAGGCCTGCGGCGTGCAGGCGCCGGCCACCCGCACCGCGATCTCCCGGCTGGTCCGCGAGGGGTGGCTCGTCGCGGAGTCACGCGAGGGGACCCGGGGGTATGCGGCCACCTCCCTCGCTCGGGAGCGGCTCGTGAGCGCGCACGCCCGGATCTACGCCCCCGGCCCCCGCCCGTGGGCCGGGACGTGGCACCTCGTGGTCGTGGACCACGGCGGGGACCGACGACGGCGCGACCAGGTCTCCGCCTCCCTGGGCTACCTCGGCTACGGCCGGCTGGGGCCCGGCGCGTGGCTCAGCCCGTGGCCGAACCCGGAGCTGGCGACCGTGCTGCACCGGGCCGACGTGCGGTGGTCGGCGGTCACCGGCCCGCTCGACGGCGAGGTGCCGGGCTCCTCCCCCGAGCTCGCCGCCCGCGTGTGGGACCTGCACGCCCTCGACACGGCATACCGGAGGTTCCTCGCGCAGCTTCCCGCCCCGGACACCCTCGCGGACCTGGTCCCTGAGGAGGCGTACCCCCGGCGGGCCCGACTGGTCCACGAGTGGCGCAAGTTCCTCTTCAGCGACCCGGGCCTGCCGGCCCAGGTGCTGCCCGCCGGCTGGGTCGGTCTGGAGGCCCGGACGCGCTTCCTCCAGGTGGCCTCGACGCTGCGCCCGGCGGCCGACCGCTACGTCGAGCGGACGCTGACCGACAGCCGGACCGCCGCGTAGATTGGGCGCCATGACCGTGCAGCCCGAGCAGAACCTCCCCGTCGTGGTGACCAAAGAGCAGGGCGTCGCGACGGTGACGCTGAACCGCCCGGCCGCGATGAACTCCCTGGACGTGCAGACCAAGGAGGCGCTGCTCGCCGCGCTGCGGGCCGTCGCGGCCGACGACGCCGTGCGCTGCGTCGTGCTGACGGGGACCGGTCGGGCCTTCTGCGTCGGCCAGGACCTCAAGGAGCACGTCCGGCTGCTCGCCGAGGACCCGGAACAGCTGTGGACCACGGTGTCCCTCCACTACAACCCCGTCGTGGAGCTGCTGGCCACGATGGACAAGCCCGTCGTCGCCGCGGTCAACGGCGTCGCCGCCGGCGCGGGTGCGGCGTTCGCCTTCGCCGCGGACCTGCGCTATGTGGCGGCGTCGGCGGGCTTCAACCTCGCCTTCACCGGGATCGGGTTGTCCTGCGACTCGGGCACCTCGTGGGCGCTCCCCCGGCTGGTCGGGCCGGGCCGGGCCAAGGAGCTCCTCTTCTTCCCCCGGACCGTCGACGCCCGCGAGGCGCTCGACCTCGGTCTGGCCACCGAGGTCGTGCCGGACGAGGAGCTGGCCGCGCGGGTGGGTGAGGTGGCGGCTGCGCTGGCCGCGGGCCCGACCTGTGCCTACGGCGCCGTCCGCCGGGCCGTGGCCTTCTCCTCCTCGCACGGCCTGACCGACTCCCTCGACTTCGAGGACCAGATGATGACCCGGACCGGCACGAGCGAGGACCACCGGTCCGCGGTCGACGCCTTCCTCGCCAAGGAACGGCCGACCTTCTCCGGACGGTGAGACCTTGGCCTGACCGCCGGCGCGCCGGTCACGGCGGGTCGTCGCGGGGAGGCACGAACCGGAACAGCTCCCAGGTCCACCAGACCTGCCACCCCACCAGGACGGCGGCGATCAGCACCGTCCGCAGCACGAGCACCCAGGTCGGCTGCCACCGCCGGGAGGCCGGCCACCCGCCGCCGACCAGGAGGACGAAGAGCGGGAAGAGCAGCATGAGGTAGCGGTAGATGCTCGTCCAGGGGTCCAGGGCGGCGAAGAGGTAGAGCGTGTAGCCCAGGCACCAGGTGCGCAGCTCCGGGCCCAGCCCCTGCGCCCACGGCCCCAGGACCGCCAGGACCAGCAGCCCCAGCCCCAGGGCGAGCACGAGCAGCCCCGCCAGGTCGCCCCAGAGCCACTGCACCCGCTCCAGCGTCGGCTGGAACGCGACCACCCCCTCGCCGCCCCGCCAGGCGGACATCGTCACCGTGTAGGCGTCCGGGACCCCCGTGCCGTTCCAGGCGAGCGCCGGCCAGATCAGCCCGGCGAGCCCGCAGCCGATCAGGGCGGCAACCATCCCCGCGAGCTCACCGGCACCGAGCGGCTCGCTCCCCCGCCGGCGCCAGCGCAGCACCACGGCGACCAGGGCGACCAGACCCAGGGGCAGGGCCACGGGTCGGGCCAGACCGGTGAGCAGCGCCACGAACGCGGCGGCCCACCACGCCCTGCGCACCAGCATCCAGAGCACGGCCGCCAGCAGGAGCAGGGCCAGCGACTCGGTGTAGGCGACCTGGAAGGTCGGTGCGCTCGGGTAGCTCCCCAGCAGCGCCACGCCCCCCAGCGCCGGCCCTCGCCCCACCTTCTCCCGGAGCAGCCCCGCCACGACCAGCGCGGCGGCATACCCGAGGACCGTGGCGACCACGGTGCCGGTGACCGCGAACGGCCAGCCGGTCACCGCGCCCAGCGCGCGGGCGAGGGCGGGGAAGAGGGGGTAGAACGCCCAGGCGTTCTGGCGGACCTGCCCGTCCTCGCCCCGGGGCAGCTGCTCGGGGTAGCCCTCGGTCGCGATCCGCTCGTACCAGGCGCCGTCCCAGAGGGTCGCGAACTGGAAGTAGCGCGGCACCCCCGGCTGGTCGTAGATCGAGGGGTCCTGCCAGTGGTGGGCGACCTGCCACAGGATGACCGTCGTGACCACCCGGCAGAGCGTCCACACGCCGACCACCGCCAGCACGAAGCGCCGGTCCAGCAGTCGCCGCAGGGGAGCTGCGGCGAGGGTCATGAGGTCGCGCGCAACCCGCCCGTGACGCGTGACCCGGAGCGGGAGGCCCCCGCGCGGAAGCAGCCGACGAGGTGGTCGTCGACGAGGCCGCAGGCCTGCATCGCGGCGTAGACCGTGGTCGGGCCGAGCTGGACGAAGCCGGCCTTGCGCAGCCGCTTGGCCAGCAGCTCGGACTCGGCCGTCTGGGGCGGCACGTCGGCGAAGCCGCGCGGCCGCGGGGTGGGCTCGGGAGCATGCGTCCAGAGCAGCTCCTCCAGCCCCCCGGTCTCGCGCAGGGCGACCGTGGCGCGGGCGTTGGTGACGGTGGCCTCGATCTTGCGACGGTTGCGCACGATGGCCTCCTCCCCCATCAGGCGGTCCACGTCGTCGTCGGTGAACGCCGCCACCGTGTCGGCGTCGAAGCCGGCGAACGCGGTGCGGAACGCGGGGCGCTTGCGCAGGATCGTGAGCCAGGACAGGCCGCTCTGGAAGCCCTCCAGGCACAGCCGTTCCAGCAGGGCCGTCTCGCCGTGGACCGGCTTGCCCCACTCCCGGTCGTGGTAGTCGCGGTAGTCGGCGTGCGAGAGCCCGGGCCAGCCGCAGCGGATGACGCCGTCGGGGCCGACCAGGAGATCGGGGTGCGGTGCGGTGATGGTCATCGGCTGAGTCCTCCAGGCTGCGTCGCAGCGGTGTCGTCGCTGGGCCGTCCGGCAGGATGTTCCCCCCGCAGGCGGGTGATCTCGGCGTCCCGGTCGGCCAGCTCGTCGGCCAGCCGGGTCAGCGCCGCGTCGACCTGCCCCATGCGGTAGCCACGGGCGGCCTGGTCGAAACGCAGCTCCTGCACGGCCTCCGGACCCACAGGCCCCTGCGGCAGGGCACGGGCGCTCTGCGTGGACACCGGTGCGGGCACCCCGGGCACGTCGGCACGGCTGACGGCCCAGGCGGCGAGCGCGCCCAGGACCAGCACGGCGGCGACGAGCCCGACGATGATCACGGCACGATCCTTACACGTCAGGACGTCGCTGAGAACCCCGACCCGCGGCGTTCCTCCTGCGCGGCCACGATCCAGGCGACCGCCTCGGCCACGTCGTCGGTCACCCGGAGCAGGTCCAGGTCCCCCGGCGAGAGCATCCCCTCGGCCATGAGCGTGTGCCGCAACCAGTGCAGGAGGGGCCCCCAGAACGTGGCCCCCATGAGGATGATCGGGAAGTTGGTGATCTTGCCGGTCTGGATGAGGGTGAGCGCCTCGAACAGCTCGTCCAGCGTGCCGACGCCACCGGGGAGGACGACGAAACCCTCCGCATACTTGACGAACATCGTCTTGCGGACGAAGAAGTAGCGGAAGTTGATGCCGAGGTTGGCGTAGGCGTTGAGACCGCTCTCCATCGGCAGCTCGATACCCAGCCCGACCGACGTCCCCCCTGCCTCGGTCGCCCCCTTGTTCGCCCCTTCCATCGCGCCCGGTCCACCGCCGGTGATCACGGCGAACCCGGCCCCGACGAGGGCGGCACCCACCTCCTCGGCCAGCGCGTAGGTCGGGTGGCCGGGACGGGTGCGGGCGGACCCGAAGACCGAGATCGCCGGCCCCAGCTCGGCCAGGCCCCCGAAGCCCTCGACGAACTCGGCCTGGATGCGCATCACCCGCCACGGGTCGGAGTGCACCCAGCCCGCGGGCTCGCGCCCCTCGAGGAGGCGCTGGTCGGTGGTGCTCCGCGGAACCCGCGACCCCCTCAGGGTCACCGGTCCCTTGTGGTGCTCTGGTCGTGTGGCCACGTGGCGAATCTACGGGGTGAGGGGACGGCGCGGCGACCGCCTAGGATCGTCGGGTGCCCCTGACCCCCTCCGGACGACGGACCGCCGCCGTGCTCCTGGTGGGCGCCACCGCGGTGAGCGCGGTCGTGGGCGCGCGGTGGGTGGCCGAGCAGCTGGCCCCGGTGGAGTGCGTCTTCGTCGCGGCCGACCGGGAGGAGACCTTCACCCCGGAGCAGTCCGCCAACGCCGCGACGATCGCCGCCGTCGGGCTGCAGCGTGGGCTGCCGCCGCGCGCCGCCACCATCGCCCTGGCCACGGCCATCCAGGAGAGCAAGCTGCGCAACCTGCGCTACGGGGACGCCGACAGCCAGGGGCTGTTCCAGCAGCGACCCAGCCAGGGGTGGGGAACCGTCGAGCAGGTCACCGACCCGGTCTACGCCAGCAACGCGTTCTACGCCGCCCTGGAACAGGTCCCGGGGTGGCAGGACGGGGTGGTCACCGAGGTGGCTCAGGAGGTGCAGCGCAGCGCGTTCCCGGAGGCGTACGCCGATCACGAGCAGGAGGGGCGGGTGCTCGCCTCGGTCCTCACCGGCCAGGAGGGGGCGTCCACCCGGATGGGGTGCCGCCTCGACGAGCCCGCCGCACCGGGGTCCGCGCAGGCGCTGGCGGACAAGCTGGCCGAGCAGCTGGGGGTCACCGGCAGCGTCGACGCCGGGGCGGGGAGCCTCACCCTCGAGCTGGAGGACGAGGCCCTGGCATGGAGCGCCGGCACCTGGGCGGTGAGCCATGCCGAGGCCGAGGAGGTGGTCACGGTGACGGTCGGCTCCCGCAGCTGGGACCGCGGGGCGGACGACCCGCTCTCGTGGGCCGACGCCGGGTCCGCCCTGCCGTCCACCACGGTCCTCGTCGAGGTGGCGGGCTGACCGTCCGCGACGCCGACGCCCCCGCCCGCCGCGGCGGAGGGGGGCTGTCGGGTCGGCGTCGGTTCAGCGCTGCTCGGCGCTGACGTACCGACGCTCGGACTCTCCGACGTAGACCTGGCGCGGGCGCCCGATCTTGGTCGCGGGGTCGGTGATCATCTCGCGGTACTGCGCGATCCAGCCGGGCAGGCGGCCGATGGCGAAGAGCACGGTGAACATGTTGCTGGGGAAGCCCATCGACTCGTAGATGAGGCCCGTGTAGAAGTCGACGTTCGGGTAGAGCTTGCGCTCCACGAAGTAGTCGTCCTCGAGCGCGGTCTGCTCGAGCTCCATGGCGAGGTCGAGCAGCGGGTTCTGGCCGGCCTTGGCCAGCAGCTCGTGCGCCGTCTTCTTCACGATGGCGGCGCGCGGGTCGTAGTTCTTGTAGACCCGGTGGCCGAAGCCCATGAGCTTGACCCCGTCCTCCTTGTTCTTGACCTGCCGCACGAACTCGGCGACGTCCCCGCCGCTGCTCTGGATCTTGCCCAGCATCTCCAGCACGGCCGAGTTGGCACCGCCGTGCAGGGGCCCGGAGAGGGCGTGGATGCCCGCGGAGATGGAGGAGAAGAGGTTGGCCTCGGAGGAGCCCACCAGGCGCACGGTGGAGGTGGAGCAGTTCTGCTCGTGGTCCGCGTGCAGGATGAACAGCAGGTCCAACGCCTTGGCCAGGTCGGGGTCCAGGTCGTACTTCTCGGTGGGCTGCCCGAACGTCATCCAGAGGAAGTTCTCGACGAGGTTGAAGTCGTTGTCCGGGTAGAGAAGGGACTGCCCCTGGCTCTTGCGGAAGGCGTAGGAGGCGATCGTCGGCAGCTTGGCCATGAGCCGGATCGTGGAGATCTCGACGGCCTCGGGGTCGTGCGGGTCGTGGCTGTCCTGGTAGAAGGTGCCCAGGGCGGAGACGGCCGAGGACAGCACCGACATCGGGTGCGCGTCGCGCGGGAAGCCGTCGAAGAAGTTCTTCATGTCCTCCACGAGGAGGGTGTGGCGACGCAGCCGCTGGTCGAACTCCGCCAACTCCTGGGCGCTGGGCAGCTCGCCGTAGATGAGCAGGTAGGAGGTCTCGAGGAAGGAGGACTTCTCGGCCAGCTGGTCGATCGGGTAGCCCCGGTAGCGCAGGATCCCCGCGTCCCCGTCGATGTAGGTGATGGCGGACTGGCAGGAGGCGGTGTTGACGAAACCGACGTCGAGGGTGGTGTCGCCCGTGGTCTTCATCAGCGCGCTGATGTCGAGGCCGTTGTTGCCCTCCACCGCGGGCACCACCTTGAGGGGCAGCTCGTGCTCGCCGTGACGCAGGGTCACGGCGGTGTCGATGGTGGTCTCAGTCATGGGTGTCCTCCAGTCGGGGATGGGCCGGTCAGGGGGCGTGCGGTCACTCGTCGTGCGACTGCGGGGGCAGCACGGCCACGATCGGGTGATCCTTGGGGATCAGGCCCATCTTGGCCGCACCGCCGGGGCTGCCCAGATCGTCGAAGAACTCGACGTTGGCCTTGTAGTACTCCGCCCACTCCTCCGGGACGTCGTCCTCGTAGTAGATCGCCTCCACCGGGCACACCGGCTCGCAGGCCCCGCAGTCCACGCACTCGTCGGGGTGGATGTAGAGCGAACGCTCCCCCTCGTAGATGCAGTCGACCGGACACTCCTCGATGCAGGCCTTGTCCTTGAGGTCCACACACGGCTGAGCGATCACGTACGTCATGGGGAAAGAGTATGCCGTCTCCGCCGCCCGGAGCCGCACCGGGTCAGTAGCCCGCGTCCGGGTGGGTGCAGACGATCTCGTCGGCGGCCTGGTAGGTGGTGGTGAACTCGTCACGGCCCACCTCCGCCCCGCCGCTGCGCAGGATCCGGACGTTGGTGATGGTGAAACCCTCCGAGGGGTTCTGCGGCACGCACTCGGGGTCGTCGACCTCGATCCGCTCCCCCCGGGTGGGGTTGCGGCGGGGGCCGTCGACCGTCTCGACGTCGTGGGCGCGCTGCCCCAGGAACGACATGAAGATCGTGTCGCCGCCGATCCTGGCGCGGACCACGACGGGGTTGTCGGTGTCGTTGGTCCAGAGGTTGTCGAGGCCGGGCAGCGCGAGCGTGGCCTCGCGACCGGCCGGGTAGCGGGGGATGTAGTAGGAGTGCGGGGTGTGCGCGTCGAGCTGCACGCCGGAGAACCACGAGGTGTTGAAGACCACCGTGGAGATCTGGGACAGCCCGCCGCCCATGCCCTGGACCAGGCGGCCGTCGACGATGATCGGCGCCTCGCGGTAGCCGTTGGCCTCGGTGATGTCGCCGAGGGCGGTCGACAGCGCGAACTGCTCCCCGGGCATGACGACGTATCCGTCCAGGTTGCGCACCGCCGCGACCAGGTTGGCCGTGCGGGAGGAGTTGGCCTCCCCGGTCGGGAAGACCGAGCTGAAGGCCCCCATCTCGGAGAACGTCCAGTCCTCGGCGGCCGCCGTCCCGATGGCGGGCTCGACCGGCTGCAGCTCCGTCGTGACCTCGCGGGCCGGTCCCGTGGCGCCGAGCGCGGCCACCACGTCCGCGAGCAGGGTGTCCTCGTCCAGCACGGCGCCGGTGCGCGAGGGCACCACCTCCACCGAGCCCGACTCGAGACGGACCGTCGCGTCGACCGGGCCCTGCTCGAGCTGGCCGAGGTCCTCGCGCAGGCGGGCCAGGAGGCTCTCCTCGTCGACCTCGAGGGCCAGCGTCGCGCCTGCGCCGCTGTCGACGCTCAGCAGCGCCGCGATCTCACGCGGGGCGAGCTCAGCCGCAGCCGTCTGCGCGTCCTCGCCCGACCCGCGCGTCGCGGTGACCACCAGCGGGGCCGCCAGCACCGGCTCGACCTCCTCCCGGGTGAACCTCTCGATCTCGGCCTGGGTCAGCACCGGGGCCACGGTGACCGCCGCCCCGGTCACGTCGTGGGAGTCCGGCCAGGCACCGGCGACCGCGTCGACCGTCCTCTCGACGTCGAGCAGGCGCCCGTCCTGGGCGTCGACCACCTCGACGGCCTCCTCCGTCACCGCCACCTCCCCCTCCACGGGGTCGGTGTCGTAGTCCTGCGCCTGCTCCTGCACGGCCGCGGTGAGCGCGTCGCGGTCCACCGTCCCCAGGAGCGGCAGCTCACGCTCGCTGCGGACCACGTGCGTCCACAAGGCCCGCGGGTCGAGGGTGAAGCCCGTCACCTGGTCGAGGGTGGCCTCGAGGTCGTGGCCCAGGCCCGCGGTCCGCGGGTCGAGGTTGAGCTGCGTCTCCTCCTGCGGCGGCGCGCCCTCAGGGCGCACGGTGACGACGACCGGCTGGGCCAGCCGGTCCGCGAGCGACCGCTCGAGGTGGTCGCGGGCAGCCTCGCGGGACATCGTGCCGATGTCGACGCCGGCCACGCTCACCCCGGCCGGCGGCCGGTCCTTGAACCACAGCGCCACCCCGAGATAGGCCCCGCCCAGCACGAGCAGCGCGACGACGAGGCGCAGGGCGACCCCGGTCCACCCGCGCTCAGGTCGTTCCTCGGGCAGCCCGGCCTCCGGGGGGGACCCCAGCCGTGTCGCGTCGCTCATCCGCCGTCTCGTCCTTCCGTCGCTCCTGCGGCTCCCGTGCCCACCCTCACCGCAGCTCGCCCAGTCCTCCACGGTAATGGACCAGGGCCGCGTCGTCGGTCGGGCGCGCCTGCAGACTCAGCACCTCGCCCACCACCAGCACGTGGTCGCCGGCCGGGTGGAGGGCGTAGGTGCGGCACTCGAACGCGGCGAGCGCACCCTCGACGAGGGCGACACCCGTGGCGGAGCCCCGCTCGTGCGGGACCCGGACGAGCTGGTTGTGCAGGGGGCGGCCGGGTTCCCCGAGCCACTGCGCCATCCCGCGCAGGCGGGCCGGCAGGATGCTGACCCCGAAAGGCTCCCCGGACTCCACCCCCTCCAGGACGCGGGCCTCGGGGTGCAGGCTGACGAGCAGCAGGACCGGTGCCAGCGAGACGCTGGTGAGGGAGTCCACCGTGAGGGCCACGTCGTGCCCCCGGTGCCGCGAGGTCACCACCGCCACCCCGGTGGCGAACCGCCCCATCGCCTGGCGGTAGCGGGCCGGGTCCACCGCGGCGGCCGCGTCGGTCACGGCGCCGTCCGGTCCCACCGGGCGTAACCCTCGCGGGCGGGCAGCCGGGCGGCGACGTCGTTGCTCAGCGTGAACCACCCGTCGTGCACGGTGACCTGCGTGGGGTGCTCGCGCAGCGCCGCGACCTGGGCCGGCAGCGCGGCCCCGTCCACCACCGCGTGCGTCACCCTCCCGTCGTCCACCACCGAGGGCGGGTAGGGATCGTCCGCGTCGGGGACGGTGACCCGGCCGCCCTCCTCCGCCCTGGCTGCGGCCGGCACGTGCTCGGCGAGCCACCGGCGGTCCTCCTCGGCCCACGAGCGCGGGGTCAGGGAGACGTACAGACGCGGGGAGGGCACCTCGGGGTGCCGCTCCGCCAGCCGCGCCAGGGCCGCGACGGTCACCCGGTGCGTCTGGACGTGGTCGGGGTGGCGGTAGCCGCCCTCCGGGTCGTAGGTGAGGACCACGTCGGGGTGCAGGGCCGCGAGCTGCTCGGCCAGCACCGCCGCCACCTCCTCGACGTCGGCGCCGGCCAGGGCGCGCGGGTGGGCGGCCGCCGCCGACCCGACCATCCCGCTGTCCCGCCACCGCGGCAGGTCGCCCCCGAGCCAGTGGTGGGTGACGCCGAGCGCGGCGGTGGCCCTCGCGACCTCCCAGGAGCGGTGCGGTCCCAGAGCCTCGGAGCCCTCGAGGTGTGCCAGACCTGGGGGGATCACCTCCCCCTCCTCCCCCAGCGTGCAGGTGATGACGTGCACGTCGTCACCGGCCGCGGCGTGGTGGGCGAGCGCGACACCGGTGGCCAGCGTCTCGTCGTCCGGGTGGGCGTGCACCGCCACCACGCGCAGCGGGCGGTCCAGGTCGACAGGTATGCCGTCACGCAGGTCGGGACGCTCCACCGGTCAGCCCTGGTTGCGCGCCCGGGCGGCGGTCCGCGCCCGCAGGGTCTGGTCGAGGACCAGCTTGCGCACCCGGATGGCCTCCGGCGTCACCTCGACGCACTCGTCCTCCCGGCAGAACTCCAGCGACTGCTCCAGGGAGAGGAGTCGGGGCGGTACGAGCCGCTCCAGCACGTCGGCCCCCGCGGAGCGGACGTTCGTCAGCTTGCGCTCCTTGGTGATGTTGACGTCCATGTCGTCGGCGCGCGAGTTCTCGCCGATGATCATGCCCTCGTAGACCTCGGTCGTCGGCTCCACGAAGAGGGTGCCGCGCTCCTGCAGGTTGAACATGGCGTACGACGAGGCCACCCCGGCGCGGTCCGAGACGAGCGACCCCGACTGGCGGGTCCGGATCTCGCCGAACCACGGGACGTAGCCCTCGAAGACGTGGTGGGCGATGCCGGTGCCCCGCGTCTCGGTGAGGAACTCGGTGCGGAAGCCGATGAGCCCGCGGGAGGGCACGACATACTCCATCCGCACCCAGCCGGTGCCGTGGTTGGTCATCTGCTCCATCCGACCCTTGCGGGCGGCCATCAGCTGGGTGATCGTGCCGAGGTGCTCCTCGGGGCTGTCGATGGTGAGCCGCTCGACGGGCTCGTGCAGCTTGCCGTCGACCTCCTTGGTCACCACCTGCGGCTTGCCCACGGTCAGCTCGTAGCCCTCGCGGCGCATCTGCTCCACGAGGATCGCCAGCGCCAGCTCGCCACGGCCCTGGACCTCCCAGGTGTCCGGCCGCTCGGTCGGCAGGACCCGCAGCGACACGTTGCCGACGAGCTCCTTGTCGAGCCGGTCCTTGACCAGCCTTGCCGTGACCTTCGACCCCTTGACGCGACCGGCCAGCGGGCTGCTGTTGGTGCCGATGGTCATCGAGATCGCCGGCTCGTCGACGGTGATGAGCGGGAGCGGCACGGGGTTCTCGGCGTCCGCCAGCGTCTCCCCGATGGTGATCTCCGGGATGCCGGCGATCGCGATGATGTCGCCCTGGGACGCCTGCTCGCCGGGCTTGCGCTCCAGGCCGTCCGTCACCAGCAGCTCGGTGATCTTGACCTTGACGACCGAGCCGTCCCGACGGCACCAGGCCACCTGCTGGCCCTTGCGGATCGTCCCCTCGTGGACGCGGCACAGCGCGAGACGGCCGAGGAAGGGGCTGGAGTCGAGGTTCGTGACGTGCGCCTGCAGCGCGGCCCCCTCGGTGTAGGTGGGCGCCGGCACGGTGTTCAGGATCGTCTCGAAGAGCGGCTCGAGGTCGGGGCTGTCGGGCATGCCGCCGTCGGCGGGAGCCTCCATGGAGGCCCGGCCGGCCTTCGCCGAGGCGTAGACCACCGGGAAGTTCAGCGACCTCTCGACCACCTCGGGGTCGTGGTCGTCGAGCAGGTCCATGAAGAGCGAGTAGACCTCGTCGACGACGGCCGCGATCCGGCTGTCGGGGCGGTCCACCTTGTTGATGCACAGCACGACGGGCAGGTGCGCGGCCAGCGCCTTGCGCAGCACGAAGCGGGTCTGCGGCAGCGGTCCCTCGGACGCGTCCACGAGGAGCACCACCCCGTCGACCATCGACAGACCACGCTCCACCTCGCCGCCGAAGTCGGCGTGCCCCGGGGTGTCGATGATGTTGATCGTCATCCCGCCCGCGGGGGCGTGGGTGCCGGTGTAGCGGATCGCGGTGTTCTTGGCGAGGATCGTGATCCCCTTCTCCCGCTCCAGGTCCCCCGAGTCCATGACCCGGTCCATGTCCGCGTGGAACTCGGAGCCGTGGTGCGCGGCGAACGCCCCGCCCTGGGTGAGCATGGCGTCCACGAGGGTGGTCTTGCCGTGGTCGACGTGCGCGACGATGGCGACGTTGCGGATGTCGGCGCGCACGCCGGAGCCGGATGGGGTCTGAGGCATGTGCTCCATTCTCTCAGGTTCTGGCCACTACTCCTGACACGTGCGCACCCGGAGCCGGGTCTCCACGTACCGCACGATCGGCAGGTCGGCAGGCAGCCAGGCCACCTCGAAGAGCTCCGCCGCCCCCAGCCAGCGCACCGCGTCGTGGTCCTCGACCGGCTGCGGCTCGGGCTCACCCTCCAGGGCCACCCCCCAGAACAGGTGCATCTCGTAGGTGCTCCCGAGCGGCCAGGTCCTCCCGACCCGGCTCCCGAGGCGCACCCTGACCCCGAGCTCCTCGAGCACCTCCCGCACCGCGGCGTCCTCGGCGGACTCGGGCGGCTCGACCTTGCCTCCCGGGAACTCCCAGCCCCCCGCCAGCGAGGGAGGCTCGGTGCGGCGCGCGGCGAGCAGCCGGCTCGGGTGCTCGAGGTCGTCGACCAGGGCCACGGCGGCCACGGCCACCCGGGGCGAGGGGTTCGGCATACCGGCCATGCTCGCAGAGGGGACGTCACCGGAGCCTGACCCGGCGGACGGCGCAGGTCACGGTGCGGTCACGACTTGCCACCATCCCTAGCCATCCCCGAGGACATGTGATGAGGTCGCCAGAACCGGACGCATCCCTGGTCCGGCCCACCCTCATGAGGAGGCACGATGAGAAACCGCTCGGTAGGCGCCCTGGCTTCTGCCGCCGCGCTCGCCCTGCTGCTGACGTCCTGCGCGGAGTCGGATCGCGACACCGGCGACGACGGCGACGGGGCCCCAGCAGGCACTGACAACGCGACGGGCACCGAGCCCGCGGCCGGCGGCGACGACGGCGCCAGCGACGCGACGTTCGTCTTCGGGGCGGCCGGAGCCCCCACCACCTTCGACCCGTTCTACGCCAGCGACGGTGAGACGTTCCGCGTCACGCGCCAGATCTTCCAGAACCTCATCGGCATCGAGGAGGGCGGCAGCGAGGCCGTCCCGGAGCTGGCGACGAGCTGGGAGAGCGAGGACGGCCTGGTCTGGGACTTCGCCATCCAGGAGGGCGTGACCTTCCACGACGGCACCCCGCTCGACGCCGAGGCCGTCTGCGCCAACTTCGAGCGCTGGGCGGACCAGAACGAGGCCGGTCAGAGCCCGTCGGGCGCCTACTACTACGGCAACGACTTCGGCTTCGGCGAGGACTCGCTCTACGAGTCGTGCGAGGCCACCGACGAGCTCACCGCCCAGGTGACCGTCAGCCGGGTCACGGGCAAGTTCCCCATGGTCCTGTCGCAGTCCTCCTACGCCATCCAGTCGCCCACCGCGATGGAGGAGTACGACGCCAACGGCATCGCGCTCGAGGGTGAGGCGTTCGTCTTCCCCGAGTACGCCCAGGAGCACCCCACCGGCACCGGCCCGTTCATGTTCGAGTCCTACGACAACGCGGGCGGCAGCGTCACGCTGACGCGCAACGACGACTACTGGGGCGACCCGGCCGGCGTCTCCGAGATCGTCTTCCGGATCATCCCCGACGAGAACGCGCGTCGTCAGGAGCTCGAGGCCGGCACGATCAACGGCTACGACCTGCCCAACCCGGTCGACTGGCAGGCGCTGGAGGACGCGGGCAACCAGGTCCTCATCCGGGACCCGTTCAACATCCTCTACCTGGCCCTCAACCCGGTGGCCGACCCGCAGCTGGAGGACCCGCTGGTCCGCCAGGCGCTCTACCACGCGCTCAACCGTGAGCAGTTCGTCACCTCCCAGCTGCCCGCCGGTGCCGAGGTCGCGACCCAGTTCATGCCGAGCACGGTCTCGGGCTGGTCCTCGGGGATCGAGGCCTACGAGTACGACGTGGAGAAGGCCAGGGACCTGCTCGAGCAGGCCGGCAAGTCCGACCTCACCATCGAGCTGTGGTACCCCTCGGAGGTCACGCGTCCCTACATGCCGGACCCCACCCGCGTCTACGACGCGGTCAAGGCCGACTGGGAGGCCGCCGGCATCACCGTCGAGACAGTCACCAAGCCCTGGGCCGGTGGCTACATCGACGACACCCAGGCCAGCCGCGCGCCGGCGTTCTTCCTCGGGTGGACCGGTGACCTCAACTCGGCGGACAACTTCCTGTGCGCGTTCTTCTGCGGTGACGACAACCAGTTCGGCACCTCCGCCTACGACTGGCACGAGGACCTGCAGGAGCAGATCGCCGCGGCCGACGCCGAGGCGGACGAGGCGACCCGCATCGGGCTCTACGAGAGCCTCAACGAGGCCATCATGAGCCCCGAGTGGCTGCCCGGCCTGCCGATCTCGCACAGCCCGCCGGCGATCGTCGTCGGGGAGAACGTGCAGGGTCTGGTCGCCAGCCCGCTGACGGCCGAGGACTTCTCGACCGTCACGATCACCGAGTGACCGACTCCCTCGGTCGACGCTGAGGGACGGCGGGTCGGGTAGCCACCCGACCCGCCGTCCCCGCGTTACGCTGTCGCCCCCGCTCCACTCCCGCCCTGGAGGAACCCCGGTGCTGAGGTTCATCGTCCGCCGCCTGCTCCAGGCGGTGATCGCGCTGTTCGTGCTGAGCGTGCTGCTCTTCGCCTGGCTCCGCTCCCTCCCGGGAGGGGTCGTCAGCGCCCTGCTCGGCGAGCGGGGCACGCCCGAGAACGCCGCCCGCCTGCGCGCGCAGCTGGGCCTGGACGACCCGCTGCCCGTCCAGTACTGGCGCTTCCTGCAGCGCGCGCTGCAGGGTGACTTCGGCGTCTCCAACGGGGTCTACCGGGGTGAGCCCGCCCTGGACGTCTTCGTCCAGCGCTTCCCCGCCACGCTGGAGCTGAGCCTCTTCGCCCTCGCTCTGGCCCTGGTCCTCGCCATCCCGCTGGGGTATGTCGCAGCCCGCCGCCGCGGGGGCATGCTCGACACCGGGAGCGTCATCTTCTCCCTCGTCGGCGTGGCGGTGCCGGTCTTCTTCCTCGCCTACGTGCTCAAGTACCTCTTCGCCGTCCGGTGGGGGCTGCTCCCGCCCTCGGGCCGGCAGAGCGTGGGCATCGACGCCACCCACATCACCAACCTCTACGTCCTGGACGGGATCCTCACCCGGGAGTGGGACGCCGCCTGGGACGCCCTCAAGCACCTGATCCTCCCCGCGATCGCGCTGTCCTCCATCCCGTTCGCCATCATCTTCCGCATCACCCGCGCCGCCGTCATCGACGTCATGGACGAGGACTACGTGCGCACCGCCCGCGCCAAGGGGCTGACCAGCTCGGTCATCCGGGTCCGGCACATCATGCGCAACGCGCTGATCCCCGTCGTGACGATCGTCGGCCTCCAGGTCGGTGCGCTCCTCGGGGGTGCAGTCCTCACCGAGAAGGTCTTCGCCTTCCAGGGCATCGGCCAGGCCCTGGCGATCGGCTTCGAGCGACGCGACTACCCGGTGCTCCAGGTCCTCATCATGTTCGCCGCCCTGATCTACATCGTCGTGAACCTCGCCGTCGACGTCGCCTACGCGCTCATCGACCCACGGGTGCGGACCAAGTGAGGAGCCTCCCGTGACCGACCCCACCGCCGAGACCGGCACCTCCCCCGTCAGCCCCGAGGACCCCGACCACCGGTCCGCGTTCGCCCGCATGGGCGACCGGAGGAAGCGTCGTATCGACGAGCTCGCCGAGGCCGGCTCGCTCTCCGACGAGCGGGGCGTGAGCCTGTGGCAGAGCGCCTGGCGCCGGCTGCGACGCGACCCCGTCTTCCTCATCGGCGCGGTGATCATCCTGCTCTTCCTCATCGTCGCGCTCATCGCCCCGTGGCTGGCCCCGCACGACCCCCGCGCCCGCGACCTGATCGGGCAGGTCACGCCCGCCACGCCGATCCCCGACCCGCAGCCCGGCTACCCGCTGGGCGGTGACAACGCGGGGCGCGACCTGCTCTCGCGCCTCATCGTCGGGGCGCGCCAGACCCTCATCGTCGGCGTCCTCGCCACGCTGGGCGGGCTGTTCGGCGGACTCGTCCTGGGCACCCTGGCAGGCGGCATCGGCGGCTGGGTCGACAACATCGTGATGCGCGTCGTCGACGTCATGCTCTCCATCCCCAGCCTGCTCATGGCGTTCTCCATCGCGGCGATCTTTGCCCGGCCCAGCCAGTGGACGGTGATCCTGGCCATCGCCATCGTCCAGGTGCCCGTCTTCGCCCGCCTCCTGCGGGGGTCGATGATCTCCCAGCGGCACAGCGACCACGTGCTCGCCGCGCGGTCCCTCGGGGTGCGCGCCCCCGCGATCGTCTTCCGCCACATGCTGCCCAACTCCGTGGGGCCGGTCATCGTGCAGGGCACCCTCGTCCTCGCCGTCTCCATCATCGACGCCGCGGCGCTGTCCTTCCTCGGGCTGGGCAACCCCGACGACTCCGTCCCGGAGTGGGGTCAGATGCTCGGCCGGGCCCAGGTGTTCTTCAACACCTACCCGCACGTCGCCGTCTACCCGGCCCTGTGCATCATCGTCGTCGCGCTCGGCTTCACCCTCATGGGCGAGTCGCTGCGCGAGGCCCTCGACCCCAAGTCCCGGCGCTGAGGAGGCCATCGTGACCGACCGACCCGGCACCTCGACATACCCCTCCGGCGAGGGGGAACCGCTCCTGTCCGTGCGCGACCTGACGGTCACCTTCGGCCGCGGCGCCAAGGCCTTCCGCGCCGTCGACGCCGTCAGCTTCGACGTGCGACCCGGTCAGACCGTCGGGCTCGTCGGCGAGTCCGGCTGCGGCAAGTCGGTGACCTCGTTGGCGATCATGCGGCTGCTGCCCTCCCGCGGCAACGCCGTGACCGGCAGCGTGCACTTCGACGGCGAGGACCTGCTCACCCTCTCCGACACCCAGATGCGTGACCGCCGCGGACGCGACGTGGCGATGATCTTCCAGGACCCGCTGTCCTCCCTCAACCCCGTCGTACCCCTCGGCGTCCAGGTGGCGGAGGTGCTCGAGCGGCACCGTGGGATGAACCGGGGCGACGCGGGACGACGGGCGGCCGAGCTGCTCGACAAGGTCGGCATCCCGGACCCGACCCGTCGGCTCAAGGAGTACCCCCACCAGCTCTCCGGCGGCATGCGCCAGCGCGCCCTGATCGCGATGGCCCTGGCCTGCGAGCCGCGGCTGCTCATCGCGGACGAGCCGACGACCGCGCTCGACGTGACGATCCAGGCCCAGATCCTGGCCCTGCTCAAGGAGCTCGTGCAGGAGAGCGGCACCTCCCTCATCATGATCACCCACGACCTCGGCGTGGTGGCCGGGCTGTGCGACGAGGTCAACGTCCTCTACGGCGGCCGGATCGTGGAGCGGGCCCGCCGGCACGACCTCTTCGCCCGGCCGCGGCACCCCTACACCGGCGGCCTGCTCGCCTCCATCCCCCGCCTCACCGAGGGCAAGGGCCGCCGGCTGACCCCGGTGCCCGGGTCGGTCGCGGACAACATCCCGTGGGAGGGCGGGTGCGCCTTCGCGCCCCGGTGCTCCTCCGAGATCGAGGTATGCCGTGAGCGGACCCCCGAGCTCGTGCCGGACCACGAGGGTCTCGGTCCGGACCGGCTGCTGCGCTGCCACAACCCGCTCGAGTCGAACCCGCTCGACGACGCCCCGTCCGACGAGGAGGTCCGGGCATGACGACGACCGTCCAGCAGCCCGAGGGGGCGGGGACGCCCGAGGCCGACGTGCTCCTGGACGTGCGCGGTCTCAAGGTGCACTTCCCGATCAAGAAGGGCGTGATCTTCGACCGGACCATCGGTCACGTCTACGCCGTCGACGGCATCGACCTGCAGATCCGCCGCGGGGAGACCTACGGGCTCGTCGGCGAGTCCGGGTGCGGCAAGTCCACGCTGGGCCGGGCGATCCTGCAGCTTGAGTCGCCCACCGCCGGTGAGGTCGTCTTCGACGGCACGGACCTCGCCAGCCTCAAGGGCGAGCAGCTGCGCCGCCAGCGCCGCCACATGCAGATGGTCTTCCAGGACCCGCTGGGCAGCCTCGACCCACGACAGACCGTCGAGCAGCTGCTGCTCGAGGGGATGCGGGCCCACGGCCTGACCAAGGACGCCCAGGTCGCGCGGACCCGGCTCACCGAGCTGCTGAGCGCCGTGGGCCTGCCGAAGAACGCCCTGTCGAAGTACCCCCACGAGTTCTCGGGCGGGCAGCGGCAGCGGGTCGGCATCGCGCGGGCGCTCTCGGTGGACCCGCAGCTGATCGTGGCCGACGAGCCGGTGAGCGCCCTCGACGTGTCGGTGCAGGCCCAGGTCATCAACCTCCTGGAGGACCTCCAGGAGGAGTTCGGGCTCACCTACCTCGTCATCGCGCACGACCTGGCCGTGGTGCGCCACATCAGCGACCGCATCGGGGTGATGTACCTCGGCGGCCTCGTGGAGGAGGCCGAGGGCGAGGATCTCTACGACGAGCCGCTGCACCCCTACACCCGCGCGCTGCTGTCCGCCGTGCCCGTGCCCGACCCCGTCGTCGAGGACAGCCGCGAGCAGATCCTGCTCCCGGGCGACCTGCCCTCCCCCGCCAACCCGCCGTCCGGCTGCCGGTTCCACACCCGCTGCCCGTGGCGTCAGCCGACACGCTGCGAGGAGGAGCGGCCCGAGCTGCGCGTGGTGCAGGTCGACGGCGTGCCGGCGAGCCACCGGGTCGCCTGCCACTGGGCCGAGCAGATCGCCTCCGGCGAGCTGGGGCGCCATACCGTCGAGGTGGACGACGTGACCCACCCTGACGAGATCCACCCCGAGATCGACTCCTCGCTCGGCGCCAAAGGCGTGACCGACGCCAGCGCGTGAGCGTGCGGTCGGTAGCCTGCCGCCATGGCTGAGGTTCCGCGCGTGCTCGTCGTCCAGCACGAGGACGACTGCCCGGTCGGGATGATCGAGCCCTGGCTGCTGCGCGCGGGGCTGGACGTGGACGTCCTGCCGGCGCACGGCGGCCGCGCCCTGCCGGCTGCGCTGGGCGACCACCTCGGGCTGATCGTCCTCGGCGGGAAGATGGGGGCGCAGGACGACGCGGAGCACCGGTGGCTGCTGCCGACCCGCGCGCTCATCGGGGCCACCGTCGCCGCCGACCTCCCCTTCCTCGGGGTGTGCCTCGGGCACCAGCTCGGCGCGGTCGCGCTGGGTGGCGAGGTCCGGCGCAACGAGCGTGGCCCCCTGCACCGTCTGGTCCCCTTCGCGGCGACCCCCGACGGGCGGACCGACCCGCTGACCGGGGTCCTGGGCGCCGACTCCACGGTGCTGCACTGGAACAACGACGTCGTGACGGTCCTCCCGACCGGTGCGACGGAGATCGCCCGGGCCCCGGACGGCACGGTGCAGGCCGCGCGCTTCGGCCGCCGGGCCTGGGGGGTGCAGTTCCATCCCGAGGCGGACGCGTCGATCGTCGCGCGGTGGAGCGCGGGGCCGGACCCGGCCACCGACCGCGCCACCCTCGAGGAGCTCGAGCGTCGACGCGCCGAGCTGCACCGCAGCTGGGAGGCGCTGCTGCGCCGCTTCGCCCGGCTCGTCCTCAGCGGCTAGCCGTCACCCGCCCGGGTGGGACAATGCGAGGGCGGCACTCGCAACGTGCACCGGAGGAGGGCAGTCCCATGATGACCGACATCTCCTTCTTCCTCGCGGCCACGTTCCTGGCCGGGCTGCTCATGTCCCTCGTCCGGCTGCCGGCACTCCTCGGCTTCCTCGCGGCCGGCTTCGCGCTCAACAGCCTCGGGGTGGAGGAGCTGCCCTACCTGGACTTCATCGCCGAGCTGGGGGTGGCGCTGCTGCTCTTCGGCATCGGGCTCAAGCTCGACGTGCGCAGCCTGCTGGCCCGCGAGGTCTGGGTGACGACCGCCGGGCACCTCGCCCTGTCGGTGGCCGCGGGCACCGGGTTCCTGTGGCTGCTGGCGATCGTCGGCTTCCCGCTCCTGGGTGGGCTCGACGTCGGGACGCTCGCGCTCATCGCCTTCGCGCTGTCCTTCTCCTCCACGGTCTTCGTCGTGAAGGTGCTCGAGGAGCAGTCGGAGCTGCAGTCCTTCTACGGCCGCGTCGCGATCGGCATCCTCGTCATGCAGGACCTGGCTGCCGTCATCTTCATGACGGTCGCGGGCGGGCACGTGCCGCACGTGCTCGCCATCCCGCTGCTGGCCGCTCTCCTGCCGCTCGGGTGGGTGGCCCGCCGGGTCTGGGACCACGTCCCGCACGGCGACATGCAGGCGCTCTTCGGTCTCGCCATGGCGCTGGGACCGGGGTATGCCGCGTTCGAGGCGGTCGGTCTCAAGGGCGACCTCGGCGCGCTGCTCGTCGGCATGGTGCTGGCCGGCGACCGTGCCGCCACCCAGCTCTCCCACCACCTGTTCCTGCTCAAGGACCTCCTGCTGGTCGGGTTCTTCATCTCGATCGGGTTCGGGGGCGCGGTGACCGGCGAGGGGGTGTTGCTGGGCCTCACGCTGCTGCTGCTCCTGCCCGTCCAGGTGCTCCTCTACGTGTGGCTGCTGGACCGGCACAAGCTGCGCCGACGCACCTCCGTCAAGGCGGGGCTGGTCCTCGGCAACTACTCCGAGTTCGGCCTCATCGTGGTGTCGGTCGCGGTGGCGGGCGGCCTGCTCGAGGAGATCTGGCTCGTGGTGATGTCGGTGGCGGTGGCGGCCAGCTTCGTGATCGCCGCCGTCGTCAACAGCAGGTCCGACGCGCTGCTCCGCCAGGCGCGCCGGGTGATGCCGATGCACCCGCCGGACGACGTCCACCCCCACGAGACGCCGATCTCCTTCGGGTCGGCCCGGGCCGTGGTCATGGGGATGGGCCGCATCGGCACCTCCGCGTACGAGGAGCTGTCGAGCACCTACGGGCTGGAGGTGCTGGGGGTGGAGAACCTGCCCTCCCGCGTCCAGGACCTGCGCGGCCGCGGGTTGCGCATCGTGGAGGCGGACGCCGCCGACAGCGACTTCTGGTCGCGGCTGGAGTCGACGACGCAGGTCGAGATCGTCGTCCTGGCGATGCCCTTCCACGGTGCGAGCCGGCTGGCTCTGGCGGAGCTGGCCACGATCGGCTACACCGGGGTGGTCGCGGCGGTGGCGCAGTACGACGACGACGCGCGGGACTACGCCGAGCTCGGCGCCGAGGTGGTCGTCCACCTCTACGAGGGCGCCGGGCTCTCGATCGCCGAGCAGGCCGCCGAGCGGCTGGCCGACCGGTCCTGACCGGCGACGGTCAGCGGCGCGCGCCCGTGGCGACCAGGACCGGGCACGGGGAGAGCCGCATGAGCCGTTGGCTCACCGACCCCAGCAGGCGGCCCTGGACGCTGCCCAGCCCGCGGCTGCCGACGACGACGACGTCCCACGCGGAGGCGAGGTCGAGCACCGTGGAGACGGTCGGCCCGCGCCGCACCACCAGCTCGACGTCGACCTCGGGGTGGCGCCGGGTCGCCTCGGCCATCACCTCCTGCAGCATGGCGGTGCGCTCGGCCTCGATCCGCTGCCACTCCGGGCTGTCCGGCTCGGTGACCACGTACCCGCCCACGACCTCGAGGTACCAGGTGTTCACCGCCACCAGCGACGTCCCGATCGCGGCCGCGTAGGCGACGGCGAGCGCCGCGGCGGCCCGGCTGTCGACGCTGCCGTCCACCGCCACGCCGATGCGCTCGTTGATGAGGCCCCCGACCTCGACCTCGGGGTTGACGACCACGACGGGGCAGTGCGCGTGGGCGCTCACGCCGAGGCTGGTGGTGCCCAGCACCCACTCCCGCAGGGCGCTCTTGCGGCCGGTGCCCACGACGAGCAGCACCGCCTCGTCCTGGTGCTCCAGCAGCGCCCGGACCGGGGAGCCGTGGCGCAGCTCCAGCCGGGCGTCGATGCCGAGCTCGGCACCCAGCGCCTCGACCTGGACCGCGAGCTCGTCGGTCCGTTCCTTCTCGGCGTCCAGGAGGGCGGTGATCCCGGTGGCGCCGGCGCCGACCGCCTGGGCGGCGAGGGCCTCGGGCTCGCTGGCGTGGACGACGACGAGCGGTCGTCCGGTGCGCTGGGCGTGCCGGGCCGACCACCTCACTGCGGAGCCGTCGGTGCGTCCCCCGTCCGCACCCACCACGACCGGCCGCCTGGTCCGACTACCCTCGGTCACGCCCATCGCCGCCTCTCACGGGACGCCCCGCGCACCCCCGTCGGTGGCGGGAACCGTCGGTCCCATCCTATCGAGGGTCGAGTAGCCTCGTGCCCGGTACCCCCGTCCCGAGCGCACCAGGAGAACCAGCCAGATGTCCACGATCATCTACACCCGCACCGACGAGGCACCCCTCCTGGCGACCTACTCCCTCAAGCCGGTCCTGGAGGCCTTCGCGGGGGCGGCGGGCATCGAGGTGCAGACGCGGGACATCTCCCTGGCCGGCCGGATCCTGGCGCAGTTCCCCGAGCGCCTCACCGAGGAGCAGCGCGTCGGCGACGCCCTGGCCGAGCTGGGGCAGCTCGCGACGACGCCCGAGGCCAACATCATCAAGCTGCCCAACATCTCCGCGTCCACGCCGCAGCTGCGCGCCGCGATCACCGAGCTGCAGGGTCAGGGCTACGACCTGCCGGACTACCCGGAGGACCCGCAGACGGAGGAGGAGCGCGAGGTCCGCGCCCGCTACGACCGGGTCAAGGGCTCGGCCGTCAACCCCGTCCTGCGCGAGGGCAACTCCGACCGGCGGGCCCCCGAGGCCGTCAAGAACTACGCCCGCTCCCGCCCCCACTCGATGGGTGCGTGGTCGGCGGACTCCCGGACCCGCGTCGCCACCATGGGCGCCCGCGACTTCGCCGCCAACGAGCAGTCGGTCGTCCTGCCCGCCGCCGACACCCTGACCATCGAGCACGTGGCGGCGGACGGCACGAGGACGGTCCTCAAGGACGGCCTGCAGGTGGAGGAGGGCGAGGTCGTCGACGCGACGTTCATGGACGTCGCGGCGCTGCGCGCCTTCCTCGCCGAGCAGGTGGGCACGGCCGCCGACGAGGACGTCCTGCTCAGCCTGCACCTCAAGGCGACGATGATGAAGGTCTCGGACCCGATCATCTTCGGCCACGCCGTGGAGACCTTCTTCGCCGACGTCTTCTCCCGGTATGGCGAGCAGCTCGCCTCCGCGGGTCTGTCGGCCCGGGACGGCCTCGCCGGGATCCTCGCCGGCCTCGACGCCCTCGGGGACCAGGCGGAGGAGGTGCGCGCCGCCGTCGACGCGCGTCTCGCCGAGCTCCCCCGGCTGTCGATGGTCAACTCGGACAAGGGGATCACCAACCTGCACGTGCCGAGCGACGTCATCGTCGACGCCTCGATGCCCGCGATGATCCGCAACGGCGGCAAGCTGTGGGGGCCGCAGGGCGAGGAGGACGACACCCTGGCGGTCATCCCGGACTCCTCCTACGCCGGGGTCTACCAGGCCGTGATCGAGGACTGCAAGGCGCACGGGGCCTACGACCCGACCACGATGGGCTCGGTGCCGAACGTGGGCCTGATGGCGAGGAAGGCCGAGGAGTACGGCTCCCACGACAAGACCTTCGAGATCGCCGCCGACGGCGTGGTGCGGGTGGTCGGCTCCGCCGGCGACACCCTCATGGAGCACGAGGTCAGCGCCGGTGACGTCTGGCGGGCCTGCCAGACCAAGGACGAGCCGGTCCGCGACTGGGTCAAGCTCGCGGTCACCCGCGCCCGGGCCTCCGGTGACCCCGCCATCTTCTGGCTCGACGCGGAACGCGCCCACGACGCCAACCTCATCACCAAGGTGCGCACCTACCTGCAGGACCACGACACCGACGGCCTGGACCTGCAGGTCATGTCCCCGGTGGAGGCGACGCGGGTCTCGGTGGAGCGCATCCGGCAGGGGCTGAACACCATCTCGGTGACCGGCAACGTGCTCCGCGACTACAACACCGACCTCTTCCCGATCCTCGAGGTCGGCACCAGCGCCAAGATGCTCTCGGTGGTGCCGCTGATGAACGGCGGGGGGCTCTTCGAGACCGGCGCCGGCGGTTCGGCGCCCAAGCACGTCCAGCAGCTGCAGTCCGAGAACTACCTGCGGTGGGACAGCCTGGGAGAGTTCCTCGCGATCGCCGAGTCCCTGCGCCACCTCGCCGACCGCGAGGGCAACGCCCGGGCCGGGGTGCTCGGGGACGCGCTGGACCGCGCCACCGAGCGGGTGCTGACCGAGGGACGCTCCCCCGCCCGTCGGCTGGGTCAGATCGACAACCGGGGCAGCCACTTCTATCTCGCCCTCTACTGGGCCGAGGCCCTCGCCGGGCAGACCGCGGACGCCGAGCTCGCGGCTACCTTCGCCCCCGTCGCCCAGCAGCTGGGCGACCAGGAGCAGAAGATCGCCCAGGAGCTGCTCGACGCCCAGGGCACGCCCGTCGACCTCGGGGGCTACTTTCACCCCGACGACGCCAAGGCCACGGCGGCGATGCGCCCGTCCCCCACCTTCAACGCCGTGATCGACGGACTGCGCGGCTGACGGCATACCCAGAGCGTCCCCGCCCCGGGGTCGGCACCGCCCTGGCGGTGACGGCCGTCGTCCTCATCTCGGTGAACCTGCGGCCGGGCGCCTCGTCCGTCGGGCCGGTCCTCGCGGAGGTGCGGGACGGCGTCGGGATGAGCCCGGCCGTCGCCGGGCTGATGACGGCGCTGCCCGGGCTGTGCTTCGGGGCAGTGGGTCTGCTGGCCGTGGGGCTGGCCCGGCGACTGGGGATGACCCTCGGGATCAGCCTCGGCCTCCTCGCGGTGGTCGTCGGCCTCGCGGGCCGGGCGGTGACCGGCTCAGTCGCGGTGTTCCTGCTGCTCACCGCACTCGCCCTGGCGGGGATGGCCGTCGGCAACGTCCTGGTGCCGGCCTGGATCAAGCGGCACGCGCGCGACGGCGGGGTCCTGCTGATGACCCTCTACTCGGCCGGGCTCACGGCCGGTGGCGCGCTCGCGGCGGCGCTGGCGGCCCCCGTGGCCGGGCTGACCGAGGGGGGCTGGCGCCCCGCGATCGGGGTATGGGGCCTGGTCGCCGTCGGCGCGCTCGTCCCCTGGGTGCTCATCGCCCGGCGCGAGCACACCGACCCGGCGGACCACCGCGCCGACGCGATCGCGGGTGCGGGCCGGCTGCGGCACTCCCCCACCGCGGTCGCCCTCACCCTGCTCTTCGGCGTCCAGGCGATGAACGCCTACGTGCAGTTCGGCTGGCTCCCCCAGATCTACCGGGACGCGGGACTGTCCGCCACGCAGGCGGGTGCGCTGGTGTCTCTGCTGACGGCCTTGGGCATCGTCGGCGGCCTGACGATGCCCACCGTCATCGCGCGGTCGCGGACGCTGGCGCCGTGGATGGTGACCTTCGGGGTGCTGCTCGTGGGGGGCTACCTTGGCCTGCTGCTGGCCCCGGCGACGCTGCCGTGGCTGTGGGCCTCGCTGCTCGGCCTGTCCGGGTTCGCCTTCCCGACCTCGATCGCGCTCATCACGGCGCGGTCGCGCGACCCCCGGGTGACCGCGCGGCTCTCCGGCTTCGTGCAACCGGTGGGCTACGGCCTCGCCGCCGTCGGGCCGTTCGCCGTCGGTCTGGTCCACGAGCTGACCGGCGGGTGGACGCTGGTGCTGCTCCTGCTCATGGGCAGCGGTGTTGTGATGGCGCTGGCCGGGCTGAGGGTCAGCCGGCCCACCCTCGTCGATGAGGAGCTCGCACGGACCTGAGGGAGTGCGTCCTGTCCCGCCTGTGGACGACGGGCCGAGCGTGACGGCCGTCCGTGCGAGGGTGGCGTCGTCGAGGTCGAGAGTCACGTCGTCGAGGTCGAGGGAGCGGACCATGGGACATCGGGAGCAGGGGTCTGGGCCGCGGTCAGGGGCGGTCGCGGAGCAGGCCAGGGCGACGGTCGAGGCGTTGCTCGGCAGGGCGCGCCGGGTCCCGGCACCGCTGCCGGTCCGGGCGCTCCTCGTGCGGGAGGAGAACCCCGCCCTGCGCGCGGCGGTGGCCGGCCTGCTGGAGGCGACGCTCACGGCTGCCGTCGGGCAGGCCTGGGTGCGGGGGTGGCAGCCGGCCGACCTCGAGCGGGCGGCCCGTCGTGAGCACGGGGACGAGGTGGTCCTGGCGGTGGCCGAGGCCGTCCGCACGCAGCTGCGGACCTACGCCCGCAGCACCGTCGACCCGCGCTGGTGGCAGCAGGTGGAGGAACTGCCTGCGCGCGGCCGGGGCCGGCCCGGACGTCGGTCGAGCCCACCCGCAGACCCGGCCGCCGCCTGGGTCAGCGCGTGCGCGGTCACGCTCGAGGCCGCCGTCCTCGTGGAGAGGCTGCCGGTGATCCCGGTCATCGGCCCGCTGCCCGGGCAGCACAGGCACGCTGACGGCGAGGCCGCCCCGGTCGACGACAAGCTGCTGACGAGGGTGCGGCGCCTCCTCGCCCAGGCCGAGGGGACGCCCTACGAGGCGGAGGCCGAGACCTTCACCGCGGCGGCGCAGTCCCTCATGGCGCGCTACCGCATCGACCGCGCCATGCTGGAGAGCACCGACCCGGAACGGGCCGGTCATCACCCGGACGCGGTGCGTCTGGCCGTCGACCGCCCCTACGAGGCTCCCAAGATGCAGCTCCTGCACCAGATCTGCCTCGCCAACCGGTGCCGGACGGTGTGGAGCCAGGCGGCCGGCTTTGCCACGGTGATCGGCTTCGAGGGTGACCGACGCGCCGTCGAGCTGCTCTACACCTCGCTCCTCGTCCAGGCGACCACGGCCATGCGGCGCGAGGGCGAGTCGACGGGCCAGGCCGCCCGCAGTCGTGGCTTCCGGTCCTCCTTCCTGCTCGGCTTCGCCACCCGCGTCGGGCAGCGTCTGCAGGACGCGAGCCGGGAGGAGGAGTCGCGTGCGTCGGTCCGGCTGGAGGAGGGCTCGACGAACGGTGCAGGGATCCCTGCCGCGCACCTGGCCCGCACGGACGCCCTCGCCGTGGTCCTCGGTCGCCGCGACCAGGAGGTGACGGCCCGGACGCGGGAGCTGTTCCCCCGGGTGCAGACGGGCCGGGCCCGCCAGGTGAGCGACTACGCGGGGTTCATGCAGGGGCGTGCGGCGGCGGACCGCGCCGACCTCGGCGCGGGCGGCCGCCTCACCGGCAGGGCGTCGTGAGGATCTGGCGACCCTTGCCCGCCGAGGCCCTGGGGCCCCGGGAGGTCCGGACCGCTCCCCCCGGCGGCACGGTCCGCTGCCCGCAGCTGCTCCCGGTCCTAGGGCACCTGCCCGTCGAGGACCGAACGCAGCCGGGCGGCGAAGGCCTCGGGCTGGCCCGGCCAACCGAGCTCAGGACCCAGGAACCCTCCGTGGTGGCTCGGGAACATCGTCAGCGGCAGACCCAGGCGCTCCGCCAGGGCCTGCGCCGACCGTCCGGTGACCTGACGCGCTGACTCCTCCCCCGCCGCGACGACGAGCCGTACCCCCGAAGCGACGAGGGCGTCGACGTCCGGCGTCCACGCGGTCACGCTCTCCGAGGCGCCCGAGAGGAGCGGGTCGCCGCGCGAACCGTCGTCCTCGGAAGGCAGTCCGAAGGCCGCCGGATCCGGGGCCGGACGGTCGAAGAACTCTGCCGTCAGCTCACCCTCCCAGGAGGTGTAGGCGATGAACCGGGCCATGCCGTGGCCGAAACCTGCGTCCTGGTACGTGCTGCTGATGTCCTGCTCGGCGCGCCGCACCGCGTCGGCGTCCGGCAGCAGGTGCGTCAGGGGCGGCTCGTGAGCCACGAGCACGCGGACGTCCTCCGGATACGCCTCCACCAGGGCCAGTCCGTCCACCGCTCCCCCGCTGCTGCCGAAGACCTCCACGGGTCCGACGTCCAGGGCCGCCACCAGGCGGTGCAGGTCGTCGGCGTGCTGACGAGGGTCGTTGTCGTCGCGACCGTCGCTGCGGGTGCTGCGCCCCAGACCGCGGGGATCGTAGGTGACCACCGTCCGGTCGGGGAAGAACGACGCCAGGGTCCTGAAGCCGCTCGCATCCATGGGCTGCCCGATCATGAGCAGCGGTGGGCGGTCGTCGGCCGGAGGCAGCGGCCCCCGTACGTCGTACACGATCGTGGCGCCTGGTGTCTCGACGGCGCGGCTGATGGCCTCGGTCATCATGCTCGGTCCTCCCCGTCCATGGTGTCGTCCACATCGTTCCACCCACGCGCCGACCCGCGCCAGCCCCGTGACCCGCCTGGCGGTCGGATCCAGCGCGTCCAGGTGCCAAGATCTCGAAGTCAGTGCTCGGTCTTGCGAGGTACTGGTACTCAGTGTTACTGTGTACCAGTAGTCATCAACACTGAGTAGTCGGAGGGTGGATGGGCAGGCAGACGACGGAGATGCTCAAGGGCACGCTGGAGGGCATCGTCCTGATGATCCTGGCGGAGAGGCCGGCCCACGGCTACGAGATCACGACGCAGCTGCGCGCGGCGGGCTTCACCGACATCGCCGAGGGCACCGTCTACGCCCTCCTGGTCCGGATCGAGCAGCGTGGGCTCGTCGACGTGACAAAGGTGCCGTCCGAGAAGGGCCCGCCGCGCAAGGTCTTCACGCTCAACGCCTCGGGTGACCGGCATCTCCAGGACTTCTGGCAGAACTGGCGGTTCCTCGCCGACCGCATCGAGCGGCTACATCGCGACATCACCCCGCAGCACGAAGGAGAGTAGTCATGCCCCCAGGATGGATGGAGCGCGTCACCGGCTCGTTGGAGGACAAGAGGCGGTGGCGCCGTTACAAGGCCCGCAAGGCACAGCTGCCGGCCCAGTACCGCATCGCCATCGAGGGGATCGAGCGGTACTTGACGTACGCCGGCGGGATCGGCCGGGGGGACGTCCTCATGCAGATGCTCGAGGACCTGGCCGACCTCATCGAACGGGCGGCCGTCGACGGCACCCCGATCCGCGACGTCGTCGGAGAGGATCCGGTGGAGTTCGCGGACACCTTCCTGGAGAACTATGCGGACGGCCAGTGGATCAACAGGGAGCGCAAGCGCCTGAGCGATGCCATCGCCCGGGCCGACGGCGAGGCGTGAGCCTGCCATGAGCGCGACGACGCAGGCGACCACCGACCCGGCACACCGGGTGCCGATCCGGGTCCGAGGACTCCGGAAGTCCTTCAGGTCGGTGCAGGTGCTGACGGGTGTCGACTTCGAGGTGCAGGCGGGCACGATCTTCGCTCTCCTCGGCTCGAACGGTGCGGGCAAGACCACCGTCGTGCGGATCCTCTCGACGCTTCTGAGGGCGGACGCGGGCACTGTCGTGGTGAACGGGTTCGATGTCGCCGCCCATGCCGCCGACGTGCGCGAGTCGATCAGCCTGACCGGCCAGTTCGCCGCCGTCGACGACGTGCTCACCGGGAGAACCTGGTGCTCATCGCCAGGCTCCGCCACCTGGAGCGACCCGGCGCGATCGCCGACGACCTCCTGGGGCGGTTCTCGCTCACCGAGGCTGGCCGGCGCCCGGTGTCGACCTACTCAGGTGGCATGCGCCGACGGCTGGACATCGCCATGAGCCTCATCGGCTCGCCCCCGGTCGTCGTCCTCGACGAACCGACGACAGGACTGGACCCCCAGGCCCCCCTCGAGGTGTGGCGCACGGTCAAGGAGATGTCGAGAACCGGGACCACGGTGCTGCTCACCACCCAGCACCTCGAGGAGGCGGAGCACCTGGCCGATCGCATCGCCGTCCTGCACGAGGGCACGATCGTCCAGGACGGCACTCTCGAGGAGCTCAAACAGCTCCTCCCGCCGGCGAAGGTCGCGTATGTGCGAAAGCAACCCTCCCTGGAGGACGTCTTCCTCAGCCTCGTCGGCCAGACCGCCACCTCCGGCACCGCGGCTGAACCCGCTGCCCACACTCACCAGGACACCCCATGACCACGACCCGGATGCTGAGGGACACCGGCGTCCTGACCGGCCGGTCGCTGCGGCACATCCTGCGCAGCCCCGACACCGTCATCACCACGGCCGTCACGCCGATCGTGCTCCTCCTCCTGTTCGTGTACGTGCTGGGCGGCGCGATCAGCATCGGGTCGGACGAGCCCTACGTGAACTACATGCTCCCGGGCATCCTGCCCATCACGATCGCCTCCGGCATCGCCTACACCGCCTACCGGCTGTTCCTGGACCTGCAGAGCGGCATCTTCGAGCGGTTCCGGTCGATGCCGATCGCGCGCTCGAGCGTGCTCTGGGCCCACGTCCTCACCTCGCTGGCCGCCAACCTCGTCTCTGTCGCCCTGGTCATCGCCGTCGCGCTGCTCATGGGCTTCCGCAGCGGGGCCTCCGTGGTCGCCTGGCTCGGCGTCGTCGGCATCCTGGTCCTCTTCACCCTGGCCCTCACGTGGGTCGCGGTGATCGCCGGGCTCTCGGCCAGGAGCGTCGACGGCGCGAGCGCCTTCAGCTACCCCCTCATCTTCCTGCCCTTCATCAGCTCGGCCTTCGTCCCCACCGACTCGATGCCCGGCCCGGTGGCATGGTTCGCCCGGAACCAGCCGGTCACCTCCATCGTGGACACCCTCCGGGCGCTGCTTGCCCAGGATCCTCTGGACGATCAGATCTGGGTCAGCCTCTTCTGGCTGGGCGCCATCCTCGTGCTGGCCTACGCCCTCGCGTCCCTCGTCTACCGCCGCAAGGTCACCTGAGCCGGGTCCCATGACGACGGGTATGACGACGGGTATACGGTCGGAGGAAGAGAGTGGAGGTCATGGGTGCAGCAGATCGGGCTCAGCAGCCCCCGGACGGTGACGAGCGCGGCATACTCACCGGCTGGCTAGCCTTCCACCGCGATGCCCTCGCGGCGAAGTCCGAGGGCCTCACCGACGACCAACCGGTAGAGCGAGCGGTCACGCCGTCGGCCCTCTCGCTGCTCGGCCTCGTGCGTCACCTGGCTGAGATGGAGCGCGCCTACGGGGTGTGGGCGCTCGGACCCAGGTCGGAGCTGGAGTGGGTGTGGGGCAGTGACACGGACGACGCCGAGGACGACATCGACTGCGACGTCACGATGGTCGCGGAGTCGATGCGGGGGTGGCGGTCGGAGATGCGCAGGACCGACGACGCGCTGAGCTCGCACCCGACCCTGGACGAGGTGTGCGACGGCAACGGCTTCAGCGTCCGGTGGAACCTCGCCAAGCTCATCGGCGAGTACGCCCGGCACAACGGTCACGCTGACCTGATCCGGGAACGGATCCACGGCCAGACCGGAGAATGAAGGACACATCCTCCCCTGGATGCGGCGTGCCTGACGAGCGTCGACGTCCTCAACGCCGCAGGGGGGCCGGACCGGGTACAGAATCGGCAGAAGAGATCGAGACGGCCCACACCCTGCAGGAGCGCAGCCATGACGACGATCGTCGACCACGACGCCTACATCGCCGCGGCGCCGGTGCCCTTCCAACCCTTGTTGCGACGCCTGCGGCAGACACTGGCCCGCGCCCTGCCGGAGGCGGAGGAGGTCGTGGCCTACAACATGCCCGGTTTCAGGATCGGCGGTTCGGTCGTGGCGAGCTATGCGGCGTTCAGCAAGCAGTGCGGGCTGTACGTCCTACCGGGCGCCATCAGCGAGCATGCAGAGGACATCGCCGCCGCCGGCCTCAGGGCGACCAAGACCGGCATCACCTTCTCCCCGCGCAGACCGATCCCGGACGCGCTCATCGAGAGCCTGGCACGGGCGGCACGGGCGGACGCAACACCCTGACCCAGCGACCACCGTGTCAGGTCGACGAGACGGCCCTTCGCGTGAAGGTGACGCGGCCGCCGATGCGGACGTCCTGGCCACCGGCGGCTGCGCGAGCCGTCGCGAGTGCGTCGGCCGGGGTGGCCTCGAGAAAGTGGAACGTCGTGCCGCCCTCCATCTCCATCGGGGGCCGCGGGTGGTGGGTGAGCACGACGGTCGGTGTGTGGAACGGTGGATTCGGTCCCCACCGACCCCTCCAGTCCGGGTCGTCCTGCCACCCCGGCGGCCGGACGTGTTGGCGCCCATGATCTCAGCTCCGAAGCCGACACTGTGGCGCTGTGCGAAGGCATGGTCGACGCCCTCTGACCCGCCACCGTCCGCTGCAGCGTCGGAGGTACCCTCGGACCGTGGCATCGCGTGGCCGAGCGGCGATCTACGCACGCCGTCGCAAACGGCGCATGGCTCAGGTGGTGCACGACCTGACGGACGTGCAGTGGGCTGCGCTGGTGGGTGCCTGGGGCGGCTGCGCCTACTGCGGGGTGATGGATCGCCAGCTGCAGAAGGACTGCATGCTGCCCGTCTCCCGGGGAGGGCGTTACACCTTCACGAACGTCGTACCCGCGTGCGGCCCCTGCAATGCCAGCAAGTGCAACGCCGAAGTCACGGTGTGGATGCGACGCAAGAAGCTGGACGAACGCACCTTCCTCAGGCGCCAGGTCGAGATCGCGGAAGCGGTCGCCACTGCGGAAGGGTGACGACTGTCGGCGGCGTTCTCCCCGAGATCGTGCCTTTCGGGGTTGTGCTTCCATAGCGGCATGGCCGTTGACCTGGTTCGACCTCCGAAGGCCAGGGCTGGCGATCGCATTGCCGTGCTGTCCTCCTCGTTCGCTGCGCCGGCTGTTGCTCCTGAGGTCCACGATCAAGCAATGGCGCGACTGGAGCGGGTGACCGGGCTTGTCCCGGTCGAGTACCCCACCACCCGGCAGCTGGGCGCCAGCGCGAAAGAGCGTGCCCGCGACCTGAACGAGGCTTTCGCCGACCCGGCCATCAGGGCCGTCCTCACGACGGTCGGGGGCGAGGACCTGATCACCGTCATACCGCACCTGGACCCTCATCTGGTCAGATCAGACCCCAAGCCCTTCCTCGGGACGAGCGACAACACGAACGTGCACACCTGGCTGTGGACGCACGGTGTCGCAAGCTTTCACGGTGGCTCCTCACAGGTGCACCTGGGTCCGGGGCCGGATGTCGACGACATCCATGCGCGGTCGCTGCTGGCCGCGCTGGTGACGGGAGAGACGCTGGAGATCACGGACCCGGGCGAGTCGGAGGACTTCGGCCGTCACTGGAACGACCGGGGTGCCCTGCGGGAGTTCGGTGACCGCGAGCCGACCAAGGACTGGGTGTGGGCCGGCCCGGCCCGGGTCGTGACCGGTCCGACCTGGGGCGGCTGCCTGGAGGTGCTGCAGTGGATCCTCACCGCAGGCCGCTTTCCCCAGGATCCCGACGTCCTCGACGGGGGCATCCTGCTCGTGGAGACCTCGGAAGAACTGCCGTCGGCACGGGAAGTGCGGTGGATCCTGCGTTCCATGGGAGAGCGTGGCCTGCTGGCGGCTGTCGACGCCGTCCTCGTGGCCCGACCGCCGGTGTCGACCTTCGAGGACCGACCAGACCTGGCGGAGCGCAGCCGCCGGCGCACCGAGCAGTGCGAGACCGTGATCGAGGTCATCGGTCGGTACAACCCGGACGCGGTCGTGTGCGTCGGGATCCCCTTCGGTCACACCCGACCACAGTGGATCCTGCCCCACGGCGGGACCATGACGATCGACTCGACGACGCGACAGGTGACGGCTGACTATTCGTAGGGGCCGAACGTCGCGGGGGCGACCTCGTCCTGCGATGGCGATGCCGACGCTCTCGAGTCCGATGGCGATGCGTCACGCCACCCATTCCGTGGTGGCGGTCACAGCCATCCCCGGTCCCGCGCCAGCCGGGCCGCCGCGACCCGGTTCGAGGCGCCGAGCTTGCGCATCGCCTCGGACAGGTAGTTGCGCACCGTGCCCTCGGACAGATGCAGCTGTCCGGCGATCTCGCCGTTGGCCAGTCCCTCACCGGCCAGACGCAGGACCTGGCGCTCCCGGTCGGTCAGTGGGTCCGGCTCGCCCCAAGCGTCGGCGGCGAGCTGGGGGTCGATGGTGCGACCTCCTCCGTGTACGTCGCGGACGGCCTGGGCGAGGGCGCTGGCGGGCGCATCCTTGAGGAGGTAGCCGACAGCACCGGCATCCAGCGCCCGCCGCAGGTACCCGCTCCGAGCGAACGTGGTCAGGATGACCACCCGGGTCGGCAGGCCTCGACGCTGGACCTCGGCGGCCACCTCCAGCCCGGACATCCTGGGCATCTCGATGTCCGTCAGCAGGACGTCGGGGTGCAGTGTCTCGACCAGGCGCATGGCCTCCTCACCGTCGGCGGCGGTGCCCACCACGGTGATGTCGACCTCGAGCTCCAGCAGGGTGCTCAGGGCACCGAGAACCATGAGCTGATCCTCGGCCAGGACGACGGTGATCGTCATCACCCACCCACCTCCGGTGACCGGAGTCCGTCGTGGGCCGTCCGCACCAGGGGCACGGTCACCTCGACCACGGTCCCGTGCGCTGAGTCGAGGTGTGTCGCTTCGCGCACCTGGACGTGGCCACCGAGGCCAGCGATCCGTTCGCGCATGCCGGTGAGACCCGATCCCGCCAGCCCCGAGGAGCCGCGTCCGTCGTCACTCACCGTGAGCCGCGCGTGAGCCCCGACCGTGGTGATGCTGACGGTGGCGCGCCGGGCCTGGGCGTGGCGCACCACGTTGGTGACGGCCTCGCGCAGCGCCATCGCCAGGGCGGACTCCTGCTCGGGGCGCAGGGCGGTCATGTCGGCATCCACGTCGACGTGGACGTCGACTCCTGCCGCCTCCAGGGCCACCCGCGCCCCGTCGATCTCGGCGGAGAGACCCCTGGCCCGGTATCCGGCGACCGCGGTGCGCACCTCCGCCAGGGCTTCGCGGCCGATCTGCTGGATGTCGTCGGCCTCGGCCACTGCCCGATCCGGATCTGTGCGCACCAGTCGTGCGGCCAGCTCGGACTTCAGCACGATGACCGACAGGGTGTGCCCGAGCAGGTCGTGCAGGTCCCGCGCGATCCGCTCCCGTTCCGCGATCGTCGCCAGACGCTCGATCTCCTCGTCGGCACGCAGGAGTCGTTGGCTGGCCCTTTCCCGCTCAGCGTCGAAGATGCTCGTCGCGCCGACGACGGCGGTGAAGAACAGGGCGGGAGTGGGCCCGGCCAGCCGCCACGGCATCGGCACCGGGGAGATCAGCACCATCACCGCGACGAGAACGACGAGAGCGGCGACCGCCGTGACGGCCCGGCGGGTGGGGTACAGACGACCGGCGATGGCCGCCGCGTAGATCGCGAACACGCTGGCCCCGCTGTTGGCCAGCGAACCCGCCAGGGCCAGGACGCCGATGACCGCGAGGAGGATGAGGGTCTGCCGGTCGTCGCGGGCCCGGAACGTCGCGGCATACAGCGGCACGAACAGCGCGACGAGCACCGCCACTGCGAGCCAGTCCCCCGCATCGCTCGAGGTGTCGAACACGGGTTGGAAGAACAGCGCGCCGAGGTAGACCAACCAGACGTAGCGCATGAAGCGGGTGGGGTGCGGCGGGCTCTGGCTCATCAGGTGCGCCTCATCCGTAGGTCCGACCCTCGTCGCGCCGGAAGCCCCACGCGGCCACGGCCAGGAAGAACGCCGTGAACGCTAGCAGGACCACGACGTGCAGCGCCCATGATCCGCTCTCCGCGGCGCCGATCGTGCTCAGGGCGAGCTGGGCGAAGTGGTACGGCGGGAGAGCCGGAGCGATCCCCTGCACGAAGGTGGGCAGCTGGTGGATCGGGATCCACAACCCTGACGCGAACGCCATCGGCAGGTAGATGAGGTTCAGCATGGCTGGTGCGGAGTTCGGGCCGACGAGGTAGCCGAAGGCCAGGCCCATGGCCGAGAACGGCAGCGCCCCGAGCAGCAGGACCAGCCCGAGGCTCATCCACTCCGTGGCGGGCAGCCGCACCGCACCCACGCTGGCACCGAGGACGAACAGCAGCCCGATGATCAGTGCCGAGACCGTCGTGCTCATCGCCACCTTGCCCACGAAGTAGGCCTGCGGGGGCATCGGCGAGACGCGCTTGAGCCGCATCCAGCCCTGCCCCCGCTCGACGGCGACCGAGACGCCGAAGCCGAACAGGGCCGCGCCGATCACGCCGAACGTGCCGTACGTCGCCAGCATGTAGGTGGTCGCGCCCACCCCGCCGCCCTCACTGCCGCCGAACGCAACGCCGAAGAGCAGGTAGAACATCACCGGCAGGGCGATCGTGCTGACGGCGAAGATGGGAATGCGGATCAGCTTGAGGAACTCGTGTCGGGCCTCGGTGACGTAGATCCTCCTCTGACTCACCCTGGGCGCTGCTTCAGAGGTCGTCGTGGGTGTCGCAGTTCGGGTAGTCATGATGCTGCCTCCATGTCGCTGGTCAGGGTGAGGAAGGCTTCCTCCAGGCTCGGTTCGGTCACGGTCACGTCAGCTGCCCGGGGATCGAGATGGAGCAGCGCGCGGAGCGCTGGCTCAGCCGATACGACGAGCAGGTCGAGCCACGGACCCTCGCGTGATGCCCGGGTCACGCCGGGCCACCGGTCCGCCTCGGTCACGCTGACCGTGGTCTGGGCGCGGACCCGTCGCCCAGGCACGCGGGCCTTGATCTCGGCGGGCGTGCCCTCGGCGATCGCCACGCCGCGGTCGATCACCACGATCCGGTCGGCCAGGGCGTCGGCCTCCTCGAGGTAGTGGGTGGTGAGCACCACGCCACGCCCCGACCGGGCCAGCTCGCGCAGCGTGGTCCACAGGCCCCGCCGAGACTCCGCGTCCAGACCGGTGGTCGGCTCGTCGAACATCAGCAGGTCGGGGTCGCCCGCCAGGGTGATGCCGAACAGCACGCGTCGCTGCTGGCCGCCGGAGAGCTCGCCGAACATGCGGTCCTCGAGCCCTTCAAGGCCCGCTGCGCTGATGACCTGCGCGATGGGCAGGGGGTCGGGGTAGTAGGCGCGGAAACCGGCGAGCAGCTCCCGCACGCGCAGCGTGTCCGGTACCCCCGAGGCCTGCAGCATCGCGCCGAGACGGCGACGGGCACGCAGGTCGCGGGGGTCGCGTCCGAAGAGCCGCGCCATACCGGACGACGGCGTCGTCAGGCCGGTGAGCATCCCGATGGCCGTGGACTTTCCGGCCCCGTTGGGTCCCAGGATGGCCAGGAGCTCCCCGGAACGCACCTGCAGGTCCAGTCCGCAGACCGCCCGTACCGTGGCCGCGCCCTGACCGTACTGCTTCGAGGCCCCCACGAGCTCGGCGAGCACGGTGGTGTCCTGGGTGGTGGGCAGGTCCTGATGTCTGAGCTTCGTCGTCGTCATACCTCAAGGCTCGACCTCCGCGCACCGCGACAGTAGTGCCCAGAATCACCACCGGGGCATGAAAGTTGTCATGCCCGGCAGTGGTCCGGGGGACGTGATGACGGTGCTCGCCGCCGAGGTCCCACGGTTCGGCGTGCAGCAGCCACGCATCGACACAGCCCTGGCCCGAGCCGGGCAGGGAGACCACGGGTGGGTCCGCTCACCAGTGGTCGCCGCGGCCAACCGCGTCTGGATACAGCTGCACGAGGACCTACTGGCCACCCGGGCCATCCCGAGAGACGACCGCGGAGATCCCGAGGGTGTGGTTCCTTCACTCCCCCTGTCTCGACGCCGCAGCCCACGACGGGGGGCTTTACCGTCGGTCCGGGGCATGCACTAGATGACTTTCGGGAGGAACGCGCCCAGTACGCCCGACAGCAGCGGGGCGAGGATGAACAGGCTCGACTGCAGCTGCTGAAGGGGCGAGACCTGCGCCTGGGTCAACGTGTCTATCCGTGCTCGCCCGTCCATCCACTCCTTGAACTCGGACGTCGTCGGCGCAGGCATCCCCGCGACGGGAAAGTGGAACTCGCGGAGGTCGACGCACAACCGTTGAAGGGTCAGGTGTGCAGGGACGTAGACGACCAGGAGGAGCGCAGTGAAGAAAGCGCCGTAGAGGAGCACGGCCTCGGCCGGTGCCGCCCTGATGCTCCCACCCCCAGGGTCGAAGAGAAGGACGGCACGGCGGAGCGCACCCGCAGCCAGGACTGCCAGGCCGATCACGGCACCGGCGATCCCGAGGTACCTCTTGATGTAGTCACGGGCGACGACGGCGACCCTGAGATCGGCCTGGGTGAGCTTGTCCGGTGAGTGACGCCGGACCCGGTCCTGCACGAGCGCGATGGCATGTAGCGCAGGCAGTCCGACACCGACCGCCGCGAAGAGGGTCAGGAACGCCATCTTCGGGTGGTGCGCCCACAACGGTGAGTCCGGTCGCTGGGTCCCCAGCCGCGACACGATCAGCACGGCTAGGGCGGCCGTGATCAAGAACGGCAGGACCATCAGACGACGCGATGGCGCAGTGTCACGGTGCAGGTCGATCACCTCGCGCCAGAGGGGGAGCGTCACCACCGACCAGAACGCGGTCTGGACGCAGATCGTCACCAGCCATACCAGGAAACCGTCGGACCGGGTGAACCGCATGTGCACGCCCTCGGACGGGCCTGTCAGCACGACGGCAGCACCGGCCGCGGCCCCGAGGAGCACGAGCGCAAGAACCTGCAACGGGTCCCAGCTCTGCAGGGTACGCCGTTCCCACGCCCCCGGCCTGACTGGTGCGTCACGCAGCGCATCGCTCACGTCCACGAGTCCATCGTGCCCCTGCCGCGCCCGCAGGGGTAGCACTCGAGCCGTGTCGTGAGCAGGCGAGCCAGACGGCGAAGCACAGGCGCTGCAGCGTGACGACAGCGGCAACGGCCAGACCGGTCGGGAGGATCTCGTGATGGCAGAACGACCGGCGGCAGAAGAGGCGACCTGGTGCTCACATACCCTGCCGATATGACGCGCGAACGGGCGGTGCTCCTGGGACATCTCGAAGCAGAACGCAAGCATGTGCTGGCTGCCGTGGACGGGTTGGACGCGGCGAACCTGACCCGAGCCGTCGCCCCGTCGGGGTGGTCGATCGCCCAGCTGCTGAATCACCTCACCTACGACGCCGAGGTCTTCTGGGGTAGCGCCATCATCGGTGGCGACGAAGAGGCGATCGGCCTCATTCAGGACGGTTGGACAGCTCCAGTGACCTCCGGCGCTGAGGCCGTGGAGCGGTACCGACACTGGTCGCGCCGCACCGGCGCCGTACTTGCCGAGGTGGACCTTGACGGACCACCGCGCTGGTGGCCCTCAGAGGACGCCTTTCCCTTTCCACCGTTCGCGGACGTTCGTCAGTGCCTGCTCAGGCTCCTGCTCGAGACCGCCACCCACGCGGGCCACCTGGACATGGCCCGCGAGGGAATCGACGGTCACCAGTACCTCGTTGTCGAATAGACCCGTACCGATGCACGACGCGCGGCAAGTGCGGGCATTCTTGCAATCAGCGGTGATCGCGGAGGAAGCCACGCACGGCGATCACTGCGAACTCTTCCGGAGAGCACTCGACCCCGCCTGTCGTCATCTGCTGGGGCTCCGTTCTTCGATCTGTCGCCCTCGTGGCCGACGTCGGGCTTGGATTCGCAGCCGTCAGGCTTGCTCACGGGTGACGGACCGGACCACTCGTGCCGGCGTTCCGACGACCACGGTGTCCGGTGGCACGTCCTTGGTGACCACAGATGCTGCGGCCACGACAGCGTTGGCGCCGAGGGTGACGCCAGCCAGGACCGTCACGTTGGACCCGATCCACACGTTGTCGCCGATGACGATGGGGGCGGGGTGCATGTCGGCCCGGCGGCTCGGATCGAGGTCGTGGTTGAGCGTTGCCAGCACGGTGTTGTGTCCGATGAGGCAGTCGTCGCCGATGGAGACCCCGCCCTGGTCCTGGAAGACGAGCCGGAGTTGATGAAGACTCGTCTGCCCAGGGTGGTGTTCTTGCCGAAGTCGGTGCGAAAGGGCGGGAAGAGCGTTACCGTCTCGTCGATCGGTCTCCCGGTGAGCAGTCCCAGCAGCTCTCGTACCTTCCGGGGGCTGTGGAAACCAGTGTTGAGCTGAGCGGTGATGCGTAGGGCTTCTTGGCTGGTGAGGTGCATGACCTCGTGCAACGGGGAGCCTCCGGTGATCCTCTCGCCGGCCCTCAGTGCACCGGAGAAGGTCCTCCAGGTCCATGGGCGTCCTCTCGGTTCGTGGGGGCGTGCGCTGCCGGTGGTTACGCCAGGGTGTCGGTGTCGATCACGAAGCGGTAGCGCACGTCGGAGACCAGGACGCGCTCGTAGGCGTCGTTGATCCTCTCGGCCGGGATGATCTCGACCTCGGCGCCGATGCGGTGCTCGGCGCAGAAGTCGAGCATCTCCTGGGTCAGGGCGATGCCGCCGATCATGGATCCGGCGAAGGAGCGACGGCCGCCGATGAGGGAGAACACGTTCACGCTGAGCGGGTCGGCGGGCGCGCCGACGTTGACGAGGGTGCCGTCCACGGCGAGGAGGCCCAGGTAGGCGTCGAGGTCGATGCTGGCGCTGACGGTGTTGAGGATGAGGTCGAAGCTGCTGGCGAGCCGGTCGAACGTGGCCGGGTCGTCGGTGGCGTGGTAGTGGACGGCACCCAGGCGCAGCCCGTCCTCCTGCTTCTTCAGGGACTGCGACAGCACGGTGACCTCAGCGCCCATGGCGTGCGCGAGCTGGACTGCCAGGTGGCCCAGCCCGCCGAGGCCGACGACGGCGACCCTCTTGCCGGGTCCGGCGCCCCAGCGGCGCAGCGGGGCGTAGGTCGTGATCCCCGCGCACAGCAGCGGCGCGGCAGCGGCCGGGTCGATGCTCTCGGGCACAGAGAGCACGAAGTCGGCGTCCACGACGACGTGCGTGGCGTAGCCGCCCTGGGTGGTGGTGCCGTCGCGGTCGGTGCCGGCGTAGGTGGCGACCATGCCTTGGGTGCAGTACTGCTCGTCACCGTTGCGGCAGCTGGTGCACTCCCGGCAGGAGTT
Source organism: Ornithinimicrobium cerasi (assembly GCF_003702705.1). Lineage (GTDB taxonomy): Bacteria > Actinomycetota > Actinomycetes > Actinomycetales > Dermatophilaceae > Ornithinicoccus > Ornithinicoccus cerasi. The sequence goes on along the minus strand of NZ_QZMN01000012.1, from coordinate 46,881 downwards.
CACCATGCACCCGACGCCGACACGGTCACCGACGCTGTGACCGCTGACCTGGGAGCCAACCTCGCTGACGACGCCGACGATCTCGTGGCCGGGGACGAGGGGGAAGGGCTGCGGGCCCCAATCACCGTTGACGGTGTGGATGTCGGAGTGGCAGATGCCGGCGTACTGGATCTGGATGAGGACGTCGTGTGCTCCGACGTCTCGGCGCTCGATCGTGGTCGGGGCCAGCGGCTGGCCGGCGGCGGGTGCGGCGTAGGCGTTGACGCGCATGATGGTCTTCCTTCGTTCTGTCGGGTCGTCTTGCGGGGTGGTGGGGGACGGCAGGGCAGGCTGAGGCAACCGTCGAGGGCGCGTGCGTGATCGCCGCGTGGACGTGATCACGGCAGTGGCGAAGGCCTGGGGCGGGGGGAGGAACGACCTACTGCTGGTTGGTCCGAGTCAGTTCAGCGGCCAGTGCTGCGGCCTGTTCCGACAGCTGGTGGGTGCGCGCCGAGTCGCCGGCGGCGACCGCGTGCCAGTAGTCGATCTTCAGGCGCACGTACCGGTGGCGAAGAGCGACGCGCTACGCCTCCAGGGCCAGGCGACGCTCCTGCTCGGTGAGCAGTTGGATCTGCTCCTGGGAGGCCTGGGCGCCCAGCTGTCCGTTGGCGACGTAAGTGCGCATGTCGGCCACCGACATGCCGGTGGCGGCCAGGCAGGACACCCACAGGAGCTGGTCCAGGTCCTCCTCGTCGTAGACGCGGTGGCCGCTGCTCTCGCCGCGGCTGACGGGCCCGATGACGCCGATCGTCTCGTAGTACCGCAGCGTGCTGGCAGGAAGCCCCGGTCAGCGCGGCAGCTTCCCGGATCGTGTACGACTGCCCGGCGGTTCGTGTCCTCACGCCAACCACGCTAAGAACTTCCAAGTACTTGAAGTCAAAGGATCTTGAAGTCAAAGGATGGCGGCCAGCAGCGCGGCAGTCCCGCGCGGTCCGGGCCCATACTGCCCCTACGCCAACCCAGGCCTTGGAGACCCAGCAGGAGCCTTCCGCGGATCACGTACGCCTGCTCGTGGTGCTGGATCGTCGGCTCAGTCCAAGAAGACGGACCAGCAGATGTCGTTGCGGCGGACCTGGTCCTCGAGGACGAGTCCCCGGATCCGGTCGGGCAGTTGCCGGCGCTGCCAGTCGCGCTCGGTCCGCCCAGCTTCGGGGTCCTGGGGGGAGGTGGCCAGGACGGCCTTGATGGCGTAGGCGGCAGCGCCAAGTTCGTGCTCGGGCACGTGGGCGACGCAGGCGGCCTGGCCGGCGGCGTATGCAGCAGAACGCGCAGCGCCGCGAAACGGTCGCGTCGCGCCCATGGAGTGTCCGCCAGCGGCCCGCGCCTGCATCATGCCCATCTCGCCTCGGGCCCATGCCCGAGTGGCCCCTATCGCCTCGCGTGGCCGGGGGTCCGTGGGAGCCTGCGTCTCGAAGAGGTGCAGGACGTGCTCGGCGCAGTCGGCGGCCCACAGGGCAAGGAGGTGGTGATCCACGTCGGTGAGCGTCCCCCCGCGCCGGATCGTGACCAGGCGGGGGTCACGGACCGAGGGGAGGATCACGCGTCAAGCGTGCCAGAAAACGCGACGGCAGCGGCGCTCCCGACCCGCACCGTGCGGCAGATCCCGACGATCGTCGTTCTCCTCGGTGAGGGGAATCACTGAGGATCGTCAGCCGACTTCGTGAATCGTGGTGAGACAGAATGGGTGGCGTCCGTCATGTCCGCAGAGAACGCCGCCAGATCCCCAGGGTTTGGGCATGCGATAGTCGCTGAGCTGAGGCGGATCGACGCGGTCACGCTTCGAGCCTACGGCCGTCCCGACAGGCAGCGTGGGGAATGGTGAGGCAGCCGAGCGCGGTGCAGGATGACCGTATGCGACCGGGCCGGTTCTGCTTGGGGCTGCCCCTCGTACGATCAGTGACGTGCCGCTCCCAACCCTGCTCGTGATCGACGTGCAGCAGGCTTTCGACGACTCCGCGTGGGGAGAGCGCAACAACCCGGATGCCGAGATCCACGTCGGCGAACTCCTGGCCGTCTGGCGTGAGCTCGGCGCACCCGTCGCACACGTGCGCCACGAGAGCGCTTCGCCCACCGGGCTTTTCCGCCGCGGCACAACGGCATTCGATTTCAAGCCAGAGGCGCGACCGTTACCGGGCGAGGTGGTCATCGACAAGCACGTGAACAGCGCGTTCATCGGCACCGACCTGCATGAGTATCTGCGGAACACCGGGGCCGATCACGTCGTCATCGTCGGCCTGACCACCGATCACTGCTGCTCGACGACGGCGCGAATGGCCAGCAACCTCGGGTTCGAGACATGGTTTGTCTCAGACGCCACGGCGACCCACCCCCGGGCCGGCTTCGATGCCGAGACGATGCACCGGACTGCCCTCGCCAGCCTTGACGGGGAGTTCGCCCGTGTCATGACCACAGATGAAGCGATCACACGCCTTCACGCGCTCGCAAAGTGGGCAGGCTGAGGCGACCGGCACCGGCCAGCGGTCAACGGGTAGACGACACCGGGACGTGGTCCCACCCCTCCGCGGGGGGTCACTCCCAGGGCATGTCCCGCAGGATGTCCTGCGGGCGGGCCAACACGGTGTAGAAGAACCACGACGCCACGGCGCAGACGACCATGATGGCCGCCATCGGCACCGCCGAGTCGACCCCGAACACCCCGCTGACCGGGGAGATGAGCGCACCGAAGACGAAGTTTGCCGCCCCGAGCAGGGCGGCAGCCGCTCCGGCCCGCTCCCCGTGGTCGGCCAGCGCGATGCTCGGGCTGTTCGGCATGACGAAGCCCACCGAGCCCATCAGAAGGACGATGCCGCCGACGATGGCCCACACACCCAGGTCCACCAGCGCGGCGGTGAGCAGCGCCAGGGCGATGGCCAGCATCGAGGGCAGCGCCACCCGCAGCACCGCGGCCGGGTGCACCGTGCGCACCAGAGACCCGTTGACCTGACTGGTGACGGTCAGCGCTCCTGCGCCGGCGGCGAAGACCAGGGCGTACTGCTGGGTGGTCATCCCGTACAGCCCCTGGAAGACGAAGGTCGCGCTGGAGATGTAGGCGAACAGGCAGCCCATCGCGGTGCATGCGGTCAGGACCAGACCCACGTAGCGTCGGTCCGAGAGCAGCACCCGGTAGCTGGTCCACAGGGTCCGCGGACCGAAATGGCGCCGTCGCTCCGGGGGAAGGGTCTCCTTGACGAAGACCAGCGCCAGCACCGCCAGCAGCAGCCCGAAGGCTCCCAGCGCCCAGAAGATGGTCCGCCAGCTGCCGAAGATCAGGAACTGGGCGCCCAGCGTCGGCGCCAGGATCGGGGCCACGCCGACCACCAGGAAGAGCCGGGAGATGAAGGTCGCCATCCGGGAGCCGCTGTAGAGGTCGCGGACCATGGCCTGGGACAGCACCATCCCAGCCGCACCGGCCAGACCCTGCACGAAGCGCAGCAGCAGCAGCACCTCGATCGAGGAGGAGACCGCGATCGCCGCCGAGACCAGGACATAGACGACCAGCGACGCGATCAACGGTCGGCGCCGGCCGAAGGAGTCCGACAACGCCCCGATCAGGAGCTGGCCGGTGGCGAGCCCGACTAGGGTCGCGGTCAGGGTCAGCTGCACCGTGGCCTCGGTCGTCGACAGGTCGTCCACGACGGTCGGGAAAGCGGCGAGGTACATGTCGATCGTCAGCGGGCCGACCGCGACGAGCGCCCCGAACAGCAGCAGCCGGCCCAGCGGGGAAGGTTCGGTGCGGGGCCGGAGGGACGCGGGGGGTGCTGCGACGGGGGCTGATCTCACCACGGGACCAAGGTGGATGCCCTCCTGGATATTCCGGCAGCGGGCGCGGGTAGCCTGGCCCCCAGGCGGCCGAGATGGTCACCTATGCCGCGTTCCCGTCCGCGATAGCCGGTGTCCAACTGCTGCGGGCAAACGCGGATTTTCGCGGTGGTCCCTCTCATCGGCTACCTAGCCAGGCCCAGGAAAGCCATCAGGGCCCGTTCGACCTCTACGAGACTCTCGGGCGCCAGGCGGCCAACGCGCGTACCGACGTTCTCCCGGCGGACTGTGGTGACCTTGTCGATCATGACCTGACTGTCGTGCTGCACACCGGTGAGCTCGTCGGCGGCGACGCGTACGCGAAGCAGAGGGGCATCGACCAGCGTCGTCGTCAGGGGCGCCACGGTCACCGAGGCAGTGCCCTCGAAGAGGTCGTCCTGCACGATCAGCGCGGGCCTCGGCTTGGAGGCGTAGACACCCCCGGCGACGGTCCACAGCTCGCCGCGCCTCACTCCTCGTCCCATGCGGCGGTGACGGCTTCGACGAACTCCTGGTCATCGGACTGCTCGTCCGCCCTCGCGACCAGGGCCGCCTGACGTTGCGCCTCCTGTGCAAAGCGCTCGCTACGCACGTCCGGCACCCAGATCTGCACGGGTCGAAGGCCGCGTGCGCGCATCCTGCGCCGGTACTCGCTGACTCGATGCTTCACCGTCATGCCCAAGAGGTTACATGTAACGAGGGTGCGGCGGAAGGAGGTGCGTCACCAACGACGCCCGAAGACCAGTCCCCACCGCAAGCGCCGAGCGACCAGCGGCAAGAGCGGACGGCGCGAGGCTGGCCGCTCGGAGTGGTTCAGGGAAACGTTGCGGTTGGCCTCAGGTTGTGTTCGGCGGCCGGAAGGAGGGGCCGCCGGGTGCTTCCCACGAGCCGTCCGTTGGGATGACGCGCCTGCGCTCGAACCCGCGATACCACGTGCCCTGATGGGTAAGTTGCCCCTGATCCCCCTCCGTGAACTGGCCGTACTCGCGTGGTGGGATCTTGACCTCGATGCGTTCACCACTCCCAACCTCGAACGTGGCGAAGTAAGCGGTCTGCACCGCGCTGTCGCCCGCTCCGCCTTCGGTGTGGGTCCGCTTTCCGACCACCCGTGCGGCGACGGTCTGCTCGGGCAACGCGGAATTGTTGGCGAAGGTCTGCCCGGCTTGGACCAGCTTCACGACGACCACGGTCACGAAGATGATGAAGAAGATGCCCATGAGCACCGGCATCGTGGAGAACAACCCCTCGCCCGGTCCAGCAATAGGGTCGAGAGACACCCCCGGATCGAACTGCACGTCAGGATCCATGGCCGGGCCCGATCCGTTGGCGCCTGCCCACAGCGGCCGCCACATGGTCGTATGCATCAGGCCCACCTCCTCGATGAGTGCCAAGGTTCAACTTGGCCCAGGTCGGACGCTACCGTCCGGCGACGGGTTCCCGCGGCCAGCACCCCCCGATCGGGTCAAGAACCTTTCTTGGGTCCCCGGCAAGCGCTGTCCGTGCCGGGCCAAGCATGTGTTCGGCCAGGCGGACGCCCCGAAGACCTAACGCCCTCCGGGCGGCAAAGTCGGACGAGCGCAGCCGTCCTCCACGCGGCAAAGTCGGACGAGCGCAGCCGTCCTCCACGCGGCAAAGTCGGACGAGCGTAGCCGTCCTCCACGCGGCAAAGTCGGACGAGCGTAGCCGTCCTCCACGCGGCAAAGTCGGACGAGCGTAGCCGTCCTCCACGCGGCAGGAGCGGACGGAGAGACCATCGGGCAGCGCAGTCTCCTGCTCAGCTCAGCAAACAGCGAGCCGCAAACCGCCATAGCCGCCTCCTCTACTCTCATAGGCCTGGAGCATTTTGCGCCAGCCTCCAGTTGGCTGAGTGAGCGCACCTAAGCGGAAGCACTAAAAGCGCCAGGGCGTGGGCACGAGACTCTTTAGATACTCCACCACTCCGGGCTCGAGCCGCACGGGAGAGTTGCGCGATTGCCACGCCACTAGTTCCCGGCTCACTCGGTACCGCGCGGTCAGTGAATTTACCGCACTTTTTACGGTCTTAGCGTCTGCTTGCGCCATTACTGCGCCAGCCTGGCTTCGCGGCAGCAAGACCTCAGCGGCGAACGCGCGTGCTCGTGCCTCGACTGTCGGATTCAGGCGTCCACCGAGTACCTCAGCTGCAGGTAGCGCCGCGTCTCTATCCAGAAGTAGATGGCATATCTCATGGGCGACTGACGCGTTTCGACCACTACTGGACTGGGAGTGCCGTCCGGAAGTATTCACGATCACCGCTGGCCCCCGTCGATAACCCCAGCAGGCCATCGCATCGATCAATGGCGTCTGTAGAGAAACTTCCTTGTACTCGATGCCAAGGTCCCTCAGCCAAGCAATGGGATCGAATTTGGTATCGGTCGGAATGGCCTCAATTGCTCGAAACGCTGACGCTGCTGCATAGCCTTGCTCATATGGCCTAGTGAGATCTTCAGTAAGCGCGGCTCGTACCGCGGCGGAAAGATCGTCGAGCCCGGGAGTGTCAGATAGCTTCAGATCCTCAACCTGTGCCAGTGCAGTGGCGGTCACCCGCAGGGGGAGTCCGGCCGTCATCCTCGCGACCGCTAGCAATTCGTTGCCCGTTATTGAAATTCCGTTGACGCCCCAATCGAAGTAGCCTGGGCTTGAGGGCGTCTTCCCCCTCTGCGGCGTGAGCTCGCTGGCTAGTTGCTCCAATTGCGTCGGCGAAAGGCCAGTTGCAATGGGCAAGACCTCCTCCGGCGAGCGATCAGCTCGAGTCGACCATTCCTGCAAAGCGTGCTGAGATCGTGCATCAGCACCGCCTGCCACGTCTAATCTCGCCGCAATCTCGTTACCCAACCCCTCGAGAGTTTCGATTACATGTTGCCAAGGTACGGTCACGCGTCCTTTATCGGTCAGAATATGGCCCAGATGCCCCTCTCGCCAAACCACGAAGGGACGTGAGGAGGCGCCCTGCAGGGCTCGGTTCATATCATGGGACTCGAAGAATTCCCAAAGCAGCAACTCAGGCTCATCTGAATTTAGAGACGGTGAGTAACGGTACGCTCCAAGTACATATGATTGAAGTTCGGAAACGCTTTGCGGATCGACGTCGAATGGTAGACCATCTTCCAGTTCTAGGGAGGTCCAGTTATGAGAAAACCACTCGAGGAGCTCGATCCAAGTCCAAGCGAAGCCCCCTTCGGCTGGCCAAGCGGAGCGCCCGTCCAGGTAGATCTCCAGGGTTCCCTCGGTGGCGAGGGCAGCGTTTCCAGGCCGGGCGACGTCTCCCCACTCAACCGCGTATGACAGTGCGTGTTCAGCGTCTAGGAGCGCAGCCATGCAACGACCTCAGATTCGCAACCCAGCGTGGTGGCACGGGCAATCAACTGTTGCCTCAGCGCGCGGCTTGGAGGTAAGTTCTCAAGGAGTTCAGGGAAGCCATGGTACGAAACCCCAGGGTTAGTTGGCGTGGCCCGATAAACCACACCTTCGCGAATAGCGTATACCCGCTGCGGATGATCGTGAGGCCAACGGGAGGGGCTCCACTCAATACCATCGTTCAGCATTTCCTCAGCGTCAGAGAGCGTGAGGTCACTTGGGCACTTGCTCACTCTCACTCCCTTCACTTCAACTACGCCGGCACGCTTTTTTGCCCAATGATGCTTGCGCTTTGGGATCTGGTCTGGCTCGTACTTCCACCCCACCCGTGGCTCCTTCGCGCGTATCTCTCGGCTCACGATTGTGCCACGTGTAGGTGACGTGCGACAGGCACCCCGGCGGCGACCCTCAGGCCGCCGGACGGCGCGCGCTTCAGGCTTTGATGACTTGCTCTGATCGGCTGTGCCCCCGAAGGCTTCTCGCAGACGTCCTGTACTCGGCGGAGTCGTGATGTCACAAACCTCCGCCCGAGTTGCACGTCGACGGGCACGACGCGCGTCCGATGGACCATCCGACTCTCGGCGGAGTCGTGATGTCACGACCGTCAGCACGTGGTGTCTCAAGGATTCGTCTTTCGGCGGCTGCACGACGTCATCACCCCGCGGGATGGATGCCAGAAGCATCGACCCTGACCGAGGTCTCAGTGCCACGCACTCGCTCGCGCTCCACCTGCAAATCGCACGCGACCAGCCCGCGCCGGGCAGCCGCCGAGACTCACACGTTGAAGCGGAACTCCACGACGTCGCCGTCGGCCATGACGTAATCCTTGCCCTCGATGCGGACCCGGCCAGCCTCCTTGGCCCGGACCATCGAACCGGCCGCGTCGAGGTCCTGGAAGGACACGACCTCAGCCTTGATAAAGCCCCGCTCGAAATCGGTGTGGATGACGCCCGCAGCCTGCGGAGCGGTCCATCCCTGGCGAATCGTCCAGGCGCGCGACTCCTTGGGCCCGGCGGTGAGATACGTCTGCAGGCCCAGGGTCACGAACCCGACCCGGGCCAGCTGGTCCAGGCCGGGCTCCTCGACCCCGACCGACTCGAGCAGCTCGCGTGCCTCCGCGTCGTCCAGCTCCGCCAGGTCGGCCTCGAGCTTGGCGTTGAGGTAGATCGCCTCGGCCGGCGCGACCAGCGCGGCGAGCTCGGCGTGCAGGGACTCGTCGGTCAGCCCGTCCTCGTCGAGGTTGAACACGTAGAGGAACGGCTTGGTCGTCAGCAGCCCCAGCCCGCGTGCGATCCCCAGGTCCACCCCCGCGGCGGGCCCGGCGGCATACAGCGTGTCCCCCGCCTCCAGCACCCGCTGCGCGGCGAGCGCGGTGTCGAGGACCGCCTTGTCGGCGCGCTTGCCCTTGACCTCCTTCTCCAGGCGCGGGACGGCGTTCTCCAGCGTCTGCAGGTCCGCGAGCACCAGCTCGGTGTTGATCGTCTCGATGTCGTCCCGCGGGCTCACCCTGCCCTCGACGTGGACGACGTCGTCGTCGCGGAAGACGCGCACGACCTGGCAGATCGCGTCCGCCTCCCGGATGTTGGCCAGGAACTTGTTGCCCAGGCCCTCCCCCTCGGACGCGCCGCGCACGATCCCGGCGATGTCCACGAAGCTGACCGTGGCGGGCAGGATCCGGGCCGAGCCATGGATCTCCGCGAGCCGCTGCAGCCGGTCGTCCTTGAGCGGGACCACACCCACGTTCGGCTCGATCGTCGCGAACGGGTAGTTCGCCGCGAGCACGGAGTTCTTGGTCAGCGCGTTGAAGAGCGTGGACTTGCCCACGTTGGGCAGTCCGACGATTCCGATGGTGAGGGCCACGGGGTCAGGAGTCTACCCGGGGTATGGCGTCGCTCCCGCCACGCGCGGCCCGCCCCTGGGCGCGCGACGGGTCACCCGCGCAGGGCGGCGCGGACGTGTGGCACGACCTGGTCGACCCCGCGCCGCAGCATGACGATCGTGTAGTGGTTGACGTCGGCGACCTCCACCACCCCGACCTGCGGGTGCTCAGCGGCCCAGCGGGTCCGGGCCGCCTCGGGGTAGAGGGGTGGCTCCTCGTCCAGCAGGCCGCGGGGCGCGACGAGCCACACGGCCGGGTGCCGCAAGTGGGCCAGCCCGGTGAGCAGTGAGTCGCCGTCGACGAGCTCGCGGATGTCAGCCTGCAGCGCAATCGCGCGGGTGGCGGGCCGCAGGGCCCCGTCGGAGTCCACGAGGTCGTAGTCGACGTAGGCCGTGGTCAGGTCCGTCCACTCCCGGCCGATGGCCGGGTGCGCGGTCCAGAACCGCCGGTAGGCGGCGACGTCGGGGAAGGTCATCGCCAACCGCTCGGCGGCCGGGCCGAGCACGGCCACCGCCAGCTCCTCCGGCGCCACGCCCGGGGGCGGGAGGAGCGGCATACCCCCGTCGACGAGCACGAGGGAGGACACCCGCGCGGGATGCCGGTCCGCCAGCACGACCGACACGAAGGCCCCCATCGAGTGGCCGACGGCGACGGCCCGCCCCACGCCGAGGTGATCCATCACCGCGGCGACGTCGTCGGCGTGCGTGGGCATGCCGTAGGGACCCGGCAGGTCCCGCGAGCGGCCCCGCCCGCGGAGGTCCGGTGCCACGACGCGCACGTCCGGCATGGCCCTCGCCAGCTCGGCCCAGGCCACGTGCGAGGAGGTGATCCCGTGGACGGCGACCACGGTCGGCGCGTCCGCCGACGCTCCCTCCGGCTCCCAGACCCCGACCCTCATCACCCCGCCCCGCACCGGGGCGTCCACGGAGCGGTAGCGGTCGCCGACGACCGCGGCGAGCGACTCGGGCAGCTGGTCGGGCAGGGCCGTGGCGTCGGGCGTCATCGCGCGGGCCTTTCGTCGGTCGTGGTCGGTGCGAGGGCCCCCTGGACGACGTCCATGAGCGCCTCGTAGATGTGCTCCGGGATGTCGTCCGCCTGCTCCCAGAGGATCCAGCGCATCCCGATCAGCTCGCCGGCCCCCATCAACGCCCACGCGGCCACGGTGGGGTCGACCGCGCGGATGTCACCGCGCTCGCGCGCCTGAGCCAGCCCCTCGGCATACCCGTCGACGATGCTCGCGTAGTGGGCGCGCATCGCCTCGGGCGAGACGAACTCGGCCTGCCGGATGATCCGGTAGAGCGCGGGGTGCTGCGCGGTGAAGCGGAAGAACGCACGGAAGCCCTCCCGCTCGGCCTCGATCCTCGTCCTCCCCCGGCCCGACGCCTCGCTCATCGCCTGGCGGACCCGGTGCGAGAGGTCGCCCACCACCTCGTCGAAGATCTCCTTCTTCCCGGCGAAGTGCACGTAGAAGGTCCCGAGCGCCACCCCGGCCTCCTCGGTGATCTTGACGATCGAGGCGTCGGGGTAGCCGACCGTGGCGAAGACGTGCTCGGCCGCCTCCAGCAGCCGGGCGCGTGTGCGGGCGCCCCGGGGGGTGCGGGGGACGCGAGGTCCGGCGGCCTCGGGGGCGGGTGGCGGGGTGATCGTCATCGGACCTCCAGGCCCTCGGCGGCGAGCGCGGCTCGCAGGGCGTGCTCGCGGGCCACCTTGCCCACGGACAGGTAGGGCAGCTCGTGGACCAGGTGCACCGCCGAGGGCACCTTGAAGCTCGCGAGCCGGTCCCGGCAGCGCTCCACCAGCTCGGTCTCGTCGGTGACCACCCCCGGGCGCCGCACGACCAGGGCCACCCCGCGCTCCCCCCACCGCTGGTCCGGCACGCCCACGACCACGGCGTCCTCGACGGCCGGGTGGGTCTGCAGGACGGCTTCCACCTCGGCCGGCGCCACGTTCTCACCGCCGCTGATGAAGATGTTGCGCAGCCGGTCGACGATGCGCAGGTACCCGGACGCGTCGCGGGTCGCGACGTCCCCGGTGGCCAGCCAGCCGTCGCGCCAGATCGCGCGGGTGGCGTCCTCGTCGCGGAAGTAGCCGGCGAACATCCCGGGGCCGCGCACCATCAGCTCACCCGTGGCGGGCCCCTCCAGCACCTCCCCCGTCACCGCGTCGGCGAGCCGGACGTCGACGTGGGGGTAGGGCACCCCCGCCCAGCCCAGGCGGTCCATCGCCTCCCGCGGCGGGACGCACAGCACGTTGGGGCCGGCCTCGGTCAGGCCGTAGCCCTGGGTGAGCGCCACGCCCCGGGAGTGGTAGATGCGCAGCAGGGGCGCGGGCATCGGCGCTCCCCCGACGACCGCACCGCGCAGCGAGCCGAAGTCCGCGTCGGCGAACCTCGGGTGGTCCGCCAGGCGGGCGTAGTGCGTCGGCACCCCCATCATCGTCGTGACCCCGTGCTCGGCGACGAGGCGCAGGACCCGCCCGGGGTCGAAGGAGCGCTCGAGCACGACGGTCGCGCCCGTCCACCACGCGAGCAGCGGTTGGACGTTCCAGCCGCCGACGTGGAACTGCGGCATCACGCTGAGCACCACGTCCGACTCGTCCAGCTCGAGGGTGCGGGAGAGCGAGAGGTTGGTCCAGTAGCAGCTCGCGTGCGTCAGGACCGCCGCCTTGGGCCGCGCGGAGCTGCCGGAGGTGAAGACCATGAGCAGCGGGTCGTCGTCCGCGACCGGACCGCCCGGCCGGGAGGGCGCGGGCTCCCCCGCCCCGTGCCAGGGCGCCGGCACCGTGCGCTCGACCCCGTCCTCCCCCAGGTATGCCGTGGGCACCCGCGCGCCGGTCCGTGCCAGGGCGGTGCGGGCCAGCGTGCGCGTCTCCTCCTCGACCAGCAGGACCGCAGGGTCGCTGCGCAGGAGCTGGTCGGCGAGCTCGACCGGGGTCAGCCGCCACGAGAGCGGCACCAGCACGAGCCCGGCCCGGGCGCACGCGAAGAACGTCACGACGTGGTCGGCGCTGTTGCCCACGAGCGTCGCGACCCGGTCGCCGCTGCGGTATCCGGCATGGAGGAGGGCCGAGGCGAGCAGGCCGGCGCGCCGGGCCAGCTCGCCGTACGTCAGCTCGACCCCGCGGTCGACCACGGCGACCCGCTCGGGGTGCAGCCGGGCACGGTCGGAGGGCCAGCGTCCCAGCGTGTGGACCCCGGCGCCGTCGTCGTGGGTGGGTGTCACGTCGTCTCGTCCTCCGCGACCAGGGAACCAGGGGTCGGGGCCTGCGCGCCACGTGTCCGCCGTGCCCCGCGCAGCCGTACCCCCAGGCCGGCAAGCCCGCCGGGCAGGAAGAGGACGACGAGGACGAAGATCGCACCCAGGATGAAGAGCGGCTCCGACAGCGGGATCCGCAGCACGGGAGGCAGGTCGGAGATGGCCGGAGACTGCGCCAGCACGGCCAGCCGCTGGCTGAGCAGCACGTAGACCACCGCGCCGAGGACCGCCCCCCACCGCGAGCCCACGCCGCCCAGGACGACCATGAGCAGCAGGGAGATGGTCAGGTCCGCGCTGACGGCGTGCGGCACCGCGCCGGAGTTGAGGATGAGGTGCACCATCCCCATGCCCACGGCGATCACCGACGCGGCGACGAAGATCGCCAGCTTGACGAGGAACGGGCGCATCCCGAGCACCCGCACGCGCAGCTCGTTCTCGCGCACCGCCTCGGCCACGTGGCCGGCGCGGCTGTGCTGGACCCACGTGACCACCGCGAACGTGAACACGAGGGCAGCCAGGGCCAGCCAGTAGACGTTGCGGGTGTCGGCCACGCCGACCAGCCAGTCCGGGACGTGCTCGGTCGGCAGCCGCAGCCCCTCCTCGCCGCCGGTGACCCGCCCGGGGTCGCGCCGGACGAGGACCGAGCCCGCCTGCGCGAAGGCGAGGGTGACCATCGCGAAGGGGATGCCGGTGACGCGCAGGCTCACCGCACCGAGGAGGGTCGCGAGCGCGACACCGGCCGCGAGCACGAGCAGCGCCGCCGGCACCAGCCCGAGCTCGAGCTCGCGCATCAGGATGCCGAGGGCGTAGGCCCCGAAACCGAAGTAGAGCGCGTGCCCGAAGGAGAGCAGTCCCGCCACCCCGAAGAGCAGGTGGTAGGACAGCGCCAGCGCCGCCATCACCATGGCCAGCGCCATCAGGTGCAGGCTCCCGGGGGTGTAGGTCGGGCCGGGCAGGACACCCGGGAGGCTCAGGTCGAGCAGCGGCAGGCCGGTGAGGAGGACGACGAGCACGACGGGCAGGGCGTACCTCGTCAGGGTGGCACGCATCACTTCCTCCCGAGGAGGCCGGAGGGACGGGTGAGCAGGACCACGGCGAGGAGGACCACGACGGCGAGGTCACCCGTCCCCCAGAGGTAGTAGTTGGCGAACTGCTGCAGGACGGCGACGACCACCGAGGCGACGGCGGCTCCGAGGAGGGAGCCAAGACCACCGATGACGGTGACGATGAAGGCGAAGATGAGCAGCGTCTGCCCCAGCAGCGGGGAGACGTAGCCGAAGTAGTGAGAGGCGAGGACCCCGCCGAGGCCGGCAGCGGCGCCACCGATCGTGAACACGAGGGTGAACGCGTTCCGCACGTCGATGCCCAGCGCCGTGACCATCGAGCGGTTCTCCACCCCGGCGCGGATGATCATGCCGTAGCGGGTGCGCCGGAGGAACAGGACGATCGCGAGGAGCACCAGCGCGGCGACGATGATCGCCACGAACCGGTCGTTGGGGACGTTGGCGCCCGCCACCCGGGTGGTGGTCTCCATCCAGCCCGGCCCGGTGATGAACCGGGGGTCGGTCCCCCAGATGCCGTCGAAGAGGGCGACGGTGGCCAGCGCCAACCCCACGGTCACGAGCACCTGCTCGATGTGGCGCTCGTAGAGGCGCTGCACCAGGAACCGCTCGGTGAGGGCCGCGAAGACGGCGCCGGCGAGGGCGCCCACGAGGAGGGAGACGGCGAACCCGCCCCACGTCGAGGTGCCCATGCGGGTTGCGACCTCGTAGCCGAGGAACGCTCCCAGGGAGAGGAAAACCCCGTGGGCGAAGTTGAGGACGCCCATGAGCCCGTAGATGAGGCTGAGACCCGAGGCCACGAGGAAGTAGATCGCTCCGAGCCCGATCCCCGTGATCAGGAGGAGAAGGGCGGTGCTCATACGGCTCCTGCCGGGTCGGTGCCGCCATGCACGCCCAGGAGGCGCTGCGTGGCGGCGGGGTCGTCGAGGAAGTCGGCGGCAGGGCCGTGGTGGACGCTGCGTCCGTCGGTCAGCACGACCACGCGCGAGGTGAGGTCGCGCACCACCTGCAGGTTCTGCTCCACGAGGAGGACCGGGACCACCTCGGCCGCGCGGGTGAGGACGCGCCCCACCTCCTGGACCAGACGGGGCGCCAGGCCCTTGGTCGGCTCGTCGACGAGCAGGACCCGGTTGTCGTTGAGGAGGGCCCGGGCCAGGGACACCATCTGCTGCTGGCCCCCGGAGAGGGTGCCGGCCGCCTGCTGACCGCGCTCCTTCAGCTCGGGGAAGAGCTCGTAGACCAGGTCGTACCGGTGCTCGCCCCCCTTGCGCTCGGCCAGCCGCAGGTTCTCGGTGACCGTCAGCCCGGAGAACACCTCGCGGTCCTCCGGGACGTACCCCACGCCCAGCTGCGCCACCCGGTGGGTGGGCAGGGCGCTGATGTCACGACCCGCGAGCTCGATCGTGCCGGACCGGCCGATGAGGCCCATGACGGCCTTGATCGTGGAGGTCTTGCCCACGCCGTTGCGCCCCAGCAGCGCGGTGACCCCCGTCGCGGCGACCTCGAGGTCGACGTGCTCGACCACCTGCTGGCCGGCGACGTGGGCCCGGAGATCGCGGACGACGAGGACGGGGGCGGCCGAGGAGCCGGTGGTGGCGCCGACCGGGGCGGGCGTCTGCTCGGTCATGCCGTCTCCCCCAGGTAGGCGCTCTGCACGGTGGGGTCGGCCATCACGGCCTCCGGTGTGTCGATGGCGAGCAGGTGACCGAAGTGCAGCACGGCCACCCGCTCGACCAGCCCCATCAGCACCTCCATGTGGTGCTCGACCATGAGCACGGTGCACGCGTGGTCCCGGTGCAGGCTGCGGATCACCTCGGTCAGCCCGGGCACGTCGCCGGACGCGACGCCGGCCATCGGCTCGTCCAGCAGGACGACCGAGGGGTCGGTCGCGAGCAGCATCGCGATCTCCAGCTTGCGCTTGTCCCCGTGCGGCAGATCGCCGGCCCTGCGGTCGAGGCGGTCGCCCAGGCCGACGCTGCCGAGGAGCTCGCGGGCGTGGCGGGTCGCGGCGTCGCCGGGCCGCGGGAAGGAGATCAGGCTGAGGGCCCCGCCCTCGCGCACCTGCGCGGCGAGACGGACGTTCTCCAGCACGGACAGCGCGGGGAAGAGGGAGGAGGTCTGGAAGGTGCGTCCCAGCCCGGCGTTGGCCCGCTGGGTGATGGTGCGCCTCGTGACGTCGCTGCCGTCGAGGAGGACCTGCCCCCCGGTCGGCGGGAGCACCCCGGACACCAGGTTGAAGAGGGTGGTCTTGCCGGCCCCGTTGGGGCCGATCACGCCCACGATCTGGCCGGTGGGCACGGCGAAGCTGACGTCCTCGAGGATCTGCGCCCCGCCGATGCGCAGCGACAGGTCCCGGACCTCCAGCGCGGGGGCGGACGAGGTGTCCGCCCCCGCGCCGGCGGTGTGGCGGTCGGAGGTCACTTGCCGGACGCCTCCGGCGGCGCGACCTGCTCGGCGTCGACGGTGTCGACGAGCTCCGGCACCCAGGCGTCGCCCTCCTGCACGAGCTTGGCCGTGAACATCGGCTGGATGAGCGCGTGGTCACCCTCGCGGATGGTGGTGGTCCCCTTGGGTCCCTCGAACTCCCAGCCCTCCAGCGCGTCGATCATCGCGTTCACGTCGTCCCCGCCGGACTCGGTCAGGGCGTGCACGATCATCTGACCCGCCACGAAACCGTCCGGGGTGAAGAGGTCGGGCGTGCCACCAGCCTCCGTGACGTGGTCGACGAGCGCCTGGTTGACGTCGTTGTCGGCCGCCCCGGGGAAGTAGTGGGACAGGAAGCTGATCTTCTCG
Source organism: Ornithinimicrobium cerasi (assembly GCF_003702705.1). Taxonomy (GTDB): domain Bacteria; phylum Actinomycetota; class Actinomycetes; order Actinomycetales; family Dermatophilaceae; genus Ornithinicoccus; species Ornithinicoccus cerasi. The sequence continues at coordinate 30,682 of NZ_QZMN01000012.1, read as the reverse complement.
CCGATCGGCCCGTAGGCCGCGAAGGTCGCGCTGTCGGCGAGACCCGTGACCACCGGGGCGGCGTCGAAGACCTCCTGCTGGTCGAGCGACTGCCACATGTTCCCCGCGGTGGCGCCGGCCCAGGCGACGAAGATGAGGTCGGGGTCGGCGTCCACGACCTGGCGGGCGAAACCGGTGTAGTCGGTGGCGTCCTCGGGCACGAGCACGCTGTCCACCTCGGCGCCCTCCGCGCCGAGCACAGCCTCCACGGCGGCCAGGTTGCCCTGGCCGAAGGCGGTGTCCTGGGCCAGGACCACGACCTTGCCGCTCTGGTCCTCCAGGATGGAGCCGGCGGTGGCGACGTCCTGCAGGCTCTGGCGGCCGGAGCGGAAGGTGTAGTCGTTGACGCCGGTGATGGCGTCGGTGGCGGCCGGGCCGGAGATGTAGAGGATCTCGTTCTGCTCGGCCTGCTCGGCCATCGCGATGCCGATGGCCGAGACGACGGTGCCGCCGAGCACCTTGAAGTCCTGGCCGATGAGGTCCTTGGCCGCGGCGACCGCGGTGTCGGGTGTGCCTGCGTCGTCGCGGTAGGTGATCTCGATCGCCCGGCCGTCGACCTCTCCCGTGCCCTCGGTGGCGTAGTCGATGCCCGCCTCGAGGCCCTCGCGGTACTGCTTGCCGTAGGCGGCGAGCGGGCCGGTCTCGGAGTAGATGATGCCGACCTGGAACGGGTCCCCGCCCCCCGCCTCCCCGGTGCTCGACCCCTCGGACGTGCTCCCCGCGTCCCCGCCGGACCCGGGGTCGTTCCCGGTGTCGGACTGCTCGGACTGGCTGGGTGCGCAGGCGGCCAACGTCAGCGCGGCGGCCAGAGACAGGGCAAGGGCTGTGGTGCGGGACATCAGGAGCACTCCTTCGTGAACCGTCGACCTGAAAGGTGATTCAGGTTTCGGCGAAACCGTAGTGACGCCGACGCCGGCTGTCAACGAGACAGGGTCACGATCCGGTCACGGTCCGTCCCAGCGGCTCGTCCCGACGCCTGTGTCGGTCCTCGGTGCCATGCTCCCGGCATGGATCTTCCCTGGTGGCAGCTCGTCCTCCTCGCCCTGGTCGCGGCCCTGGTCGGTATGGCGACCGGCTGGCTCCTGTCCCGCGCCCGCGGCGGGGCGGACCTCGCCCGGGCGCAGGCGGAGCGGGACGGCTGGGCCCGTCAGGTGAGGACGCTCGAGGAACGTCTCGAGGACGACCGTCTGGCGGCCGCCGAGCTGGCTCCCCTCGGGCACGCGCTGCGGAGGGTGGAGGAGCAGGTCCGCACGCTCGAGCGCGACCGGGTGGAGCAGTTCGGCCAGGTCGGGGTGCAGCTGGCCGACGTGGCCGAGCAGACGCGCGTCCTGCACCGCCAGACCGCAGCACTGTCGGGAGCGCTCAACTCCTCCGGCACGCGGGGCACCTGGGGCGAGGTGCAGCTGCGCCGCGTCCTCGAGCACGCCGGCATGCTCGAACGTTGCGACTTCGACGAGCAGGTCAGTGCCACCACCCGGCACGACGCCCGGGTCCGCCCCGACGCCGTCGTCCACCTGCCCGGAGGCAAGACGCTGGTCATCGACAGCAAGGCACCGCTGACCGCCTTCCTCCGGGCCCAGGGGGAGGACGTCCCCTCCGAGGAGGCGGTCCGGCTGCGGCAGGCCCACTCCGCCGCGCTGCGGGGGCACGTCGACACCCTCGCGGGCAAGGACTACTGGAGCGCCTTCGCCACCTCCCCCGAGCTGGTGATCTGCTTCGTGCCCAGCGACGCCGTGCTCGCCGCCGCGCTGCGGACCGCGCCGGACCTCTACGACCACGCCCAGGCCCGACGGGTGGTGCTCGCCTCCCCGGGCACGCTGCTGGCCATGCTGCGGGCCACCGCGCTCGCCTGGCAGCAGGACGCGCTGACGGCCAACGCCCAGGAGCTCCTGCAGCTGGGGGCCGAGCTCCACCGGCGCCTGGCCACCGTCGGACGCCACCTGGGGGCGATGGGTTCGGCGTTGCGACGCTCGGTGGACACCTACAACAACCTGGTGGGCACCCTGGAGTCACGGGTCCTCGTCACCAGCCGGCGGATGCACGAGCTCGGCCTGGCGGACTCGCCCGTGCCGGCACCGACGCCGCTGGACGTCGTGCCGCGGCCGCTCACGAGCGCGGAGCTGCTCGCCGACGAGCTGGCAGGGGTCGACGACGGTCGTCCGGAGGTGGACCCGGACCTCGCCGGCGCCGGGGACCGTTCCTGGCCCGGGCACGGCCACGGTCGAGAACGCCCGCCGCTCGTCGGCTGACCGGTGCCGGGTCCGAGCGCCACCGTCGACGCGACCACGCCAGGCCCAGGTGGCGTCGTCCGGGTCGAGGTCGTCGGAGGTGCGACGTAGGGTGCGAGGTCCGGCACATCTTCCGAGAGGACCACGCAACGATGCGTAAGAACACCCTGCTGGCCGCGACCGCCGGTCTCGCCCTCGTGGCCGGCACCGCCGGCCCCGCCGCCGCCATCAAGTACGGCGAGCGCGACAACGGGAAGCACCCCTACGTCGGCCTGATGCTGGCCTACGTCGAGGACCCCACCGGCGCGCTGCAGCCGGCGTGGCGCTGTACCGGCACCCAGATGGACGCCGACACCTTCCTCACCGCCGGCCATTGCACCTTCGGCGCGGATGCGGTGGCCATCTGGTTCGGCGAGGACCTCACCGACGCCGCCGCGGTCGGCTACCCCGACTTCGGCAGCGCGGACGCCACCGGCACCCCCTTCACCAACCCCCACTACGACGACGCCGCCTTCTACCTGCACGACGTCGGCGTGGTGCAGCTCGACACCCCGGTCAACCTCGACGAGTACGGGGAGCTCCCCGAGCTGAACTACTGGCAGCAGCAGATCGACACGCGCAAGAAGGACCGTGACAGCTACACCACGGTCGGGTACGGCCTGCAGTGGTCCATGCCGGACAGCAACGGGCAGGGGCGGCAGAGCGAGGCGCTGCGGGTCAGGCTCCAGGCCGGCGGCGACCTCATCGGCTATCGGACGCTGGGCGGCGGCAAGACGAGCGACGCCTACGTCGTGCTCACGAACAACGCCAGCACCGGCGGCACCTGCTCCGGCGACTCCGGCGGCCCGACGTTCATCGAGGGGACGAGCACGGTCGTCGCGGTCACCTCGTTCGGCATGAACACCACCTGCGCAGGCACGAGCGGCGTCTACCGCATCGACACCGCCGACGACCTCGCGTGGCTCGCGCCGTTCATCGGCTAGGACCCACACCGCGCGGAAGGAGGGTCGGCAACCCCTGGGTCGCCGGCCCTCCGCCGTCACCTGCGCAGGTCGACGCCCCAGGTCAGCGCAGCGACCCGTCCCTCCCGGCAGGGATGGCACCCGGGTCGTGCTTGAGCTTGGTGACCTCCGCCCCGGCCGCCTTGAGGTCCCGTCGCAGCTCGGTGGGCAGGGCGAAGAGCAACGACTCCTGCGCCGCCGTCACCGCCTGCACGTCGGCGTAGCCCCGCTCCTCCAGCCAGTCCAGGACGTCGCGGACCAGCACCTCGGGCACGCTCGCCCCGCTCGTCACCCCCACCGTGCTGACACCCGCCAGCCACGCCTCGTCGATCTCGTCCGCGTAGTCGACGAGGTGGCCGTCGCGGCTGCCGTACTCCAGCGCCACCTCGACGAGCCGCTTGGAGTTGGACGAGTTCTGCGAGCCGACGACGATCATCAGGTCGCAGTCCGCAGCCATCTGCTTGACGGCGACCTGCCGGTTCTGGGTGGCGTAACAGATGTCGTCGCTGGGAGGGTCCTGCAGGTGGGGGAACCGCTCGCGCAGCACGCGGACCGTCTCCATCGTCTCGTCGACCGAGAGGGTGGTCTGGGACAGCCAGGCCAGCCGGCCGGGGTCCGGAACCTCCAGCGCCGCCGCGTGGGCGGGGTCCTCGACGACGATGGTGTTCTCCGGCGCCTCCCCGGCCGTCCCCTCGACCTCCTCGTGCCCGTTGTGGCCGACCAGCAGGATCGTGTAGTCCTCGCTGGCGAACCGGATGGCCTCGCGGTGCACCTTGGTGACGAGCGGGCAGGTCGCGTCGATGGTCTGCAGCTGCAGGGCGGCTGCCTCCGCGTGCACGGCCGGGCTCACGCCGTGCGCGGAGAAGATGACCCGGGCACCCTCGGGCACCTCGTCCGTCTCCTGCACGAAGATGGCTCCGCGCCGCTCCAGGGTCCGCACGACGTGCTTGTTGTGCACGATCTCCTTGCGCACGTAGACGGGCGGGCCGTAGAGCTCCAGGGCCTTCTCGACGGTCACGACGGCACGGTCGACGCCCGCGCAGTACCCGCGGGGGGCGGCGAGCAGTACCCGCTTCTCACCGGTCGCGGGGGCGGGCGTGCTGACGTCGCTCGGGCGGGTGTCGGGGATCGAGGTCACGGGCCCCATGGTAGGCGGCGCGGCTGGGTCGCCCCTGAGCGGCGAGCCGGAGCGCGGTCCGCAGCGCCGCCGCGACCTCGTCCGGGTGGGTCAGGGGGGCGAAGTGGGTGGCCCGCGGCACCGTCACGATGTGCGGGTCCGCGCAGGCCGCCGCATAGCGCCGCACGTGCAGCCGCATCTGGTCCCACTGCCCGTTGACCAGCACCACCGGGCACCCCACCTCCCGCAGCAGGTGGGGTCCGCAGGCACCCATCACCGCCGCCCAGGCCGCCGGGAGCGCCGCGTAGGCCGCACCGTCCGGGAGGGAGTCGGCCGCCGCGCCGGAGACACCGAGGCGTCGCACCACGGCGTTGGTGAAGCGGGCCATCCGGGCGGCTCCCACCCGTGGCAGCAGCGCGGCGAACCCGCGGTAGACGACGGCCAGCCGGTGTGACGGGTCCGCGCTCGCGCCGAGCAGCACCAGGGCGGACAGACGGTCCGGGTGAGCCTGCGCATACAGGGCTGCGAGATAGCCGCCGAGGCTGTGCCCCGCCAGGACGACACCCTGGCCCGGCGTCCTCCCCGAGACCGCCGCGTCGAGAACCCCGAGCGCTGCCTCGACCGTGAACGGCTCCGCGACCCTCGACCCGTGCCCGGGCAGGTCCACGGCCACCACCTCCGCGCCCGGGAGGAGGGCCGGGTAGGGGTCCCACTGGGCGGCGCTCATCCGCGTCCCGTGGACGAGCACGAGGCGCGGCGGCGGCGCGCTGTCCGTCACCCTCCCTACGCTAGCCCGGTGACCTCCGCCTCGCTCCCGCCGACCGCCCGGGACACCACCGCGTCCTCACCCTGGCCGCTCCGCACCCTCTCGATGAAGATCAGCGACTACGTGGACAGGATGTCGCCCCTGTGGGTGGAGGGGCAGATCGTCGAGCTCACCCGCAGGCCGGGGATGTCCCGGGCGTTCCTCACCCTGCGGGACACCGACGTCGACATGTCGCTGTCGGTGTCCATCCCGACCGGGGCGCTGGACGCCATGCCGAGCCCGCCCGGGACCGGGGCACGGGTCGTCGTCCACGCCAAGCCCACCTTCTGGACGAGGCGTGGCACGCTGCAGCTGGACGCCCGGCAGATGCGCCACGTCGGGGTGGGCGAGCTCCTGGCCAGGCTGGAGCACCTCAAGCAGCTGCTCCGCAGCGAGGGTCTCTTCGAGCCCGGCCGCAAGAAGCCCCTTCCCTTCCTCCCGCGGCGCGTCGGTCTGATCACCGGGCGGGCGACCGCTGCCGAACGGGACGTGCTGGCGGGGGTGCACCGGCGCTGGCCCGCCGCCCGGGTCGAGGTGCGCCAGGTCGCCGTGCAGGGCGCCGACACCGTGGTGGCCGTGAGCACGGCGCTGCGCGAGCTCGACGCGCTGGACGAGGTCGACGTCATCGTCATCGCGCGGGGCGGGGGCTCGTTCGAGGACCTGCTGCCGTTCAGCAACGAGGCGCTCGTCCGTGCCGTGTCCCAGGCCCGCACGCCGGTCGTGTCCGCCATCGGCCACGAGACCGACACCCCCCTGCTCGACTTCGTGGCGGACCTGCGGGCCTCGACACCCACCCACGCCGCCGCCGCCGTGGTGCCGGACGTCGCCGACGAGCTGCGCGGGCTGTCCACCGTCCGCCGCCGGGCGCTCGCGGCCGTGCAGCGGCGGATCACCGCCGAGCGGGAACGGCTCGCGTCCCTGATGAGCCGGCCGGTGATGACCGACCGTGCGGCGATCGTCGCCCAGCACCGCGCCGACGTGGAGTCCCTCCGCACGAGGGGCCGCGAGCGGCTCGCGGAGCGCCTCGGCCGGGAGCGAGACCGCAGCGGCGGGCTCGTGCGGCACCTCCGCGCCGTCTCGCCGCAGCACACCCTGGAGCGCGGGTATGCCGTCGTGCGGCACGGCGACGGCACGATCGTGCGCGACCGCGGCGAGGTCGAGGTGGACGAGCTGCTCCGCGTCACGGTCGCACGGGGCGACTTCGCGGTCCGGCCGGTCGCCGCGGCTACCCTGGCGACATGAGCCAGACGACCCCGCCCCAGGACGAGACGGTGCCCGTGGCCGGCCTGAGCTACGAGCAGGCCCGGGACGAGCTGGTGGGGCTGGTGGCCCGGATCGAGTCCGGCCAGGTCCCTCTCGAGGAGTCCATGCTCCTGTGGGAACGGGGCGAGGCGCTCGCGGCGCACTGCCAGGCCAAGCTGGACGCCGCTCAGGCAACCCTGGACCGGGCCACGGGCGAGGACGGCGGCTCCCCCGCGGCCGACGCCGAGGACGAGCCGGAGGGCGGTGCGCCCGCCTAGTCCCGGGCCTCGACGACGTCCAGGAACTGCCGGATCTCCTCCTCCGTGGCCGTGCCGTGCACCACGGCCGTGCTCCCACCGGTGTCCTCCGGCCCAAGGAGATAGGCGCGCTCGGCGTTGCTCCCGGGCGAGCCCTCCCAGGCCTGCCACGTCGCGGCGCCACCGGGCCCCTCCAGCTCCGCCTCCCCCGCCGGTGCCGAGTCGCCGAGCACCGCGGCCAGCCACGCGTCGGTGACGTCGGCGGCCTGGTGCAGCGCGACATACTCCCCCTGCGGCGAGGTGTAGCTGATGTGCCACGTCTGCACGCCCTCGAGCGGGTCGTAGGACACCACGGTCGGGACCCACTCCTCCCCGGGCTCCGGGACCCACACCGGCCAGGGCGCCTGCTCCACGACGTAGGCGGCGGTCTGGGTGACCTCAGGGGGGCGGCGCTGGGACTCCTCGGGGTTGAGGGTCAGGGCCCACCAGGCGAGCACGACCACCCCGACGGCGAGGGTCGACCAGACCATGTTCTGGACGGAGTAGCTGGCCAGCCGCCTGCGGCGACGGTCCGCGGGGGCCGCACCGGGGGTGACGCCCGCGGCGCCCCCCGGGGGGTCGCCCGCGGGCGCGCTGGACGTGGTCTCGGGACGCTCGGTGGTCACCCCTCCATCCTCCCATCCGGAGGGCCACGCCCCGACCCCCGACCGCTAGGCTGGCACGGCATCACGCGCCTCGCCGACGAAGGAGTCCGCATGACCACTGACAGGACTGCCCGCCCAGACACCCCTCAGGTGATCCCGGACCGCAACCTGGCGATGGAGCTGGTCCGCGTCACCGAGGCCGCCGCCCTGGCCGCCGGCCGGTGGGTGGGCCGTGGCGAGAAGATCCTCGCGGACAACGCCGCCGTCGAGGCGATGCGCAAGGTCATCTCCTCGGTCACCATGGACGGCATCGTCGTCATCGGCGAGGGCGAGAAGGACGAGGCGCCCATGCTCTTCAACGGCGAGAGCGTCGGTGATGGGACGGGCCCCCAGGTCGACGTCGCCGTCGACCCGATCGACGGCACGACCCCGACCGCCAAGGGGATGGACAACTCCATCGCGGTGATGGCGGTGTCCGAGCGCGGCACCATGTACGACCCCTCCGCCGTGTTCTACATGGACAAGCTCGTCGTCGGCCCCGACGTGGCCGACCGGGTGGACATCCGCCTGCCCATCAAGGAGAACCTGCGCCGGATCGCCAAGACCAAGAAGCGCTACATCGACGACCTGACGGTCATCATGCTGGACCGCCCCCGGCACGAGCAGTACGTCCGGGAGGTCCGCGAGGCCGGGGCGAGGCTGCGCTTCATCACCGACGGCGACGTCGCGGCCGCCATCGCCGCGGCCCGGGAGGACTCCTCCGTCGACATGCTGATCGGCATCGGCGGCACCCCGGAGGGGATCATCACCGCGTGCGCCATGCGGGCCATGGGCGGGGTGATCCAGGGCAAGCTGTGGCCCAAGGACGACGAGGAGCGACAGAAGGCTCTCGACGCCGGGCACGACCTCGACCGCGTCCTGACCACCGAGGACCTCGTGACCAGCAACAACTGCTTCTTCGTGGCCACCGGGATCACCACGGGCGAGCTGCTCAACGGCGTCCGCTACGGGTCCGGCACCGCGGTCACCAACTCGCTGGTCATGCGCTCCAAGTCCGGCACGATCCGCGAGATCATCTCCCACCACCGGCTCGACAAGGTGGCCGAGATCTCGGACGCGTTCTCCCCCGACGCCCAGCGGTGACCGTGCCGTGACCAGCCGGACGGCTCTCGAGGCCCACCACACCTCCGTCCTGACCGTCGGCGAGGCGCTCGTCGACGTCGTCCTCCCCCACGGCGGCGGACCGGCCACCTCGCACGTCGGCGGCTCGCCCGCCAACGTGGCCGTCGGGCTCGCCGCACTCGACCACGACAGCCGCCTCACCGCACACCTGGGCGACGACGAGCACGGCGCCCGCGTCCGCGAGCACCTCCTCGACGCCGACGTCGTGCTCACCGAGGGCTCCACCGACGCTCCCCGGACGTCCACCGCCACCGCCCACCTGGACGGCGAGGGGGTGGCGACCTACGACTTCGACCTCACCTGGCGGGTCGGGCCGCAGGACCTCACCGGGATCGGCCACGTCCACACCGGCTCGGTCGCCGCCACCCTGGAGCCGGGCGCGACCGGTGTGCTCGAGCTGATGTCGCTCGCGCGGGCCACGGCCACCGTCTCCTACGACCCCAACTGCCGGCCGACGATCATGGGTGAGCCGCACGCGGTGCGCTCCCGGATCGAGGAGTGCATCGGGCGCAGCGACGTCGTCAAGGCCTCCTCCGAGGACGTCCAGTGGCTGTATGACGACGCTCCCGTCGAGGAGGTCGTGCGCCTCTGGGGGCGGCTGGGCCCGGAGCTCGTCGTCGTGACCCGGGGCGGCGACGGCGCCGTCGTGCACCTGCCGGCCCGCGACCGGACGGTCGAGCTGCAGGCCGTGGCCGTGGACGTCGTCGACACGGTCGGGGCGGGAGACTCGTTCATGGCGGGCCTGCTCAGCGGGCTGCTCGACGCCGGGTTGCTCGGCTCCGCCCAGGCCCGCGAGCGGCTGCGAGCCGCCGACCTCGCCGACGTCGAGGAGGCCCTGCGCCGTGCGGTGGCCTGCGCGTCCTGGACCGTCGCCCGGGCGGGCGCGGCGGCGCCGACGCGCACCGACCTCACCGAGGGGTCGGGCCGGGGCTGAACCTCGGCGCGGGAGCGGCCTGCAGCGTGCCGTCCCGCTCCACGTAGGTGCCCCGCGCCCGCAGGTGCGGGTGCCCTGCCGCCTCGGCGAAGGTCAGCACCGGTGTGACGCAGGCGTCGGTGCCTGCGAGCCGGGCGCACCAGTCGTCCCGGTCGCGGGTCGCGAAGATGGCCTCCAGCCTCGCGTGCAGGCGCGGCCACGCCGAGCGGTCCGCGCGGTCCGGCAGGCCGCGGCCCTGCTCCCCCAGCCCCGTCAGCAGCGCCTGCCAGAACGGTTCCTCGAGCGCGGCCACGGCTATATACCTGCCGTCCGCGCAGGTGTAGGTGCGGTAGAACGGGGCACCGCCGTCGAGGAGGTTCGCCTCCCGCCGCAGGGTCCCCAGCCCGCTGCCGAGCATGGACAGGGCCATCTGCGACAGCAGTGCCGTGCCGTCCACCATCGCGGCGTCGACCACCTGCCCGCGCCCCGTCGCGGCTCGGCCCACGAGGGCGGCGAGCGCCCCGACCACGGCCAGCATGGACCCCCCGCCGAAGTCGCCGACGAGGTTGAGCGGCGGGGGCGGGGGGCGGTCGGCCGGTCCGATCGCGTGCAGCGCCCCGGTGAGCCCGAGGTAGTTGAGGTCGTGGCCCACGTGCCCGGACCACGGACCCTCCTGCCCCCAGCCGGTGACCCGGACGTAGACCAGCCCCGGGTTGCGGCCGAGACACGCCTCGGGTCCCACGCCCAGGCGCTCCGTGACCCCCGGTCGCAGCCCCTCCAGCAGGACGTCGGCGTCGGCCACGAGGTCGAGCACCTGCGCAGCGCCGTCGGCGGACCGCAGGTCCACGGCCACCGTGCGTGCCCGACCCCGCAGCAGGAGGTCGTCCTCCGGCTCGCCCAGCGACAGACCCGGGCCGCCCGGCCGGGCCACCAGCACCACCTCCGCCCCGAGGTCCGCCAGCATCATCGCGGCGTGCGGCACCGGTCCCAGACCCTGCAGCTCGACCACCCGCACGCCGGCGAGGGGACCGCCGCCGGGGCGCGTCGTCATACCCACGGCCCGAGCGTAGTGGGACGCTCCCGCCGCGGACTATCCTCGGCCCATGCCCGACGTCCGTCCCCGTCAGAGAGGGGTCGCCATGACCGCAGCGACCGACCCGGAGGCCTTCGCGGACCTCCTCGCGGCCAACTCCCGCTACGCCCAGCAGCACGACCTGAAGGGCTTCGACGGCATCGCCCGCGCGGGCGTGGCCATCGTCACCTGCATGGACTCGCGCATCGAGCCGCTGCAGATGCTCGGGCTGACCCACGGCGACGCCAAGATCTTCCGCAACCCCGGCGGTCGCGTCACCGACGCCGCGCTGGAGGCGATCGTGCTCGCGGTGCACCTGCTCAACGTCCGGCGGGTGCTGGTCGTCCCGCACACGCGCTGCGCGATGACCCGTTTCTCCGAGAACGAGCTGCGGGAGCGCATCAGCGAGCTCTCCGGCCAGGACGCCTGGTGGCAGCACTTCCACGTCGTCCCCGACCAGCACGCCGCCCTCGTCGAGGACGTGCACCGGGTGACCAGCCATCCCCTCGTCCGGGACCGCGCCCAGGTCGGCGGCTTCCTCTACGACGTGGACACCGGTCTGCTCGACCAGCTCGTCTGAGACCCCCTCCCGGTTCCGTACCCTGGGGATCATGCACACCGCCCTCTCCCTGGCGCCGCTGACGCTGGCCGCCGTGCTGCTGCTCAGCGGGGTCGCCAAGCTCGGCGACCCCGGCTCGACCGCCAGCATGATCCGGCTGCTGCGCCTGCCGGGGTTCCTCGGCCACCGTCTGGTGCCGCGCACCCTGCCCGTCCTCGAGCTGGCCACCGCGGCGCTGCTGCTCACCCCCTGGCGCCTGACGTATGCCGTGGGCGCGGCGCTCTCCCTCGGCCTGTTCACAGCCTTCCTCGTGGTCGTCGCCCGCGCGATGACCTTCGACCCGCGGCCGACGTGCGGGTGCTTCGGCCGGGTCGGCGACCACCGGATCACCGGGCGGACCGTCGGCCGCAACGCCCTGCTCCTGGCGCTGGCCCTGGTGGCCGCGGCGGTGGCCGTCGGCGGCGACGCGGCGGGTGCGCTCGTGGCTCGCTACGACCTCGGGGACTGGCTGTGGCTGGGCCTGTCGGTCGCCCTGGCGGTCGTGGCCGTCCTCGTCCTGGGCGGCCCGGGCGGCGCCGCACCGAGGGGCCGCGGTCGTCGTGACCGGGCTCGCGACCGGACGACGACCTCCGCCGTCACCGACGACGCACCGCAGGCCGAGGCTGACTACGTGCGGTCCCCGATCCCGCGGGGTGTGCTCCTCTCCCGTGATCTGGAGGTCCGGACCCTGCACTCGCTGGCGCGGGAGCGCGCGCAGCTGCTGGTCCTGGCCAACTGCTGGTGCGGGAGCACGATGGAGGCGGTCGAGCGGCTCGCGTCGTGGCGCGAGCGCCTGCCGCAGCTGGACGTGCAGCTGGTTCACACGCTGCGCCCCTGGGACGAGCCCCGCCTGCAGGACCTCGACGGCGTGTGGTGGGACCCGGGCGCCGTCGTCTACGACGCGCTGGGGGCCGGGGTGAGCCCCGCCGCGGTGCTGCTCGGCGCCGACGGCCTCCTGGCCGGCGGTCCGGTGAACGGCGTCGCCGCCCTCGAGGAGTTCGTCGCCGACGTCGAGGCCGAGCTGGCCGACGCGACCCACCCGGCCGACGCGCCGGCCTGAGGGCGGCCGCCCGCCGACGGCGGGCGACTCGGCGGCCGGTCCCTCAGAGGGCCAGTCGTTCGCGGACGACCGAGGCGAGGCGGTCGGCATACCCCTGGGCGCGCTCCTGCGCGTCGGCCTCCACCATCACCCGCACCAGCGGCTCGGTGCCGGACTTGCGCAGCAGCACCCGGCCCTGGGAGCCCAGCTCTCTGCTGACCGCGGCGACCTGCGCCTGGACCACGTCGTCGGTGCCCACCCGGTCCTTGTCGACGTCCCGGACGTTGACGAGCACCTGCGGCAGCCGGTTCATCACGGCGGCCAGCTCCCCGAGGGGGGTGCCGGAGGAGACGACGCGCTGCGCCAGGGAGAGCGCCGTGAGCACCCCGTCACCGGTGGTGCCGTGCTCCAGCATGATGACGTGGCCGGACTGCTCGCCGCCGAGGGAGTAGCCGTGGGCCCGCATCTCCTCGAGCACGTAGCGGTCGCCCACCGCCGTCTGCACGACGGTGATCCCCTCGCGCTCCATCGCCTGGATCAGCCCGAGGTTGCTCATCACGGTGGCGACCAGGGTGTCGTCGGTCAGGGTGCCCCGCTCGCGCATCGACAGCGCGAGGATGGCCATGATCTGGTCACCGTCGACCTGGGAGCCGTCGGCGTCCACCGCCAGGCAGCGGTCGGCGTCACCGTCGAAGGCGACCCCCATGTCGGCCCCGCGCAGCCGGACCGCCTCCTGGAGCTGAGCGAGATGGGTCGAGCCGTAGCCGTCGTTGATGTTGAGCCCGTCCGGCTCGCCGCCGATGACGTCGACGGTGGCCCCGGCGCTGCGGAAGACCTCCGGACCGACCGCGGAGGCGGCACCGTGCGCGGCGTCGAGGACCACGTGCAGCCCGTCCAGCCGGCCGGGGACCGCCTGCAGCAGGTGCTCGATGTAGAACTCCGCACCCCGCTGGAACGGACGGATCCGGCCGACCGCCGCCCCGGTGGGCCGTTCCCAGGTCACGCCGACGCGCTCGGAGATGCGGTCCTCGAGGTCGTCGGCGAGCTTGTGACCGCCCCGTTCGAAGAACTTCAGCCCGTTGTCCGGCATCGCGTTGTGGGAGGCGGAGAGCATGGCCCCCATCTCCGCGTTCATCCGCTGGGTCAGGTAGGCGATGGCCGGGGTCGGCAGGACGCCCGCGTCGAGGACGTCCACCCCCGCCGAGGCCAGACCGGCCATCACCGCCATCGCGAGGAACTCCCCGGAGGCGCGGGGGTCACGCCCGACCACGGCCGTGGCGCGGCGCCCGCCGAAGAGGCCCTGCCCGCCCAGCTCGTGGGCCACCGCCACCGACAGGTCGAGAGCCAGCTCGGCGGTGATGTCCTTGTTGGCGAGGCCGCGCACGCCGTCCGTGCCGAAGAGTCGTGCCATGTGTCCTGTTCCCGGATGTCGAGGTCGCCCGCCGCTCGGCGGGACAGTCCGACAGTATGCCCCACCGCTCCCGCAGGGGGTGCCGGTCAAGGTGGTCCCACGGATCGGTCAAGGCTCGGTCATTTTTCGGTACAGGTTTGCCCAACGGGCCCCTCGGGGGCTGTCGCGACGTCAAGGGGGAGGCGCACGATACGGGATGCACCGCACCGGCGCGGTGCCCACCCACCTTGGAAGGCACGCCATGACCCACACCCGCCGCCGCACGCTCGCCGCCCTCACCGGGCTCACCCTCGCCCTCGGACTCGCGGCTCCGGGGGTCGCCGCGCAGGGGCCGCCCGACGCGAAGGCCCCCCTGCTGGAGGTCGCGTCGGCACAGGTGGTGGAGGGTCGCTACCTCGTCATGCTCGACGCGCCCGCGACCGGCAAGGCGGGGCCGGGCGAGCGTGGCTCGGAGCGGGCCCGTGAGGCGGTCCGCGCGGCCACCGAGCGCAAGGTGGCCCAGGCTCGCGGCCGGGGCATCGGCGTCTCCCACGCCTACACCGCGCTGGGGGGCTATGCCGCCACCCTCACCCCGGCCCAGCTGGCCGAGCTGCGGGCCGACCCCGACGTCGCCTGGGTCGAGCCCGACACGGTGGTGTCCCTCGACGCCACGCAGACCGGCGCGACGTGGGGCCTGGACCGGATCGACCAGCGGGACCGTCCGTTGAGCGGGACCTACACCTACGACGCGACCGGTCAGGGGGTCCGCAGCTACGTGATCGACACCGGCATCCTCACCAGCCACACCGAGCTCACCGGGCGTACCGCGGCGGGCTACACCGCGATCAACGACGGCCGGGGCACCACGGACTGCAACGGCCACGGCACGCACGTCGCCGGCACCGTGGGCGGCACGAGGTACGGCGTCGCCAAGCAGACCACGCTCGTCCCGGTGCGGGTCCTCGGCTGCAACGGGAGCGGCACCAACTCCGGGGTGGTGGCCGGGATGGACTGGGTCGCCCGCAACGCCGTCCGCCCCGCCGTGGCCAACATGAGCCTGGGTGGCGGGGCCAGCACCACGACCGACGCCGCGGTGGACCGGATGGTGGCGGCGGGCGTGACCGTCGTCGTCGCCGCCGGCAACGAGAACCAGAACGCGTGCAACGTCTCCCCCGCCCGGGCGGCCTCGGCGATCACGGTCGGTTCGACGACGAGCAGCGACGCCCGGTCGAGCTTCTCCAACTTCGGCTCGTGCGTCGACCTGTTCGCGCCCGGCAGCTCGATCACGTCCGCGTGGTACACCAGCACGTCGGCGACGAACACCATCTCCGGCACCTCCATGGCCTCGCCGCACGTGGCGGGCGCGGCCGCCCTCTACCTGCAGGGCAACCCCTCCGCGAGCCCCGCGCAGGTCACCTCGGCCATCGTCAACGGCGCCACCACCGGTCGGCTGACCAGCCTGGGCAGCGGCTCCCCGAACCGCCTCCTCTACACCCCGGCGCTCACCGGCGGCGGCACCGTGCCCGAGCCCGAGCCGGTGCCCACCGGCATCGTCAACGGCGGCTTCGAGAGCGGGGCGACCGGGTGGGCCGGCAACACGGGCGTCATCGGCGCGGGCAGCTACCCGGCCCGCACCGGCGTCAACAAGGCCTGGTTCGGCGGGTGGGGACGCACGACCACCGAGTCGCTCACCCAGCAGCTCACGGTCCCCTCGACGGGGGCCACGCTCGACCTGTGGCTGCGCGTCGTGACGGCCGAGACCACCCGCAGCACGGCCTACGACCGCTTCTCGGTGCAGGTCGTCAGCAACGGCACCACGACCACGCTGGGCACGTGGTCCAACCTCAACGCCTCCTCCGGCTACGTCCAGCGCAGCGTCAGCCTCGACGCCTTCGCCGGCCGCACGGTGACCCTGCGCCTGGTCGGCACCGAGGACTCGAGCCTGGCGACGTCCTTCCTCGTGGACGACCTGTCCCTGCGCTGAGAGACGGACGGACGCCGACGGCCCGGCGGGAGCGATGCTCCCACCGGGCCGTCGGTGCTTCTGCCTGCCGGGGCGGCAGGAGCGCGGTCAGCGCTTGCTGTACTGCGGCGCCTTGCGGGCCTTCTTGAGGCCGGCCTTCTTGCGCTCGGGGACGCGGGCGTCCCGGGTCAGCAGACCGGCCTTCTTCAGGGCCGGGCGGTTGAGCTCCTCGTCGACCCCGTTCAGGGACCGGGCCACGCCGAGGCGGACGGCACCGGCCTGGCCGGAGGGGCCGCCGCCGTGCACGCGCACGAGCACGTCGTAGGCGCCGTCCAGCTCCAGCACGGTCAGGGGCTCGTTGACGATCTGCTGGTGCACCTTGTTGGGGAAGTACTCCTCCAGGGTGCGGCCGTTGATGGTCCACGCGCCGGTGCCGGGCACGATGCGCACGCGGGCCACGGCCTGCTTGCGTCGGCCGGTGGCGGCGCCGGGGGCGGAGGCGGTCGGGCGGGCGGAGGCCTCGGTCGTGGTCGAGGACTCGGTCGTGTACTCCGAGACGGCGTTCTCGTCGAACTCGTCGGACGCGACGTCGGTGGTGATGTCAGTCATCTGTCAAGTTCCTTACTGCGCGACCTGGGAGATCGTGTACGGGACGGGCTGCTGGGCCGCGTGCGGGTGCGTGTCGCCCGCGTAGACCTTGAGCTTGCTGAGCTGCTGGCGGCCGAGCGAGTTCTTGGGCAGCATGCCGCGGATGGCCTTCTCCACGGCGCGGGTGGGGTGCTTCTCCAGCATCTGCTCGTAGGTGTCCGCCCGCAGCCCGCCGGGGTAACCGGAGTGGCGGTAGAGCTTCTTCTTCTCGAGCTTGGCGCCGGTGAGCGCGACCTTGTCGGCGTTGATGATGATCACGAAGTCACCAGTGTCGACGTGGGGCGCGAAGATGGTCTTGTGCTTGCCGCGCAGGAGGATGGCGGCCTGGGACGCGAGGCGTCCCAGCACGACGTCCTGCGCGTCGATGAGGTGCCAGGCGCGCTGGATGTCGCCGGGCTTCGGGGTGTAGGTACGCACGGTGCAAACCTTCGTCGTCGGATGGGTGGGCAACTGCTCCAGTCTACCGGGGGCGCGACGCCGTCCCAAAACCGGACAAACCGCAGGTCGGAGGGGGTATGACGGCCATCCTCACCGCGCGTGCACCCTCCCTGTGCACAAGTATTGTGCACTGGGAGCACCCTCGCCTACGCTGGCGGGTATGCCTCTCCTCCCCGCGCTGCGCCGACGTCCCCGCCAGGCGGTCCCGCCCCAGGCACCTGCCGGGGCCACCCCTGACGGGCGGGTGCCCGCGGGGCGCCTGCTCCCCCGGGGCGTCGTGGTGCTCCTGGGCGTGGCGCTCGCCTTCGGCGTCCTCCTGGGCCTGCACGAGCTGCGCAGCTACGTCGCGCCGGTGTTCCTCGCCCTCAACCTCGTCATCGCGGCCGCTCCCCTGCAGGCGTTGCTGCGTCGCTCGGGGGTCCCGACCTGGCTGGCCGCGGCGGTAGCCGCGTTGTCCGTGTTCGCCTTCCTCATCGCCTTCTTCGGGGCGCTGGGGTGGTCGGTCGCCCGGCTGGTCGAGGAGCTGCCGCGCTACCAGGAGCAGTTCGAGGCGCTCTACCAGCAGGTGCTCGACCTGCTGGCGGGCTTCGGGATCGAGGAGGCCACCCTGACCGACCAGCTGCGCAGCGCCCTCAACCCGGAGGCGATCGTCGGCGCGCTCGGCGGGGTGGTCGGCAACGTGGGCGGTGTGGTGGCGCTGCTCGCCACGACGCTCATCGTCACCGTCTTCCTCATGGTCGACACCCTGTCGGCCGGCCGGCGGCTGGACCTCGTCCGCGAGCAGCACCCGCGGTTGGCGGACGCCCTCGCCGCCTTCGCCCACGGGGTCCAGCGCTACTGGCTGGTGACCACGATCTTCGGCCTGATCGTCGCCGCCCTCGACGTCGTGGCCCTGTCCCTGCTCGGCGTCCCGCTGGCGCTGACCTGGGGCGTGCTGGCGTTCGTCACCAACTACATCCCCAACGTGGGCTTCGTCATCGGCCTCTTCCCCCCGGCGGTGATGGCGCTGCTGGCCAACGGCCCGACCAACGCGCTGATCGTCGTGGTGGTCTACACGGTCATCAACTTCGTCGTGCAGTCCCTCATCCAGCCGAAGTTCACGGGCGACGCGGTCGGCGTGACCCCCACCGTGACGTTCGTGTCCCTCGTCCTCTGGGCCTGGGTGCTCGGGCCGATCGGGGCGCTGCTCGCCCTCCCTGCCACCCTGGTCGTCAAGGCGCTGCTGGTGGATGCCGACCCGCAGGCGCGGTGGCTCAACGCCTTCTTCGCCTCCGACCCTGACACGGCCCGGGCCGAGACCACCCGGGACGCGGTCCTGCAGCAGCCGTGAGCACCGGTCGCGGGGCGCTGCGCACGCTCGCCCACCCGCTGCGCAGCCGGCTGCTGGCCGAGCTGCGCGTGCACGGGGAGGCCACGGCGACCCAGCTCGCAGCGGCGCTCGAGACGCACACCGGTGCCACGTCATACCACCTGCGCCGCCTGGCGGAGGTGGGTCTGGTGGAGGACACCGGCACCGGAGCCGGGCGCCGACGCGTCTGGCGGGCCGCGCCGACCCCGGACCGGTCGGTGGTCATGGCCACGACGGAGGACGAGCCGCTGGACGAGGACGACGCGCAGGCCGTCGACTGGCTCGCGCTGGACTACCTGGCCCACTTCGGGGACCGCGCCCAGGCGTGGCTGCGCGAGCGCCAGGAGTGGGAGGGCACCTGGCAGGAGGTGTGCGGGCTCGAGGACCACACCGTGCAGGTCACCGCGGAGCAGGCCACCGCGATGCGGGCCGAGCTGCTCGAGGTGCTCGAGCGCTACCGCCGGGTCGGCCAGGGGAACCCGCAGGCCAGACGCGTGGTCGTCTACACATGCGCGCTGCCCGTGGACCGCCGCCTCCGCTGAGGGGGCGAACATGTCGAGGCGGCAGAACCATCTCCTGACCTACCCGGACCCTGCGTCCGGACGTGCCCGGCCGGCCGGTGGAGGGCTCAGCGGAGGCGCTCCAGCACCGCCGCGGTCAGGGCGGGCACGCGGACCGTGCCGGCCGCCTCGTCCCACGCCGTGGCGCGGACCACCTCGTCCGCCCCCTCGCGCTGGGCCTGCGCCAGCGCCCACGCCTGGCCGGACAGGCCCGGCACCGTCTGGGCGACCGGGAGCCTCGAGCCGTTCAGCACCAGCAGCAGCCCGGAGCGTCGGTCGTCGACGACCTCCGGCCCGGTGTCGTCGACGAGCATCACGACGACGTCCGGCCGACCGTGCTCGGTCCCGGACACCGGGAAGGAGAGCTGGCGAAGGATCCGCTGCCGGCTCCCGAGCCGCAGGAGCGGCAGGTCCCGCCGGAGGCGCAGCAGGTCGAGGGCGCAGTCCCGGGCGTGCGCCATGTCCGCGTTAGAGGGCCGCAGGGCCGGGTCGGCGAGCAGCGGAGCCATGAGGGACCACCGAGGCCCGTTGTCGGGTTCCGGAGGCAGGCCGCGTCCGAACCCGTTGTCCTGCAAGGTGTAGTCGAGGTGGTTGAACCAGTCACCCGAGGCATGGCTGTTGCGGTCCAGGCTCTTGCTCCGCAGGATCTCCGCACCGGCGTGCCAGAACGAGATCCCCTGCGAGAGAGTGACCGTCGCCAGCGCGAGGGTGTTGCGCCGGAGACGCTCAGCCATCGGGGTGTCCTGGGGCAGCTTGAGCAGCAGGGTGTCCCACAGGGTCTCGTTGTCGTGGGCGTCGACGTAGTTGACGACCTCGTCCGGCTCGTCCGCGTAGCCCGTCGGGGAGCCGCCGTAGGACACCGTCGCCCCGGTCACCGGACGCCCGGTCTCCTGCGAGCGGAACGCGATGTCGCGCAACCCGCCCGCCAGCCCTACCTGGAGCTGGTCGGTGTGCCGCGCCGACGCCCCCCCGGTCGCGAAGCCCAGACCGGTGCGGGGGTCCTCATCGTGCACGCTGCCACCCCTGACGGCGTCGCGCAGCCGGTCGTTGAAGGTGCCGATCCCGGTGCCGCCGAGCTGGCCCTGCACGGCCTGCACGAACCGCGCGTTGCCGGCCACCTCCCCGAAGTCCCACCCCTCGCCGTAGAGCGTCACCGCCCGCCCGTCGACACCGTGCACCTCCGGGGTGAGCGCGTCGAGGGCCGACCGCACGGCCTCCAGGTCGGCCACGCCGTGATGACCCATGAGGTCGAACCGGAAGCCGTCGACCCGGTAGTGCCGCACCCACAGCACGCAGGACTCGACCATCAGCCGGTGGGCCAGGGCGTGCTCCGTGGCGAGGTTCTGGCAGCACGTCGACGTCTCGACCCGGCCCTCCCCGTCCAGCCGGTGGTAGTAGCCCGGGACCACGCGGTCCAGGACGGAGGAGCGGTGCAGGCCGGAGTCCGTGGTGTGGTTGTACACCTGGTCCAGGACGACCCGCAGGCCCAGCCGGTGCAGCTCGCCCACCAGCATCCGGCACTGCTCGACCCGGCGTCCGCCGTGGGCCGCCCCGGCGTCGGTGGCGTAGGAGCCCTCGGGGGCCATGAAGTGCCAGGGGTCGTAGCCCCAGTTGAACGCGTCCCGGGTCGCGTGGGCCCGGACCATCGCCTGCTGCTGCATCCCCGCGGGGTCCTGCGACGAGAGCCGCGCGAGCACGGCGGGGTCGGCCTCCTCCTGCAGGGCGGGGTCCTCCTCGACGGAGGTCAGGTCGAACACCGGCAGGAGGTGCACCGTCGTCAGGCCGGCCCCGGCGAGCGCGGCCAGGTGCCTCCTGGCCGCCCCGTCGGCGCTCAGCCCCAGGTAGCTGCCGCGCAGCGGTTCCGGGCACGACGGGTCGTCCCGGGTCAGGTCCCGCACGTGCGCCTCGTAGATCGACTGGTCGACGGCACGGACCGGCGCGGGGGCCGGTGTGTCGCGCCAGACCGCCGGCGACCAGCGCGCGTCCTCGAGGTCGACCAGCACCGAGTGCGTCGAATCGACCGTCAGCGCGACGGACCAGGGGTCGGTGCTCCGCACCGTGCTGCGCCGACCCGTCCTGGGTATGACGTGAAGCAGCTCGAGCTGGTAGCACCGGTCGGTCCACGCCCGGCTCCCGGTCACGCTCCAGCACCCGTCGTCGTGCCGCGTCATCGGCAGGGACCGGGGCGTCCCGGCCGGTGCCCAGGCGCGCCTGCTGCCCTCCTCGGGCACCCCGTCCCACAGCAGCAGGCTGACCCGCTGCGCCGTCGGCGCCCAGACCGTGACCGTCGGCACCCGCTCCCCGTCCGGACCTGGGGACCAGCTGGCACCCAGGGGCCGCGCGGACGCGGCTGCGGCATACAGGTCGTCCAGGACGCCGGGGACCTGCAGCGAGGTGGCGACCACCACCTCCCCCAGCGCGTCCCGTCCCAGCAGCGCCACCTGCCCGGTGAGGAGCTCAGCAACCCGGGGGACGTCGGCCTCGGCCAGGTGCAGGGGGTGGCAGGCCGCCAGGTGGGGGTGCCGGTCCGCCACGGGGTGCGGGAGCGCCCCGTCCGCGAGCGCCAGCGGCAACGCGTCGACCTCCCCCGCCGCTGCCGGGTCGAGGCCGCCCTCGGGCGCCACGCCGAGGGTCCACGTGAGCTCGTCGACCTCGAAGCCCTGTGGCACGGCGGTGGCCGGGAGGGCGAGGAGGTCGCGGGTCAGCCAGTGGGCGCGGGCGGCGCGCAGGTCGACGTGCCTCATCGGTCCACCGCGGTGGGGACCGCCAGGACCTCGGCGGTGGAGTAGCGGTCGTTGACGACGTCACCGACCGGCCGCAGACCCAACCACCACGGCTGCCCGGGCCGGTCGACGCCCTGCCCCGACCCCCCCACCGGCGGACCGAGCGGCGTCACCGCGGAGGCTCCTGCCACCTCGCCGACGCAGCACCCGCCCGGCTCGTCCGAGACCAGCTGCCGGTCCACCTCCCCCAACGCCGCGCGCGCGAGGCGCGTCGCCAGCAGCCGGTCGAAGGGCGTGGGGTCGCCCCCGTCCTGGACGTGCCCGAGGACGAGGCTCCGGACGTCGAAGAGGTCCCCGCCCTCCTCCTCGAAGACCCGCGTCAGCACGTCGGTCGTGTAGGACGCCGAGGCCTCCTCGCCGCGGATGGCGAGCCACAGCCGACGGCCGCGCTGGAAGGTGTGCGTCATGCGCGCCGCGTCCGCGGCGAGCTCGCGGACCGTGAGGTGCTCCTCGGGCAGGTAGACGCGCTCGGCACCGGCGGCCAGCCCGGACATCATCGCGAGGTAGCCGCACGCGCCCCCCATCGTCTCGACCACGAAGCAGCGGCGCGAGGCCGAGGCGGACATCCGGACCTTGTCCAGGGCCTCCACGACCGTGTTGAGCGCCGTGTCTGCCCCGATCGACAGGTCGGCCCCGGGCAGGTCGTTGGAGATGGTCGCGGGCACGCAGACCACGGGCAGCCGGAGCGCCGGGTGGGCGCCGACGACCTCGGGGTCGGTCAGGACGGCGGCGGTCCGGTATGCCTCGCCGCCGCCGACCAGGACGAGCGCGTCGAGGCGCTGCTCCTGCACGACCCGGGCGATCGCCGCGACCTGGTCAGGGTCGGGGAGCAGCCGCCGAGTGCCGAGCACGGCACCACCCTGCCCACCCCAGTCGTCGACCTCCGCCCAGCCCAGCTCGCGCAGGTCACCGGCCGCCAGGCCGGGGACCGACCCCTGCACGCCGAGAACTCTGTCCCCCGTCACGGCGGCGGTGCGCACCAGGGCGCGCACCGCGGCGTTCATGCCGGGGGCGAGGCCCCCGGCGTGCAGCACCGCGATCCGCCGGGGAGGACGTCCACCGTCGTCCCGGGCCGGGCGCGACCCGGTCGGGTCGGGAGGCAGGTCGGGCGGGGAGCAGAGCTGAGCGAAGGAGGCGGCGAGGGAGGCGAAGGAGCCCCCGCGGGCAACCCGGGCCGCGGCGAAGTCCTGCGCGGCGACCGCGTCCCGGACGGCGTTGGTGGCCGCGATCGCGCGCTCGAGCGGCAGCAGGGTGATGCAGTTGTGCCGCACCCCGAGCACGGTGGCCGACGCGTCGGAGACGCTGAGGACGTGCTGCGTCGCGGCATACCCGAGCAGTGTCGGCATCCACCGGTCGTAGGCGGAGGGGCGGCCGCCGCGCTGGACGTGGCCGAGCACGGTGACCCGGGCCCCCTCCCCGCCGAGGCGCTCGGTGACCAGGGCCCCGACGTCCTGGCTGGTGATCGGGTTCCCGGCACGGTCGGTGGCGCCCTCGGCGACGATGACGATGAGGTCACGCAGGCCCGCGCCCCGGGCCGCGAGGAGGTGCTCGGCCAGGGCGTCGCGCCACCCCTCCCCCGGCGGGTCCTCCGGCACCAGGACCGCGTCGGCGCCGCCGGCGACGGCCGCCATGAGGGCGAGGTAGCCGCAGTGGCGACCCATCACCTCGACGACGAAGGTGCGCCGGTGGCTCGCGGCCGTGGACCGCAGCGCGTCGACCGCCTCGAGGATACGGTGCAGGGCGGTGTCGGCCCCGATGGTCATGTCGGTGCCGGCCAGGTCGTTGTCGATGGAACCGACGAGGCCGGCGACGGCCAGCCGCGGGTGGGCGAGCCGGACCGCCTCGTCCAGCTCACCGGCCGCCACCAGCTCCGCGAGCAGCTCGGGCCACTCCTGACGGAACTCCTCGGCGCCGCGCAGCGACCCGTCGCCGCCGATGACGACGAGCCGGTCGATCCCCTGCCGCACGAGGTTGGCGGCCGCGGCGCGCCGGCCCTCGCGGGTGCGGAACTCCTGGCACCGGGCACTGCCCAGGACGGTGCCGCCGACGTGGAGCACCCCCCCGACGTCGTCCCACCCCAGCGGCCGGATGCCCGGGCCGCCCGCGACGGCGCCGCCCCACCCCTCGTGCACGGCGTAGGGGCGGGCCCCGAGCCGCAGGGCCGTGCGCACGACGGCGCGCACGGCCGCGTTCATGCCCTGGGCGTCACCGCCGGAGGTGAGCACCCCCAGCGCGGGGCCGGGCAGGTCGGACCGGGACACGCTGGCGGCGACGTCGGGTTGCATACCCCCATCCTGCCCAACCCTCAGGGCTGCACGAACACCGCCACGGTGCGCGCCGGGACCGACGCCGTGCCGGCGACCGTGTCCCAGGTCGCCGACCGGACGACCTCGTCGGAGCCCGCGGCCTGGACGGGTGAGAGCTCCAGCCGAGCACCCTCCAGCCCGGGCACCCGCTGGGTGACCGCCTCGGGGCTGGCGTTGAGCACGACGACCAGCCGGTCCAGCGCGGGGTCGACGTCGGGCCCGGCGGTGTCGTCGACGTGCATGACGATCACCTGCGGGTCACCGAGGTCGGTGCCGGAGACGGGGAAGGACACCTTCTGCTCGATGAGCCCGGCATCCCCGAGCCGGAAGAGCTCGCTCGAGAAGCGCAGCCGCAGCAGGTCCTGGGCCATCGCCGAGGCCTGCTCGATGTCCGCCGGTGAGGGCTTGAGCGAGGGGTCGGCCAGCAGCGGCCGCATGAGGTCCCACTTGTCGCCGTTGTCGGCGGCGGGCGGCAGCCCTCGGCCGAAGCCGTTGTCGGTCATCGTGAAGTCGAGCACGTTGAACCAGTCACCGCTGTTGTAGGTGTTGCGGTCCAGGCTCTTGCTCCGCAGCAGGTCGGACCCGGCGTGCCAGAACGCCACGCTCTGACCCAGCGTCACCGTCGCCATCGACAGGGTGTTCAGCCGCACGCGCTCCTCCATGGGGGTGTCCTGCGGCAGCTTGAACGTCAGCGAGTCGAAGAGCGTCTCGTTGTCGTGCGCGTCGGCGTAGTTGACCACCTCGTCCGGGTCCTCCGCATAGGCCGCCGGCGAACCGTTGTAGCTGATCTGCGAGCCGGTGACCTCCTCCCCCGTCTCCTGGCTGCGCAGGACGAAGTCGCGGAGGTTGCCTGCCATCCCGATCTGCACGAGGTCGGTGTCGTTGGCGCTGCTGCCTCCGGAGCCGAAGCCCTTGTCGACGGTCGGGTCCTCGTCGAACGGCCCGCCGCCACGCACGCCGTCACGGAGTCGGTCGTTGAACGTCGCGATCGACGTGCCGTCCAGCTGGCCCTGGGTGGCCTGGTGGAAGCGGGCGTTGTCCGCCACCTCGCCGAAGTTCCAGCCCTCGCCGTAGAGCGTCACGGCGCGACCGTCGACGCCGTCCCTCTTGAGGCTGAGCCCGTCCAGCGCGGCCCGGACGGCCTCCATGTTCTCCCGGCTGTGGTGGCCCATGAGGTCGAAGCGGAAGCCGTCGACCTTGTAGTCCCGGGCCCAGAGCACCACCGCGTCCACCATGAGCTGCTCGGCCATGGCGTGCTCGGTGGCGACGTTCTGGCAGCAGGTCGAGGTCTCGACCTGGCCGAGCGCGTTGAGCCGGTGGTAGTAGCCGGGGACGACCCGGTCAAGGACCGACTTCTCGCCCTGGCCCGCCTGCGCGGTGTGGTTGAACACCTTGTCGAGCACTACCCGCAGGCCGGCGTCGTGCAGGCCGCCGACCATCGTGCGGAACTCGGAGACGCGCTCCCCGCCGTGGGCCGTGGCTGCCGTCGAGGCGTAGGAGCCCTCCGGCGCCATGAAGTGCCAGGGGTCGTAGCCCCAGTTGAAGGCGTCGGTGTCGGCCTGCGCGATCACGCACGCCTGCTGCTCCTCGCTGTCGGGCTGGAGCACCTCCAGGTCGCAGTCCGGGGTGGTCTGTGCCGCGGGGTCCTCCTCGATCGAGGCGATGTCGAACGTGGGCAGGAGGTGCACGGTGTTCATCCCCGCGGCGGCGAGCGCCTCGAGGTGGCGCCGGCCGTACCCGTCCTCGGCGAAGGCCAGGTAGGAGCCCTTCAGCTCCTCGGGCACGTCCGGGTCGGCCATCGAGAAGTCCCGCACGTGGAGCTCGTAGATGGTCTGGTCGACCTCGTCCTCGAGCGCCGGCGCGGTGGCCGTGCGCCACAGCGCCGGCTGCCACTTCCGGTCGTCGAGGTCGACGACGACGGAGCGGGTCGAGTTGAGGGTGAGGGCGACGGAGTACGGGTCGGTCACCCGGTTGACCTCCACCTCGCCGGTGCTGGGGGCGTAGACGGTCACCTCGTAGAGGTACTCCATACCGGTCCACCCCCGCTTGCCGTCGGCGGCCCACGAGCCGTCGCCGGCACGCTTCATCTGGACCCGCTGCGGCTCACCGGTGCCACCCGTCGGCCACAGCAGCAGGTCGACGTCCTTGGCCGTCGGCGCCCAGAGGCGCAGCGTGGGGTTCGGGCCGCGCCAGCTGATCCCGTATGCCGCCTGCCTCGCCTTCTGGGCGTAGAGGGCGTCCAGCACGCCGGGGACCTGGACGCCGGTGGCGTCGACCAGTCGGCCCAGGTCGTCGTACATCGCGACGGCGACCTGGCCCTTGAGGATCTCGGGGGCGTCCCTGGCGGTCTTCGCGCCCAGCCGCAGGGCGAGGTAGCCCTCCAGGTGCGGGAAGTCGTCCACGACGGCGGCGGGCAACCCGGCCGGGTCGTAGACCAGCGGGGCGGACGAGCCGCCCGTGACGTCCTCGGCGTCGACGGCCAGACCACCGTCCGCCGCCCAGTGCAGACGCCAGTCTGTGAGCTCGGGTGCCTCGACCCCGTCCGCCGGCCAGGCCAGCAGGTCGGGCGCGAGCCAGTGGGCCTTGGCCGCCCCGAGGTCGACAGCGACGCCGGCCTCGGACGTGGTGACGGTGAGCAGGTGCGTGTCGATGTCGTAGCTGAAGGTCGTCACCACACCGTCGCGGGGCACCGCGAAGCCGATGTCGGTGCCACCGGGTGCGCCGCCCGCGCCGTAGTTCTCGGCCCAGGACAACCCGTGCGCCACCTTCACCTGGTAGTTGCCGGCGGGGATCTGGGTGGTGCTGAACGTGTGTATGCCGTCACCGTCCGGGTCGATCAGCCACGGCAGCATGCATTCGGGCTGCCAGTCACCGGGGCAGCCCAGTTCGCTCTGGAAGCTGCCGGGGGCGGTGACGATCGGCCCCTGGGCGTCGGAGGTGACGTGCTTGCGCGCGTGGTCGTAGTAGAAGCTCACGCCCGCGCCGTCGGTGCTGTAGGGGACGTTCTGCCTCGCCGGCGTGCCGTAGCTCTCGTCCCATGCGCGGTCGATCGCCGCCTTGTACTCGTAGGACCCGGCCGGGACGACCCCGGCGTCGTAGGTCCTCTTCCAGATGCTGTCATTGGCGTCCAGGGAGAGCTGGGCCTGGTCGCACCAGGGCTGCCAGTCACCGCGGTTCGAGTCGTTGTCGGGGCAGCCCATCTCGGAGTTGTGGCTGCCCGGGACCGACACGGCGTCCGGCTGCTCGACCGGCCCCACCGGGGTCCCGCCGCCGTCGCCGCCACCACCGGTGCCGGTTGGTTCACCGACGACCCCGTACGAGGAGGAGGCGGAGAGGTTGCCCGAGTGGTCCTTCAGGACGGCGCGGTACTCGAGGAGGGTGCCGTCCGGCATACCCGAGACGTCGTGGAACACCCGGTAGGGGGCGTTGTCGTCGGTCCCGAGGAGCGTCCAGTCCTGCGTCCCCGCCGGGCGGTAGGCGAAGGACACCTGCGCGAAGGCGTTCTCGGGGACGGAGGCGGCGACCTCGGCGCGCCCGCCCACGACCGCGCCTGCCGACGGTGAGGTCAGGTGGACGGCCGGGGCCTCGGCACGCGGGGCGAGGGCCGCGCCCGCGCGGTAGACCTCGACGGACAGGGGTGCCACCTCGACCGAGATGCGGTCCCCGGCGTCGGACTTCACCGTGCCGCGCTCGCCGTAGATCGCGTGGTACCGGTCGGCACCGTAGGTCGGCACGGCCACCGTCTGCGCGGTGGTGGCGTTGTTCGCGACGACGACGTACTCGACCTGCTCGTCGGCGTCGATGCGGGAGAAGGCGTAGACGCCGGCGCCGTTGCTGGCGTAGCGGTGCACCTGCGCCCCGTCGGCCAGCGCCGGGTGCCGGTCCACGAGGTCCGACAGCGTAGCGATCTGCCGGTACAGCGGGTGCTTGGTGTCGTAGCGGTCCCGGGAGCCGGACGGAGCGGCGATCAGCGGCTCCTCGGCATACTGCTGCACCTGGGTGGCGAACATGTCCTGACGCGCGTCCTTGTCACCGCCTGCCCCGATGAAGCCCTGCTCGTCGCCGTAGTAGACGACGGGCTGGCCCCGCGTGAGGAACATCAGCTCGTTGCTCAGCTCGACCCGCGCCTGCAGGTCCGCACCCTCGTGGTCGCCGGCGAGCATCATCGCCGCGCGACCCATGTCGTGGTTCCCGGTGAACGTGGGCATCTGGTAGGCGTTGGAGTCGGCGTCGGTGTAGTAGTCGTCCTGCGCGTAGAACGTGCGCAGGCCGGTGGTCGCCGCACCCTTGACGAAGTTGAGGACCTGGCCCTGGAAGCCGAAGTCGATCACGGCCGGGAGCTCGCCCGCGGTGCTGAAGGTGGACAGGTAGGCCGGGTTGCCGTCGAAGACCTCGCCGAACATGAAGAAGTCCTCGTTCTCGGCGCGCGCGGCCTCGAGGACGCGCGGGCTGAACTCCTGCCAGAACTCGAGGTTGACGTGCTTGACGGTGTCCACGCGGAACCCGTCGATGCCCATGTCTGCCCAGGCGGAGTAGATGTCGACCATGCCGTCGACGACCTCGATCCGCTCGGTGAAGAGGTCGTCGAGGCCGATGAAGTCCCCGTACAGGCTCGACTCGCCGGCGAAGGTCGAGTCACCGCGGTTGTGGTACATCGTCGGGTCGTTCAGCCACTCCGGGACCTTGACCGTCTCGTCCGCCTCGGTGCGGAAGACCGGGGTGTAGGGGAAGGAGATCGCGGGGTCGAGGAGGGGGAACGGCTTGTTGACGTAGTCGCGGTCGTCGAAGATGGCGCCGTTGGCGTCGCGGTACGGCTCGGTCGCCTTGTCGACGTAGGAGTACTGCCCCTCCTCGTAGTCGATGACGTCCGCGGTGTGGTTGGTGATGATGTCGAAGTAGACCTTCATCCCGCGCGCGTGGGCGGCGTCGACCAGGTCCCGCATCTCCTCGTTGCTGCCCAGGTGCGGGTCGATCTGGGTGAAGTCCGTGACCCAGTAGCCGTGGTAGCCGGCGGACGCGTCGGCGCCGGCACCCTGCACCGGACGGTTCTTGAAGCTGGGGGTGAGCCAGATCGCCGTGGTGCCCAGACCCTCGATGTAGTCGAGACGGTCCGCGATGCCGGCCAGGTCCCCGCCGTGGAAGAACCCCTTGTCCGTGGGGTCGAAGCCGTGCTCGAGACGTCCGCCGGCGATGCCGGCCGTGTCGTTGGTGGTGTCACCGTTGGCGAACCTGTCCGCCATGACGAAGTAGAACTGCTCGTCGGTCACGGGGTTGCGCAGGCTGTCCTGCGCCAGCGCGGCGTCGGCCTCGGCCACCGGACCCGCGAGCGTCGCGGGGGCGACGCCCACCTTCTCGGTCTCCTCGTCGAAGGTGAACTCCAGCTCGGCGGGCCCCTCGAGGACGAGGGGAAGGTCGTCCGAGGGGAAGGAGTCCTCCCACCCACCGTTCAGGGCGACCTTGAACGCCCAGGTGCCCTCGGGCACCTCGAACGTCCCGGAGTATGCCGTGTCGCTCCCCTCCACGGGCGCCAGCCGCGTGTCCGTGCACGTGGGGTCCCAGTCAGCCCCGCAGCCGAGCTCGGACTGGAGGCTGCCGACGAGGGCGACGGTCTGGTGGCTCGCCCGCGCGGGGGCGGCCTGGCCCCCGACCGAGGTGGGGACGAGGACCCCGGTGGCGAGGACGGCGGTGCAGAGCAGGCCGACGAGGACGGGACGCGACATTGCGGCTCCTGGACAGGAAGAGCTGGGGGACGCGCCAACTTTACGACCTCGCTGACGCAACGGCAACAGCTAGACCGCAATTTCTTGCAAGACCGGCCGGTCAGAACACGTGACGGTCGGTGATCCTCGCGTACTGGGGAGGCCAGGGCAGGGCGTGCCCGAGCTGGTGCGCGGCCCGGTGCCACCAGTGCGGGTCGGCCAGCGCTGCTCGGGCGAGCATCACCGCATCGGCCTTGCCCGCCCGCAGGACGCCCTCGGCCTGCCGCGCTCCGGTGATCATGCCGACCGTGCTCACGGGAACCTCCACGGTCTCCCTCACCCGCTCGGCGAACCGGGTCTGGTAGCCGGGTCCGACCGGGATCGTCGGGGCTGGGACGTTGCCCCCGGACGAGACGTCGATGAGGTCCACCCCGCGGCGGCCCAGCTCGCGGCACAGCTGCACGGTGCGCTCGACATCACCCTCGATGCCCCCCTCGACCTCGTCGGACCAGTCCGTGGCCGACACCCTGACGAGGAGCGGCACCCGGTCCGGGATCGCCGCCCGCACCGCGTCGACGACCTCGAGCACGAGGCGTGCACGTCCCACGTCGTCGCCGCCGTAGCGGTCGGACCGGTCGTTGACCAGCGGGCTGAGGAACTGGTGCAGGAGGTAGCCGTGGGCAGCGTGGACCTCCACCACGTCGAAGCCCACCCGGACCGCCCGGGCGGCGGACCGGGCGAAGGCGTGCACGATCTCGGGCACCTCCTCGGTGCGCAGACCCCGCGGGGCGGCGTAGCTGCCGAAGGCCTGCTCCCCGGCACCGACCGCCCGCCAACCACCGTCATCGCGAGGGACGCTGCCGGAGCGCTCGTGGAACGGCGCGTACGTCGAGCCCTTGCGTCCCGCATGGGCCAGCTGCACCCCGATGAGCGAGCCGACCTGGTGCACCTGCTCGACGATCCGCTGCCAGCCGCGCATCTGCTGGTCCTCCCACAGGCCGGCGTCCCAGGGCGAGATCCGACCGTCGCGGCTGACCGCCGTGGCCTCGGTGAGGATCAGCGGCGCACCACCTACGGCGAAGGACATGAGGTGTGCCAGGTGCCAGTCGGTGACGAAGCCGGGCTCGCTCGGCCGGCAGGAGTACTGGCACATCGGTGACACCCAGGCCCGCCCCGGCACCTCGAGCGAGCGCAGCGTCAGCGGGCTGAAGATCATCGGCGGCATACCCGCGATCCTCCCATCCCTGTCCCTGGCGCCCCGATGACACCCGCACAGATGCGCGGGCAGAGCACATGCAGACAGCCCCCGACCGGTTTCCCGGTCAGGGGCTGTCGCACAAAGTGGTCCGGCGGTGTCCTACTCTCCCACACCGTCTCCAGTGCAGTACCATCGGCGCTGTCAGGCTTAGC
>NZ_QZMN01000075.1 GCF_003702705.1 Ornithinimicrobium cerasi | reverse complement strand
CAGCGACCTGCGCGCCCGCAACTTCGACAAAGTCGCGCCAATCCTGGGCAGCGCATAACCGATTCGCGGCAAAAGCGTGCGCGGCCATCCGCCGCGGTCCGAGCGCTCAGAACGCCGATGCAGCTCGCGCGAAAGCGTTGCGTATGCGTGGCCGGGCGGCTGCGTCCGTATTGAGCCTTTGAGGGCTGGGGTGTGGTACCGCCAGCGTGGGCAGGACGGGACGCTCGGCGGAACTCGTGAGGTAGCGCATCCAACCGGAGAGAGCTGGTGCTCCCATCGGTACGACTAGTTTCAGGCGAGGGAGCAGACTGACGAGTTCTTCCATCCAAGGCTCTGCCTCGACGATGTCCGCTGGCTTGGCGTTCTTGGTGCGCTTCCCGTCGACGGAGGGCAGGTACCACGGAACGACGTTCCACAGGACGATTCGCTGACGGTCGAGCCGCGCTTCGTGTAGCAACGTGAAAATGTTCGCCGCAGTCTGGTCATCGTTGTCCGCTGAGACGAATCCTGACCCTTTGTGGGCGGTAGCGCGGGGTCCCGGACACTCAAGCAGCAGCAGTACCTCCGCGTCGATTCCGCCGTCTGCAGGGTCGAACCAAGGCGCAGCGTGACCGTCCGCACGGCGACGGTTGATATCCCGCACCATCCCATTCAGAGCAGCGACATGAGGGTCGTCCAGGCGGGCCTCTTTGGACTGCACGATTCTCCGGGGTCAAGTCCGGTGAAGTGGTGTACGACGGTGATCCCTCGGTGGGGTTGATCAGGCCGTCAGTGCGGGGAC
>NZ_QZMN01000074.1 GCF_003702705.1 Ornithinimicrobium cerasi | reverse complement strand
GGCAAAGTCGGACGAGCGTAGCCGTCCTCCACGCGGCAAAGTCGGACGAGCGTAGCCGTCCTCCACGCGGCGGCGCACCAGGTCGGCCGGGAGCGGCTCGCCAAAAGAGTGCGGTGTGTGCGTGCCCTACCGGGCGCCCGTAGGCTCTAAGCATGAAGCCAACCCCTCGGCAGGTCGCCGAATCGGTGACTCAGAGCCTTGAGTCCGTATGGCCTCAGGGTCTCGATGAGGGGCTCCTGTGGCTGGAGGCGATGGGAATTGAGACCGGCACGGGCCAAGAGGCGCCCCGCAGAGGGCCCTCCCGTTCCTGGCACATGGCCTCTATGCCCGCGTGGGGGACGGCGAGAGCCGGATGGGGCACCTACCTGGATCGGTTCGCCGACGTCTCCTGGTTCCTCTGGGACGATGAAAGTTCCGAGCGCGTCCGCCACGCGGCCACCGAAGTCGCTCACCTTCTTACCGCTGCCCTAGGCGGGCCGACCGAGACCACCGATCCGACGCGGGTCAGCGCAGGAACCTGGTGGTGGCAACTGGACGCGCACAGCATCGAGATGTACGCCCACACCGGCGCCCCAACTCCTGATGATCATTTAACGGGTCCGCCCTGTGTGCAGTTGCAGATAGACCTGCGAGAGGTGTCAGATCCTCGGGAAACCGAAGCGCGCCGTTCGCAGGGGAGCACCGGAGTTGCCCTAAGTGCCTCGAACGTCATCGCGGCAGAGTCGGATGGTTCAGGCTCGTGGGCGGCTTGCTCCTCCGAAACTGCGTTTGCCACGCCACATT
>NZ_QZMN01000073.1 GCF_003702705.1 Ornithinimicrobium cerasi | reverse complement strand
GCGGCATGAGAGTGCACCGCGCCTGACCGCTGAGGCGCAGGCGGCGGCCGTTCTGAGAGAGATCAATTCGTGCCCTGGAAGCCCCCACCCGGAGAGGCGAGTGATGCCCGTCTTGATCCGTTCCGTGCTCGCGCAGAGTTGCCGGGGTCAGCCCTTGTTGATGCCCTCCGCGCGGCAGAGAAGGCGGCGGACCTCGCATTCACTGCTTTTGCAGGCCCGCTGAAAACGCGCAACGAACGCTTCCCCCTGACAGCGGCCGCGACGCCGACCCCTGCCGGACAACTCAGAAGGCGTTCGTCTGTGCGTCGAAACGGGCGATCCAGATCCATCGCGCGTAGGACTTGTCGTAGTAGTACCCGCCGTAGTAGCAGTGCCGCACGATCTTCATTCCGGACTTGGCCACCTGGCCCTGTCTCGTGCGGCATCCTGAGAGAGCCGAGTCCTTGCCGTACTGCGAGTAGGTGGTGAACGTGCGAATGAGCCCGGCCGCCTCGGCAGGCGGAGCTGCCGCAGTGGACAGTGCGACACCGCCTGACGCGAGCAGCAAAGCGGCGGTCCCTGTGGCAAGCGTCCTCTTCAAGCGCGTCATCATGGCGAGGATGATACG
The DNA here is from genome assembly GCF_003702705.1 of Ornithinimicrobium cerasi. Classification (GTDB taxonomy): domain Bacteria; phylum Actinomycetota; class Actinomycetes; order Actinomycetales; family Dermatophilaceae; genus Ornithinicoccus; species Ornithinicoccus cerasi. Next base: position 211 of record NZ_QZMN01000073.1, on the reverse strand, counting down.
GGCTCATTCGGCCTCGGCGTGACGAACCACCGGCATGCTCGGTAGGACGAGCCCGTCGGCGTCTCGCCCGCGAACGCTGCCCCGATGCCAGGGTTCACGTTCCCAGTGGGTGGTGTGACGCCAGGACCGTTCGACCCCCTGCCCACCGGACCCGAGACCACTGCGATTGCCCAGCTGTGCGAGCATCGGACGCTACGCGACCACAGCGGCA
>NZ_QZMN01000072.1 GCF_003702705.1 Ornithinimicrobium cerasi | reverse complement strand
CGCACACAACTGCGCATGGAGTGTGCACGCACGCCGGTGCCGCATGAGAACCAGACGCGCGCCTCTGCCGCGGTTCGCGAGTAGCCGGCAGGCCTGGCTCCCGTACCGTGTCAGGCATCATGAGCGTGTCTCTTCCCGATCGCGGGGCGTTGCGGTGATGCAGCTGTCGAAGCGGCAAGTCGCGTCCCTGCGACGAGTCTGGAGTGACCTGACGCTCGAACTCGACGTTGGAGACATTCTGGAGACGGATGACGCTGCTTGCCGGGATGGCCTTGATTCCTGGCTCGCCGGGGTCATCAGCAGCGATGGTCGAGTGGACGACTCTGCGCTGGAGAACCTGCTCGACCTCGAACGCGGCACCGCCGGCGACAGCAAGGCGGCTGCATATCTCGCACGAGTGACCGCCGTTGTCATGCCTCATCGAGACGCACAACTGCGTCGAGCCCCACTTGAAGCAGTGGTCAAAGAACACTGCTGCCAGCGGGGGTACCGTCTAAGCAACCGCATGCCGGACCGCCCGGGAGACATGGCGTGGACCATCGAGGTGCCCAGCCGTGAAGGCCAGGTCGATCTCGCTATCAGGGGGGACCTTTTCGAACTGACCTTCCCCGGTGGCTACCTATGGATCGAATTCGCGTACGAACCCGAGGACGAGCGGGGAGCCCTTGACGAGCAACTACGCATCTTGGACGCCTACGCCGACCCGGCGACGACGATCGTCACGATTAGCCGTGCTCTGCGCCGGCCAAGGACCGAACTACACCTCAGCGATGGCACAAAAATGTGGCGTGGCAAACGCAGTTTCGGAGGAGCAAGCCGCCCACGAGCCTGAACCATCCGACTCTGCCGCG
>NZ_QZMN01000011.1 GCF_003702705.1 Ornithinimicrobium cerasi | reverse complement strand
CCGATGGCCCGCAGGAGGGTGAGGCCGTCCTGAGTGGCGCCAGCGACAAGAGTGGATGAGGGGTCTTTCCAGGCGTAGGTTCGTTCTCGGGTGGCAAGTTCCACGATTCTCCTGTGGTCGTGCGCCGCGCATGGCGCTTGTTAAGGCGGTCTGCGGAGGTGCAACCGCCGGGATGGGGTCGGCATGTGTTCACGGCGCGTCGGGCGTGTCCGCGGTTCGCGCTGTAGGACGTCTCCGGTGGTCTGGCACCAGCCCGGCCGCGCGAGGGCCAGGCTGGTGTCATGCACGCCGGTGGAGGCGACTCGGGCGGCGACGCGATCCAGCTGTCCCTCCTCGAGCGCTCACGCTGATGGCTTGGCCTTCGCGGCTGCCACCAGCGACTTGAGCTCGATGTCCGTGTAGCGCTGGGTCATCCGTCCGAACAGCGCACGGACCAGCCAGGCTCCGGGCCCGTCCCAGGTGATGGCCAGCTCGATGCGCGTCCCGGCGTCCTGGGGGTGCACCTGGTGGGTGGCGGTCGTGCGGATCCCCGGTCGTCGGGACACCCAGGTGAAGGACCGTCCTTCCTCCCATTCCGTGACCACCCAGGTGGCTCGGCCCAACCGTGGTTGCGTCACCGAGAATCTGCTGCCCACGCCGATGCTGCCGGGAGTCCGTGGGCTGTCATCTTCAGCCGTCTCCCTCGTCACCGAGGTGACCGTCGGTGTCCATGCCGGCCAGCCTTCGATTGCCGACAGCACGGACCACACCTTCTGGGGGGCGGCGGTGGACCGCCCGTCGCTGCGCACATCCATGTGCTTCTCCTTTGTCAGGCCAAGGCCGTCAAGGGGGCGGTCTGGCGGTGTTGGTGGTCGCGGGTGAGGTGGTCGAAATGGGTCACCTCGTGTTCGGGCGCGGCCCCTGCTCGGCGAGCGCTTTGAGGTTCAGCAGCTGACGTCTGGCCATGACGAGGTCGCCGACGGAGAGAGCTGGCGCGAGCAGGCGGTTGGGGTTCATGACGACTTTGAGCAACAACCGTGTGGTCTGGTGCTCCCTTGGCACGAGCAGGTAGGACATGAACGCCCCGAGGATCGTTGCGGTGAGCTGGCGTCCATGCTCGAGGGAGACGATGCGGCCCATCTCACGTCGCCCGGCAGTTGTGTACCGGTCACCGACCGCGGGCTCCGGCAGCTCGAGGAGCTCGCGCGGTGATCGGCGTCCGAGGTTGTCGATCCAGTCGTAGGAGTACGGCGCGAGTCTCACCTGTGTCAGCCATGGCCACAGGGCCTCAGGCGGCGCATGCACGGTGACCCCTCGCCATACCTGAAGCGTGGGTGCGGGCAGGAACCCGTCGCACGGGTACGTCAGGGCCGTTTCGCTGTCGTCCACTCCCCATCTGGCCCCGATCATGACTGGTCCTTTGTCCCGTGCGCGGTCGCCGCATCCCGTGGCGAGCGCTCCTGCGGCTCCGGGGTGCCGGCCTCGAGCAGTCGGCCGCGGGTGACGAGGAGGACGAGCAGCCCGAGCAGGAACATCGCGAGCAGGTGCGCCATCGTCACGTTGTTGTTGCCCGGGTACAGGTGGCGCAGGTAGCCCGCGTTGATCCCGTCGCCACCGGTCGTGGCGTTGCCGATCGCGTGGACGAGTCCGACCAGAAAGAGACTGCCTGTGCGGTTGTAGACCCAGCCGACAGCGATCCGGAACGGCACGGCGAGCACGGTCAGCACGACCATCAGCACCGCAGCGGCCAGGACGCCCTGCCCAGCGACCAGCGCGCTGTGCTGCAGCGCGAACAAGGGTGCCACGATCAGCGCGGCGAGCAGCGGCCCGCGCCAGTCCTGCAGCCGAGCCTGTACGAAGCCCATCCAGGCGACCTCTTCCCACCAGTTGATCAGCACGAAGGTGATCACCAGGGGCAGCAGGAGGTGCGGTCCCAGCGCGGCGAGCAGGAAGCCGGCGGAGCGGTCCGAAGGCGTTCCGCCGAGCAGGACGCCGACCGCCAGGACGAGCGCCGGCACGAGCAGGAATGCGGCCGCGTACCAGGCCAGGCCGACGCGCATCTTCACCGCTCGTCGCCACAGCCGGCGCAGCCCCTCAGGTCCGTCGGCGATCCAGGTGATCACCAGGGCGGGCAGCAGCAACCCCACGAGCGTGCTGACCACCACCGATCCCGACAGCAGCCACGCCCGGTCCGCCAGCCCCGCCAGCATCACCGACCAGGGCAGGACCTGCCCCACGGTGTAGGCCCAGAGGAAGAACGACACCAGAGGCCTTCGGCGAATGAATCGGATGACCGACCCACCGTCCGCAGGGTCCGCTGCGGAGACTTGGCGCACAGAGGCGGAGGACATGGTCTGCTCCTGTCGAGAAGGTGCGTGGGATCGACGGTGTCGGGACCTCAGCCAGGCGGCGGACATGAAGTGTCAGCGTCCGAGGGCGGTGATGGGTCGCTTCGGTGTGGCCCGGTACCAGGCCAGGGTGCGGTCGACTCCCTGCTCGTACGGCGTGACACGTCCTGGGCCGAAGGCGGCGCGGTACTTGCTGGAGTCGATGGTGTGGGGCTGGCGGAACTGGTAAAGCATCTCGGCACCTTCCCGCGCGACCGGCCATACGACGCCCAGGGCGCGAACAGCGGGCTCGCGGACCCTCAGGACGCGCATCCGCCGCTGCGACCGGGTGGCGGCCAGGTCGAGCAGGTGCCTGGCGGTGGTCGGCGCGGGGGTCGGGAGGTGCCACACCTCGCCGAGCGCCTCTTCCCGCTCGCCGAGCTCGGCCAGTCCGTGGGCGAAGTCATCGATGAACATCGGGGTCAGGGGCTGGTCCAGCTCGCCGGCCCACAGGGCCAGGCCTCCTCTGGCGGCCGGGCCGAAGATGTTGCTGCCCAGGAGCGACTCCACGGCCGGCCCGTAGAGCTCGGGGGCTCGACCGATGACTGTCCGGACACGACCGCTCTCGTGGGCGGCGAGCACCCGCTCGGCCAGCCATGCGCGCAGGACACCTTTGTTGCTGACGGGACGGTACGGCAGGTCCTCGGTCATCGGGCCGGTCGTGCGGCCGTACATCCAGGTGTCGTCGACGAAGACCATGCGGGCTCCGCTGGAGCCGGCTCCGGCCAGCACTCCGTCAACGGCGGCGGGAAACGCCTGGAGCCAGTCCGGGAACGGCGGATTGACCGCGTTGTAGACCACCGCCGCCCCCCGGCACACCTCGCGCATCCGGTGCGCGTCCCGTGCGTCACCGGCCGCGACCTCGACCCCCGGCGGTACGTCGGCCCGACCGCTGCGGTTGACCGCGCGCACCCGCCGACCCCGCCCGTGGAGCTCGCGGACCAGCGCACGCCCCGTGCCGCCACTGGCACCGATCACCACGTGAAGCTCCCGGTCCTCGTTCATCGGTCTTCCATTCGCTCAGGCGCCGTACCTTGGCTTAGGCGCTCGACCTTCATAGGGTCAGCCATCGCGGCGGTGCTCCGTGGTTGTGGACACGAGGACGGTCAGGACCGTCTCGATGTAGCGCCGGACGGCTTGGTCTGCGGGCAGGACGCCAGGGGCGCTGCGGACGAGCGCGGCGTAGCCGAGGTAGCTGGTGTAGGCGAGGGTCGCTCGCCGTGCGGCCTCCTCAGGTGCGATGCCCAGCGCCATGAGCTGCTCGGCGACGAAGCCGATCCTGCGGGCAGTGACGCGTTCCAGCACCACCCGGACCGGGTCGTCGTGGTCGCCGGTCAGCGCCACGCTGGGGTCTGGCCGTTCCGGATCCTGCCGGTGCGCGATGGCAAGCAGCCGTCGCAACCGCTCACGAGGATGGGTGGTGGACTCCACGACCTCGATCACGCGGTCGGTCTCCAGCTGCTCCCACCGCTCGAGGGTCGCCCGGACCAGGTCGGCACGGTCACGGAAGTGCCAGTAGAAGCTGCCCTTGCTGGTCCTCATGGCCTTGGCCAGTGGTTCGACCCGGATCCCGCGTACGCCCCCGTGGGCCATTGCGGTCATCGCCGCGTCGAGCCAGTCGTCCCGGCTCAGCCTGCGTGCCGAACCGGCGGTGGTCATCTGACCGCCCCCTCTGGGCTGTGGCTGGCCTCAAGGTACTGGGTCCAGGTGAGTCCGCGTGACGACTGCTCCGGGCAGAGGTTCGCACCGTCCTTGAACGCCCGCCCCACAGCTCCGGGGAACGGCACCGGCAGGAGGGGGCGAGGTCGCCGACCGGCGGCTGACAGCCAGGTGGAGGCGAGGTGGTGAAGCGTCAGGACCTCCGGCCCGCCGAGGTCGGCCGCCTTCCCGGCCGCGCCGGCCTCCACGTGCTGCGCCACCCGGTTCGCCACCTGTTCGACCGCGATCGGCTGGAAGCGCAAGCCTGTCGGACAGGCGATGAACGGCCTGCGCGCCGACCTGGCCAGCATCTCGGCCACGAAGGGGTGGAACTGGGTGGCCCGCTGGATCGTGCACGGCACGCCCTGGTTCTCGATGATCGCCTCGACGTCCCGCTTCGCGCGGTAGTACCTGATCGGAATCCGGTCCACGCCGACGATCGAGACGTACACCAGGTGGCCGACGTCGAGACCTCGCAGGGCCGCGACGAGGTTCGACGTCCCAGCGACGTCGACCGCCTCCGGCGACCGGGCGTCGGAGGCGCAGTGCACCACGACGTCGACCTCCGACAGGGCGGGCCGAAGGCTGGCTAACTCTCGGAGGTCACCGGCGCACAGGTCTACGTCGTGGACGGTCGACGAGCGGGACGGGTCTCGGCTCAGGACCCGGACCCGGTGCCCGGCAGCGACGAGCCTGCCGACGACGCAGCGTCCCAGCACCCCGGTGCCACCGGTGACCAGGATGGTCACGGCGCCCCTGCTCCCACGGTCCTCGGTTCAGTGAGAGGACGACCGGCCCTCGAAGGCGTCGGCATGGTCCCCACCGGGGCGGCAGTCTGGCTGTCGATGGTCAACGCCATGACTTTCAGCTTTCTCTCGGTCTGGCTCGCCCCCTGGGAGAGGCTCCATACGGTTGCGTATGGATTTTACCATACGGTGCCGTATGTTAGCGTGTCAATGGGCCGGTGTTACCGTGCGTGTACGACGTGCTCGATGAGCCGGACAGCACGCCCGCAACCGTCCTCGCGGGGTCATAGTCTGTGCGGCACGTGCTGCGGCGGCGGGAGTGGGTAAGGACTGCAGCGCCTTGGTGAGCGCTGCGGTGGTGAGGTGCCGTGCGGGCAGCGGGGCTGTACCGAGGCCGCGCCGGTGCAGCAGCGCGGCCCAGAATGGTTGATCAGCCAGGAAAGGCACGGGGATCGACACTGTGCCCGCGCGGACGGCCGCGTGGGTGGTGCCGGCGCCGGCGTGGTGCACCGCGACGGCGCAGCGAGGCAGGACCGCGGCGTGCGGCAGGTCTCGGCGGACGAGGACGTCATTACCGGTCGCGAGGTCCTCGGGGACTGCCAGCCCGCCCCATCCGGTGACGAGAAGGACGCGTCGGCCGGTGGCGCGCGTAGCCCCGACGATCGCGTGGGCGCGCGCTGCGGGGTCCCCGGCGGCCATCGAGCCGAAGCCGGCGTAGACGACCTCCCCTGCGTCGAGGAATGCCTCGACCTCGGCATCGAGCCCGCCCGCTGCGCAGGGGTCCACCCCGGCGCGATGCCAGGCGCCGGTGATCTGAGTGGTCTGCGGCCAGTCCGCGGGTCGCTCGAGCAGCGCGGTGCTGACGGGGACAAGGGTGAGCCCAGGTGGAGGTAGCGGGCCGCGGACCGGTAGGTCCAGGTCGCTGCGGATGGAGCGCAAGGTGGCGGCGAACATGCCCGAGGTGGCAGCGGTGGCCCGGCACGTCAGGGGGTTGAGCGGCCCCAGGTTCACCGTGGTGACTCCGGCCGCGGGGAAGGCGCGGGTCGGAGTCAAGGTTGGCACGAGCTCGACCAGCACGTGCGGCACGCCCAGCCGCGCGGCAGCCACCGGGGCGGATATCACCTTCGGATGGTGCACGACAACGTCAGGGCGGAAGGCGAGGGCTGCTTCGGCGGCTGAGCGCAGGACGGCGGCCATCATCGGTGTTACCACCGTGCGGTAGGAGCGCAGCGCCGCCCAGGCCGACACCCCCTGCTGGGCCACCAGGTCGGCGAAGTCGCCCTCGAGGGTGGCGACGTCAAGGCCGGCGGCCCGTATCGGGTCCACGAACTCCCGGGTGACACCCAGGCACACCTCGTGCCCGCGGTCGAGGGCCTGCTGGCCCAGCGCCACGAACGGTTCGACGTCCCCGCGACTACCCGCGGTCAGCAGCAGAATCCGCACGGCACACCAACTTCCCAGGTGTTCCCGAAGTCGTCGCGCCCGTCCTGGGCACCGTCGTCTCCGACGGCTCGGCCGACGTAGGAGACTGCATCGAGGTGAGCCGCGGCGCATCGGCACCGAGGTCTGTCAGGGACAGGTGCGTCTTGCCCACCAGACCCGTGCCGGCGACCCTGTCCCAGCCGGGGAGAGCGCTCAGCTTCAGCGAGGCGCGCCGCAGCCACAACCGCGCCCGTGACGACGGCAGGAACCACTTCGCGCCGCGCCGGCCGACCTCCTGCTTGGCCTCGACGATAGGTTTCCAGGCCTGCTGGTAGCGCGCCAGGGCGTCTTCCACTGGGCCCCCGGCCGCCAGCTGCTGGCCCAGCACGTACGCGCCGGCGACGGCAAGGGAGGCACCCTGACCGGCGAGCAGCGAGACGGCCTGGCAGGCGTCGCCCAGCAGGACAACTCTGCCGCGGTGCCATTGCGGCACCTCCACCTGCGCGACCACGTCGTAGTAGAGCTCGGACGCCGGCGGGCAGCTCTCCAGCGCCCGCGGGACAACCCAGCCCAGCGTCGAGTACGTGCCCCGGACGGCGGCGCGGGTGTCGTCCGGGATCGCTGGGTCGGAGTCGTGGTGCACGGCGAACGCGGCGACCCGTCCGTCCCGCAACGCGTACAGCCCCATCTGTCGGTCCGCCGTGTCGGTGAGGGAGAACCGGTTGCCGAGCTGCCGCCGGACGTGGGAGTCGTCGAAGATGTATGCCGCGGTGTGCAGGCCCAGGTAGCGGATGAAGCGGGACTCCGGCCCGAAGATCATCGCCCGGACATGGGAGTGGATGCCGTCGGCGCCGACCAGCAGGTCGGCCTCCAGCACGGTGCCGTCGGTCAGCACCGCCCGCACGCCGTCCGGCACGGCCACCACGCTGGCGAGCGTGCGCCCGTAGTGCAGCACGACGTCGCCCTCGACCTGCTCGCGCAGCGCCAGTTCCAGATCAGGACGCATGATGCTCAGCAGCCGCCCATCGACCAGCCGGGCGAAGCGGTCGTAGTCCAGGCTCGCCCTGCGCCGTCCGGAGGAGTCGACGTAGCTGACGTCGTCGAGCCGGTAACCGAGCTCGCGCAGCCGCGGCAGCAGGCCCATCGCCTCGGCCGCGTCGTAACCCAGACCGAAGAAGTCCATCATGTACCCCTGCTCCCGGGGGCCCGGCGCTCGCTCGACCACCGTGACCTCCCACCCGGAGGCGGTCAGCCGCTGAGCCAGTGCCAGCCCAGCGATACCGGCTCCGCAGATCAGCGCTCTCATCCTCATCCACTCCCTTCCGCACCGGTCAGGAGCGCGGTGAAGTTGGCCACGGCCGCGTCCGCGGTCGCCCGGTCGCCAGTGAGCGCCAGGTCGAACAGCACGCCGCGCGCCATCGCCAAGGTCAACCGGGCGGTGCGCTCGGCGGCATCCCCCTTCAGTCCCGCCCTCCGGTAAAGCTCGCCCAGGGCCTCGATCCAGCCCTCGACGAGCCACTCCCGCAGCGGCGCGGCCCACTCCTTACCCTGCATGGCCTGCCCGGACAGCTCGAAGAACAGGGGTGCGAAGGTGCCGGCCGTGTCGGCGACGTGACCCCAGAAGGCCATCGCCGCCGCCGCGGGGTCGTCCTGCTCCTCCAGGAGCTGCTCCAGGACTGCGCGCTCGTGGCGCTCCACCTGCTCGACCACCGCGCCGAGGAGACGGTCCCGAGACCCGAAGTGGTAGATCAGCATCCGGTGGCTGGTCCCCAAGCCGGCGGCGAGGGTCCGCAGGCTCGTGTCACCGACCCCGTTCTCGACGAACCAGGTCAGCACCCGGTCGAGCAGGTCCTGCCGGGCGCTCATCCGTCGGACCGGCCCTCGGCCGTGGCGACGAGCGCGCCCAGCTCCAGTTCGGTGTACCGCTGCGTCAGCCGCCCGACGAGTGCCCGGACCACCCGCGCGCCTTGCCCCGACCACGAGATGCCCAGCTCGATGCCGGTCCCGCCCTGCTCGGCGCGTAGCCGGTGGGTGGCAGTGCTCCGCACGCCCGGTCGCCAGGAGACCCAGGTGAACGAGCGTCCGACCTCCCACTCGGTCACGACCCAGCGGGCCCGCCCCAGCCGGGACTGCACGACCTCGAAGACGCTGCCCACCCCAGGTGCCGTCGCCGGATTAGTAGGTGTGCCGTCCGGACCGGACGCGCGCGCGACGCTCGTCACCGTCGGGACCCACCGGGGCCAAGCGTCCACATCGGAGAGCACCGCCCACACCTGCTCGGGCGCTGCGGTCGACCGTCCTCTGCTCACCACAATCATGTACCAGATGGTACACTCATGTTTCCGGGCGCGCCACACCGCGGCGGCTCCGACGCACACGGAGGTCAGGTCATGCACGCAGCTCTCACCGACGGGCGGGACCGGCCGGCGCGCCGACGCACGCGTCAGCGGGTGGTGCACGCACCGCCCGGAGCGGTGTTCTCGCTGCTCACGGATGTCGGCCGCCACGACGAGCTCGACGGCTCGGGCATGCTGCAGGGCCGGCCGCACGGGCCCGAACGTCTTGTGCTGGGCAGCCGCTTCACCATGGCGATGTGTCAGCGTGGGGTGAGCTACCGGTCGGTGAACCGCGTCGTCGAGTACCGGCCGGACCGGCTGATCGCCTGGGAGACGACCGGCGAGGTCGCCGGGGTGCGGGTGGTCGGCGGACAGCGTTGGCGCTTCGAGCTCGAGCCGACGGAAGGCGGACGCTCCACGCTGGTCACTCAGACCTACGACTGGTCCCGGGCGCTGCTGCCCCGGCTCACGGTCGAGCTGCCGGGATACCCAGACCGTATGGAGCGAGCCATGGCCGCGACCCTGGAGCGGCTGGCAGCAGCCGTCAGCAGGTCCGAGGTCGGCTGAGCGGCTCCGCACCCACGTCCGGGTGCGCATTGACCGCGCTGCCGAGGGTCACCCGCCCCGGGTCGCGACAGTGCGAGGACACGCACAAAACTCTGAGCCTGTACCCGTGGCGCCCCATCCCGAATCCCAGCATTCCGACGCCGTCCGCGTGCGGGGCGCCCGGGTCCACAACCTCAGGGACGTCGACGTCGACGTGCCGCTGCGCTCCCTCATCGGGGCCGCGGGGGTCTCCGGCTCGGCAAGTCCTCGCTGGCGCTGGGGTGCTGTATGCCGAGGGGTCCCGGCGCTACGTCGAGGCGCTCTCGACCTACACCCGCCGGCGGATGGCCCAAGCACCCCGCGCGGCGGTGGACTCCCTCGAGCACGTCCCGGCCGCGGCCCTGTGGCAGCGACCCGGCGTGCCCGGCGTGCGCTCCACCTTCGGCACCTCGACCGAGCTGCTGAACGTGCTGCGTCTGATGTTCTCCAGGCTCGCGTCCCACCTGTGCCCCAACGGGCACCGGGTGCCGCCGACGATCGACGTCGCGGCCGAGACCCCTTTCCCTGCCCGGTATGCGGAGCACGCGTGCGTCCTCCAGGGGCGGAGGCCCTGTCGTTCAACTCGACCGGAGCCTGCCCCCGCTGCCAGGGCATCGGGGTGGTGCGCACGGTGGACGCCGCGACGCTCGTCCCCGACCCGACGTAGAGCCTGGACGACGGGGACGTCCTGCCGTGGCAGATGTTCGGCTTCAACGTGCAGCCGGCCATCGCGCGCAAGTTGGGGGTCCGCACCGAGGTGCCGTGGAGCGAGCTGACCGAGGCCAAGCGGGAGATCGTGCTCGACGGGGCGGAGGAGAAGAAGCACATCACCGTCCCCAGCCGGAAGGGCCTGCACGAGTTGGACTTCACCTTCCGCAACGCTCGGCTGACGGTGACCGAGGAGCTCAAGCGGGCCGACACCGAGAAGCGGCTGGCCAGGGTCAGCCGGTTCCTCCGGGAGGGCACCTGCCCGGACTGTCGGTGGACCCGGCTCAGCCCCGCCGCACGGGGGCCGCGCATCGGCGGGCTCGACCTGGCCGAGGTCACGGCGTTGACCTTGGCCGGGGCGCTGGAGCGGTGACCGTGTCCCGGCCGGTCTCCCGGCCGAGATGCGCCAGATGGCCGAAGGGCTGGTGGAGACCTTGGTCGACATGGCCCGGCGCCTCGTCGAGCTCGGCCTCGGCTACCTCGGGCTCGACCGCGCCGGCGCCGCGCTGTCGACCGGCGAGCGGCAGCGCGCGCAACTGGCCCGCGCCCTCCGCAACCGCACGACCGGCGTGCTCTACGTCCTCGACGAGCCGTCCATCGGGCTGCACCCCGCCAACGTCGACGGGCTGGTGGGCGTGATGCAGGCCCTGCTCGCCGACGGCAACTCCGTCGTCTTCGTCGACCACGACGTCCACGTCCTGCGGCAGGCGGACTGGCTGATCGAGATGGGTCCCGGGCCGGGCAGCGAGGGTGGGACCGTCATCGCCAAGGGCAGCCCTGCAGCCCTCGCAGCCGCGCCTGCCTCCAGGCTCGCCGGCTTCCTCACCGGCCGGGAGCCGCACGTGGTGCGGGCGACGGCCGCCCCGGCCGACGTCGCGCGCACGGCACCATCCACCTGGCGACGGGCGCGCTGCATACCGTCCATCCCCTCGAGCCCGACGTACCCGTCGGCCGGCTGACCGCGGTCACCGGCGTCTCGGGGTCGGGCAAGACCACGATGGTCCTCGAGTCCCTGGTGCCGCCCTGCAGCACCCTCGCACGCGGAAGCCCCCGAACCTGGACCCGTCCGCTCAGCCGTCGGCACCGCTGAGGACGAGTGCCGCACCCCTGTTGGCGCGTCTCGTACTGGGCACGAGCGACACGCGGGAAATCCGGTGATCGGTCGCTGAGGGTGCGGTGATGCTGTTGTGAAGGACTCAGTGCTGGTACACCGGTTCGAGGGCTAACGCGGCTGCGGAGTGGAGGTCGAGCGAGCGGCCGGCTTGCACCGCGCCGTGGTACCTGCTTTCACCCAGTGTTTGACGAGCCTGGTCGGCGGCCCAGTCTCTGCGGGCACGGTCTGGTGCGTAGGAGCCATACCCGGCGAAACCCACGCTGTGCCGCATGGCCTCTGCGGCTCCCAGCAGGGTCGCGGCGCGCTCGGGGTCGGTGGTCAGAGCGGCGGCCGCGAGGGCGTCCAGAATGAGCGCCAGGTTGGGCGCATCGTCGATCGCAAGGCACAGGGGCACCGCCTCGCGCAGATGTCGCGCGGCGACCTGGTGTCGACCCAGGGACAGTTCAGCCTGCCCCAGGTTGTAGAGCGCGATCGTCGTCGCGACCCCGTCACCGCGGGCTCGCGCCGACTCCAGTGCGGCTCGGACCTGGTCGATGGCTGCGCGTGGGTCACCTCGATACCGCAGTGTCGCGCCGAGGAGGATGTGCGCATGCCCGGTGTACCACTCAGCTGAGTCGCCGGCCCTCGAGGCAGTCTGCAGTGCTCGCACCAGCCGCTGTTGAGCGGTGTCCAGGCGGTGAGCTTCAAGCGCGATGGCTCCCAGGGCCAGCAAGGCGCTGGCCGCCGTCGTCTGATCCCCTTCTTTGACGGCGAGGTCCAGGGCTTGTCGGTAGCGGTCCTCGACGGCGGGTATGTCGACCCCGGGTTCGGCGATGCCGCCTGCCGCGATCAGCGTCCGCGCGCGGATGGTCTCCGTCATGGGGAGGCGAAGGGTTCGCTCCAGCATGGGACGTGCCCAGCGCAGCTGGCCTCTCATCCACCAGTACATCCACAGGGCGGAGGCGAACCTGCCGGCCAGGTCTCCGGCACCGCTGCGGACTGCCCACTCGTATGCGGCGGAGATGTTGGCGGTCTCGCGATCGAGGTGCTGCATCCAGTCGGCCTGGTGGTCGCCGTGGTATCCAGACGTCGCGCGCTCGGCGAGCGAGACGAAGAAGTCGCCATGGGCGCGGTGCACGTCTTCCGATTCGTCTTCGGACAGGAGGGACCGGGCGTAGTGCGCGATCGGTTGGAGCATCGCGTACCGGGAGTGGCCCTGATCGGTGCGTGCCAGGGCGCACAGCGAGTAGGTGGTGAGACGGTCCACGGCAGCCGGTGTCGCGCCGACGACGGTCTCGGCAGCCTGGAGCGAGAAGCCGCCCGCGAAGACCCCCAACTGTCTGAAGGACGTCTGGTCCGCTTCGCTCTGTTGTGCGTAGCTCCAGTCCAGCGCCGCACGGAGGGTGCGCTGCCGGGCAGGCAGGTCGAGCGGCCCGGGCAGTTCTAGGACCTCCTCGAGCTTGGTGAGGAGCTCAGGCGGGTCGAAGGCTCGAAGTCCTCCGGCCGCCAGCTCGAGGGCCAACGGAATCCCGCCGAGACGATGGCAGATGCCTACGACCGCGGCCACGTCGTCCGGCCGGAGAGCGAAGTCCTTGCGGACAGCCCGGCCCCGTTGGATGAGCAGCGCCGCTGCGGGGAAGTCGGACAAGGACTCCGGGTCCGAGACTGTGGGCAGGGCTAGGGGCGGGACCGCGTACTCGAACTCCCCGCGGACACGCAACGGGACTCGACTTGTCGCCAGCACGGTCAGATCCGGGCACTTGGACAGGAGATCTGCCACGACCCGTCCGGCGCCGGTCAGGTGCTCGACGTTGTCGAGCACCAGCAAGGCCTGTAGCGCGGTGAGGTCGGTGGGGATGGCCTCTTCGCCGCTGGTGAGATGCGGACCCCGGAGAGCAGCCGCCAGTCCGATCTCGGCGAGCATGAGCGACTCGTGCGGTACAGAATCCAGTGCCACGAACACGACGCCGTCACGGTCCTGTCCCGCGCGACGCTCGGCGACCGCAGCCGCAAGCCGGGACTTGCCGATACCACCGATGCCGGTCAGAGTCACCAGCCGTTGGGCGGGATCCGTGAGGAGCTGGCTCAGGGCAGCGACGTCGTCCTCCCGCCCCAGCAGCGGCGTCGGAGCAACAGGCACCTGGGCACGTGGCCCGGCGGGCGCGGACCGGCCGCTGGCGCTCGGACGGTGACGTGAGGGCACAGCCGCGGTCAGGGCCGCCCGCTCGGCAGGGCTGAGCGTGAGGGCATCTGCCAGGGCGCGCACGGTGGCCGGGTAGGGATGTGTCCTGGTGCCTCGCTCCAGCGAGCTGACGGCGTCTGTGGAGATGCCAGCACGCTCCGCGAGGGCCTCCTGAGACAGCGATGCGGCCTCGCGCAACGACCGGAGCCGCTGTGCGAAGGTCGGTGGGCCGCCGCCCGAGGCGCCGTCCATGACGCGATGCTAGCAACGGCCGGCTGCGGGACGACCGCTTCGACCGGGGTGAGTGTCCGGGCAGTGTCCGACCCACAGCGGTGTCCTGGATCCGCGGCAGTGAGGCAGGCTCGCAGGATCAGCATGCGGGGTGCACGACGCTTCGAATCCGTAGGCAGGCCGCCATCCTCGCGACCAGATCTGACTGAAAGGAACCGGAAATGCCTGTGGCAGTTGTTACTGGCGCCGCCGGAGGCATCGGTCGTGCCCTTGCCGAGGGGCTGGCGGCCGACGGTCACGTCGTGCACACCGCAGACCGAGTTCCCACGGACGACCTCGCCGCGTCCCTGGGCGGTGTCGCCCATCTGCTGGACGTCACCGACACGGATGCCATGGAGGCGTTGGCGAGGAGGTCCGACCCGACGACAACGGTGTGCCTCAACGCCGGCGTCGTCGGGGCATCAGTGGGAGCGCCGTGGGAGGTTGCCGACGAGGAGTGGAGTCACGTCCTACAGGTGAACCTGCTCGGCATCGTCAACGGCTTACGAGCGTTCCTTCCACGGTTGCTGAAGTCCGAACACCCATCGAGTGTGTTGATCACCGCATCGCTGGCCGGTCTGCTCACGTGGCCCCAGGGTGGGGCCTACGGGGTGAGCAAGCATGCCGTCCTGGGGCTGGCCGAGCATACCGCTCTCTGCCTGCGGGGCACCAATGTCTCCGTCACGCTGCTGTGCCCCGGACTGGTCCGTACGGGGATGTCCCAGGTGGGTCAGGACGCCGAAGAAGTAGCCGCGGGCGCGCTCCGCGCGCTTCGAGCGGGACAGTTCCTGGTCGTGCCGACCGAGTGGCGAACAGGTATCAAGACGCGCACCGAGCGTCTCCCCGACGGTTCCCTTCCCCAGGTTCCGGTCCCCGTCCTCCCAGCGGAAGGTCTGCGGGGAGGGACCGGGCCTCGTAAACACGATCGCTCCGTGCTGTGCCCATCACCAGGTGTTGGCTTCGCATCGAACTGAGGCGCACCCGGCCACTGCCACCACCACAGCGAGGCGCGGCCCCACCCTGCGAGCCCACGGCACGGCCGGACGATCCGATACCGACGCATTCACCCGCGCTCAACACAGCCCCATCAGCTAGCCGCCCGGGTGGAGGCGGTTCCGTCGCACCACGGCGGCTCCGACGGTCCGGATTCCAGGAGCGGCTGCCTGAAACTCCCTACTCGTGCCGCCTTGCCGCCAACTGGACGAGGTGCGGGCCTGCACGCACGATGGTGATGACCCGGGCCCCTGCGGGCCCGGGTCCTCGGTTGGCAGGAGAGACGTCACCCGTCACAGGAGCTTCAGCACCAGGGGGAGGGCGGTGAGGGAGAGGGTCAGGTTGAGAGAGCAGTGCACCACGATGGCAACCGTGAGGTTGCTGCGGCGCCAGACGAAGTAGAACAGCGGCAGCAGTCCCAGCGCGCGAGCGAGGAACTGCCACGGGGAGATGAAGTGGTAGAGCGCGAAGAGCGCGCTGTTGACGAACGGCGCCCACGCCCCGAGGCGAGCGAGCCGCGGGAGGAGGTGACCCCGGAAGTACAGCTCCTCCACGACAGGGGCGACGATGCCGTTGACCAGGGTGGCCAGGATCCAGGCGAGCACGAGGGCGGTGGCACCGTAGCGGCCGGGGTCGGCCACTCCGAATGGGTCGTCCACCCAGACTGGCACCCACGGGAACAGTCCATCCTTGATCCAGTCCTTGGTGTAGGAGGAGATCGAGCTGAACAGCAGGACGGACACGACGAAAAGGACCGGGATCCAGACGGCGTAGGTACGCGCCGGCAATGGTTGTCGGTTCAGCACGACGCCCTGCAGGGACAAACGGCCCGTGCGGCGGCGTCCCTGCAGGAGCAGGTAGCCCAGCTCGAGCGGGACGATCGTGGCGAGCGCCGCAAGGGCGAAGGTCGCGATCGGTGGAACTCCCAGCTCGCGCATCGGCGCCACGACCGGGACGAAGATCGCTGCCAGGGCAACGCCGGGCAGGAGGTGCAGGGCCACCGTGGACACCAGCGAGGGTGAGGCGATGGGGCCGGACGGGGCAGGGCTGGTTCTGGTTTGTGTACTCATGTCGTCCAGCGTCTGCGAGGGGGGTCCGTGGGGGAACCGCCACTAACCCGGACACTCGTCAGACACTTCACCGCCACGGCCGCGTGAGACGAGCACGTCACCGCGACTCGGGGCTCCCGCTAGCGTCCGCTCATGGCCCGGCAGCGTCGAGAGGGCACAGCGGAACCGCGGGCTCCCCGAAGATTGACCGTGGAGGCTGCTGATGGCTACCCGGTCTCGGCCTTCGACGAGGGCAGCGGGCCCGCCACCGTGATCATCTCCGGTGCTGGCCTGGACGGTGGGCGAGGATATGCCGGGCTGGCGGCGAAACTGGCGGACACGTGCCGGGTGGTGCGCCTCACGCGGCGCCGCTACGAGGCGGACCTTGGGCGGTCGCGCGCGGTGGAGGTCAAGGACGAAACCTCCGACCTCGAAGGTCAAGTCCGGTGGTGTGGTGGCGCTGGAGGCCGCGCTCGCGGCTCCGGAGTGTTTCGATGCTCTGGCGGTCTACGAGCCAGCCCTAGAGCTGGCAGAACTACCGCTCGCTTCTCCGGGCTCGACGCTGGCGGCGCGTCGTGCGATCGAGGCAGGCCGTCCCGGTCGGGCGCTGGAGATCTTCCTACGCGACATGGCCGGAGCACCGGCGCCCGCGGCCAAGCTGGCACGCGTCCTCGCTCTATCGCCGCGGTTCCGCACGCGGCTCATCCCCGGCCAGATCGCCGACCAGGAGGCACTGGAACGCCTGGGTGACCGCCTCGAGCAATACCGGACGATCACACAGCACGTCCTGCTCATCGGCGGGACCCGCTCCCCGGCCCACTTCGCACGTCGCCTGCAACTGCTCGACAACGCCTTGCCCTCCAGCGATCTGCGGTCCCTGACCGGTGCCGGGCACACGGGTCCGACACGCAAGAGCGATGACCTTGCCCGGCTTCTCACCGCCGACATCAAAGCCTACGCAGGGGGCGCTAACCCGTAGCCCTTCGTTCCTGCCGGGTCAGCGACCGACAGCCGCCCCGGAGTCGAGGAAGGTCAGACGCACGACGTTGCGGTCGACCAGCGCGGCTTGCAGTTCGGTCGTCGTGGGAGCCCGGTCGGTGTTGAGTTTCAGCCCAAGCCTGTTCGCGCGCTTCGGTCCGATCTGGGCCAAGAGGTCCTCGAAGATCTCGGCCACCTCACGGGGATCCTCGATGAGCTCCCCATGTGCAGGACGTCGATGCCCGTCCAGCGTCACCTCCAGGTCCGCACCGCCGGCCAGGTTGCGGCGCCAGGTACCGCCGGCTAAAGCCACCAGCTGCCCCTGGTACACGTGCCGCCCCACCGGGACGACGTAGACGCGCCCCGACTTGCGACCCTTCACATGCAGAAGCATCAATCCGGTGCTGGCGGCCCGATGCAGAGGCGATCTCAAGATGGTTCGCAGAACGGGGTTGACGACCCTGAGCAGCGAGGCAGGCGGACGCTGGTCCTCCACTGAGGGACGCTCAGGAACACTCACCACTGCAGTGTCCACCCACGGCCCCAGATGAACAGGGTCACCAGCACCGTAGAAGCGACTCACCGTCTGGTGGTGCGATGCTCCACGAGCTGTGGATGGTCTACAGCGGCCAGCCGCGTGGGGGAGTGGCGCGAGGACGACCATGCGGCCGTCCTGGGCGGCTGCCGACCCGTCCGCCAGACCACCCTTCCTCGAGTGGCGGCTGACTGAGGGCAGGGGTGGCCGCTGGGGTGCTGACTTCGTCTGCGGAGGTCGTCTTGTTCGTGCCGGGCGGGTGCTCGACCGGGTCCGGACGGATGGGGCGCCAACGACGGCGACCGGGGACGGCATGGGGTAGGGCCGGCGCTCTCAGGACCCCTTGGTCGGGAGTCCACCCCCCGCGGTCAAGCCGTCCTCTCACGGGCGTGGCGCATAACCCCCCACGCGTCGCAACGCTCTGACCTGCGATTACGCACTAATCTGGATGTCGAGGGTGTGTGTCCCATGTGAGCAAGTCCCCCTCCGGACACAGATGAGGCCACCGATCCGCGGCGTCCGCTGGTGGAGAAGTGCCGGGCACAGCCCATGGCTCGGAATGAACAACGGAAACCGCAGGTCCGTTCCCGGTCCTGGCCCGTCCGTGGTCATCCGAACGTCTGCCACCGACCTGGCGAGACCACCTCGACCGCGCCGTCGACGACCTTGATGGCCGGCTGCTCGTCCGCGTCCCCCCGTCGAGCATCGCGGTCGTGACCGTCGCAGCCCTCGTGCGCTCCCTGGGCAGCGCCCTGTCGCGCTGTGGCTGACCAGCCTGCTCGCCGCCCGGGTCCCTGTCGGAGGTCAGCCTCGGGCGGCCGTCGGTGTCCGCCTGACCGGGGCATACCGGCTCCCTGGACGGGCCGCCCCTCCGGATGGACGCGCCTGCTCGTGTCCGTCCAGACTGGGGGCACCACCCGAGCGAGAGGAGCGCGTCATGACCCGTCAGCCGGACGGGACCATCAGCCCGGAGGATCTGAACGAGGAGGGTGTCGGAGTGGGGATGGGAAAGGGCGAGAGCACGTTCGAGCCGGAGGAGACGCCGGAGGCCGTGGACGCCCCCGGCAGGCAATCCGGCCCGGACGGTGCGGTCGACCCCCACGCGTCTGGCGGGACCCTCACCTACGAGCAGGAGGCGAGCGCCTCCTTGGAAGCCCTGGGGGAGGAGCCACCCACGGAGCTGTCCTACGACGACGAGGTCGTGCGGATGGGCGGTCCGGAGGGCGTCCCCACCCCGGACGCGCTGCGCGAGGTGGAGCTCGGTGACGACCTCGACGACGCGGAGGGCGTGCCGATCTAGGTCACTCCTCCACCACGGCACCCAGCGATTCCGCGAGCGCGAGGGCACCCGCGAGGTCGACCCGGGTCCGGCGCACCGAGACGTCCCGTAGCTGCGCCCCGACGAGGACCGCCCGGCGCAGGTCGGCTCGATCTAGGCGGGCCGAGCTCAGGGTGGCCCCGCTCAGGTCGGCCCCGCGCAGGTCGACGCCCCGCAGGTCCGCCTCCGAGAGGTCGGCCTCCTGCAGACGCAGCCCCGCCAGCGACAACCCCTCGAGCTCGGCGCCGACCATCGTCACGCCCCACCACGACCCGCCCACCACGGTCAACGGCCGCAGGATGCACCGGACGAAGCTGCTGCCGTCCAGCCGGCACCCCTCCATCGTGGCGTCGAAGAAGCTCGTGGAGCTGAAGGCGCAGGCGGTGAAGGCCGTCTCATGATGGCGGGAGGCGTTCAGGCGGCACCGGTCGAAGGTGCACTCCTCGAACCGGCACCCGCGCGTCCTGGCCTCAGTGAGGTCCACCTCGACGAACCTGCACCCGCGCCACACGCGGTCGGTCAGCTCCTCGCCGTACCAGTCCTCGTCGGCGACGCGAGCGCCGACGAGCTCGGGGGGCGTCACGGCCTCCCCTCCGGAGGTCTGCTGCGGGGGGCGCGGCAGACCCGGTGCGTCGCTCCTGCGGGGCTCCTGTCCAGCAGTCGGTGCATGGGAGAAGTCTCCCCCCGCGGCCGCCGCGACGTCGCCACGCGTCCCCGGATGGTCTGGGCTCGCCTCCCAAGTTTTGGTAAAGATTTGGTAACGATGAGGTGCGGCGGGGAGTAAAGTTCCGGCAAAGTCTTGTGAGAAGCCTCACCGAGGGCCATAGTCGGCAGCGCAGGGTTCTCTGCATCATTCTGTGGAACAGATCGAGGGGAAGCGCGTCGTGGGATCCAGTGTCTGGCTTGTTGTGTCTGTCGTGCTCGTGGCAGTAGGCGGGGTGGCGTTGCTGGTGCATCTGCTCAGATCAAGGTGGCGAACTGCCGTGGGCTTCCTGAGCGCCTCGACCCTGGTCGTCGCGCCCCTCGCCGTGACCTCGCTGGTCGCGCCCTCCGCCGCAGTGACGGAGACGGTTCCGACGTTCCGCCTCATCGGCAGCGACCTCGACTTCATCCTGGACCAGATCCAGATCTCCGAGGCCCACGCCCACGCGATCAACACCGGGGACACGTCCTACTCCCTGGTCTGCGCGACCTCCGACGACACGAGTGGCAAGTGCGTGCGGGACCCCATGCTCCCGCACGGGCTGCGGACCGTGGACGGGTCGTTCAACAACCTCGTCAACGGCCAGACCGAGTTCGGTTCCTCGAACCGGCTGATGCCGCGACTGCTGCCCATCCACTGGCGTGATGGCGACCCGGTCGCCGGTGGTCCGCCTAACCCGCCCGGGGCGACCTCCGTCTGCGACGACCCCGCCTCCACCTGCTACGAGCAGACCAGCGGTTTCGTCTACGACTCCGACCCCCGCACCATCAGCAACCTCATCGTGGACTCCTCCACGGCCAACCCGGCTGCTGTGGACGCCGCCGCCAACACCGAGGGTTCGACGACCGACCCGGTGACCGGCGAGGTGTTCATCCCCAACGTCATGCCTGATGAGGGCCTCTCGGCCCCCGTCAACCTGTGGTTCGTGCTGTTCGGGCAGTTCTTCGACCACGGGCTGGACCTCGTCAACAAGGGTGGGAGCGGCACCATCGTCGTGCCGCTCGCCCAGGACGACCCGCTCTACAACGTGACCCCCCCGGACCGTCGATTCATGATGCTCGATCGGGCCACCAACCAGCCCGGCCCGGACGGCATCCTGGGCAACGGTGACGACGTGCGCGAGCACGAGAACCGCACCACGCCCTTCGTGGACCAGAACCAGACCTACACCTCGCACCCCGCCCACCAGGTCTTCCTGAGGGAGTACGAGCTCGTCGGCGGACGGCCCCAGGCCACGGGACGGCTGCTCGACAGCCCGAGCGGCGGTCTGGCCACCTGGAACAACGTCAAGGCGCAGGCAGCGTCCGTCCTCGGCATCGCCCTCCGTGACGCAGACGTGCTGTCGGTCCCCAACGTCGTCGTGGACCTCTACGGCAACTTCGTCCCCGGCGCCAACGGGTTCCCCCAGCTCGTGAACGTGGGTGGAGTGGCCGAGGGAAACCCCTCCGCCCCCATCTCGACGGTCAACGCCGAGCGCCTGAACCAGTCCTTCCTGGACGACATCGCGCACGGCGCGGTCCCCAACGAGCTCGCCGGCTACGACAACGTCCTGCTCGGCGAGCACTTCATCACCGGTGACGGTCGTGGCAACGAGAACATCGGCCTGACGGCCGTGCACCACGTCTTCCACGCAGAGCACAACCGGCTCGTCGACCACGTGAACACCGTCCTCAACGAGCCCGGCAACGAGGAGCTGCTCGCCGCCTACCAGAACCAGGACGAGGCGGACGACTGGTCGTTCAACGAGCGTGTCTTCCAGGCTGCTCGGTTCGCCAACGAGATGCAGTACCAGCACCTCGTGTTCGAGGAGTTCGCGCGCACGATCCAGCCTGCGATCGACGTCATCACCTTCAACGAGAACAGCTACGACGAGACCATCGACCCGTCCATCAAGGCCGAGTTCGCCCATGTCGTCTACCGCTTCGGGCACTCCATGCTCAACCAGGACCTCCAGCGGCAGGGATTCGGCACCACCTCGACGTCGCTGCTCGACGGCTTCCTCAACCCGGTCGCCTTCCACTGCCGGGTGGAGCCGACGGCGGCCAACACCTGCGCGGCAGCCGACCGGCTGACCTCGGAGGAGGCTGCCGGCGCCCTCGTCAACGGCACGACCCAGCAGCCCGCCAACCAGACGGACGAGCTGGTCACCAGCACACTGCGCAACAGCCTGCTGGGGCTGCCGCTCGACCTTGCGTCGATCAACATCATGCGGGGACGCGACGTCGGTGTCCCTCCGCTGCAGGAGGCGCGCCGCGTCTTCTACGAGGAGTCCGGCAACCCCAACCTCGAGCCGTACTCGAGCTGGCAGGACTTCGGCTCCGCCCTGCGCAACGGGAGCAACTTCGGACGGGGTGACAGCCAGGCGTCCCTGATCAACTTCATCGCCGCCTACGGCTCGCACCCCTCAGTCGTCGCCGAGAACACCCTTGTCGGCAAGCGCGCCGCGGCCGAGGCGCTCGTCCTGGGCACCTCCACCACGGACCTCGTGGAGCGGATCTCGGGAGCCAACCGCTTCGCGACGGCGGCTGCCCTGAGCCGTGCGACCTTCGCCGGCGCGGCGCCGGTGGTCTACGTGGCCAACGGCCGCAACTTCCCCGACGCCCTCGCCGGTGGACCGGCCGCCGCCGCTGACGGTGGCCCGTTGTTGCTCGTGGACACCAACGCGATCCCCGCGGCCACCGCACTTGAGCTGGAGAGGCTGCAGCCCTCGGAGATCGTCGTGCTGGGCGGACCCAGCGTGGTGACCGAGCAGGTGCTGAACTCGCTCGGCACCTACTCCACGACTGGCACTGTCACCCGGGTCTCCGGGGTCAACCGGTTCGAGACCGCGGTACGGGTCAGCCAGCGCGCCTTCGAGGGCGGGGCGGCCACGGCCTACGTGGCCTCCGGGCTCAACTTCCCGGACGCCCTGTCCGGCGGAGCAGCGGCCGCCTTCAACGGTTCGCCCCTGCTCCTGGTCAACCAGGGGTTGCCGGCGGTGACCGCCGCCGAGCTGGACCGTCTGAACGTCACCGACATCAAGGTGCTCGGTGGTCCTCTCGCGGTCAGCGACGACGTGGTCACGGCGCTGGGAGCCTACGGCACCGTCGAGCGCATCTCCGGAGCGAACCGGTACGCCACCTCGGTGGCGATCAGCCAGGACACCTTCGCCGACAACTCCGGCGGAACCGTCTACCTGGCAACCGGCCTCGACTATCCGGACGCGCTCTCCGCTGCGCCCACCGGGTCGCCTCTCCTGCTGGTGCCCGGCACCGGTACCGCTCTTCCGGCAGCCACGGCTGCGGAGATCCTGCGGCTGAACCCGGGCCGGGTCGTCATCCTCGGTGGCGAGGTCGCTGTGACCCTGGGCCTCGAGCAGGCCGTCGAGGCGCTCTTCCCGGCCCCGCAGGCGCCCGCTGACCGGATCGCGTTCCTGCAGTCCACCGGTGCATGGGCCAACGTTGACGGTCAGACGGTCACCGGTCTGGAGGAGGTCGACTTCTGGGTCGGCGGACTCGCCGAGGCCCTCGACCCGTTCGGCGGGATGCTCGGAGCGACGTTCAACTACGTCTTCGAGACCCAGCTGGAGGACCTGCAGTTCGGCGACCGGTTCTACTACCTGTTCCGCAACCAGGGCAACCAGCTCTTCGCGGCACTGGAGGCGAACTCGTTCTCCTCGCTGATCCAACGGAACACGGACGCCTCACTGCTTCCGGCGTCCATCTTCACGATCACCGACCCGAGCATCGACCTGGAGAACCTTCCTGTCCCGTTGCCTGCCCAGCTGTCCCAGCTCCCCGACGGGACCTGGCGCTGGAACGGCGACGAGCACATCGCCATCCACGGCAACCGGACGCTCCCGGACCGCATTCAGGGTGGGCAGGGTGACGACTCGCTCTTCGGCTACGGAGGCAACGACCGCATCGAGGGCGGGTCGGGCAACGACTCCATCCTCGGTGGGCCCGGTGACGACATCCTCACCGACACCTTCGGCGACGACAACATCAAGGGCGGTGACGGCAACGACGCGATCGACGGAGGGCCGGGGATCGACCTGCTCCTCGCCGGAGCGGGCAACGACTTCGTCAGCAAGCCGCTCGACAACTCCGACGGGGCGACCGGCTTCCTCGGCACCGGCAACGACATCTTCGTCGGCGGACCGGGTCGCGAGACCCCGTTCGGCAACGAGGGGGACGACTGGCTGGAGGGCCTCGCGGCGTCCGACCTGCTGATCGGTGACAACTCGCAGCAGTTCCAGAACGACACGATCGGCGGTGACGACGTCCTCATCGGCGGTGCCGGCTCGGACGACATGGACGCCGAGGGCGGCGACGACATCCTCGTCGGCGGCCCCGGCGGCACGGACCGCTTCCACGGGATGTTCGGGTTCGACCACGTCACGTTCTACGGGACGACCGCCGGGGTCGATGCAGACATGAACTTCAACCTGCAGCCCCCGGACGTCACCGCGATCCGCGATCGCTACCTGCAGACGGAGTCTCTCTCCGGCGGCAGCGGCAACGACGTGCTCCGCGGTCTCGGCTTCGTCCCGGACGCCTTCACGGGCACCGAGGTCAACTGGCTGACCGAGGAGGGCCTGGACCTGGTCGACGGACTGCGGGAGCTCCTGCAGCCGGCGGGCCACGACGACTACGCGGCACGGTTCATGAGCGGGAACGCGGCCGGCGACCCGGTCGACGGCAACCTGCTGATGGGTGGTTCCGGAAGCGACCTGATCGAGGGTCGTGATGGGGACGACTTCATCGACGGCGACGCTTACCTGCGGGTGCAGCTGCTCCACGTGCCCACGGGTGCCCGCTACAACTCGGCGACCCAGGTGCGGGCAGCGATCTTCGCCGGGACGATGAACCCCGGTGACTTCGAGATCGTGCGCGAGATCGCGGTCGACCCGGGTGCCGGCGGTGCCGTCGACACGGCCGAGTACCTGGCGAACCAGGCGGACGTGACCATCGAGGACCTCGGTGACGGCTACTACCGTCTGACCTCGGACGAGGGCGAGGACATCCTCCACGCCATCGAGCAGGTCGACTTCGCCGACGGCTGTGTGGTGCTCGCCACGGGTGCCGCGTGCGGTGCGGCAGCCCCGCTGACCGCCACCGTGTCGGGTGACGAGGTGCAGGCCGGTCTGGACGTCGACGGCGCAGCGGGCGAGACGCAGTTCACCCTGCAGGAGCTCGACGAGAGCGGGACCTGGGTCCCGGTCACCGGCGCCGAGCTCGAGTCCGCAGGGCTGGAGCAGACGATCCCCGTGCCTGAGGGGACGCAGGGTGACCTGCGTGTCGTGGCGACCTACGTCGACGACGAGGGCGTGCTCCAGGGCAGTACCTCGGAGGTGCTGCCAGGCGGCTGAGGTATGACGTGGGGCCCGTCCTCTCCCGAGGGCGGGCCCTTCGTCGCGCCCGGGGTCGTGCCCCCTACTGTGGGGCGCATGACCGACACCGGCCCCGTCCCGCTGACCACCACCGCCGAGGACGAGGCGGTGCGCATCTGCCGCGAGCTCATCCAGATCGACACGAGCAACTACGGCGACGGCAGCGGCCCCGGGGAACGGGCGGCGGCGGAGTACGTGGTGGGCCTGCTGCAGGAGGTGGGCCTCGATCCCCAGCTGACCGAGTCCGAGCCCGGGAGGGCCAGCGTGGTGGTGCGGACGGAGGGGCGTGACAGCTCCCGCGGCGGCCTGGTGCTGCACGGCCACCTGGACGTCGTGCCGGCCCAGGCGGAGGACTGGTCGGTCGACCCGTTCGCCGCGGAGGAGAAGGACGGCATGATCTGGGGCCGGGGGGCCGTGGACATGAAGGACATGGACGCCATGCTCCTCGCCACCCTGCGGCAGCTGGCGCGGTCGGGGGAGAAGCCACCGCGAGACATCGTCTGGGCGTTCTTCGCGGACGAGGAGGCGGGCGGGGTCAAGGGCGCCGGCCACGTCGTCACCCAGCACCCCGGGTGGTTCGAGGGATGCACCGAGGCGATCTCGGAGGTAGGTGGCTTCTCGGTGACCCTGCCGGACGCGGCAACGGGGGCTCCGACCCGCGCCTACCTCCTGCAGACCGCGGAGAAGGGCATCGCCTGGCTGCGCCTGCACGCGCGCGGGCGGGCCGGCCACGGCTCGGTTCCCAACCCGGAGAACGCCGTCGTCCGGCTGGCCGAGGCCATCGCGCGGATCGATGCCCACCCGTGGCCCCGGACCTACATCGCCTCGGTCCGGGAGCTCTTCGACGGCGTCGCGCAGATCGTCGGCACGACCTGGTCCGAGGACAGTGTCGAGGACCTCCTCGTGCGCCTCGGCGGGGCCCGACGGTTCGTCGAGGGAACGCTGCGTGACACGGCGAACTTCACCATGCTGGCCTCCGGCTACAAGCACAACGTCATCCCGCAGACGGCGTCCGCGTCGCTGGACTGCCGCTTCCTCCCCGGCCACGAGGAGGAGCTGCTGGCCCTCATCGGTGAGCTGGCCGGGGAGCACGTCGAGGTGGAGATCGTGCACAAGGACGTCGCCCTGGAGGCCCCGTCCTCGGGGGAGCTCGTGGACTCCATGCGCCGCGCCCTGCTCAAGGAGGACCCCGGGGCGCACGTCCTGCCTTACTGCCTCTCCGGGGGGACGGACAACAAGCACCTGTCCCGCCTGGGCATCACCGGCTACGGTTTCGCGCCGCTGAGGCTGCCGGACGACCTCGACTTCGTGGGGATGTTCCACGGGGTGGACGAGCGGGTGCCCGTGGACTCGGTCCGCTTCGGGACGAGGGTCCTGGGCCAGCTCGTCGCGAACTGCTGACGTCAGGACCGTTCGCGTCAGGCGGTCCGCTGCACACGGATGATCTTGCGGCGCAGCACGACCTTGCGCACCCCGCCCCAGAAGAGCCGCACTCGCACGAGCTCCCAGCTGCCGTACTCGGCATGCTCGGTGAGGGCCCTGCGCACCGTCGACCGGTCGCTGGCGCGGTGGAAGGTGAGCTCCCGGAACTCGTACTCGACCATGGTGACCGACAGCATAGGACCGGCCCCGCGGCGCGCACGGATATCCCCGACGGACGGCGTCGATTCGCGCTACGGTCGCACCATGACCGCCGATCCGCGTGCCGCCCTGTCCTCGCTCGTCGCCGCGCTGGAGCGCCACCTGGAGACCGCGGCCGTCAAGCGCGGTGACGACGACCCGGCTGTCGTGGAGGCCTACGAGCGCATCGCCGAGGCCTTCACGGCCTACGACGACGCCCTCATGGACGCCTACGGCGAGGTGACCCCGCTCGAGGTCTTCGACGAGGAGCTCGAGGACGACCTCGACGAGGACGACGACGACGGCGAGGACGACGACGGCGAGGACGGAGATCTCGACGACGAGGATGACTCCTACGTCGGTCTGGACGACGAGGAGTTCGACGTCGACGACCGGCCCCGGGGCTGAGCGGTGCGGCTCGGGCTGAGCTGCGGGTTCTTCGGACAGGGGCGCGACGAGGAGAACCTCGCCCTCGTCCAGCGCGCCGACGAGCTCGGCGTGGACGTGGTGTGGGCGGCCGAGGCCTACGGCCCGGACGCCGTCAGCGTCCTGGCGTGGATCGGAGCGCGCACCGAACGCATCGGCCTCGGGGCCGGGGTCCTGCAGATCCCCGCCCGCACGCCTGCCGCCACCGCGATGGCGGCGGTCAGCCTCGACAGCCTCTCCGGCGGCAGGTTTCGGCTGGGTCTGGGGGTCAGCGGGCCGCAGGTGTCCGAGGGCTGGCACGGGGTCCGGTTCGCCCGGCCGCTCGCACGCACCCGTGAGTACGTCGACATCGTGCGGATGGCGCTGGCCCACGAGCCGGTGACCTACCAGGGGCAGCACTTCACCCTGCCCCTGCCGGACGGGCCGGGCAAGCCGCTGCGGCTGACCCACACGCACCGCCGGCCGATCCCGCTCTACCTCGCCGCGGTCGGGCCGAAGAACCTCGAGCTCGCGGGAGAGATCGCCGACGGCTGGCTGGGTGTCTTCGTGGCCCCCGACTACTTCCCCGAGCAGCGCGCGCAGCTGGAGGCCGGGATGGCCCGCCGCAGCACGCCGCCCCCCGCCTTCGACACCACCGCCACGGTGGCGATGGCCACCGGCGACGACCTGGAGGCCTGCGCCCGCACCGTCAGCCCCTACCCGGCCCTCTACGTCGGCGGGATGGGCAGCAGGGAGCAGAACTTCTACAACCAGCTCGCCTGCCGCATGGGGTACGAGAAGGAGGCGACGCTCGTCCAGGACCTCTACCTCGACCGGCGGTGGGCCGAGGCCGCCGCTGCGCTGCCACCGCAGCTCATCGACGACACGTCCCTGCTGGGGGACGTGGACCGCGTCACCGAGCGCATGCGCCGCTACCGCGACGCGGGGCTGACCACGCTGACCGTGGCCCCGTGGGGCCGGGACCGGGAGGCCCGCATGGAGGCGCTCGAGGTCGCCGTCCAGGCCCACGCGCGCCTGGCCGACGACGGAGCCTGATGGCGCTCTGCGTGCTGGTGCGGCACGGGCGCACCAGCGCCAACACCTCCGGCCTCCTCGCCGGCTGGACCCCCGGCGTGGGCCTGGACGACACCGGCGCCGCACAGGCCCGCGGGCTCGGCGACCGGCTCGCCGGCGCCGGCCTGGTGGCGGTGGTCACCAGCCCCCTCCAGCGCTGCCTGGAGACCGCCGCCGGGCTGACCGGCGGCATACCCGAGGGTGCTCGTCCGCGCACCGAGACGGACGAGCGGCTGGGTGAGGCCCGCTACGGCGCGTGGACCGGACGCCCGCTCAGCGAGCTGGCGAAGGACCCGTTGTGGCGCGACGTGCAGGACCGTCCCTCGCGGGTGACCTTCCCCCCGCACGCCGACCACGAGCACGAGTCCATCGCCCAGATGCAGCAGCGGGCGCTCGAGGCTGTGCATGGGTGGGACGCCCGGTTGGAGGCCGAGCACGGGCCGGCGGCCGTCTGGGCGGCCGTCAGCCACGGCGACGTCATCAAGGCGGTGCTGGCGGCCTCGCTCGCCATGCCGCTCGACGAGTTCCAGCGGCTCGTCGTCGACCCGGCGTCGGTGAGCGTCGTGCACCTCACCAGCACCCGGTCTTTCGTGCTGCGCCTCAACGACACGGGCAGCGACCCCGTCGACCTGGGCGGGCTGACCGCACGGCTCGCGGCTGCGCCCACGGACGGCGGCGACGCGGTGGTCGGTGGGGGCGCGGGGACGGGCCCGGCCCGGACGTAGGCTGAGCACCATGTCGGACCCTGCCGTCACCGTGTACGACCCGCCGGAGCGCTGCGTGGCCGGCTCCGTGGGACCGCCCGGCCAGCGCACCTTCTTCCTGCAGGTCAGCGACGGCACCCGGCGGACGACCGTCAGCCTGGAGAAGGAGCAGGTGCGCCTGCTCGGCCTCTCCCTCGTCGAGCTCGTGGCCGAGGTGGCTGCGGAGGCGGGCTCGGAGGAGGCGGCGGCGCCGTATGTCGACAAGGCACCGCTGGACGCGCCCTTCGACGACGACTTCCGGGTGCAGCGGCTCTCGGTGGCCTGGGAGTCCGAGCGCGGGCGGGTGGTCGTCGAGGCCTTCGACCGGCCGGACGTCGAGGACATCCTGGAGCTCGACCCGACCGCCGACTACCCGTGGACCGGTCGGCCGCCGCAGGCCGTCAGCATCGTCCTGGAGCCCGCGAGGGCGCGGGCGTTCGCGCAGCGGTGCACCGCGTCGATCGAGGGCGGTCGGCCATCCTGCCCGTTCTGCGGCCAGCCCCTCGACCCGGCGGGGCACATCTGCCCGCGCGCCAACGGCTACCGCCGCTGACCTGCCCGATGACTGACGGCCCGCCCGGCGAGAGGCTCCTGCACCGGGCCACGCTCGAGCCCGTCGGCCTGCTCCGCGAGGCGTCGAACGTGACCCTGCTCGTCGACCTCGTCGAGCCGGACGGGTCACCGGCCGGCCGTGCCGTGTACAAGCCGGTCCGGGGCGAACGACCCCTCGCCGACTTCCCGCCCGGCACGCTGGCCGCCCGGGAGGTCGCGGCATACCTCGTGAGCGAGCTCGGGGGCTGGGGCCTGGTCCCTGCCACGGTGCTGCGCGACGGACCGCTGGGTCCGGGGTCGGTGCAGCTGTGGATGGAGACCGAGGAGGACGGGGTCCCAGCCGGCGGGCTCGTCGACGTCGTCACGCCCGAGCAGGTCGCGACCGACGGGTGGCTGCCCGTGGTGGCGGCGCAGGACGAGGAGGGACGGCCGCTCGTGGTGGTGCACGCCGACCACCCGCGCCTGCGCTCCCTGGCGGTCCTGGACGTGGTGCTCGACAACGCCGACCGCAAGGCGGCCCACGTCGGGCTCGTCGGTGAGCGGCTGTGGGGCTTCGACCACGGTCTGTCCTTCAACGCGGTGCCCAAGCTGCGGACCGTGCTGTGGGGATGGGCCGGTGAGGACCTGGGAGAGGTGGAGCTCGAGCGGGTCCGGCGGGTCCTGGAGGGCCTGGGCTCCGGTGACAGCGGCCTCGACGGGCTGCTGTCCGCCGCCGAGCTCGTCTCCCTCCGGGTGCGCCTGGAGGAGTTGCTCGTCGACCCGCGCCTGCCGGTGCCGCCGGAGGGGCGCTACCCCCTGCCCTGGCCGTTGTGGTGAGTCGCCCGGACTGCTGACCTGCCCTCGTCGCGGGTTAGGCTCGCCCCCGTGAAGTCCTGGTCCTCCCCGTCCGTGCCCGCGCTGCCAGGGTCAGGAGGACCCCTCACCGTGCACGACACCGCCTCCCGACGGCGGGTCACCGTGGCTCCCGAGGGCACGGCTCGGCTCTACGTCTGCGGCATCACCCCCTATGACGCCACCCACCTCGGGCACGCGGCCACCTATCTCACCTTCGACCTCGTGCAGCGGGTGTGGCTGGACGCCGGCCTCGACGTCCGCTACGTCCAGAACGTCACCGACGTCGACGAGCCCCTCCTGGAGCGGGCGGAGCGCGACGGCGTGCGCTGGGAGGACCTCGCCGCCCGGGAGATCGACCTGTTCCGGGAGGACATGGAGGCGCTGCGCGTCCTCGCGCCGGCGCACTACGTCGGTGCGGTGGAGGGCATCCCCGACGACGTCGACGCCACCACGCGGCTGCTGGAGAGCGGTGCGGCCTACCGGATCCCGGTGACGCGGGAGGAGGGTGCGGTCGAGGAGGAGGCGCACGACGTCTATCTCGACCTGGGCCGCCAGCCGAGCTTCGGCTCCGTCTCGGGCTGGAGCCACGAGGAGATGCTCGAGGTCTTCGGGGAACGGGGCGGTGACCCCGACCGGGCCGGCAAACGCGACCGGCTCGACCCGCTGCTGTGGCGCGCCGCCCGCGACGGCGAGCCGGCCTGGCCGGGGGAGAGGCTCGGCAGCGGCCGGCCCGGGTGGCACATCGAGTGCTCCACCATCGCGCTGCGTCACCTCGGCGCCCCCTTCGACGTCCAGGGCGGGGGGAGCGACCTCATCTTCCCGCACCACGAGATGAGCGCGGTGCAGGCGACCGCACTCGAGGGGACCAAGTTCGCGCAGGTCTACGTCCACCAGGCCATGGTCGGCCTGGACGGCGAGAAGATGAGCAAGTCGAAGGGCAACCTCGTGCTCGTCAGCCGGCTGCGCGCCGACGGGGTCGACCCCATGGTGGTCCGGCTGGCGCTGCTGGCCCACCACTACGGCACGGAGTGGACGTGGAACGACGCGGACCTGGCGCTCGCCGCCCCCCGCTGGGCGGCCTGGCGCGCGGCGGCCGCGGGCGTCGACCCCGACGGGGTGCCCACGGAGCTTGACGAGCGGACCGTCCGGACGCTGCGGGAGCGGCTGGCCGACGACCTCGACGCCCCCGGGGCGCTGCGTGCGGTGGACGTCTGGGCCGGCGGCGTCAGCCGTGCGGGGCCGGGTGGTGCGTCCCGGCTCGTGCCGGACGCCGTCGACGCGCTGCTGGGGCTCGCCCTGCTCCCCTGAGCGACGCCGTGCAGGGTCTCGGGACGGGGCCCGCGCTGGCGGCCGGGCGGCCTCAGCCCCGGGGCGACCCGTCCTCGCCGCGCTTGCGCAGGTAGCGCTCGAACTCTCGGGCGATCGCGTCACCGGAGGCCTCCGGGAGCTCGGCGGTGTCCTGGGCGTCCTCGAGCGAGGCGACGTACTCGGCGACCTCCTCGTCGGAGGCCGCGAGCTCGTCCACCCCGCGCTCCCAGGCACGCGCCGCCTCCGCGACCTCGTCGTCGTCGATGACGCACCCCAGGAGCTCCTCCAGGGCGCTGAGGAGAGCCAGGGTGGCCTTCGGCGACGGCGGCCCGCCGGCATAGTGCGGGACGGCCGCCCAGGCGGAGACGGTGGGCAGCTCGCGGCGATGGGCCAGCTCGCTGAGGACGCCGACGATCCCGGTGGGACCCTCGTAGGTGCTCCGCTCCGCGATGCCCTGCTCGCGCAGCGCCTGGTCCTCGGTCGTCATGCTCACCGGGATCGGGCGGGTGTGCGGCACGTCCGCCAGCAGACCGCCGAGGGTCACCATGAGCGTGGCGCCCTGGTCCAGGCAGAAGTCGAGGATCTCCGCGGTGAACGCGCGCCAGCGGACCGAGGGCTCGATGCCCTGGACGAGGATCAGGTCCCGGCCCAGCGGGGAGTCGCGCACGACGTAGAGGCGGGTCGAGGGCCAGCGGAGGGTCCGTTCGCCGCCGACCGTGACGATCGTGGGGCGGTTCACCTGCAGGTCGTAGTAGTCCTCGGGGTCCAGCGAGGCCACGAGCTCGGCGCCCCAGACCGCGCGCAGGTGCTCGACCACGGCCGAGGCGGACTCACCGGCGTCGTTCCAGCCCTCGAAGGCGGCGACGACGACGGGGTCGCGCAGCTCGGGGACGTCGGCGAACTCCAGCATGGGACCTCCTGGTGTCGGGTGTCTGCCGGCCGTGGCCGTCTCCGCTCACCCTACGTCGCGACCTAGCATGGGGACGTGCACCTGCTTCCCCGCGCCGAGCGCGCCCTCCCGGCCGCCGTGCTCTGGGACATGGACGGCACGATCGTGGACACCGAGCCCTACTGGATGGCCGCGGAGCGCGACGTCGTCGAGGCTGCCGGCGGGACGTGGACCCACGAGCAGGCGCTGCAGCTGGTGGGCAACCCGCTGCTGCGCTCGGCCGAGATCATCCTCGAGCAGAGCCCGGTGCGCGGCACCCCTCAGGAGGTGGTCGACCTCATCCAGGGCGAGGTGGGCAGGCGCATGCGGGCCGAGGTGCCGTGGCGGCCCGGGGCCCGTTCGCTGCTCGACGAGCTCGTCGCGCTCGAGGTCCCGTGCGCCCTCGTCACCATGTCCTACGACGTGCTCGCACAGGTGCTCGTGGAGGCGCTGCCGGCCGGCACCTTCGCCGCCGTCGTCACCGGTGACATGGTCACCCACGGCAAGCCGCACCCCGAGCCCTACCTGACGGCGGCTGCCCGGCTGGGGGTGGACCCGGCCTGCTGCGTCGCCGTCGAGGACTCACCGACGGGCGCCGGCTCGGCCGTGGCCGCAGGGGTCCCGACGATCGGTGTCCCGCACCTGGTGCGGATCCCCGAGCGCGAGGGCCTGGTCCTCGTGGACGGGCTCGAGAGCGTGCGTGCCGCCGACCTCTGGATGCTCGCCACCGGCGCCGCACGGATGACCTGAGGCAACGGTCCGGAATCAGTCGCTGTCGACCACCGGGTCGGTCCGGCTCGCCGCCCGTGGGTCGATGGCGCGCCGCGCCGCGTCGTCAGGCAGCTCCGGCGGGGTGCCGCCCCAGGCCGGGCAGACGGCCCGGAACGAGCACCAGCTGCACGCCCGCCCGCGACTGGGCCGCCAGTCGCCCGAGTGGGCCGCGAGCTCGATGGCCTCCCACAGCGCCTGGATCTTGCGCTCGGTGGCCTCCAGGTCACGCTCCGTCGGGTCGATCCAGAGCACCTGGCCGTCGCGGAGGTAGACCAGCTGGAGCCGGGAGGGCAGCACGCCGCGAGCCCGCCACAGGGCCAGCGCGTAGAACTTCAGCTGGAACAGGGCGCGCCCCTCGAACAGCTCCGACGGGGCGCGACCTGTCTTGTAGTCGACCACCCGCAGGCGGCCGTCCGGAGCCTCGTCGAGCCGGTCCACGACGCCGCGGATGACCAGCTCGCCGACCCGCGCCTCGACGTACAGCTCGCGCTCGGCCGGCTCCAGGGTCGTCGGGTCCTCCAGACCGAACCACCGCTCCAGCAGGGTGACGGCCTCGGCATACCAGACCTCGGGGGAGGGGGTTCCCTCCGCCGCCGCGACGAGGCTCGCCAGCTCCGGCTCCGCCTCGAGCATGCGCGCCCACTCCCCGGGCACCAGCTGCGCGGCCGCGTCGAGGGTGCGCTCGGGGGAGGGCAGGTCGAAGAGGCGTTCGAGGACGGCGTGGACGAGGGTGCCCCGGGCGGCGGGTGCGCTCGGCTCCTCGGGCAGCCGGTCCACGACCCGGAAGCGGTAGAGCATCGGGCACTGCATGAAGTCGGCCGCCCGCGACGGTGAGAGGGCGGGCTGCATGGTGCGCCACTGTACGCAGCACCCCCGACAGGCCTCGCCGGGATCGGGGGTCGTCAGGACCATCGCCTAGGTTGGGCGCATGAGCACACCCCCCACGGCCGGCGGCCACGGCTGGCGGATCGGGACCCTGTCCGGCGTCCCGGTCTACCTCGGGCGCAGCTGGGTGCTGGTGGCCCTCCTCGTGGCTGCCCTCTTCGGGCCGACCGTCGCGCGGGTGGTCCCGCAGCTGGGCTGGGGGGCGTATGTGGTCGCCCTCGCCTTCGCGGGGCTCCTGCTCATCTCCGTCCTGGTGCACGAGGCCGCGCACGCCCTGGTCGCGCAGCGCGTCGGGTTCCGGGTCTCCCGGGTGGTCGCCGACTTCTGGGGCGGGCACACCGCGCACGACGGCACCGGAGGCACGCCTGGACGCAGCGCCGCCGTCGCCGTCGTGGGGCCCCTGTCCAACGGTGTGCTCGCCCTGCTCGGCTGGGGCCTGACGGGGGCGCTGGCCGAGGGCGGCGTGCCGTGGCTGCTCGCCTACGCCTTCACCGCGGCCAACGCGTTCGTCGCCGTCTTCAACATCATCCCCGGGCTACCGCTGGACGGGGGGTTCCTCCTGGAGGCCCTGGTGTGGCGGCTCACCGGGAACCGGCACCTCGGCACGCTGGTGGCGGGCTGGTTCGGCCGGCTCGTGGTCGTGCTCCTCGTCCTCTGGGCTCTCGTGCCACCCCTGCTGGAGGGCCGCAGCCTGGGACTGACCCGCGTGCTGTGGGTGGGTGTCATCGCCCTCTTCCTCTGGCAGGGGGCGTCGGCCGCGGTCCGCCTGGGGCGTTCGGGGCTGGTGGTCTCCCGCCGACGGGTGGGCGACGTCGCGCGGCCGGTCGGGGTGGTGCCCCTCGACACGGCAGTGGGGGAGGTGGACTGGGACGCGCGACCCCTGTGGGTGGTCGTCGACGACACCGGTGCGCCCGTCGGGCTGGTCGACCCCGGCACGCTGCAGGGACTGGACGGGCAGGCCAGAAGCGGTGCCACCGTCGCGGCGCTCACCGTCCGCCTCCCGGTCGGCTGGACGGTGACCCTCTCCGCGGAGGACCCGCTGGACCGGGCGGTGGAGGTGATGCGTGCGAG
This sequence comes from Ornithinimicrobium cerasi, assembly GCF_003702705.1. GTDB lineage: Bacteria > Actinomycetota > Actinomycetes > Actinomycetales > Dermatophilaceae > Ornithinicoccus > Ornithinicoccus cerasi. The sequence continues at coordinate 112,047 of NZ_QZMN01000011.1, read as the reverse complement.
CGGATCCGGCGTGGTCGGCCTGGTCGGTCACGACGGCAGGCCCTGGGGGGTGGTGCTGGTGGACGACGTGGCGGCCAGACGGGTCCGACCCACGCCCTCGTAGGATGACCCGGTGACCGACCCCGACGACGCCCACCCCGCGACCGGCGCCGACCTGCGGCGCGGTCCCTTCCGTGCCGGGGACCGGGTGCAGCTCACCGACCCGAAGGGCCGGCTGCACACCATCACCCTGGAGCCGGGCGCCACCTTCCACACCCACCGCGGCCACGTCCGTCACGACGACCTCATCGGCGCACCCGACGGGAGCGTCGTGCGGCACAGCTCCGGGGCGGACTACCTCGCCCTGCGGCCGCTGCTCTCCGACTACGTGCTCTCGATGCCGCGCGGCGCGCAGGTGGTCTACCCCAAGGACGCCGGTCAGATCGTCACCTACGCGGACATCTACCCCGGTGCGACGGTCGTCGAGGCGGGCGTCGGATCGGGGGCGCTCTCGCTGTCCCTGCTCCGTGCGGTGGGGGACTCCGGCCGCCTCCTCAGCTTCGAGCGTCGCGAGGACTTCGCCGAGATCGCCCGGGCCAACGCCCGCGCCTTCTTCGGCCGCGACCACCCGGCCTGGTCCGTGACCGTGGGCGACCTCGTCGAGGCGCTGCCCGGCAGCGTCGCGCCCGGGTCGGTGGACCGGGTCGTGCTCGACATGCTGGCGCCCTGGGAGTGCCTCGACGTCGTGCACGAGGCCCTCGCCCCCGGCGGGGTGCTGATCTGCTACGTCGCCACCGCGACCCAGCTCTCGCGGGTGGCCGAGACCGCACGCACCCACGGCGGCTGGACCGAGCCGCAGGCGTGGGAGTCGCTGGTGCGGGGCTGGCACCTCGAGGGACTGGCCGTGCGACCTCAGCACCGCATGCACGGTCACACCGGGTTCCTCCTCACGGTGCGGAGCCTGGCCCCCGGCACCGCCGCGCCGCTGCTCAAGCGGCGACCGGCCAAGGGCGCCTACGGGGAGGACTACGTCCCTCACGACGAGGGGGAGTGGAGCGCCGAGGAGCTCGGCGAGCGGGCGGTGTCGGCCAAGCGGGTGCGGCGCACCGCCCGTGACGCCCGGGCGACCGCCGACGCCCGGGCGACCGAGGACCCGGGAGCGACCGCCGACGCCCGGGCGACCACCGACGCCCAGGAGACCGAGGCCCCGGGAGCCGCGGGCGACGAGGGGATTCCTTGACCATCTCCTGAGGAGATCCTGACCGTGCGCTGACCCCCCCTTGACCGGGGTCGGACGTAGGTTGATCTCACCGGACGGAGGCGTCGCACTCGGTCCGACCCACCAGGGTCGGACCACGAGATCGAGGGGGTGCGGCGCGTCCGTCTTTTTCGACGGGCAAAGGAGCTCCGATGCGTTCTACCCCGCTGCTGGCCGCCGGCCTCGGCATCCCCCTCTCCCTCACGCTGATGATCCCCGGTGGTGCGGTCGCCGTCCCCGAGGAACCCGCGGCGGCACCCGCCGCGGGCACCGCCTTCTTCCTCACCGAGCCGAGCTCGGCCGCGGCCGAGGACATCGCCCGCGACGTGCTCCGGCTCAAGGCCTCCGAGTACGGCGTCTCGGCGGCGGACCTCGCGGACCTGCAGGTGCTGTCCCAGCACACGTCCGACCACAACGGCGTGACCTACGTCAACCTCGTCCAGCACTATGCGGGCCGCCAGGTCTACGGCGGGGTGGCCACGGTCAGCGTGACGAAGGACGGCGTCGTCCTGCACGTGGCCGAGTCGCTCGTGCCCAACCTGCGCGAGGCGACCGGTAAGGCGTCCCTGGACGCGGCCGAGGCCGTGTCGAGCGCCGCCTCCGACCTGGACCTGGAGGCTGAGCGACCCCAGGTGCTGGAGAAGGCCACCGGTGCCGAGCAGGAGACGACGGTCTCCGCCGCTGGGATCGCCGACGAGGAGATACCGGCCCGGCTCGTCTGGCAGATGACCGACGACGGGCTCCGACTGGCCTGGGAGCTGGTGATCGACGAGGCCGGGTCCGACCACCTCTGGCAGGTCATGGTCGACGCCCAGACCGGTGAGACCCTCACCACCGAGGACTGGACCGACCATCACGGCGAGGGCCACCTCACCGGCCTGGCACGCTCGCCCCAGCAGTTTGCGGGCGCACCCGCGGCGGCGGCCACCGGCGCGCTGCCGGGGTCCCCCGTCCCGGTCGCGGACGGATCGAGCTACCGCGTCCTGGCGTTCCCCAAGGAGAGCCCGAACGACGGCGACCGCGAGCTGGTGACGCAGCCCGCCGACCAGGTCGCCTCGCCCTTCGGCTGGCACGACACCGACGGGGAGCCCGGCCCGGAGCACACCACCACGCGCGGCAACAACGTGCACGCCTACACCGACCAGGACGCCAACAACGTCCCTGACCCGGGCAGCGAGCCGGACGGCGGCGCGGGGCTGGACTTCGACTTCCCGATGGACCTGAGCGAGCACGCCCAGACCTACCGGGCAGCAGCGGTCACGAACCTCTTCTACGCGAACAACGTCATCCACGACGTGCTCTACCGCTACGGCTTCGACGAGGCATCCGGCAACTTCCAGGTCAAGAACTACACCACTAAGGGCACGGGCGGCGACGACGTCCGTGCGGAGGCGGCAGACGGCGGTGGCACCAACAACGCCAACTTCTCCACCCCGGCCGCCGACGGTGGTCGCCCCCGGATGCAGATGTACCTGTGGCCCGGGAACCAGTTCGGCCCGCAGAGCGGGCTGACCCTGGGCACGGGCTCCGACGCCGTCACCTACGGCGCCAACTACGCCCGCTTCACCCCGGCCCCGACCAACGCGGGCTTCCCCGGGGTGGCGGTCGTCGTCGACGACGCCTGCGTGCCGTTCGCGGCGCCGGGTGCCATCGTGATCACCGCGAGGACCACCGCGTGCTCGCCGCACACCCAGGTCAGCAACGCGGAGGCCGGCGGTGCTGTCGCGGTGGTGATCAGCCACAACGACGCCACCCAGGCCGCACCGATCCTGTCCGGCAGCATGGACCCGGCGGTCGGCATACCGGCCATCTCGGTCAGCACCGCCGACGGCGAGGCCATCCGCGCCCAGGTGTCCGCCGGCGCCACCTCGGCGTCGGTGCACAAGATGTCCTCGCACCCCGGTATCCGCGACGGGGACCTCGAGAACGGCATCATCATCCACGAGTACGGCCACGGCGTCTCCAACCGCCTGACGGGCGGCCTCAACATCAACTGCCTGAGCGGGAACGAGCAGATGGGCGAGGGCTGGAGCGACTACCTCGCGATCACGATGCTGCTCGACCCGGCGCTGGACGACCCGGAGCAGGCCCGCGGCATGGGCCCCTACGCCCTCTTCCAGCCGGACCGCGGCGGGGCCGGCATCCGGCCGGCGCCGTACTCGCGCAACATGGCGATCCAGCCGTTCACCTACGACCGGATCAAGAGCAACAGCTGGATCACCGGCGGCTCCCTGGCGGCGCCGCACGGGATCGGCCACGCGTGGGCCTCGGTGCTGTGGGACCTCAACTGGAACCTCATGGACCGCCACGGCTTCACCGACGACCTCTACGCGGAGTGGGACGAGGCCGGCAACACCCGGGCCATGCAGTACGTCATGGACGGTCTGAAGCTCCAGGGCTGCGGGCCGGGCTTCGTGGCCGGCCGCAACGGCATCCTGGCCGCCGACGCCGCGCTCGGCGGGACGGACAGCTGCGTGATCTGGTCGACCTTCGCCCGTCGTGGCCTGGGCTACAGCGCGGTGCAGGGCACGACCAACCGCGACGACAACACCGAGGCCTTCGACGTGCCTCCTACCTGCGACGCGCCGGGTGCCGGTCTCGTCGGGGCGAAGTACTCGAACGACGCGCTCAACGTGGTGGACGCGGGTGACGCCGCACCTGTCCAGTTCAACCTGGGCGGCGACCTCGGGCTCGACGTGCTTCGCGACGCGCACTCGCCGATGAGCCAGCAGATCAGCTGCGAGACCCGCGAGCCGCTGCAGTTCGCGGTCAGCGTGCCGACCGAGACCACCGGCCAGCGGGCGTTGACCTACAACGCCCGGCAGGAGCGCTACCAGTACAACTGGAAGACGGATGAGGCGTGGGGCGGCACCTGCCGCCAGCTGATCATCACGCTGGACGACGGCACCCAGCACCGCGCGGACTTCAGGTTCGAGGAGTGAGCCACCGGCGCTCCGGCGGGTGAACCGCCCGCCGGAGCGTCAGCCGCCGTCGACGACCACCTCGAGGACCATGTCCTCGGGGTGGTCGTCCGTCCCGGCGACCGTGACCGTCGTCGTGCCCGCCGCGTGCGCGAGGAGCTGGTACTCGGCATACCCGGGGTCGACGAGGTGGTCCACCGGCACGAGCTCCACCACCCCGGGGTCGGCCGCGGTCGGGGCGACCTCCTGCAGCGGTGGTTCGAGCCGCAGGGTCGCCTCCTCACCGGGGGACAGGCGCAGCGTCGAGCCCGTGTCCGCGGGGGTGAGGACGTCTCCGGCGCCGTGCTCGGTCATCCCTGCTCCTGTGCTCGTCGGGGGGCTTGTCGTCGCCGACCCGCCGGGGGTGACGGACGGGGGCGCGGCGGACGTGGGGGCTGACCCCTCGTCGACCGACTCGCCGCACCCGGTGAGCAGGAGGACGAGGGTGAGGCCGGCGGGTGCGGCACGCGCCCGGCGACCCGGTCCGCGCGGGGGGAGGCGGCGTCTCATACTGTGGAATCTAGCCCGACCACCTCCAGGAGGTCCGTTGACCCAGCCGACGTCCGACCGCACCCCCGGCCCGGGGGGCCCGTCGTTCCGCGAGCGCAATCTCGAGCAGCAGGTGCGGACGATGACCGCGCGGCTGGGAGAGCTGACGGCGCGCAACGACCAGCTCGCGGACACCCTGCGGGCCGCGCGCACCCAGATCTCCGGGCTGCGCGAGGACCTCGACGCCCTGGCCTCGCCGCCCCTGACGTTCGGCCTGGTGCTCGGACTCGTGGGGGACGGCACCGTGGACGTGTCGGTGGCAGGCCGTCGGGTGCGCACCGGGGTCTCCTCCGAGCTGTCGACCGACGAGCTGCGACCGGGGCGCGAGGTGCTCCTCAACGAGGCCCAGGCGGTCGTGGCGGTGGCGGGGTACGAACGGTCCGGGGAGGTCGTCACCTGCAAGGAGCTGCTGGGCGAGGACCGGGTCGTCGTCATCGTCCGCGGTGAGGACGAGCGGGTGTGTCGTCGGGCGGGTTCCCTCGCGGAGGAACCGGTGCGCCTGGGCGACGCCCTCCTGATGGACCCCCGGACCGGCTTCGTCACCGAGCGGGTGCCGCGGCCGGAGGTGATGGAGCTGGTGCTGGAGGAGGTGCCGGACATCTCCTACGACGACATCGGCGGGCTGACCGGGCAGATCGAGCAGATCCGCGACGCCGTCGAGCTCCCGTTCCTGCACCAGGACCTCTACGCCGCGCACCAGCTGCGCCCGCCGAAGGGGGTGCTGCTCTACGGGCCGCCCGGGTGCGGCAAGACGCTCATCGCCAAGGCGGTCGCTGCCTCCCTCGCACGGCAGACGGCCCTGCTGAGGGGCGCGCCGGCCGAGGAGAGCACGGCGTCGTACTTCCTCAACATCAAGGGCCCGGAGCTGCTCAACAAGTACGTCGGCGAGACCGAGCGGCACATCCGGCTGATCTTCCAGCGCGCGCGGGAGAAGTCGGCGGACGGCCGCCCCGTCGTCGTCTTCTTCGACGAGATGGAGTCGCTCTTCCGCACCCGCGGGTCCGGGGTGTCCTCCGACGTCGAGACGACGATCGTGCCGCAGCTGCTGGCCGAGATCGACGGCGTCGAGCGTCTCGACAACGTCATCGTCATCGGTGCCTCCAACCGTGAGGACATGATCGACCCGGCGATCCTGCGCCCCGGCCGGCTCGACGTGAAGATCAAGATCGAGCGGCCCGACGCCGCAGGTGCGCGGGACATCTTCGCGAAGTACCTGACCACCGACGTGCCGCTGCACCCGGACGAGGTCGCAGCCCACGGGGGCGACCGCACAACCACGGTCGCGGCGTTCATCGACGTCACCGTCGGGGGGATGTATGCCGTGTCGCCGGAGAACGCGTTCCTCGAGGTGACCTACGCCGGCGGGGACAGGGAGGTCCTGTACTTCAAGGACTTCGCGTCCGGGGCGATGGTGCGCAACATCGTGGACCGGGCCAAGAAGCTCGCCATCAAGGACCTGCTCCTCAGCGGCGACGAGGGACTGCGCCAGCGGCACCTCGACCAGGCCTACCTCGACGAGTTCCGGGAGAACGAGGACCTGCCCAACACCACCAACCCCGACGACTGGGCGAGGGTGTCCGGCAAGAAGGGTGAGCGGATCGTCTACATCCGCACCCTGGTCGGCGACAGCACGGGGACCCACCCGGGTCGCTCGGTCGAGCAGGGGGCGCACGGCCCCTTCCTCTGACGGTGCGTGCAGGAGCCACTCACGTGGGTGGCCTGGGTGCGGGTCAGGTCGGTATGGCGTGCACCGGCCACTCACGTGGGTGGCCGGGGTGCGGGCCTGGTCGGTATGGCGTGCACCGGGCACTCACGTGGGTGGTCCCTGCGCCCCGCGGACCGGTCTCGCGTGCAGGGGTCACGCCGCTGCATGGCCGGGGAAGTGCCTACGCCACTCGTCGGACAGCGGCGGGACCTCCATCCCGGCCTTGCGCATCGCGGCGACCAGCCGGTCGAGGGTGCGGGCCGGGGTGCGGTAGATGTCCTTGGCCAGGAGCACCATGATGCGCCAGTCCTCCGCGTCGAACTCCTCCCTGCGCGCGACGTCGGACTCCCACTGCGCCCGGGAAAGGGCGTGCTGCCGACCGTCGTACTCGAGGGCCAGCCGCACCGCCCGGTAGGCCAGGTCGAGCCGACGCCGCAGCTGGCCGTCGGGGGACCAGAAGCACACGTTGACCTCCGGCTCCGGCAGGCCGGCCAGCACGACGAGCAACCGGGAGCGCGTCTCCATCGCGGAGTCCACGCCGTGCCTCACCAGCCGGGCGGCGCGGAGCGTCGCACGGCGGAGTCGTGGGCCGGCAGACTCGGTTGCGGCCACCAGCCGGTCCGGGGTGGTGCGCCCCCGGCGGACGAGCGAGTCGCCCAGCACGACCAGGTCCACCAGGGTCAGGTGGCCGGCCAGGTCGAGGAACGTGTCCTCGGGCGTCGTCACCGGCACACCGCGAAACCGCGTCGGCACCCGCGCCGACCGGTGCACCGTCAGCTCGGGTCGTCGCGAGCGGTGGCGGTTCCCGGGGATGCTCGCGTGCATGACCACCGTGTCCGGGACGACAGCCCCGTAGAGCCTGGCCGCCTGGTGGTGCGAGATGAATGCGTCCGCACCCGCGAGCAGCAGGGCGGCCAGCGCCTCGACCCGTCCGTCGACCTTCACCCGGGCATCGACGTAGACGCCGGGCAGCACCCGCCGGTACGTCGAGGACTTCACGGCACGCCGTGGCAGCCCGGCCCGGGTCGCGGACCCGAGCAGGAACGGCTGACGAGGATCGAAGGTCACCCGCGCAAGCGTGCCGCGACCGCGGTGGTCGCGTTGGCGCTTGTCCACAGGCAGGTCTCGGCGCCCCCCGGTGAGTGGCCGGTGCGCGGCGATCGGCGGACCGACGGGCGTGGGTCACGCAGGTGAGTGGCCGGTGCGCGGCGATCGGCGGACCGACGGGCAGGCGTCACGCAGGTGAGTGGCCGGTGCACAGGGGAGGGCGGCGCACGAGATGACGGTCGGTCGACCTGCGGCGGGCACGTAGACTGGTGAACATGCGTTCACTGGAGGCCGAGACGGCCCGTCCCGGCCCGTCCACCGGCGCGATCATCGCCGTCCTCGGCCTGTGCGGGACCCTGGTCTCGCTGCAGCAGACGCTCGTCCTGCCGCTGCTCCCCGACTTCCCCGAGATCCTGGGGACCACCAGCGACAACGCCTCCTGGCTGGTGACCATCACCCTCCTGACGGCCGCCGTCGGCACTCCGATCGTGTCGCGGCTCGCGGACATGTTCGGCAAGCGCCTGATGATGCTCGTCTGCATGTGGGCGGTCATCGTCGGGTCGCTCATCGGCGCGCTGTCCACCAGCCTCGGGATGGTCATCCTCGGCCGCGGTCTCGCGGGCCTGGGCGCCTGTCTCGTGCCCGTCGGCATCAGCATCATGCGCGACCACCTGCCCGCCGACAAGGTCGGCTCCGGCGTCGCGCTGATGTCCGCGACGCTCGGCATCGGGGGCGCGGTGGGTATGCCGCTGGCGGGCGTGATCTACCAGAGCCTCGACTGGCACGCACTCTTCTACGTCTCCGGCGGGTTCGCGGTCGTCATGCTCGTCGCCGTGCACCGGGTGGTGCCCGAGTCGACCGTCCGCACCCGGGGGCGGTTCGACTTCCTCGGCGCGGTGCTCCTCTCGGTCGCGCTGACCTGCTTCCTCCTGGCGGTGAGCAAGGCCGGATCGTGGGGCTGGAGCTCCCCGCTCACGCTCACCCTTCTCGTCACCGCCGGCCTGGTGCTGGCGGCCTGGGTGCCCTGGGAGCTGCGGACCGGGCAGCCGCTCGTCGACATCCGCACCTCGATGCGGCGCACCGTGCTGCTGACGAACGCGGCGTCCGTGCTGGTCGGGTTCGCGATGTTCGCCAACTTCCTCACCTCGGCCCAGCAGGTCCAGATGCCCCTGGAGACCGGCTACGGGTTCGACCTCTCGGTCGTGGCCACGGGACTCGCGCTGCTCCCGGCGGGGATCCTCATGGTCGCGATGTCGCCCCTGTCGGCGGGCCTCATCCGGCGCTACGGGCCGCGCGCGGTGCTCATCGGCGGGGCGCTCGCCATGGCGGTCGGCTTCGTCACACGCGCGCTGCTGCACGGCTCGGTGGTGGAGGTGATGGTCACCTCGGGCATCGCCTCCCTCGGCACCGCCCTGGCCTTCGCGGCCATGCCGACCCTCATCATGCGCGCCGTGCCGATCACCGAGACGGCCTCGGCCAACGGCCTCAACACCCTGCTGCGCTCCATCGGCACCTCGTCCGCGTCGGCGCTCGTGGCGGCGGTCTTCGCCGCCTCGATGATCCGGACGAGCAGCGGGGAGATGGCGCCGACGTTCGCGGCATACCAGCTGGTGTTCTGGGCGGGGACCGCAGCCGCGCTCGGTGGCGCCCTCATCGCCGCGTTCATCCGCCGACCGGTGCGGCTCGACGAGAGCCTGGAACCGGCCGGCGCCGTCCCGACGGGTGAGCGGGTGCACGTCAAGGCCGACGGGGAACGGCCCGAGGTGCTCGTGCGGGGCCGGGTGGTCGGCCCGGCCGGGAGGCCGCTGCGCCAGGCCGTCGCCACCGTGCTCCACCCCGACGGTCGGCACGTCGACTGGGGCCGCACCGACAACGACGGCCGCTACGTCCTCGCCCTGCCGGAGGGAGGCAGCTACCTGCTCGTCGTCTCCGCCGAGGGCTGGGCGCCGCAGTCGGAGCTGGTGGACCTCGACGCGGGGGAGGCCGAGGACGTCACGATGACCCGACGACTGCTCCTCAGCGGCCACGTCACCGACGCCGGCCGCCCGCTGGGCGGGGTGATGCTCTCGCTCATCCGACACTCGGGCGAGTACGCGGGGACGACGACAGCCGACCCCGACGGCTACTACGAGCTGGGTCTGCCACCTCCGGGCCGCTACGTCCTCACCGCCGTCGACCACGGGACCGGCCGGACCCGCTCCCGCGCGCTCACCGTGCACAGCACGTCGGCCAGCCTGGACGTGGACCTGATCACCGGGGTCCCCCGCCCGGCGGAGCGCGCGGACCTCACCCCGGTGGCGGTGCGCGAGCCGTGAGCGCCACCGAGACCCGCGAACGGGTGCTGCGCTCGGCACGTCGGCTCTTCGGCGAGAGGGGGTATGCGTCGGTCACCATCCGTGAGGTGGCGGGGGTCGCGGGGGTCTCACCGGCGATGGTGATGAAGATCGCCGGCTCCAAGGAGCAGCTGCACGCCCTCGCCCGGCCCGCCGAGCCCGCGCCGCTGCTCCCCGACACCCCGCTGGAGGGCATGGGTGAGCTCCTGGTCCGCCGGATGCTGACCCGCCGCGACGAGGAGGCCGCCGAGCCGTGGCTGCGCGCCCTCTACCTCTTCCCGCAGGCGCCGGACCGGGAGACCGCGCTCGCCGACTTCCGGCAGCGCTTCCTCGGCCGCTTCCCGTCCGAGGGTGAGGACCGGCGGCACGTCGAGCAGCTGGCCTGCCTGATGATCGGCCTGGCGGCCGGCGTGCGCACCTTCGGCCTCCTCGAGGGTGCCGACGACGAGGGGCTCGAGGACGCCGTGGTCCGCGAGTACGGCGCCCTCGTCCAGGCCGTCCTCGACCGTCTGGACGTGCCCCGGGCGACCGGGGCGGACGGCGGGACCGCCGTCGGGAAGGGACCGTAGGGTGGCCCCATGACCGTCCGTCGCGTGATGGGGATCGAGACCGAGCTGGGGATCACCAGCGACCAGGTCGACGCCCAGGGACGGCCCCTCACCCCCATGCTCCTCTCGGGCCAGGTCGTGCAGGCCTACGCCGCGGGCGCGCACGCGGGCGCCGCCCTGCCCACCGGCTCCGGCTGGGACTACGCCGACGAGACGCCGCTGCGGGACGCCCGCGGCTACGAGATGGCCCGCGCGCTCGCCGACCGCTCCCAGCTCACCGACGTCGAGGACCCGACGATCGCCAACACCGTGCTGGCCAACGGCGCGCGGTTCTACGTCGACCACGCCCACCCCGAGTACTCCTCACCCGAGGTCACCTCGCCCACCGAGGCGGTGCGCTACGACCGCGCCGGCGAGCAGGTGGCGCTCGCCGCGGCGCGGACGCTGGCCGGGCGCGGGCAGCAGGTGCGGCTCTACAAGAACAACGTCGACGGCAAGGGCGCCTCCTACGGGACCCACGAGAACTACCTCGTCCCGCGCACCGTGCCGTTCGAACGGATCGCCCGCGACCTGATCCCCTTCCTCGTGGCCCGACCCGTCATCGCCGGCGCCGGCCGGGTGGGGCTGGGGCAGACGAGCGAGCGACCCGGCTTCCAGCTGAGCCAGCGCGCCGACTACCTCGAGGCCGAGGTGGGGCTGGAGACCACGCTGCGCCGCCCGATCATCAACACCCGGGACGAGCCGCACGCGACCCCGCACCTGTGGCGCCGGCTGCACGTCATCGTGGGCGACGCCACGATGGCCGACGTGACGACCCTCCTCGCCGTCGGCTCGCTCAGCGCCGTCCTCCGTCTCCTGGAGACAGACCCCGGGGCGGTCCCCGACGTCACGCTGCGCGCCCCGGTGGCGGCGGCGCAGGTCATCTCCCACGACCCGACCCTGCGCGCGACGGTCGAGACCCTCGACGGACGGCACCTGACCGGGCTCGACCTGCTCGAGGCCCACCTCGAGGCGGTCGAGGAGGCCGCCGTCGGTGGTCACGAGGGGTGGGTCCTCGACGAGGAGACCCGCCTCGTCCTGGGGCGGTGGCGCACGGTCCTCGACGCCCTGCGCGTCGACCCCGCCTCCTGCGCCGCCCAGGTCGAGTGGGTGGCCAAGCTCTCGCTCCTCGAGAGGTTCCGCGACCGGGCCGGCGCCGCGTGGGACGACCCGCGGGTGCAGGCGATGGACATCCAGTGGCACGACCTGGACCCCGCACGGGGGCTGGCGCTGCGGCTGCGCGCCGCGGGCCAGCTGGAGCGTCTGGTCGACGACGCGGCGATCGCCGCCGCGGTCGCCGAGCCGCCGGCGGACACCCGCGCCTGGTTCCGCGGCGAGGTCGTGCGTCGTTTCGGCACGGACGTCCGCGCCGCCTCGTGGGACTCGGTCGTCCTGCTCGACGAGCGTGGTCGCGTGCGCCGGGTCCAGCTGCCCGAGCCGACCTCCGCCACGCGTGAGCAGACCGCGGCCCTGCTCGACCGGCATACCCGCACCGCCTCCTTGCTCACCGAGCTGGTGAGCGAGGACGTCTGAGAGGAGCATCCCCATGTCCGAGCAGCAGAAGTTCACCTCACGGCGCGACGACGCCGCCCCCGAGCCCGAGCCGGCGGTGCCGCCGGCGGCTCCCCAGGCGCAGCACGCCGAGCGCGACGCCGCCCTGGACAGCCTCCTCGACGAGATCGACGGGGTGCTGGAGACCAACGCCCAGGAGTTCGTGCACAACTTCGTGCAGAAGGGTGGGCAGTGAGCCGGTGCCCGGGGGCCCGCCGTCCCGGACCGCGGTGAGCGCGGTGGACCGGCGGATCATCGGGATCGAGACCGAGTTCGGGGTCAACGCGACCTTCCGGGAGGGCCCGCGGCTGGCACCGGAGGAGGTGGCCCGCTACCTCTTCCGCAAGGTCGTCGCGTGGGGCCGGTCGAGCAACGTCTTCCTGTCCAACGGCTCGCGGCTCTACCTCGACGTCGGCTCGCACCCGGAGTACGCCACGGCCGAGTGCGTCGACCTCCTCGACGTCCTCGCCCACGACAAGGCGGGCGAGCTCATCGTCCAGGACCTCGCCGACGACGCCGAGCAGCGCCTCGCCGAGGAGGGGATGGACGCCACCATCTACGTGCTGAAGAACAACGTCGACTCGCGGGGCAACTCCTACGGCTCGCACGAGAACTACCTCATCCGCCGCGACGGGCGCCTCGAGCGGGTGACGGACACCCTCGTCCCCTTCCTCGTCACCCGGCAGCTCGTCAGCGGAGCGGGACGGCTGCACGTCGTGGGGGAGCGTGCCACCTACCTCGTCTCCCAGCGTGCCGACCACATGTGGGAGGGCCTGTCCTCGGCCACCACCCGCTCACGGCCCATCATCAACACCCGCGACGAGCCGCACGCCGACCCCGAGCGCTACCGGCGCCTGCACGTCATCGTCGGGGACTCGACGATGAGCCAGACGACGACCCTGCTGCGGATCGGCACCACCGACCTCGTCCTGCGGATGCTCGAGGCCGGGACCATCGTGCCCGACCTCGCCCTCGCCAACCCCGTCCAGGCGATCCGCGACGTCAGCCGCGACCCGACCGGCCGCCGCCCGCTGGCCCGCCAGCGCGGCGGCACGATCACCGCCCTCGACATGCAGCGCGAGCTGCTCGAGCTCGCGAGCAGGTATGCCGCCGGCGCGGGCATCGCGGACACCGCCCCCTACGACCAGGTCCTGGAGCTGTGGGACCGCACCCTGCACGCCATCGACACGGACAACCTCGCGCTCGTCGACACCGAGGTCGAGTGGGTGATGAAGAAGTCGCTGCTCGACTCCTACGCCGACCGGCACGGTCTGGCACCGCACGACGAGCGTCTGCAGCAGCTCGACCTCGCCTGGCACGACGTCCACCCGCGCCGTGGCCTGGTGCCGATCCTGCAGCGGGCCGGTCGGGCACGCACCCTCGTCGACGACGCCCGCGTCGCCCGGGCCATGCACGAGCCGCCGCAGACCCGGGCCCGCCTGCGGGGCGACTTCGTCCGCGCCGCCCAGGAGCACCGGCGCGACTTCACCTGCGACTGGGTGCACCTCAAGCTCAACGACGCCGCCAGCCGCACCGTCGTGTGCAAGGACCCCTTCGTCAGCGTGGACGCCCGGGTCGAGGAGCTGATCGCCTCGATCCGCGCCGGGTCAGCGCCTCACACCGAACGCCCAGGTTCCGTTGGTTAGGCTGAGCAGGTTGTCCTCCACCGTCTAGCAAAGGATGCGCGCGTGCGCTCACCCCGACCCTGGCTGGCCGCCCTGGCCGCCGCCCCGCTGCTCCTCCTCGCCGGCTGCGCCACCGAGGGCGGTGACGGGGACGCCGCCTCGCAGAGCGACGACGCCGCCGTGACCTCGGCCGTCGCCGACGGAGACCTCGCCGAGCTGGCGGTGGACACCGAGGGGGACGCGCCCCAGATCACCTGGAACGACGAGCCCTTCGCCGAGGGCGACCTGCCCTTCCGGGTGTCGGAGACCCAGAGCCAGGACGTCGCCGCGGGCGACGGTGACGAGGTGGCGCAGGGGCACGAGGTGCAGGCCCGATACCTCGCCGTCAACGGCACCACCGGTGAGCAGCTGCTGTCGACCTACGAGGCCGACGAGACCGTGACGCTCGACCTCAGCAACGAGAACCTCTTCCCGGCCTTCCTCGAGACCCTGCCCGGCCGCAGCGCCGGCGACACCCTGCTGCTCGCGATCCCGGCCGCCGACGCCTTCGGCGCCGCGGGCAACCCGCAGCTGGGCGTCGGGGCCGACGACACCCTGGTCTTCTACATGGAGGTCGTCTCCAGCAGGGAGCCGCTCACCTCCGCGACCGGCGAGGCCGTGGAGCCGGAGGAGGGTCTGCCCGAGGTGGAGGCCGACGGCGCGTCCGCGGCCCAGATCACCGTCCCCGACGGCACCGAGGAGCCGACCGAGCTGGTCAGCCAGGTGCTGGTCAGGGGCGAGGGCGCCGAGGTGCAGGCCGGCCAGACCGTCAAGGTCCACTACACCGGCGTGAAGTTCTCCGACGGCGAGGGCTTCGACAACTCCTACGACCGCGGCGAGCCGGCGGAGTTCCCCATCGGTGTCGGCCGGGTCATCCCCGGCTGGGACGAGGGCCTGGTCGGTCAGACCGTCGGCTCGCGCGTCCTTCTCGTCATCCCCGCCGCCCAGGCCTACGGCGAGGCCCCGGCGGACACCGACGGCGCGACCGCCCCGCCGGCCCACGAGCTCGCCGGCGAGACCCTCGTCTTCGTCGTCGACATCCTCGGCGCCTACTGAGCGCGCCCGCCCGAGCCAGCCCCACGACATACCCAAGGAGAGACATGAGCGAGTCCCCGTTCGGCGAGGTCAGGAAGGCCAAGCCGGAGATCGACTTCCCCGGTGACAGCCCGCCCAGCGAGCTGGTGACCGAGGACGTCGAGGTCGGCAAGGGTGCCGAGGCCACCGCCGGAGCGACCATCTCGGCCCACTACGTCGGTGTCGCCTGGTCGACCGGCGAGGAGTTCGACGCCTCCTGGAACCGCGGCGAGCCGCTGACCTTCACGGTCGGCGTCGGCCAGGTCATCCAGGGCTGGGACCAGGGGCTGCTCGGGATGAAGGTCGGCGGCCGCCGAAGGATCGTCATCCCGCCGCACCTGGGCTACGGCGACCGGGGCGCCGGTGGCGCCATCAAGGGTGGCGAGACGCTGATCTTCGTCGTGGACCTCGTCGACGTGCGCTGACCCGCGCCCGCCTCCCGCTGCGCCCCCGTCACCGGTCCCGGTGACGGGGGCGCAGCGCGTGGAGGTCGAGGTCGCGCGACATGTGCTCGAAGGCGAGGATGCCGCGCGAGGAGTTGCCGTGTCCGTCGAGGCGGGGTGAGTAGGTCGCGATGCCGCCCCGCCCGGGGACGGCACCCAGGATCCCGCCGCTGATGCCGCTCTTGGCCGGGATGCCGACGGAGGAGACCCAGTCGCCGGCGGAGTCGTACATGCCGCAGGTCAGCATCACCGAGAGCACGTGCCGGGTCGCTCTCGCGCTCAGCACCCGGTCCTCGGTCCCCGGCAGGACGCCGTCGTTGGCCAGCGTCGCGGCGATCCGGGCCAGCTCGACGACGCTCACGGAGAGGGCGCACTGCCGGGTGTAGCCGTCCACGACGTCGTGCGGCTCGTCGGGCAGCTCGGACAGCGCCTTGACGAGGTGGGCGATGCCGAGGTTGCGGTGGGCGTCGGCGATCTCCTGGCGGTAGCACTCCTCGTCGATCTCCAGCTCGCGCCCGGCCATCGCCGAGAGCACCTCCCGGATGCGCTCGAGCCGGTGGGCCGCGTCGCGCCCGGCGACGAGGGAGTGCGCGGTCAGCGCGCCGGCGTTGATCATCGGGTTGGCCGGCCGGTTCGAGCCGTCGTCGAGGCTGATCCGGTTGAACGCGTCACCGGAGGGCTCGACGTCGATGTGGCGGAGCACCTCGTCCATGCCCGAGCTGTCGATCGCGACGCCGTAGACCACCGCCTTGCTCATCGACTGGATCGGGACCCGGTGCTCCGCGTCACCGGCCGCCCACACCGTCCCGTCGACGTCGACGACGGCCACCGCCATCCGCTCCGGGTCCGCCTCCGCGAGGACGGGCAGCTCGTGCGGCTCGCCCGAGTCCTCCCCCCGCACCCGCTCCAGCAGCTCCTCCAGGTATGCCGTCAGGCCGCCGTCGCGCATGCGCCCACCCTAGGCGGTGGGCCGGGCGGCGAGGACGCCCGCGACGGCGGCCGCCAGGAACGAGGCCGCGTCCTCCTCGAGACCACGACCCATGGTGCGCAGCCGCGTCGGGACGTCCGCCAGCACGTCCATGAGCTGGTCCACCGGCACGTCGACCGGACGCAGGTGCGGGGCGCGGTCGGCGAGCCGGGCGACCTGCTCCCGGACGTCCTGCAGGCAGGAGTCCGTGGTGGGCCGCCCGGTCCTGCCGGCCGGCACCGGGACCTCGGCCGGGTGCGCGAGGACGCGGCCGTAGGCCGTCGAGCTGTGGTGCGAGAGGCCGCGGTGGCGCGGGCGCGGGTCGGCCTCGGAGACCCGGAGCGAGGCGACGGGGCGGCCGCCCAGCACGGCGGCGGCGTTGAGCGCCTCTCCTGCGGAGACACCCGAGAAGCCCCATCGCGTGCCGGTGCCGAGGTTGCCCGGACCCTGGACCACCACGGCGAGGTCCGCGCCCACGACGTGCCGGGCCGCGAGCAGGGCGCTGTGGACGGTCACCGCCTCCAGGTCGCCCCCGTAGGCCTGCACGGCGGTGATGACGGAGGTGAGCCAGCCCGCCGCGCGCAGCTCGGCGCAGGTGCGGGAGAACGCGGCGGGAAGGGCGCCACCGTCGGTCATGACGTAGGCGATGCGCAGGTCGGCCCGCTGTGCGCGGACGCCGGCGACGACGGCGGGCAGGGCTGAGTGCAGGTCGGCGGCCACCACGGGCAGACCGTCGAGGTCGTCGGCGTCGACGAGGAGCGCGTGGTGCTCGCCCTCGGGGTCGTCGACACCCAGGACCGTCGTCTGCATCGGGGTGTAGCGGGCCTTGACGAGGTGGCCGGGCGCGGCGCGGTCGACGGTGGGCCACAGGTCGGGCCGGTCGGGGACGGCGACGACCACGGCATACCCCCCGGTGCCGAGCCCGCGCTCGAGGGCGGTGACGTTGAGGAGGACACGGTCACCGGGTTCCGGCGCCCCCACGACGTCGGGGTAGGCGAGGGACCGCACGGTGCCCTCCGCGGTGTCGACCTCGAGCTCGAGGACCCCGGCCCATCCGCCGACCCGCCCGCGGACGGTTCCCTCACGCCAGGTGATCACCCAGGGAGCCTAGTGCCGGCCGCCCGGACCCGTCGGTGTGGCAGCGGCCACCCGTCGGAGCGGCACGGGCGACCCGTCGGTCGCACAGGTGTCTAGTAGCCTCGTGCCCATGCCCAGCCCGAAGGCCAGGACGAGCGGCCCGACCCCCGCGGCCGCCAAGACCGAGCGCCTGCTCAACCTCGTCATCGCGCTGCTCGCGACCCGGCAGCCGCTGAGCCGGGCGCGCATCCGGGAGGCGGTGCCGGACTACCAGGACGGCACCGACGAGGCCTTCGAGCGCATGTTCGAGCGTGACAAGGACGAGCTGCGCGCCCTCGGCATCCCGCTGCGCGCGGAGGCCGTGGACCCGTTCTTCGACGACGAGGTCGGCTACCGGATCGACGAGCGCGAGTACGCCCTCCCGCAGGTCGACCTCGACCCGGACGAGCTGGCCGTCGTCGGGCTCGCCGCCCGGGCGTGGAGCCAGGCCAGCCTCGCCGGCCCGGCCGCGCAGGCCCTGCGCAAGCTCGACGCCGCGGGGCTCGTCCGGGACGAGGCCTCCGTCTCGGGCATCGAGCCGTTGCTGCACACCCGCGAGCCCGCCTTCGAGCCGGTGCGCGACGCGGTCCTGTCGCGCACCCGGCTGACCTTCGACTACCGGGGTGGTGGGGGAGCGGGGGTGACGTCGCGGCGCGTCGAGCCCTGGGGGCTGACCAGCTGGCACGGGCGCTGGTACCTCACGGCGCACGACCTCGACCGCGACGCCCCCCGCGTGTTCCGCCTCGACCGCGTGGTCGGCACCCCCCGCGGCGTCGGGCGTCCCGGAGCCTTCCGGGTTCCCGAGGAGCACGACGCCACCGCGATGATCCGGCGCACCTACGGCGAGGACGCGGGCGCGAGGACGACGGTGCGCCTCCTGGTGCGCGACGGTGCCGCCTCCTCGCTGCGCCGCCGCGGCACGGTCGAGCCGGGCGACGGGGAGGCTGGCTGGGACAGCCTCGACCTGAGGGTGACCAACGTCGGCGCGCTCGTCCAGGAGGTGTGCGCAGCCGGTCCCGACGTGCGGGTCGCCTCCCCGCCGGAGGTCAGGGACGCCGTGGTCGTGGCGCTGACGGCGGTCGCCCGCGCGCACGGTGGGGAGGTCTGATGGCGACCTACGAGAGCGCGACCTCCAGGCTGGGCCGGCTCCTGACGATGGTGCCCTGGCTGCTCAACCGGCAGGGCGTCGACCTCGCCAGCGCCGCGCGCGAGCTGGGGGTGAGCGAGGCCCAGGTCGTGGACGACCTCGAGCTGCTGTTCGTCTGCGGGCTGCCGGGCCACTACCCCGACGACCTCATCGACGCGCAGTGGGAGGACGGGCGGGTCTACGTCTCCAACGCCGACACCATCGCCCGGCCGCTGCGGCTGGGTCGCGACGAGGCCCTGGCGCTCATCGTCGCTCTCCGCGCCCTGCGGGACACGCCCGGGCTGACCGAGCACGACGCGATCGACCGAGCCCTGGCCAAGCTCGAGGCCGCCGCGGGCGACGCGGCCGCGACCGCGGCCTCCGTCACCGTCGACCTCGAGCAGCCGCTGGACCCCGAGCTGTCCGCCCGCCTCCGCGACGGTCTCGTGCGCCAGCGTCGGCTGCACCTGCGCTACACCGTCGCCAGCCGCGACGAGACCACCGAGCGCGACGTCGACCCGATCCGGGTGGTCGGCGTGGACGGCCGCTGGTACCTCGAAGCGTGGTGCCACCGCGCCGTCGGCGTCCGGCTCTTCCGGCTCGACCGCATCGAGGAGCTCACCGTCCTCGAGGAGGACGGCACGCCGCCGGCCGACCTGCCGCCGCGCGAGCTCGGTGCCGGTGTCTACCGGGCGGCGCCGGAGGACCTGGAGGTCACCCTGCACCTCGAACCCTCCGCGGCGTGGGTCGCCGAGACCTTCCCCGTCGAACGGGTGGACCGGCGCGAGGACGGCAGCCTCGAGGTGGTGCTGCGCGTCGCCGACCCCCGGTGGCTGCAGCGCCTGGTCTGGCGGGCGGCCGGCCAGGTGCGGGTGCTCGCCCCCGCGGAGCTCGTGGGGGCGGTCGCGCGCGGAGCGGTCGGGGCGGTGGAGGGGCACACCCAGGCGGACGGCCTAGACTGACGTCGGCGCGCGTGGAGCGCACGCCGACGACTTGCGAGACTAAGGACACCCCATGCGCCTCCAGGCCTGGCACGTGATCGTGCTGATCGTCGCCTTCATCCTGCTCTTCGGCTGGAAGAACCTGCCCAACGCCGCCCGGAGCCTGGGCGAGTCGATGCGCGTCTTCAAGACCGAGGTCGACCAGATGAAGGACGAGAACGCCGCGCGCAAGGACCGCGCACCTGGGGAGCCACCGCTGCCGGGCGCCGGCGAGCGCACGGACGACACCTACCGGGACACCGCGGCCGAGGAGTACCGCCGGCTCGAGGGACGCCCCGACGACGGCGACCCGCGCGCCTGACCCGGCCGCGGCACACCGGCAGCATCCGGCAGGGGAGGACATGGCGCGCGCCACGACGAGGGACCCCGAGGGCAGGATGTCGCTCGGGCAGCACTTCAAGGAGCTGCGCAACCGGCTGCTGATCTCCTGCATCGCCATCGCCGCCCTGGCCGTGGTCGGCTGGTACTGGTACGACGAGATCTTCGCCTTCGTCAACGGGCCGATCGCCCGGGTCGCCCGCGAGCGGGGGGACGACGAGGTGATGCTGCGCTTCCAGAACATCACCGAGCCGTTCGCGATGCAGCTGAGGGTCGCGGTCTTCAGCGGCATCGTGCTGGCCAGCCCGGTGTGGATCTGGCAGGTGTGGGCCTTCCTGCTCCCCGGGCTGCACCAGCGGGAGAAGAAGATCGCGCTGGTCTACTTCTTCATCAGCATCCCGCTGTTCTTCGCCGGCGCGGCGATGGCCGCGTTCACCTTCCCCCGCCTCGTCGCGATCCTGCTCGGATTCACGCCCGAGGGCGCCGCCAACCTGCCGGGGGCGCAGGAGTTCCTGTCCCTGTGGCTCTACTTCATGCTCGCCTTCGGGCTGGCCTTCCTCCTGCCGGTCGTGCTGGTGGCGCTGAACCAGGTGGGGATCCTCTCGGCGCGCAACATGAGGCGCAGCTGGCGGGTCACGCTCTTCGCCATCCTCGTCTTCTCCGCGTTCATGACCCCGGACCCGTCGGCCTGGACGATGCTGGCGATGGCGGCCCCCGTCTTCTTCCTCTTCTGGTGCGCGGTCGGTGTCGCCTTCCTGCTCGAGCGCCGCAGGGAGAGGAAGAACCCGGGCCGCTACGCCGGTCTCGCCCCGGACCAGCCGACGCCCCGGCCATGAGGTATGCCGTCGCGCACGGGCGGCGGTCCGGGCGCGGGGGCGCCGCGCTGCTCGGGGCGCAGGCGGTGGGAGCGCTGAGGTCGGCCGGGCACGACGTGGTCGAGGTCGCGGCGTCCTCGCTGGCGGAGGCGAGGGACCGGTGCGCCGCCGCGGTGGCCGACGGCGTCGACGTGCTGGCGGTCGCCGGCGGGGACGGGGTGGTGAGCCTGGCGACCGACCTGTGCGCCGGCACCGGCACGGCGGTCGGGATCCTGCCCGCCGGCACCGGCAACGACAACGCGCGATCGCTGGGGATCGGGTCGGGCCCGGCCGCCCTGGCGGCGCTGCTGCAGGACGGCAGGCGCACGGTCGACACCCTGCACGTCGTCGAGCTGGACCGGCACGTCCTCGGCTCGGTCAACGCCGGCCTCGACGCCCGCATCGCCCACCGCGCGACCCTGCTGCCCCGCCGGCTCGGGTCGTGGTCCTACACGGTGGCCGCGCTCGTGGAGATCGCCCGGCTGCGGTGGACGCCGCCGCTGCGCTACGCGCTGACGACGACCTTGCCCGACGGGCGGGTGACGACCGAGGAGCTGGACGCCCTCGTCGTGGTGCCGGCGAACATGCCCTACCTCGGCGGCGGGCTGCACCTCGCCCCGGGGGCGGACCCCGGCGACGGCCTGCTCGACCTGGTCGTCGTCCGCCCGCTCACCCCGGCCCGCGCCCTCGTCCTGCTCCGCGCGGTCCGGGCGGGACGGCATACCGCGATGCCGGAGGTCGAGGTGCGGCGCGCCACCCGGGTGCGGGTGGAGGGACCCGCCGACGTCCTCGCCCACGGGGACGGCGAGGCGCTGGCCCCGCTGCCCCTCACCGTGCAGGTCGCGAGCGCGAACCTGCAGATGATCGTGCCCGCGCTGGCATAGCCTGAGGACATGTCCAGCCCTGCCGAGCAGTACGCCCGCGCCCGGGAGCGGGCGGCCCGGGCCGCGACGCCCGCCGGACGTTTCACGCAGAGCCTCGGCTTCGAGCTCGATCCTTTCCAGCTGGAGGCGATCCAGGCGGTCCAGGACGGGGCCGGCGTGCTCGTGGCGGCCCCGACAGGTGCGGGCAAGACCGTGGTGGGGGAGTTCGCCGTCGCGCTGGCGCTGGAGACCGGCCGCAAGGCGTTCTACACGACCCCGATCAAGGCGCTGTCGAACCAGAAGTACCACGACCTCGTCGAGCGGCACGGCAGCGCCAACGTGGGTCTGCTCACCGGTGACTCCTCGGTCAACGGCGAGGCGCCGGTGGTGGTGATGACGACCGAGGTGCTGCGCAACATGATGTACAGCTCCTCGCCCACGCTCACCGGCCTCGGCTTCGTCGTCATGGACGAGGTGCACTACCTCGCGGACCGCTGGCGCGGCGCGGTCTGGGAGGAGGTCATCATCCACCTCCCGCCGTCGGTGCAGGTGGTCTCCCTGTCGGCGACGGTGAGCAACGCCGAGGAGTTCGGTGACTGGCTCAGGGCGGTTCGCGGAGGCGGGAACCCTGAGTCGTTACGTGTCATCGTGTCCGAGCACCGACCCGTGCCGCTGTGGCAGCACATGATGGTGGGCACCCAGATGCTGGACCTCTTCGTCACCGAGGGTGCGGGCCCGGGCAGCACCCGGGTCAATCCTGAGCTCCTGCAACGGATCTCGCAGGCGGAGCGGTCAGCCTCCAGCGGATGGTCCCGGGAGGACGCGGGCGGTCCCCGGGGTCGGCGGGGGGAGCCGCGCGGGGGCGGACGGGACGGTCGCGGCCGTGGGCGCGACGGGGGGCGCGGACGCGGCGGCGGGGAGCGCGGCCGGTCCGACTCCAGGCGCAGGTATGACGACGCCGTCCCGGTCCTCGAGCGCGGTGCGCTGCCCGGTGGCGTCGCGAGCCGGGCGCAGGTCATCGACCGGCTCGACCGCGAGGGGCTGCTGCCGGCGATCACCTTCATCTTCAGCCGCGCCGGGTGCGACGCCGCCGTCGCCCAGCTGCTGGGGCGGGGGGCACGCCTGGTGCCCGAGGAGGACGGGCGCCGGGTGCGCGACCTGGTGCAGCAACGGGTGGCCGAGGTCGACCCCGCCGACCTGGGCGTGCTCGGCTACCACGACTTCGTCGAGGGCCTCGCGCGCGGCTACGCGGCGCACCACGCCGGGATGCTGCCGCTGTTCCGGGAGATCGTCGAGGAGCTGTTCACGCACGGGCGGCTGCGGGCGGTCTTCGCCACCGAGACGCTGGCGCTGGGGATCAACATGCCGGCCCGCACGGTGGTGCTGGAGAAGCTGGTCAAGTTCAACGGGGAGACGCACGCGCCGGTCACCCCGGCGGAGTACACCCAGCTCACCGGCCGGGCCGGGCGGCGCGGCATCGACGTCGAGGGTCACGGGGTGGTGCTGTGGCGCCGCGGGGTCGACCCGGTCGACGTCGCCGGCCTGGCCTCCACCCGGACCTACCCGCTGCGCAGCTCCTTCCGCCCCAGCTCCAACATGGCGGTCAACCTCGTGGCGCAGTACGGCCGGGACCGGGCGCACGAGCTGCTCCAGTCCTCGTTCGCGCAGTTCCAGGCCGACCGGTCGGTGGTGGGGCTGACCACCCGGGTCCGGGAGAACGAGACCGCGCTCGAGGGCTACGCCGAGGCGATGCGCTGCGACCGGGGTGACTTCCGCGAGTACGGCCGGATGCGGCACGAGCTGGGCGAGCTGGAGAAGAAGCTGGCCCGGCAGCGCCAGCACGAGCGCCGCTCGGACATCGCCCGCTCGCTCGAGGAGCTGGCGCCGGGCCAGGTCATCCAGCTCGACGGGGGCCGCAAGGGCACGATGGGCGTCGTGATCCGGGGGACCAAGCGCGCCTCCGCCGCCCCGGAGCCGACCGTCCTCACCTCCAACGGCAGCGTCCAGCGGCTCACGGTGGCCGGCTTCAAGGACGTGCCCGAGGTGATCGGCACCCTGCGCGTCCCGACGGGCTTCAACTCCCGCAGCCCCCGCGCCCGCAAGGACCTGGCCTCGGCGCTGCGCGACACCGTCCGTGAGCCGCGGCCGGGACCGGGCCGTGGTGGGGGTGCGGACGAGGAGAGCGGCACGGCATACCCGCACCGGGGTGAGGCCCGGGTGGACGAGCTGCGCGCGCAGCTGAGGGCCCACCCGTGCCACGGCTGCCCGGAGCGCGAGGACCACGCGCGGTGGGCCGCGCGGTGGTGGCAGCTGCGGCGCGAGACCGACGACCTCCAGCGGCGGGTGGCCGAGCGCACGCACACGGTGGCGCGCACGTTCGAGCGGATCTGCGACCTGCTGGCGGGGCTGGGCTACCTCACGCCCGACGGGCAGCAGGTGACGCCGGAGGGCCAGCGGCTGCGGCGGATCTACACCGAGCTCGACCTCGTCGTCGCGGAGTCGCTGCGGCGGGGCACCTGGCGGCGGCTGACGCCCGCCGACCTGGCCGCGGTGGTCTCCTCGCTGATCCACGAGGCGCGCGGGGACGAGGTGCTCGACGCCCGGATGCCCACCGTCGAGGTCGAGGAGGCGCTGGGGGAGATGGGCGCGATCTGGCGGGAGGTGCTCAGCCTCAAGAGCGAGCACCGGCTGGAGGGTGACCGGGAGCCCGACCCGGGGATCGCCTGGATGGTGCACCGCTGGGCGTCGGGTCGCGGCCTCGACGAGGTGCTGCGCGACGGCGGCATGTCGGCCGGCGACTTCGTGCGCCGCTGCAAGCAGGTCGTCGACCTGCTCGGTCAGGTCGCCCAGGCCGCCGAGCCGGAGGTCGCCCGCGCCGCCCGACGAGCCAGCGACGCGATGCTGCGCGGCGTCGTCGCCGCCGACCGCCTCGACTGACGCCACTAGGGTTGGGCCATGTCCGACATCGTCATCTGCTCGCCCCTGCGCACCCCCGTCGGCGGCTTCCTGGGGAGCCTGGCCAGCCTCACCGCGGCCGACCTCGGCACCCAGCTGCTCACCGCCCTGCTGGAGCGGACGGGGCTGCAGGACGGCGACGTCGATGACGTCGTCGTCGGCAACGCCAACCCCTCCGGCGAGATCCCCGCGCTCGGACGGATCCTCGCGCTCAACACCGGCCTGGACCGGGCGCCCGGCATGCAGCTGGACCGTCGCTGCGGCTCCGGCCTGCAGGCCGTCCTCACGGCCGCCTCGGCGGTGGCCACCGGCGGGGCCCGGCTGGTCGTCGCCGGGGGAGCGGAGTCGATGAGCCAGGTCGAGCACTACGCCCTGCTGCGTCTGGGCGTCCGCGCGGACGTCCAGCTCGCCGACCGGCTCGGCCGCGCCCGCTCCACCGCGGGTGGCGACAGGCACCCCATACCCGGGGGCATGATCGAGACCGCGGAGAACCTGCGCCGCGACTACGGCATCTCCCGTGAGGCCCAGGACGAGCTCGCCGCCCGCTCGCACCGGATGGCGGCCGCCGCCCAGGCCGAGGGTCGGTATGCCGAGGAGCTGGTGCCCGTCGAGGTCACCTCCCGCAGGGGCACGGTCGTCGTCGACACCGACGAGCACATCCGCCCCGACACCACCACCGAGGTCCTCGCCGGCCTCCGCCCGATCATGTCCCGCCAGGACCCCGCGGCCACCGTCACCGCCGGCAACGCCAGCGGCCAGAACGACGCGGCCGCCCTGTGCGTCGTCACCACCCGTGAGCACGCCGAGGCGAAGGGCCTGACCCCGGTGCTCGCGCTGAGGTCGTGGGCCGTCGCGGGCGTCGCACCGGAGACGATGGGCATCGGTCCGGTGCCGGCCTCCGCCGCCGCCCTCGAGAGGGCGGGGCTCACGATGGACGACCTCGACCTCATCGAGCTCAACGAGGCCTTCGCGGCCCAGGCGCTGGCCGTGCTCACCGAGTGGGGGATGAGCGACCCCTCCTCCTGGGACCGGCTCAACCCCAACGGCTCCGGCATCTCTCTGGGGCATCCGGTCGGTGCCACCGGGGCCCGGATCCTGGCCACCCTCGCCTCCGAGCTGCACCGCCGCGAGGGCCGCTACGCCCTGGAGACCATGTGCATCGGCGGGGGCCAGGGGCTGGCCGCCGTCTTCGAGAGGGTGGTCTGAGATGGGGCTGCGCGCTGACCAGCTGACCGAGGGCGAGGAGATCGTCCTGCGGCTGCGGACGCACTGGAAGGCGTTGGTCGTCGCGGTCCTGTGGGCCGTCCTCCTCGCCGGTGCCCTGGTCGCGCTGTGGTGGTTCCTGCGCGGGAGCGACGTCTACCCGGTGGCGATGTGGGTCGCCGGCGGGGTGGCGCTGCTCCTCGCGCTCTGGCTCGTCGGGCTGCCGGTGCTGCGGTGGCGCAGCGAGAGCTACACGGTCACCACCCGCCGGATCAGCCACCGGTTCGGCATCCTGAGCCGCGGCGGACGCGACATCCCGCTGCACCGGATCAACGACATCGGCCTGGAGAAGGGGCTGCTGGACCGCGTCCTCGGCTGCGGCACGCTCGTCGTCTCCGACGCGACCGAGAAGGGCGGGATGGTCCTGCACGACGTCCCCGACGTCGAGCGGGTCCACGTGCGGCTGCAGGAGCTCCTCTACTCCCGGGACGACGGCTCGGACGACGGCGAGTGGCCGCCGAACGAGCCGCCGCGCCGGCGCTGAGCGCCTCGACCATGTCCGGTCCGTCGCCGCGCGCCCGGGTGCGCTCCCTGCCGTCGATGCCGCACCCGCACCTGGTCGTCCTGCGCAGCGCGGCCACGCTCCTGCTCAGCTGCCTCATCGCGCAGGCGGGCTGGGCCTCGGCCTTCCTCGGCGGGGAGGACCGCTTCTTCCGCCACCACCAGCTGGGCGCGTGGGTCACGCTCGTCGTCGCCGTGGGAACCGCCGTCGTCTACCTGGCCCTGCGGCGCTCGGCCGGACCCGTCAACCTGGGTCTCGCCGTCGCCGTCGCGGTCCTCGTCTCGCTGCAGTACTGGCTGGGGGAGTCGGGCGACCGGGCGCTGCACATCTTCGTGGGCGTCCTGCTGGCCATGCTCGGCACCGCCCTCACCTCGTGGACCTACCGACACCCGATGCCGGAGCCGACCGACCCCTAGGGACTGCCCATCGGGAACTGCGGCGGGGCCGTCACCCCGGGCGCAGGTCCAGCGCCTTCATCAGCCGCCCCACCGGGCTGCCGAGGTCGTAGGCCTCCACCAGCTGCTGCAGCGTCCCCGGGTCGGCCAGCTCGCGCGGGACGGTCAGCGGCATGTCCGGCAGGGGGGCGTCCGGGGCCACGGTCACCACGAGCGGCGCGACGTCCAGGTAGTCCGACGCCGCGAGCAGGTTGGCCCGGCGCGCCCCCTTGAGCTCCGGGTCGCCGTCCGCGACAGCCCGGCGCAGCCCCTCCAGCGAGCCGTACGTCGCGATGAGCTGGGCGGCCGTCTTGTCCCCGATCCCCTTCACGCCCGGCAACCCGTCGCTGGTGTCCCCCCGCAGCATCGCCATGTCCGCGTACTGCGCCCCGGTGGCCACGCCATACCTCGCCTGCAGGTCCGCCTCGCGGATCTCCTCGGCGTCGCGCACCCCGGCGCGCGCGGTGTAGACCACCGTCACCCCCGCGGCGTCGTCGACGAGCTGGAACAGGTCGCGGTCGCCGGTGACGATCGACACGGCCATCCGGTCCTTGTGCCGCGCGGTCAGGGTGCCGATGACGTCGTCGGCCTCGTAGCCGGGCGAGCCCAGCACCGGGATCCCGAACGCCTCGAGCGCCCGGCGCAGGACCGGGACCTGGGCCGCCAGCTCGTCAGGCACCTGCTCCTCGTCGACCGCGCCGTCCGCGAGCCGGTGCGCCTTGTACGTGGGGATCGCGCGCACCCGGAACTCGGGCCTCCAGTCGTCGTCCCAGCAGGCCACGAGGTGGGTGGGACGGAACCGGGTGACGAGGGTGGCGACCATGTCGAGCAGACCGCGGGTGGCGTTGGTCGGCGTCCCGTCCGGGGCCTCGCGCAGGTCCTTGACCCCGAAGAACGCCCGGAAGTAGAGACTCGCGGTGTCGAGGAGGAGGAGGTGCGGGCGCGGCTGCGCGGTCTCGACGCTCATGGGGCCCCAGGGTAGGCCCTGCTAGCGTGAGGCGGGTGCGTGCGACGGCCGACCGGCTCCCCTGGCTCGCCGTGCTGCTCACCCTGGCGACGGCCGTGGTCCTGCTGCTCGGACCGCTGTGGTCCACCGCCGAGGGGGAGAACCCGCTCGAGCGCCCGTCGGGGGTCGACCTCGACGCCGTGCTCCTGCTGGGGCTGCCGACCGTGGTGGTGCTCGCCTCCCTCGCGGTGGCGCTCGCCGGGCGGCGACGTCTGGTCATCGGTGCGCTGTCGCTCCTGGTCCTGGGGTATGCCGTGCTGCGCGCCCCCGCGCCGCTGCCGGTCTGGTTCCTGCCCTCGCTGCTCGCCACCGCCGGCGGGTATGCCGTGCTCCTCGCCTCGCGCAGGACCGCGCGCACCGCCCCCGACCTGCGCTGACCCGCGGCTACGCTGGGCCCATGGAGCCCCTCGACCGCCACATCGTCCAGGTCCTGGCCGCCGACGGGCGCATCTCCTTCGCCGACCTCGGGCGGCAGGTCGGGCTCTCCACCTCGGCGGTGCACCAGCGGGTCAAGCGGCTCGAGGAGCGGGGCATCATCACCGGCTATCGGGCGGTCGTGGACTACCCGAAGGTCGGGCTGCCCCTCACCGCGCTGATGTCGGTCAAGCCCTTCGACCCCGCGGCCGAGGACGACGTGCCGGAACGGCTGCACGGGATCGAGGAGATCGTGGCGTGCTGGTCGGTCGCCGGCGACGAGAACTACGTCCTGCTCCTGCGCGTGGCCCGCCCGCAGGACCTCGAGGAGCTCTTCGCACGCATCCGCCAGCAGGCGTCGGTGTCCACCAACACGACGATCGTGCTGTCCACGCCCTGGGAGGACCGGCTCGGCCGCCTCCCCGAGGCCGACTTCATCATCTGAGCAGCCATCCCGAGTCGGGTGCGGTCACGCCAGCCGGACCTCCATCACGCTGCAGGGTGATGAAGGTCCCACGAACCTGACCGCACCCGTGGGTGACCTCCCTCGTCACTACCGGCGGGCGATGGCCGCCGTGCGACCGTGGGTGACCGTGAGCAGGTCGGCGGGGGAGAGCTCGAGGTCCAGCCCGCGCTTGCCGCCGCTGACCAGGATCGTCGGGAACTGCTCCGCGGAGACGTCGAGGACCGTGGGCAGCGCCTTCTTCTGACCCACGGGGCTGATCCCTCCGACGACGTAGCCGGTCGTCCGCTCGGCCGCCACGGGGTCGGCCATGGTGGCCTTCTTGGTGCCCAGCGCGGCCGCGACCGCCTTGAGGTCCAGCAGCGCGTCCACGGGCACGATGCCGACGCCCAGACCCCGGTCGGTGTCCACGAGGAGGGTCTTGAAGACACGGGCGGGTTCCACGCCGAGCGCCTCGGCAGCCTCGAGCCCGTACGACGACGCCGCGGGGTCGTGGGAGTAGGCACGGACCTCGTACGGGACGCCGGCGCGGTCGAGCGTCACGGTGGCCGGCGTGCCGCCCGAGGACCTCTGCTTCTTGGCCACGGTCAAGGATGCTAGACCCCACCCGCCGACGAGACCCACCCGCCCGATGAGGCCCAACCCGCCAACGAGGCCCCACCCGCCAACTCGCAGGCGTCGGCCATCACTGACCGGGGGATGCATCCGGCCCGAGGCAGGGTCGACGCCTGTGAGTTGCGGGGAGGGGGCTGTGGGGGAGGGGGAGGGGCAGGATCAGGTGTGCGGGATGAAGAGGGGGCTGCGGTGTGGGCCAGGGGAGGCCTCAGGCGAGCTGGTCCACCGACGCCTGGTGGGAGGCGCGGGCGTGCTCGTAGGCCGCCTGCTCCGCGCCGTCGTGGTGCTCGGCCGTGTGCTGGCGCCACCACTCCTGCCCGGTGGGGGGCAGGGTGTCGATCGGGTCGTAGTAGACGTACTCGGCGCTGGTCACGTCGACGTCGTCACCCTCGATCGCGGTGAGGTAGTTCTTGCGCCAGTAGGAGATCCCGCGCTCGGTGTCGTAGGTGTCGACCTGGTGCACCCACCGCTTGCCGACGAACGGCACGTCGCAGACGATCCGCGGCGTGGCGAAGCCCGGCAGGTAGCCCAGGAGCGAGTGCTGCAGGTGCTGGGCATCCGACAGCGAGACCCGCCAGTGCTCGGCGAACGGGATCATGTCGCACATGTAGAAGTAGTACGGCGTGATCATCGCCTCGTCGGCGAGGGCGAAGCACAGGTCGAGCAGCTGGTGCGCGTCGTCGTTGACGCCACGCATGAGGACGCCCTGGTTGCGCACGTCCCGCAGCCCCGCCTCGAGCATCGCCCGCGAGGCCTGGGCGACCAGCGGGGTGACCGACTGCGCCGCGTTGACGTGCGTGTGCATCGCCAGCCCCACGCCCCGCTCGCGCGCCTTGCGCGCCACCCGGGCGACGCCCTCGACCACGTCCGGGGCGAGCCAGTGCTGCGGCATACCCATCAGCGCCTTGGTGGCGAGCCGCACGTCACGGATCGACTCGATGTCCAGCAGCTGGTCCAGCCACGCCTCGAGGTTCTTCCACGGCATGTTCGCTACGTCGCCGCCGGAGACGACGACGTCGCGCACGCCCGGGGTGGCGCGCAGGTAGTCGAGCATCGCGGTGTGCCGGTCGACCGGCTTGCCGGCGAGCTTGAGCTTGGTGACCTGGGGCGTGGAGTTGCCCACGAGGTCCATCCGGGTGCAGTGGCCGCAGTACTGCGGGCAGGTGGGCAGCATCTCCGCCAGCACCTTGGTGGGGTAGCGGTGCGTCAGCCCCTCGGTCGCCCACATGTCGTGCTCGTGCAGCGAGTCGCGGCTGGCGTAGGGGTGGGAGGGCCAGTCGGTGCGACGGTCGGAGAAGACCGGCAGCATGTAGTGACGCACCGCGTCGGCGTAGAAGGCCCGGGTGAACTCCTCGCCGGCCGCCGGCATCCGCCCGTCCGCCCAGGTCACCTCGCTGACCATGGTGTTGAGCATCTGCGGCGGCACCAGCATCGACATGGTCGCCCGCTCGGCCTGGTCGCGCTCGAGGTCGGCGTAGAAGTCGTCGGTGAGCAGGTCGCCCATGACGGTGCGCAGCTGGCGGACGTTCTTCACGCAGCTGACCCGCTGCCACTGCACGTCGGCCCACTGCTCTGCGGTGATGTCCTTCCACCCGGGGAACCGGGTCCAGTCCGGTTCCACCAGCTCGTGGCGCGTGTAGGCGTAGGGCTGCTCGATCAGGGCGCTCATGCGTGGCATGATACGGATATCTTCCTGCGAAACGGAAGAACCGCGGGAAGATGTCTTGCGAAATGCCGTTCAGAGAGGACAGATGACGGGTATGACGACCCACTCGCCGTTCGGGGTGCACCGGGTGCTCGAGCCGTCGGGGGAGGCGGTCACGCTGCCGCAGTCCGCCCGTCGGCTCGACGTCTCGCCGGTGCTCGCCCCCGACGAGGTGCGGATCGACGTCGAGATCCTCAACCTCGACGCCGCGTCCTACCGCCAGCTCCGGGAGAAGCACACCGGCCCCACCGGTCACGTCCACGGCCACTCGGTGCGCTCGGAGGTGCTGGAGATCATCGAGGACCGGGGCAAGATGCAGAACCCTGTCACCGGGTCCGGAGGCATGCTCATCGGCACCGTCGCGGAGGTGGGACCGCAGAGCCCGCTGGGGCTGCGCGTCGGGGACCGCGTCGCGACCCTCGTCTCGCTCTCGCTGACCCCGCTCGCCGTGCACGACCACCTCGAGCGCTGGGACGGTCTGTCCGAGCGCGTGCCGGCGAGCGGGCACGCCATCCTCTTCGGGCGCTCGGTCGCCGCCGTCCTGCCGACGGACCTCGACCCCGAGCTCTCCCTCATGGTCATGGACGTCTGCGGCGCCCCCGCCCTCGTGCGCCGGGTCGTCTCCGGGTATGTCGAGCGCGGGCTCTCCCCGTCGGTCGCCGTCCTGGGCGGCGCGGGCAAGTCGGGCTCGCTGTCGCTGGCCGCCGCCCGTCAGGCCGGGGCGGGTCGCCGGGTCGCCGTCGTGCCGGTCGAGCGCGAGGCCGCGCTGCTGCGCGGGTCCGGGCTGGCTGACGAGGTGGTCGTGGCGGACGCGCGGGCACCGCTGGCGCTGGAGTCCGCGGTGCGCGAGGCCGGGGGGCCGGTGGATGTCACGGTCGTCTGCGTCGACGTCCCGGGCTGCGAGCAGCCGGCGCTGATGATCACCGCGCAGGGCGGGACCGTCGTCTACTTCTCGATGGCCACCAGCTTCGCCGCCGCCGCGCTCGGCGCCGAGGGGCTGGCCGCCGACGTGACGATGCTGGTGGGCAACGGCTACACGCCCGGGCACGCCGACTACGCGCTGGAGCTGCTGCGCGGCGACCCCGCGGTGCGGGACCTGTTCGAGCAGCGGCTGGCCGCGGAGCGTGGTCACGGGAGCGTCGCCGACGGAGGTGCGGTGTGAGAGTCACGAGCACCGCCGCCCGACCGGCACCGCCGCCGCGGCTCGAGCTGGACGAGGAGGTCGTGCGCCGGGCACGCCGGCTCGCCGAGCGGCTCGGCCAGCCGGTCGTCGAGCTGGCGCGCAGCCACACCACGGTGTCCGTCGAGCGGGCGACGCTGCGCCTGGCCGGTCTGGCGGGCGCCGACCACGAGCGGGTGCCGT
Source organism: Ornithinimicrobium cerasi (assembly GCF_003702705.1). Taxonomy (GTDB): domain Bacteria; phylum Actinomycetota; class Actinomycetes; order Actinomycetales; family Dermatophilaceae; genus Ornithinicoccus; species Ornithinicoccus cerasi. The sequence continues at coordinate 79,932 of NZ_QZMN01000011.1, read as the reverse complement.
GGGTCAACCACCTCGTCGACGCGGTCCGCGCCCAGGTCGGTCTCGAGCACGGCGTCACGACGCCCGTCTGGGACGCCCTGCGTCGCGACGAGGCCCCGGACCTGCTCACGCTGGCGCAGAAGGCGTCGGCAGGGGGGGTCACCTTCCGCCTGCCGCAGGGGCGGGGCGAGGCCACCGGCGCCCGCCGGGCCGCGCGCGCCGCGGTGCGACCGGGCCTGCGGCGGATCGACCGGCAGCGGGCGGCGCGGGACCGGTTGATCGCCCGGCACGGCGACCCGCAGCGACGCCCGTGGATCTACCTCATCGTCGCCACCGGCGACATCCACGAGGACATCCCGCAGGCGCAGGCGGCGGCCCGCGAGGGCGCCGACGTCATCGCGGTGATCCGCTCGACCGGGCAGTCGCTGCTGGACTACGTGCCCGAGGGCGCCACCCGCGAGGGCTTCGCCGGCACCTACGCCACCCAGGAGAACTTCCGGCTGATGCGCGCGGCGCTGGACGACGTGAGCAAGGAGCTCGGGCGCTACGTCCGGCTCACCAACTACGCCTCCGGCCTGTGCATGCCGGAGATCGCGACGCTGGCGGGCCTCGAGCGGCTCGACATGATGCTCAACGACTCGATGTACGGCATCCTCTTCCGCGACATCAACCCGATCCGGACCTTCGTCGACCAGCGCTTCTCCCGGCAGGTCCACGCGCGGGCGGGAATCATCATCAACACCGGCGAGGACAACTACCTCACCACCGCCGACGCGGTGGAGGCGGCCCACACGGTGACGGTGAGCCAGCTGATGAACGAGTTCTTCGGCCGGGAGGCGGGCCTGGCGGACTGGCAGCTCGGGCTCGGCCACGCTTTCGAGATCAACCCCGACCTCGAGGACTCGTTCCGGCTCGAGCTGGCGCACGCCCTGCTGGCGCGCCAGCTGTTCCCCGACGCGCCGCTGAAGTGGATGCCGCCGACCAAGCACATGACCGGTGACATCTTCCGCGGCTACCTCCTCGACGGGTTCTTCAACCTCGTCGGCGCCATGACCGGTCAGTCGATCCTCCTCGTCGGCATGATGACCGAGGCCGTCGTCACGCCGTTCCTCTCCGACCGCGACCTGGCCCTGCAGAACGTGCGCTACGTCCAGCGCGCCGCGGGCGGCCTCACCGAGGACTTCCACCCCCCGCGGGACGGGTTCATCCAGACCCGGGCCCGGCAGGTGCTCTCGGAGGCCGTGGACCTCCTCGAGAGGATCACGGACGAGGACTCGGGCGCCACCGGCGTGCCGCTGCTCGAGGCGATCGCCGACGGGACCTTCGGACTGATGAAGCGGCCCGCGGACCGGGGCAAGGGCCTGGACGGGGTCGCCCGCCGGGCCGAGGACTACGACAACCCGGCCATCACCCTGCTCGAGGAGGGCGCGACGTGAGCGAACGGCATACCCCGGGGTCGGGGGAGGCCCCCGCCCGGACCGGCGTGGTCCGTCCCTACGGCGACATGACCGGCGACGGGATGGTGCAGGTCTCCTTCACCCTCCCGGTGCGCCACGACAAGCGTGCCGAGGGTGCCGCCCTGCAGCTGGCCGCCAAGATGGGTCTGGCACCCGCGCTGCTCGTCCACGCCAAGGCGATGGGACCCGACCACACCTTCTTCGTCGTCTACGGCAGCGTCACCCACCTGGTCGAGCTGGACAAGGTCGAGGTGGTCGAGCGCGACTTCCCGCTGCTCCCGGCCAAGGACGTCAACGCCACGATCAAGAGGACGCTGCGGCGCCCGCTCGTCGTCGTCGGCGCGTGCATCGGCACCGACGCGCACACCGTCGGCATCGACGCCATCCTCAACATCAAGGGGTTCGCGGGGGAGAAGGGCCTGGAGTACTACTCCGAGATCACCGTCGTCAACCTCGGTGCCCAGGTGCTGGTGCCTGAGCTCGTGGAGGAGGCGCGGGCGCACCGTGCGGACGCCGTCCTGGTCTCGCAGGTGGTCACCCAGCGCGACGCCCACATCGCCAACACGACCCAGATGTCGGCAGCCTTCCGGGAGGCCTACCCCGCGGGCCGGGTGCCGCTGCTCATCGCAGGCGGTCCCCGCTTCGAGGAGGGCTCGGCCGGCGACCTCGGGGTCGACCGCGTCTTCGGCAAGGGCACCACGCCCGGCGAGGTCGCGTCCTACCTCGTGCACGCCCTCTGCGGACCCGCGGACAGTGCCCCTGCCCGTGCCCGCCCGCCCCGACCGGAGAGGAAGAGCGCATGACCGAGCCCGTCCCCGCACACACCCCTGCGTCCCCGGCGACCCGTCCGGCCACCGTGGGCATGGCCGTCACCCACGCCCGGTACGTGCCCTACTCCCACGCCCACTACGCCGGCGACCTGGTGGACGGGGCCTACAGCCTGGCGCTCTTCGGGGACGTCGCCACCGAGCTGTGCATCCGCACCGACGGCGACGAGGGCCTGTTCGCCTCCTACAGCGACGTGCAGTTCCTCGCCCCCGTCCGGGCCGGTGACTGCCTGGAGGTGAGCGCGACGCTGGTGCGGGTGGGCTCCCGCAGCCGCGAGATGGACTTCTCGGTGCGGGTCGTCGCCCGGGGCGACACGTCGCGCGGCATCTCCGCCGCCGAGGTCCTGGACCCCCCTCTCCTCGCCACCACGGCCCGCGGCACGGTCGTCGTCCCCCCGGCCGGGTGACCCTCGGCGTGTCGGCGCGGACACGCCGGGCCGACCTCAGATCGTCGTCGGAAGTTCACCCGTCCTGACCTGCGCAGTTGTCCATCGCTGCTGGTCAGGGTGATGTTGACAGGTGCGGGTCGGACTCCCTAGGTTCGTGTGGTCCCCGGATGCAGACCGTGTCCCAAGGGGGTAGCCAGGGCCCCGCTCACCGAGTAGACAACGGAACTGTGGCGACGACCAGTCGTCCCAGGTCCGGCCCCAAAGGTGGCGGGGCCCGGCCGTGCCCGCAGCCGGGCGACGTACCCTGGCACCGTGCTGCCCCACCGTCTGCTGCTCGCGCTCTGCGGCGGTGTCGCCCTCCTCCTCGCCTTCCCGGGGTATGACGCGTGGCCGCTCGCCCTCGTCGGCTGCGGCGCGCTGGCGCTGGCCACGGCCGGGGCGTCCGTGCGCGCGGGCCTGCTCGCCGGCTTCCTGCTGGGGCTGGCCTGGTACACCCCGATGTTCACCTGGGCCGGGACCTACGCCGGTCCGCTGCCCTGGCTCGCGATGAGCGTTGCCTCGGCCCTCTACCCCGCTGCGCTCGGGGGCCTGCTCGCCCTCCTGCAGCGCGGGGGATCGGTCCGACCCCTCCTGGGTGCCGCCGCGTGGGTCCTCATGGAGCAGGCCCGTGCCGTGACCCCGTTCGGCGGGTTCCCCTGGGGACGGCTCGGCTTCAGCCAGGCGGACTCCCCGCTGCTCGGCGCGGTCAGCCTCGTCGGCGTGCCCGGTCTGGGCCTCCTCGTCGCGCTGGGCGGCGGCCTGCTGGCGGTGGGGGCGCAACGGCTCCTGGACCCGGGGCGGGCCGACCTGCGGCGGGGCCTGGGCGCCCTCGCGGCGGCCGCGGCGCTGGTCCTCGCCCCGCTCCTCGTGCCCCGCCCGGTCGACGGCGACCCGCTGCAGGTCGCCGCCGTGCAGGGCGACATCCCCGAGGACTTCACCCGGACCCTCACCGCCGAGCCCGGGACGATGCTCGAGCGCTACACCACCATGACCCGGGACCTGGCGACGGAGGTGGCCGCCGGCAGCTCGCCATACCCCGACGTCGTGCTGTGGCCCGAGGGGGCCAGTGACCTCGACCCGCTGCGCCCCGACGGGAGCCCCGCGGCGACGGAGCGCATCACCGGGGCCGTCGACGCGGTCGACGCGCCGGTGGTCCTGGGTGCGGTGTCGCGGCGCGGGGGCGAGGCGCCGCACAACCTCGTGCTCAGCTACCTGCCGGGGGAGGGGCTGGACGAGGTCTACACGAAGGTCTACCTCGCCCCCTTCGGGGAGTTCATGCCGCTGCGCCCGCTGATGCGCCACCTCAGCCCGTGGGTGGACCGGATCACCGACTTCGTCCCCGGCACCGAGGTGGGGGTCGTGGACGTGCCGCTGCGCGACGGACGCACGGTGCGGCTCGGGCTGGGCATCTGCTTCGAGGTCGTCGTCGACCCCGCGATGCGCGACGCCGTCCTCGAGGGCGCCGAGCTGCTGGTCGTGCCGACGAGCAACGCGTGGTTCGGGGAGGGGGATCAGGCCGCCCAGCACATCGCCGCCTCCCGCGTCCGGGCCGTCGAGCACGGCCGCTCCGTCGTGCACGTCAGCAACGTGGGGATATCCGGCCTCATCACGCCCGACGGGGTGGTGCACGAGGGCACGGACCTGTTCACCCAGGACCTCCTGGAAGGTGCGCTGCCGCTGCGGAGCGCCACGACCCCCGCCGTGGTGCTGTCTCCCTGGGTCGCGCCCCTGGCCGCGGCAGCGGTCGTCGCGGCCCTCGTGATGCAGCTCCTGGGACGGCGGAAGGTCACCGTCGCCCCCGTTAGGCTCTCCCGGTGACTCCGCCCGCCCGTGCCGCTCTCGAGCGGATCTGCGTCTGCGTGCCCACCTACAACGAGGTGGGCAACCTCGAGATGATCGTGCGCCGGCTCCGGGCCGCGGTGCCGACGGCGGACGTGCTCGTGCTCGACGACGCCAGCCCCGACGGCACCGGCGCGCTCGCGGACCGCCTCGCGGCCCAGGACCCGCAGGTGACGGTGCTGCACCGTCCCGGCAAGGAGGGACTGGGGCCGGCCTACCTGGCCGGTTTCCGGTGGGCGTGGGAGCGCGGGTACGACGCCGTGGTGCAGATCGACGCGGACGGCTCGCACCAGCCGGAGCAGCTGCCGGACCTGCTGGCCGCGGCGGAGCGTGCCGATGTCGTCATCGGGTCCCGCTGGGTCCCCGGGGGGTCGGTGCACAACTGGCCCGCTCACCGGCGGGCCCTGTCCGTGGGGGCCAACACCTACGCCCGCTACACCCTGGGCATCCCGGTCCGGGACGCGACGGCCGGGTTCCGGGTCTACCGGCTGGAGGCTCTGGCGGGCATGGACACGCACGAGGTCGCCTCCCAGGGGTACTGCTTCCAGGTGGACCTCACCCTCCGCGCCCTGGACCGCGGTCTGACCGTCGTCGAGGTGCCGGTGGCCTTCGTCGAGCGTGAGGTGGGGACCTCGAAGATGAGCGACGCCATCGTGCGCGAGGCGGCGGTGCGCGTGGGTGTGTGGGGCCTGCAGCGGCGCGGTCGCCAGGCGAGGGAACGCCTGGCGTCGCTGCGACGTTTCCCACGGTGGCACCACCTGGAGGAGACCCCGTGACCGCTGGCACCACCACCCGACGCCGACGCCACCCGCTGCGCTGGCTGCTGCTCGCGCTCGTGCTGCTGCCGATCCTGGAGATCGTCGCGCTGGTCGCGGTCGGTCGGAGCATCGGCGTGGGTTGGACGCTGGTCCTGCTGCTCGCCATGGCCCTGGCCGGTGCCTGGCTGGCCCGCCGGGAGACTGGTCGGACCTACCGGTCGCTGCAGCGGGCCCTGGAGTCGGGGCGGATGCCCACGGACGAGGCGACGGACGCGATCCTCGTCATGGTCGGCGGGTTCCTGCTCATCCTGCCGGGGTTCCTGACGGACATCGTCGGCCTGCTCCTGGTCCTGCCCTTCACCCGGCCCACCGCCCGGCGGCTGCTGCAGACCGTGGTGGCGGCCCGCGTTCTCGGGGTTGGCGGCGGCAGCACGCCCGGGCGGCGTCCACCCTCCGCGGGCCCGCCCGGACGAGGTCAGGTGATCGAGGGCGAGGTGGTCTCCGAGACCCCTCCGCCCGGGACGGCCGGCCCGGGGACGGCCCGAACCCTCGAGCCGTAGACCGGCCCGGACCCTCCTGACCGGCGGAGATGACCGGCCGGTAGCGCCGACTGGCGGTGCCCCGCAGGGGCCGCTACCATGAAATGTCACCCACTGTGCTGCGACCGTTCGCGCTGATGTCAGGCGCCGGTCACCGGTGCGTAGCTGCGGCGGGAACACCGTGACCGTGGTGCACGTTGTCACCAGAAGTCACGTCATCCAGACGACCGAACACATTCACCGTGTCTTCGACACGAGGGGAGTACCCATGGCTGAAAGGTCACTGCGCGGCACCAACCTGAGCTGGCTGTCCTTCGAGAGCGACGAGGGTGTGACGTTCAGCGAGCGCAACATCACCCGCTACGTCTGCGCCGACGGGCACGTCAGCGAGCTGCCCTTCTCTGTGGAGGCCGAGGTACCCCCGCTGTGGGAGTGCCGTTGCGGTCTGGACGCGAAGCTGGTCGACGGTCCCGAGCCCGAGCTGAAGCCCACCAAGCACCAGCGCACCCACTGGGACATGCTGCTGGAGCGCCGGTCGATCCCCGAGCTCGAGGAGCTCCTGGAGGAGCGTCTCGAGCTGCTGCGGACCAGCCGCGGCGAGAAGCCGCGCAGGCGCTCCGCCTGAGCTGACGGCATACATCTGCTGCACCCTGACGGCCCCGGACCCTGCGGTCCGGGGCCGTCGGCGTCCGCGGCCTCAGACGATCCGGGGCTGCTCGTTGCCCGCCGCGGCGATGCCCTCCCGCACCCGCACCCGGAGCAGGATCAGCCCGCCGATGACGAAGAAGACGATCGTGATGAGGATCGCCGGTCGGTAGGAACCGGTCAGCTGGAACATCAGCCCGAAGGCCAGGGTGCCGAACCAGCTCGTGCCTCGCTCCATCGCCTGGTAGAAGCTGAAGAACTCCGACTCCCGCCCCTGGGGGACCAGCTGGGAGTAGAGCGAGCGGGAGAGCGCCTGGGTCCCGCCCATCACGGTCCCGATGAGGACCGCGCACACCAGCCAGGTGGTGAAGGCCCCGCGCGGGACGAAGTAGGCGAACGTCACCACGAGCGTCCACATGACGATGCCGCCGAGCACCGTGCGCTTGGCGCCGACCCGCCCCGCGATCGCCCCGAACAGCAGCGCGCCGCCGAACGCGACGAACTGGACCACGAGGATGGTGATGATCATCTGGCTGGTCTCGAAACCCAGCGCCTCGATGCCGTAGAGGCTGGCCGAGGAGATCACGGTCTGGATGCCGTCGTTGAAGAAGAGGTAGGCCAGCAGGAACATCAGGGTCTGCGGGTAGTTGCGCACCTCGCGGAAGGTGTCCCCGAGCTGGGCCAGGGTCCCGCCGACGATCCCGGCGCTGCGGGCGACCGGGACGGCGGTGGTGCCGCGGATGCGCCGCAGCCCCAGGACCGGGATGAGCGTGAAGCCGGCCCACCACAGGCCGGCGGAGAGCAGCGAGAGCCGGATGGCCATCTCGTAGGAGATCCCCAGGTTCTCGTACAGCTGCATCACCCCGAGGTTGATGACGAGCAGGAGACCACCGCCGAGGTAGCCCAGGGCCCACGCCCGGGACGAGACCTTGTCGCGGTCGTCCGGGTGCGCGACGCGGTTCAGCAGGGCGTCGTAGACGACGGTCGAGGCCCCGAAGCACAGGTTGGCGATGACCACGAGGGCGACGCCGAGCTGCCAGTTGGAGCCCTGCAGGAAGAACATCAGCGACGCCGCCGTGGCCCCCGCCCAGGCCAGGCCCCCCAGCAGCCAGGTCGGCCGGGGGTGCCGGTCCGCGACGGCTCCGACGAAGATCAGGACCAGGGCGGAGACGATCGTGGCGAAGGTGATCGTGTAGGGGGCGAGGGAACCCACCGCGATCGGGACCCCGAGGATGCTGAGGTCCTCCGCGCACACCGCGCCCGAGGCCAGTCCGGGGCAGGCGTCCTCCCGGGCCAGCGCGGTGAGGTAGGGGCTGATGAGGACGGTGCCGGTGGTCGTCACGTAGGCCGAGTTGGCCCAGTCGTACCAGCCCCAGGCGCGCTGGTGCGCGCGGGTGCGCTCGACCTGAGGATCGGCGCGGACGACGCTCGACGCGGAAGTCATGGGAGGACTGTCCCACAGCCCCACGGCTCTTCGAGTTGCGGCACGACCCATCTCGGCGGAGGGTGGAGCATCACATCCCCGACAACGAGGAGGACGACACATGGGTCTGGGTGACAAGATCTCGAACGCCGCCGAGGACGCCAAGGGCAAGGCCAAGGAGGCGGCCGGCGACGCCACCGACAACGAGCGTCTGCAGGCCGAGGGCCAGGCGGACCAGTTCAGCGCGGACGTCAAGCAGACGGGCGAGAAGGCGAAGGACGCTTGGAAGGACGCCACCGACCGCTGACGCGCGACGCACCACGAGACAGGCCCGCAGGAGATCTCCTGCGGGCCTGCTCTCGTGCGGGGGCTGCGGTCAGGTCCTCCCCGGGCCGTCCGCCGGGTCGACGTCCGGGGCGGTCCGGCCGGGCGCGGAGGACCCTGCCCCGTCCTCGGGACCCTCGCCGCGGCGCAGACGCGGGCCGAGGAACCGGTCCCGGAGCGACTGCGCGAGGTCCGAGGTCCGCCCCACCATCGCCATCCGCGCCCTTCCCCGCTCGTCCTCGGCGTGCTCGTAGGCCTGGCGCGCCCGCATCCTGAACAGCGGCGCGGCGCCCTCGGCCAGCGCCGCTGCCCGGGCACCCTCGGGGGTGAGGGTGCTGACGTCCTCCGCGCGTTTCTCCCCGGTGCGGAGGTCGAGGTGCTCGCTGACGTAGCGGACCACCGTGACGACGGCGGCGGTCACCGGCACGGCGAGGAACGCGCCGATGATGCCCCAGATCGTGCCGCCGGCGGCGACGACGAGGATGACGAGCGCCGGGTGCAGGTCCATGGCCCGGCTCTGCAGCATGGGGGAGAGGACGTTGCCCTCGATCTGCTGGACGGCCAGCACGATGACCAGCACCCAGACGGCGGTGGTGAAGCCGTTGGACACCAGGGCCACCAGGACGGCGAGCGCCCCCGCCAGCACCGCGCCGACGATGGGGATGAAGCCGGCGAAGAACGTGATGATGGCGAGGACGAACGCCATCGGCACGCCGAGGAAGAGCAGCCCCAGGCCGATGAGGACGGCGTCGACGAACGACACCGCGGCCTGCGCCTTGATGAAGCCGCCGACGGTGCGCCAGACCCGGGCCAGCGCCTCGGTGAGGTGCATCCCGGCCGTCGGGCCGAACGTGCGACGGATCCACGGCCCGAAACGGTTGCCGTCCTTGAGGATGAAGAAGCACAGGACGAGGGTCATGACGAGGGTGACCAGCACCGAGCCGACCGCGGTCACGCCGGTCAGCACGCTCTGCGCGATCCGGCTCGACTGCTCCTGCACCCAGGCGGTGGCCTGGTCCAGGTAGGCGTCGACCTGCTCGCCCTGGAGGTTGAACGGGGGTCCGGCCACCCACTCGCGCAGCACCGTGATGCCCTGGCCGGCCTGCCCGACGATGACCCCCCCCTGGTTCACCACCGACGGCGCGAGGGCCGCCACCACGCCGGAGAAGGCGGCGACGGCGACCACCAGGACGCTCCCGGCGGCAAGACCCGACGGCCAGCGCCGGGCGCGCAGCCACCGGACCACCGGCCAGAGCACCGTGGAGATGAGCACCGCGAGGATGATCGGCAGCACCCCGACCCAGATCTCGCCGATGATGAGGAACAGCACGTAGAGCGCGGCCGCGACCAGCAGGAAGCGCCAGGACCAGGCGGCCGCACCCCGCAGGCCGTCGAGGATGAGCATACCGCGGTCGACGCCCTCGCCGTCGCCCGTCGGGTGGGCGCGTGGTCCCTCCACCTCGATCGGCGGCGTGACCACCTCCACGCCGCCGGGGGTGGGTGGGGGAGGGGGAGGGGCGGTCCGCCCGTCCTGGGCCTGGGTGTCCTGCTGGGTGTCGTCCATGTCCACCTCAGGGTGTCACGTCGGAGGCACCCGGGCGCACCGTGAACGTGCAGGAGACCGTGGCCGTCCCACCGGGGGGGACGACGAGCGACCGGTGCCCGGTGGCGGCCGTCTCCACGCAGACGAACGTCCGCCAGGCGTCGTCGGCCAGGTCGGCCACCTCGGCGCACCGGTCCGCCCCCGGGTTCCAGACCACCGTCTGGGTGGCGCCCCTGGGCCGCAGGTGGAGCTGCCGGACGCCGTCGTCCACGACGATCCCGGCCTCGGCGCCGGAGTCGTAGACCCGGTCGGTCTCCCCGGTGAGGGTGACCGGGCCCCGCTGGGGATGCCGGACGCCGTCGACCTTGTCGAGGTACTCGACCCCGTCCAGGCCCAGGACACGGGTGGCGGTCGCGTCGTCGACGGCCAGGTAGGTGTGCAGCGCCACCTCCGCCCGCAGGCCCGTGCCGGCCGGGTCGGTGACGTCGAGGGCGACCTGCAGCTCACGCGCCGGTCCCTCCGCGCCGGGGCGCAGGCTCACGGCATACCGGAGCGAGAACGGGCCCGGCAGGTGCTCCGCGCCGGGGGAGCCGGCGACGTCCGCCGATGCCAGCTCCCAGGCCCAGACCTCCTCGGCCACGGGCTCGGCGGGCCGCCAGGTGGCCGTGCGGACGAGCCCGTGGGAGGGGGAGAGCTGCCCGTCCGGGCCGGCCGCGAACCACGGGAAGCAGATCGGGATCCCCCCTCGCAGCGGCGCCGACCCGTCGAGCACCGCGCGCTCGCTGAGCCAGACGACCGGCTCGCCGTCCAGCTCCCAGGTGGCGAGGGTGGCGCCCAGGTCGTAGGCGACAAGGCGGGAACCGTCGACGTCGTGGACGCGGGGCGTCAGCGTGGTCATGCCCTCCAGGCTAGGGCCCGCGTGCGACAGTTGCGCCCATGACCGCACCTCCCGGACCGCTCGCGTGGGTGAGCTGGCTGAGGGTGGTCGCGGTGCTCGGCGTGGTGATGATCCACACGGTGGGTGCCACCGCGTCCGGCCCGGGCTCGACGACGACCGTGGACGGCTGGGTGGCCAGGGCGCTGGACCTGCCGTTCCTGTGGGCGGTGCCGGTCTTCGTGATGCTCTCGGGCGCGCTGTCGCTCGACCCTGAGCGGTACCGGGGGAGCGGCGCCTACCTGCGCCGCCGTGCCTGGCGCCTCGTGCCCGGACTGGTCGTCTGGCACGTCGTCTACGTGGCCTACCTGTCGCTGACGCGCGAGGGCTGGTGGCAGGGCCTGGGGCCCGTCCTCGCCCGGGTCGTGCAGGGGCAGGTGGCCCCGCACCTGTACTTCTTCTGGATCGTGCTGGGGCTGTCGCTGCTGACGCCGTTGCTCGTGCCGTGGGTCGCGCGGTCTGGCCGCCGGGAGTGGGTGGTGGCCGCCCTCGCCGCGTATGCCGTGCCGGTGCTGTCGACGTGGCCGCTGGGGTCCGACGGGGCACGGGTCGGTCTGAGCCACGCCGCGTGGTCGTGGTGGCTTCCCTACCTCGGCGCGTACCTCATGGGGTGGGCGCTGCGCGGCGTGACCCTTCCCCGCCGGTCGGTCGTCCCCGCGCTGGGGCTCGCGGTCGGTCTGTCGGCGCTGCTGACGTGGCAGTGGCGCAACGAGGACGCGCCCGGCTGGCTGGAGCAGTGGTCCGGCGCGCACTACTACAGCCTCACGGTCGCGGTGCTGTCGGTGCTGGTGCTGCTGCTCGCCCAGACGCTCCTGCGGCCGGACGGGGCCCTGCGGGCGCTCACCCGTCCGAGTCTGCTCCGCGCCGTGGATGCGGTGGCGGGAGCCAGCATGGGGATCTTCGCCATGCACTACCTCGTGCTGCTGGTCGGCATCGACACCGGGTGGCTGGGGGAACCGGTGTCGACGTGGCCGGTGCTGCTCGTCCGCTTCGCGGTGGTCAGCGTGGTGACCACGGCGCTGGTGCTGGTGCTGCGCCGGGTGCCCGTCGTCCGGCAGGTGCTGTGAGGGCCGCAGCACAGGACTCACGGCGGGGGCGGCTGGCCAGGGCCCTCCAGCTCGACCCGCCGGAGCAGCGTCGCCTCCACCTCGTAGCGGGACGCCCGGGCACCCTGGGCCGCGAAGAACCGCCGTCGCAGCGCACCGGTCACCTCGACCCCCTGCCCCGGTGCCAGGCCCACGGCGGTCCTGCGGGTCCGGGCGGACCAGCAGGCCACGTCCAGGGTGTCGACCTGCGTCCGCCCCGAGTCGCCCCTGCGCGGGGGGCGTGGCACGACGAGCCGCAGCTGGACCAGCTCGTCACCGCTGGGCAGCTCCCGGCACGACGGTTCCCCGCTGACCCGCCCCACCAGGTGCACCTCGTTGGCCGGTGCCGCCGTTCTCTTCGCCATCGTCGAAGCCTGCCGGGGTGACGAGCGCTTCGGGCTGTTCCCCCGCGCATCTGTGGACGGTCGCCCCGCGCGCGCCGGGGGTGTGGACAGCCCCACGCGTCTACGGCACGTCCTAGACAGGCGGCGCCCGGGCAGTCGACACAACGCCGATAAGTCACATTATGTAAAGTATCGTCTGATCTCGGGACGGCGCCACCCTGGACGAGCGCCCCCCTTGAGCAAGTATCCCGTGCAGGTCTCGGGCCTATCGTCGGTCGGCGTCCGCGCGGTGCTCGATAGCCATGATGGTCAGGTGGAACGACCGACCGCGCCGACCCACGCCCGGGATGCGGCCCGGTCGCTGCAGCCCTACGGTCGGGGACATGGACGACATCCTCAGCACCCACCCGGACAAGGACACCTTCGACCTCCCCCAGCTCCGTGCCGCCATCGACGCGGCCAGCCGCTGCGCCTCCACCTGCGCCACCTGCGCCGACGCCTGCCTGCACGGCGAGCACGTCGAGCACATGGTCCGCTGCATCGACCTCGACACCCAGTGCGCCGCCATCTGCCGCACGACCGCCGAGGTCCTGTCCCGGCCCGGTCCCAACGGGGACTCGTGGCGCGCGATCGTCGAGGCCTGCATCGCCGTGTGCCGGGAGTGCGCCGCCGAGTGCGAGCAGCACGACCACGACCACTGCCAGATGTGCGCCCGGGACTGCACGGCCTGCGCGGACGCCTGTCAGGCGCTCCTCGACGCCGCCGACTGAGAGACCGGGGTCGGCCCGCCGCGCAGCGCGCCACGCCTACGGTGAGCCGATCACCTGGACCGCGACGATCTTGACGATGATGCCCAGGGCGAAGAGCGCGGCATAGCCGGCGTCCAGCCGTTCGTCCACCACCCGACCGTTCGCGAAGGCGAGGATCGCGGGCTGCCCCACGAACCCCGACAGGCCCCCTGCGGTCCTGGCGGGGCTGATGCCCACCACCCGGCCGACCCCGACGAGCAGCACCGCCCCCACGCCGACGACCACCGCGGCGAGCACAGCCGTCCGCAGGCCCACGAGCGAGAACACCGACGACGCGAAGGCCTGGCCAGCCGTCAGCCCGGTCGCCCCGAGGAAGAGCAGCAGCCCCAGCTGCCGGATGGTCAGGTTGGCGGGCCCCGGCAGCCCCCAGACCAGCGGGCCGGTGCGCTCGAGCCGGCCCAGCACCATACCGACGACCAGCGGTCCGGCCGCCGAGCCCAGCGCGAGGGTGAGTCCGCCCGGAAGCGGGACGGTCACCAGTCCGAGGAGCAGCCCGAGCGCCAGGCCGACCGCGAGCGAGAACGCGTCGACCTCGCTGATCCGCCGCTCGGAGTCGCCGAGGAACGCCGAGACCTCTCCCATCCGGCCGCGGGGGACGACGACGCGGACCCGGTCACCGAGCTCGAGCGGCAGGTCCTCGTGCGCCAGCAGGTCGAGGTCCCCGCGGCGCACGCGGGTGACGACGCCCTGGAACCGGCCCGGGAGGTCGAGCTCCCCCACCGTCCGACCGGCCACGTCGCGGCTGGAGACGACGAAGCGGCGGTAGTCGACCTCGCTGCGGTCGTGCGCCAGGTGCTGGTCGACCCGTCGGCCCAGGTGTTCCGTCGCGACCCGCACCGGCTCCCTCGGCCCGATGACGACGACCCGGTCCCCCAGCCGCAGCTGCTCGTCCTCGCCCGCCACGCGGGTACGGCCGTCCCGACGCAGGTAGGAGAAGCGCACGGTCCCGTCCCGGAACCCGGGCACGTCGGCGAGCGGCCCCGGGCGGAGGACCTCGACGCTGATGTCCACGAGACCCACCCCAGCAGCCGGCGGCCTGTCGCGCGGGGCCGGCCAGGACCGGCCGAGCACGACCGCCACCACGAGGATGGTCACGACGACGCCGACAGGGTAGGAGATGGCGTAGCCGACGGCGGGCTCCTGGTTGCCGGCACGCGACACCGCCGCGGCGAGCGCGGGCGTCGAGGTGAGCGCGCCGGCGAACGCGCCGGACGCCAGCTCGGGCGTGAGCCCGAGGACCCCCGCCAGCCCCCGCGTCAGCGCGGCGAGCAGGCCGAGCACGGCGACCGCCCCGACCATGAGCGGTAGCTGCCGACGCAGGTCGCGGAAGAACCCGCTCCCCGCGGCGATCCCGACGGTGTAGACGAACAGCCCCAGCCCCAGCGTCTGCACCAGGCCGAGCCCCTCCCCCAGCCTCGGGTCGAGCGCGCCGACCCCGAGGCCGACGAAGAGCGCGCCGGCGGGCCCGAAACGCACCGGGCCGAAGGGGATCATCCCCACGACCGTGCCGAGCGCGAGGACGACCATGATCGTCAGCAGGGGCGTGGCCGCCAGCACGTCGAGCATGGGACACATGGTCCCACCCGTCACCGGGCCCGGAGGTGGGCCACGATCATCCTCGAGGATGACGCGGAAGCCTCGCGAGGTGACGACAGGTATCTGCGCAGACGGTTGAGTGTCTGTACGCAGGGATGCCCGCCCGGGCCCCGACACTTCACGCAGGAGGAACCCATGTCCCGCTCCACGCTCGTCCGTCGCGGCCTCGTCGCCGGGACGGCCGCCGTCGCCGCCGTCGCCCTCGGTGCCGGCCCCGCGCTGGCCCACCACTGCTTCGTGCCGATGTACAGCCTGAACGGTCCGAGCTCGCCCAACTGGTTCGTGGCGACCGCCGAGCTCGGGGCCGCCGACATCGGCGGTTTCACCACGGACTGCGACGAGGCGCGCGACGCCGGCTACGCGGCGCTCCGGGACGCCGAGCTGCCCGTGGGCATCAAGATCTTCGGCAAGATGACGATCGGCGACCCCAAGGGCGAGGGTCGGATGAACCCGAACGGTGCGAACGGCAAGGGTCTGGAGTACTTCGAGGCCGGCTCAGGACTGCCGTTCCAGATGATCGAGACCTACATCGCCGCCGCCAGCACCGTCGACTGCGGCCTCTGACGCGTCTCCACCGTGCGTCACGGACGCGGCCCCGTCGGCACCCGGCCGGCGGGGCCGCACCGCGTCCGCTCCCCCGCCACCTACCCTGTCCGGTATGGCGACCCTCTTCAGCAAGATCATCGACGGGCAGATCCCCGGGCAGGTCGTCTGGTCCGACGACGTCTGCGCCGCGTTCCTCGACCTGGAGCCCCTGACGCCGGGCCACGCCCTCGTCGTCCCCCGTGCGGAGGTCGACCACTGGATCGACCTGGACACCGCCACGGTGTCCCACCTGCTCGACGTGGCCGCCCGTCTCGGGCGCGCCCAGCTGGAGGCCTTCGGCGGCGAGCGGGTCGGCCTCATCGTCCAGGGGTTCGAGGTGCCGCACGCCCACGTCCACGTCTTCGCCGCCCGGGGGCCCGGGGACTTCGACCTCGCGGCCCGCTCACGACGCTCCCCCGAGGAGCTGGCGGCCGACGCCGAGGCGCTGCGCGCCGCGCTGGGCCCGGTGGCCGGATGAGCGGTCAGCCACCGCACCCGGAGGACTACCACCGGGAGATGTACGACTGGGACGAGGACGAGCGTCTGGACCGCCCCGAGGCACACAGCCGCGGGCTCGACTTCGGCCTGCTCGTGCTCCGCCTGGCCACGCTGCTGCTCGTCCCGCACGGGGTGCACAAGCTCCTCGACATGTCCGCGTTCACCCGGAGCGTGGCGGACAACGTCGTGGGGGCGGTCGCCCCGGAGCTGGTCGCCTGGCTGGTGGCCCTCGGACAGGTGGGACTGCCCGTCCTGCTCGCCGTTGGTCTGTTCACGCGACCGGCCGCCTTCCTCGCCGCCGCGCTGATGGCGGGCATCTGGGCGCTGGCGGTGGTGACCCGGTTCGACTACACCCTCCTCACCCCCACCGGCGGGCTCACGGGCGAGAACGCCCTGCTGCTCGTCGGTCTCACCCTCCCGCTCACCTTCACGGGGGCAGGTCGCTGGTCCCTGGACTCGATGCGGACGGACGGTCGTCCCTGACCGGCCTAGGCTCTCCCCGTGCAGTGCGACTACTTCGACGCCGGGGCGTGCCGCTCCTGCACCCTCATGGGGACCGGGTATGCCGCTCAGCTCGCCGCGAAGAGTGCCCGGGTCCGCGCCCTGCTCGGCCCCGCCGTCCCGCCCTCGGCCTGGCTGCCGCCGCAGGCGAACGCCGAGTCCGGCTTCCGCAACAGGGCCAAGCTCGCGGTCGGAGGACGGCGGGGCGCGCCGACGCTGGGGATCCTGGACCCGCTGGGCCGGGGGGTGGACCTTCGGCACTGCGGCCTGCACGAGCCCGGGCTGGCGCAGGCGGTGCCCGTCGTCGCCGGCCTGGTCGCAGCCTGCGGCCTGACCCCCTACGACGTGCCCGCCCGGCAGGGTGAGCTCAAGCACGTCCTCCTCACCTGGTCCCCGGACGCCGAGCTGATGGCGCGCTTCGTCCTGCGCTCCCCCGGCCAGCTCCCGCGGGTCCGCGAGCTCGTGCCCGCGCTGCACGCCGCCGTGCCCGGCACCCGGGTCGTCAGCGTCAACGTGCAGCCGGAGCACAAGGCGGTGCTCGAGGGACCCGAGGAGATCGTGCTCACCGAGGCCGACACGCTGCCCATGCGCGTCAACGGCATCCGCCTGCACCTGCGCACCCGCAGCTTCTTCCAGACCAGCACCGCGGTGGCCGCCGCCCTCTACCGGCAGGCCCGCGACTGGGCGGAGGAGATCCGACCGTCCACCGTCCTCGACCTCTACTGCGGCGTGGGCGGGTTCGCCCTGCACCTCGCGGGGCCCGGGCGGCAGGTGGTGGGGATCGAGGTGTCCCCCGAGGCGGTGCTCAGCGCGAGGACCTCCGCCCGGGAGCTGGGCGCGGCGGCGACGTTCGAGGTCGGCGACGCGACGGCATACCTGCGTGACCGGCCCGCTCCCGACCTGGTCGTGGTCAACCCGCCCCGACGGGGCGTCGGGCCCCTCGCGGACCGGCTCGAGGCGAGCGCCGTCGAGCACCTGGTCTACTCCAGCTGCTCCCCGGCCTCGCTCGCCGCCGACCTGCGGCGGATGCCCTCGCTGCGCGTCGAGCGGGCGCGCCTCTTCGACATGTTCCCGCAGACGGACCACTGCGAGGTGATGGTCCGGCTGCGTCGGGTCTGACCCGCGCCCGGGACCGGGGGACGGCCCTGCTTGAATGGCTGTGGACGAGCGTCCTCGTCCTGACGACGACAAGGTGGTCCGCAGATGCCCAACACGTTCGACGCCGTGCCCGACCTGCCCAGCGAGCGCAGCACGACGTTCCTGCCCATGGACCGGCCCCAGGAGCGCCTCGAGCACTTCATCAAGGAGTCCAAGCTGCAGCGAGGCTCGCTGCGCTGGGAGGACGGCTACACGATCCCGTTCCGTGAGGGCGGGTCGGTCCGGATCCGGGTGAATGCGGGTGAGGGGGTCGAGGAGGGGCTGCGCTTCCACATCAAGGCCCCGACCGTGGAGCGCCGCGAGCACATCGAGCAGGTCATCACCGAGCAGGCCGTCACTGACTTCGGCGTCGACCACGTCGAGCTGGAGTGGACCGCGGAGGCGGAGCCCCGGGGCTGAGACCCGTCGCGACCCGGCCTGCCCTCAGAGGAACGGCGCCGGGTCGCCCGAACCGACCCGGACGACCTCGGCGTACCCCTCGGACAGGTCCACGACCGTGGTCGGCTCCTGACCGGACTGGTCACCGTCGACGACCACGTCGACGACGTGGTCCAGCCGCTCCTTGACCTCCCAGCCGAAGCTCAGCGGCTCCTCGTCGCCGGGCAGCAGGAGGGTGCTCGTGAGCAGCGGCTCCCCCATCGCCTCCAGCAGCGCCTGGCAGACCCGGTCGTCGGGGATACGGACGCCGACGGTCTTCTTGCGCGGGTGCAGCACCCGTCGCGGCACCTCACGGGTGGCCGGCAGGATGAAGGTGTAGCGACCGGGGGTGGCTGCCTTGACGGCGCGGAAGACCGCGTTGTCGAGCTGCACGAGCTGGCCCAGCTGGGCGAAGTCGGCGCACATGAGGGTGAAGTGGTGGTGGTCGTCGAGGGCCCGGATCTCGATGATGCGCCTCTTGGCGTCCGGGTCACCCAGCCGGGCGCCGAGCGTGTAGCACGCGTCCGTCGGGAACGCCGCCAGCCCACCCTCGCGCAGCACCGTAGCGACCTGCTCGACGAGCCTCGGCTGGGGGTCCACCGGGTGGATGTCGACGAAGCGCGCCATGGCGTCACTGTAGCGACCGGCCGGCGGCTCAGGGGGCCAGCAGGAAGCGACGCAGCACCTGGGCGAAGACCTCCGGCTTCTGGGAGTGCACCCAGTGCGTCGCGCCCTTGACCGTCACCCTCCGGGTCTGCGGGAAGAGCCGCCGCATGAGCGGCTCCTGCTCGTCGCTCACGTAGTCGGACTCGGCGCCGGCGACCCAGAGCACCGGTCCGTCGAAGGAGGAGTCGCCGCCGACGTGCGGGATGTCGCCCGTGATGGTCGCCAGGTCACGCAGGAGCAGGTCGAGGTTCGGCTGCCAGGCCAGGTCGCCCGCCCGGTCGGGGCGCAGGTTCTGCAGGAGGAACCCGCGCAGCGTGGGCTGGGGGACCTCAACCGCGAGCAGCCGGTCCGCGTCCCCGAGGCTGCCCACCTGGGACAGGTCGAGGCGGGAGAGCGCCCCCAGCAGGTGCTCGAACTCGCCGACCTCGCCGGTCCCGCCGGGGCTGACGTCCTCCACCACGAGACGGTCGACGAGCTCGGGGTGGTCGAGGGCGAGCGTCATCGCCGTCTTGCCACCCATCGAGTGCCCCACCACGTGCACCGGCCCCTCGGCTGCCACGCCAGCCCGCAGGTGCCGGGCCACGGCGGCCGCCATCTCGCCGTAGTCGACCCGCTCGGTCCACGCCGACCGGCCGTGGTTCGGCAGGTCCACGAGCAGGGCACGGGCGTCCGGCTGGAGCGCCCTGGCCGCGGTGCCGAAGTTGCGACCCCGCCCGAAGAGACCGTGCAGGAAGACCACCACCGGGCCCTGCTCGCCCACCAGGGTGCTGTGCAGTCCGTCCTCGCTCACGGCAGGAGCCTACGGGGGGACGGCACGGAGCCGACGCCCGCGTCATGCCGTCAGGACGGCAGGTCCCGCTGCATCGCCACGAGCTGCAGCTTGTGGGTGAAACCCACCTTCTCGTAGAGACGGGTCGCCCCGTTGGGGTTCTCGGAGTCGACCACGAGCTCGATCCGGTCGTAGGCGCCGGAGCCGGCGCCCAGCGCGATGGTCCGCAGCAGCGCCGCCTGGGCCAGCCCACGACCCCGGGCCTCGCGCACCGTCCCCACGAGGTTGACGAACAGCTCGCGGTCGACCCACTCGCTGCACAGCACGTAGGCGAGCACGTCCCCCTCGTCGGACAGCGCGAGCGAGGACATGTCCGCCCGCACCGACCGGCCGGTCCAGTTCTCGTGCCACACCTCGGCCGTCTGCGGGCCGGAGCCCCAGTGGTCGCGGAAGGCGTCGTTGTGCGCGATCCGCGTCGCCTCCTCGTGGACGTCGCCGGGCGAGACCAGCTCGACACCGTCCGCCTGCGGCACCTCGGCACCCCGGTCCAGCGGTCGGGTCAGCAGGTTGTAGTAGCGGACCGGGCGGTAGCCGCGGCGTGCGAGCAGGGCCGAGGCGGAGGATCCCTGCAGGCCGCCGTCGGCGCGCACCCAGCCCGGCAGCCCCGGGTGGCGCTCGGCCACCAGCTCGGCCACCCGTGGCTCCATCAGGTCGAGCAGCTCGCGTCCCAGGCCCCGGCCCCGGTGGCTCTCCCGGACGCCTCCGGAGAGGTAGCCGCGACCGTGTCCCTCGTTGTCGGGGGTGGGCGGGACGCTGACCTGCACGAAGCCGACCATCTGGCTCCCGTCCCACACCGCCAGGGTGTCCCGCGCGGGGTCGACCCCGTCGTGGCCCAGCTCCTCGAGCAGGTCCTCCTCGCGGTAGTACTCCTCGGTCCCGTCGACCGCGGCGAGGTGGTTGGTCAGGTCGGCCCACGCGGCGACCTGGTCGGTCGCGATCGGCGCCCAGAGGTAGGCCGTGCCCGTGCCGGCCGGTGCGGTGTGCTGTTCCATGCGAGCAGTGTGCTGCAGCGCCGCGGCGTGCGCGAGCCGTTTTGCCGGTCAGACCCGTCCGAGCCGGGCGCGCACGGCATACCCCACGGCGCCGGCACCCACGAGCAGGGTGCCGCCCAGGACCGAGGGGGTGGGCAGCGTCGCCGCGAGCACGAGGCAGCCGGTCAGCCCCACGACGGGCACGACGCCGCCCGGCGCCCACTCCCGGCGCAGGGTGAGGGCCGCGGCGTTGGCGACGGCGTAGTAGAGCAGCACGCCGAAGCTGGAGAAGCCGATGGCGCCGCGCAGGTCCGCCACGAGGACGACGACGAGCACCACGACCCCCACCGTCAGCTCGGCGGCGCGGGGGACGGCGGAGGACCCGGACACGGTGGCGAGCGCGCGCGGGAGGTGGCCGTCGCGGGCCATCGCCAGGCTGGTGCGGGAGATGCCGAGCAGGAGGTTGAGGAGCGCGCCCAGCGCGGCGACGCCGGCCAGCACCCGCACCACCCAGGCCAGGTCCGCCCCCCACACCAGGGCGGCCACGTCGGCGACGGGTGCCGACGAGGCGGCCGTTCCGTCCGCTCCGAGGACACCCAGGACGACGAGGCCCACGAGGAGGTAGAGCCCGAGCACGACCGAGAGCGCGATGACGACGGCCCGCGGGATGACCCGTTCCGGGTCCTCGATCTCCTCGCCGAGGGTGGCGATCCGGGCGTACCCCGCGAACGCGAAGAAGAGCAGACCCGCCGCCTGGAGCACCCCCAGGACGACCCCGCCGGTGCCGAGCACGGTGCCGACCGGTTCCCCGGGTCCGCCCCCGAGCACCAGGGCGGCGTCCCAGGGCGTCCGCCCGTCCCGGGGGACCAGCGCGGCGACCGCCACCCCGAGCAGTGCCGCGCCGACCACCGACACGATCACCCGGGAGGCCCGCACCGAGCGGTGCACACCCAGGAGGTTGAGCGCGGTCACCGCCAGGACCGCCACGACCGCCGCGGGGCGGGCGCTGCCGGGGACGAGGTAGCTGCCGAGGGTCATCGCCATCGCCGCGCAGGAGGCCGTCTTGCCCACGACGAAGCACCAGCCGGCGAGGTAGCCCCAGAACGGGCCGAGCCGCTCCCGACCGTAGACGTAGGTCCCTCCCGCGGACGGGTGCCGGGCTGCCAGGGCCGCGGAGGAGAGCGCGTTGCAGACCGCCACGAGGGCGGCCAGCGCCAGCGCCGGCAGGACCAGCCCACCCGCCGCCCGCACCGCCGGGGCCCACACGGCGAAGACCCCCGCGCCGACCATGGCCCCGAGGCCGACCGTCACCGCGTCGGAGAGCCCGAGGGTGCGGCGCAGCCCTCCCGGCGCCACGCTCAGGCGAGCCGGTAGTCGACCGGGGTGGGGAGCTGCACGGTCCGGGAGACCGTGCAGAGCCGGTCGCGGGAGCGGGCCACGGCGTCCGGCAGCCGGTGCCGGGCCGCGTCGCCGGCCTCCCCGTCAGGGAAGGTGACCTCGACGGTGACGGTGAGCGGGCCCAGGTGGTTGCCGTCCGCGTCCCGCAGCTTCTCCGCCTCCGCGCTGACCCGGAACGTCGTCGGCTCGGCCAGCCGGGAGGTCAGTGCGTCGACGTCGACGCCGGAGCACCCCGCGACCGCCGCCAGCAGCAGCTCGACGGGGGTGAAGTCCTCGGTGCCGGCCGAGGACATCGTCAGCCGCCCGCCGCGCTCGTTGACCGCCTCGAAGGTGGCCGGGCCGGTACGGGTGAGGGACACGGAGCGCAGCGCGTCAGCAGTCATGGCCCGTAGTGTGCCAGTCGTGACCGACTCCCCCTCCACCCAGCGCGCCGGTCTGCCTGCCGGGCCGGCCGTGCCCCGCGGCCGCCTCGTGCTGGTCCGCCACGGGGAGACCGCATGGTCGCGGACCGGTCAGCACACGGGCCTGACCGACCTGCCGCTCCTGCCCGAGGGGGAGGCGGCGGCACGCGACCTGCGGGGGATGCTGGGCGCGATGACGTTCGTGCACGTGCGCTGCTCGCCGCTGGCCCGTGCCCGGCGGACCGCCGCCCTGGCCGGGCTGGCCGTCGACGTCGTCGACGAGGACCTCGTGGAGTGGGACTACGGCGTCCACGAGGGACGATCCACCCTGGAGGTGCGGGCCGAGCTGGGCTACCACTGGACCGTCTTCGAGCACGGCACCCTCCCGGGTGCCACCCCGGGCGAGACGGTCGAGGAGGTCTCGGCGCGGGCGAGCCGGGTGCTGGACCGGGTGTGGCCGATGCTCTTCGAGGGCGACGTGTGCCTCGTCGGCCACGGCCACGCCCTGCGCATCCTGGCCGCGGTCTACCTGCGCCAGGCGCCCCGGTTCGGGGCGCACCTGACGTTCGAGGTCGGCTCGGTGGCGGTGCTGGGGCACCACCACGAGTCGCCGGTCATCGAGGGGTGGAACCTGCGCCGCTGAGCTCGGAAGGGCGGGAGTCCTCGGTGGTGAGCGGCTCCACCTGCGGCAGCGGCCAGGTGTGCACGGGCAGGTTGTCCTCGGAGTGGTCGAGGTAGTGCCGCAGCATCTCCCGCAGCGCGTCCTCACGGCTGTAGCCCGCGGCCTCGTAGGCCTCCGTGGTCGCGACCTGCCAGCTGGCGCCGTTGGTCCGGGTGCGGCACCGGCCCTCGATGACGGAGAGGAAGTGGCTGCGCACCTCACGACGCAGGCCGAGCGCGGCCAGGCCGTCGTCGGCGACCGACAGGAGGTGGTCGGCGACCAGGTCGACGGCCGGGATCCTGCCCAGACCGGGCCACACCTGGACGCTGGTGATGCCGTGCCGGGACGCGTCCATGAAGTTGCTCTCGGCGTCGTCGAAGGTCATCTTCGTCCAGATCGGCCGCCCGCTCGTGGTGAACGACTCCAGCAGGCCGTAGTAGAAGCAGGCGTTGGCGACCATGTCCACGACCGTGGGTCCGGCGGGCAGCACACGGTTCTCGACGCGCAGGTGGGGCACCCCCTGGCTCATGTCGTAGATGGGCCGGTTCCAGCGCCATACCGTGCCGTTGTGCAGCTTCAGGTCGACCAGGGACGGCACGTTGCCGGACTCCAGGATGGCCAGCGAGTCCTCCTCGGACATCTCCGGCAGCAGCGCCGGGAAGGACCGCACGTTCTCCTCGAACAGGTCGAAGATGGAGGTGATCCAGGCCCGCCCGAAGTAGGCCCGCGGCCGCACCCCCTGGTGCTTGAGCTCCACCGAGCGGGTGTCCGTCATGGCGGTGAAGAGCGGGATACGGGTCTCGGCCCACAGCCGCTTGCCGAAGAGGTACGGGCTGTTCGCGCCCAGGGCGACCTGCACGCTGGAGATGCTCGAGGCGGCGTTCCAGTAGACCGGGAAGTCCTGCGGCGTCACCTGCTGGTGCAGCTGCACCGAGGTGCACCCCGACAGCGGCCCGATGGTGTCGTGGTAGCTGGCGACCCGCTCACCCGTCGGCCCCTGGATCTCCAGCTCGAAGCCCTCCCCCCGCTCGCGCAGCAGCGAGTCGTTGAGGGCGGTGTAACGCACCCCGTCCGAGAGCCAGGGCTGGTCGAACAGGTCGGCGCGCAGGGTCGGCAGGATGCCGATCGCGGCCACCCGTGCGTGCCGCGTGCGGGCGGCGTCACCGGCGTGCCGCAGGGACTGGGACAGCCAGCGCTCCAGACGGACGGCCTGGTCTCCGGCCATCGGCCGCGGCGGCACGTTCATCTCGATGTTGTAGCGACCCACCTCGGTCTGGAAGTCCTCGTCGGTCATCTCCGCGAGCACCTCGCGGTTGATGAGCGCCGGTGCCAGGGTGGACTCGTCGACGAGGTTGAGCTCGATCTCCAGACCCATCTGCGGTCGGGTGAAGTCGAAGCGGCTGCCCTCCAGCATCCGCTCGAACACGTCGAGGTCCTGCACCACCTTGGCCCGGAACGCCAGTCGTTGCTCACGGCTGAAGTCGCTCTGACTCACCTCTTGACCCATGGGCCGATCCAAACACACTTGGCGGAGTATGACGAGGGTCCGGCGTGCCGTTTCTGCACGCCGGACCCTCGTGGCCGGGTCGGGAGGCCGGGTCGGGACACCGGGCCCGGCCGGTCGGCACCCCGACGACGTCAGTCCTCGAACGCCTCCGGCGGCGGGCAGGTGCAGATGAGGTTGCGGTCGCCGTAGACGCCGTCGATGCGTCGCACCGGCGGCCAGTACTTGCGCGACGGGTCCACGCCCCGGGGGAAGACCGCGGTCATCCGGTCGTAGGGGTGGTCCCACTCCCCCGCGATCGAGAGCGCGGTGTGCGGCGCGTGCCGCAGCACGCTGTCCTCCACCGCGCCGCGGGCCGCCTCGGCCTCCGCACGGATGGCGATCATCGCGTCGACGAAGCGGTCGATCTCGCCCAGGTCCTCCGACTCGGTCGGCTCGACCATGAGGGTGCCGGCCACCGGGAAGGACATCGTCGGCGCGTGGAAGCCGTAGTCGACCAGCCGCTTGGCCACGTCGTCGACGGTGACGCCGGTCTCCTTGGTGAGCGGTCGCAGGTCCAGGATGCACTCGTGCGCGACCAGGCCGTTCTTGCCGGTGTACAGCACCGGGTAGTGGTCCCGCAGGCGCGCCGCGACGTAGTTGGCGCTGAGCACCGCCACCTGGCCCGACCTGGTCAGGCCGGCGCCGCCGGTCAGGCGGATGTAGGCCCACGGGATCTGCAGGATGCCGGCGGAGCCGTAGGGCGCGGCCGAGATGGGGCCGGGGCCGCTCTGCGGCCCCGCCTCCTCATCGAGGGGGTGGTTGGGCAGGAAGGGCGCGAGGTGCTCGCGGACCGCCACCGGTCCCACGCCCGGGCCGCCGCCCCCGTGCGGGATCGTGAACGTCTTGTGCAGGTTCAGGTGGCTGACGTCCCCGCCGAACTCGCCCGGCTTGGCGATGCCCAGCAGCGCGTTGAGGTTGGCGCCGTCGACGTAGACCTGTCCCCCGGCCTCGTGGACCAGCTCGCACAGCTCGGTGATCGTCTCCTCGTAGACGCCGTGCGTGGAGGGGTAGGTGACCATGATCGCGGCGAGCTCGTCGCGGTGGGTCTCGACCTTGGCGCGCAGGTCGTCCAGATCGATCCCACCGTCGGCGGTGCTCCTGACGACGACCACCTTGAGGCCGGCCATCACCGCGCTGGCCGCGTTGGTGCCGTGCGCGCTGGACGGGATGAGGCAGACCGTCCGCTGGTCGTCGCCGCTGGAGAGGTGGTACTTGCGGATGGCGAGCAGCCCCGCGAACTCGCCCTGCGCACCGGCGTTGGGCTGCAGGCTCACCTCGTCGTAGCCGGTGATCTCGACGAGCATCTCGCAGAGCTGGCGGATCAGCTCGCGGCTGCCCTCGGTCTGGTCGAGCGGAGCGAACGGGTGCAGACTGCCGAACTCGGTCCAGGTCACGGACTCCATCTCGGTGGTGGCGTTGAGCTTCATCGTGCACGAGCCGAGCGGGATCATGCCGCGGTCGAGCGCGTAGTCCTTGTCCGAGAGAGTCCGGATGTAGCGCAGCATCGCCGTCTCGCTGCGGTAGGTGTTGAACACCTCGTGCGCCAGGTAGGGCTCGTCGTCGCCGCGGGCCAGTCCGCCCCACGCGGGCGCGTCGACGACCGGGACCGAGGGGGGCACGTCGACCCCGAACGCCTCGGCGACCGCCTGGAGGTCGCCCAGCGTGGTCAGCTCGTCCACGGACAGCTGGACGGTGTCGCCGTCGACCTGCCACAGGTTGATGCCGCGGTCGAGCGCCGCCGCCAGCACGTCGGCGGCCCGCCCGGGGACGGTCACCCGGAGGGTGTCGACGTAGTGATCGCCGGCCAGCTCGAGACCGCCGGCGGTGAGGGCGTCGGCGAGGGCTCGGGCCTTCGCGTGGGTCTCCAGGGCGATGCGGCGCAGACCCTCGGGGCCGTGCCAGACGGCATACATCGAGGCCATCACCGCGAGGAGCACCTGGGCGGTGCAGATGTTGCTCGTGGCCTTCTCGCGGCGGATGTGCTGCTCGCGCGTCTGGAGGGCCAGACGGTAGGCGGGGTTCCCGTCCGCGTCCACGCTCACCCCGACGAGACGTCCTGGCATCGTCCGCTCGAGGCCGTTGCGCACCGCGAGGTAGCCCGCGTGCGGTCCGCCGAAGCCCATGGGCACCCCGAACCGCTGGGTGGTTCCCACGGCGACGTCCGCGCCGCAGCGGCCCGGCGAGGTGAGCAGGGTCAGCGCCAGCAGGTCGGCTGCGGCCGTGACGAGGGCTCCCGCGGCGTGCGCGGCGTCGGCGACGGGGGTCAGGTCGCGGACCAGACCGTCCGCCCCGGGGTACTGGACCAGCACGCCGAAGACGTCACGGTCACCGGCCGCCGACCGAAGGCTCGCCTCGTCGACCACGCCGGTGAGGTCGGCGGTGACGACGTCCCAGCCCACCGCGTGGGCCCGTGCCCCGACGACGGCGAGCGTCTGCGGGAGCACGTGCTCGTCGACCAGGAGCACGGCGTCCTGCGCGACCTTGCTGCTGCGCCGCATCAGCGCCATCGCCTCGGCGGCGGCGGTGCCCTCGTCCAGCATCGAGGCGCCCGCGACATCCAGCCCGGTCAGGTCGGTCACCATGGTCTGGAAGTTGATGAGGGCCTCCAGCCGGCCCTGGGAGATCTCCGGCTGGTAGGGGGTGTAGGCGGTGTACCAGGCCGGGTTCTCCAGGATGTTGCGCAGCACGACGGGCGGGGTCTGGGTGCCGTAGTAGCCCAGGCCGATCATCGAGGTGAGCACCCTGTTGCGGGCCGCGAGCTCGCGCAGCTCGGCGATGACCGCCTGCTCGCTGGGGGCGGCGGGGAGACCGAGCGGTGACCGGGTGCGGATCGCGGTCGGCACGGCGGCGTCGAGGAGTGACTCGAGGCTGTCGTGCCCGAGGACGCCGAGCATGTGCTCCACGTCGGCGTCCCGGGGGCCGATGTGCCGGCCGACGAAGTCGGCCAGGGTGGTGGAGTCGAGCGGGGCGGCGTCGTCGGTCACGACGTGGCCGGCCTCGGCGACGGGGGTGGGGGCGGTGTCGGTGCTCATGGCGGATTCCTCACGGACAGGGGGCAGGCCCTCCCCCTCTGTCCCTCGGCGGCCACGCCGACGTTCCAGAGTTGCCTGACCCGCGAGATCCTTGTCGCCTGAGAGCTTGTCGGGGAGATTTGCCCCTTCGGCGCCCCACCTGGAGGGTGGGGTCTCTCCCTCGCGGGATCGACGGCTGCGCCTCAATCTAGCAGGGCCGGCACGGAGGGGCGGGCGGGTATGCCGCGTGCGAACTGCGGCGGAGCGGCCCGGGGCGGGCCACGCCCGGTGTCCGTGCCGGAGGCGCGGGGCCGCTCAGGAGGTGCGGCGCTGGCGGCGGCGCGCCGAGAGCTCGTCGGCGGGGTGCTCCGCCGGGTCGTCGGTCGCGCGCTCGCTGGGCAGCTCCGCGAGCTGTCCCTCGACCTCTCGCCAGACGCTGCCGACCGCGATGCCGAACACGCCCTGCCCACCGCGGACGAGGTCGATGACCTCGTCGTCGCTGGTGCACTCGTAGACGCTGGCCCCGTCGCTCATCAGGGTGATCCGGGCCAGGTCCTGGACCCCCCGCTCCCGCAGCGCCGTGACGGCCACCCGGATCTGCTGGAGGGAGACCCCGGTGTCGAGGAGTCGCTTGATGATCTTCAGCACGAGGATGTCGCGGAAGCTGTAGAGCCGCTGCGTGCCCGAACCGCTGGGGTTGCGCACCGAGGGCTGCAGCAGGCCGGTCCGGGCCCAGTAGTCCAGCTGGCGGTAGGTGACCCCGGCGGCGCCGCACGCGGTCGGACCGCGGAAGCCGATCGTCTCGTCCATCGAGGGTCGGTCCTCGGTGAAGAGCACGCCCTGGGCCGGAACCTGCGGGCCGGGGACGTCTGCGCCAGCGTTCACCGGTTCTCCTCACCTGTGTGGATCGTGTGACTGCTGTGCCTCGTGTGACTCGAGTGAGTCGTGCGCACCTCTGAACCGTAGGCGGCGCAGGGTGCCGGGTCAACGACCGTCGCCCGGCGCGCCGGGCCCGCACGCCCGGACTCCCGGACGCGGGTCTGGGCCGGGAGCGGGGTCCTCACGGCGTCCGCGGCCCGTCCTCGGGCGGCCCCTCGTCGTGCGACCCTTCCTGGCGCTCGGCCGGCTCCTCGAAGTCCTCGGCCGAGACCTGGTCCAGGAACTCGCGGAACCGCTCGACCTCGTCCTCCTCCTCGACCGCCATGGTGATGCCGACCTCCTCGAGGAGGCTCTCCGGCGCCAGGATCGAGGTGCCGGTCCGCAGCGCCAGCGCGATCGCGTCCGAGGGCCGGGAGGAGATGACCACGCCCTGGTCGAAGTGCAGCTCGGCGTAGAACACGTTCTCCTCCACCGAGGTGATGTGCACGGTCTCGAGGGTGCGGCCGAGCGAGGTGATCACCGTGGCCATGAGGTCGTGGGTGAGCGGGCGAGGAGGCTCGACCCCCTGCTGCGCGTAGGCGATCGCCGTCGCCTCCGGTGCTCCGATCCAGATGGGGACGTAACGCTGACCGTCGCGCTCCCGCAGGAGGACGATCGGACTGTTGGTGGGCATCTCCACCCGCACACCGAGGACGTCGAGGACGATCACCCGTCCACGGTACCTCCGCCGGGTCGGGACCGTCGCCCCGGAGCCTCAGTCGGCCAGACCGGAGCGGACCAGCGCGACGTGCAGGGCGAGCATGGTGGAGAGCAGCTGCGCCTCTGCCTGGGCCGGGTCGGGACCGGCGGCGCCGCGGGCGTGCCGCCGCCGCAGGGGTTCCAGGACCTGGCGGGCGAGGCTGATCTCACGGTCGGCACCGATCCGGAAGGAGCGCAGGTGGCGTGCCTCCATGCCGTAGCCGGACAGCGCCGCGGCGGCCGTCGCGACGTCGACGTCGTCGGCGTGGTGCCGGCCGGAGGAGTCGGTCCGCAGCAGGCCGAACGCCTTGAGCTGCCCGTAGACGGCCGTGTCGAGGCCGGTCCGCTCGCGCAGCTCGGCCGGTGAGAGGCGGACGGCGCGGCGACGACGCAGTGCGGCGGCGCTGAGGTCAGTGACCCGGGCCTCCTCCTCAGCCGTGGCGCGGGCCTGGGAGGCGCGCGGGGCGGACTCAGGTCCGCCGTCCTCGACCGGAGCGGTCAGACCCGGGACGTCGAGCCCCTGGTCGAGGCGGTCCAGCGCGTCCTTGATCACCTTCAGCGGCCAGAACCGCTCCCGCTGCGCGGTGAGGATGAAGCGCAGCCTCGCCACGTCGGAGTCGCTGAAGAGGCGGTACCCGGAGGATCGGCGCTCGGGGCTGACGAGTCCCTCGGTCTCCAGGTAGCGGATCTTGGAGATCGTCAGGTCCGGGAAGTCCGGCTCCAGCGCCTTGAGGACGGCACCGATGGAGATCCCGTCCGAGCCGTGCTGATCGGCCCGTGCGGCAGAGGTCACGACCGGCCGAGGTAGTAGACGAGCCGGAACTTGCCGATCTGCACCTCGTCACCCGGGTGCAGGACGGCGTCGTCGATGCGCTGCCGGTTGACGTACGTGCCGTTGAGCGAACCCACGTCCCGCACCTCGTAGCCCTCACCTGACCGGGCGAACACCGCGTGGCGGCGGGAGACCGTCACGTCGTCGAGGAAGATGTCGCTGCGGGGGTGCCGACCGGAGGTCACCTCGTCCGAGTCGAGCAGGAACCGGGCGCCCGTGTTCGGGCCGCGCTGGACGATGAGCAGCGCGGTGCCGGGGCGCAGGGCGTCCACGGTCCGCTGGTCCTCCGGCGAGAGCCGGGGCATCTCGTCGTCGAAGCTGTAGTCGGCCGAGGGCAGCTCGGCGCCCCGCTGGAGACGTGCGGTAGCGGGGTCGTGGCCGAAGTCGTGGTGCTCTCGGTCGCGGTCGCTCACGGGTGGTCCTTCCTCGTCGTCGGAACGGGCGGGTGCGGGCCCTCCACTCTAGTGCAGGGCGGTGATGGGGCGGCTCAGTCGAGCTGGCCCTGGTAGGCCTGGGAGTCCATCAGCCCGTCCAACGCCGTCGGGTCCTCGAGGCGCATCTCGTACATCCAGCCGCCGCCGTAGGAGTCGTTGTTGATGAGCTCCGGCGTCGAGTCCAGGGTGTCGTTGACCGCGACGACCTCGCCGGCCACCGGCGCGTAGATGTCGCTGACGGACTTCGTCGACTCGATCTCCCCGACCGAGTCCCCCGGGGTGTGCGACTCGCCCACCGTGGGCAGGGACACGTAGACGATGTCGCCCAGCGCGTCCGCGGCGTAGGACGTCACCCCGATCCGCACCACACCCTCACCCTTGTCCTGGACCCACTCATGATCGGTGGTGTAGCGAAGGTCCTCCGGGTAGTTCAGCGTGCTCATCGCTCTCCTCGCGTGGTGTCGTCCGGTCGCGGCGCTGCGGCCGGGGCGGTGGTGATCCTCACCTTATGCCCGTCCTCACGGCTCCTCGGCGGCGGGCACGGGCTGAGCGTAGCGGGGTTCGCCGACGGTGCGCACGGCGTCGATGAGCAGGGTGTCCTGCTCGGTGACCTCGACCGTCGCCCCGGCCCCGCGCAGGCTGTCGGTGAAGCCGCCGGGGATCGCCATGGCCCCGGAGAGGGTGTGGGGCTCACCCACCGCGAGGATCCGGAGCGGCTGCGTCAGCGCGTTCCCGTCGAGGCTGACCCGACCGTCCGGGTCGGTGCCCACGAAGCTGGAGGCGATCACCCGGGTCGTGCCGATCTGGATGGCCTCGGCGCCGGCGTCGCGCAGCTCCTGGATCCCGTCGAGGAGCATCGTCTGGGTGACCA
Organism: Ornithinimicrobium cerasi; assembly: GCF_003702705.1. Taxonomy (GTDB): domain Bacteria; phylum Actinomycetota; class Actinomycetes; order Actinomycetales; family Dermatophilaceae; genus Ornithinicoccus; species Ornithinicoccus cerasi. The sequence continues at coordinate 49,006 of NZ_QZMN01000011.1, read as the reverse complement.
CCCCGCCCGGGTCGTTGACGAAGACGACGATGCCCGGCCCCTCGACGGGGACCGTCCCGGCGAGGATCTCGTAGGACTCGAGCCGCTGCCGGGCGGCCTCCGCGGCCGCCGCGTCACCCTGCTGGCCCTGGAGCTGCTCGCGGTCCCCCTCCAGCTCCACCACCTCCCGCTGCAGCGCGTCCACCCGCGTGGACGCGTCGTCGAGGAGCGCGACGAGCTCGCTCTGGCGCAGCTGGCCGAGCCCCGCCTCGTCCGCGCTGCGCACCTGGGCCACGAGGGCCACCCCGAGCAGGACGGTCAGCGCGGAGGCCAGGACCTGCCCCCGGTTGAACCGCAGCTGGCTCATCCGGGAGAGCCGCCGGCGGGCCTCCTCCGGGGTGGGTCCGGGGTTGACCGGTCGTCGGCGGACCCGGGGGGACCGTGTGGATCGTGCCGCCATCAGGCCCCCAGGAGGTGCCGGCGGATCACGGCGACGTTGGAGAAGATGCGCAGCCCGAGGACGACCACCACACCCGTGGAGAGCTGCGCCCCGACGCCCAGCTGGTTGCCGAGGAAGACGATCAGCGCGGCGACGACGACGTTGGAGAGGAAGGAGATGACGAAGACCCGGTCGTTGAAGATGCCCTCCAGCGAGGCACGGACCGCGCCGAACACCGCGTCCAGCGCCGCGATCACGGCGATCGGCAGGTACGGGGCGATCCAGACGGGCACCTCGGGGCTCAGCACGAGGCCGAGCACGATGCCCACCACCAGTCCCAGTACGGGGATCATCAGTTCTCCTGCGTCGAGGTCGGGTCGTCGGGCACCTGGCCCACGCGGGTCGTGAGCCGCTGGGCGGCCGGGAGCGTGATCGTCTGCTCGGTCGTCACGGACGTGCGCAACCCCAGCTGACGGCGCAGCTCGGACAGGTAGGCACCGGTGATCCCGACCGAGGTCTCGCCCTCGAGGCGCTCCGGGTCGCCGATGGCCGCCACCACGTAGGGCGGGGCGAGGCCGCGGAAGTCGACGATGATGGCCTCACCGGCGAACCTGATCGCCGAGGTGCTGGTGAGACGGTGGTCGTTGACGGCGATCGCCTCGGCGCCGGCGGCCCACAGCCCGTTGACGACGAGCTGCAGGTCCCTCGCGTTGACCCGCTCCGGCTGGGTGTCCTCCCCCGGCGCCTCGCCCGCAGGACTCTCGGCGTCCTGCAGGGTCACCACGACCCCGGGTCCCTGCACCGGTTGCGCCCCGGCGCGCAGCGCGGAGGCCGCGATGCTGCGCTCCCCCTCCGATCCGGACTCGGCGGCCGCCTGCTGCTGCTCCAGCGCCAGGATCTCGCTGCGCAGCTCCTCGACGCGCCGGGCCTGCTCGTCACCGGCCACCTGGGCCGCCTCGATCCGCTCGATGAGGCCGGTCCGCGTGGCGGCCGACGCGGGGTCGGGCGCGCGGAGGGTGACGGCGGAGACGGTGACGAGGAGTCCGAGGACCAGGGAGACGACGAACATCAGAGCCGTCCCGAAGCCGGAGGAGGCGGGCAGTCCGGCGTCCTCCCGGGCCCGGGCCGCCGAGTGGTAGCCCGGCCCGACGGGCGGGTCCAGCACCTCCTCCAGCAGGGCCATGGAGGCGGCCGGGTCGGGGTTGCGCTCGGCCGAACCCCGTTGCAGCCACCTCATCGGACCGCCGCCGTCGTGCGGCGCTGACGCAGCATGTCGCGCACCTGCCAGGCGTAGATGAGACCCGTCACCCAGTACAGGACCGTCCCCCACCAGGTGAGGGCCCAGCCGACGACCAGCGACGCAGCCGTCCACCACCCGTCCACCGCTCCCACGAGCAGCAGGGGGAACGCGCCGAGCAGGCAGAAGGTGGCGGCCTTGCCGACGAAGTCCACCGGGGGGATCGGCAGACGCAGTCGCGTGACCAGCGGAGCCATGGACAGGATAAACGCGTCGCGGGCCACCAGCACGACCAGGAGCCACCACGGCAGGGCACCGACCCACGCGAGGCCCAGGAGCGTGGTGGCGATGTAGAGCCGGTCGGCGATCGGGTCCAGCAGCTGCCCGAACCGGCTCTCCAGTCCGTAGCCGCGGGCGATCTTGCCGTCGAGGTAGTCGGTGAGGCTGGCGACGGCCAGGACGGCGGCCGCCCAGAGCAGCCGGTCGGTGAGGAGGAGAACCACGAAGACGGGCAGGAGCAGCAGCCGCACGATGCTCAGCACGTTGGGCACCGTGAGCAGCCGACTCGTCACCCCCGGGTCCACGCTCATGACCGGGAGTCTAGTTGGCCGCCCCGTCGCTCCCCGCCACGCCGCAGGGGCGGTCCCGGACTTCTCCGGAACCGCCCCTGCGGCACTTCTCTCGGTCGGGCTGACAGGATTTGAACCTGCGACCCCTTGACCCCCAGTCAAGTGCGCTACCAAGCTGCGCCACAGCCCGAGGCCCTCTCGGGCAGGGTCAAAGATAACCCATGCGGGTGGCGCCGACCCAATCCCGTCCCCCGCCCCCGCTGGTCAGTCGACCGCGCGCCGGATCTCGGCGATGTCGATCCTGCGCTGGGTGAGCATGACCTCCATGGCGCGGCGCGCACGCTCGGGGTCGGGGTCGCCCAGCAGCGCGTCGAGCTCCTCGGGCACGATCTGCCAGGAGAGGCCGAAACGGTCCTTCAGCCAGCCGCACATGGAGGGTTCCCCGCCGTCGGCGAGGAGGGCGTCCCAGTAGCGGTCCGTCTCCTCCTGCCCGCGGGTGCGGACGACCAGCGAGACGGCCTCGGTGAAGCTGAACTGCGGTCCACCGTTGAGCGCGGTGAACGGGCGACCGTCGAGCTCGAAGTCCACCGTCATGACCGAGCCGACCTCCTTGTCGCTCGGCGTCTCGGCGGCGTAGGGCGCGCCACCGACCACGTGCGAGTTCGGGAACACGGAGGTGTAGAACCGCGCCGCCTCCTCAGCCTGGTCGTCGAACCACAGACAGGTGCTCAGGGTGGCCATGCGGATCCTCCTCGGTGCGGTCCCGCCCGGTCGGGTGGGGTATGTCGATGCTCGGGTAGACCTCCCCGGCGCGCCACACTCATCGCCCGGGTGGGTCAGCGTCGCGAGCGTCGCTCCCTCACCCGCACCGAGATCTCGATCGGCGTGCCCTCGAAGCCGAACTCCTCGCGCAGCCGCCGCTCCAGGAAGCGGCGGTAGCCGGCCTCGATGAAGCCGGACGCGAAGAGCACGAACCTCGGGGGGCGGGTGTCCGCCTGGGTGGCGAAGAGGATGCGCGGCTGCTTGCCGCTGCGTACCGGGTGCGGGTGACCCGCCACGACCTCGCCGAGGAAGGCGTTGAGCCGGGAGGTCGGCACCCGCCGGTCCCAGGACGCCAGGGCGAGCTCGAGAGCGGGCTCCAGCCTCGCCACGTGCCGTCCGGTGGCGGCCGAGATGTTGACCCGGGGCGCCCACGGGATCTGGACCAGCTCGCGCTCGATCTCCCGCTCCAGGTAGTACTGGCGCTCCTCGTCCATCAGGTCCCACTTGTTGTAGGCGATGACGAGCGCCCGGCCGGCGTCGACGACCTGCTGCACCACCCGGATGTCCTGCTCGGCGATCGGCTCGGAGACGTCGATCAGCACGACCGCGACCTCGGCCTTCTCCAGCGCGGTCTGCGTCCGGAGGGAGGCGTAGAAGTCCGCGCCCCGGGTCTGGTGCACCCTCCGGCGGATGCCCGCGGTGTCGACGAAACGCCATACCTTGCCGCTGTCGGCGAGCTGGATGAGCTCGTCGACGGGGTCGCGCGTGGTGCCCGCCACCTCGTCGACGACGACCCGCTCCTCGCCGGCGAGCTTGTTGAGCAGGGAGGACTTGCCGACGTTCGGCCGCCCGAGGAGGGCCACGCGGCGCGGACCGCCGCGCTGGTAGGCGCCGAAGACGGACGACGTGTCCGGTAGCACGTCGAGGACGGCGTCGAGCGCGTCGCCGGACCCGCGTCCGTGCAGCGCGGAGACGGGCCACGGCTGGCCCAGACCGAGGGACCACAGCGACGCCGCCTCCCCCTCCATCCGCTGGTCGTCCACCTTGTTGGCGACCAGGACGACGGGCTTGCGGGAGCGCCGCAGGAGGCGGACGACCTGCTCGTCGGTGTCGGTGGCGCCCACGGTCGCGTCCACGACGAAGATCACGACGTCGGCGAGCTGGACCGCGACCTCGGCCTGCTCGGCCACCCGCAGGTGGATCCCGGTCGCGTCGACCTCCCAGCCGCCGGTGTCGACCAGCGTGAAGCGCCGGCCGGCCCAGTCGGCGTCGTAGGCGACGCGGTCCCGGGTCACCCCGGGGACGTCCTCGACGACCGCCTCCCGGCGGCCGATGATCCGGTTGACCAGGCTCGACTTGCCCACGTTGGGACGCCCGACCACGGCCACGACGGGACGGGACTCCTCGTGCTCCTCGTCGTCCTCGCCGGGCCCGCCGCGCTCGACCAGGTCGCGGTCCTCGTCGGAGAGCTCGAACTCCTCCAGGCCCGCCCGCAGCGCGTTCTCGAGCTGCGCGTCGTCCTCGGTGGGGTCCGGCCCGGGCCGGACCGGGTGGTCGGGGTCGTCGCCGCCGGTCCACACGACCTCGACCCCGTCCGCCCCGGGGTCGACGGGGTGCTGCTCGTCGGTGCTCATGCCGTGCCGCCCGCCGCGAGGGCGTCTCGGCGCAGGCGCACCTGCCGCTTGATCCGCCCCAGCATGGCGACCATGCCGCGCATGCGCAGCGGCGACACGGCGGCCGAGAGCCCGAAGCGGTAGGCCGCGTCGTCCGGCACCTGCAGGACGTCCTCGGCGGGCAGACCGTCCAGCCCCTCGTGCAGGATGCCCGCGAACCCGCGGGTGGTGGGGGCCTCGGGGGGCGCGTCGAAGAAGAGCCGCACCGTGCGGTCCGGGTCGTCACCGACCTCCACGGCGAGGAAGAGCGGCGACTGGCACTCGTCGACGCGCTCCATGCTCTCCAGGTGGCCGGCGTAGCGCTCGGGCAGCTCCGGCAGCTCCCGGCTGATCTCGAGGAGGAGCTGGAGCCGCTCCCGCTCGGTGACGGCGGAGAAGTCCTCGGCCAGCTCCGCGAGCGCCGCGGGCAGGCCGGCGCCGGGCTCGGCGGTGGCGGTCACGAGCGCTCCACGGGGACGCCGACGGAGTTGCCCCACTCGGTCCAGCTGCCGTCGTAGTTGCGGACCTTCTCGAAGCCGAGCAGGTGGGTCAGCACGAACCAGGTGTGGCTGGACCGCTCCCCGATGCGGCAGTAGGCGACGACGTCGTCCGAGGGAGCGAGCCCCTGCTCCTGCAGGTAGATGGCCTCGAGCTCCTCGCGGCTGCGGAAGGTGCCGTCCTCGTTGGCGGCGCGCGCCCACGGCACCGACCGGGCACCGGGGATGTGCCCGCCGCGCATCGCGCCCTCCTGCGGGTAGTCGGGCATGTGCAGCAGCTCCCCGGAGAACTCCCCGGGCGAGCGGACGTCGACCATCGGCTTGCCGAGGTGCTCCAGCACGTCGGCCTTGAAGGCCCGGACTGCGGTGTCGTCGCGCTCCACGACCGGGTAGTCGGCCGGCTGGACCTCGGGGACCTCGGTGGTCATCTCGCGACCCTCGGCGACCCAGGCGGCGCGGCCGCCGTCGAGCAGGCGCACGTCCTCGTGGCCGAAGAGGGTCATCACCCACAGGGCGTAGGCCGCCCACCAGTTGGACTTGTCGCCGTAGATCACGACGGTGGTCCCGCGGTCGATGCCGCGCTCCCCCATCACCTGCGCGAAGCGCTCGCCGTCGACGTAGTCACGGGTCAGGGGGTCGTTGAGGTCGGTGTGCCAGTCCAGCTTGAGGGCGCCGGGGATGTGTCCGGTGTCGTAGAGCAGGACGTCCTCGTCGGACTCCAGGACCACGAGGCCCTCTTCGTGGAGGTGCTCGGCGAGCCAGGCGGTCGTCACCAGGCGCTCGGGGTGGGCGTAACCGGCGATGCGGTCGTCGGCCGGGGTGGGCTCGGAGGTGGTGGTCATCGGGACTCCTGGGTCTCGGGGGTGTGCAGCGGGGCAGGTGAGGTGGGGCTGGCGACTCCGGCCTGGACGACGTCGAGGACCGCCTGGACCGACTCCTCGAAGGACAGCTCCGAGGTGTCGATCCCCACCACGCCCTCGGCGGGCACGAAGAACGCGCTCACGGTCGAGTCGTCCCGGTCGCGGCGCACGATCTGGTCGCGGGTCGCGGCGAGGAGCTCCGCCCCGGCACCGCCGTGCAGCTCGGTGGAGCGGCGCGCCAGCCGGGCCTCCTCCGAGGCGGTCACGAGGATGCGGTGCTCGGCGTCCGGCGCGACGACGGTGGTGATGTCACGTCCTTCGGCCACCACGCCGCCGTGATCGTGGCGGGCCTGCTCGATGAGCTCGCGCTGGCGGCGGCGCAGCTCGGCGCGGACGTCGAGGTTGGTGGCGACGGCCGAGACCTGCGAGCTGATCCGGGTCTGGCGGATCGCCTCGGTCACGTCGGTGCCGTCGACCCGCACCGTGACGTCGTCCGGGTCGGTGCCGATCTCCAGCGGGAGGTCGTGGGCGGCCCGGGCCACCGCTGCCTGGTCCGTGAGGTCCAGACCGCGGTCGAGGGCCCACCACGCGAGCGCGCGGTACATGGCGCCGGTGTCGAGGTAGGCGACGCCGAGGGTCCGGGCGACGGCCTTGGAGACCGAGGACTTCCCGGACCCGCTGGGTCCGTCGATGGCGACGGTGATGGGAGCGTCAGGCACCCGCCAAGCCTACCCGCGCCGACCGGACGGGCCGGGCGCCCCGGGGGCCGGAGGGCCTCACAGCTGGGCCGCGCGGTAGAGCTGCGCGACCTCCTCCGAGGACAGCGCGCGGTAGCGCCCGGTGCGCAGCTCGGCGAGGCGCACCGGCCCGACCTGCACGCGCGAGAGAACCTCGACCGGGTAGCCGACCTCCTCCATCAGCCGCCGGACGATGTGCTTGCGGCCCTCGTGCAGGACCACCTGCACGATGGAGTGACCGGGGAGCGAGTCGACCAGCTTGAAGGAGTCGACCTTCGCGGGGCCGTCCTCGAGCTCGATCCCGGCGCGGAGCTGCTTGCCGACGTCCTTGGCGACGACGCCGTGCACCTGGGCGACGTAGGTCTTGGGGATGCCGTAGGCCGGGTGCTGCAGCCGGTGGGCGAGCTCGCCGTCGTTGGTCAGCAGCAGCAGACCCTCGGTGTCCTGGTCGAGCCGCCCGACGTGGAACAGCCGCTGGGACAGGTGGCCCACGTAGTCCGCCAGGCAGGGTCGACCCTCCTCGTCGTGCATCGTCGAGACGACGCCGGCGGGCTTGTTGAAGGCGAGGTAGACCTTGTCCGAGTCGAGCACGACGCGGTCGCCGTCGACCCGGACCACCTGCTTGGCGGGGTCGACACGGACACCGAGCTCGGTGACGACCTGGTCGTCCACCTGCACCCGCCCGTCGGAGATGAGCTTCTCGCAGGCACGGCGGCTCCCGAAGCCCGCCCCGGCGAGCAGCTTCTGCAGCCGGATGCCGTCGGGGTCGTGCACGTCGACGGGGGGGCCGGTGCGCGGAGCCTGACGGGGACGACGAGGGGGTGGCGTCGCGCTGCCGGCGCGGCGCGGTCCGCCGCCGGCCGACGACCCGGGTCGTCCGGAGGCACCCGGCCGGCCCGAACCCGCGCTCGACCCGCGCCCGGAACCGGCGCCACCCGGCCGGCCCGCGCCGGTGCCGCCGCGGCCGGAGCCGCCGGTGCGACCCGAGCCGGGGCCACCGCGCCCGGGGCCTGCGGAACCTGAGCCTCCGCGGCCAGACCCGCCCGAGCCTGACCCTCCGCGCCCGGCCCCCGAGCCGCCGCGTCCGGAGCCTCCCGACGCTGAGCCGCCACGCCCGGAGCCTCCCGACCCCGAACCACCGCGGCCGGAGCCTGAGCCTCCGCCTCCGCGCCGTCCACCGCTTCGATCGTTCATGCCAGTCCTTCCGCCGCCAGCTCCTCGAGCACCTCTGCCGAGGGCAGGTAGGGCGCGAGAGCGGGCAGGTCGTCGAGTGAGTCCAGTCCCATGCGCTGGAGGAAAAGGTCGGTGGTGCCGTAGAGCACCGCGCCGCCGGTGGGGTCCTGACCGGTCTCGGTCACCATGCCCCGGGCCAGCAGCGTGCGCACGACCCCGTCGACGTTGACGCCGCGGACCGCGCCGATGCGGGCCCGGCTCACGGGTTGCCGGTAGGCGATGACGGCCAGCGTCTCGAGAGCCGCCTGGGTCAGTCGGGCCTGCTGACCGCCGAGGAGGAAGCGTTCGACGACGCTCGCATATTCCGGGCGGGTGTAGATGCGCCAGCCGCCGCCGAGCCGACGCAGCATGAACCCGCGCTCCGACTCGGCGTAGTCCCTGGCCAGCTCGTCGAGCACCCGGCCGACGTCCTCCACCGCCAGCTCCAGCGCCTCGGCGAGCGACTCCTCGGTCACCGGCTCGTCGACGACCATGAGCACCGCCTCCACCGCCGACCGGGCGCCGCCGGGGAACGCGTCGACGTCGATGGCCACCTGGTGGCCCTCGGCCGGCCCGTCGGCGGGTCCGCCGCCCGCGTCGTGATCGCTGTGCTCGTTCATCGGTTCCCATCCTCCCCGTTGGCGGCGCCTGTGTGCACGCCGCCCTCGTCCTCGTCGTCGAACTCGTCGTGGACCGCCACCTCGCCGCTGGTCGGCCCGGTCCAGCGGACCAGGATCTCCCCGAGCGCCTCCTGCTGCTCGAGGGTGACCAGGGTGTCGCGGAAGAGCTCGAGGAGCGCCAGGAACCTGGCGACGATGACCAGGGTGGTGTCGGCGTCCGCGACGAGGTCGCGGAAGCTGGCGCTGCCCCGCTCCCGCAGGCGTGCCACCAGCAGGGAGGCCTGCTCGCGGACCGAGACCTGGGGTGCGTGCAGGTGGGTCAGCCCCACGGTCGGGGTGGGCCGGGGGATCATCGCCCGGCCGGCGATCATCGCCAGCTGCTCGGGGCTGACACCGAGGACGATCTCGGGCAGCAGCGCCGCGAACCGTTCCTCGACCCCGACGTCCCGGGCGAAGATCCGGCCCACGCCCTCCGTGCGCAGCCGCAGCTCGTCCGCGACCTTCTTGAACGCGCGGTACTGCAGGAGCCGGGCGAACAGCAGGTCGCGGGCCTCGATCAGGGCGAGGTCCTCCTCGTCGTCCTCCCGCGCGTTCGGCAGCAGGCGGGCCGCCTTGAGGTCCAGCAGGGTCGCCGCGATGAGGACGAACTCGCTGGCCTGGGACAGGTCCCAGTCCGCGTCGGTGGCCTGGACCGCCCGCAGGTGGGCGACGAACTCGTCCGTCACGCTCGCCAGCGCGATCTCGGTGACGTCCAGCCGATGCTTGGCGATCAGCCCCAGCAGCAGCTCGAACGGGCCCGAGAAGACGTCGAGGTGGACCTCGAAGGACCCCCGGCTCCCGCTGAGCACGCCGCCCGGGGTGGCCCCCGGCGGCGAGGTGGACGGCATACCCGGGTCCGTCAGGGCGCGCCGCCGCGCGCGACGAGCTCGCGCGCCAGCTGGCGGTAGGCCTCGGCACCCGCGTGGGTGGCGGCGTAGGTCGTGATCGGCTCGGCGGCCAGGGTCGCGTCGGGGAACTTGACGGTGCGGCTGATCACGGTGTGGAACACGATGTCGGCGAAGTGGTCCACGACGCTGCGGACGACCTCGCGGGAGTGGAGGGTCCGCCCGTCGTACATCGTGGCGAGGATGCCGTCGATCTCCAGCCGCGGGTTGAGCCGGTCGGTGATCTTCTCGATCGTCTCGATCAGCAGGGCCACCCCGCGCATCGCGAAGAACTCGCACTCGAGCGGGATCAGCACCCCGTGCGCGGCCGTGAGGGCGTTGACGGTCAGCAGCCCGAGCGAGGGCTGGCAGTCGATGAGGATGACGTCGTAGTCGTCGAGGACCGGCCGCAGCACCCTGGCCAGGATCTGCTCGCGCGCGACCTCCCCCACGAGCTGCACCTCCGCCGCGGAGAGGTCGATGTTGGCCGGGAGGATGTCGATGCCCGGGACGCGGGTGGGCAGGATGACGTCGCGCACGTCGTGGCCGCGCTCCACGAGGAGGTTGTAGACGGTGACGTCGAGGTCGTTGGTGCGGATGCCGAAGCCCACCGAGAGCGCGCCCTGGGGGTCGAAGTCCACCATGAGGACCTTGCGGCCGTACTCGGCCAGGGCCGCCCCGAGGTTGATGGTGCTCGTCGTCTTGCCGACGCCGCCCTTCTGGTTGCACATCGCGATGATGCGGGCGGGGCCGTGGCCGTCCAGCGGGGGCGGGGTCGGGAAGTCGGGCATCGGGCGACCGGTCGGACCGTCCTGCCCCACGCCCGTGGACTCGGTGCCCGGCAGGCGGTCGTAGGTGGCGTGTGCCTCGCGGTTCACGTAGTTCTCCAGCCTCGCTCGCGTCGGGGTCGGCCTCCCGCCGATCTGGCCGACACTAACGGTTCGCGTGCGTCGGGACCCCTCCCGTCAACCTCGACCTCAGGTCGAGGCTTCTCCCTCCCGGACGTCGGGTTGACCGTTCGGGTGGCCGTCAGCCGCGCGCCCGCGGGTGCGCCTGGGCGTAGACCTCCCGCAGGTGCTGCGTCGACACGTGGGTGTAGATCTGCGTGGTGGTGACGGAGGCGTGGCCCAGCAGCTCCTGCACCACCCGCACGTCCGCGCCCCCGTCGAGGAGGTGGGTCGCGAACGAGTGGCGCAGCGTGTGCGGCGACACGTCACCGCGCAGCCCGGCGCGGTCCGCCGCCGCCTTGATCGCGCTCCAAGCCGACTGCCGGGACAGGCGGCCGCCACGGGCGTTGACGAAGACGGCAGGGGTCCCGCGGCCGGCCCTGGCCATCCCTGGCCGGCCCCGGACCAGCCAGGCGTCCAGCGCGTCGCGGGCGTAGCGACCCATGGGCACGATCCGCTCCTTGCGACCCTTGCCGAAGAGGCGAACCACTCCCCCGGTCCCGTCCTCGGCCCGGCCGAGCTCCAGGTCGTCCAGGTCCAGGGCGATCGCCTCGCTGACGCGGGCGCCGCAGCCGTAGAGCACCTCCAGCAGGGCGCGGTCCCGCAGGGCCGCCGGGCCGTCGCCGAGCGCGGCCGCCTGCAGGAGCCGTTCGACGTCGCCGACCGTGAGCGCCTTCGGCAGCCTCCGGGGAGGGGCGGGCGGGCGGACGTCCTCCGAGGGGTCGCCGGCCACCTCCCCCTCGAGCGCCAGGAAGCGGTGCAGGCCGCGGACAGCCACCACCGTGCGGGCCGCCGAGGTCGCGGCCAGCGGCGGATGCTCCTCGTCACCGCGACGCAGGTGGGCCAGGAAGTCGGTGACGTGCTTCTCGCGCACCCCCGCCGGGGCGTCGACGCCCTGCGTGGCGAGGAACGAAAGGTAGCGGTCCGTGTCCCGGCGGTAGGCGCGCAGGGTGTGCTCCGAGCGCCCCCGCTCGACCCGCAGATGGTCCAGCCAGCCGTCCGTGGCGCGTCGCAGCGGGGTGCGGGGCCTCGGTGGCCGGACGGGTCCGCTCACCCGGCGATCACCGCAGGGGCGTGGCCGCCCGACAGGGCCGGCTCGCGGGACGCCCGGACGAGCACCACGACGAACCAGACCGCCAGGACGAGGGTCACGACGACGAGCAGGAGGGCCAGCGCGGCCAGTGGGCCGGGCGCGACCTCGACGTCGCCGTCGCCCGTCAGCGCGAAAAGGACGAGGCCCAGGAGGACGGCGAACAGGTCGACGGCCGGGAGCGCCCACCGGAGCACTCTGGCCGGGGCGCGGACCCTGTCGCTCGTCGCGAGGGCGATCAGGGCGGTGCACACCGTGATCACGAAGGCCGCCTGCGCCAGGGCCTCCACCGCGACGGGGACGGGGTGCTCGACGAGGCGGTGGGTGGTGGTGGTGAAGCCGCCCTCACCGGTCACGTCCGTCTCCAGCCGCCGGAGGAGGAGGGCCGGCACCGAGGCGACGAGTCCCGCACCTGCGGCGGCACGCGCCCAGGGGAGGGCGGCGTGCAGGTGGGCGACCCGGTGCACGCCGAGCACGACGAGGCCGTACCCCACGGGGTCGAGGAGAAGGTCGACCGTGCCCACGTCGAGGTCGAGGGCAACGACCAGGATCCCCAGGACCACCAGCTTCAGAGGCGTCATGCCCCGATGATGTCCCACCGCGCCGCAGCGTTGCGGTCGGGACTGATCTGGTCGGGAGAGACTGGGCCCCATGCGCTGGTATGCCGACTCCCCCGGACGCCACACCCGTCAGGTGCTCATGGACCTCCTCGTGGCGGCCTGGGTGGTGCTCTGGGTGCTCGTCGCGCGGTGGGTGCACGGCTTGGTGATGACGCTCGCCGCCCCTGCGGATCCGCTGCGGGACGCCGGCACCTCGCTGCGCGACCGGATGACCGAGGCCGCAGCCACGGTGACCGAGATCCCCCTCGTCGGGGACCGGCTGGACGCGCCCTTCACCGGGGCCGCAGGCGTCGGTGCCGACCTGGTGGACGCCGGCGACACGCTCGAGCGGTCGGTGTCGACGGTCGCGATGGTCGTCTCCCTGACGACCGCGGCGACGCCGGTCCTGCTCGTCGTGCTGCTGTGGCTGCTCGTGCGGGTGACGTGGATGCGTCGGGCATCCGCGCTGGGCCGCGAGCTGGACGACCCGGAGTCCATCGAGCTGCTCGCGCTGCGGGCGCTCGTGCGCCAGGACCCGCGCCGGCTGCAGGCCGTCCTCGCGGACCCCGTGGGCGCCTTCCGCTCCGGTGATCCCTCGTCCTTGCGAGCGCTGGCGGACCTGGAGCTCGGGCAGGTCGGTCTCCGGTCGCGTCGATGACTCCGGTCGCCCGCGCTGGTCGGAGGAGCATCACGACCTTCCTGCTCATCCCGGGCGCGGGCGGTGCCGCGTCGTCCTGGCACCTCGTCGCGCGCGGCCTGCACGCCCGCGGTCACCGGGCGGTGGCCGTGGACCTGCCCGCCGACGACGAGGAGGCGGGACTCACGGCATACGCCCGGGTGGCCGCCGCGTGCGCGCCCGGGGGGCCGGCACCGCTGGTCGTCGTGGGCCAGTCGATGGGTGCGATGACGGCGCCACTGCTCTGCGACCTCGTGCCCGTCGCCCTCCTGGTGCTGCTCAACCCGATGATCCCCGCGCCGGGCGAGACCGGCGGCGAGTGGTGGGAGGTCACCGGGCAGCGGCAGGCCATGGAGGCCGAGGCCCTCCGGCTGGGGCTGGACGCCTGCACGCTGGAGGACCCGGCCGTCGTGTTCGGCCACGACGTCCCGACGGAGCTCTTCGCCGAGGCGGGGCGGCACACCCGGGACCAGTCCTCCCGTCCGTTCCTGGACCCCTGGCCGCTCACCGCCTGGCCAGACGTGCCGACGCGCGTGCTGGTGGGACGGGACGACAGGTTCTTCCCGCCCGCGTTCCAGCGCCGGCTGGCCCGGGACCGGCTGGGGCTGGACGTGGACGAGGTGCCGGGCAGCCACTCGGCGATGCTGAGCCGGCCGGACGAGGTGGCGGCGAGGCTCGACCGCTACGCGCGAGAGCTGGTGCGCTGAGCCGGGTCAGCCGTGCCGCTGGCGCAGCACCCGCTCGACGTCCTCGAGCCCGAGTCCCCGCGCGCGCAGCAGGACGAGCAGGTGGTACACCAGGTCCGCGGACTCCCCCAGCAGGGCGTCGTCGTCCTGGGCCACGGCGGCGAGCGCCGTCTCGACGCCCTCCTCCCCGACCTTCTGCGCGATGCGCCGGACGCCGTCGGTGAACAGGCGCGTCGTGTAGGAGCCCTCGGGCAGCTCCGCCCTGCGGCTCGCCACCACGGCGTCCAGCTCGGGCAGGAAGTGCTGACCGTGCCGTCCCGTCGGGGTGTCCGCGCCGACCCCCCGGCCCGTCCGCGCCGACCCGTCGGTCGGTGTGGGTTCGGGGGCGAGGGCGTCGGGGCCGAAGCAGGTGTCGTCACCGGTGTGGCACGTCGGCCCGGCGGGGAGGGCGTGCAGGAGCAGGGTGTCTCGGTCGCAGTCCACCTCGACCGCCTCGACCCGCAGCACGTTGCCGCTGGTCTCCCCCTTGGTCCACGACGTCCCGCGGCTGCGGGACCAGAACGTGGCGAGCCCCGTCTCCAGGGTGGCGGCGAGCGCCCCCTCGTCGAGGAACCCCACCATCAGCACCTGTCCGGTGCGGGCGTGCTGGACGACGCCCGGGACCAGGCCGCCCGCCTTGGCGAAGTCCACGTCCGCCACGCCGAGACCCTCCGGGCGCAGCGGGATCACGCCGCGGCCCCCGGGACCTCGCGGACCACGAGCCCCGCCGCGGCCAGGTCGCGCTTGAGGGCGGGGATCGAGATGGCGCCGGAGTGGAAGACGGTCGCGGCGAGCGCCCCGTCGACGTCGGCGTCGCGGAAGACCTCGGTGAAGTGCTCCGGGGCGCCGGCCCCGCCGCTGGCGATGAGTGGCACGGCGCAGACGGCACGGACGGCGGCCAGCTGCTCCACGTCATACCCGGAGCGCACGCCGTCCGAGCCCATGCAGTTGAGGACGACCTCGCCGGCCCCGAGACCGACCACCTGCGGGACCCACTCGAGGGTGGGGACGGGCAGGGCCCGGGTGGCGTCGGGGTCGCCGGTGAGCTGGCGGATCCGCCAGACGCCGTCCTCGTCGCGCAGGCTGTCGACGCCGACGACGACGCACTGCACCCCGAAGGCGTCGGCGAGCTCGCTGACCAGATCTGGTCGCTGGGTGGCCGGCGTGTTGACGGAGACCTTGTCCGCGCCGGCGTGCAGGACCGCGCGGGCGGCCCCCACCGAGCGGATTCCCCCGGCGACGCAGAAGGGGATGTCGATGACCCTGGCCACCCGGCGGACCCACTCGACGTCGACCGCGCGGCTCTGGGGGCTGGCGGTGATGTCGTAGAAGACGAGCTCGTCGGCGCCCTCGGCCGCGTAGCGCGTCGCCAGCTCCACGATGTCGCCCATGTCGCGGTGGTCGCGGAACCTCGTGCCCTTGACGACGCGGCCGTCCCGGACGTCCAGGCAGGGGATGATCCGGCGGGCGAGCGTCACAGCCCCTCCTCCTCGATCGCCTGGGTCACCGTCAGGCGACCCTCGAGGAGGGCCTTGCCGAGGATGATCCCGGCGCAGCCGTGGCGCCGGGCGGCGCGCACGTCGTCCACGTCCCGGGCGCCGCCGGAGGCCTGGACCTGCAGGTGGGGGGCCGAGCGGGTGAGCATCGTGTAGAGGTGGAAGTTCGGGCCGGACAGGGTGCCGTCCCGCCCGATGTCCGTGCACAGCACGTGCCGCAGCCCCGACGCGTCGTAGCGGTGCAGCGTGGTGATGAGGTCCTGGTCGGCGACCGAGGTCCAGCCCGCCGTCGGCAGCACCCACACCCCGTCGTCGCCGGTGCGCGTGTCGAGCGCCACGGTGACCTGCTCGGGCCCGAACGTCTCCAGCCAGCCCGTCACCATGCCCGGATCCTCCACCGCCAGCGACCCCACGACGACCCGGGTCGCCCCGGCGTCGAGCAGCCGATGCACGTCGTCGGCGGACCGGACGCCGCCGCCGGTCTGCACCATGAGGCCGGTCGTGTCGACGATCCGGGTGAGCGTCTCCAGGAGCGTGTAGCCGCCCGCCCGTGCCGCGTCGAGGTCGACGAGGTGCAGCCACCGGGCGCCGGAGCGGGCGTAGCTGGTGGCGACGGCGACCGGGTCGTCGGTGTAGCGCGTCTCCTTCTCGTAGTCGCCGCGCAGCAGGCGCACCACGGCCCCGCCTCTCACGTCGATGGCCGGGTAGACGGTGAAGGGGGTGCTCACGGGAAGCTCTCCGGTCGAGGTGGACAGGTGGCGCGTCATCGGCCGACCTCGACGATGAAGTTACGCAGGAGTCGCGCGCCGAGCGCGGCGGAACGCTCCGGGTGGAACTGTGCGCCCCACCGTAGCCCGTCGCGCACGACCGCCGACCACACCCCGCCGTGGGTGGTCGTAGCGACGGTGCGGGCGCCGACAGGTGCGGCGTAGGAGTGCACGAAGTAGGCGCGCTCCCCCGGTGCGACGCCGCGCAGCAGCGGGTCGTCGGCCAGCCCCTCCAGGGCGTTCCAGCCCATGTGCGGCACCCGCACCCCCGGGGCGGGAGGTATGGCGACCACGTCCCCGGGGATGAGGCCGAGGGCCTCCACCCCGCCGTCCTCGGCGGAGCGGTCGAAGAGCAGCTGCATACCGAGGCAGACGCCGAGGAGGGGCGCCTGGACCTCGTGCAGGGTCTCGACGAGGCCGGCCTCGCGGAGCCGGCGCATGCCGGCCGCGGCCGCGCCGACGCCGGGCAGGATCACCCGGTCGGCGGCGAGGATGTCGGCCGGGTCGGAGGTGAGGCGGGCCGTCGCACCCAGCCGTTCCAGGGCATACGTGACCGACCCGATGTTGGTCCCGCCCGAGTCGACGAGAGCGATCCGGGGTCCGCTCACAGGACCCCCTTCGTGGACGGGAGCTCGGTGGCGTCCCCCGAGCGGGCCAGGCCCTGGCGCAGGGCACGGGCGACGGCCTTGAACCCGACCTCCACCTGGTGGTGGGTGTTGGTCCCGGTGACGGACAGGTGCAGCGTGCACCGCAGCGCGTCGGCGAAGGAGCGCCAGAAGTGCTCGACCATCTCGGTGGAGAACTCGCCGACGCTCGGCCGGTCGAAGGCGCCCTCGTAGCGGAAGTACGGGCGCCCGGACAGGTCGATCGCCGCCGTCGCCTGCGCCTCGTCCATGGGCAGGGTGAAGCCGTAGCGACCGATGCCGCGCTTGTCGCCCAGCGCCTCCCGCACCGCCTCGCCCACGGCGAGGGCCACGTCCTCGACGGTGTGGTGGTCGTCGATGTGGAGGTCGCCGTCGCAGCGCACCCGCATCGCGAAGCCCCCGTGCTTGGCGAGCTGGTCGAGCATGTGGTCGAAGAAGCCGATCCCGGTCTCGGCGACGCCGCCGGGCGTGCCGTCGAGGTCGACGTCGACGACGATGCGCGTCTCGCTGGTGCTGCGCTCCACCCGGGCGGTGCGGGGTCGGTCGACGACGGCGTGGGCGATCTGCGGCCAGGTCGTCGTGGGCAGCTCGCTCCCCAGGCCGGCGCCGGCGGGCAGCAGGTAGGTGCGGATGCCGAGGTTGTCGCCGAACTGCTTGTCGGAGAGGCGGTCCCCGACCATGAAGGAGCGGGACCAGTCGACGCCGTGGTCCTTGAGGAGGTGGACGACCCGACCGATGCCCGGCTTGCGGGTCCACGGGGCCTCCGGTCCGCCGTGGTGCGGGTCCACGACGACCTCCCGGAAGCGGACCCCCTGGCTGGTCAGGACCTGCATCACCAGGCCGTGCGCCGCGTCGAAGGCCTCCTGGGGGAAGGAGTCGGTGCCCAGGCCGTCCTGGTTGGTCACCATGACGAGGTCGAAGCCGGCGTCCTGGATCCGCAGCAGCGCGGGGATCACGCCGTCGACGAAGGCGACCTTGTCCAGGCGGTCCACCTGGTGGTCCTCCGGCTCGGTGATGATCGTCCCGTCACGGTCGACGAAGCAGATCGGGCGGGCGGTCGGGCTCATGAGGGGTCTCCCAGTGCGCGGTCGAGGGCGGTCATCTCGAGGTCGGTGCCGATGGTGATGCGGAGGGCGTCGTCGAGCCCGGGCAGGTGGCGCATGTCACGCACCACGATGCCGTCGGCGGTCAGGACGTCCAGGAGGCGGTCCGGCTCGTCGCAGCGGACGAGGAGGAAGTTGGCCTCGCTGGCGTAGATGGCCCGCACCCCGTCGAGGTCGCGCAGGGCCCGCACGGCGCGGTCCCGCAGCCGCAGCGTCCCCCCGACCCGCTGGCGGGTCGCCTCCAGCGCCTCGGGGGTCAGGGCCCTCAGCGCGAGCTCGGCGACCGGCACGGGCACGGGGTAGGGCGCCTGCACCCGGCGGAGCACGACGGCGAGGTCGGGGTGGACCAGCGCGAGCCCGACGCGCAGCCCGGCCAGGCCGTGGGCCTTGGACAGGGTGCGGAGCACGACGAGGTTGGGGTGCTCCTCGAGCAGCGTGACGGCGGAGCGCTGCGAGGCGAACTCGCCATAGGCCTCGTCGACCACGACGACCGCGCGGTCCGCCAGCCGCTCGGCCAGGTCGCTCACCTGCCGCAGCGGCACGACGGAGGCGGTCGGGTTGCCCGGCGAGGCCAGGAAGACGAGCCTCGCCCCGGCCGCCACGGCGGCGGCGGCGACGGCGTCGGTGTCGACCCGCCAGGTCAGGCCGTCGTCGACCTGGGGCACGTCGACGACGGGCGACCCGTGGAGCCGGGCGGAGACGGCATACATCCCGAAGGTCGGTGGGGTCACGACCACCCCGTCGCCGCCCGGGCGGCACAGCGCCCGCACCAGCAGCTCGATCATCTCGTCGCTGCCGCGCCCGACGACGACCCGGTCCGGCGTGGTCGCCCACAGGTCGGCGAAGGCATCCACGAGCGCGGACGGCTGCGGGTCGGGATAGCGGCGGCTGGTGCCGTCGACGTCCACGGAGCTCGGGTAGCCGGACTCGTTGGCGTTCAGCCAGATCCGCGCCGGCGTCGCCGTCCCCGGCGCGCTCGTGCGGGCCGAGGAGTAGCCGGTGAAGTCGCGCAGGTCCTCGCGCAGCAGGTGCTCCGGGAAGCCGGTCATGGGCGCACCCCGTCGGTGTCCGCCGGACCCCCGACGCCGGCGCGCCCGGCGACGATGCGGTCCAGCCGCCGGGTGACGGCGCGCTGGTGCGCGTGCAGCTGCTCGGCCCCCGACAGCACCACCGCCGTCGGACCCACCCGCTCCAGACCGGCGGGGGTCGCCTCCTGCACCGTCATGGCGATCTGGAACGCAGACACGTTGACGCCACCGGTGAACCGGGCGGCCCCGGCCGTGGGGAGGACGTGGTTGGTCCCGGAGCAGTAGTCGCCGAGCGTCTCCGGCGTCATCATCCCCAGGAACACCGACCCGGCCCGCTCGATCCCGGCGAGGAGGGTCCGCGGGTCCTGCACCGCGAGGATGAGGTGCTCGGGGGCGTAGTCGTTGGACACCTCGACCGCGGTGGCGAGGTCGGGGGTGACGACGAGGCGGCTGGACGCGAGGGCCTTGCGGGCGATCGCCGCCCGCGGCAGGGTCTCGACCTGAGCCTCCACCTCCTCCGCGACCGCCTCGGCCAGCGCCCGGGAGTCGGTCAGCAGCACCACCTGGCTGTCCGGCCCGTGCTCGGCCTGCGAGAGCAGGTCGGCGGCGACGAACTCGGGGTCGGCCGAGGCGTCGGCGATGACGAGCACCTCCGACGGCCCGGCCGGCATGTCGATCCCGGGTCCGCCCTCGGCCGTCGACACCTGCCGCTTGGCCTCGGTGACCCAGGCGTTGCCGGGACCGAAGATCTTGTCGCACCGTGGGACCGAGTCGGTGCCGTACGCCATCGCAGCGACCGCCTGCGCGCCACCCACGACGAAGACCCGGGCGATGCCGCACTCGGCGGCCGCCGCGAGCACGGCGGGGTCGGCGGTGCCGTCCGGGCGGGGCGGGGTGCACAGCACCACCTCCGGGCAGCCGGCCAGCTGGGCGGGGACACCGAGCATGAGCGCGGTGGAGGGCAGCGGCGCGGAGCCGGCGGGGACGTAGAGGCCGACGCGGCGGATCGGTCGGACGACACGCTCGCACACCACCCCGGGGGCGGTCTCCACGGCATACCCCGACTGCATCCCGGCCTCGTGGAAGGCGCGGATGCGGCCGGCGGCCTCGGTGATCGCCGCGCGCAGCTCGGGGTCGAGACCGGCCGCCGCGGCGTCCCGGTCGGCCACCGGCACCTCGAGCCGGGCGGGGCGGGCGCCGTCGAGGCGGGCGGTGAGCTCACGCAGGGCCTCGTCACCCCGGTCGCGGACCTGCCCCAGGATCGCCGCCACCCCCTCGGTCACCTCGGCGCCGGCCGCCGCGGTGGCGCGGCGCAGGGCCTCCACCCGCTCGGCCTCGCCCAGCTCGGTCCAGGTCAGGACGTTCATGCCAGCATCCCCTCCACGGGCAGCACCATGAGGTTGGAGGCCCCGGCGCGCTTGAGCTCCTCGAGCCGTGACCACGACACCGAGCCGTGCACCAGCACCTGCACGGACACCTCGTCGCGCCCGTCGACCTGCAGCACGGTGGGCTCGTGGCCCGCGGGCAGCAGCGGGAGGACCGTGTCGACCAGGGAACGGTCCGTGCGGAGCATGAGCAGCCGCGCCTCCTTGAGCTGCACCGCCCCGTCGAGGCGACGCAGCAGCAGGTCGGCGATCTCCTGCCGGCCGTCCTCGAGGGTGTGGTCCGGCCCGGCGATGACGGCCTCGGACTCCAGGATGGTCGTCACCGGGCGCAGCTGGTTGGCGCGCAGCGTGCCGCCGGTGGAGACGAGGTCGCACACGACGTCGGCCTGCCCGAGGCGCGGGGCGATCTCGACCGAGCCGTTGAGGACGACCGGCTGGGCGTCGACCCCCTGCTCGCGCAGCCAGCGTCCGAGGGTCTGCGGGTAGGAGGTCGCGATGCGCAGCCCCTCGAGCTGCGCGGGGCCGGTCCACTCCAGGTCCTCGGGGACGGCGACGTCGAGGCGGCAGACGCCCCACCCCAGCTGGCGCCACTCGGTGAGCCGGACCCCCCGCCCCTGGGCCTCGTGCTCCAGCCCGTGCTCGACGAGGACGTTGCGCCCCACCACCCCGAGGTCGCAGACGCCGTCGGCGATCAGCCCGGGGATGTCGTCGTCGCGGACGAGGAGCACGTCCACGGGCAGGCTCTCGCCGTAGAGGAACAGCCGGTCCCGGCTCTCGCGCCACGTCAGCCCGCACGAGGCGAGCAGCTCGCGGGCGGGGTCGCCGAGGCGGCCGCTCTTCTGGACGGCGACGCGGAGGCGGTCGCGCGGCTGGGCGGGCGGGGTCATCGGGGCCTTCCGGGAGGGGTCGGTATGCCGTGGGCTCGGGGCCGGGGCGTTCGTCGCGGGGTCGGGCGAGGGTCGTGCGGGGCTGGGGCGTGCCGGTCGGTGCTCAGGGCGTCGGGGCGGCCTGCGTTCGGCCGGGATGATGCTCGAGCGCGGCCCGGTAGCCGCCGGCGCCACCCTCGAGGCAGCGTGCGATGCGGCCCACGGTCGTGACGCTCACCCCGGTGTCCTCGTGGATCTGGCGGTAGGACATCCCCTGGGCCAGCAGGGGGACGACCGACCAGCGGTCGGCCAGCGCCTCGATCTCGGCCGGCGTGCACAGGTCCTCGAGGAAGGCGTCGACCTCGACGGGGTCGGTGAGGGCGGCGACGACCTGGGCCAGCTGGGCCCGGACCTGACGGGCCCGCTCCGGACCGTCCTCGCGCTGCTTCATCGATGTACTCCTGGTGGCGGTGTGTAATAACGCGCTAGTACGCTAACACGAGCGACGGTGGGGAACCGCATCGGCTGCCTGCGGGCGCCCGCTACTAGGGTGTGCGGCATGCGCCGCCGCTCCCTCCCCGTGCTCCTGTCGGTCCTCGCCATCCCCCTGGCCGGCTGCGGCTCGGGGAACGCGACCTTCCCCGGGGCGCAGGACACGGCGACCGTGTCCGCCACCGGTGCCGACGGTGCCGCACTGGCCTGCGAGGAGCCGCCCGCGGCCCCGGCCGACGTCCGCAGCTTCACCCAGGACGACCTGCCGCAGCCGCTGACCGGCGACCCGGCCACCCTGACCGCGACCCTGACCACCACCTGCGGCGACATCGTGCTCGAGCTCGACGCGGCCGCCGCCCCGCAGACCGTGGCCTCCTTCGCCTTCCTCGCCGAGGAGGGCTACTGGGACGACAGCCCCTGCCACCGCCTGACCACCTCGGGCATCTTCGTCCTGCAGTGCGGCGACCCCTCCGGCACCGGCCGCGGCAACCCGGGCTACGGCTACGGCATCGAGAACGCCCCCGAGGCCGGCGTCTACCCCGCCGGCACGCTCGCGATGGCCCGCACCGCCGACCCGGAGAGCAACGGCGGGCAGTTCTTCGTGGTCTACGAGGAGACCCAGCTGCCGACCGACGGCGGTGGCTACAGCGTGTTCGGCCGGGTGACCGAGGGTCTCGACATCGTTGAGGCGATCGCCGCGGCAGGGGCCGAGGGCGGCGCCCCCGACGGCCCGCCCGCGCAGCCCGTCAGCATCCTCTCCGTCGAGGTCGACGAGGGCTGAGCCCCACCCTCGACGCCCTCACCCCCCGACGCCCCCACCCCGACGCCGCCACCCCCGACGCCGCCACCCCCGACGCCCCCACCCCGACTCACAGGCGTTGAGCCCTTCATCCGGCCAGATGCATCCGCCGTTCCGCAGGTTTCGCGCCTGTGAGTCGGCGGTCGGGGGCGTGTGCCGCAGGCTCAGACCTCGGGCTGGGCGAGCTCCACACGCAGCGCCGCCACGACCTCGGCCCGGGGCACGGTGAACTGGTCCTGTCGGCGCAGGTCCTTGATCGTCACGGTGCCCTCGCCCACCTCCTGCGGCCCCAGGATCGCGACGAAGCGGATCCCAGCGCGGTCGGCATACCGCAGCTGCTTGCCGAGCTTGCCCCCGTCGAGCACCGCCTCGGTGTTGATCCCGCCGTGGCGCAGGTGCGAGGCCAGCGCCAGCTGGTCGTCGAGCAGCGCGGCGTCCACCTGGGGGACGAGCACCTGCACGGTCGAGCGAGCCGTCGAGGCTTGCAGGATGCCCGCCTCGCGCAGCTGCCAGAACAGCCGGGACAGCCCGATCGAGATCCCGACGCCCGGCAGCCGGGACCGGGTGTACTGCCCCGCGAGGTTGTCGTAGCGGCCGCCGCTGCAGATCGACCCGATCTCGGGGTGGTCGTCCAGGACGGTCTCGTAGACCGTCCCCGTGTAGTAGTCCAGGCCGCGGGCGATCGAGAAGTTGAGGCGGTAGTCCTGCTCCGGCACGCCGAGCGCCCGCACCAGCGTGAGCACCTCACGCAGCTCGGCGACCCCCTCGGCCAGCGCCTGGCTCCCCCGCGACGCCGCCTCGACCGCGGCGAGCCGCGCGAGGGCGTCGTCGTGCCCGGTGGAGCGCACCTGCACGAAGGAGAGGATCTGCTCGACGACGTCCTCCGCGAGCCCGAAGTCCTCACCGGTCAGCGTCGTGCGCAGGTATTCCTCGCCGCGCTTGTCCAGCTTGTCGACCTCGCGCAGGACCGCCGCCTGCTGCTCGCCGTCCACGATCCCGAGGTCCTCGTAGAACCCGCGCAGGAGCTTGCGGTTGTTGACCTGGATCGTGAACGCGCCGATGGCCAGGTCGGTGAAGATCGCGTGGATGATCGCCGGGCACTCGGCGTCGTGGCGGACCGACAGCTCGTCCTTGCCGATGATGTCGACGTCGCACTGGTAGAACTCGCGGAACCGCCCCCGCTGGGGCCGCTCCCCGCGGTAGACCCGCTGCATCTGGTAGCGGCGGAACGGGAAGGTCAGCTGGTGCTCGTGCTCGGCGACGTAGCGGGCCAGCGGCACCGTCAGGTCGAAGCGCAGGGCGAGCTCGGGGTATGCCGCCTCCTCGCCCTCCGCGTCCCCCTCACCGGCCGCGTCGCGCGCCTTCTCGAGCGCACCGGTGGACTGCACGAAGTAGACCTGGCGCTCGGTCTCGCCGCCGGTCTTGGTCAGCAGCACCTCGCTGCGCTCGAAGACCGGCGTCTCGACCGGGAGGAACCCGAACCGCTCGTAGCCGGCGCGGATGGCGTCCAGCATCCGTTGGAAGGCGATCTGCTCCGGGGGCAGCAGCTCGAAGGTTCCGGACGGCGTGCGGGGGGTGATCACGCCGGGCAGTCTACGTCGGGGCTGATGGGCGCCCGCCCGCCCGCCCGGGCCCTCCGGCGGGGTCAGAGCGCGAGGAGGTAGGGGTTGGTCCGCCGCTCGCGGGCCATCGTCGTCGCGGGTCCGTGGCCGGGCAGGACCAGGGACGAGTCGGCCAGCGGCATCACCACGTCGCGCAACGATCGCTCCATCGCGGCGTGGTCGCCCCCGGGCAGGTCGGTGCGGCCGATGGAGCCCGCGAAGAGGACGTCCCCGGAGAGGACGGTGCGGTCCAGCTCGTCCGAGGCGAGGCCGTGGGGAAGCGCGGGCAGGCTGAACAGGACCGACCCCTCGGTGTGACCCGGAGCGTGCGCGATCTCGACCTGGAGGCCGGCCAGCTCGAGGACCTCCCGGTCACGCACGTGCACCACCCGCTCCGGCTCGGTCCACGTCGAGACCCGGCCGAACTGCTGCTCGAGCGCCAGGCGCACCGGTGCGGTGAGGAGGCTGACCGGGTCCTTGAGGCGATAGGCGTCGTCACCGTGGATGTAGGCGGCCGTGGTGCCGCCGCACACCGGGGTCACCGAGTAGACGTGGTCGAGGTGACCGTGGGTGAGGAGCACGGCCGCGGGTCGCAGCCGGTGCTGCGCCAGCACCTCCCGGACCCGCTCGACCACCCCGAAACCGGGGTCCACGAGGACGCACTCCTCGCCCTCCTCGGGCGCGACGACATAGCAGTTGGTGCCGAACGCGTCGGCGACGATGCTGCGCACGAACATGCGGGCAGCCTATGCCGGGAGGCGTTGGGTAGGCTCGGGGAATTCATGCCCTTGTCGAGGTGACCCCGATGGTCGCGCTCGCGGTCGAGAGAGGCCAACCCGTCGTGTCCGAGCAGCCCGAGCAGAACACCAGCCGTCCCGAGCCGGAGGATGCCACGACCGACGTCACGGCAGAGCTTGTGCCGGAGGGTGCCACGACCGACGTCTCGGCAGGGCCCGCGCCGGAGGTCGCCGACGACCTCGGGGCGGAGGCGACCGCGCCGCAGCCGGAGGAGGTAACGGCCGTCCCCGAGCCCGCGCAGGAGCAGCCGGAGGAGGACAGGGCTCCCGAGCCCGACGCCGCTGAGGCTGTCGTCGTCCCCGAGCCCGACACAGCTGAGGCTGTCGTCGTCCCCGAGCCCGACACAGCTGAGGCTGTCGTCGTCCCCGAGCCCGACACAGCTGAGGCTGTCGTCGTCCCCGAGCCCGACACAGCTGAGGCTGTCGTCGTCCCCGAGCCCGACACAGCTGAGGCTGTCGTCGTCCCCGACCCCGACGTCGCTGACGTGGCCGTCTCCGCCGAGCCCGAGCAGGAGCAGGAGCCGGCGGAGCCTGAGCAGGTGCGGCAGCAGGCGGCACCCGAGCCGGTGCCCGCACCGTCCCCGCCGCGGCGACCCGGCCCCTCGCCGGCGATGTTCGCCAGCCGGAAGCCCGTCGCCCCGCGACCGGCGCCCTCGGACGCCTCGTCCGCGACGCCGCCGGCCCCCGTCCCCTCGACACCGAGCGAGTCCGTCCGGCACGGCCGCGTGGGCGAGGACGGAACCGTCTACGTCATCGCCGCAGACGGGAGCGAGCGCGCCGTGGGGTCCTACCCGGACGCTCCGCCCGAGGAGGCCCTGGCCTACTTCGCGCGCAAGTATGACGAGCTCGTCGCCGCCGCTGACCTCCTCGCGCAGCGGGTGGCGCACACCGACGTGTCGGCGCACGACGCCCGGCAGTCGTTGGCCCACCTCACCGAGCAGATCGGTGAGGCGCACGTGGTCGGGGACATCGCCGCCCTCGAGGCGACGGTGGCCTCGCTGAAGGCCTCCATCGCCGCCCGGTCCGCGGCCGAGGCCGAGCAGCGAGCTGCCGCGAAGGTGGCGGCGACGGCGCAGCGGGAGACGCTCGTCGTCGAGGCCGAGGGTCTCGCGGCGACCGAGCCCGCCGCCATGCAGTGGAAGCAGGCCAGCGCCCGCGTGCGCGAGCTGCTGGACGAGTGGAAGGCGCACCAGCGCTCCGGCCCGCGGCTGGACAAGGACGTCGAGGGCGAGCTGTGGAAGCGGTTCAGCGCCGCCCGCACCACCTTCGACAAGGCGCGCAAGGTGTGGTTCGCCCGCCTGGACGAGGAGCACGGGCAGGCCAGGTCGGTCAAGGAGAAGCTCGTCAAGGAGGCCGAGGCCCTCGCGACCAGCAAGGACTGGGGCCCGACCGCGGGTGCCTTCAAGCGGCTCATGCAGGACTGGAAGCGCGCCGGGCGGGCGTCCCGGACGGACGACGACGCCCTCTGGCGCCGGTTCAAGACGGCGCAGGACGCGTTCTTCGACGCCAAGGACGCGGTGGTGGCCGCCGAGGAGGCGGAGTACGTCGAGAACCTCAAGGTCAAGGAGGAGCTGCTCACCCAGGCGGAGGCGCTGAGGATCGACGAGAAGAACCTCGAGGCCGCCAAGGCCGAGCTGCGGCGGATCCAGGACCGCTGGGACGCGGCAGGGAAGGTGCCGCGGGCGGACATCCGCCGCGTGGAGGGCAGGCTGCGGGCGGTGGAGCAGCAGGTCCGCGACCTGGAGGACAAGCAGTGGAACCGGGCCGACCCCGAGCTGACGGCCCGGGCCACGTCGATGGTGCAGCAGCTCGAGCGTCAGGTGCAGGGCCTGGAGTCCGACCTGGCCGCCGCGCGCGCGGCCGGTGACGAGCGGCGGGTCGCGACGCTGGAGTCCGAGCTCGCGACGAAGAAGCTCTGGCTCGACTCGGCCCGCGGCACGCTCAGCTGATGGCAGCGCTGGCCACGTCGGTCACGGAGGTCGCCGCGGGGCTCTGCACCTACCTCGACGCGTCCCCGTCGCCGTTCCACGCCGTCGACAGCGCCGCAGCACTGCTGACCGCGGCGGGGTTCACCGAGATCGCGGAGACCGACCCCACCCCGTCGGGGCCCGGACGCTACGTCGTCCGGCGCGGTGGTTCCCTGCTCGCCTGGTCCACCGCGGAGGTGGGGGACGCGAGGTCCCCGCACACGCCATACCGGGTCGTCGGTGCGCACACGGACTCCCCCAACCTGCGGATCAAGCCGCGCCCGGACTGGGCGCGCGCGGGGTGGCAGATGCTCGGCGTGGAGGTCTACGGCGGGGCGCTGACCAACTCCTGGCTGGACCGCGACCTCGGGCTGTCCGGGCGGGTGGCGGTGCGGGACGCCCGGGCGCCGGGGGGCGTAGGGCAGCGTCTGTGGCGGGTCGACGAGCCACTGCTGCGGGTCTCCCAGCTCGCCATCCACCTGGACCGCACGGTGCGGACCGAGGGTCTGCAGCTCAACGACCAGGCCCACCTCGCCCCGCACTGGGGGTTGGGTCTGGAGACGGGCGCGCGGCGGACGTTCCGGTCCTGGCTCGGCGAGCAGATCGACGTCGACGCCGCCGACGTGCTGGGTTTCGACGCGATGACCCACGACCTCACGCCGGCACGGCGGATCGGGCCGGACGGTGATCTCCTCGCCTCGGCACGCCTGGACAACCTCGCCACCTCCTACGCCGTGGTGCGGGCCCTGCTCGAGGCTGTCGACAACCCGTCGCCCACTCCGTGCGTACCGGTCATCGTGCTCTTCGACCACGAGGAGGTCGGGAGCACGTCGGAGCGCGGCGCGCAGTCGACCTTCCTGCCGGCCTGGCTGGAACGGATCGTCCTCGCGGCGGGCGGCACCCGGGACGACTACTGGCGGGCCCTGGCCGGGACGGTCGTCGCGTCCGGGGACATGGCGCACGCGACGCACCCCAACTATGCCGAGCGGCACGAGCCGGAGCACCCGATCCTCATGAACGCCGGGCCGGTGCTGAAGGTCAACGCCAACCTGCGCTACGCGACGGACGCGCTCGGGGCGGCGGCGTTCGCGCTCGCGTGCGAGCAGGCGGGGGTGCCGATGCAGACGTTCGTGACCCGCTCCGACCTGCCGTGCGGGTCCACGGTGGGACCGATGACGGCGGCGCTGACGGGGGCGACGACCGTGGACTTCGGGGCGCCTGTGCTCTCGATGCACTCGACCCGCGAGATCTGCGGCACCCTGGACCAGGCGGCCTACGCCGCCGCCCTCGCCGCCTTCCTGGCCCCCGCGTAGGGCGGTCGCGCGCCGCTCAGGCGGGCCGTTCCCGGCGGTGGGGGTCGGTGTGGGTCGTCCCGGTGATCCGGTAGGCGTCCAGGACGGCCGGGACCCGTCGCACCGAGCGGAGCACGGCCTCCAGGTGCGAGGGGTCGGCCATCTCGAAGGTGAACTTGCTCAGCGCCACCCGGTCCCGGTTCGTCTGGACGGCCGCCGAGAGGATGTTCACGTGCTGGTCGGAGAGCACCCGGGTGATGTCGGAGAGCAGACGCGGCCGGTCGAGCGCCTCGACCTGCATGTTGACCAGGAAGAGCGAGCTCGCCGAGGGCGCCCAGGCCACCGGGATGATCCGCTCCGGGTGCCGCTGCAGCTGCTGGGCGTTGGTGCAGTCGGTGCGGTGGACCGAGACCCCGCGCCCGTGGGTGACGAAGCCCATGATCGGGTCGCCCGGGACGGGCGTGCAGCACTTGGCGAGCTTGACCCAGACGTCGTCCGTGCCGACGACCGTCACGCCCGGATCGGTCTGCTTGACGCGGCCCCGTTGCGGCCGGACGGCCTCCGCGAGATCCTCCTCGGCCCCGTCGTCGCCGCCGACCGTGGACAGCAGCTGGGAGACCACGTGCTGCGGCGAGACGTGCCCCTCGCCGACCGCGGCGTACAGCCCCTCGATGTCCTTGTAGCCCAGCGTCTCCCCGACCGCGCTGAGCGTGTCGTGCGACATGAGCCGCTGCAGCGGCGCGTTCTGCTTGCGCAGCACCCGGGCGATCTGGTCCTTGCCGGCCTCGACCATCTCCTCGCGGCGCTCGCGGGTGAACCACTGCCGGATCTTGTTACGGGCCCGCGCGCTCTTGACGAAGCTCATCCAGTCGCGGCTCGGCCCGGCGTCCTCGGCCTTGCTCGTGATGATCTCGACGACGTCACCGTTGGTCAGCTCGGAGTCCAGCGGGACCAGCTTGCCGTTGACCCGTCCGCCGACGCACTTGTGCCCCACCTCGGTGTGGACCGCGTAGGCGAAGTCGACCGGCGTCGCCCCCGCGGGCAGGGCGAGCACGTCACCGCCGGGCGTGAAGACGTAGACCTCGGCCGCGCCCATCTCGTAGCGGAGCGAGTCGAGGAACTCCCCCGGGTCGGCGGTCTCCTGCTGCCAGTCGATGAGCTGGCGCAGCCACTGCATACCCTCCAGCGCTCCCGGTCCCCCGTCCGAGCCGGGGCTCGCCCTGGTCCCGTCGGGGCTCTGCTCCTTGTACTTCCAGTGCGCTGCGACGCCGTACTCCGCGCGGCGGTGCATCTGGTGGGTGCGGATCTGGATCTCGACCGGGTTGCCCTGCGGTCCCATGACCGTCGTGTGCAGCGACTGGTACATGTTGAACTTCGGCATCGCGATGTAGTCCTTGAACCGTCCCGGCACCGGGTTCCACCGGTTGTGGATGGCGCCGAGCACCGCGTAGCAGTCCTGGATCGAGTCCACGAGCACGCGCACGCCCACCAGGTCGTAGATCTTGTCGAAGTCGTGCCCGCGCACGATCATCTTCTGGTAGACGGAGTAGTAGTGCTTCGGGCGCCCGGTCACCGCGGCCCGGATCTTGCTCTCCCGCAGCTCCTCGTTGATCTCCCCGCGGATCTCGGCGAGCAGCTCCTCGCGCGCCGGCGCACGCTGCGCGACCATCCGCACGATCTCGTCGTACACCTTCGGGTAGAGCTGGGCGAAGGACAGGTCCTCCAGCTCCCACTTGATGGTGTTCATCCCGAGCCGGTGCGCCAGCGGAGCGTAGATCTCGAGGGTCTCCTGCGCCTTGCGGGCCGCCGACTCGGCCGAGACGTAGCGCCAGGTCCGGGCGTTGTGCAGCCGGTCGGCGAGCTTGATGACGAGGACCCGGATGTCGCGCGCCATCGCCACGACCATCTTGCGCACCGTCTCGGCCTGCGCCGCGTCGCCGTAGGTCATCTTGTCGAGCTTGGTCACCCCGTCGACCAGCATCGCGATCTCGTCGCCGAAGTCGGTGCGCAGCTGCGCCAGGGAGTATGACGTGTCCTCCACGGTGTCGTGGGGCAGGGCCGCGGCGATGGTCGAGGGGGTCATCCCCAGCTCGGCGAGGATGGTGGCGACGGCCAGGGGGTGTGTGATGTAGGCGTCGCCGCTCTTGCGCCGCTGGCCGGAGTGGGCCTCCTCGGCCACGGCGTAGGCACGCTCGATGAGCGCCACGTCGGCCTTGGGGTGGGTCGCGCGGACCGATCGCAGCAGCGGCTCCAGCGCCGGCGTGCTGGAGGGCCGACGACCGGTGCCCAGCCGGGTCCAGCGTGGGCGCAGGCCTCCGCCCACCCTGCTGGGGGCGCTGGAGGAGGCGGCCGCGTCGGTCATGGACAGATGATAGTTGTCCCCGCTGGGTCGCCCGGCCGCCTCTAGATGGTGACGACCGAGTGGACCTCGTAGCCGGCGAGCTTCGCCCGGCCCTGGAGCGCCCCGATCTCGAGCACCAGCTCGATCGCCGCGACGCTGGCGCCGCAGCTCTCGACGAGCTCGCAGGTCGCGGCGAGCGTGCCGCCCGTGGCGAGGACGTCGTCGACGACGAGCACCCGCTCCCCGTTGGAGACGGCGTCCTGGTGGATCTCCAGGGTGGCGGTGCCGTACTCCAGGGCGTAGGACACGCTGTGCACGGCCGAGGGGAGCTTCCCCTCCTTGCGCACCGGCACGAAGCCCACCCCCAGCTCGTGGGCGATCACCGCCCCGATGATGAAGCCGCGGGCCTCGATCCCGGCGACCACGTCGACCCTGCCGCGCTGCCGAGCCACGGTGTCGGCCACGATCCGGTCCCGCAGCTCATGGTCGAGCAGGATCGGGGTGAAGTCCTTGAACACGACGCCGTGGATCGGGAAGTCCGGGATGTCTCTCATCCCCGCCACGACGTCCTGCGCGAGCGTGAGGTCGGTGGTCCCCGGGGTCTGTGACATCGTCCTGCGCCGTCCTGCGGGTGGTGGTCAGCCGCGCGGCTTGCGCCGGGGCTGGTTGCGCGGGCCGCGCTGGGCGTAGGGGTGCAGCGGCCGGCCCTGGGGGGCCGTCGACGGCGCCGGCCGGGCAGGGGCCGGGGTGCCGACCGTGGCCGTCTCCCGCTGCCCGGCGTCCCCGACATCCTCGACGTCGCCGCCGGCCACGGACGGGTCGTGCGCCACCTCGTCCTCCGGCTGATCGACGGCGCGGCGCCCGGCTCTGGCCTCGCCCCGCGCCCGGCGCTTGAGCACCGTGGCGTCGTGCTTGCGGATCGCCGGCTCCCCCTCCCGGAGGTGGACGAGCAGCGGCGTCGCGATGAAGATCGAGGAGAAGGTGCCGACCGCGATCCCGATGAAGAGGGCCCAGGCGAGGTCGACGAGCGTGCCCGGTCCGATGAGCGTCACGCCGATGACGAGGATGACGAGGACGGGCAGCAGCGCGACGACCGAGGTGTTGATCGACCGCACGAAGGTCTGGTTGACCGCCTGGTTCGCCGCCTCCCCGTAGGTGGCGCGGTGCGTGTCGAGCGCCTGCTCGGTGTTCTCGCGGACCTTGTCGAACACGACGATCGTGTCGTAGATCGAGTAGCCGAGGATGGTCAGGAACCCGATGACCGAGGCCGGCGAGACCTCGATGCCGAGCAGCGCGTAGACCCCCACGGTGAAGAGGACGTCGTGGATGAGGGCGACCAGCGCGGCGGCCGCCATCTTCCAGGTGCGGAAGTAGAGCGTCAGCACGACGGTCACCAGCAGGAGGAAGATCACCAGGGCGATGAGTGCGCGCTGGGTGACGCTCTCGCCCCACGACGGCCCGACGAGGGAGCTGGTGACCGACTCCACGGGCACCGAGAACTCCTGCGCCAGGTCGGCGCGGAGGTCCTCGGCCTGGCCGGCCTCCATCTCCCCCGTCTGGACGCGCACGGTGTCGTCACCGATGAGGGTGACCGTGGTGGTCCGGTCGGGGACGTTCTCGTCGACCAGGTCACCCGCCCGCTGCTCGTAGCCGTCGATCTGCGAGACCCCCAGCACGCGCAGCTCGGTGCCGCCGCTGAACTCGATGCCGAAGTTGAGCCCGCGCCCGAACAGCCCCAGCAGGGACACGACGACGAGGACGGCGGACACGGCATACCAGAACCGGCGCCGCCCGACGATGTTGAAGGAGCGCCTGCCCGAGTACAGGTCGTTGCCGAACTGGCTGAACCGCGACATCAGACCACACCGCCTTCCAGCTCTTCACGGGTATGCCGCCGCCGCCCGGGCGCGACCGCGTCCGGCTCGCGGAACTGGCCCCGACCCAGGTAGGTCGAGCGCTTGGCACCGAGCCGCTCGGGCTCCATGCCGGACCACTTCCGGCCCTCGCCGAAGAACGGGGTGTTGGCGAGCATGCTCACGACCGGGTGCGTGAACATGATCACGACGAGGAGGTCGATGAGGGTGGTCAGGCCCAGGGTGAACGCGAACGCCTTCACGCCGGACTCGGACAGGTAGTACAGCACCGCCGCCGCGATGAGGTTGACGACGTCGGAGATGATGATCGTGCGGCGCGCCCGGTCCCAGCCGGTGTCCACGGCATACCGCAGCGGCCTGCCGGAGCGCACCTCGTCGCGGACCCGCTCGAAGTAGACGATGAAGCTGTCCGCGGTGACGCCGATGGCCACGATGAGACCGGTGACGCCGGCCATCGTGAGGCGGAAGTTCGTCGCCCAGCCCAGCAGCGTGACCGACCCGTAGGCCAGCAGCGCCGCGACGAGCAGCGAGGCGACCGCGACGAGGCCGAGCGCGTGGTACTGGACCAGCATGAAGGCGAAGACGAGCAGCAGGCCGACGAGCCCGGCGACGAGGCCCCAGCGCAGCTGCTCCCCGCCGAGGGTGGGGCTGATCTGCTCTGAGGTCTGCACCTCGAAGCTCAGCGGGAGCGCGCCGAACTTCAGCTGGTTGGCCAGCGTCTGGGCGGTCTCGGGGGTGAAGTTGCCGGTGATGGTGGCGATGCCGTTGCTGATGACGCTGCGCACGGTCGGGGCCGAGATGACCTCGCCGTCCAGGACCATGGCGAAGCGGTTCTGCGCCGCACCCTCCTGGAAGCCCATGAGCCTGCTGGTGACCTCACCGAAGGCCTGGGTGCCCTCGTCGTCGAAGGTCAGCACGACCTCCCAGACGCCGGTGACGACGCCCTGCTGCAGCTGCTGGACGCCGGACGTGGCGTCCACGAGGTTGGCGCCGCTGAGCTCGACGGGGCCGAGGATGTACTTCTCGTCGCCCTCGGCGGAGCAGACCACGAGCGGCTGACCGGCCGGGGCGCCCGCGGCAGCGTCGGCGATCTCCTCGGCGTCCGCGGCGCAGTCGGCCTCGACGAACTGCTGCTGCACCTCGGGGGTGATCTGCGCCAGGTCTGAGGGGTTGCTTGCCGGTGGCGCCGGCTCGACCGGGGCGGTGGTCTGGGACGCGTCGTCATCACCGGTGGTGGCGGCGCCGTCGGTGGAGGTCGACGCCGGCAGCCGTTCGCCGCCACGGTTCTCCTCGGTCTGGACGGCGTCGTCGGTGCCGTCGCCCTCCTCGACGCTCTCCGGGGCCGGAGGAGCGAGCTGCTCGACCTGCTCCTGGCGCTGCTCGGAGGGCAGCGGGAGCTCGCGCGGGACCTGGGGCTCGGCGCCGGTCGGCGCGACCGGCTGGGCCACCAGGACGGGCCGGAACACCATCTGCGAGGAGCGGCTGAGGGCCTCCAGCTGGTCCGGCGTCGGGTTGCCGGGGATCGCGACGGACACGTTGGTGCCGAGCCGGCTCACCTCGGCCTCGGCGGTGCCGGTGCCGTCGACGCGGCGCCGGATGATGTCGATCGCCTGCTCCAGCTGGTCCGCGCTCACCGACTGGCCGTCGTCCGTCTGCGGCGCGAGGACGACCTGACGGCCGCCCGCGAGGTCGAGACCGAGCTGCGGGGTGAGCTGGGCCTGCGGCTCGCCCCACAGGTTGGCCGCGCCGATCCCGGCGTAGAGGCCGACGGTCAGCACCAGCAGGGCGAGGAGGGTGCGCAGGGGGCCGCGGAGCCGAGGGTTGCGGGCCTTCTTCGGGCGGGGCTTCCCGGGCTTGCCGGAGCCGGCGGCGGACCGACGACGGGAGGTCGTGCGGCCGGTCGTCGAGGAGAGACCGGGCAGGTCCTCGTCCTGGCGACCGGGGACGGACGTCGACATCAGGCGCTCTCCCCCGGGCCGTCGGCGTCCGTGGGGTCCTGCCGGGCGGCACGTGTGGGCTCCGGCGGCACCACGGCGCGGCGGCTCACGCGCACCACGACCCCGGGGGCCACCTCGAGGTGGACGATGTCGCCGTCCAGCTGGGCGACGCGGCCGTAGATGCCGGCCGCGGCCATGACCTCGTCACCCACGGTGAGGCTGGACTGCGCCTCGGTGACCGCCTTCGCGCGGCGACGCTGGGTGAACATGAGCCACAGCAGCACCACCACCGGCAGGGCGAGGATGAGGATGCTCAGCGAGCCCCCACCTGGGGAGGCGGCGGCGGCGGCCAGTGGCGTCATGAGTCGGAACCTTTGTCTCTTCGCGTCGTTCGGTGCTCGCGCGGCACCGGCCCGGTCCGTCCGGACGCGGGCACCCGGGGCAGTCTAGGTGAGCGGGCCGGGCCGACCAAAGAGGTGTGCGGCGCGGTCCCGAGATGGGTGCTCAGGAGGAGAAGCGGCCGGACGTGCCCCGCTCCCCGGGCTCGAGGGGCAATGCCTCCTGGCCGGTCGCTGCCGACCCCGGCGCCGAGCCTGACCAGGCACCCACGGCGTCGGCGGGAGGGGTGAGGCCCAGGTGCTCCCAGGCGCTCACGCTGGCCGCCCGGCCGCGCGGGGTGCGGATCATGAAACCCTCGCGGACGAGGTAGGGCTCGGCGACCGTCTCCACCGTGTCGGGCTCCTCCCCCACGGCGACGGCGAGGGTCGACAGGCCGACGGGTCCGCCCCCGAACCGGTTGCACAGAGCCTCCAGCACCGCCCGGTCCAGCCGGTCGAGCCCGAGCGCGTCCACGTCGAACAGCTCCAGCGCGGCGCGCGCGGCGGGGTCGTCGACGACGCCGCGCCCGTGGACCTGGGCCCAGTCGCGCACCCGGCGCAGGAGCCGGTTGGCGATGCGGGGCGTGCCGCGCGACCGCGAGGCGATCTGGCGTATGCCCTCCTCGTGCGCCTCGATCCCGAGCAGGTCGGCGTTGCGGGTCAGGATCGTCACGAGGTCGTCGGTGGCGTAGAAGTCGAGGTGCCCGGTGAAGCCGAAGCGGTCCCGCAGGGGGGCGGGCAGGAGGCCGGCGCGCGTGGTGGCCCCGACCACCGTGAAGGGCGGGAGCTCCAGGGGGATGGCGGTGGCGCCGGGGCCCTTGCCGACGATGACGTCGACGCGGAAGTCCTCCATCGCGAGGTAGAGCATCTCCTCGGCCGGTCGGGACATGCGGTGGATCTCGTCGAGGAAGAGCACCTCTCCCTCGACCATGCTGCTGAGCACGGCCGCCAGGTCGCCCGCGTGCTGGATGGCCGGGCCGCTGGTGATCCGGATCGGCTGCTCGAGCTCCCCCGCGATGATCATCGCCAGGGTCGTCTTGCCCAGCCCCGGCGGACCGGAGAGGAGCACGTGGTCCGGCGGCGAGCCCCGCCTGCGGGCCGCCTCGAGGACCAGGCCGAGCTGCTCGCGCACCCGCTGCTGGCCCGGGAAGTCGGCGAGCCGTCGGGGTCGCAGCGCCGCCTCGACCTGACGCTCCTCGTCGTCGCCGCGGGGGTCGACCATGCGACCCACCCCGGGGTCCTCCCCCGCGCCGAACCCGATCTCGTGGGAGGCGTCGTCGTAGGTCACCGGCCCAGCTCCCGCAGCGCGGCGCGCAGGACGGCCGCCACCTCGCTGGGCGCGCCGGGCGCGCCGGTGACCCGCTCGACCGCGTCGCCGGCCTGGCGCGCGGACCACCCCAGCCCCTCGAGGGCGGAGCGCACCTGCTGCGAGACGGCGTCCTCGGGGGCGCTGGGTGCGGTGACGCCGACCCCCGGCTCCACCCCGGCCACCAGGATCTTGTCCTTGAGCTCCAGGACCAGCCGCTCGGCCGACTTGCGGCCGATGCCGGGCACCTTGGTCAGCGCCGCGAGGTCGGCCCGGGCGATCGCGGCCCGGACAGCGTCGGGCGCGTGCACGGAGAGCATCGCCAGGGCGAGCCGTGGGCCGACCCCGGAGACGGTCTGGACCTGCTCGAACAGTGCCTTCTCCGCCGTCCGGCGGAAGCCGTAGAGGGTCAGCGACTCCTCGCGCACCACCATCGTCGTCTCGAGGGTGACCTCGTCCCCGGTGCGGCACTCCGTCGCCGTGGCCGGGGTGGTGTGGACGAGCAGGCCGACGCCGCCGACCTCGACGACGACGTGGTCGAGTCCGACGTGGCGGGCGGTGCCGCGCACCGATGCGATCACGGGGGGGTCCTCCTGGCTGGGGTGGACGGACGGGAGGCCCGGGCGGCCGCGGCCCGGACCGAGGTGCGGTGCTGGGCGTGCAGCTGGGCCAGCCGGTTGGGCTGGCCCGAGCGTGCGGCGTCCTCGGCCTGCTGGATGCGGTTGCTGGTGGTGCCGGTCGCGCTCGTGAGGTCGCCCGAGCGCCACAGGTGGCAGATGGCCAGGGCGAGGGCGTCCGCCGCGTCCGCCGGCCGCGGCGCCTCGGCGAGCCGCAGGATGCGGGTCACCATGTGGGTCACCTGGGCCTTGTCGGCCCGGCCGTTGCCGGTGACCGACGCCTTGACCTCGGAAGGGGTGTGCAGGCCCAGGGGCAGCCCCAGGCGTGCCGCGGCCAGCATCGGGACCGCGGAGGCCTGCGCCGTGCCCATGATGCCCTTGATGTTGGCCTTGGCGAACACGCGCTCCACCGCGATGGCGTCCGGGGACCAGTCGGCCAGCCACTGGTCGATCTCGGTCTGCACGGAGAGCAGGCGGTCCTGCGGGTCGTCGCCCGGAGGGGTCCTGATCACGCCCACCGCGACCATCCGCAGCTGACGGCCCGGGAGCCCCTCCACCACACCCAGCCCGCACCGGGTCAGTCCGGGGTCCACGCCGAGGACGCGCACGAGGGCCTCCTGACTGGGACGGGATGTGGACAGGTGTTCGCACCCCAGGCTACGCGGCGGGCGGCCTCCCCCCGCGCCGCGACACGCACGGCATACCCCGTCCGGCCCGCAGGGCCGTCAGTCGGCGTCGAGCTCTGCGAGGACCTCGTCCGGGATGTCGGCGTTCGTGTAGACGTTCTGCACGTCGTCGCAGTCCTCGAGGGCGTCGACGACCCGCATCACCTTCCGTGCGCCGTCCGCGTCGAGCTCGACCTCCATGGTCGGCACGAACGTCACCTCGGCGGAGTCGTAGTCCAGGCCCGCGTCCTGCAGGGCGGTGCGGACGGCGACGATGTCCGTCGCCTCGGAGAGGATCTCGAAGGAGTCCCCGAGGTCCTGGACGTCCTCGGCGCCGGCCTCCAGGACGATCTCCAGCAGCGCGTCCTCGGTCGCCTCCGCGCCCTCCTGCGTCTTGGCCACCACGACCTGGCCCTTGCGGTTGAACAGGTAGGCCACCGAGCCGCTGTCGGCCATCGAGCCGCCGTTGCGGGACAGCGCGGTGCGCACCTCCATGACGGCGCGGTTCTTGTTGTCGGTCAGGCACTCGATGTACAGGGCGACGCCCCCCGGCGCGTAGCCCTCGTAGGTGAGCGCCTCGTAGCTGGCGCCGCCCGCCTCTGCGCCGGAGCCGCGCTTGACCGCCCGGTCGATGTTGTCGTTGGGGACCGAGGTCTTCTTCGCCTTCTGGATGGCGTCGAAGAGGGTGGGGTTGCCGGCGGGGTCACCGCCGCCGGTCCGGGCCGCCACCTCGATGTTCTTGATGAGCTTGGCGAAGAGCTTGCCCCGCTTGGCGTCGATCGCGGCCTTCTTGTGCTTGGTCGTCGCCCACTTGGAGTGCCCACTCATCGCTGGTCCCTTTGCTGCCTCGAGGATCTGGTCGCCGCGCCGCAGCCGTGAGCGCTGCGAGCCGGCTGTCGATGCTACCTGCCGGACGGGGTATGCCTCCCCGCCCGCCTCGTCCGTCGCGCTGCGGGCGGTGGTCGGGATCCAGGAGCCGGGCTTACCTGCCCTACGGCCTGGTCTCACCGACAGACACCGTCGACCGGCCGCGCGACGAGGTGATCGAGGAGCTGTTCCGCAACGAGTGGGACGTGGATCCGGGTGTCGTGAGGGCATCGGCAGAGGTATGCCGGTGCGCGCCTCACGCGCGGCCGTCGACCATGCGCACGAAGAGGTCGTGCACGCGGTGGTCGTCGGTCACCTCCGGGTGGAAGGACGTCGCCAGGAGGGGCCCCTGGCGGACGGCGACGGGGTGGCCGTCCGCCCGCGCCAGCACCTCGACGTCGTCGCCCAGGCGCTCGACCCACGGCGCGCGGATGAAGACCGCGCGGAACGGCCGGTCCGCGTCGTCCAGCCCCTCCACGTGCAGGTCGGTCTCGAAGGAGTCGACCTGGCGGCCGAAGGCGTTGCGCCGCACCGTCATGTCGATGCCGCCGAAGGTCTGCTGCTCGCGGTGGCCGTCGAGGATCTCGTCGGCCAGCTGGATCATCCCGGCGCAGGACCCGTAGACCGGCATCCCCTCGGCGATGCGCCGGCGGATCGGCTCGTGCAGCCCGAAGATGCGGCACAGCCGGTCGATCGTCGTCGATTCACCCCCCGGCACCACGAGGCCCGCGACGTCGGCGAGCTCCTGAGGACGCCGCACCGGTCGTGCCTGCGCCCCGGCGGCCGCCAGGGCGGCGATGTGCTCGCCCACGTCGCCCTGGACCGCGAGTACCCCGATCACCGGGGCGTCCGCGTCTGCCGCGCGGTCGCCCGCCGTCACCACCCGCGCTCGGCGAGGCGGTGCGGGACCGGGATGTCGTCGACGTTGATGCCGACCATGGCCTCGCCCAGCCCGCGGGAGACCTGGGCCACGGTGTCGGGGTCGTCGTGGAAGGTGGTCGCCTTGACGATGGCCGCGGCGCGCTGCGCGGGGTTGCCGGACTTGAAGATGCCGGAGCCGACGAAGACGCCCTCGGCGCCCAGCTGCATCATCATCGCGGCGTCCGCCGGGGTCGCGATCCCGCCCGCGGTGAAGAGCACGACGGGGAGCTTCCCGGTCTCGGCGACCTCCTTGACGAGGTCGTAGGGAGCCTGGAGCTCCTTGGCCGCGACGTAGAGCTCGTCGTGGGACAGCGAGGTGAGACGCCGGATCTCGCCGCGGATCGCGCGCATGTGGGTGGTGGCGTTGGAGACGTCACCGGTGCCGGCCTCACCCTTGGAGCGAATCATCGCCGCCCCCTCGGTGATCCGGCGCAGGGCCTCGCCGAGGTTGG
The DNA here is from genome assembly GCF_003702705.1 of Ornithinimicrobium cerasi. GTDB lineage: Bacteria > Actinomycetota > Actinomycetes > Actinomycetales > Dermatophilaceae > Ornithinicoccus > Ornithinicoccus cerasi. The sequence continues at coordinate 9,888 of NZ_QZMN01000011.1, read as the reverse complement.
TGGCGCCGCAGACGAAGGGCACGGTGAAGGCCCACTTGTCGATGTGGTTGCTGTAGTCGGCCGGGGTGAGGACCTCGGACTCGTCGACGTAGTCCACGCCCAGGCTCTGCAGCACCTGCGCCTCGACGAAGTGGCCGATGCGGGCCTTGGCCATGACCGGGATCGAGACGGCCTCGATGATGCTGTCGATCATGTCGGGGTCGCTCATCCGCGAGACGCCGCCCTGGGCGCGGATGTCCGCGGGCACGCGCTCCAGCGCCATCACGGCGACAGCGCCGGCGTCCTCGGCGATCCGGGCCTGCTCGGCGGTGACGACGTCCATGATGACGCCGCCCTTGAGCATGTCGGCCATCCCGCGCTTGACGCGCGTGGTGCCGGTGGCGTGGGTGGTGGGCTCGCTCATCGCAGGGTCTTCCTCGTGCTCGGTGGGGTCGGCCAGGGGCCGGTGTCGGGGTGCGGCGCGTCGGGGGACCGCGTCGCGCACGGCCCGTCGATCCTACGTCCTGCGCCTGGGTGCCCCCGACTGGCCTCAGCGGTCCGACCAGGCCGTGACCAGCTGCTGCCGCACGTCCTCGATCAGCTGGGGCAGCGCCTTCGTCTGCGCGACGATCGGCAGGAAGTTGGCGTCACCCGTCCAGCGCGGCACCAGGTGCTGGTGCAGGTGGGCCGCGACCCCGGCCCCGGCAACCTCGCCCTGGTTCATGCCGAGGTTGTAGCCGGTGGGGTTGCCCGCCCGCGTCATCGCGCGGATGGCGCCCTTGGTCAGCGCCGTGAACTCCGCCGTCTCCTCCTCGCTCAGGTCGACGTAGAGGGACAGGTGCCGGTAGGGGCAGATGAGCAGGTGCCCGGGGTTGTAGGGGAAGAGGTTCATCACCACGTAGCAGTGCTCGCCACGGTGCACGATCAACCCCTCGTCGTCCTCCTTGTCCGGGGCCGCGCAGAACGGGCACCCCTGCCCCGCGTCCTTGCTGGGGCGCTCGCCCTTGACGTAGGCCATGCGGTGCGGCGTCCACAGCCGCTCAAAGCCGTCGGCCGCGCCGGGGAGCTCGTCGGCGTTCGTCAGCGACGGTGGGTCCTGCGTCATGCCGCGCATCCTACTGACCGTCCCGACCGGCACCCGGGAAGAGCAGGGGACGCTGCGGGGTTGGTCCGGGTATGCCGATCTCCTCCCAGTCCCCCACCTCGCCCGAGTCCTCGATCACCACCGCGGTCCGCGAGGCCGGGCCCGCCGCATACCGGACCGAGCGCAGCGAGTGGGTGGCGCGCCAGCTCGAGGCTATCGACGCCGCCGGGGACACCCGCGCGGTGGACGTCCAGGGCCGCCCGGTCGTCGTGGTGACGATGCGCGGCGTCCGCACGGGCCTGCTGCGGCGCGTCCCCCTGATGCGCGTCGAGCACGCCGGGAGCTATCTCGCGGTCGCCAGCAAGGGCGGTGCCCCTGAGCACCCCGCGTGGTTCCACAACCTCGTCGTCGGCGGGGAGGTCCTCGTCCAGGACGGCACCGACCAGCACGTCCGGGCCGTGCGCCTGCTCGAGGACGGGCCGGAGCGGGACGCCTGGTGGGCGCGGGCGGTCCAGGCGTTCCCGTCCTACGCGGACTACCAGGTCAGGACCGAGCGGCTCATCCCGGTGTTCGTGCTGGAGCCCGTCTCCCCCGTGTGACGTCGTCAGTCCCGTCGGCTCTCCACGACCCGGTTGTCCGGGCCGGGCGCCTCCGGCAGCTCGCTGGCCCGCACCAGCCGCAGCGCGGTGACGAAGACCAGCCCGCCGATCATGTTGAGCGGCACGACGTACCAGAACCACCCCAGCCACTCCGCGTAGGTCACGGACCCCTCGGCATGGATGGCGCCGAAGATGAGGATGGAGTCGAGGACCGAGTGGAAGAGGGAGAGCCCGGCCAGGAGGAACCCGGCGGCGAACGCCGCCACCACCTTGACCCCGTCCGACTCGGTGCCCTGCTGCATCCGGGTCAGCACGGTGATGACGATGCCGCCGAGCAACGACAGCGCGACCGCCCGGCCGTCGAGGGGGGCGTCGACGAAGTGCCGCGCGCTCTCCTCCAGCACCTCGTGGAACTCGGGGAAGGCCTGCACGACGAGCCACATGAAGACCCATCCCCCGACGAGGTTCGTCAGGAGGGTGACGCCCCACAGCCGCAGCAGTTGCCACCAGGTCCCCCGGCCGGCGAAGAGCGCCATCACGGGGAGCAGGAAGCCCTCGGTGAACAGCTCGCTGTGGGCGAGGTAGAGGGCCACGAGGCCGATGCCGAAGGCCAGCCCCGCCAGCAGGTGGTTGCCCGTCTCGTGCAGCACCGCGAGGTAGGCGAGGATGCCGAGCCCGATCTCCAGGCCGCCGAAGATCCCGGTGGTGACGAGGGCTCTCCAGCCGCGGTGGAGCTTCTCGGCGCCCTTCTCGACCGTGGCGGAGAAGGACTCGTCGACCTCCGCCTCGGCCCGGGCCGCGGTCGGGTCGACGGCGCCGTCGGCGTCCTGCGCCACCTTGTCGTCGGTCCCGCGCAGGTCCTTCTCGCTCATCGTGGCTCCTCGGTGGCGGTGGGAGGTGGCTCAGGGCCGCGTCGGGAGGCTGACGCGTCGCTGCCCGAGCACGTCGGCGCGGGCCGCGTCCAGCACGGCGGCCGGCAGCTGGACCCAGGGCGCCACGTCGACGGCACGGAACCCCTCCCGGCCGCCCCAGGTGACGACCGTGCGGACCAGGGCGAGGGCCACGGCCTCGGGCGCGACCCCCGAGCCGAGGGGCTCGAGGGCGACCAGCTCCGGCGAGCCGGTGCCCAGGTGCGGCAGCACGGGAAGGCGGCAGAGCGCCATACCGACGTGGTCCTCCTCGCACTCGGCCACCCAGGCCGGGAAGTCGTCCGCCCGCTCGTGCCAGGCGGCACCCATCCGCTGCACGTGGTCCGGCGCGGCCACCCCGTGCCGGCGCAGCGCCTGCAGGTGCAGCGCCGCCAGCAGGAAGGTCTCCTCCTGGGTGACCCGGCGCACGCGGACCCGTGAGGCGTCCTCCCCCAGGGACGGCACGTCAGACCTGCACGCGGTCCCGGACGGCGCGGACGATCCGCTCGACGGCCGCCTCGACCGGAACCGCGTTCTCCTGCGAGCCGTCGCGGAACCGGAAGGACACCGCGCCCGCGTCACGGTCCTCCCCGCCGGCGATGAGGATGAAGGGCACCTTCGACCGGCTGGCGTTGCGGATCTTCTTGGGGAAGCGGTCGTCGGAGAGGTCGAGCTCGACCCGGATCCCCTCCGCGCGCAGGCGGGCGGAGACGTCCTTGAGGTAGTCGTCGAAGTCCTCGGCGACCGGCACCCCCAGCACCTGGACCGGCGCCAGCCACGGCGGCAGCTGGCCGGCGTAGTGCTCGATGAGGACCCCGATGAAACGCTCGACGGAGCCGAACTTGGCGGAGTGGATCATCACCGGCTGCTGGCGGGTGCCGTCCGCGGCGGAGTACTCCAGGCCGAAGCGTTCGGGCTGGTTGAAGTCGTACTGGACCGTGGACATCTGCCAGGTGCGCCCGATGGCGTCCTTGGCCTGGACGGAGATCTTGGGTCCGTAGAAGGCCGCGCCGCCGGGGTCGGGCACCAGGTCGAGCCCGGACTCGCGGGCCACCTGCTCCAGCACCGCGGTGGCCTCGGCCCACTGCTCGTCGGTCCCGATGAACTTGTCCTTCTTCTCTCCGGTCTCGTCGCGGGTCGACAGCTCCAGGTAGAAGTCGGTGAGGCCGAAGTCGCGCAGCATCCCGAGCATGAAGTCGAGGAGGTGCCTGACCTCGCCCGGCGCCTGCTCACGGGTCACGTAGGAGTGCGAGTCGTCCATCTCCAGCCCCCGCACACGGGTCAGACCGTGGACCACCCCGGACTTCTCGAAGCGGTAGACGTGCCCGAACTCGAAGAGCCTCAGCGGGAGCTCGCGGTAGGAGCGCTGGCGTGAGCGGTAGATGAGGTTGTGCATCGGGCAGTTCATCGCCTTGAGGAAGTAGCGCTGGCCGTCCTCCTCCATGGCCGGGAACATCGTGTCCTCGTAGTAGGGCAGGTGCCCGGAGGTGTGGAACAGGCCCTCCCTGCTCACGTGGGGGGTGCCGACGTACTCGAACCCCTCCTCGATGTGCCGCTGCCGCGCGTAGTCCTCCATGACCCGCTTGAGGACGCCGCCCTTGGGGTGGAAGACCGGGAGTCCGGCGCCCAGCTCCTCGGGGAAGGAGTAGAGGTCCATCTCCGCGCCGAGGCGACGGTGGTCGCGGCGCTCCGCCTCGGCGAGCCGCTCGAGGTAGGCCTTCAGCTCGTCCTTGCTCGGCCAGGCGGTGCCGTAGATCCGCTGCAGCTGGGGGTTCTTCTCGCTGCCGCGCCAGTAGGCGGCGGCGCTGCGCATGAGCTTGAAGGCGTTGCCGATGATCTTGGTGGTCGGCACGTGGGGTCCGCGGCACAGGTCGCCCCAGACCACCTCGCCGCCGCGGTCGACGTTGTCGTAGATCGTCAGCTGGCTGCCGCCGACCTCGACGCTCGCGCCCTCGGCCACGTCCTCGGCGGCGCCGCCCTTGAGCCCGATGAGCTCCAGCTTGTAGGGCTCCCCCGCCAGCTCGGCGCGCGCCGCCTCGTCGTCGACCTCACGGCGGGAGAAGGTCTGGCCGGCGTTGATGATCTTCTGCATCGAGCGCTCGAGCAGCTTGAGGTCGTCCGGGGTGAACGGCACCTCGACATCGAAGTCGTAGTAGAACCCGTCGCGGATCGGGGGGCCGATCCCCAGCCGGGCGTCGGGGAAGGTCTCCTGGACCGCCTGCGCCAGCACGTGGGCGCAGCTGTGCCGCAGCACCTCCAGGCCGTCCGGCTCGCTGACGAGGACCGGCTCGACGACGTCGCCGTCGGACAGCACGGTGGCGAGGTCGCACAGCTCGCCCCCCACGCGCGCGACGACGACCTGCCGGTCGTCGGCGAAGAGGTCGCCCGCGGTGGTGCCCTGCTCGACCGTCCGCTCGCTCGCGGCGACGTGGACGGTGATCTGGCTGGGCACGGGTGCGCTCCTCGGGTGTGCGGGTGTGCGGCACGGCATCTCGGGGTATGCCGTGCCCGTCCGGCCGGGTCGGCCGGTGCCGCCCCACACTACCGCCAGGGCGACGGCATACCTGCGCGGTTATCGTCTCCGCGTGGGACACGTCGAGGACCGGGAACCACCGGACGGGATCACCAGGCACTTCACCGTCGCGGTCTTCGTCGTCGCGGACAGGCACGTGGTGCTGCACCCGCACCGCAAGCTCGGGATCTGGCTCCCGCCGGGCGGCCACATCGAGCCGCACGAGCTGCCGGACGAGGCCGCGCTGCGGGAGACGCTCGAGGAGACCGGGTTGACGGTGCGCCTGGTCGGTGCGCCGGGGATCGACCACGACCCGCCCGGGTCACCCCGCCAGCTGCTGCGCCCCGAGGGGATCCAGGTGGAGGACATCTCCCTCGACCCGCCCCACCAGCACATCGACCTCATCTACTTCGCGGTGCCGACGGCCGCCGGTCCCGGTCCGGGGCTGCCGGTCCTCGCCGGGGAGGACGGCATGGAGTGGGTGGACGCCCCCGGGTTGCTCGAGCGACCGGTGACGGAGGAGGTCCGAACCTGGGCCCGGCTCGCGCTGGAGACCGTGCACCGGCGGCTCCGGGGCCGGCCGGAGGCGGAGCGTCAGTTGCCGAAGGCCTCCTCGAAGGCGGACTCGAGCTCCGGCGTCGCCGGACCGCTGTAGCCGCAGCCGTTGACCTCGCCCCCGGCGGCGGTGATGAGATAGCGACGGTCCACCTCGAGAGTCGGGGTGCCGAGGAGGGCCTCCATCCCTCCCGTGGACGTAATCGCCACCCGGTCGGCGTCGCCCCCGGCGTACCAGCGGTCCACCTCCAGGGTGGCGACCGAGCCGTCGACCTCGACCACGGTGCCGGCGAACGCCGGGCTCATCCCGGCGAGGGTGCCCACGTCGAAGACGATGCAGCTGGCTGCCGCGTTCCCGCCCGTGGCGGTCAGCTGCACCGTCTCGCCGGAGGAGCACCCGGCCAGAGAGAGGCCGAGCACCCCCACGACGAGCGCGGGAGCGCGGAGCCGGCCGCTGGCAGGCCGGGCAGGTGAGGGGTGGGTCGTCGGTGTGCTCATGCCCCGGTTCTGTGCGCCCGGGGGCCGTTGCTTCACCGGGGTGAGCGACCAGACAGCGTCGTCGTGGGACGGGTCACAGACACTGGCGCCGGGCGGTGCTTGGCTGGGTGGGCACGAGGAGGTGCGTCATGAGTGGAGCGGAGCACCGGGGCCGGTCCGTCCTGGTCGTCTACGAGTCGGCCTGGGGCAACACCAGGGAGATCGCGGAGGCGGTCGCCGATGGCCTCGGGGTGGGGGCCCGGGCCGTGGCCGTCGCCGACGCGCCACCCCTTGCGGACGTCGAGGTCGACCTGCTCGTCGTCGGCGGTCCGACCCACGCGTTCGGGATGAGTCGCGCGTCCACGCGCGAGGACGCGCACCAGCGGGGCGGTGCCCAGCTGGAAGTGGGTATCCGGGAGTGGATGGACGCGGCGGACAGCTGTGGGTTGCCCGTCGCGACCTTCGACACCCACACCCGGCACCCCAACCTCCCCGGCACGGCGAGCAAGGCCGCGGCGAGGAAGCTGACGGCTCTGGGATGCAGGCTGGTCGCGCCACCGGAGAAGTTCTGGGTCAACGGTGCGGAGGGCCCGCTGCTGGACGGCGAGACCGACCGCGCCCGGCAGTGGGGCAAGAGGCTCGGTGGCGCGCTCGGGTCCTCCGGCTGACGGGGCCTGCGACGCCGGCGGCTTGAGAAGAGCCTGCTGCGCGTTGCTCTCCCCCGGCCCTACCAGCCTGTCGGCTGCTGCGGTGCGACGAGCCAGAGGGCGAGGGACGAGGTCCTGGCCGGACCCCGACCGTCCCCCTGGACACCTAGCCGTAGTGGTACCGGCAAGCGGCGATCCGGACCTCGTCGCCCGCGACCTTGTAGACGAGTCGGTGCTCGTCGGTGAGGCGGCGCGACCAGTAGTCGGCGAAGTCGTGCTTGAGCGACTCCGGCTTCCCTATCCCCTCGTCGCCGTTGCGCTGGATATCCTTGAGCAGCAGATCGATGCGCGTAAGAACCTTGCGGTCCTGCGACTGCCACCAGAGGTAGTCCTCCCAGGCGTGCTCGTCCCAGACCAGCAGCACTCGGTCAGTCCGTCTCGAGCAGCTCGCGCGTCTGCCCCCGACCTGCCTCGAGGCGCTCCATGGCGTCCAGCAGCCGCCTGGCGTTGGCGGGCGAGCGCATGAGGTAGGCCGTCTCGCGCAGCGATTCGTAGTCCGCCAGGGAGACGATGACGACCGGCTCATGACCCGCGCGGGTGATCACGACCTCCTCGCGGTCGTCCGTCACGCTGTCGAGGACCTCCGCATACCGGGCTCGCGACTCGGTGTAGCTCATCGTCTTCACATCGACCTCCTGTACAGATAACCGTACGACGGGACGCATGCGTCAACGCGTGGTCACAGGCCCACCGCCGTGGACGCACCCTTCGCCTTGGACGCCGCCCAGAACCGCGTATGGGTTGCCTACCGTGGGGGCCGCAGCGGCCATCAAGGGCGTCCATCTGAAACGTGCCCGACACGCTGCGCAAACGAATCACGGCCTGACCAGGCGCTTCTGCTGATCAGGAAGTGGTCGGTGCTGGTGGACGTGAAGGGTACTGGCGCTCCTTGGCGAGGCCGACTAGTTCTTCCGGAGTTACCCGCGGGCCGAACTCGCTGATGAAACTGATCCCCCGGTCCCGAACTGCGAGACAAAGCGAAAGAGGGTTTGGGAAAGTTCGAAACTTGGTAACCAAGCCTGGCGTGACGGCATCAAAGTACCTTTGACATGCCTTGCAGAAACAATTTGCCTGGATACGGTTCCCATCGCCGCTCATGGGCCATAGGTTCGAAGCATCAATGGCGATTCCTCGGACGCTTCCCGAGTATGAGGAACTACTTTCCAGGCTACATCGAGAGCGCTACCAAGGACAGCGGCCGCCACCTCTCGCGCTCGCGCATTTCCGATGCAGAACTGAGCCGCTGAGGTACCGATGATGTTCGTGATCTGTAGGCTTTCGACGGGGAGAAAGTCAAAATCCGGTCGCATCGTCAGAACAAGGTCGTACCCATCTGCGGTGATGGCTGCAGCGATGCTTCCGGAATCAGGATACTCTGGGGAAAGGTTGGCCAGGTCCGACATGGGTGCCGCCAAGCCCTCGACGGCGACGAGAAGCCCCGACGGTTCCAAGGCAGGAATCGCAATCGCAGTCGGGCGCGTTCCCCATCGCTTCTCGAAACCGGCAATCAACTCTGACAAGGGGCGGCCACGCAAGACGAGCAAGGATGGTATATCCATACTCGCTCCACCAGCATGCTCACCAGCGGAAGATATTGAGAACCGCCGTCGGGTCATTTTCAATCACCTTTCGCTAAGAGTCGTCGAGCAAGGGGAGTCGGGTGGCACTTGCCGGCGCTATCTACTCGGATGAGGCCAGTTGACGTCAATTGAGGCACCTCATCGGGCCATGCGGACGCCCGAGGGTCGTCCAATAGTTTCCGGAGTGTGGCTAACTGCCCTTGAGTCAATTCCGAACCGAGCATTGCCTCCGTCACCTGCTCGGCAGATTCTGCCGCGCGATGTGCGGTCTCTGAGATTTCCGTGAGCGCCACGGCCTGATCGCGCCTCATTGTGGTAATTTCCGAGAGTATCTTCTCTGACTCCACGCGAGCCTTCGCCGTCTGAGAATCGATAAGTCGAATCTCAGCAGCACGCTTGGCCCCGCCTAGAAACCAGTTCACTACAGCCACGACTGCGCCCCCGGCCAGAGCTCCAGGACACGGCAGCCGAGCCGCGGCAGGTGCTCACCGACATCGTCGCCCGCGACGGCCGTGCCCACTCGGCCACGACCGTCGACCGGGGCGACGCCGACCAGCTCCTACGACAGGGGGTGCTGGCCTACCAGGACGCCCTGACCGTCCTGGCCCAGGACCACCTCGGTTCACAACGGTTGGCGGCGCTGGACGACGCCCTCGAGCGGTGGCTACCGGGCCTCACCGGGCAGCCGGCCTACCCGCACCTGCGGGGCCAGCTCGCGCTGCGCTGGGTCGACGGAACCCCGCCGCAGACTGTGATCGAGGAGGCCACCTGGTTTCGCGGGAGGGACAGCCTGCTCGAGGCCGAGGACCCCGCCGCCGCTCTCGCCTGGCGCATCGCCGGCACCACCCCACCGTCTCACCGGGACGCGCCGCTGCCGTGGCTGCCCGACGTCCCACCAGCGCTACGCCAGGACGCGGAGACGAGCGGCTACCTCGACCGGCTCACCCACCGAGTCCAGCAACTCGTCGAGCGCGTCGCCGATGAGGCGCGGCAAGCCGGTGCGTCAGACCGGGTGTCCTGGCAGCGGACCCTGCCTCCGGACGTCGACGGCCACCTCATCGGCGACCTCGCCGTCTGGCGCGCCGCCCACGGCATCCCACCCACCTACCCAAGTCCCACTGGCCCGCCCATGAAGGAACCCGACGCAGCCAGACACCAGAGCCGACTCGCGCGGCGCCTGAGCGGCCCGACCCCGTCCGTCACCACGCCGACTCCAGACCCAGCGGGCGACAGGCTGCGAGCCAGCCAGAGACGAGCGGAGCGTCACAGCCTCCATGGGGGCCCCTGACACGAGGTGTCCCGCCGCCCCCGGTGATCGGTCGACCCGGCGAAGGCTGATCCTGTCGTGCGCACGGGCGATACATTGCTGTACCGCCGAATACAGGGCGCTGGCTGAGCCTACATGCGGGCCGCCGGGGTCAAGTCCGGTGAAGTGGTGTACGACGGTGATCCCTCGGTGGGGTTGATCAGGCCGTCAGTGCGGGGAC
>NZ_QZMN01000071.1 GCF_003702705.1 Ornithinimicrobium cerasi | reverse complement strand
GGATTTAGAAAAGGAAATTCTTTCTTTGGAAAACCAGCTTTTTGAAAAGAAAAATGAATTACTGGAAATGAGCGAACGATTGCCAGGAGAAATTAAGATTAAAGCTGAGAGAGAAAAGAAAACAGAGGTTGTTAATAAAGGTTTTTTAAAAAAAGAAAAAGTAGAAAAACCAACAGGGAATTGGATTGTTGAAACTAAAGAATTAAAAAGAGTGCAAGGAATAATTAACGCTGGATATTCAGTGAAAAAAGATTATGATCGTTTGCAGCGTATGGATTTAGTTAAAGAAAACAAAGAATTATGTGACAAAGTTGATAGTTTAGCTGAAGGTTATGTTAAAGCTATTAACGAAAATACAGATTTGGAAAATGAGAATAGAGAATTGCGTAAGGAAATAAGCTCGTTAAAAGCCCATATAAGAGATTTAAAGGAAAATGTAAAGGTTTTATACCATAACACAAAAAAACTCTTAGGAAGGCAATTTGAGGGCTTTAGAGGTCTTATTAAGAACGAGTTGGATATGAAAGGGATAGATAATCAATTTGAGCGTGAACATAAAAAAGAAATGAAGACTAAACAACGAGGGTATGACATGGAGCGATGAAAACATAAATAAAGCGAGTAGACTTTACTACCCGCTTTATTTTAGGTTTTCCCGTTTTCGCAAAGCTTTAAATCTATCAAATTGTTTACGATATATATAGTCTTTATTTTCTTTTTTGCTGACTAAGATTTTCCCGTCGTATTTTGTAAATTTTTTCTTGTCGTTTGAATCAGTCCACGCTAAATCTTCATTTACTAAATAAACATTTGATGTACCCATTTTTAGTACACTCAAAAATCCGTTCTCTTCAAGTACTTTGATTCTTCTATAAATAG
>NZ_QZMN01000070.1 GCF_003702705.1 Ornithinimicrobium cerasi | reverse complement strand
CTCTACGTCGGTCTGCACCGCGAGCTGCGGGGTGAGCACCTGGCCGCCATGCGGTTCATCCAGGTATACGCGGTCGACCGCGTCCTGGCGCTGGTGCGGCTCGACCCGGCCACGGAGCTGGACTACCCGGACCCCTTCGAGGCGACCCGCCGTATCGAGAATGCCTCTTTACCCGGAGGCTTGCCGCTGCACCAGATGATCCCCGGTTACACGGACAACCTCAACGCCGTACGAGCAGTCGTGGCATGGCTCACCACTCACCACGACACCGCCCCCGCCATCGTCGCAGCGATCCGGGAACTGACCACGACGCTCGAAACCCGGAGCCAGACCGACAACGCATAGTGCCACCTGCGGCATGATCGGACGAGCGTAGCCGTCCTCAGCGCGGCAAATGAGTGCGTCGCGTGCGGCAGGATGTCGTCGTATGCGCGCCGTGTTGAAGAGCCTTGTCCTCGAGCCCGACCCCGCAACGCTCCCTGCCGATGCCGTGGAGTTCGCGATGCTCGCCCGCATGATGATCGGCCCTGCCGACGCGGCTGGTGAAGAGTCGTTCGACGTCACAGTCTGCACGCCAGAGTGGCTAGCCCGCGCGTGCAGCGACGCGGGCGGCATCTACAACGCGCGGCATCACCTCGTCGTTGACCTTGAGTCTTTTGACCAACGCGCACTTCATGCCTGGCTCTCTGCGAGAGTCCAAGAAGTTGAGGCACAAACCTGGTCCGGCATCGGCGAGAAGCTGAGTCGTCTCGGCTTCTGGGAGTTCGAGGACTACACGGCCTGATCCTTGAGACAGGGCTCCCGACCAGCGGCATGTGCGTGCGTAGTCGTCTGTATTACACTTGGTGTATGAGCGAACCGTTCGACCTGGAAGCGCTCGAT
>NZ_QZMN01000069.1 GCF_003702705.1 Ornithinimicrobium cerasi | reverse complement strand
ATTTATAATAAATAAATTTATATATATATATATATATATTAAATAAAATATTTACTTCATTAATATAAAATATAAATATATTTAATTAATAAGTATATATATATAATAATATATAATAACCTATTTATATATATAATCTTAATATAATTATAAGAAATATTATATAAGTAATATATAAAAATAATATAAAATAATTATAATTCAATTTATATATTAATAGTTCCGGGGCCCGGCCACGGGAGCCGGAACCCCGAAAGGAGGAATAAGATAAATATATAAATTATATTAATAAATATAAATTTTAAATGAATTAATAAAATTAATATATATATGTATATATATATATATATTAAAAATATTTAATTATTTTTAGGAAGGAGTGATAGATCCCTTTGGGGGACCGAACCCCTATTTAAGAAGGAGTGCGGGACCCCGTGGGAACCGAACCCCTTTTTTATTTAAAGAAGAAGTTTTATTTTATTTTATTTTATTTTATTTTATTTTATTTTATTTTATTTTATTTTATTTTATTTAATTTAATTTTAATTAGGTTAATAAATAGTAATAATAAACTTAATAATAATAATAATAATTTTATTTTTATAATTTATTAATAATAATAATAATTATATATATATATATTATTAATAAATATAGACCTTATCGTCTAATGGTTACGACATCACCTCTTCATGTTGATAATATCGGTTCGATTCCGATTAAGGTTATTCATAATAATAAATATTTGTAAAAAAAGTATATATAATTAAACATATTCTTTATATTAATTAATAATTATTAATAATATACATTTTATATAATACAATTATATATATATATATATTTTTTTTTTATTCTAATAATATATTTATAAATATTAATAACCTTTTTTATTAAAATTTTATAAAATAAATAAATTTTTTTTTCTTA
>NZ_QZMN01000068.1 GCF_003702705.1 Ornithinimicrobium cerasi | reverse complement strand
TTCGGTCTCCCCATAGTTCCCTATGACTTCCGATTTTTTGCATAAAATCTTGCATACTCTTAGCGTGGTTTTTTCCAAAATGTTGGTGGTATCCCTTAATAACAAGTTCATAGAATGTTGATTTTATAAATCAAAAGAGCGGGGAACCTATGTAGTGCTACTTGAGTAGAAAATTAGGTTTTTAATTAGGTAGAGGTAGCTGCATAGCGTGTGTCAACGGTACCGGACCGAAACCCGTAAGGGGGCGGGAGGATAAGGAGTTGACACACTCACTATGCAACCCTCTTGTGGTTGTCAAAAGGTATCCTTTTGACCCTGCCAACCGGCGAGGGAGCCCCTCAAGGATTGAGGGGTTGGGGAGTTGGATTAAGGGGGTCTGGGGAAGAGTTCCCCAGCAGGTTTGGACAGAGTCCAAGGTTTTGTTTTTTGTCATGCAAAGCATGGCTTGGCGATAGCCAAAACAGCCTCGCAGAGCCTTTTCATTGTGTACATGGAGCATAGCGGAATGTCATAATACAGAAAAGGTTACTTTGCCAAAGTAACAAAGCTTTTGGTATAGTGGAGGCAAGGAGTTGATTCGTCATGAGCATGTCAGTTTCTCTCAAAAAAGCAACGAACAAAACCAATATTAAACATAATAACAGGACAATGAGCGAGAAGGAAAAAGAGCGAAATTCGCATATAGATTATTCAAAATCTGATGATAATAAATATCTTGTTCAGAAAGATTTAAAGGAATTATATCAAGAAGAATTTGGAGAAGTATTGGAGAACTATAACGCTAAACAAAAACGTAACGACCGAAAAATTGATGACTATTATAAACACATTCAGTTCGGTAAAAAAACTGCGCTTCAGCAAGAAATGATCATTCAAGTTGGTGATTTGAACAATTTCATTTCCAATGCCGATTATGAAAAAGCAAATGAAATTTTGTTAGAGTGGTTTAAGGATTTTGAGAAACGAAATCCAAATTTAAAAGTTTACACTGCGGTCATTCATAATGACGAGGCTAGCCCTCATATGCACTT
>NZ_QZMN01000010.1 GCF_003702705.1 Ornithinimicrobium cerasi | reverse complement strand
CCGTAAGAACCCGGTCCTCACCGAGGTCGGATCCAACTAACCGAGCCTCCACGAAACCCGGGGCGATTCAGTGTCCACTCGAACGCAGGTGCAGAAGATGGGCCGGTTTCTCGAGGGTCTCCGTGGCGGCGACTGATTCGACTGCATCGGCGCCACCGGGGGGGCGTTCCATAGACGCACGGTCGGTCACGGATAGAGTCGGCGGGTAGGGTGCGGGGCCATGAGATTTGACGCACGAGGCCGCCCGTCGCAACTCACCGCTCGGGCCGCGACGGCGGTTGATCGACTGCTCGCCGCCGCAGAACGCGCCCGTCGCATGGTCCGCGGATACGCCACCGTCGGCCGGTTTGCCTCCCACGGTGACCACTTCGAGTTCGACCCGGACGGCACCTACTCCTACGACACCATCCACGTCGGGCACCACGTCAACCTCGGCACCGGCCCGACCCTGCTGGCGACCCGCTCCACTATCAGGATCGGCGACCACGTCATGTTCGGCCCCGGTGTCACCATCCGCGGCGGCAATCACCGTTTCGACTTGGTCGGGCGCTACATCGACACTGTCAGCGATGCCGAGAAGCGGCCCGAGGACGACCCCGGCGTGGTCATCGAGGACGACGTGTGGGTCGGGGGGAACGCGACCATCCTCGGGGGCGTCACAGTCGGGCGAGGGTCCGTCATCGGCGCGTCTGCCGTGGTGACGAAAGACGTGCCGTCCTACAGCATCGTCGGGGGAAACCCGGCCAAGGTGATCCGCAATAGGTTCACCCCGAACCAGGTGACCGAGCATGAGGCAGCGATCGGAAGAGCGACACGTCGGTGAAGGCTAAGAGCGACGTGAGAAGCCAGAGCAAGGCCGCCGGTGCCGCTGCCGACCTCCAATCGGTGACTCTCGCGATCCTCGCGGCGGTGGCTGTGACCAACCCGAACTTCGGGTTGCGCACCGGGGCAGCTGTCGGGGCTGTGCTGCTCGTGACTCGCTTGGGGTCGTTGCGGCTATCCCGGTCCGAGGGCTATGTGAGCCTGTACGCGCTCATGACCTTGTGCTCGTTGACGTGGGCGGTGTTCGACGGGTGGGTCGGCCTCATCAACGTGGTGGCCTGCGCGGTGCTGTACCTGGCGGTGCGGGCAGTCGTCCGCCGCCGACGGGACGTGCTGATGGTCACGGCAGGCCTCGTCGCCGGGGCCGTTTTCGGTGTTGCCCGCATGGTCGTGGGCCAAGGCGCGGACGTCCGGTGGACCTACGAGGCTGAGGTCGCCCGGGTCGCGCTGGGTGACGTTAACTTCAACTTCACCGCGTACGGCTTCGCCACCGCCGCGGCGATGATGACGGTGTTCTTCTACGGGGCCACGTGGAAGCGGGCGGCGTTCGTGCTCATGGCCATGGTGAGTGCCACCCTGTACGTGGGCGTCCTGCTGAACGGCACTCGTGGAGCGTTGTTGAGCCTGGGTGCCCTAGCCGTGTGGCTGTTCCTGGGCCGGTTTCACCAGGTCTTGTTCCCCTGGGTCATCGGTCTATTCTTGGTGGCCAGTCTTGTCTTGGCCACCGGGTGGGCGGACGGGGCGATCCGGAACGTCGCCTCCAGTGGTGCACTTGGGCGGGAGGCCGGGGACCTGAACGGCCGGCTGACGATCTGGCCCCTCGCCCGAGAGTTCATCACCGAACGACCCGTCCTCGGCTACGGCGTCGACGTGTTCAAGGGGTTGAGCCCAGCCCGGTTCGACGCGCACAACTGGGTCCTCGACGTGGCCGTCGCCTTCGGCGCGGCCGGGCTGGCCCTGTTCACAAGGGCCTTATACCTGGCGGTGGTGGTCGAGCCACGCGCCTGGGCGCACCCGAGGCGGGTCAGCGTAGTCGGTGCATGGGTTGTGGTGACCGGCCCGATACTGCTGTCAGGGTTCTGGTTCCAGTCGCCCGTGCTGTGGTTAAGCCTGGCCGTGATCTCCTGCCTCCCCGCTATGCAGGTGCGGCTCGACGGGTCAGAAGCCCCAGGCAAGGCTCAGGCTGGCATCCCGGCCGGCGTAGCCACCAAGGATGTCGCTGTCCCGAGGCGCCATGAACCGCCCTGGGTGTAGTAGAGACTCCTGACCTTGCGAACGAGGATGGAGTCATGGTCCGGCGGAGTCACGGTCGGGCGAGGTTCGGTGATCGCTGCATCGGCCGTAGTCACCAAGGACGTGCCCGCTACAGCATTGTCGGAGGTTGCCCGGCGAGAGTCATCGGTCAACGGTTCCGGACGAGATCTCGCAGAACGAAGCCATGCTCGGGTTATCACGCACCGCCCCCGGCGAGTACGTCCGACTCAGGCCAGTGTACGGAACCAGTCCAGCGTCTCCTCCAGCCCCGCCTCGAGCTCTACGGCGGTGACGTCCGGGAAAAGCGAGCGCAGGGTGGCGTTGTCGGCCATCGAGTGCGGCACGTCGCCATGCCGCGGGTCGCGGTGGCGTACGTCGGGCGTGATCCCGCTGAGTGCGGTGAGCTGCTCGATGAGGTCGAGCAGCGAAGTGTTCGTGCCGAAGGCCAAGTTGACCGGTTCCGGGTGCGAGACGCGCCGCTCGGAGGCGTCGAGGAGGACGTGGCAGACCGTCTCGACGTAGGTGAAGTCGCGGGAGTTCGAGCCGTCGCCGTTGACCCAGACGGGCTCGCCCTTCATCATCGCGTCGATCCAGGTGGGGATGACCGCCGCGTAGACGTGACCGGCGCGCTGGCCGGGGCCGTAGACGTTGAAGAAGCGGAAGGCCAGCGAGTCGAAGCCGTACGACTGCTGGAACGCCAGCGCGTACTGCTCTGTGGCGAGCTTGCTCACGGCGTACGGGCTCATCGGGCGGGTCCACTCGCGTTCACCCTTCGGCAGGGCCGGGTTCATGCCATAGACCGAGCTGGACGACGCGCACATCACGTGGTTGACGTCGGCCCGACGGGCTTGATCGAGCACGGTGAGGGTGCCGGTGGCGTTGGCCTGGTGGCTGCGCAGCGGGTCCTCGATGCTGCGAGGCACGCTGCCGAGAGCACCCAGGTGGACGATCGAGTCGACGCCCTTCATCGCGGAGGCGACGGCGTCCTCGTCGAGGATCGACGCCTCGCGGAAGTCGACGTCGAGGGCGTCGATGTTGTCGGCATAGCCGGTCGACAGGTCGTCGATTACCCGGACCTCGTGACCCTTGCCGAGTGCCAGGCGCGCGAGGTTGTGGCCGATGAAGCCGGCACCGCCGGTGATGAGAATGTGCAAGGTAGGTCCTTGAGTCAGAGACGCAGGTCGGAGTCGGCCTTGGGGAGGAGCGACTTGAGGTCGTACAGGACGTGGGAGTCAGGAGCGCCGAAGGCGCGGATCCCCTCGGCGCCCAGCGTCCGGAACTGCTCGTGGGCGACGGTCAGGATGATACCTGCGTATGCGCCCGCGTCCGGCTCGGCGACCGGGGACGATGCTGTACTCGTGCTTCGAGTCGTCGGCGTCGACCCAAGGCAGCGCGGGTCGAACGAGAACCAACGGGCTGCTGCGCGACTACTTCCCCAAGGGGACCGACCTCGGCATCCATACCCTCGAGCACCTGCTCGCCGTCGAGGAAGAGCTGAACAACCGCCCCCGGATGATCCTCGACGACCGCACGCCGCACCAGCTGCTCACCGCGCTGCTAGCCTCCCAAGGTCCGCCGGTGTTGCGACGTTGAGTGGAACCCACCCCGTCGGAACCTGAAGACTTTGCAGCCGCCGCTGACATTCCTGCTGGGCGACCTGGGACCGTAGACAAGTCCAAGTCTTCCCTGCTCAGGGAGCACTTCGGCGCTTCTCCACGCCGATCACACCGCCACCCCGTGAACGATCCGGGCTAGGCGGCCCCCGACCCCTTCGCCGGTTGGGAATGCTGCCCGGTCCGGTACGTTGGGCATCGTTTGACCGACCGCCCCCGATCACAGGACTCCTATGGAACTGACTGACTATCTGCGCATCGTCCGGCGCAGCTGGCGGCTCGTCGCCGCTGTCGTGCTGGCGACGATCGCGGCCGCGGCTCTACTCACAGCGATGACTCCGCGCGACTACCGGGCCGAGGCAGATCTGTACGTCTCGATCACTGGCGGGGAAAGCGTGTCTGACCTGGTCCAGGGTGGGTCCTTCACGCAACGCCAGGTAGCGACATACGCGGACATCGTCACGACCCCTGTTGTCTTGAGCCCGGTAGTCGAAGAACTACAACTGACCGAGTCGGTCAACGCGTTGGCTGGGCGGGTGACTGCGACAGTGCCTCCCAACACCGTGCTCATCAACGTCTCGGTAGTTGACGCTGACCCGTCACAGGCTGCCAGCATCGCCAACGCGGTCGCTACGCAGTTCATGGAGACGATCCAGGAGCTCGAGCAGACGTCAGCCGGGGCTGAGAGTCCGGTCAAGGCGACGGTCGTCCGGCCTGCGACCGCACCGCTGGGCCCGGTCAGCCCCGATCCACTGCGCAACATAGCCCTGGCTACAGTGCTTGGCCTCCTGCTCGGCCTCGGCCTCGGCATTCTGCGGGACCTGCTGGACACTCGCGTGCGCGGTGAGGGAGACCTGGCACGCGTGACGGAGGAACCCGTACTGGGCGCCATCGCACACGACAACGACGCCACAAGTCACCCGCTCGTCATGGACATCGACCCGCACAGCCAACGGGCGGAGGCGTTCCGCACGCTGCGGACGAACCTCCAGTTCGCCGGTCCGGACACGGCGTCGAGCGTCATCGTGGTCACGTCGTCGATCCCCGGCGAGGGGAAGAGCACGACGACGGCAAACCTGGCCCTCACCCTGGCCGCCTCGGAGCACAGCGTCTGCCTGGTCGAAGGTGACCTGCGCCGACCGCGGCTGCTCGAATATCTCGGTCTGGAGAACGCCGCAGGGCTCACCGACGTCCTGATCGACCGCGCCGACCTCGAGGATGTCCTCCAGCCGCACGCGCGCAACCTCCGCGTCCTGGGCAGCGGCATGATCCCCCCCAACCCGAGCGAGCTCCTGGGGTCGCACTCCATGCGCCACCTCGTCGGGCAGCTGCGGGAGAACTTCGACTACGTCATCATCGACTCCCCGCCGCTTATCCCGGTGACCGACGCCGCGGTGCTGTCGAGCGTGGCCGACGGTGTGCTCGTCGTCGTGGGTGCCGGCATGGTCAAGCGCGACCAGCTGGAGCGGGTGCTCGGCTCGCTCAACAAGGTGGGCGCCAACGTGCTCGGGATGGTGCTCAACCGGTTGCCGATGAAGGGCCCGGACGCCTACAGCTACGAGTACCAAACGTACGAGGCCGACCCCGTCGGCAAGCGGGCGGAGCCGACCCGGGCCCGCCGCAAGGACCAGTCGGGTGTGAAGGGCTACTGAGGTGCAGGTCCCGTCGGAGCGCGCGCAGAACGGCCTGCTCGTCGCGCTGGCAGGGTTGGCGGTCGCAGCGTCTGCCTTCGCGTTCTGGAGCGTGAACCGCCCCCCGAGCTCGGCCGACGTCTCCGACGGCACGACGACCGCAGCCGCGTCTATCCCCCAGCCCACCACCGACACAAGACGTCCAGACAGCGCGGGTGTCACGACGACGGCTCCCGCGACATCGGAGCCGACCACCGATACGTCGGATCCGACCGAGACCGATGCTTCCCCCACACCCACAGCGGCGCCCCCCGTCCTGCCCACGGTCGCCGGCTGGCTCGAGGCCCTCGGCGACGACGACGCCCACCTGCTGGTGCTGGGCGACGGCTACAGCAACATGCCTTCGCAGTGGGTGCAGCTGTGGGGCCGGCTCGAGGGCCGCGAGCGACCCGTCCAGATCCACCACTGGGGCGAGGCCGCGGACCGCACGTTCAACGACCCGATCGAGCTGTCCGACGTCGACGGCCCTGAGCTGACCATCTGGAGCGCCAGCCGCGCCGGGGCCACCGTGGACTCCGCGGTGCAGCGCTACGACCGGTTCGTCGGAGAGGCTGACGACGTGGACGCGGTCCTCGTCACTCTCGGGCTGAGCAGCACCTTCGAGGACGTGCCCGGCTCGCTCGACGCGCTCGTGGGCGCGATCGACGACGACCTCCCGGTCCTGGTGACCGTCGGCCCGGCCGGCCTGTTCAACCGCGGCGTCAGCGACGCCATCGCGGACTGGGCAGACGAGAACGACGACCGGGTGTCGCTCGTCGACCTGCGGGGCGAGGCCCCCGATCTCGCCAACGCGGAGCAGTGGGCCACCGCCTTTGGTCGTGCGCTCGACGAGGCTGGCACAATCACCCCTTAGTGCTCACCACCACCCGAATCCAGGACATCCTGCTCGCGATCCTCTGCGTGATCGCGGTCGGGCTGTCCGTCCTCGCCTTCCGCACGGTCAACTCCGGCGGCGCGACCGCGACGCCGCCGACCACGCCCGGCGCCACCGCCACCTTCGGCGCCCCCGACGCCCCGACGGACGACGCGGAGACCACCGAGCAGCCCGACGACGCTGCCACCACCACGACCACCACCGGCGCCCAGGCCGACGACGCGTCCGTCGAGGGATGGATCGAGGCGTGGTCCGGCCCGGACGCCGACCTGCTCGTCGTCGGTGACGGTTACAGCGCGCTCCCCGAGCAGTGGGTCCAGCTGTGGGCCGGCGGGGAGGGGACCGACCGCCCCGTGACGATCCGCACCTGGAACCCCACGTCGGACAACGGCTTCGCGGACCCGGTGCGGCTCTCGGAGGGTGAGGGACCGGCCCTGCGCGTCTGGAACGCCAGCAGGCCGGAGAGCACCGTCGCCGACGCGGCCGAGCGCTTCGCCCGTTTCGACGACGCCTCCACGGACGCGGACGCGGTGCTCGTCAGCCTCGGTCAGGCGGACGCCGCGGAGGAGGTCGCCGACGAGCTCGACACCCTGCTCACCGAGGTCGGTGACCTGCCGGTGCTGGTGGTCGTGGGCCCCGACAACCTCTACGACGACGGTGTGACCGACGCCATCGGCGGCTGGGCGCAGGACAACAGCGACCGGGTGGCGCTCGTCGACCTCAGCGACGGGCTGGGGACCCAGCCCACCGCGGACGAGTGGGCCCAAGCGTTCGCCCAGGCGCTCGACGAGGGGTCGTCCGCCGACTGAGCGCTGCGGCCCTCACCGGTCCCGCGGTGCCACCTGCTTCTCCGCGGGCGCCTCGGTCCGTGGGCGGGACGCGATCTCGGGCCAGCCGATGTCGAACCCGTCCACCCGACGCAGGTCCGTCGCCGTGCGGAGGAGGGGTCCGTCGGCCACCGTCCTCGTCAGCGACGAGGGCGGCACGTCCAGCCCGGCGGTCGGGTAGGTCTGCCGCACCGCGTGGAGCTGGGCCGAGGCGGCCGCGGCACGACCGGCGGCGTCGAGCCTGACCTGCTCCGGGGCTCGGTCCGGTGCCCCGTCGACGGTGGCCGTGCCGCCCCCGCACCCGCCGAGCGCGAGGGCGGCGAGCAGCGGGACCAGCAGCCGGCCGGCGGTGGTGCGAGGCGATCGTGGGTGTCTCATGGTCATGTCCTTCCGGTGCCGGGGAGCCGGGGTGGCCCCCTCCACGACCACCGTCAGGTCCGGCGGTATCGACTCGTGAGCGACGCGGTATCAGTCCGTCATCAACGCCCGCTCGCGGCCTTGTGCAGGTCCCAGGGCAGGAGGACCATCGCTGACATGACCGGCATCACCGTGCTGGGTCCCGTCGGTGTGGAGGACGGGGGGCCCGCCCCCTCGCCGCGGGACCGCGTGGTGCTCTCCGTCCTCGTCACCCGCCTCGGGCACGAGGTCTCCTCGGACACGCTCGCCGAGGCGCTGTGGGGCGAACACCCGCCGGCGTCCGCGGTCAAGGTGGTGCAGGGGTGCGTCGGGCGGCTGCGGCGACGCCTGGGCGACGCGGCGATCCTCACCGTCCCGGGCGGCTACCGGCTCGTGGTCCCGGCGGACGACGTGGACGCGGGACGCTTCGAGCGGCTCGTGCACCGGGCCCGGGACCTGCTCGCGATCGGCCACGCCGATCAGGCCGCGTATGCCGTCGACGAGGCCCTCAGCCTGTGGCGCGGTCAACCGCTCGGGGAGCTGGACGACTGGACCCCCGGCCGCGGGGAGGCGCAGCGGCTCGTCGAGCTCCGACGGCAGGCCGAGGAGCTGCGCCTCGACGCCCTGCTCGCGTCGGGACGTCACGCGGAGGTGCTGCCGGAGGTGACGCTGCGGGTGCGGGAGGAGCCGCTGAGGGAGCACCGGTGGGCGCTGCTCGCCCGGGCGCAGTACCAGTCCGGGAGACAGGCCGACGCCCTGGCGACGCTCCGCCGCGCCGGCGACGTCCTCGTCGCCGAGCTGGGTCTGGACCGCAGCCCCGAGCTCGTCGAGCTCGAACGGGCCATGCTGCAGCAGGACCCGGCGCTGGACGTCGCCGCCGTCGGCGCACCACCGGCGGTCTGCCCCTGGCCCGGGCTGGCCGCCTACGACGTCGAGGACACCGACGCTTTCTTCGGCCGGGACGCCGAGCTCACCGAGTGCCTCCAGCGCCTCGACCGGGCCGGTGTCCTCGCCCTGGTCGGACCATCCGGGTCCGGCAAGTCCTCCCTGGTGCGGGCCGGGCTCGCCGCCCGCCTGCGCCACCAGGGGCGTGGCGTCGAGGTGATCACCCCCGGCCCCCACCCGACGGGAACGCCGTCGGCGGCCACGGCGGGGGTGGCGCCGGGGACGGTCCTCGTCGTCGACCAGTGCGAGGAGATCTTCGCCGCGACCGTGCCGCCCGAGGTGCGGGCGGGTTTCCTCGGCAGCGTGGTCGGGCACGCCTCTCACGGTCCGGTGCTGATCACCCTGCGGGCCGACCGCCTCGGGGACCTCTCGGCCTACCCCCCGATGGCGCGGCTGGTCGAGGACGGGCTCTACCTCCTCAAGGACATGACGACGGACGGGCTGCGCGAGGCCATCGAGCAGCCCGCCCGGCAGGCCGGGCTGATCCTCGAGCAGGGCCTCGTCGACCTGCTGACCCGCGACGTCGAGGGCGAGCCGGGCTCCCTCCCGCTGCTCGCGCACGCCCTGCGCCAGACCTGGGAACGGCGTGAGGGCATCACGCTCACCGTCGACGGATACCGGGCCTCCGGCGGCATCCGTGGAGCCGTCGCCCAGTCGGCCGAGCGGGTCTACGAGGCCGCCACCCCGCAGCAGCGGCACACGCTGCGCGAGCTGCTGCTGCGGATGGTGCAACCCGGTCGTGACGGCACCCCCGTGCTCACCAGCCTGGCCCGGGGCGCCGTGGCCGACGAGGAGCACCGCGCCCTCGTCGAGCAGCTCGTGCGGGCCCGGCTGGTGACCGCCGGGGCGGACCGGCTGGAGATCGCCCACGAGGCTCTGGCCCGCGCGTGGCCGCGCCTGCAGTCCTGGCTCGCCGACGACGTCGAGGGCGAGCGCATCCGGCACCACCTCGCCTCCAGCGCCGAGGCCTGGGACGCCATGGGGCGGCCGGACAGCGAGCTCTACCGCGGGGCCCGCCTCGAGGCCGCCCGGGAGTGGCGCGACACCGGCACCCACCGTCTCGGCAGCGTCGAGGACGCCTTCCTCGACGCGAGCGAGGCGGCCCACCGGACGGAGTTCGCGCGGGTCGAGGACGAGGCCCGACGGCAGGGTCGCGCGAACCGCCGGCTGCGGGTGCTGGTCACCGCGGCCCTCGTCCTGGCTCTCGCCGCGGCCGGCTTCGGCACGGCGGCGCGGCTGCAGTGGCGCGCCGCGCAGGACTCCCAGGCGGTGGCCACCTCCGAGGCCGCCCGTGCCCGCGCCAACGAGCTCTCCGCGTCCGCCCTCGCCGCGCTCGACCAGGACCCTCCGCTGGCCAAGGCGCTCGCGGTGCTCGGTGCCGAGGTCGCCCCACCCAGCCTGCAGTCGAGCGGCGCCCTTCACAGCAGCCTCGCCGCCGACAGCATCGTCGCGCGGGTGAGCATGAACCACTTCACCAACCGCCTCGCCGCCGTTCTCTCCCCCGACGGGTCCCGCATCGCCATGACGGGCGAGAGCAGGGGCGAGCCCGCTCTCGCCCTGGAGGTGCACGACGCCCTCACCGGCGACCTGGTCTGGGAGTGGGTGCGCCCGGACACACCGGGGCACGAGTCGGCCTTCATGGCCGGCGCCGTCTACTCCCCCGACGGGTCGCTTCTCGTGAGCGGCGTCGTCTGGCAGCCGTGGCACTGGATGCGGGTGGGAGGCCCCGTCGAGGACGCTCCCCCGCCACCGGAGGACCTGGTCGGCCTCCACGTCCGGGACGGCTCCACGCACGAGCGACTGCGGGTCCTCGACGTCGGCCCGTGCGGCGGCTGGCCCCTCGCCGTGGGCGGAGGTGTCGCCCTCGTGCGCACCCTCACCGTCCCTCCCGGCACCGACGAGGACGAGCGGCGGCGGGTGCTGGACGGGTGCCTGTGGGACGAGGGGGAGGTCGCCAACTCCGTCGTCGACCTGGAGACCGGGAAGGAGCGCCTGCTCGGGCGCACCCACGCGGACATGACCTGGTCGATCGGCGCCGCCCTCAGCGACGACGGCTCGGTCGCGGCGGTCCACCAGGGGTCAGGGTCGACGGGCTATGCCCTGGTCGTGGACCCGGCCACCGGGGAGGAGCTCACGCGCGTCCCCGCCGTTCTGCCGCACGACCTCGACCCCACCGGGGAGCACCTCCTGGTGCTCGACGTCGCCAACGTGACGTCCGCGTGGAAGGTGGTCTCGGTGGCCGACGGGAGCGTGGTCGCCGCGTTCGCCGGCCATCAGGCCATCTCCTCCTACGGTGCCTTCGGTCCCGACGGGTCCACGGTGCTCACCAGCGCGGCGGACAACGCCGTGGTGGAGTGGGACGCCCGGTCCGGCGCGGTGCTGCGCCGCTACCCCGCCGCCGGCAGCGGCCGTCCCTCGGCGGGCGGGGAGGGCAGGATCGTCGTGCCGCGCTCGCCGACCTACGGCGCGGTCGTCCTCGACGAGCGGCCCTCGAGCGAGGGATGGTCGCTCCCCTCCTGCGGCGGCAACGGCTGGGCCGACCAGTTCCGGGTCGCCGGCGACCACGTCGTCGTCGGCCGGGAGTGCGGCTTCCCCGAGGTCGGGCAGGTGCAGGCCGTGACCCTGGGCGGCACCGACCTGCGCGGGTGGGAGGACGTCAACTGGACGGCGGCGTTCGAGACCTCCCCCGACGACCGCCTGCTGGTCTCCCAGCTGGGGCGTCTCGACGAGGAGGCGGGGCACGTCCTCGTCGGCGCCCTCGAGCTGCGCGACATCGCCACCGGGGAGGTCACCCTCACCCTGGAGGGTCTGTGCGAGCACCCCCGAGGCCGTCCGGAGGAGGCGGGGTGCCCGCTGCCACCGGAAGCACCGTTCGCCCTCGACGCCCACCGGGTGCGCTGGTCGCCGGACGGCCGGTGGGTCGCGGCCGCCGACCCCCACCACGGTGCGGTCGCGGTCTGGGACGCGTCGACCGGGGCCGTCGTCACCACCCTGCTGACGCAGGGGTCTCCCGGGCAGGAGGCGTACGGCGCACCGCGCGAGCTGCTGTTCTCCCCCACCTCCGACCGGCTCGTCGTCTCGACCACCGGCGGTCACCTCGTGGCCTTCGGGACGGGTGACTGGACGCTGGTCACCTCCGCCCCCCTCGACGTCCAGGGCTCCGGGACCGCCGGCACCCTCGGGTATGCCGCGGACGGCTCGCTGGTTGTCGTCACCCCCTACCGCGACACCACCCCGCCCACGTCGGTGCTCCTCGTCGACCCGGTGACCCTGCTGAGCCGGACGGTGTGGACCAACGTCACCCAGGACTCCGTGCGCGCGGCGGACGTCTCCCCCGACGGCACCCGGCTGGCCCTGGGCACCAGCGACGGTGCGGTGCGGATCTGGGACCTGACGACCGGCACCCTCGTCGACCAGGCGTCACCCGGGCCGGGCAGCGTCGAGGGCGTGCAGTGGCTGGACGACCGTGACCTCCTGGTGATGAGCAACCTCGGCGACGTGGTGACGGTGACCACCGACCCCGACCGTCTCCTCGCCCTGGCCCGCGCCGCGCTCACCCGCGGGTTGACCGCGACCGAGTGCACGGCATACCGCGTCGAGCCGTGCCCGAGCCTGGCCGAGCTGCGCGGCGAGGCGTCGACCGTGCCGGTCGAGCTCCGGGGCAGGTATGCCGTGAGCTGGCCCCGCGCCGAGCTGGAGGAGGCCACGACCGCCTACTACGAGGAGGCGTTCGGGGCGCCGCTGGACGACCGCAGCCGCGCCGAGCTGTCCAGCCTGCTCGAGATCCAGACCGGCGACTACGTGCTGGAGCTGGGCCCCGCGAGCTACGTCATCACCCGTGGGGAGCACGGCGAGGAGTACTGCGCCGGGGCGGTGTCACGGGTGGACGGCCGCCCGGACCGGTTGCTGCTCGGGGCCGACCGGGGCTCGTGGTGCCTGGACTTCCACCTCGCGGAGGTCGGCTGGGAGCTCGACGGCGACCAGCTGCGGCTGCCCCGGGAGCACTTCCGCGGCCCCATGACCGACGCGGTGCTGTGGACGACGAAGCCGCTGACCCGCCTGCCCTGACGGGTCAGCTCCAGTCGCGCCGGTCCACCATCGCACCGTCCCCCTCGTCGAGCGACTCCACGACCTGCACCGCGACCCGGAACCGCAGGCCGCCCCGCACCCTCTCGGCCACCTCCTCGGCCAGGGTCGCCCCCGCCACCGACCCGTCCGGCACGACGAGGCAGGAGAGCTCGTCCTTGTGGTCCACCCGGTCGATGACGAACCGGTAGCCCGCCACCCCCGCCACGTCGTCCATCACCGACGAGACCTGCCGCGGGTGCAGGAACATCCCCTTGACCTTCACCGCCTGCCCCACCCGACCGAGCACGCCGCGCAGCCGCAGCGACCCGTCCGGCCCGAGGGTCCAGCCCGACAGGTCCCCGGTGCCGAACCGCACCAGCGGGTAGTCGCTGCGCAGCAGCGTCACGACGACCTCGCCCTCGGTCGCGTCCGTCACCGGCTCACCCGTGCCGATCGCGCACACCTGCACGTCGACGCCGTCGGCGAGCACGAGCCCGGCACCGGGCTCCTCGTCGGCCGGCTCCCAGGCGAGCAGCCCCGTCTCCCCCGTCCCGTAGGCCATCCGCACCTGCGGCACCCGCTCGGTCAGCAGCGCCCGCAGCGAGTCCGGCAGCGGCTCGGCCGTCACCAGGGCACGCGTCAGCCGCCAGCGGTCCGCGTCCAGACCCGCCGCGTCGAAGGCCTCGAGCAGCGCCTTGAGATAGGACGGCAGACCGGTGTATGCCGTGACGCCCAGGTCCGCGATCGCGCGCGCCTGCAGGTCCTGGTTGCCGATCCCCCCGGCCACCACCGCCGCCCCGACCGACCGCGCACCCTGCTCGAGCATCGCCCCGGCCGGGGAGAGGTGGTAGCCGAAGCAGTTGAGCACCACGTCGTCCGGGCCGACGCCGAGGTCGGCCAGCGCCTGCCCCCACCGCCAGTCCGCGCCCTCCAGCTGGGGCTCGTAGAGCGGGCCCGGCGACTGGAACCACCGCGCCACCACCGCGTCCGGGGCGAGCAGGCCGCCGTGCGGCGGGTCGGCGCGCTGGTCCTCGATCAGGTCGTCCTTGGACAGGAGCGGCAACCGGGACAGCCCGCCGGGACGACATACCTCATCGGGGGTCAGCCCCGCCCCGGCGAGCCGGGCGGCGAAGCCCGGCACCCGTCCGGCGGCCCGCGCCAGCACCTCGGTGAGCGCGGGCGCCAGCGTCTCCTCACGCGCCCGGAGGGCAGCCTCGATCGACATGGGTCACTCCTTGGGTCGGTATGGCGTGCGGGCTACAGCCAGCGCTTGCGCCGCTTGTAGTGCTTGACGTCGCGGTAGCTCTTGCGACCGCCCTCCTCGCCGAGGCCCAGGTAGAACTCCTTGACGTCCGGGTTCTCCCGCAGCTCGGCCGCGTCGCCCTCGAGCACGATCCGGCCCTGCTCCATGATGTAGCCGTGGTCGGCGATCTCGAGGGCCCGCCGGGCGTTCTGCTCGATGACGAGGACGGTCAGACCGGTCTCGGTGTTGAGCCGCTTGATGTAGCCGAAGATCTCCTGGACGAGCAACGGGGCCAGGCCCAGTGACGGCTCGTCCAGCATCAGCAGGCGGGGGCGGGACATCAGCGCCCGCCCGATCGCCAGCATCTGCTGCTCGCCCCCGGAGAGGTAGCCGGCGATCCGCGCCCGCATGTCGGCCAGCTTGGGGAAGAACTCGTAGACCTTCTCCAGGTCCTCGGCCGACTCCTTGCCCGAACGGGTGTAGGCGCCGGCGACGAGGTTCTCCGCCACGCTGAGGTGCTCGAAGACGTGCCGACCCTCCATGCACAGGCTCATCCCGCGGGTCACCCGGTCGGAGGCGTCCACGCGCGTGATGTCCTCACCCGAGAAGTGGATCGTCCCGTCGGTGACCTCGCCGTGCTCGCTGGGCAGGAGGCCCGAGACGGCCTTCAGGGTCGTCGACTTGCCGGCGCCGTTGGAGCCGAGCAGCGCCACGATCTTGCCCTCCGGCACCTCCAGGGACAGGCCCCGCAGCACCAGGATCACGTCGTCGTAGATGACCTCGACGTTGTTGAGCGTGAGCATGGCGGCCGCCCCGGCCCCGGCGGGGACGGGCTGACCCGTCCCCGCCGGGGCTGCAGCGGTGCTCATGGCGTCGCGCCCGCCTCGACCTCGACCATCTGGCCACCCTCGGCCATGTAGACGCCGGTGCTCGTGGAACCGCGGTGGCTCTCGGCGGAGAACTCGACGGTGCCGTCGCCGACGACGCCGCCGGTGTCGATGGGGCCCATGGTCTCCAGGGACTCGCGGATCATCGCGCCGGTGAGCTCCTCGCCGTCGTTGTTCTCGATGGCGTGCCGGATGCCCTCGGCCATGACGTGCATGACGTACCAGCCCTGCACCCAGGAGGTGCCGACGTCTGCGGCGTCGATGCCCTCGGCCTCGATGTACTCGGTGATGACCCCGTGGCCCTCCTTCTCCGCGGCCAGCGGCGCGAAGGGCTGGACGAGGATGTGACCCTCGGCCACCTCCTCGCCGGCCGTGGTGATGAAGAGCTCGTTGGCGCACCAGTTGAGGCAGACGATCTTCATGTCCAGGTTCTGGTCGGCGATGTCCCGGGCGACGAGCGCGGCGGGGCTGGCGACGTTCTGGATGACGATGTACTTCGCGCCCTGGCTCTGCGCCTGGGAGAGCAGACCGACGTAGTTCTGCTGGCCGCCGGGCATCGGGTAGGCCTGGTAGCCCAGTCCGAGGCCCTGCTCCTCGATCCACGCCTCGCCGTCGGCGACGGGGGCCTGGCCGAACGGGCTGTCGTTGTGGAAGACCGCCACCTCGGCCTCGCCGCCGGCGTCCTCGGCGATCCAGTTGAGCGCGACGCGCATCTGGTCGGAGTAGGTCGGGGCGACGACGAAGTTGTACGGCGCCTCCTCGGGGTCCGTCAGGCTCTCGGCAAACGAGCCGGACATGAAGGGCAGCTCGTCGCTCGCCACCCGGGAGGAGAGCGCCTCGGTGTCCCCGGTGCCCCAGCCCTGGATCGCCACGACACCGTCGTTGACGTACTGGCGGTAGAGGTCCTCGGCCTGCGGGACCTCGTAGGCGTAGTCGTTGGAGTCGGCCTCGATCTGCCGGCCGTCGATGCCGCCCTCGGCGTTGAGGTGCTCGATGTAGGCGAGCATGCCCTGGTTGTAGGGCGTGCCGACGTCGCCGGTGGCGCCGGAGAGGTCGGCGATGATGCCGATGTTGATCGGGGCGGCGTCGTCGCCGCCGCCTCCGCCGTCAGCCCCGCCGCAGGCCGACAGGCCGAGCGTGAGGGCGGCGAGGGAGGCGACGAGGGCGCCGCGTCGGGTGCGGATCATGTGCTTCTCCTTGGGATGGTGGTGCGGGTATGTCGTGTGCTGGGTGGGTGGGTCGTGCCGGGTGGTGCGTTGGGGTGGGTCAGTAGCGGAAGGGCCAGAAGCGGAAGAACTCCTTGATGCGCTCCCACAGCCGGTTGAGCCCTCGAGGTTCGATGATGAGGAAGAGGATGATGACCAGGCCGAAGGTGGCGTTCTGCACGGCGGGGAGCTGGTCGCCCAGGAACGGCACGACCGAGTCGAGCGCGTTGGCGACGTTGCGGATGACGACCGGCAGCAGGGTCATGAAGATCGCGCCGTAGACCGACCCGGCGATGCTGCCCAGACCGCCGACGATGATCATCGCCAGGTAGAGGATCGAGACCTCCAGGGTGAACTTCTCCCAGGACACGACCTCGCTGTAGTGCGCGGTGAGCGCACCGGCGAGGCCGACGAAGCCGGAGGAGACGGCGAAGGCGGTGAGCTTGGCCCGGGTGAGGTTGACGCCGATCGCCTCGGCGGCGATGTCCTGGTCGCGGACCGCCATGAACGAGCGGCCCAGCCCGGTGCGGAAGAGGTTGCGGCCGGCCATCACCGCGAGGATCGCGAGGATGGCGAGGATGACGTACCACTGCCGCTCGAAGACGTCCCGCCCGCCGACCTGGAAGCCGAGGAAGGAGAACCGCTCGACGTTGATGTAGCCGAGCCCGCCGGTGAGGAAGTCGCCGATGTCCCGGCGGATGAGGAACTCGATGATCTGCTGGCTGGCGAGGGTCGCGATCGCCAGGTAGAGGCCCTTGAGCCGCAGCCCCGGGAGCCCGAAGAAGGTGCCGATCACCGCGGTGAAGACCACCGCGAAGGCGATCGACAGCGGTGTGGGCAGGCCCATCCGGTCGGAGAGGATCACCGAGGTGTAGGCGCCGACCGCGAGGAAGCCGCCCTGGCCCAGGGAGATCTGTCCGGTGTAGCCGACGAGGATGTTCAGCCCGACGGCGCCGATGACGGCGATGAGGATCGTGTTGGCGATCGACATCCAGTAGTTGTCGAGCACGAACGGCACGACGACGAGCAGGACGCCCATCAGGGCGAGGCGGACGTACTCCGCCCGGGTCGCCCGCAGCCGCAGCTCGGAGACGTAGGAACGGTGGTGGATCCCGGTGGCGGTCATGGCCATGGCCTGGTCACACCCTCTCGATGCGGGTCTCGCCGAAGAGACCGTAGGGCTTGACCAGCAGGATCAGGACGAGCACGACGTAGGGGACGACGGTGGCCAGGCCGGGCTCCCAGTAGACAGCCGTCCCCTGCTTGAGGAGGCCGATGATGATGCCGCCGACGATGGTGCCGGGCACCGAGTCGAGACCGCCGAGGATGACGACGGGGAAGACCAGCAGGCCGAACGCCGCGAGGTTCTGGTCGACCGCGGAGATGTCGGCGAGCAGCACGCCGGCGATGAGGGCGCTGACCCCGGCCAGCGCCCAGGCCATCGCGAAGATGCGGCGCACCGAGATGCCCATCGTCATCGCCGCCTGCTGGTCGTCGGCGACGGCGCGCATGGCGATGCCGTGCCGGGACCGGCGGAAGAAGATCGTGAACGCGGTGAGCACCACGGCCGCGACGACGATGACCAGCAACCGGTTGAGCGGCACGGTCGCACCGAGGATGTCGACCGAGCCGGTCGGCAGGATCTTGGGCATCGGCTTGACGCTGGTGCCGTAGAACATCTGCACCAGGGCCCGCAGCAGCGAGGACAGCCCGATCGTGACCATGATGATGCTGATCGGGCTCTCCCCGATCATCGGCCTCAGGATCAGCCGCTCGACCAGCACGCCGATGACCGTGGCCACGACCACGCCGACCACGACGGCGAGCAGCAATGGCAGCCGCAGCACGACGAAGGCCGTGTAGAACATGTAGGCGCCCACGAGCAGGAACTCGCCCTGGGCGAAGTTGATGACGGACGTCGCCTTGTAGATCAGCACGAATCCGAGCGCGGCGAGCGCCAGGATCGCGCCGTCGGCCAGCCCGTAGGCCAGCATGCTCACGAACTGACTCATCGCGTCACGTTCCTGTCGCTCATCGGCGTCCGCTCCAGACAGGTCGGCGAGCCCGCCCTTGCGGGATCTCGTAGGTGGTCAGGTCGAAGATGCGCAGCTGCAGCTCGCGGACGACGGAGCTGCCGTCCTGGTAGGTCACCCGGCTGCTGATCCGGGCCGCGTCGTCGCCGGCGCGCAGGGCGGCGATGATGTCGGCGTAGCGCTCGTCGATGACGTTGCGCCGGACCTTGCGGGTGCGGGTGATCTCGTCGTCGTCGGGGTCCAGCTGCTTGTGCAGCAGCACGAACCGGCGCACCCGGATCGCCTCGGGCAGGTCCTCGTTGGCGCGGGTGATCTCCTCGGCGAGCAGGTCGTAGACCTCCTCCTTCTGCGCGAGGTCGGAGTAGGTCGTGTAGCTCAGCCGCTCGTGCTCGGCCCACGACCCGACGGTCCCGGGGTCGATCGTGATCATCGCCGTCATCCCCTCGCCCGACGTCCGCGGGCCGAAGGTCACGGCCTCCTCGACGTAGGGGCTGAACTTCAGCTTGTTCTCGATGAACGCGCTGGAGTAGCGGCTGCCGTCGGGCGCGGTGAGGACGTCCTTCTGGCGGTCGATGACGACCAGGTGGCCCTTCTCGTCGACGTAGCCGGCGTCGCCGGTGTGCAGCCAGCCGTCCGGGTCGACCGTCTTCGCGGTCTCCTCCGGCTGCTTGTGGTAGCCGCGGAAGACCGAGGGCGACCGCAGGAGGATCTCGCCCTCGTCGCTGATCCGCAGGTCGGTGCCGGGGATCGGGGTG
Organism: Ornithinimicrobium cerasi; assembly: GCF_003702705.1. Taxonomy (GTDB): domain Bacteria; phylum Actinomycetota; class Actinomycetes; order Actinomycetales; family Dermatophilaceae; genus Ornithinicoccus; species Ornithinicoccus cerasi. The sequence continues at coordinate 131,085 of NZ_QZMN01000010.1, read as the reverse complement.
CCGACGGTGTTGAAGGCGATGTCGTCGTCGCGGTGCACCACCGCGATGCCGCAGATCTCGGTCTGGCCGTAGATCTGCTTGAGGTTGACGCCGATCGCGTGGAAGAAGCGGAAGACGTCGGGGCCCAGCGGCGCACCGCCGGTGTAGGCGCGGCGCACGCGGGCCAGGCCGAGCTGGTCGCGCACCGGGCGGGTCGAGACCGCGTCCGCCACCCAGGTCAGAGGGGTCGTGCCCCCGCCCTTGCCCGTGGTGCGCGCCTGCGCGGCCCGGTCGCCCACGTCATACCCCCAGCCGAAGACCTTGCGCTTGAGCCAGCCGGCCTCGTCGATGCGCACCTGGACCTCGGAGAGCATCGACTCCCAGATCCGCGGCGGGGAGAACATCACGTCCGGGCCGATCTCGCGCAGGTCCGAGCGCTGGGTCGACGCGTCCTCGGGGAAGCTGAGCGTCAGGCCGCGGGAGAGGCCGATGGCGACGGCGAGCATCTGCTCGCCGATCCACGCGAAGGGCAGGAACGAGACGTAGCGGAACGAGGCGTCGGCCGGGTCGATCTCGGTGAGGTGGTCGGCCATCGCGAGCAGGTTGGCGTGCGAGAGCTCGCCGAGCTTGGGCTTGGACGTCGTGCCGGACGTCGTGCAGATGACGGCGATGTCCTCGGGGGAGCTCCGGGCGACCTGCTCGGCATACCAGCCGGGGTGCTGCTCGGCGCGCTCGCGCCCGACCCGCTCGACCTCGGTGAAGTCCACCAGCCACGGGTCGTCGTAGGACTCCAGGCCGTGGGGGTCGTAGTAGACGACCCGCTCGACGAGGAGGTCGGGGACGCTCTCGCGCAGCTTGAGCAGCTTGTCCACCTGCTCCTGGTCCTCGACGACGACGACGCGGGCGCGGGACGTCGCGAGGATGTGCTCCAGCTCCTCGCCGATCGAGGTCGGGTAGATGCCGACGACGGCCGCGCCGATGCTCTGGGCGGCGAGCTCGGCGATGAGCCACTCCGGGCGGTTGTCACCGAGGACGGCGACGATCTCGCCGCGCTGCACGCCATACCCCGAGAGACCGTGCGCGAAGTCCTCGACGCGGCGGCGGTACTCCGCCCAGGTGAGGGGCTGCCAGATGCCGTAGAGCTTCTCCTGCATCGCGACCCCGTCGGGGCGCTGCGTGGCCAGGTGCTCCAGGAGGCGGGGGAAGGTCTGCGCGGCGCTGGGGCCTGCGCCCGGGGCGGTGGCGTCGGTGCGGTTCGCCAGCCGGGTGCGACGCTCAGCCACGGCTCTCCTCCTCGGTCAGCCGCTGCATGTGCTCGACGGCCTCGCGGACGTCGGCGTCCTCCTCCTCGGAGCCGAGGTAGGCCTCGATCACCGCGGGGTCGGCCTTGACCTCGTCGGGCGTGCCGTCGGCGATGAGCCGGCCGAAGTCCAGGACGCTGACCCGGTCGGAGATGTCCATGACGACGTTCATGTCGTGCTCGATGAGGACGACGGTGACGCCGGCGAGCTCGTGGACGTCGAGGATGTAGCGGGCCATGTCCTCCTTCTCCTCGGCGTTCATGCCGGCCATCGGCTCGTCGAGCAGGAGCAGGGCGGGCTGGATGCAGAGCGCCCGGCCGAGCTCGACCCGCTTCTGGATGCCGTAGGCGAGGGCGCCGACGGGCTTGCTGCGGTAGGCCTGCAGCTGGAGGAGGTCGATGACCTCCTCGACCAGCTGGCGGTGCTGGATCTCCTGGCGCCGGGCCGGGCCGAACCAGAGCATCGAGGCGAGGACGCTGTGGTTCATGTGGATGTGCCGGCCGAGCATGAGGTTCTCGAGCACGGTGAGGTGCGAGAACAGCTCGATGTTCTGGAAGCTGCGGGCCACGCGGAGGCGGGCGATGCGGTGGGGCGGCAGCTTGGTCAGGGTGGAGAGGGTGCGGGTGCCGTCGGCGGCCGCGGTGTGCAGGCGGATCTCGCCCTCCTGCGGGTGGTAGATCCCGCTGATGCAGTTGAGCATCGAGGACTTGCCGGCGCCGTTGGGGCCGATGATCGCGTGGACGTGGCCCTGGGTGACGGTGAAGCTGATGTCGGTGAGCGCCTTGACGCCGCCGAAGCGCAGCGAGACGGCGTCGACCTCGAGCAGCGGTTCGCCGTCGGGCAGGTGGCTGCCGTTGAGCGAGTGCTGGTAGGCACGTGTGAGCACGGGGGTCCTCTTCGGGTCGGCGGTGATCCAGGACGTCTGAGAGAGACGATAGGTTTTCACTATCTGAAAAGCAAGGGGGTCTAGCAGGAAAGTTCATGCAGATTCGGTCACGGTGACTCCGGATGGTGCACAATCAGGGTCAGATCGAGGCCGGGCCGCGCGGCAGCGGGGTGGATCGCTGTCGCCAGGACGACACCGGGCCACCCCGGTCGGGCCCCACGGACGTCGACGGAAGGAGGGTCGGATGCCGAACGGTGATGCTGCGCGCGGCGGGCTGGGCACCGTGCGCAACGCGGTCCAGCTGCTCGAGCTGCTGGCGCAGGGCCCGGCGTACCACCAGCTCACCGACCTCGCCGAGCGCTCCTCGATGTCGATCCCGACCGTCCACCGCCTGCTGCGCTCCCTGGTCCTGGCCGACCTCGCCGTCCAGGACCGCGCCACCTCCCGCTACGGCCTCGGCCCGGAGCTGAGCCGCCTCTCGCACCACTACCTCGGGCGGCTGCCCCTGCTCGGCGCCCTCTCCCCCTACCTCTCCCAGGTCCGCGACCAGGTGGGCGCGACCGTGCACGTCGAGGTGCTCGTCCGGGGCGAGGTCGTGTATGTCGATCGCGTCGACTCGGACGCCTCCGGCCCCTTCCGCGACAGCCACCGGGTGCACCCGGCGCTGTCCACGGCCGGCGGCCGGCTGCTCGCGGCCCGCTCCGACGAGGACGGCTGGGCCCTGGCCCTGGCTGCCGCGGGCGAGGAGGACCGGGCCGACGCCGAGGCGTCCCGGGAGGAGTGGCGGGGCGCCGAGTGGCTGGCCCACCGCCCCTCCGACCGCACGGTCCCGGCCGAGGTCGCCGTCCCGGTGCTCGACGCGGCCGGCGCGGCCGTCGGCGCCCTCGCGGCCGACCTGACCGGGACGGCCGGCGGGACTCCCGACCCGGCCGGCCGCGGGGGCGAGGAGCGCGCGGCGGAGGTGGCGGCATACCTGGGGAGGGCGGCGAAGGCCGCCGGGAGGACGCTCGGACATGGCTGAGCGCGTGACCCCGCTCCCGCCCGACCCGCGCTGGGCCGACGTCGCGGCGCGGATGCACCTGCTGACCGGGCCGACCGCGCTCTGGGGCGAGGGCGGGCACGGCGGGCGGTGGCTGCCCGGGGCCACGCTCAACCTGTCCGTCACCTGCCTGGACCGGCACCTCGCCGAGCGTGGGGACGCCGTCGCGATCCACTGGGAGGGCGAGCCCGGGGACCGTCGCGACCTGACCTACCGCGAGCTGCACGAGCAGGTCGTCACCCTCGCGCGGGCGCTGACCGCGATGGGCGTCGGGCCGGGCGACCGGGTCGGGCTGCACCTGGGCTGGCTGCCGGAGACCGTCGTCGCGATGCTCGCCTGCGCGCGGATCGGGGCGGTGCACAGCGTGCTGCCGTCGTCGCTGCCGCCGGGCCCGCTCGCCGACCGGCTCGGGCTGCTCGACCTGCAGGTGCTCTTCACCCAGGACGGCGCCTGGCGGCACGGCACGGTGCTGCCGCTCAAGGCCCGGGTCGACGACGCGCTGTCGGCCGTGGGCAGCGTGCAGCACACGATCGTGGTGCGGCGGACCGGGATGGACGTGGCGTGGTACGAGGGCGACCGCTGGTATCACGACGTCGTCGCGGCCGAGCCCAGGCCGGTGCGCGGGGAGAGCGGGCGGGCACGGCATACCCCGGAGCCGGTGGCGCTCGACGCGAGCCACCCGGTCGCCTCGGTGCCGATCGCCAACCGTGGCGGCCAGCCGGTGTCGGTGGTGCACGGGACCGCCTCGGTGCTGGCCAACGCGATCGCGGTGCACGGCCACCTGCGCACGGGCGGGCCGTTCTGGTGCGCGGGCGACATCGCCTGGGCGGTCACGCAGTTCCACGCGGTCTACGGGCCGCTGGCGTGGGGCGACGCGTCGGTGATGTACGAGGGGACGCTCGACGTGCCCCACCACCGGCGCGCGTGGGAGATCATCCGGCGCTACGGCGTGGAGACGCTGGTCACCAGCCCGTCGGTGATGCGCACCATCCGGGGGTGGTCGCGGGACATGCGCGAGCTGACCGCGGCGCCGTCGCTGCGGCGGATCGCGACGGCGGGCGAGCCGGTGGAGGACGAGCTCGGCGCGTGGATGCTCGAGGCGTTCGGGCGCGACCTCGAGGTGCTCGACGCCTGGGGGCAGCTCGAGCTCGGCGGCGTGGTCCGGGTGACCGGGCGGGCGCCCGGTGAGCGGGAGCCGATGCCGGACTGCGGCATGGAGGTCGTCGACCGCACGGGGAACGTCGTGGAGGACGGGGTCGCCGGCGAGGTCGTGCTGCGGCGGCCGTGGGCGGGCGTGATGGTCGGGGTGGACGGGTCGGACGAGCAGGACCACTGGGGGCACTGGGAGCGGCACCCGGGGGTGTACGCCACCGGGGACCTCGCGTCGCGGGCGGCGGACGGGACGGTGACCTTCCTCGGGCGGGCGGACGACGTGGTCTCGGTGTCGGGCCAGCTCGTGTCGCTGCGGGAGGTGCGGGAGGTGCTCGTCGACCACCCGTTCGTGGCCGCGGCGCGGGTGAGCGTGCGCAAGGACGTCGAGCTCGGGCGGGCGATCGTGGCGGCCGTGGTGCTGGCGGAGGACGTCGGGGGCGGCCCCGACCTCGACGCCGTCGCGGTCGAGCTGATGACGGCCGTCCGGGAGGACCTCGGCGGCCTCGCCCGGCCGCGGGCCGTGCTCGTGGTGGACCGCTTCGGCGAGGAGCTGGGCCGCGAGGCGTTCAGCCGTGCCATCGCCGCCCTCGCGACCCCCGACCGCGCCGGAACCCCGCGCCGGGTGACGTGGGAGCAGCTCGTCGCGGCCTCCGGCGAGGGCTGACGTCGACGTCCGGGGTGGCTGACTGTCGCCAGGGCAGCAGCACCCCACCCCAGGCCCCCTGTGGCCCCGTCGCTGGCGCCTCCTGCAGCGCCTCCTGCAGCGCCACCCCTGTGGACAAGTCCGACGGCGCGTCCTGAGGATCCGCGAGCGTGGCGGCATGAGGAACGTCACCACCCGACGCCAGGCCCTGGCCGACGGACTCACCGCCGCTGCGGTCCGCCACCTCCTCGCGACCGGCCGGTGGCAGCGCCTCTTCCCCGGGGTCTACCTCACGCACAGCGGCTCACCCACCTGGCGCGAGCGGCTCCTGGCCGCGACCCTCGCCCGGGGGGACGGGGCCGTGGCCAGTCTGGAGTGCGCCCTCGTCCTCTGGGGCCTCGGCGACCGTGAGCCGCAGATCCTCACGCTCGCCGAGCCGTGGGAGAAGCACCGCTCCGGTCGCCTCCCGGGCGTGCGCGTGCGGAGGAGACGACGGATGAGCACGGCGCGGCGCTACGGCATACCCGTGACCTCGGCCGCGCAGACGGTGCTGGATGTGCTGGCGCTGCCCGGGCGGACGCTCGACGACGACGTCGCCCTGGTCACCCGGGCCGTGAGCCGCGGGCACGTCACGGTCGGGTCGCTGCGGGCGGAGCTGCGCCACCATCCCCAGCACCCGCGCAGGTCCACCCTCGCCGAGGTGCTCACCGCGGCAGCGGAGGGATTCGAGAGCGTGGCCGAGGTCAGGTATGTCGATCGCGTCGAGCGTCCGCACGGCCTGCCCTCCATGGAGCGGCAGGTGCCCGTCGACGGGTCGGCCGCTGGTGGACGGGTGAGGCGCCTCGACTTCAAGGACCGCGAGCGTGGCATCGGGATGGAGATCGACGGCGAGCTCTACCACCGCGGTCGTCAGGTGCGGGATCGCGGTCGCGACCGGGAGGTCGCGGGCACCGGCGAGGTCACCCTGCGCGCCGGCTGGTTCGAGGTGACCGAGCGGCCCTGCGAGCTGGCGGTGGACGTGGCGCTGGTGCAGATCGCGCGGGGTTGGCAGGGACGACCGCGCGCCTGCGGACCGACCTGCCCGGTCGGGCGCCAGCCTCGGCTGCGGTGAGCGGTCGACGTTGCGGCAACTCGCTGCCGACGTGGGGACCGGGGTGGATCGGTGTCGCCAGGGCAGCAGCAGACCACCCCAGGCGTCGGCGTGCCGGTCGGGACCGGGGTGGATCGGTGTCGCCAGGGCAGCAGCAGACCACCCCAGGCGTCGGCGTGCCGGTCGGGACCGGGGTGGATCGGTGTCGCCAGGGCAGCAGCAGCCCACCCCGGGCGTCGGCGTCAGGCTCCGGCGAGCGCGTCCTCGGTGGCCCGCGCCGCCGCCGTCAGGTGAGGGGCGAGGTCCTCGGCCGGGGTGTCCCCGACGTAGACGACGCAGATCGCGCCGACGCACGCCCCCGTGCGGTCCCTGAGGGGCGCAGCGCACGACCGGTAGCCGGGGATGACCTCCCCGTGGGACCGGGTCCAGCCGCGCCGGCGGGCCTCCTCGACCTCGGGGCGCTCCCCCTCGACCGGGGGCCTCCCGGCGAGGATCGCCAGGCCCGGGGCGCCGGCCGACAGCGGGTGCTGCACGCCCGGGCGGTAGGACACGTGGGCCAGCGAGCGCCGCGGCTCCTCCACGTCGAGGGTCACGGCGAGATCACCCTCCGGAACCACGACGAACGCGGTCATGCCGGTCCGCCGGGCGAGCTCGACCAGAGGTGAGGCGGCGGCGGTACGCAGGCTGGGGAAGACGGTGCGGGCCAGCACCGCCAGGCGCGCGCCGGGCCGGTAGCGCCCGTCCGCGGCGCGGCTCAGCAGGCGGTGGTGCTCCAGGGTGCGGACCATCCGGTAGACGATCGAGCGGTGCAGGCCGGTCCGGTCGACGAGGTCGGCCACGCTCAGCGGTTCCTGGGCCTCGGTCACGGCCTCCAGGACGAGCAGGCCGCGGTCCAGGGTCTGCGACCCGATGCCGTCCGGCAGCCCGCCCGCGGGCAACCCCGCCGCGGTCGCGACCGGGCCCAGGTCACCCCGATCTCTCGGGCCGGTGCGGTCCACCCTTGCCACTGTGGTGCCTCCGTCATACTCTGTGACCGTTAATCGAAGCGCAGCGCTCTACTATAGAGCACGACGAAGGAGTCCGACATGCGCCGCACTGCTGGCCCCCACACCTCCGGCCCCGCCGCCGCACGACGCACGCTCGTCGCCCTCGCGGCCGCCCTGGCTCTCACCGCCTCCGGGTGCGCGGAGGAGACGGCCGACCCTGGGGCCGGGGGCGACGGCGCGACCGGCAGCGCCGGCGGCGGTGACGAGTCGGGCCCCGTCAAGATGGGGGTCGTCCTCGACATCACCGGAGCGGGTGCCTCCCTGGGCGTCGCCGAGCGCGAGACGATCGAGCTGCTCGCCGAGCAGGTCAACGACGAGGGCGGCATCGGCGGCCGCGAGCTCGAGGTGATCATCGAGGACAACCAGTCGACCGAGGACGGCGCGGCCAAGGCGACCAACAAGCTGCTGACGACGGACGAGGTGCACATCCTCCTCGGCGCGTCCCGGACCGGGCCCAGCCTCGCGATGCGGCCGCTCGCGGAGCAGGCCGAGATCCCGATGATCTCCCTCGCCGCCAACCAGAAGATCGTCGACGGCTCGGAGTGGGTGTTCAAGACCGCCCAGAACGACCGCGTCGTCCTGGAGAAGATGGTCGACGACATGGCCGCCAAGGGCTACACGAAGGTCGCCGTGGCCCGTGACGCCTCCGGCTTCGGCGAGGGCATCCCGGAGATGCTCACCGAGATCGGCTCCGACGCCGGCATCGAGGTGACCGCCGTCGAGAAGTTCGCCCCCGACGCCACCGACTTCACCGCGCAGATGGTCAACGTGCGCGACGCCAACCCCGACGCCGTCCTCATCTGGGGCATCCCGCCGGCCGCCGCGCTCGCGCAGAAGGCCTACGTCCAGCTCGGCATCGACAAGCCGGTCTACCAGTCGCACGGCATCGGCAACCAGGTCTTCCTCGACGAGGCGGGCGAGTCCGCGGAGGGCCTGCTCGCCCCGCTCGGCAAGATGCTCGTCGCCGACCAGCTGCCCGACGACGACCCGCAGAAGGAGGTCGTCAACACCTTCGTCTCCGACTACGAGGCGAAGTGGGACAAGAAGCCCTCGACCTTCGCCGGCCACGCCTACGACGGCTTCTGGATCGCCGTCAACGCGATCGAGGAGGCGGGCACCGACCCGCAGGCGCTGCGCGACGCCATCGAGGCGACGGCCGACTGGCCCGGCGTCTCCGGCATCTTCACGATGACCCCCGAGGACCACTCCGGCCTGACCAAGGACGCCCTCGTCCTCGTCGAGATCCAGGACGGTGGCTGGACCATCGCCGAGGGTGCGGACGCGGCCGGGTCCACCGGTCGATGACCGACCTGCTGCAGCTGACCTTCTCGGGGTTGGCGCAGGGAGCGGTCTACGGCCTGATCGCGCTCGGGTTCGTCGCGATCTTCTCGGTCCGGGAGATCGTCAACCTCGCCCAGGGCGAGTACGCCGCCCTGGCCGGCCTCGCCGCGATCAGCGGCGTGGCGGCAGGGTTGCCGCTCCTCGTGGTCATCCTCCTCGTCGTGCCCTTCGTCGTCCTCGTCTCGGTGCTCATCGAGCGGGTGGCGATCGCCCCGGTGAAGAAGATGACCCCCCTGGTCTCGATCATCCTCACGCTCGGCGTCTCGACCGCCCTCAAGGCGATCATGCTGCTGGTCTGGGGCCCGGAGGCCCGCAGCCTCTCGACCTTCCCCGGGCAGAACTTCACGGTCGCGGGGGTGAGCATCCGCTCCCAGGAGCTGTGGATCCTCGGCATCGCCGCCGTCCTCGGGTATGCCGTGGTCTGGTTCTACGAGCACACCCTCCACGGCAAGGCGCTGCGGGCCTGCGCGGAGCAGCCGGTGGCGGCCCGCCTCGTCGGCATCTCCCCCCGCACGGCGACCATGGTCGCCTTCGCCATCGCCGGCCTCGTGGGCGCCGTGGCCGGCGTCATCGGCTCGCCGATCTACTTCGCCTCCTGGGAGCACGGGCTGACCCTCGGCCTCAAGGGCTTCGTCGCCGCCACCCTCGGCGGGCTGGTCTCCTTCCGCGTCGCCTTCATCGGTGGCCTGATGCTCGGTGTGCTCGAGAACCTCGTGGCGGGCTACCTCGACTCCGGCTACCGCGACGCCGTGGCCTTCATCGTCCTCGTCCTCGTCCTGGTCCTGCGCCCGCAGGGTCTGGCGCTCCGCGGGAGCGGGGTGCGCGTCTGATGCCCCGGCTCCGCACGCTGCTCCCCTACCTGCTGCTCGTCGTCGGCCTCGTCCTGTTCCCGCTCGTGGCCTCGACCAACCTCGTCAACATCGGCGTCTACGTCCTGATCTTCACCGTCGCCGCGGTCGGGCTCTCCCTCCTCATGGGTCTCGCCGGCCAGGTCAGCCTGGGCCAGGCGGCGTTCTTCGCCGTCGGCGCCTACACCCAGGCGATCCTCGTGACCAAGCACGGCTGGTCCATGCTGGCCGCCCTGCCCGTCGCGGTGGCCGCGGCGATGCTCCTGGCGCTGCTCGTCGGCGTGCCCCTGCTCCGGCTGCGCGGGCACTTCCTCGCGCTCGCGACGCTCGGGCTGGGCATCATCGTCACCGTCGTCGTCCGTGAGCTCGACTACACCGGCGGCACCAGCGGGATCTTCGGCATCCCCAAGCCGGAGTTCGGCGGGCGCGTCTACAACACGCCCGCGGAGTTCTTCTGGCTTCTGGCACCGGTGGTCGTGCTCTCGATCGCCCTCGCCCAGAAGCTCACCCACTCCCGCATCGGCCGCGCCCTCGGGGCCGTGAACGACTCCGAGGTGGCGGCCGAGTGCCTCGGTGTCGACACCTCCGGGCTGCGGCTGCGGGTCTTCGTCCTCGCCGCCGGCTACGCCGGGCTCGCGGGCGTCTTCTACGCCCACTGGCTCGCCGTCGTCAGCCCCGAGGCCGCCAACTTCCCCCTGTCGGTCTCGTTCCTGCTCATGGTGGTCCTCGGCGGCCTGGGCACCGTCTGGGGAGCGCTCACCGGCGCCATCCTGGTGGAGACCCTCGACGAGGGCATGCGGACCCTCATCCCCCAGATCATCCCCGGCGCCTCCGGCGAGGTGCAGCTGCTCGGGTTCGGCGTCGTCCTGGTCCTGGTCATCATCCTCGTCCCGGGCGGCCTGGCCCAGCTGTGGTCCGCCCTGGTCCGCCGGTTCCGTGGCACCCGCGCCGACCCCGGCGTCGCCGAGGACGCGCCGGCCGCCCTCGGGGAGGAGCTGGACGACCTGCTCGCCCAGGCCGACGTGCCCGAGCGGGGATCGCCGATCCTGCAGGTCCGGGGGCTCACCAAGCGCTACGGCGGGGTCGTCGCGCTGTCCGAGGTGGACCTCGACGTCCACGCCGGCGAGATCGTCGCGCTCATCGGCCCCAACGGCGCCGGCAAGACGACCGCGTTCAACATCATCACCGGCGTGATGGGTCCCACCGAGGGGTCGGTCACCGTCCGCGGCCAGGAGGTGCAGGGCCGCCGGCCGCACGTCGTCGCCGCCCTCGGGGCGACCCGCACCTTCCAGAACCTGCAGGTCTTCCGCAGCAGCACCGTCCGCGGCAACGTCATGGTGGCGCGCCACCTGCGCAGCCGGGCGGGGCTGGTGCCCGGGATGCTCGGGCTCGACCTCGCCGAGGAGCGCCGCACCCGCCGGGAGGCCGACCGGGTGCTCACCGCCACCGGGCTGGCCGCCCACGCCGACCGCCCGATCACCGCCCTCTCCTTCGGCCAGCAGCGGCAGGTGGAGGTCGCCCGGGCCCTGGCCCTCGCGCCGAGCCTGCTGCTCCTGGACGAGCCGATGGCCGGGCTGTCCTCGGGCGAGCGCGACCACCTGGGCGAGATGCTCCGGCGGGTCCGCGGCGCGGGCATCGCGGTCCTGCTCGTCGAGCACGACGTCGCCGCCGTCATGGCGCTGGCCGACCGCATCGTCGTCCTCGACGACGGGGTGCGGATCGCCGAGGGCACCCCCGCCGAGATCCGCCGCGACCCGGCCGTCATCGCCGCCTACCTCGGCTCCGACGAGGACGACGACGCCGTCGTCCACACACGCTCCGGACCGGCCAGGGAAGGAGACCAGCGATGAGCCTCGTCGTCCGCGACCTCACCGCCTCCTACGAGGGGCTCGCCGTCCTCCACGGCGTGAGCCTGCAGGTCGACCCGGGAGAGATCGTCGCCATGGTCGGCGCCAACGGCGCGGGCAAGACGACGGTCCTGCGCGCCGTCTCGGGCCTGCTCCAGCCGACGGGCGGCAGCGTGCACCTCGACGACCGCGAGATCACCCGGCTGGGAGCCGAGCGGATCTCCGCCCTCGGCCTGGCCCACGTCCCGGAGAACCGGCTCGTCTTCCCCTCCTTGTCCGTCGAGGACAACCTCCAGCTGGGTGGGTGGAACCGCAAGCGGGACAAGAGGTATGCCGAGCGCCGCGCCGCCGCGCTCGAGCTCTTCCCCCGCCTCGCGGACCGGATCGCCCTGCAGGCCGGTGCCCTCTCCGGCGGCGAGCAGCAGATGCTGGCGATGGCCCGCGGCCTGATGGCCGACCCCTCCGTCATCGTGCTCGACGAGCCGAGCCTGGGCCTGGCCCCGAAGGTCGTGGGCGAGATCGTCGCGGCGCTCGCGCACCTGCGCGACAACCGCAACCTCGCGGTGCTGCTCGTCGAGCAGAACATCCGCGCGGCGTTCTCGGTCGCCGACCGCGCCGTCGTCATGGAGCGCGGGCGGGTCCTCGTCGAGGGGACGGTCGAGCAGCTGCGCGACGACCCACGCGTGCAGGCGGCCTACCTGGGCGGCAGCGCGACCACGATGCCGGAGGACAACGTCCGGCGGGTGGCCACGGCGGTGGCGCGCTACGACCACGAGGTGCACGATCCCCCCGCCGGACCACCCCCAGGAGACCCGCGATGACCAAGAGCTTCGCCTCCAGCGCCGACCTCACCGACAAGCAGGCCCGGATCGAGGTCCTGGCCCCCGGCGTCTACGCCCGCACCGCCGAGGGCGACCCCAACGTCGGGGCGATCGAGGGTGAGGACTTCCTCGTCTGCTTCGAGGCGCTGGCCACGCCGGCGGCCGCGGAGGAGTGGCTGACCGCCCTGCGGGAGCTGACCGACAAGCCCGTGCGCCACCTCGTCCTCAGCCACTACCACGCGGTGCGGGTCCTCGGCGCGGCGGCGTTCGGGGCCGCGGAGATCATCGCCCACGAGCTGACCAGGGACCTCATCGCCGAGCGGGGCCAGCAGGACTGGGAGTCCGAGTACGGCCGGATGCCGCGGCTCTTCAAGCACCCCGAGACCATCCCCGGGCTGACCTGGCCGACGGTCACCTTCTCCGACCGGCTGGTCATCCCCCTCGGCGGGGAGCGCGGCGACCTGGTGCTGCAGTACTGCGGTCGCGGCCACACCGAGGGTGACGTCGTCGCCTGGCTGCCGCAGCAGCGCATCCTCTTCGCGGGGGACCTCGTCGAGGCGCAGGCCGCGCTCTACACCGGCGACGCCTTCCACCACGACTGGATGGGTCCCACCCTCGACCGCGTCGCCGCGCTCGGCGCCGACCAGCTCGTCGGCGGCCGGGGTGAGGTCGTCACCGGTGACGGCGTCGCGGCGGCCGTCGCGCAGACCCGACACTTCCTGAGCGAGATGGTCCGCTGCGTCCGGGAGGTGCACGACCGGCAGGGCAGCCTCAAGGAGGCCTTCGACGCCACCCACGCCGCCCTCTCGCCGGACTACGGCCACTGGCCGATCTTCGAGCACACCCTCCCCTTCGACGTGTCCCGCGTGTGGGACGAGCTCTCCGGCGTGGAGCGTCCGGTCATCTGGACGGCGGAGCGTGACCGCTCCGTCTGGGACCAGCTCCAGGGCTGAGCAGGATGACCTCCGCCACACCCCCGCCGCCGCCCCCACCCCCGGCCCAACCCGTGGTCGTCGCGGGAAACGGGCCGGTCGGCCAGACCGCGGCCCTCCTGCTGGCGCGCCACGGCATACCCGTGGTCCTGCTGGACGGGCGTCCCCGGCGCGACCCCGAGGGCAGCAAGGCGATCTGCCAGCAGCGCGACGTCCTCGACGTCTGGGCCTGGGCCGGGGTGCCGCAGATCGCCGAGGAGGGGCTGACGTGGACCCGCGCGCGCACCTTCTACCGCACCCACGAGCTCTTCAGCATCGACCTGCCGGACCCTGGCGCCTCCCCGATGCCGCCCTTCGTCAACATCTCCCAGAGCCGCACCGAGGAGCTGCTCGACGAGCGGATCGCCGGGGAGCCGCTGGTGGAGGTGCGGTGGGGCTGGACGGTCGAGGACCGCCAGGACCACGACACCCACGTCCGCGTGCGCTGCAGCACCCCGCACGGTCCCGACGACGTGGACGGCAGCTACCTCGTCGCCTGCGGCGGGGCACGCGGGTCGGCGCTGCGCACGGCCCTGGACGTCACCTTCCCCGGCCGGACCTTCGACGAGGCCTTCCTCATCTGCGACATCCGCGCCGACCTGCCGGGCTGGGAGAGCGAGCGGCGGTTCTACTTCGACCCGACGTGGAACCCCGGCCGGCAGGTGCTCATCCACCCCTGCCCAGGGTCGGTCCACCGGATCGACTGGCAGGTGGACCCGACGTTCGACCTCCAGGTGGCGCGACGGGACGGGAGCCTCGACCAGCGGATCCAGCAGGTCCTCGGGCCGGACGTCCCCTACGAGGTCGTGTGGAGCTCCGTCTACCGCTTCCACGCCCGGCTGGCCTCGCACTTCCGCGTCGGACGCGCGCTGCTGGCCGGTGACGTGGCCCACCTCGTCTCGCCGTTCGGCGCGCGCGGGCTCAACTCGGGGGTCGGCGACGTCGACAACCTCGTCTGGAAGCTGGTCGCGGTGCTGCGCGGGTGGGCGGAGGACTCCCTGCTCGACAGCTACGAGGTCGAGCGGCGGGCGGCGGCGCGCGAGAACCTCGAGGTCACCACCGCGACCATGGACTTCCTCGTGCCGCGCACCCCCGCCGCCGCCGAGGCGCGCCATACCCTCCTCACCGCCGCCGTCCACGACGAGGCGGCGCGCGACCGGGTCGACTCGGGTCGTCTCGCGGAGCCCTTCTGGTATGTCGACTCCCCCCTCACCACGCCCGACCCGTCCCGCCCGTGGCCGGGGCGGCCGCCACGGGGCGAGCCACCGGCACCGGTCCCGGGCGTGGTGCTCCCCGATGCCGCCCTGGAGGTCGACGACGCGTCACTGGCGGACCTGGAGGTCCGACCGACCTTCGGCCGGCTGCGGATGCGCGACCTGGTGCGCGGGAGGCTGAGCCTGCTCGTCGACTCCGCGGACGCCGCCGCCGCCGCACGCCGCACCCTGGACCAGACGCTGCCCGAGGGGGCGCCCGGGACCGTCGTCGACCTCTCGACCCTCCCCGGCGCCGAGGCCGTGATGGCCGGGCTGGCCTGGGAGGAGGGCGACTGGTGGCTCGTGCGCCCCGACGCGCACACCGCCGCCCGACTCCCCGGCGGCGAGGGTGCCGCGGAGGCCGTCGCGCGCGTGCTCGGGCGCCGGGGGTAGGTCAGGGGGTCAGCGGGCGCCGCGCAGGATCTGCTGGTCCTTGACCCACAGGCCGGTGAGCCCGCGGAAGTGCGCCATGAACTGCTCGTGCTCGTGCTGCGGGTAGGTCGCCCGGACCGTGTCGGTGAGCAGGGTGTCGAACGCCGGCGAGGCGACCCACTCCAGCACCCGCTCGGGCAGGTGCGACAGGTTGTCCTCGCACCACTGCCAGTAGCGCTCGGAGTCGAACTCCTGGTCGGCCAGCGCCCGGTAGGCCTGCATCTTCTCCAGGTAGCTGCGGTCCGGGTCGTCGGCGATGTCGAAGTAGGCCCGCGGCGAGCGCACCCCGATGAAGCTCTTGCGACCCGTCACCAGGCAGTAGGCCGACCAGCGCACCAGCGCGGTCATCGCCCACGGGAAGTAGTAGTGCAGCGAGGTCACCGCGACGTCGGGGCACGCGTTGGCGTAGTCGATCGGGTGCACGTCGTCACCCCGGACCAGCATCTCGCAGCTGTTGAACTCCCAGCCGAAGAAGGCGTTGACCACCTTGCTGACCGTCTCGGTCTCCCACCCGGCCTGCTGGGAGAGGAAGTTGTGCGTGACGGCATACCGGGAGTGCATCGGCTCGCCGGGCCGGAAGTCCATGACCATCGTCTCGGGACCGATCGAGAGCGCGCGGGCGAAGTGGTCGTAGTCGATCGTCGCCTGCAGGTGCATGAGCATGTTGCCGGACTCGTCGTAGGACCGGTGCAGCGACTCGCGGTCGTCGACGCGGGACACGCCGCGCCAGCCGCCGCCGTCGAAGGGCTTCATGTAGAGCGGGTAGCCCACCTCGTCGGCGATCGCGTCGAGGTCGAACGGGTCGTTGTACTTCGCCGAGGTGTAGGCCCAGCGCACGTTGTCGACCGGGTTCTTGTAGGGGACGAGGACCGTCTTGGGGATCTTCATCCCGAGCCGCAGCATCGCGCAGTAGGCGCTGTGCTTCTCCATCGCCTGGAAGGTGAACGGGCTGTTCAGCAGGTACGTGTCGTTCATCAGCGCGGCCTTCTTCAGCCACTCGCGCGGGTGGTAGTACCAGTACGCGAGCCGGTCGATGACCATCTCGTGCCGGACGTCGTCGGTGAGGTCGAAGGGGTGGATCCGCACCCGCTCGGTCTCCAGCGTGTGGGTCGTCCCACCCGCCTTCAGCGGCCCCACCATCTTCAGGATCGCCTCGAAGGCACGCGGCCAGTCCTCCTCCGCACCGAGCAGCAGACCGACCAGGTGGGAGCGCACGTCATTGGTCATGGCCAGAACCTATCCCCTCGGCCACCGTCCCGTCAGGAGGTGGCCCGGGTGCCCCGTCACCTGCACTATATATAAGACTTGACTTATGTATGTCGTGGCGCCAGGATGGGGTGCGTGGACGTCTTCGAGGTGCTGGCCGAGCCGGTCCGCCGGCGCGTCCTCGAGCACCTCGCCCGCGGCGGGGAGCTCTCGGCGGGCGGTGTCGTGGCCCTGGTCCGGGAGGAGTTCGGGATCAGCCAGCCGGCGGTCTCGCAGCACCTGCGCGTCCTGCGCGACGCCGACCTCGTCACCGTCCGGCAGGAGGGCACCCGCCGCATCTACGGCCTGCGCGAGGAGCCGCTCGCCGAGGCCGAGCGCTGGCTCGCCGACGTGCGCGGCTTCTGGTCGCAGCGCCTCGACGCGCTCGGGACCGAGCTCGCGAGAGGCCGGCGGCAGCGGCGGGCGCCCGCCGGGGCGCGCGCGCACGGCATACCCCAGACCGGTGCGGCAGCCGCCGCGCCCGACCCCAGGAGGATGGCATGAAGGACCTGCTCGAGGAGCTGACCTCGGTGGAGCGCACGGTGCGCGACGGCGAGGTGCCGGCGGGGCCGGCGAAGGTGGTGCTGCTGACGCGCACGTACCCCGCGGCCGCCGACGACGTGTGGGACGCGCTGACCGACCGGGACCGGCTGGCGCGGTGGTTCCTGCCGGTGAGCGGGGACCTGGAGGTCGGCGGGCGCTTCCAGGTCGAGGGCAACGCCGGCGGCGTGGTCCGCGAGTGCGAGGCGCCGCGGCGCCTCGTCGTGACGTGGGAGATGGGCCCCGCCGGCCCCGCGGACACGTCGCTGGTCGAGGTGCGCCTGACCGAGGACGGCGCGAGCACCCGGCTCGAGCTCGAGCACCGGGCCCAGGTGCCGCCGGAGATGTGGGACGAGTTCGGTCCGGGCGCGGTCGGCGTCGGCTGGGACGGCGCGCTGCTGGGTCTCGCCCTGCACCTCGCGGGGCAGGAGCTGGGGATGTCGCCGGAGGAGGTCGCGGCCCATCCGGCGGTGCGGGAGTTCAACACCCGGGCGGCACGGGCCTGGGGCGAGGCGCAGCTGGCGGCGGGTGACGACGCCGCCCGCGTCGAGGCGAACGTCGCGGCGACGACGGGGTTCTACGTGCCTCCGGCGGAGGGCTGAGCCGGGCTGCCCCCGCCGGCCGTCCCGGAGCAGACCTCACTCGCCTGAGTGGGTCGTGCACGGCATCCGGGCGGTCGGTGGGCGTCGGCCACGCACGTGAGTGGGTCGTGCACGGCATACCGGCGGTCGGCGGGCGTCGGCCACGCACGTGAGTGGCGCGTGGACGGCATACCGGGCGGTCGGCGGGCGTCGGCCACGCACGTGAGTGGCGCGTGACCGGCATACCGGGGAGCGTGGTGCCCCCGGGCGCCGCTCAGCAGAAGCGGGGCAGGTGGTGCGCGAGCTGCTTGCGCCACCACGGCCAGTCGTGCGCGCTGTCGAAGCCCCAGAGGTCGAACTCGTGCGGGATCTGCTTCTCCGCGAGGACCGCCGCCATCCGCTGGGCGCCGGGCAGCGACTGCGTCGGGTGCACCTCGAAGGCGCCCTGGCCGCAGACCAGCACGACGTTGGCGTGCTCGCGCACCCAGCGCAGGTGCTCGCCCTCCATGTTGGCGACGTAGGCCGTCGGGTTGGCGAAGTAGGTGGCCTCGCCCATCTCGCCCCACGCGTGCCAGGAGGTCGGGTCGTAGTTGCCGGAGAGGCCGATGGCGACGCGGACGACGTCCGGGCGCTTCAGACCGAGGTGGACCGCGTGGTAGGCGCCCATGCTGCAGCCGGTGGCGACGATCCCGGCGTGCCCGGGCGAGTCGGCGTCGATGCGCGGGACGACGGTGTCGAGGATCCAGGACTCGAAGGCGCCGTGGCGGCGGGCGCGGTCCTCGGTGGGCAGGCTGTTGTCGGACCAGGTCAGGTGGTCGAAGGCGTCGACGCAGTAGAGCTTGACCCGACCGGCCTCGAGGAGCGGCGCGACCGCCTCGACCATGCCGTTGTTCTCGAAGTCCCACGCGCGCCCGGCCTCGGAGGCGAAGACCAGGACAGGCCGCCCCCAGTGGCCGTAGCGGATGACGGTCCCGCGCCCGATCCCCAACGTGTCGAGGTCGACCTGCACCCGCTCCATGGAGTGTCCTCTCGCGTGTCCCGTCCCCCGGGTCGACCGGGGGCTCCAGCCTGCCACACCCGGGCGACGGCCCCGCGGACGGGATGAAGATCCTCCCCGAGGATGACGGAAGGTCCGGATCGGACGAGGACACTAGCAGGGTGCAACCGCAGGACGCGGTTGTCGCGCGTGCCCGTCCCTGCCGCGGCAGGGGGCGGCAGGGTCGGGCATGACGCGTCGCGGCGTGCCCGTGGTCACCTACGGTGGAGCCGGCAGCGACGGAGAGGCAAGGCACGATGGCGCAGCACGACCAGGTCTCGGGGCCGGAGGCCCGTGAGCGCCGCTGGCCGCGCGGACCGTCGTGGCTCCCCCAGGTGCCCTACGTCGCCGTGACGCTCGTGGCCACCGCGCTCGACCTCTACATGACCATCCCCCCGGCCGACCTGCGGGACGGCCACCACTACCTGATGTGGGGGCGGCTGGACGTCTCCGTGTGGAACGTCGTCGTGACCATGGGGGTGGTGTGGCTCGGCGTGGTCCTGCTGCGTCGCCGGCACCCGTTGGCGGTCCTCGTGACCATCTCGGGCGCCAGCGTCGCCCTGACGGCGAGCACCGAGTGGTCGCAGCCGATCTCGGCCGTGCTCGTCGTGCTCTATACCGCCGCCCGCAGCCTCCCCCCACGACCCGCCCTCGTGGCCCTGGCCGTCGGGTCCGCACCGTTGTGGTCCGGTCCGGCGCTCCGGGTCGGCGAGCTCACGAGCCTCGACGTCGTCCTGGGGATGGCGATCCTCTTCTGCGTGGCGCTGGGGGTGTGGTTGTTCGGCCGACGGGAGAACCGCGCCGACCGGACGACCGCGCAGCTGCGCGACGAGCTCGAGGCGCTGGGCCAGGAGGCCGCGACGCAGGAGCGGCAGCGGATCGCCCGCGAGCTGCACGACATCCTCGCCCACTCGGTGAGCGCGATGATGATGCAGGCGGCGGGCGCGGCCGCGCTGACCCGCACGATCGCCGGCGACCAGGCGACGGAACCTCGGCTCGGCACCGTCGAGGCGGCACTGACGACCATCGAGCGCACGGGTGCGCAGAGCATGCGCGAGCTGCACCGCCTGCTCAGCGCCCTGCGGGAGGACGGCGACGGGACGCTGGTGCTCGACGTCACCGAGGACGGCGGCCGGCGACCGGGCATCGGGGACATCGACGCGCTGGCCGAGCTGACGCGGCAGAGCGGCCTCGTCGTCCAGATCCACCGTGCGGGCGAGGCCGTCGAGCTCGACCCCTCGGTGCGGCTGGCGGGCTATCGCGTGGCCCAGGAGTCCCTCGCCAACGCCATGAAGCACGCCGGACGGGGCGCCGTCGTCGACCTCTTCAAGAGCTGGCAGCCGGACCGGCTCCAGCTGCAGGTCCGCAGCCGCGGCGGCCACGACGGCGCGCGCCCCGGCACCCCGGGCAGCGGCACCGGCCTGGTGGGGCTGCGGGAGCGGGTCGAGCTCGTGGGCGGGACGTTCGAGGCGGACTGGGTCGGGGACGAGTTCGTCACGACCGCCGTGCTGCCGCTCACCGCGCCACGGACGGCGGGCGGGCGTGGCGATGGCGAGCGCGTCGAGACCGGGCGCGCCGAGGGCGGGCGCGCCGAGGGCGGGCACGGCGAGGGCGGGCGTGTCGAGGGCGGGCGGCCGACGCACATCCGGTCGGTGGACGACCCCGCGGACGGGGCCGCATGACGATCAGGGTGGTGATCGCCGACGACCAGCGCGAGGTACGCGACGGCCTGACGATGATGCTCGCCGCCGAGCCGGACATCGAGGTGGTCGGGGTCGCCGAGGACGGGGTCCAGGCCGTGGCCCTCGCCGCGCGGGAGGAGCCGGACGTGGTCGTCATGGACTTCCGGATGCCCGGCGTCGACGGCGTCGAGGCGACCCGTCGGATCACGGCGGACCGCGAGGACGCCGACGCGATGACCGCCGTGCTGGTGCTCACGACGTTCGACCACGACACCGCCCTCTACGGCGCACTGCGGGCGGGCGCGTCCGGCTTCATGCTCAAGCAGTCCGCCCCCGCCCACCTCGGCGAGGTCATCCGGCTCATCGCGACCGGTGACAGCTGGATCGACCACAGCGTCGCCGGCAAGGTGATCAGCCGCTTGCGCGAGACGTCACCGCAGGACCGCAGCGGCCGGCCCCGCCTCGACATGCTCACCCCGCGCGAGGTCGAGGTCCTGCGGCTGCTCGCCGACGCCCCGTCCAACACCGAGCTCGCCGCCGCGCTGTTCGTCTCGGAGTCGACGGTCAAGACGCACATCTCGCGGATGCTCATGAAGACCGGCTCCCACGAACGCGCCCAGCTCGTCGCCCTAGCCTTCCGCTCCGGGCTCGTGCGCCCCTGACGGCCTGCCGCACCGGTCGCGCCGCGCGCCCCCTCCCCTCCTCCTTGCCCCGCGCCGCCGCCTCCCTCCTTGCCCCGCGCCGCCGCCTCCCTCGCGGCGGCCCCCTTCCCCGCAACTCACAGGAGGCAAGCCGTTCCTGACGGGTCATGCATCCGCCCGTCATCACGTTTTGCGCCTGTGAGTTGGGGGGTGGCGGTGCTGGTCCCTGGGCGGCGGGTGGGGGGTGCGGCGGGTGGGCGGGCGGGCGGCACCGCCGCGTACCGACTTTCGACCCCCGCCCGGCCGATCGTCCGGCCACCGGCCGCCGGGGCCGGACGATCTCGAGGCTCGCTCCCCTCCTGGCGGGAAAAGCGCTCTGACCTGCACAAACACGACCCGGAGGGCCGTCCGGGGAGCTGCATACTGGTCGGGTGCCCACCACTCTCGGACTCCTCGGCACCGGACGCCTCGGCTCGGCGATCCGGGACCTCGCCGACGCGCGCGGCGACGTCACGACGGCCTGGGCGGTCGGGCGCGGGACGCCGCCGGCCGACCGCGTGGACGTCGCGGTCGACGTCAGCCACCCGGACGCCGTCGCCCACCACCTCGCCTGGGCGCAGGCCACCGGCACGCCGCTCGTCGTCGGCACCACCGGCTGGGACCCCGCGCTGCTTCGCGACGACGTCGGCGTCCCCGTCCTCGTGGCACCCAACTTCTCCCTCGGCGTCGCCCTGGTGCGCCGGCTGGCTCACGCCCTCGGCGGGTATGCCGCGTCGGCACCGGTCGACGTCGACCTCGCCGTCACCGAGTCGCACCACCGCTCCAAGGTGGACTCCCCCAGCGGCACCGCCCTCGCCCTGCGCGAGGCGCTGGCCGAGGGGGCGGGCCGGACGAGCGACACCGTGCAGACGACGAGCCTGCGTGTGGGCGGGGTCGTCGGCGAGCACGAGGTCCTCGCGGTCTCCGAGCTGGAGACGATCACGCTGCGCCACGTGGCCCACGACCGCCGGCTCTTCGCCACCGGCGCCCTGACCGCCGCGCTCTGGCTCGCCGGCCGAACGGCTCCCGGCCGCTACACCCTCGACGACCTGGCCGAGGACACCCTGCGCCACCTCCTCGTCCCGACCGCTCGCCCCTCCCTCGCTCACCGCCCCGCCGCTCCTGCGGCCGGCAGCGCCGCCTGACCGACGCCAGCACGGCATACCCCTCTCCCCGAAAGGACGGCCGCCATGACCAGCAGCCTCCCCGCTCCCCCCTTCACCGGCCTCGGCGTCGCCCTCGCGACGCCGTTCACCACGGGCACCGACGCCGTGGGTGGGGCGCGCACGCCGCAGGTCGACCACCCGGCGTTCGGGCGGCTCGTGCGGCACGTCCTCGCCGGGGGCCGGGGCGTCGACCACCTCGTCGTCCTCGGCTCCACCGGCGAGGCCGCGACGGTCTCCGACGTGGAGCGGCTCGCGCTCGTGCGGCAGGCCGTCGAGCTGGCCCGGGAGGCCGGGCACGGCACCCCGGTGGTCGTCGGGGTCGGGCACAACGACACCCTCCGCACCTGCGAGCTCGCCGCCCAGGCGGCCGCGTCCGGCGCCGACGGTCTGCTCGTCGTCACTCCCTACTACAACAAGCCCCAGGTCAGCGGGCTGGTCGCGCACTACCGTGCCGTCGCCGAGGCCGCGCCGGGGCTGCCGATCATCGCCTACAACGTGCCGGGACGCACCGGCTGCAACATCACCCCGGCCGCGATGCGGCAGATCTGGGCCGTCGACCAGGTCGTCGCGCTCAAGGAGAGCTCCGGCGACGTCCGGCAGATCGCGCGGCTGTGCCAGGAGGCGCCGGAGGGCCGCGTCGTGCTCGCCGGCGACGACGACCTCGCGCTCGCGGCGATCGCCGTCGGCGCCCGGGGGCTGATCTCGGTCACCGCCAACGTCGCCCCGGTCGAGACCCGTCGCCTCGTGCACGCCGCCACGGCGGGCGACCTGACCGCCGCACGGGACGCGGCGGCGCTGCTGGCGCCGGTGATGGACGCGATGTTCGTCGAGACCAACCCGGTGCCGCTCAAGGCCGCCCTCGCGTGCCTCGGCCTGTCCACCGCCACGGTCCGGCTCCCGCTGTCGCCGGCCGAGCCGGGCACGTGGACGCAGGTGCAGCGCGCCCTGGCCGGGCTCCAGGCGCACCGCCGCACCGAGCGCCTCAGCCAGCGCCTCGTCGGGCTGGCGTCGTGACGGCCGTGACCGGACCACGCACCTCGCTGGAGGACTTCTTCACCCACGGCCTCGACAGCGCTCCCGAGCACGAGACGCTCGAGCGGGTGGCCCAGCTGCTCGACGCGCTCGAGCGCGGGGTCGTCCGCGCCGCCTCGCGCACGCCGGAGGGCACCTGGCGCTCGCACGCCTGGGTCAAGCGCGGCATCCTCGCCGCCTTCCGGCACAGCGAGACGGTCGAGCTCGACTGGCCCGGCGGTGCCGTGGACAGGTCCCTCGTGCCGGCGCGGCGGTTCGGCCTGGCCGACGGCGTGCGACTCGTCCCCGGCGGCACGTCCGTGCGACGGGGCGCCCACCTCGCGCGCGGGGTGGTCGTCATGCCCCCGAGCTACGTCAACGTGGGTGCGTCGGTGGGCCGGGGCACGATGGTCGACAGCCACGTGCTCGTCGGCTCGTGCGCCCAGGTGGGCAGCGACGTCCACCTCTCGACCGCCGTCCAGCTCGGTGGCGTGCTCGAGCCCGTCGGCGCCCGTCCGGTCGTCGTCGAGGACGGGGTCTTCGTCGGCGCGCAGTGCGGGCTCTACGAGGGCGTCGTCGTCCGCGAGCGCGCGGTGCTGGCACCCGGCGTCGTCCTCACCGCCGGCACGACGATCTACGACCTCGTCCACCAGACCGAGCTGCGGGGCGAGGTCCCGGAGGGCGCGGTCGTGGTGCCCGGGTCGCGCCCGGCCCGCGGCGACTACGCGGACGTGCTCGGCCTCTCCCTCTACGCGCCCGTCGTCGTCAAGTACCGCGACGGCTCCACCGACGCCGCCACGACGCTCGAGGGCGCCCTGCGGTGAGCGCCCCGACCCCGACGGTGGGCGGCCCGAGCCTCTCGCCCATCCGGCGCATGGCCCTCGGCGCACCCCCCGGCACGGTCAGCCTCGCCCTCGGCGAGCCGGGCTGGCCGCTGCCCCAGGTCGCGCGCCAGGCCCTGCGCGACCTCGGCGGGACGGACGCCCGCCTCCCCTACGGACCCAACTCCGGTCGCCCCGACCTCGTCGAGGCCGTCGCGGCGTTCTCCGCGAGGTCCGCCCACCCCGACGGGTCCGCCGTGTCACCGGAGCAGGTCATGGTCACTTCGGGGAGCCAGGCGGCGCTCTTCGCGCTCTTCCGGGCCCACGCCACCCGGGGCTCCGACGTCCTCGTCCCCGACCCCGGGTTCGTCTCCTACGTCTCGCTGGCCGGGCTCTGCGGCGCCCGGGCCGTCCCCTACCCGCTCGGCCCCGGCGGCGACCTCGACGCGGAGGCGCTCGTGCGGACCCTGGGGACGACACGGCATACCTCCGTCGTGGTCCTCAACCACCCCGCCAACCCCACGGGGGGTATGGCGAGCGCCAGGGGCCTCGCGACCGTCGCCGAGGCGTGCGCACGGGCGGGTGCGCTGCTCGTCAGCGACGAGGTCTACAAGGAGCTGTGGCTCGATGCCGCGCCCGTCGGTCTGCACGACGTGGCGGGCGTCGAGGCGGGCGTCGTGCTCGGCTCGCTGAGCAAGGCGTTCGGCGCGCCCGGGCTGCGCATCGGCTGGGCGGTCGGGGACCCCGAGGTCCTCGCCCCCGCGCGCATCGTCCACAACGCCATGACCACCGCGCCCGCGCAGCCGTCGCAGGATGCGGCGGTGGCGCTGCTCGGTGCGGCCGACCGTGTGCTGCCCGGGGCGCGGGAGCACGTACGGCGGCGCTGGGCGACGCTCGCCCGGGTCGCCCCCGGCCTGTCCGCGACGGCGGGCGACGGCCCGCGGGCCGGGTTCTACCTGTGGCTCCCGCTGCCCGGTGGTGTCCCGGCGGAGGAGACGGAGGCGTTCGCCCTGCGGGTGCGCGACGAGAGCCTGGTCACGACGGTCCCGGGGTCGGCGTTCGGAGCGCGCGGCGCCGGCTTCCTGCGGGTCAGCCTCGGCGGCCCTCTGGAGGAGCTCGAGGAAGGACTGCGGCGCCTGGCGCCCTGGTGGGAGGCATGATCCTGACCGCTGCGACGACCGACCTGTTCGCCTTCGACGAGGAGCGGCTGCTGGAGCTGGCGAGCGCGCACGCCTCGCCGTTCTTCGCCTACGACCTCGCCGCCGCGCGGGAGCGCTACCGCCGGCTGCGCAGGGCGCTGCCCGCCCGGGTCCGGCTCGCCTACGCCGTGAAGTCCAACCCCGGTCTGCCGCTGCTGGAGACGTTCGCGGCCGAGGGTGCGTGGTTCGACTGCGCGAGCGCCGGCGAGGTCTCCGCGGTGCTGGCGGCGGGGGGCACCGGCTCCGGCATGGTCGTGGCGGGACCGGCCAAGTCCGAGCGCGACCTGCAGGCGGCGCTGTTCGCCGGCGCACGGGTCCAGGTGGACGGCATCGAGGACGTCGCCCGGCTGCACGCGCTGCACACCGGGGACCGGCCGCTCCCGGTGAGCGTCCGGGTCAACCCCGCGTCAGGTGTGTCGGAGGGCGCGACGATCATCGGTGGTGGCGGCCCGAGCGCGTTCGGCGTGGACGAGGAGGATCTCGAGGCGTTCGTGGCCGAGGCGGCGCACCACGGGCGGGTGCGGATCACCGGCCTGCAGGTCTTCGCCGCGAGCAACGAGCTCGACGCCGGGCGCCTGCTGACCAACCACCGGACCTCGATGGTCATCGCGCGCCGGCTGCAGGAGCTGCTGGGGCGCGAGCTCGACCTCGTCGACCTCGGGGGCGGGCTCGGGGTGCGGTATGCCGTGAGCGAGCCGTCGCTGGACGTGCGCGCCCTCGGCGCGGGGCTGGGTCGCGTGCTCGACGAGAACCCCTGGTTCACCGGT
This sequence comes from Ornithinimicrobium cerasi, assembly GCF_003702705.1. Taxonomy (GTDB): domain Bacteria; phylum Actinomycetota; class Actinomycetes; order Actinomycetales; family Dermatophilaceae; genus Ornithinicoccus; species Ornithinicoccus cerasi. The sequence goes on along the minus strand of NZ_QZMN01000010.1, from coordinate 105,708 downwards.
GAGCTGCTGCTGGAGCCGGGCCGGTGGCTGTCCGCCCCGACCGGCGTCTACTGCGCCCGGGTGGTGCGCACGAAGGTCTCGCGGGGCGAGCGGTTCGTCATGCTCGAGGGCGGGATCAACCACCTGCTGCGCCCGCTGATGACCGGGCAGTCGTTCCCCACGCTGGCGGTCCGGCCGGGTGTCGGCGTCCTGGGAGGTGGTGCCTCCTGCGACCGACCCGACCTCCTGCCGACGACCCTCGCCGGCCCGCTGTGCACCTCCCTGGACCGCGTCGGCACCGGCGACCTGCCTGCCGACCTGCGCCCGGGTGACGTCGTCGTGTTCGGCCAGGCCGGTGCCTACGCCTACACGCAGGCGATGACCCACTTCCTCTCCCACCCGGCCCCGGACCAGGTCTGGGTGGGGTGACCGGTTAGCGCGGGACCGAGGAGACCCTCCGTGCTGGCCAGGTCAGCGAAGGTCGAGCGCCAGCACCATCTCCAGGGCCTGGTCGACCGCTCGGTGGTCGTCGCGGCCCAGGTGTCCCACGAGACGTCCCAGGCGGTTCACGTCGATCGTGCGCAGCTGCTCGACGAGGACGCACGTCCGCTCACCCCCGACCTCGACCTCCGGGCGGAAGATCCTCGGTGGGGCCGAGCGGGACGTTGGTGCGAGGACGACCGTAGAGAGGGGGAGGTCGTCCGACTGGACGATGACTCCCAGCCGACGCCCCCGCTGCTCGTGCCCCCTGGCGCCCCCGGGCGCAGGGACCTCGTAGACGTCACCCCTGATCCACATCGGCCCACTCCTCCATGGCGCGACGCACGGCCTCCCGGTCCGAAGGGTCGGCCATGGCACGTCGGGCATCCAGGCGCATCGTCTCCCGGCGACGCAGCCGCACCGCCTCCACGAGCGCCCGCCGCACCGCCTCCGAGGTGCTCGTCCCGTCGGCAGTCAGCTCCGCCAACGCCTGCTCGGCCTCCCCCGAGATCCGCACGTTCACCACACCCATGCTGCCACCCTAGCCGATGTCACACAGATGTCACACACTGTTCCTGTGGACACGACCGCACCGTGGACCCCCCTCCCGTGGCACCGTGAGCACCATGGTGCGCGAGCGGCATACCTCCCCGGCGGAGCCGCCGTCCCCGCCTGCGGACCCCGACCCGTTGGCCCGCTACCAGCGGATGCGCGACTTCACACGCACGCCCGAACCGAGCGGCGGACCCAGCCCCGCCGACGCCTCCGGGGAGCGGGTCTTCGTCGTGCAGCGCCACCGGGCCACGCGGCTGCACTACGACTTCCGCCTCGAGGTCGACGGGGTCCTCGCCAGCTGGGCGGTGCCCAAGGGCCCGACGCTGGACCCGGAGGTCCGCCGGCTGGCGATCCACGTCGAGGACCACCCCATGGAGTACCTCCACTTCGAGGGCGTCATCCCCTCCGGTGAGTACGGCGGCGGTGACGTGATCGTCTGGGACACCGGGACCTGGGACTCGCACGACGAGGACGTCACGGCGGCGCTCCGCGCGGGGACGCTGCACGTGCGGCTGCACGGGGAGAAGCTGAGCGGGGAGTTCATGCTGGTCCGCACCGCACGGCAGGAGGGGGACAAGGAGCAGTGGCTGCTCTTCCACAAGCACGACGGGCACGTCGTCCCGGGGTGGGACGCCGAGGACCACCCCCGCTCGGTGCTGACCGGCCGTACCAACGAGGAGGTGAGGGCCGACCCCGACCGTCTCTGGCACTCCGACCGGCCCGCGGCTGAGGCAGAGGAGTCGCTCCGCGTGGAGGTGCCGCACCCGCCGACCGCGGAGCAGATCGCGGCGCTGGATGCGCTCGGCGCGGAGGGCCGCTGGGAGGTCTTCGGCCGGACGCTGAAGGTGACCAACCTCGACAAGGTCCTCTTCCCCGCTCGCGAGGGCGAGGAGCCGGTCACCAAGCGCGACCTGATCAGGTATGCCGCACAGGTCGCCCCGGTCTCCCTCCCCTACCTGGCCGGGCGGGCGCTCAACCTGCACCGCTACCCCGACGGCGCGGACAAGAAGGGTTTCTGGCACAAGGAGCTCCCCTCGCACGCGCCCGGCTGGCTGCCCCGCTGGGACAACCCGGGCGCCGGACCCGGGGAGACGAGGACCTACCTCGTCGTCGACGAGGCTGCGGCCCTGGTGTGGGCCGCGAACCTCGGCGCGCTGGAGTGGCACCCGTGGACGTCGAGGACGACCGCGCCGGACCACCCGTCCTCCGTGATGTTCGACATCGACCCCGGGGAGCGCACCACCTGGGAGGAGACGCTGGTCCTCGCCCGCCTGCACCGGACGGCCTTCGAGCACCTGCAGCTGCGCGCCTACTTCAAGGTGACCGGTCAGCGCGGGATCCAGGTGTGGGTGCCGATCCAGCTGGGTCCGAGCTTCGAGGACACACGCCGCTGGGCCGAGAAGGTGTCCCGGAGCATCGGGGCCGTGGTGCCCGACCTGGTCAGCTGGAGCTGGGAGGTCTCGGCCCGCAAAGGACTCGCTCGGCTCGACTACACCCAGAACGCGGTCAACAAGACTCTCGTGGCGCCCTACAGCCCCAGGCCGGCCGCGGGGGCGCCGGTCTCGGTGCCGATCACCTGGGACGAGCTGGACGACCCCGACCTCCGGCCCGACCGGTGGACCATCCGCACCGTGCCGGACCGACTGGCTGAGCAGGGCGACCCGTTCCGGGGCGTCCAGCGCGCCGACCAGCAGCTGCCGCGCGTGCGGTGAGGCACGGATGCCCCCGGACCACGTGACACTGGTCCCGCGCATGACCCAATGGGTCGACTGGTTCACCCTCAGATCCACTGAGTCTGATGGTTCATCCTCGGAGCCGATGAGTCTGCTGGTTCACCCCGCGGACCAATGAGTCGACTGGGTCGGGCGGTGAACCACTGTCACGTCCCCGGAGCGCATGGGTCACCCTGTGGTCCACTCGTCGAAGATCAGCCAGGTCCGCGTCGCGCGGACGCCGGGCACCGCCTGGATCTGCTCCAGGACCACGTCGCGCAGCTCGTGGTTGTCGTGCGCCCGCACCTGGACGAGGATGTCGAACTCGGCGCCGACGAGCGCGATGCGCTCCACGCCGGGGAGGTCCGAGAGCGCCTGGGCGACGCGACGCCAGCTGTCCTGCTCGATGCTCACCGACACGAACGCCGAGGTCGCCAGACCCATCCGGTCCGGGTCCACCGTCGCGGTGAAGCCGGTGATGACGCCGTCCCGCTGGAGGCGCTCGAGGCGGGCGTAGGCGTTGGCCCGCGAGATGTGCACCTGCTCCGCCAGGGCGCGCACGGAGAGCCGGCCGTCCAGGCGGAGGGCGCCGACGATCTGGCGGTCGGTGTCGTCGAGGTGCGCCGCGTGTCTCGACGGTGACCCGATGAGGGGTGGCTGCCCGGACGATCTGCTCTCATCCATCCCCTGATCGTGCCAGACGTCTTGACCTCCCGACTGAGGGAGGGGACGACGTCTCGGGTGCGCGACGATAGGACGAACGAACGTCTGTGGAGGACTCGACGATGAGCGACATCAGCACGCTGCTGCCCTGCCCGCAGCCCGTGCGGTTCCTGGAGCCCGACGGCTCCCGCGCCGCACCCACCCCCGAGATGACCGAGCGCGGCTACGAGCTGCCCGGCACCGACGACCTGCTCGCCGTCTGGCGCGGCATGGTCCTGGGCCGGCGCTTCGACGCCCAGGCCACCGCGTTGACGAAGCAGGGACGCCTCGCCGTCTACCCCAGCTCCCGCGGGCAGGACGCCTGCCAGGTCGCCCCGGTCCTGGCCCTCGAGGAGCAGGACTGGCTCTTCCCCACCTACCGCGACTCGATGGCCCTCGTCACCAGGGGCATCGACCCCGTCGAGGTGCTGACCCTGCTGCGCGGCGACTGGCACTGCGGCTACGACCCCGTCGCCACCCGGACGGCCGCCCAGTGCACTCCTCTGGCGACGCAGGCCGTGCACGCCGCCGGCGCCGCGGACGGCATGCGCCGCAGGAAGACCGGCGGCATCGCGCTGTGCCTCGTCGGCGACGGCGCGACCTCCGAGGGCGACTTCCACGAGGGCCTGAACTTCGCCGGGGTCTACACGGCCCCGGTCGTCTACCTCGTGCAGAACAACAAGTACGCCATCTCCGTCCCTCTCGCCAAGCAGACCAAGGCACCGGCGCTGGCCTACAAGGGGATCGGCTACGGCGTGCGGAGCGAGCAGGTCGACGGGAACGACCCCGCCGCCGTGCTCGCGGTGACGCGCGCGGCATACCGGCACGCCCGCGAGGGCCACGGCCCCGTCCTGATCGAGGCCCACACCTACCGCATGGAGGCGCACACCAACGCCGACGACGCGACCCGCTACCGCACCCCCGAGGAGGTCGACGGCTGGACGGGGCAGGACCCCGTCGTGCGCCTGCAGGCCTACCTCGTCGGCCAGGGCGTGCTGGACGACACCCGGGTCGAGGAGGTGCGGGTGGAGGCCGAGGACCTCGCCGCCGACCTGCGCACCCGGATGAACGCCGAGCCGGTCGTCGACCCGATGGAGCTGTTCGCGCACGTGTACGCCGAGCCGACGCCGCAGCTGCGCGAGCAGGCGGAGATGGTCCGGCAGGAGATCGCCGCCACGGCGTCGACGGCCGGGGCGTCCGGGACGCCCTCGACCACGAAGGAGACGGCGCGATGAGCCAGCCCACGACCTACGCCCAGGCCCTCAACGCCGCGCTGCGCGACTCGCTCCGCGAGGACGAGTCGGTGCTGGTGCTCGGCGAGGACGTCGGGGCCCTCGGTGGCGTCTTCCGGATCACCGACGGGCTGACGAGGGACTTCGGCGAGGACCGCTGCTTCGACACCCCGCTCGCCGAGGCCGGCATCGCCGGGTTCGCGGTGGGGCTGTGCACGCAGGGGTTCCGGCCGGTGATCGAGATGCAGTTCGACGCCTTCGGCTACCCGGCGTTCGAGCAGGTCGTCTCGCACGTGGCCAAGATGCGCAACCGCACGCGCGGACGGCTGACCCTGCCGATGGTCATCCGCTACCCCTACGCCGGCGGCATCGGCGGGGTCGAGCACCACTGCGACTCCTCCGAGGGCTACTACGTCCACACGCCCGGCCTGCACGTGGTGACCCCGTCGACGCCCGCGGACGCCTACAGCCTGCTCCGCGAGGCGATCGCGTCCCCGGACCCGGTGATCTTCCTGGAGCCGAAGTCGCTCTACTGGTCCAAGGCCGAGCTCGAGCTCCCGGCCCGGACCGAGCCGATCGGGCGCGCCGTGGTGCGCCGGGAGGGCACGGACGTCACCCTCATCACCTACGGCCCGCAGGTCCCGAACGCCCTCAAGGCCGCGGAAGTCGCTGCGGCGGAGGAGGACTGGAGCGTCGAGGTGATCGACCTGCGCTCGCTGGTGCCGTTCGACGACGAGACCGTCGCCGCGTCGGTCCGCAGGACCGGGCGGGCCGTCGTGCTCGCCGAGGCGCAGGGCTTCGGCGGGATGGGCGCGGAGATCGCGGCCCGCGTGTCCGAGCGGTGCTTCCACTCGCTCGCCGCCCCCGTGCTCCGGGTCAGCGGTCTCGACATCCCCTATCCCCCACCGATCCTCGAGCACACCCACCTGCCCGGGGTCGACCGGATCCTCGACACGATCGCCCGCCTCCAGTGGGACGACGAACCCGACCTCACGCATGCCACCGCCGGCGCGCAGGGGGTGCCCGCGTGAGCACGGCGCAGGTCTTCCGCCTGCCCGACCTCGGTGAGGGCCTGACCGAGGCCGAGGTCGTCGCCTGGCACGTGGTCGTCGGGGACGAGGTGGGTGTGGACCAGGAGGTCGTCACCGTCGAGACGGCGAAGGCGTCGGTGGACGTCCCCTGCCCCTACGCCGGCGCGGTCGCCGAGCTGCACGCCGAGCCGGGCACCGTCCTGGCCGTCGGCTCCCCGCTCATCACCATCGCCGGCGGCGACGCGGCGGGCGAGCAATACCGCTCCGAGGAGCGGGCCGGAGCCCAGGTCCCTCAGGGGGACCCCGGCGCGCAGGACTCCCCCGAGCGACCGCTCATCGGGTATGGCGCGGGCGCCGGCCCCGAGCGGCGTCGCCGTGGGGGTCGACGAGGTGGGGCGGCCGCTGCGCAGACGCCCGCGCCACCGGGCCCGCCGTCCGTCGCCGGCAGGGCGGCGGTCCGCGTGATCTCCCCCCTCGTGCGCAGGCTGGCGAGCGAGTGGGGGATAGACCTGACGAGCGTGCAGCCTGGTCCGACCGGGGTGGTCCGCCGGGCGGACCTGGAGGCGGCCCGCCAGGAGCGGTCCGGTGGGTCCGGCACCCCGGACGGGACGGCATACCGTGCTGGCGGTGCCGGCGACGTCCGGGTGCCCATCCAGGGCGTGAGCAAGGTGATGGTCGAGCGGCTGAGCAGGTCCCGCCGCGAGATCCCGGACGCCACGACCTGGGTGGACGTCGACGCGACGCGCCTGATGCGGACCAAGGACGCGCTGAAGCAGGCCCGGCCGGACGCCGGGATCGGCGTGCTGCCGCTCCTGGCCAGGATCGTCGTCGCCGGGCTCCGGAGGTATCCCGCGCTGAACTCCTCGGTCGACCTGGACGCCGGTGAGGTCGTGCACCACGGGAGGGTCAACCTGGGCTTCGCGGCGCAGAGCCCGCGCGGCCTCGTCGTGCCCGTGGTCCACGGGGCCTCGGAGATGTCCACCCCGGAGCTGGCGGCCGCCCTGCGGGAGCTGACCTCGGCCGCGCGGGAGGGCAGCCTGTCGCCGGCCCAGATGAGCGGGGGGACGTTCACCCTGAACAACTACGGCGTCCACGGCGTGGACGGCTCCACCCCGATCATCAACCACCCCGAGACGGGGATGCTCGGGGTCGGTCGCATCGTCGACAAGCCGTGGGTGCACAAGGGCAGGCTGCGGGTGCGCAAGGTGACCCAGCTCTCGTTCACCTTCGACCACCGCGTGTGCGACGGCGGCACCGCCGGCGGGTTCCTGCGGTTCGTCGCCGACTGCGTGGAGGAGCCGGCGACCCTGCTCACCGAGGTCTGACGTCCCGGGCGGGACCGGTGACCGTCAGGCCAGCTGGAGCGTGGTGATGCAGGTGGGGCCCTCGTCGGTGGTGTCGAAGGGCGTCTCCCCGGTGAGGTCACCCGCGGTCACCGCCACCGTGCCCGTGACGTCCCGCGGCAGCCAGAACCCGACGAACCCGTTGGCGTAGGTCGTCACGTCCTCGTCGACCAGCACCGTGCCGTCCTCGGCGGTGATCGTCACGTGGACGTCCTCCCCGGTCATCTCGCCCTGGCAACCACCGAGGGCGTGGTAGTAGCACTCGTGGGTCTGGTCGACGTAGGGGGCGATCGAGACGTACATCTCCTCGCCCTCGATCGGCATGGAGACCTCGCCGGAGGCACCCGTGAAGACCACCTCGTGGGCGCGGACCGACGCCTGGACGTCGAGCGGGCGCTCCTGGTCGACCTGGTCCAGCTCGGTGATGGCGGAACGCATGTCGGCAGCGTCCACGCCGAAGCCCGCGAGCGCGCTGGTGAGGTCGTCCGGGAGCTGCTGCTCGTCGGCCGCCGGCGTCGCCTGGGTCGAGGCGGTGGCGGCAGGGGTCGGCTCCTCGGTGGTGCAGCCGCTCAACCCCACGGCGAGGGCGGCGACGGCGAGCAGGGCGGCGGGACGACGGTGCATGGTGCTTCCTCAAGGTGGGCCGGCGGCAATTCCACTATTTAGCGTAGTAACAAATCCTCCGATCCACACCAGCAGGGGGCTGTGACGTGCGACTCACCCGAGGTGGCGGGTCACAACGGGTACGTCAGCCACCTCAGGTCGCGCTCCACGACCTGGTCCACCGACACGGTCCCGCCGGCGATGCGGACCACCGGCGCCCGGACCTGCTCCAGCGCGGTCCCCACCACCGCCGGGAGCCCGGTCGGTCGCGTCAGCACGACGGGTGCGCCCTCCCGGGCCGCGACGGGCGCGGCCGCGAGCGCGTCCGGGAAGTCGGTCCCGCGGGCCACCCACGCCTCCTGGGCGGGCACGGCATACCTCTGGGCGAGCAGGGCCGAGACGATGTAGCGGTCCCTGCCGGCGATGCGGGTGACCTTCGGGGCGTAGGCCCGCAGCGCCGCCTCCACGTCCCCGTTCACGGCCACGGTGCCGCCCACGACGACGATCTCGGCGGGGCGCAGGCGCGCGAGCTCGGTGGCCACGACCGCAGGCAGGCTCGTGGACCGGGTCAGCACGAGCGGGACGCCGAGGGACCCCGCCTGCGCCGAGGCGCCCAGGGCGTCCGGGAAGGCCTGCCCGCTGACCACGAAGACCGTGCTCTGGCCGGCCGGGTAGGTCCGGGAGACCGCGGCGGAGACGTGGTAGCGGTCCAGGCCCTCGACCCGCTCCACGACGGGGGCGTAGGTGCGCAGCTCCCTCTCCACCGCGCCCGAGACCGCGACCGTCCCCCCGAGCACGACGATGCGGCGCGGGGCGAGATGGGTGAGCGCGTCCCGCGTGGCGGTGTGCAGCCCGGTGGCCGGCGTGAGGACGACGGGCACCCCGTCGGACCCCGCCCGGGCGCCCCCCGACAGCGCGTCGGCGAAGTCCTGGCCCGAGGCGACGTAGACGGTGTCCACCCCCGGCGCGTAGAAGGTCCTCGCGACGGTCGCGGCGGTCGCGTAGCGGTTGGCGCCGGCGTGGCGGACCACCTTCGGCGCGGACCCTGCCGGTTCGTCGAGGACCCGGAGCACGCTCCCGCGGGAGTCCCCCTGGCGTGCCTGGATGGTGACGGTGTGGGCCGTGGCGTCCGAGCCGGGGTAGGAGAAGCTGAACGTGCCGTCGGCCGCCACCGACGGCGAGGCCACCCGGGTGCCGTCCACGACGACGTCCATCACCGTGCCCGGCGAGATCGAGTCGCCCGACGGCCTGCTGAGGGTGCCGCTGACCACGCGGCCCCTGGCCCACCGGGCCAGCGCCGTGGTGGCGTCGACCTTCTCGACGCCACCCACCGACGGGCTGCCCAGCCAGACCTTCACCTGGGCACCGGGACGGTAGTCGTCGAGCGAGGTGAGGAGGGCGGCGGTGGAGTAGGGCCGGCCGTCGGCGTACCAGTCGTAGGAGGAGGTGACGCCGACCGCCTTGTTGCCGGCCACCCAGGGACCCCCGGAGTCACCGGGGATGACCCGGAGGTCGGCGAAGAGGGACCAGACCCACCGCTTGGGCCGGGAGATGTCGCCCGAGCCGTCGCCGATCCACTGCCAGCCGATCCTGTTCACGGTGCTGCACGTCCAGCCGGTCTGACGGCCCATCTTGCAGACCGGCAGACCCAGGACGGCCGGGGCACGGCCGGTGATCGTCACGCTGCTCGAGCCTGCGGTCACCGACGGCGGGTAGGTGAAGGCGGACCCCTGGCTGTAGGTCGTCAGGTCCGTGCCGTAGGACTCCAGGGCCGACCCCGGCGCCCCGAACTGGAACCAGGTGACGGTGCCGACCCGGGTCGAACCGGCCCAGACCGCGCTCCCGCCCCCGTGGGCGCAGTGTCCCGCGGCGAGACCGACCTGGGCCCTGTTGTAGTAGCCGTTGAACCCGTGCGTGCAGGCCGAGGACCCGAAGGAGATGGGCGCGCCACCGCGGAGGGTCGCCCCGGCCCGCGGGCCGGTGGTCCCGACGACGGTGACCCCGGGGTGCTCGGCGGCCCACTGCCTCGGTGAGCGCACCGGGGAGGACGGGTCCGTGCGCCCTCGCTCCCGGGCCTCGTCCGGGTCCGTGACCAGGACCTCGTAGCCGTTCAGGGTGTAGGCCAGACCGGTCAGGCCGTCCGGACCGACGTCGGCGAGGTAACGCCCGCGCAGCTCCTCCAGGTCGGCGAACGCGCCGTGGGCGCCCTCCCCCGCACCGCTCTCCAGGATCTCGACGCCGTCGTCGGTGAGGAGCGCGAGGGGCGGTGGACCGACGGTGCCAACGGTCCGGTCACCCTCCAGCCCCAGTCGCGGGGCCGCGAGCTCGGCCGCCGCCCCCGCCTCGACGAACTCCGTCATGGTGATCCCGAGGTCGTCGGCGACCGCCTCCTTGATCGTGCGCGGCGCAGGCCCCTCGTCCGCTCCCGGCGAGCCCTGAGCGGGCAGCGGGCCGCCCGCGAGCGCCAGCGCCGCCAGTGCCGCAACGACCGCCCTCGTCCGTGCACCCATCCCCGGTCCCTCCTGCCGCGAGCCAGGTCCCGGGCCCCTCGCCCGGCGTCGTGCAGACTCGTCGCATGCACGCTACCAACCGGACGGTCCTCGCTGCGGTCGAGGCCGCCGGCATCACCCCGCGCATGGTCTGGCTCGACGAGCACGCCCGGACCGCGGCGCTGGCCGCGGCGCAGATCGGCTGCGACGTCGGTGCGATCGCTAACAGCCTTGTCTTCGACGCCGACGGCGAACCGCTGCTCGTGATGGCCAGCGGGGCCGCGCGCGTGGACACCGACCTCGTCGCCCGCACCGTGGGCGCGGAGCGGGTCGAGCGGGCGAGCGCGGCCTTCGTCCGCACAGCCACTGGTATGGCGATCGGCGGGGTCGCGCCGACCGGTCACCCGAGCCGGTTGCGGGCCCTCGTCGACACCGACCTGGGGGCGTTCGTCGAGGTGTGGGCAGCCGGAGGCACGCCGGACACCGTCATGGCGCTGACCTTCGAGGAGCTGGTGAGTCTCACCGGCGGCACGCCGGCCCGGGTGCGCTGAGTGTGGTCAGCTACAGCGAGGAGGCTGGGGCGTCCTGCGGGACCGGGTCGCGCTGCGGTTCCTGCAGCGGTCCCGGGGTGGCGGGGGCCAGTGTCCGACGACCGAGGCGGACGGTCTCCATGATCCAGAAGCCGATGAACATCGCGAGCTCCCACCACTCCAGCAGGATGACGAGGTGGTCCGGGGCGAAGGCCCGGGACACACCCCAGGGGATCAGGAGGCCGACCGTCATGAGTGCCACGATCACCAGGTAGGCCCCACGACCGGAACGCCAGAGGGAGCGGTCCCAGGCGAAGAAGGGCCAGGTGTTGGTCAGGACGGCCACCGTCAGGGAGACGATGAGGAAGACCGCCGCGAGGAAGTGGATCGAGACCTGCCACCCCATCAGCCGGACCCCTTCCATCGTGATCTGGTCGGCCGGCCCTCGCCACAGCTGCAGCATCGCGAGCGCCAGGAACCACATGAGGACCACCGAGGTCAGGCCGACGAAGACCCGCGTGAGGCTCTTGGACACCGTGTCCGTCCTGGCCCTGACGAGCTCGGCGATCCGGCCAGAGACCAGCTCTCGGACGAACAGCACGAGGCACAGCAGCACGACACCGGTCAGCGCCACCCTGAGGAACTGCCCGTAGTCGGTGGCGGTCATGCCGTCTGCCGTGGGCTGCGCCCGCAGGTCGGCCATGATGTCCGCGAACCCGGTCGGCACCAGCGCGACGAAGACGGCGTAGAAGCCGGCACCGTTGAGCGCGTAGTCCTCCAGCAGGCCGACACCCTGGTAGGCGACCAGGCAGGCGGCGGTGGCGATCAGTGTGCCGACGAGGATGTCACGGACGGGACCCCCGTAGTAGGCGCTGATCGACGTCTCCAGCTCACCCTGCACCCGTGCGATCACGAGCGTCACCCCCAGCAGCAGGCCGGGGAGCACGATCATCATCCACCGGACGTAGCGATAGGTGTCCTTCTCGATCCTGGCGCGGTCGACCTCGTCCATCTCGGCTGCCCTCCGTCCCACCCCGGCGGCCCGACGAGAGCGGACCCAGGCACCGGGGTGCTGCTGGAAAGGAGCATCGCGGAAGACCCCGACGGACGTGGGGGTGGTGGGTACTTCTACCCATAGCGCGAGTCCCAACGACCTGCTATCGGTCTGTCGGCACACGCGGCTAGGGTCGCGGACGTGACCTTGTACGTGCACCGAGCGCAGAGCACCGACGTGCTCGCCGACGGGCTGGCCGAGCTCCTTGTGGAGCCGCTGCCGGACCCGTTCGCCGAGGAGGTCGTCGCGGTGCCCGCCAAGGGCGTCGAGCGCTGGCTGGCGCAGCGTCTCTCGCACCGGCTCGGCACCGGTCCGGAGGGGTCCGACGGGGTGTGCGCGGGGGTGCGCTTCCTCAACCCGCACTCCCTCGTGGCGCTCGTGCTGGGGATCGGGCGCGACGACCCGTGGCACCCCGGCCAGCTCGCCTGGTCGGTGCTGCGCGCGCTCGACGCGAGCCTCGGCGAGCCCTGGGCGAGGACGCTCTCCATCCACCTCGGGTATGGCGCGTCCGGCACCGAGGCCGAGCTGCGGCGAGGCCGTCGCTACGCCCTCGCCCGTCGGCTGGCCGGCCTCTTCGCCGACTACGCGGCCCAGCGTCCCGACCTGCTGACGGACTGGCGCGAGGGCGGCTCCGGTGACGGGCTCGGCGGGCGGGTCGCCGACGACCTCGCCTGGCAGCCGGAGCTGTGGCGCCGGGTCCTCGCCGAGGTGGACGGGGAGCCGCCCGACGTCCGGCAGGCTCGCGTCGTCGCAGACCTGCGGGGACGCAGCGCGGAGGGTCTCAGGCTCGGTCGGGACCTCGTCCTGCCCGGCCGGCTGTCCCTGTTCGGCCACACCCGGGTCGCCCGGAGCGAGGTGGAGGTCCTGGCAGCGCTCGGTGAGCACCTCGACGTCCACCTCTGGCTCCCGCAGGCCTCCCCCGGTGCCTGGGACGCCCTCGCCGGGGCGGCCACCGCCGGGCCGGTGCCGCGGGACGAGGACCGCTCGGGGGCGCTCGTCCGGCACCCGCTGCTGGCCAGCCTGGGCCGCGACGCCCGCGAGCTGCAGCGCACGCTGGCGCTCGCGGGCGGCGTGGACGAGCACCACGGCCCCACCGGGCGGACCGTCGCCCCGACGCTGCTGGGGCTGCTCCAGTCCGACCTGGCCCAGGACCACGTCCCGGACCAGGCCGAGCGCGGCACGCGGGTGGTCGGGGCGGACGACCGCAGCGTCCAGGTGCGAGCCTGCCACGGCCGGGCCCGGCAGGTCGAGGTGCTCCGCGACGTCCTCGCCGACCTCCTCGAGCACGACCCGACCCTCGAGCCCCGCGACATCCTCGTGATGTGCCCCGACATCGACGCCTACACCCCCCTGGTCCACGCGGGCTTCGGCCTCGGGGAGGTCGTCGGCCCCGCGGAGGCGCACCCGGCCCACGGGCTGCGGGTGCGGCTGGCCGACCGGGCCCCGCTCCGGACCAACCCGCTGCTCGCCCTCGCGCTGCGCCTGCTCACGCTGGCCGGCGGCCGGCTCACGGCGAGCGAGGTGCTGGACCTGGCCCGCAGCGGTCCCGTCCGTCACCGGTTCGGGCTGGACGACGACGCGCTCGAGCGCCTCGGCGACTGGGCGGAGGGTGTCGCGGTGCGGTGGGGGCTCGACGAGGAGCACCGCGCGGCCTACCAGCTGCCGCACCTGACCCAGAACACCTGGCGGGCCGGACTGGACCGCATCCTGGTCGGCGCAGCGGTGGACGGACGGGACACCGACCACCTCGGCACCACCCTCGCGCTCGACGACCTGGACAGCGGTGACCTCGACCTCGCCGGACGGATGGCCGAGCTGGTCGACCGGCTGGGCGTGACCCTGCGGCGGCTGCAGTCGGCCGACGGCGTGGAGCAATGGGTCACCGCCCTGCACCAGGGGGTGCTCGGCCTGGCCGACGTGTCCTACCGCGACGCCTGGCAGCTGACCCAGCTGGAGACCGAGCTGGCGCGTATCGGCGCCGGTGGGGGCGGGTCGTCCCTGACCCTCCCGGACGTCCACGCGCTCCTGTCGGAGCAGGCGAGCGGCCGGGCCACCCGCTCGAACTTCCGCACCGGCACCCTGACCGTCTGCACGATGGTCCCCATGCGCTCGGTGCCCCACCGGGTCGTCTGCCTCGTCGGGCTCGACGACGGTGACTTCCCCCGCTCCACGACACCCGACGGCGACGACGCCCTGGCCCGTCGACCGGTCACCGGGGAGCGCGACCTGCGCAGCGAGGACCGCCAGCTCCTCCTCGACGCCCTGATGTCGGCCGGCGACACGCTGGTCATCACCTACACCGGCTTCGACGAGCACACGGGCCGTGAGCGGCCGCCCGCCGTGCCGCTGGGCGAGCTGGTCGACGCCGTCAACGGCACGGCGACGGGCGAGGGGGTGGAGCGGGTGCTGACCTGCCACCCGCTGCAGCCCTTCGACGCCCGCAACCTGGGCGCCGCCACCGACGACCGCGCTCCCCTGCTGCCGCAGGATCGCCCGTTCAGCTACGACCCGGCCGCGCTGGCCGGCGGGCGCGAGGCGATCGACGAGCGCGAGACCCAGTCGGTGCTCGCCTCCCAGGTGCTCGACCCGCCGGGCGGCCCCGGGGCCGACGTCGACCTCGGAGAGCTGCTGCGCTTCTTCGACAACCCGGCCCGTGCCTACCTCCGCAACAGGCTCGGGCTGCTCCTGCCCGAGGTCGCCGAGGTGCGGGGGGAGGGCATCCCGATCGAGCTCGACGGGCTGCAGACCTGGGCGATCGGCGATCGCGTGCTCGCCGCCGTGCTCTCCGGACGCGACCCCGTGGGCACCTTCGACGCGGAGCACTGGCGGGGCGAGCTGCCGCCCGGCGAGCTCGGCACCCGGACCCTCCAGCAGGTCGCGACCGACGTGAAGGCGCTGTGCGAGGCGGCCTGGAGCATCACCGGCCAGGGCGGGCTCGGCACCGAGCTGCCGAGGGAGGTCGTCGACGTCGACCTCGTCCTGCCCGGCGGGCGCCGGCTGACCGGCACCGTCGCCGGCGTGGTCGGCGAGCGCGCCCTCACGCTCACCTACTCCTCGGTGAAGGCCAAGCAGCGCCTGCGGTCCTGGATCACCTCGCTCGCCCTCTCGGCCACCCTCGGGCCGCAGGCCGCGAGCCACGTCCTCGGGCGCTACCGCTGGGGTCGCGCTCCCGGTTACGTGCACGTCACCCACGGCCCCCACGACCCGGACCGGGCGCTGGAGCTGCTGGACCAGCTCGTCGACCTGCGCGATCGCGGGCTCCGCGAGCCGCTCCCGCTCCCGCTGCAGACCTCCCTCCGCTGGGCGCAGAGCTACCTGTCCGGCCCGGCCGACGCGCCGGCCGCCACCCTGGACGCCAACCGCGAGTGGCAGACCAGCGACACCTTCGAGAAGGCGTTCCCCAAGGAGCAGGACGACCCCAGCTGGAGCTACGTCCACGGGGGCGCGGTGCCGCTGAACGACCTGCTGGGCACCCCCAGGGACGACGAGCGGTGGACGCCCGGGGTCGAGTCCCGCCTCGGGCAGCTCGCGCTGCGGGTCTGGGGGCCGGTCCTGGCACCGGGTGCGGAGCGGCTGGAGCGGGTATGACGATCCTCCCCTTCCCCCTCGACCGCGCCACCGGCCGGACCTCCTTCTCCATCCGCGACGACCTCCCCCGCGGCACGGTCCTGCTCGAGGCGAGCGCCGGGACCGGCAAGACCTGGACGATCGCCGCGCTCGTGACGCGGTTCGTCGCCGAGGGCGTCGTCGCGCTGCCCGAGATGCTCGTCGTGACCTTCGGCCGCGCCGCCAGCCAGGAGCTGCGGGCCCGGGTGCGGGAGCAGCTCGTCGCGGCCGAGCACGCCCTCTCCTCCCCCCCGCCGGAGGAGACGCGGGACGAGCTGGTCAGCCTCCTCCTCGACGCCGACCAGGCGGAGCTGCGGGCACGGCGGGCGCGGCTGCGCGCCGCGCTGACCCACTTCGACGCCGCCACCATCGCCACCACGCACCAGTTCTGCCAGCAGGTGCTGCGCAGCCTCGGGGTCGCCGGCACCGCCGACGCCGGCGCGACCCTCGTCGAGGACCTCGACGACCTGCTGGTCGACGTCGTGGACGACATCTACCTGCGCGGCTTCCTCCGGGACGAAAAGGTGCCGCTGTTCGACCGGTCCGAGGCGCTGCGGATCGCCCGCACCGTCGTCGACGACGTGCACGCCGAGCTGCGCCCGACCAGCGCGGAGCGCGGCAGCCCCGCCGACCGTCGGGTGCGCTTCGCCGGCGCGGTCCGTGCCGAGCTGGACGTGCGGAAGCGCCGGCTGCAGGTCATGCACTACAACGACCTGCTCACCCAGCTCGCCGACGCCCTGGAGGAGGAGGACTCCCCCGCCCGCCAGCGGATGCGGCAGCGCTGGAAGGTCGTTCTCGTCGACGAGTTCCAGGACACCGACCCCGTCCAGTGGAAGGTCCTCGACCGGGCCTTCACCGGGCAGGCGCTCGCGATGGTGCTGATCGGGGACCCCAAGCAGGCGATCTACGCCTTCCGCGGCGGCGACGTCGTCACCTACCTCACGGCCGCGGCCACCGCGGGGGCGAGCTGCACGCTCCCCCACAACTTCCGGTCCGACGCGGGCGTGGTCGGCGCTCTCGGCGTCCTGCTCGGCGGCGCGGAGCTCGGGGACGAGAAGATCACCGTGCACCGGGTCAGCGCACGCCTGTCCGGCTCGCGACTGGCGGGCGCACCGCATACCCCCGAGGGCGGGACGCCCGCGCCGGTCCGGCTGCGGCAGGTCCTGCTCAAGGAGCACCTCGGCGGTGACCGGCGGATGCCGACGGTGCGCCCGTTCATCGCGCGCGACCTCGCCCAGGACGTCGCGTCCCTGCTCGCCTCGGACGCGACGTTCGACGGGCGGCCCGTGCAGGCGCGCGACGTCGCGGTCATCGCCCACAAGGGCAAGGACCTCGCCCTCGCGCAGCGCGAGCTGCACGCCCTCGGCATCCCCGCCGTCAGCACGGGAGGTTCCACCGTGCTCCACGGGCGGGCCGCCCAGGACTGGCTGACCCTGCTCGAGGCGATGGTCGCGCCGCACCGCTCCCTCCTCACCCGTGCCGCGGCCCTCACCGACCTCCTCGGGTATGACGTGCACGCCCTCGCCGCGGGCGGGGCCCCCCTCGACGACGAGCTGGCCGGGCGCTGCCGCGACCTGGCTGCGGTCTACGCGCGGCAGGGCCTCGCCGCCGTGCTCGAGGTCCTCGTCGTCGAGGGCCTGCCGGCGCGCGTCCTGGGCCGGGTCAGCGGGGAGCGCGTCCTCACCGACCTGCGGCACGTCGCCCAGCTGCTGCACGAGGTCTCGCACCGCCACCAGCTGGGGCTCGTCGCCCTGCTGGAGTGGCTGCGCGCCGGGATGGCCGAGGACGCCGCGCAGTCGGCCGGCGCGCGGACCCGACGGCTGGACAGCGACGCCGCCGCCGTGCAGCTGATGACGATCCACGGCAGCAAGGGCCTGCAGTTCCCCGTCGTCTACCTGCCGACCCTCACCGACCGGTGGACCAGCGACAGCCCCGACATCCCGCTCTTCCACGAGCCGGGGCCGGAGCGCACCCGCTGCCTCGACGTCGGCGGCGCCCGGGGCAACCCCGGCTGGGACGCGTCGGTGCGGGCGCACAAGGACGAGGACGCCGGGGAGTCGCTCCGGCTCCTCTACGTCGCCCTCACCCGGGCGCAGTCCCAGGTCGTCACGTGGTGGGCGCCGGTGACCAACGCGGCCAGCTCGCCGCTGCACCGGGTGCTGTTCGGGCGCCCGCCCGGCCAGGGGCAGGTGCCCGACGTCGTGAAGGTGCCGACCCGCGACGCCGAGGCCACCGAGGTGCTGCAGCGCTGGGCCGGGGCGGGCGCCTTCGTCCTCGAGCGCGCCGACCCCGCCGCGGCGGTCCCGCCGGTGCCCGTCCCGCCCCGGCCCGACCTCGAGCTGGCACGGTGGACCCGCCGGATCGACCACGGCTGGCGGCGCACCTCCTACACCGCGCTGACCACCCCGCGCGACGCCTCCGGCCTCGAGCTGACGGGTGGGGTGGGCAGCGAGCCGGAGGTGACCCCGCGGGAGGACGAGCCGGAGACTCCCGACCCCGTCCTCGACCTCACCCCGTCCCTGCCCGGGCTGGAGGTGCCGGTGCCCGGTGCCGACGTGCCCTCGCCGATGGCGGACCTGCCGGTCGGAGCCACCTTCGGGTCGCTGGTGCACGCCATCCTGGAGCACGCCGACCCGCAGGCGCCGGACCTGCGCACCGAGCTGCTGCAGCACGTCGCGGAGCAGCGCCTGCAGTGGCCCGTCGACCTCGACCCGGACGTCCTCGCGGACGCCCTCGTCGCCGTGTGCGACACCTCCCTGGGTCCGCTCGCCGGCGGAGCCACCCTCCGCCAGATCGGGCAGGGTGACCGGTTGTGCGAGCTCGACTTCGAGCTGCCGCTCGGTGGCGGCGACCTGCGCCGGCGCGACGCCTCCCCCGCCGCCGTGCTCGGCGATCTCGCCCCCCTGCTGCGGGCCCACCTGCCGAGCGGCGACCCCGTCCGGGCGTGGGCCGACGTGCTCGAGCACAGCCCCGAGCTCGGCGCCCAGGACCTGCGCGGCTACCTCACCGGATCGGTCGACGTCGTGCTGCGCACCAGCGGTCGCTACCTCGTCGTCGACTACAAGACCAACTGGCTGGGCCGCCCCGAGCAGCCGCTGACCGCGGCCGACTACCGCCCCGAGATGCTCGTCGAGGCCATGGGCCACTCCTCCTACCCCCTCCAGGCCCTGCTCTACGCGGTCGTGGCCCACCGCTTCCTGCGCTGGCGGCTGCGCGGCTACGACCCGGCCCGTCACCTGGGCGGTGTCCTCTACCTCTACGTGCGGGGCATGTGCGGGCCGGGCACCCCGGAGGTCGACGGCCACCCGTGCGGGGTGTTCTCCTGGCGGCCACCGGTGGCCCTGGTCAGAGCCGTCTCCGACCTGCTGGACGGCACGGCCCTGCCCGAGAGGAGCGCCGGCGCATGAGCCTGCTGGAGACGTTCGAGCCGGTCGGCGGCGACGACCGCCGGCTGGCGCTCAGCGCGAGCGGCGCCCTCGGGGCGTTCAACCGGGCCGGCCTCCTCACCGCGGCCGACGTGCACATCGCGCGCACGCTGGCGCGGGTGAGCCACGAGCAGGACGAGGACGCGGTGCTCGCCGCCGCGCTGGCCTCCCGCGCCGTCCGCTCCGGCTCCGTCGCCGTCGACCTGGCGGATCTCACCCCCGACGAGGGTCCGCTCCGCGACCTGCCGTGGCCGGCCACCGACGGCTGGACCGAGCGGGTGGCCGGCAGCAGGCTGGTCCGGGAGGGCGCGCTCGTCGTCGACCAGGGCCTGGTCTACCTGCAGCGCTACCACCACCAGGAGGTGCAGGTCGTCGACGACCTGCGCGCCCGGGCGGCCCAGGGTCCCCCGCCGGTGGACGACGTCGTCCTGGCGGCCGGGCTCGAGCGCGTCTTCCCCGGCGAGGGGTATGCCGAGCAGCGCGCCGCCGCGCAGGTGCTCGCCCACGCCCGGACCGCCGTGCTCACCGGTGGCCCCGGGACGGGCAAGACGACGACCGTGGCGGGCGTCCTCGCCCTCCTGGCGGAGCAGGCGGCGGCGGGGAGCGAGCGGCCGCTGCGCGTGGGGCTGGCCGCCCCGACGGGCAAGGCCGCGGCCCGCGTCCGGGCAGCCGTCGCCGACGCCCTCGGCGAGATCCTCGCCCGGACCCCCGACCCCGCGACGCGAGCGGTGATCGAGCCCCTCGCCGACGTCGAGGCGCTCACCCTGCACCGGCTGCTCGGCTGGCGGCCGGACAGCCGCACGCGGTTCCGGCACGACCGCTCCAACCGGCTCCCCCACGACGTGGTGCTCGTCGACGAGGCGTCGATGGTCTCCCTCACCCACATGGCGAGGCTGCTGGAGGCACTGCGGCCCGCTGCCCGGCTGATCCTCGTCGGCGACGCCGACCAGCTGGTCTCCGTCGACGCCGGGGCGGTCCTCGCCGACATCGTGGCCGGTGCCGCCCGCACGCCGCTCGCCTCCCCCGTCGCCCTCGCCCGCCTGCGGACCGTGCACCGCTACGGCGAGACCATCGGGGCCCTGGCCGAGGCGTTGCGCGTCGGGGACGCCGACGCCGTCGTCGCCGCGCTCTCGGCGGGCAGCGCGGAGGTGGAGTGGGTCCGGGAGGGTGAGGTGACGGCATACCTGAGGCCGTTGGTGACCCGGCATGCGCGCGCGGTGCTCGACGCCGCCCGGCGCGGTGACGCCGAGCTGGCGATGCGGGCGCTGGGACGGCACCGGCTGCTGTGCGCCCACCGCGAGGGGCCGCAGGGGGTGCGCACCTGGAACCGCTGGGCGGAGACCTGGCTGGGCGAGGACACCGGGCTGACGTTCTACGACCCGATGTACGTCGGGCGACCCCTGCTGGTCACCGCCAACGACTACGCCACGGGGGTCCTCAACGGTGACACCGGGGTGGTCGTCGCCTCGCAGAAGCCCGACGGGACCCCGGTGCGGATGGCCGTCATCGAGGGTCCGGCAGGAGCGCAGCGGTTCGCGCCGGGCCGGCTGGGCGACGTCGAGACCATGCACGCGATGACCATCCACAAGGCGCAGGGCAGCCAGGCCGAGGAGGTCACCGTGCTGCTGCCCGAGACCGAGTCGCCGCTGCTCACGCGGGAGCTGTTCTACACCGCGGTGACGAGGGCGCAGGAGCGGGTGCGCGTGGTGGCCACCGAGGAGGTCGTGCGGGCGGCCGTGGCGCGCCGGGTGGTCCGGGCGAGCGGGCTGCGGCAGCGGTTGGGCGGAGCATCCTAGGAGCTCTCCAGGACGTCTCGGTCGGCGCGATCGGCCCTGGCCGGCACCGGGGCTGGTTCCAGCAGCTCGGGGTGCTCACGGCCGGGGCGCAGCGCCAGGAGCGCGTAGAGGATCGCCGCGAGGTCGACGAGCTCCTGGGTGAGCGCGCCGGCGACCGCCGGGACGTGGCCGAAGGCGGCCACGACCATCAGCCCCAGGCTCAGCCACACTCCGATCCAGATGGCCGTCAGCGCGACCCGGTAGGTCTGGCGCCCGATGTCGACCGCCTGCACCACCTTGCCGATGTCGTCGCGGGTGATCACCACGTCGGCGGCCTCGCTCGCCGCCGTGGAGCCGCGCGCCCCCATGGCGATCCCGACGTCGGCGGCGGCGAGCACGGGGGCGTCGTTGACGCCGTCGCCGACCATGACGACCGGCCGGTGCGACATCCCGGCGACCAGGCGGACCTTGTCCTCGGGGAGCAGCTCGGCATGGACGCTGCCGATGCCGGCCTCGTCGGCCATGGACCACGCGGTGGCGACGTTGTCGCCGGTGAGCAGCGCGACCTCCTGCATCCCCAGCTCGCGCAGGACGCGCACCGTGGCGGCGGCGTTGGGGCGCAGCGGGTCGACGAGGACGAGGTGCCCTGCCAGGAGCCCGTCGACCGCGACCGCCACCGAGGTCTCGCCGCTGCGCACCGGGCAGGGGTATGCCGTGGGGTCGGTCTCGCGGACCAGGCGCAGCTTGCCGACGACCACGGACCGGCCGTCCACGACCGCCGTCACGCCGTCGGTGGCCCGTTCCTGCGCCTCGCTGCCCTCCGACAGGGACAGCTCACGGGCGTGGGCCGCGCGCATCACGCCGTCGGCCAGCACGTGCGAGGAGAACTGCTCTGCCGAGGCGGCCAGCCGCAGCACCTCGTCCGGGTCGTGCCCCTCCACGACCTCGACCCGGGCGAGCTCCGGCCGGCCTGGCTGAGGGTGCCGGTCTTGTCGAAGGCGACCGAGCGGGACCGGGCCAGCGCCTCCAGCGTCGCCCCGCCCTTGACCACGATGCCCGAGCGTGCTGCACGGCTGGTCCCGCCGAGGAAGGCGACCGGGGCGGCGATGAGCAGGGGGCAGGGGGTCGCCAGCACCATCACCTCGGCGAACCGGGTGGGGTCGCCCGAGAGGGACCACGCCAGTCCACCGATGACCAGCGCGACGGCCGTGAACGGCACCGCGAAACGGTCGGCGACCCGGACCGTCGGTGCCTTCGCGTCGTCCGCCGCGGCCACGAGGCGCAGGATGCGCTGGTA
This sequence comes from Ornithinimicrobium cerasi, assembly GCF_003702705.1. Classification (GTDB taxonomy): domain Bacteria; phylum Actinomycetota; class Actinomycetes; order Actinomycetales; family Dermatophilaceae; genus Ornithinicoccus; species Ornithinicoccus cerasi. Next base: position 83,895 of record NZ_QZMN01000010.1, on the reverse strand, counting down.
CTGGGAGTCGGCCGCGCGCGCCGTCGCCCGGACGGCCACCGCGGCGCTGCCGTTGAGGGAGCCGCTGAGGACGTGGTCACCCCGCACGTGGGTGACCGGCAGGCTCTCACCGGTGAGCGAGGACTCGTCGAAGGAGGCCTCCTCGGCGAGGAGCTCCCCGTCGACGGGGACGACCTCCGCAGGCCTGACGAGGAGCACGTCACCCGGCTCCACCTCGTCGACGGCGACGTCCTCGACGCCGGTGCCGGTGCCGCTGCCGGTGCCGACGACCCTGTGGGCGACCTGCGGGGCCCTTTCGAGGAGGTCGGTGAGCTCGGCGCGGGCGCGCGTGGCGGCATACTCCTCCAGCGCCTCTCCGCCGCTGAGCATGAGCACGATGATGAGCGAGGCGAGGTGCTCCCCCACGAGCAGCGTGGAGACCATGGCGACGACGGCGAGAACGTCCAGCCCGTAGTGCCCGCGCACGAGGTCCCGGACCATGCCGGCAGAGGTGCGCAGCACCACGACCGTGACGTAGCCCGTCGCCAGCCACTGCGCCGGCTGGTCGGCGCCGGCGACGGCCAGGGCGAGGACGAGGACGAGGACGAGCACCCCCAGGGTCAGCCCGACGAGGGGGTGACGACGCAGAACCGGGGCGACCGTGCCCATGTCTCAGGCCTATCGCACCCTGGCGTGGGAGGCCAGCAAGGACAGGCTGCGCTTCGTGCACCGGCGCGGGGGAAGCTCACGACACGCCTGTGGATAGATCGCATCGTATTCGAACATGTGTTCTAGAATGAGAGTAGTCGCACCGAGGGGAGGTGAGGGGCATGGTGACGGCGGCAGGAGAGGGATCTGGGAGGAGCGCGCCGGGGGCGGCGGCGGGGCTCCGTGCGGGTGAGGGGGTCGTGCATCCGGGGGTGCTGCGGTTGCGGGAGGTGGGGGCACAACGCTCCCGGGTCGACCTGGACCTGGTGCGGGCGACGGAGGAGGTGGTGGCGGGGTGCCGGGCGGCGGTGCTGGAGCGGCGCGGGCTCGACCCGGAGCAGATGGGGCGCACGGAGGCGGCGTCCGTGGAGACGGAGGTGCGGGGGTTGGCGGCGGCGGAGCTGCAGGTGGCGGTCGGCTTCGGGATCACGGAGGCGAGGACCCTGGTGCGGGCGGCGACCGCGCCGTCAGACCTGCGTGCGGTGCTGGAGGCCGCGTTGGCAGTGGGGGAGGCGTCCTGGCCCTTGGTCCGGGTGTTCCTGGACGCGACTGCGTCACTGACGCACCCGCAGCGGGTGCTGGTGGGTGAGGCGCTGTTCGGGGACGACCCGGCCCAGGCGGTCGAACAACGGCTGGATCCGGACGGATCGCTGCACCACCGCCCGTGGGACCACCCGCGGTTCACCACGGCGCTGCAGGCCGAGGTCGAGGCGTGCCGGTCCACCGACCCCGACGCCGAGAAGGCGCGTCGGGCACGGGCCTACGCGGCCCGACGCGTCAGCGTGCGGGTCCACGACGACGGCACCGCGACGATGCGGATCACCGGGCCGGCCGCCTCGGTCGTGGCCGCCGGGCAGCGCGTGGACCGGGCCGCCCGCACGATCCGTCGCCGTGGCGACGAGCGCACCCTCGACCAGCTGCGTTCGGACGCAGCGCGAGGCCTGCTCCTCTACGGCACCATCGCCCTGACCACCCCCACCGGCACCACGGGCACCACCGACACCGCTGCGCGATCGACTGAGGACACGGACGCGCAGCCTCACGGGGCGGCGAAGGACGAGGTGCAGGACGAGGTGCAGGACGAGGCGGAGGACAGGGTGGCGGACGAGGTGGCGGACCGGGCGACGGGAGAGGAGGGCCACGAGCATGGCCGGCGCGATCAGGACGCCGAGGGCCACTGCGACGAGGACGGTGAGGGTCAGGTTCAGGCTCTCCTTGACGAGGTACTCGCCCCGGCTGACATGCAGCTGCTGGCCAGGGTCGTCAACGGGCTCCCGACCGTGGCGCTGCAGGTGATCGTCCCCTTCGCCACGCTGGCCGGCGGCTTCCCGATGTGCGCCCGCTGTGGCGACCCCACCCACCTGCCGCACCCCTCCGACGACGACCCAGCTCCCGGTCACGAGCCGAACCACGGCCCGGCACCCGACCCTGGCCCCGACCCCGACCCTGACCCTGACCCTGACCCACCTGCATGGCAGGCCCCTGCCCCACGACCGGACGGGCCGGGGCGGGGGATGGTGGCAGAGGTCCTGGGCCCGCACCCCTTTTTCATCAGCGACGGCCACGCCCGCGAGCTGGCACTGTTCCCCGGCACCACCCTGCACCGCCTGGTCGTGGACCCCCGAGACGGGCGGCTCGTGGAGCGCACCATCGCCACCTACCGCCCGGACACGGACATGCGCCGCCAGATCATCGCCGCCGACGTGTACAACCGGGCCCCTGGCTCCCGCCTCGGCGCCCACGCCGGCGAGCTGGACCACGTCACCCCCTACGGGTGGGCCGGCGGCCCGACCAGCGAGACCAACCTGGTCCTGCTCGCCCGCCAGCCCCACAAGTTCAAGACCGACGGGTCCTGGCACCTGTCCATCGGTGCCCGCCGCGACCTCAGCATCACCACCGTCCTGGGTCAGGTCCTCACCACCCGCACCTACGACTACCGCACCCACCTGCGCACCCGGCACCCCCACGACCCCGACGCCCGCCGCGACCTCGCCGACCGCCTCACCTACGCCACCCTCACGGCCCGGGCCGGCACCCCCGGCACGCACCGCGACCCCCACCACCCCGATCTCGAAGGCCCCGATCTCGAAGGCCGCGACAGCACCTGGATCCGTCAGGACTGGACCGACAGCAAGGGCCAGACCTACCAGGGACCCTCACCCACCCACCCCACCCTCGATGACCTCCTCCACGACTCCACCGACGACAACACCGCGGCCGTCGGCAACACCGGCACCCCCGCCGACGACCCGCTCGCCGACGACACCGACGCCGCCTGACCACCACGATCACCCTGCCCCGACCGCACGACCGCCCCGACGCACGACCGCCCGGCCACCCTCACGGGGTGACCGGGCGGCGCACGGGTCGGGAGTCCCTTCCCGACCTGGCCCGCACGCCGCGCGTCCCTTCGCGGCGGGGCCCGGAACGCCGGGCCGCCGGATGTCCCACCGACGACCCGACGGAGCTACGTGGCGACCAGCCCCTCGACGGGGCTCACCCGTGTCGCCCGCCGCGCAGGCAGCACGCTCGCCAGCACACCGGCGAGCACCGCCACCCCGACGATGGCACCGACCTGCGCCCACGGGACCGACAGCTGCAGGGCAGTGCCAGCCGGCAGGACGGTCTGGACGCCGAGCGCGGCGTAACCGACCCCGATCGCGAGCCCGAGGATCGCGCTGACCACCGCGAGCAGGACGCCTTCGGTGAGCAGCATGAGCCTCATCTGCCCCCGGGTCAGTCCGAGACCCCGCAGCAGAGCGTGCTCCCGGTGCCGCTCCACCACCGACAACGACAACGTGTTGGCGATGCCGACGACGGCGATGAGGACCGCGACCCCGAGCAGCGCCGTCGTGACGAGGACGAGCACGTCGAGCACCTGGGTGATGACCGCGCGCTCCATGGCGGCACCCGACACGGCCAGACCGGCGTCGTCGGCGACCTCCCGGACCGCACTCATCGCCTCGGCCACGTCGGCGTCGTCGGTCAGCCCGACCAGCACCGCCCCGGTGGCGACGTCGTCCCCGCCGAGCGCACGCAGGTCGGAGACGTTGACGGCGACCTGGTACCCGACCGCCAGCTCGACCACCCGCAGGTCCGCAGAGCCGCCCGGCCCGCTGACGGTCACACCGTCCCCCGCCTCGAGCCCGTAGATCGCCAGCATGGCGTTGCTCAGCCCGAGCGTGCCGGGCACGAGGTCGGACAGCGCCGAGCTGCGCACGACGTCGCCGTCGCGAGCCGGGTCCAGCCCCAGCGTCGCCGTGGGCGCCCACTCCTCCCCCACGCTCAGGTATGCCGTCTCCACGGCCCGGGCGGTCTCGACCCCCTCCGCGGCAGCCACCCTTGCGAGGACGTCCGCCGCGAGCGGCTCGGGGACGACCTCGCCGCTCCCCTCCACCAGCACGTCCACCGCGTAGGCACCGTCGATCTCGCCGAGCGCGGTCCGCTCGGCCGAGGCGGCACCGACCGACGTCATCGTGATGAGGGTGACCCCGACGAGCAGGGCTGCGGACGTGGCCGCGGCGCGGCCGGGGTTGCGCACGGCGTTGTCGACCGCGAGCCGTCCCGGGACCCCGGCCGTCCGGGCGACCATCCCGAGGGCCCGCACCGCCGTCGGCACCACGACGACACCGGCCACGAGCACACCGACGAAGGACACCAGACCCCCCGCCACCCCGCTGAGCAGGTCGCGGTGCGTGGCGGCATACCCCATCGCGGCGACGCCCGCGCCCACCAGGACGGTCGCCAGGACCAGACGCACCCACGGGGTGCGCCGGCGACCGGCCGCCTCCCCGTCCGGGCGCAGGGCCGCGAGGGGGGAGACGCGGGTGGCGCGGACCGCTGGCCACAGGCTCGCCGCCACGGTGACGACTGCGCCGACCGCGAACGGCACGCCCAGGACGAGCGGGGTGACGGCCACCTCGGTCCCCAGCGGGATGCCCAGGTCGAAGCGCCCGGAGAGCCCGAGCAGACCTCGTGCCCCGAGGAGCCCCAGCCCCACGCCCACCGCCGACGCGACGAGCCCGAGCAGGAGGGCCTCGAGGAGCACCAGCCGACGGACCTGAGCTCGGGTCGCACCGACGGCCCGCAGCAGGGCGAGCTCACCGGTGCGCTGCGCGAGGGTGATCGTGAAGGTGTTGGCGATGACGATCGCGGCCGTCGCGAGGGCCACCGCACCGAAGCCGAGCAGCATGGCCGCCAGCGCGTCGGTGCCGCCGGTGAACCTCGAGACCCGCTCCGCGGCGGCCTCCGGACCGGTCTGGACGACCGCCTCCCCCCAGGCCCCGACGATCGCGGTCCGGGCGGCCTCCTCGTCGGCGCCGGCGGCAAGGTCCAGCATCAGGGCGTCGTACGTGAGGGCGGGGTCGACGTCGCGCAGGGTGGCGTCGGTGGCGACGAACGCCGGGCCGTAGGAGAGCACCGGGTCCCCGTCGCCGAAGTCGGCCACGCCGACGACGTCCAGGTCGACGACGTCAACGTCGACGGTCGCGGTGTCGTCGGCGGCGGCGAGCACCCGCACGGTGAGCACCTCACCGACCGGTGCCCGCTCCGCGAGGTCGGTGTCGACGACGATCTCCCCGCGCTCCTGCGCCAGCCGGCCGTCGAGCAGTGTCACCCCGACGGACGGGAGGGTCGCACCCATGACCCACTCCTCCGGGCCGAGCTCGGCGGACACCGTGACCCGCCCCCGCACCGCGACCAGCTCCTCGACCGAGGCCAGCTCGTCGTGGACCTGCAGCGGCACCGGGGCGCCCTCCTCGCCCGTGACGACGAGGTCCGCCTCGCGCAGGCCCGCCCCGAGCGCGTCCTCCATGCCCCGCTGCGCCGTGGACACGGCCGCGAGGCTGGTGGTCAGGAAGGCCACCCCGATGATGATGGCCACCGCCGCGGAGAGCAGACGGCGTCCCCGTGACAGGAGGCCGGCGGTCAGCCAGGTGCTCATCAGCGCCTCCCCAGCTCGCGCACGGAGGCGAGGACCGCGTCGGCGTCCGGGTCGACGATCTCCCCCGCGACCCGGCCGTCGGCCAGCAGGACCACCCGGTCGGCCACGGCCGCCGCCGTCGCGTCGTGCGTGACCATGACCACCGTCTGACCCCACTCGTCGACCGAGCGGCGGAGCAGGTCAAGCACCTCCGCCCCCGTCGTGGAGTCCAGCGCGCCCGTGGGCTCGTCGGCGAAGATCACCTCCGGGCGGGTGACCAGCGCCCGCGCCAGGGCGACCCGCTGCTGCTGGCCGCCGGAGAGCTCACCGGGCCGGTGGTCGAGACGGTCGGCCAGGCCGAGGCCCTCGACCACCGCCCGCTCCCACCCCGGGTCGGGGCGCGTCCCGGCCAGGTCCAGCGGCAGCCGGACGTTCTGCAGGGCGGTGAGCGTCGGCAGGAGGTTGAACGCCTGGAACACGAACCCGACCGAGCGCCTCCGCAGCGTCGTCAGCTGGCGGTCGGAGAGGGCGGTCAGCTCGGTCCCACCGAGGAACACCCGCCCGGAGGTGGGGGTGTCGAGCCCGGCCAGCAGGTGCATGAGGGTCGACTTCCCGGAGCCGCTCGGGCCCATGATCGCGGTGAACCGCTGCGCCTCGACGCCCACGCTCACCCCGTCCAGGGCACGCACGGCCGTCTCCCCCCGTCCGTAGGTCTTCGTCAGGTCCAGGGCGCTCGCCGCCAGGGTCGCGGCCGGTCGCCGCGGTGTCGTTGTCGTCATGGCAGCGACGCTAGGCGGGGGTGGTCGTGCCCGGCCTCCCCCGCAGGTCCCCACCTGGCGGCGGTCGCCTCCACCCCAGGTATGACGTCCCCGTCATCCGGGGTCGGGCGCCGTCCGTCCCGGCCCGGGCGGCGGGGTCGTCAGCTTCAGCCCGACCACGCAGCCGATGATCCCGACGAGGAACACCACCTTGAGCGCGGTGAGCGGCTCCGTCCCGGTCCACGCCGCCCACGCCACGGTGAGGACCGCGCCCAGGCCCGTCCACACGGCATACGCGGTGCCGGTCGGGATGAACCGCATCGCCCACCCGAGCCCGGCCAGGCTGAGCACCGAGAAGACCACGAAGACGACGGTCGGGCCCGGGCGGGTCAGGCCGTCCGAGGCGCCGAGCGCGGTGGCCCAGACTGCCTCCAGGACCGCGCTGACCAGGAGCACCGGCCAGGCAGCCATCAGGACACCACCTTGAGGCCGACGACGCAGCTGACGATGCCGAGCAGCAGCAGCACCCTCACCAGCCCGGCCGGCTCGGTGCCCCGCGCCATCGCCCACACCACGGTCAGGCTCGCGCCGGTGGCGGTCCAGACGGCGTAGGCGGTGCCGGTCGGGATGGTCTGCATCGCGACCGCCAGCCCCCACACCGAGAGCACCGTCGCGACGGCGAAGACGGCGGTGGGGCGGGGCCGGCGCAGACCCTGGGAGGCACCGAGGGCGGTCGCCCAGACGGCCTCGAGGACGCCGGAGGCGAGCAGGATGACCCAGTCCATGGCCCGATCCTCCCAGGTCAGCCGGGGCGCCCGACCAGCCCGGTCTCGTACGCCGTGATCACCATGTGGACGCGGTCGCGCAGCCCCAGCTTGCTCAGCACCCGACCGATGTGCGTCTTGACCGTCGCCTCGGCGAGGAACAGCTCGGCCGCGATCTCAGTGTTGGACAACCCGCGACCCACCGCCTCGAGCACCTCGCGCTCCCGGCCGGTCAGCGGTCCCAGACGGGCCGCCGCGCTGCGCCGCTCCGCCGCGGCGTCCGACTCCCGCCCCGCGTCCGGCAACTCAGGGAGGAATCGTTCCAGCAGCCGCCGGGTCGTGGACGGGGCCATCGCCGCGTCACCGGCGTGGACGGCCCGGATCGCGGCGAGCAGCTCGGCCGGGCCCGCGTCCTTGAGCAGGAATCCCGAGGCCCCGGCGCGCAGCGCCGCGAAGACATACTCGTCCAGGTCGAAGGTCGTCAGCACGAGGACCTTGACGTCGTTGCCTCCGCCCTCGGCGAGCAGCCGCCTCGTGGCACCGACGCCGTCCAGCCGCGGCATCCGGATGTCCATGAGCACGACGTCCGGCCGGGTGGCCGCGATGCCGTCCAGGGCGGCGAGCCCGTCGCCCGCCTCCCCGACGACCGTCATGTCCGGCTGCGCGTCCAGCACCATCCGGAACCCGGCGCGCACCAGCTCCTGGTCGTCGACGACGAACAGGCGGACCGGGCGGTCCTGCGGCAGCGAGCTCACCGGTCTCCTCCGGGCGTGGACCTCGAGGGTATGCCGTGCCCGTCCCCCGTGGGGATGCTCGCCACCACCTCCCACCCGCCGCGGGGGCGTGGCCCGGCGTGGACGGTGCCACCCAGGACCTCGACCCGCTCGGCCATGCCCAGGACCCCGTTGCCCTCGCCGTCGGCGTCCGCGGCGGGGCCGGCGCCGTCGTCGGTGACCCGGACGAGGAGGACTGCGGGCGTGCGCAGCACGTCCACGTCGACGTGCGCGTCGGGGCCGGCGTGCTTGAGCACGTTGGTCAGCGACTCCTGGACGACCCGGTAGGCCGCGAGGTCGACCTCGCGCGGCAGGTCGTCCACGTCGCCCCGCACGACGACGTCGACCGGCACGCCGGAGTCGCGCACCCGGGCCGAGAGCTCCTCGAGGTAGGCGAGCCCCTGCAGCGGGGAGTACTCCGCACCCGCGCCCTCGTCGCGCAGCACGCCGACGAGCTTGCGCGTCTCGGCGAGCGACTCGCGGGCGGTGTGGGCGAGCGTCTCCAGGGTGGCCGTGGCCCTGGCCAGCGCCGCCCGGTCGGCCCCGATCGCGGGGGGCGCGTCGAGGGCCTGACGCGCGGCGTAGAGACCGCCGTCGGCCTGGACGACCACGACCGCGAGGCTGTGCGCCACCACGTCGTGCATCTCCCGGGCGATCGAGGCGCGCTCCCCCTGGGCCGCGAGCTGGGCCCGCTGCGTCTGGTCCCGGGCCAGGGCGCGGTCCTGCGCCTCGAGCCGGGCCGCGACCGCCTTGCGCCGTCGCACCACGTCGCCCAGCACCCAGGCGACCGCCACGAACGCGGCCATGAACGTCGCCTGGAACGCGACGCTCAGGAGGAGCTGGCCGGCCCCCGCCCAGGCCCACGACCAGTCCACTCCCGCGACGACGGCGCCGGCGAGGGCGGTCCACAGCACCGTCCGCGAGGTCCGGCGGTCCCCGAACGCCGCCGCGCTGTAGACGACCACCGGGACCGCGATGTTGCTGGCCAGGGGCGAGTCCAGGGTGAGCACCTGGAGGAGGCAGGCCCCCGCCACGGCCGCCGCGACCGGCCCCGGACGCCGTCGGCGCCACAGCAGCGGCACCGTCTGCAGGAGGGTGAGCAGCATCAGCCCGGGGACGGAACCCCCTCCGGTGCCGACGACGGCGGCGCCCACCGACCCCCACAGCAGCAGCACGCCGACGACCACGACGTCGGGCAGCCAGCCGTCGGCCCGCAGCGCTCCGCCGGTGAGGTCGCGCCACGACGCCGCGAGCTGGTGCCGGAGGTCGGTGCCGGGTCGGGAGGTCACAGGCTGCACGATAGGCCGGTCCGACCCGCGGGCTCGTCATCCTCCGGGACCGCTCGCGCGACGCTCGTCATACCCGGGTATGACGTGCGCGCGGGGGCGGCCCACCGGGCCGGGTGGGGCGACCGGGTACCGTCGCCGCATGAACGCTGCGACCCCGGCGACGCGGGCCGCCCTGGGAGGGGTCCGCAGCGCGCCCACCATCCTGGACGCGGTCGAGGCCTTCGGAGAGGTGGCCAGGGCCGCGGGCGCCGAGGTCGACGAGGACAGTGAGGGCGTGGCCGCCGCGCTCGCCGAGGGGATCCGGGACGGTGCGGACCCGCTCGTGGCGCTGGCCGCGGTGCACGCCGCCGGTGCCGTCGGCGGCCGGACGGCGGAGGACCTGCTCCTGCCCCTCCTGACCGGGGAGCGGTCGCACCTGCGCGAGCACGCCGCCTGGGCCCTCGCCTCGGGCCCCCGCGTCGACGCGGCCCTCGGGCCGCTGCGGGCGATGGTCGGTGAGGGAGGCTTCGCGGGCACCCTGGCCGAGGCCACCCTGGAGAGCTGGGACTCCCGGCCGGTACCACGTGCCCAGGAGCGGGCCGCGTCCCGTCGGGGGCTCAGCGTGGCCCAGCTCTACCTGCACGGGGAGATCGACAGCTCGTTGCGGCACGCGGGTCGGGGTGACACCGGCGGCATCGCCACCCTGCTCGTCCGGCTCGGCGACGCGCTCCTGGAGGAGCCCGGGATCGACCGCGTCCTGACGCTCTCGCGGGCGTCCGAGCGCGAGGACTCCGACCAGGCCAGCCCGGAGAAGACGGGTGCCTGCGAGGCCGCGGACGGTCCAGGGCACCACTACCTCGGCATCCCCGTCCCGCTTCCCGCGCCGCCGGCGAGCCGCAGCTGGACGCTGCGCGCCGCGGCCCTCGCGGGCATCCGCACCCAGCTCGCGGCCGCGACCCCGGTGGACGTCCTGCACGTGCGGATGGCGGACGTGGGGTCGTGGGCGGCCGCGCAGGTGGCGCGGGAGCACGGCATACCCCTCGTCCTCACCCTCGCGCCCGACCCGCACGCCCTGCTCGCGGCCCGTGAGGCGAGCGGGGAGCTGACCAGGGCGACCTTCGTCGCGGCGGACCTGCGGGAGCACCTCGTCTTCCGGATCCGGCTGCTCCGGGCGCTGCGCGAGCAGGCGGAGGCGCTGGTGGTCTTCCCCCGGCCCGACCTCGAGCGCGACCTCTCGGCGTTGCTGCACATCGGCCCGCAGGAGCCGGTGCACGTCATCCCGGAGGGCGTCGACGTCCGGGCGCTCGACGAGGCGGACCGCCAGGTCGCGCTGGCGATGGCGGGCGGCACCCCCGCCCCGGACGTCGCGGCCGCGCTCGCGGAGCTCGACACGCTGCTCGGCACCCTGCCGCCCGGGCGGCGGGGGCTGCCGGTCGTGCTCAGCGTCGGGCGGCTGCACCCGGTCAAGGGGATGGCCACCCTGGCGCGTGCCTGGGACGAGCACCCCGACCTCGCCGACCGGTGCACCCTCCTCGTCGTGGGCGGCGACCTCGACCGTCCGACCACGGACGAGGCGGACCAGCTCGCGCTGCTCGACGAGGTGGTGCCGCGCGCGGAGGGGCCGGCGCGGGGCCTGCTGCTCGCCGGGCACCGGACCAACCCGACCGTCGCGGTCTGGCTGGCGGCGGCGCGCCGGGGACGGCCCGGGCTCGCGGCACCCGGCGGGGTCTACGTGTGCGCGAGCCTCAAGGAGGAGTTCGGCATCGCGCTGTGCGAGGCGCTCGGGTCCGGCCTGGTCGTCGTCGCGCCCGACCACGGGGGACCACCCACGTACGTCGAGCACGGCACCACGGGCGTCCTCGTCGACACCGGGGACCCGGTCCTGCTGGGCGCGGCGGTCGCCGAGGCGCTGGACCTGGCCGCCGCGCCCGGTGCCGCGGAGCGGTCGGAGCACGCCCGCGCGGTGGTCGTCGAGCGGTTCAGCATCACGACGATGGCGGACGCGCTGGCCCGCGTCTACCAGGAGGTCGCCCGGTGACCCTGCTCGTCGTCTCGCCCGACTACGCCTCCCACCTCTACCCGCTCGCCACGCTGGCCACCGCCTGGCGGGACGCCGGTGAGCGGGTCGTCGTCGCGACCGGCCCGGCCACCGGGACGCTGGTGCGCGGCTTCGGCCTGGAGCATGTCGACCTGCGGCTCGGTCGCGGCTCCAACCCCGGCGTGATCCGGGCCGAGGATCAGCCGCGCGGCGAGGACGACGCGCTGCGCGGGTTCTTCGCGGCCACCCGCGAGGGTGCGGTGCCGACCTTGACCTTCCAGGCGCGGGCCCGTCTGGACGACCTGCTCTGGGACCCGCTCACCGTGGCGCGGCGGGTGCAGGAGGTGGTGACGCAGGTGCGCCCGGACCACGTCGTCGTCGACCACCTGGCCTTCAGCGCCCGCCTGGCTCTCACCGCCTCCGGCGTCCCGCACGCCGACGTGGTGCTGGGCCATCCCTCGGCCCTCGTCGTGGGGGACGAGGTCTACGGGCTGCCGCCCGCGTGGCCGGCCCGGATGCGGCCCCCCGAGGAGGACCTCGCCGGGCTGCGCATCCTCTGCGAGGAGGTGCGCGACCGCTTCACGGCGGACTGGAACGCCGCCCTCGCAGCCCTCGACCCTGGTGCCCGGGCGAGCACCGACGCGTTCGCCGAGACCGGGGACGTGCTCCTGCTCAACTACCCCGGCGAGCTGCACGAGGAGGGGCGGACGGCCCTGCTCGGGCAGCACGCCTTCCTCGGCTCCGCCGTGCGGGAGGAGCCCGAGGACCCGGAGGTGCAGGCCTGGCTCACCTCCGGCGGCGCGCCCGTCGTCTACGTCAGCCTCGGCAGCTTCCTGTCCGTCCGTTCCGACGTGCTCTCCCGCGTCGCCGAGGCCCTGCGCGGGCTCGACGTGCGGGTGGCCCTGGCGGCCGGCGCGACCCCGCCCGGGGAGCTGGGGCCGGTGCCGGACTCCTGGCTGGTGCGTCCCGTCCTGCCCCAGGTCACCCTGCTGCGGCACGCCTCGCTGACGGTGACGCACGGCGGCAACAACAGCGTGACGGAGGCGCTCACCGCCGGGGTGCCCCTCCTGGTCCTGCCGCTGTCCACCGACCAGTTCGCCGGCGCGGCCGCCCTCGAGCGCACGGGTCTCGGCGAGACGCTGGACCCCAACACCGCCTCCCCCGAGGACCTGCGCGGGGCCGCCGGTCGCCTGCTGTCGCTGCCCGACCCCGTGGCGAGCCGCCTCGCGCGGCTGGCCGACGACCTCACCCGCGAGCCGGGCCCGGCGCGGGCCTACGCCAGGCTGACGACCTCGCCGTAGCGCGGGACCACCGCGGTCCGGTCCAGCTCCTCGCCGACGCGGGCCGCGAACCGCGCAGCCACCTCCGGCTCGCCGTGCGTGACGAAGACCGTCTCCGGCCCGGGCTCGAGGGAGCGCAGCCAGTCCATGAGGTCGGACGCGTCGGCGTGCACGGAGAACTCGTCGTCGCGCACGATCTCGGCCCGCACCCTGATGTAGCGACCGTTGATCTTCACCGACCCCGCACCCTCCTGGAGCGCGCGCCCGCGCGTGCCCGCCGCCTGGAACCCGGTGAGGATCACCGTGTTGCGGCGGTCCGGCAGCAGCCGCGCCAGGTGGTGCAGCACCCGCCCACCCTCGGCCATGCCGGACGAGGCGACGATGATCATCGGCTCGAACCGCCCGTTGAGAGCGCGGGACTCCTGCGACGACGCCGCCTCGATGAGCGTCGGCAGGCCGGTGAAGTCGTCCACGTCGACGTCCTCGCGCAGCTCGCCCAGCGACTCGTCGCGGTAGACGTCGAGCACCTTCAGCGCCATCGGGGAGTCCACCGCCACGGGGACCTCCGGGATCCGCCCCTCCCGCATCATCGTGACGAGCACCCTGAGCACCCCCTGCGTGCGGTCCACGGCGAACGCCGGGATGACCACGAGCCCACCCCGCGCGAGCGTCCGCAGGATGGCGCTCGACATGACCTCGTGCTCGACCTCGGGCTCCGGGTGCTCCCGGTCGCCGTAGGTCGACTCGCACACGACATACCTGGCTCCCCGGGGGGTCCCGCGGGGCTTGAGGATCGGGTGGTCGTGACGACCGAGGTCGCCGGAGAAGAGCACCGAGCTGTCGTCGACCTCCAGCCGCACGCTGGCGGAGCCGAGGATGTGCCCCGCCCGGACCCACCGACCGACCAGGCCGTCGCCGAGGTCGACGTCCGTCTCGAACCCGACGGTCCGCAGGAGCGGCAGCGTGCGCTCCACGTCGGCGAGGTCGAACATCGGCCGCGGGTCCCGGTGCCTGGACCACCCGCCCCGCCGCGCGTCCTCGGCCGCCTCGACCTGCAGCTTCCCGGCGTCCCGCAGCACGATCTCCCCGATCCGCGCGCTGCCCTCCGTCAGCCACACGGGCCCCCCGAAGCCGCGTGCCACGAGCGCCGGCAGGTAGCCGATGTGGTCGGTGTGCGCGTGCGTGACGACGACGTCGCTGATCGTGGCCGGGTCGACCGGGAACGCGTCCCAGTTCTTCAGGCGCCAGCGCTTCTCACCCTGGAAGACCCCCGCGTCCACGAGCACGTGGCGCTCCCCGACGGTCAGGAGGTACTTCGACCCGGTCACGGTGCCCGCCGCTCCGAGGAAGGTGAGGGTCACGGCGCGCGCGCTCATGGTCCGACCATCCCACAGACCGCCGACCACCGGCCGGGGCTGCGGCTCAGATCTCCAGCGCGCGCACGACCGGCACCCCGACCCGGTAGGGGATGTGCAGCCAGCTGGGGGCGTCCACCACCGCCAGGTCTGCGCGCCGCCCCACGACCACCCGGCCGATGTCGTTGCGACGCAACGCCTGCGCCCCGCCGACGGTCGCGGCGAGCAGGGCCTCGGCCGGAGTCATCCCCATCTCCCGCACCGCCAGCGCGATCATCAGCGGCATCGAGGAGGAGTAGCAGGTGCCGGGGTTGCAGTCGGTGGCGACCGCCACCTCGACGCCCGCGTCCAGGAGCCGCCGCGCGTCCGGGTAGGGCTGGCGCGTGGAGAACTCCACGCCCGGCAGGAGGGTCGCGACGGTGCCGCCGCCGGCGAGCGCATCCACGTCGGCGTCGCTGAGGTAGGTGCAGTGGTCGACGCTCGCGGCGCCCAGCTCCACCGCCAGCTGCACGCCCGGCCCCTCGCCCAGCTGGTTGCCGTGCACGCGCAGCCCGAGCCCGGCCGCCCGGCCGGCCTCGAGCACCCGTCGCGACTCCTCGCCGTCGAACGCGTGCGGGCTCGCCGGCTCGCAGAAGACGTCGACCCAGCGCGCGTGCGGCGCGCACGCCTCGAGCATCTCCCCGCAGACCAGGTCCAGGTATGCCGCGCGTCCCCGGCTGCTGCCGTCCCGCCGTTCCGGCGGCACCACGTGAGCGCCGAGGTAGGTGACCTCCGAGGTCACCTCCCCGGCCAGCCGCAGCGCCCGCACCTCGTCCTCGACGGTCAGCCCGTAGCCGCTCTTGACCTCGACGGTGGTCGTCCCCTGGGAGCGCATCTCCTGCACCCGGTGCTGCAGGAGCGAGCGCAGATCGCCGTCGGAGGCGGCCCGGGTCGCCGACACCGTGACCGCGATCCCGCCGCCGTCGTAGGGCGTCCCCGACATCCGCGCCGCGAACTCGGCCGACCGGTCCCCCGCGAAGACCAGGTGGCTGTGGCTGTCGACGAAGCCCGGCACGACGGCACGGCCCTCCAGGTCGACCGCCCAGTCGGCCGCCGGGGCCCGGTCGGCCGGGCCGATCCACTCGACCACCGGCGCGGTGTCCTCGCCGCCCCCGCCGACGACGACCGCCGCGTCCCGCAGGACGCCCAGCCCCGCGTGCAGGGAATCCTCGACCGCGCCCTCCGTGCCGCCGTCGCAGGTGACCAGCTCGCCGATGCCGGTGATGAGCATGCTCATGTCTCAGGAGTCCTTCCACAGGGGGGTGATCGCGTCCACGAGCAGCCGACCCACGTCGCCGAGCCGGTGCCGGCCGCCCTCGACGACGACGTCGCCGTCGGCGACCACGGTGTCGACGTCGGCCGCGGTCGCCGACAGCAGGATCTGCGCCGGGTCCGACCCGGCCGTGCGCACCGTGTCGTCCCGCAGCGCGACGAGGTCCGCCCGGGCGCCGACCTCGAGCCGTCCGGCGTCGGGCCAGCCGATGCTCCCGTGCGCCGTCGCGGCGCCGAGCAGGTCGGCCGGGGTGAGGCGACCGCGCCGCAGGCTCGCGAGCCGCTCGTGCATCTCGAGGGCGCGGGCCTCCTCGACCAGGTCGATGACCGCGTGCTGGTCCGACCCCAGCGACAGGCGCGCCCCGGCGTCGCGCAGCGCGACCGCCGGACCGATGCCGTCGGCGAGGTCTCTCTCCGTCGTCGGGCAGAAGCAGGCCCACGCCCGGTGGCCGCCGAGCAGCCGGACGTCCGCCGCGGTGAGGTGGGTGGCGTGGACGGCGGTCAGCTCGGGGCCCAGCACCCCCTCTGCCTCCAGCAGCCCGGTGGGCGTCAGTCCGTGGGCGGCGAGGCACGTCTCGTTCTCGGCCGGCTGCTCGGAGAGGTGCACGTGCAGCGGCCGCGGCTCCGCCCGCTCCCGCGCCCACCCCGCCACCGTCGACAGCTGGTCCCGCGGCACGGCCCGCACCGAGTGGATGGCCGCGCCGACCCGCAGGTGCGCCCGCCCCCCGTCGCCGGCGTCGCCCCGGTCCTCGACCCGCGACCGCCACGCCTGCGCGTCCCCGTCCCCGAACCTCAGCTGCGGCCCCTCGAGCCGCGCGTGCCCGTCCGCCCCCAGACCCCCGGCGAGGTAGCACGTGTCGAGGAGGGTCAGCCGGAGGCCCGCGTCAGCCGCCGCCTCCACGAGGGCCTCCCCCATGGCATTGGGGTCCGCGTAGCGCCGGCCACCCGGCGCGTGGTGCAGGTAGTGGAACTCCCCGACGGCGGTGACGCCGGCGAGCGCCATCTCGGCGTAGGTGGCACGGGCGAGCGCCAGGTAGCTGTCGGGGTCGAGGCGCGCGGCGACGGCATACATGCGCTCGCGCCACGTCCAGAAGGTGCCGCCCCCGTCGTGGGTGCGTCCCCGCAGGGCCCGGTGGAAGGCGTGGCTGTGCGCGTTCGCGAGCCCTGGCACGACCACGCCGGGAAGGCGGCGGTCGCCCGGCCGGGCGGGAAGTCCGGTGCTCACCTCGGTGAACCGACCACCCTCGACCGTCAGCCGGACGTCGTGCCCCGGACCGCCGGGCAGGTGCGCGGAGGAGGCGTGGTAGGTCGTCGTCATGGTGCCTCCCCGGCCTGCGTGGAGAGCGCGTCGAGGCGGTCCGCCACCCCGTCCACGGACAGCGTCGAGGTGTCGACGACCAGGTCGGCGCCCCCGTGGAGCAGCGGCTCGACCTCCTCCACGTCGCGCCGCACGCGCTCCCGCTCCGACGGGTCCTTGCCGAAGTCGTTGGTGGTCCTGACGGTCAGCCGCTCGTCCAGGACGGGCCACGGAGCGGTGAGGAGGACGACGTGGTCGACGAGCGGGTAGAGCAGGTGCTGGCCCTCACCGGTGGCCGCGAGGGCGAGCGGCCGGTCGTGGCGGTGCTGGCGGTGCTGGCGGACGATGGCGTCCAGCTCGGGCAGGCGCAGCGTCGTGCGGTCGGGGCGCTCGTCGACGAGGCCGTCCTCGTCGGCGTCGACCGTGCGCCAGCCCCGCCGGCGCAGCGCGTGCAGCACCGACGACTTGCCCACGCCGGACATCCCGGTCACCAGGACCCGGACGCTCATCCCGGCCCCCTCCCGACGAGGTCCCGGAGGCAGTCGGCCAGCGCCTGCACCCCCGCATGGCAGTCGTCGCGCTCGGCGTGCTCGGCGGGGCTGTGGGAGACGCCCGTCGGGTTGCGCACGAAGAGCATCGCGCTCGGGACACCTGCGGTCGCGAGGATCCCCGCGTCGTGCCCGGCGCCGGTCCCCAGCACCGGCACCGAGATCGCCGCGTCCCGGTCGAGCACGCCGCGGAGCCGGTCGGCGAGCCCCGCGTCCAGCACCGTCGTCGGGGTCCAGCTCTCCCGGGCGACCTCGGCGCCGTGCCCGCGGGCGCCCTCCGTGACCTCCTCGACGAGCGCGAGCACCTGCGCCTCGTCCGCGCCGCGGGCGTCGAGCCAGCCGGTGACCAGGGAGGGTATGGCGTTGACGCCCCCCGGGGTGACGCGCACCTTGCCCACCGTGGCTACGCACCCGCGGGACGCCGCCGCCGAGCGCGCGGACAGGACGAGCTCGGCATACCCGATCATCGCGTCGCGGCGGTCGACCAGCCGGGTGGTGCCGGCGTGGTTGGCCTCGCCGGGGAAGTCGAGGCGCCACCGACCGTGCGGCCAGATGTCGCTGGCCACGGCCACCGGGGCGTCGAGGTCGACGAGGGCGCGGCCCTGCTCGACGTGCAGCTCGACGAAAGCCCCGACCCGGCGCAGCGCCTCCTCGTCCGGGCCCAGCAGCTCCGGGTCGCGGCCGGCGGCCCGGAGGGCGTCGGCGTACGTGGTCCCGTCGGCGTCGGTGAGCGCGAGGGCCCGTTCGGGGGCGAGCTGACCGGTCAGGACGCGGGAGCCGGCGCAGGCGATGCCGAAGCGGGCGCCCTCCTCGTCCACGAAGCTGACCACCGCGACCGGGACCGTGGGGCGGACGCCCGCGGCGCGCAGCTCGTCGACCGCGGCGAGGGCGGAGACCACCCCCAGCGGTCCGTCGAAGGCGCCGCCGTCGGGGACGGAGTCGAGGTGCGAGCCGACCGCGACCCCGCGGTGACCGGCGGCGACCGCGTCGTCGACGGTCCCCGGACCGTCCCACCACCAGGCCCACTGGTTGCCGACCCGGTCCTCGATGAGGTCCAGGCCGCGGCGGACGCACTCACCGGCGAACCACTCGCGCAGGGTGGCGTCCTCGGCGGTCCAGGCGAAGCGCCGGTAGCCGCCGCTGCCGACGCGGCCGACCGGCTCGAGGTCGGCCCACATCGCGTCGAAGGTGGGGCTGCTCACCCGCCCGACACTAGACGGTGCCGGAGGTCAGGCCGGGGTGCGGACCCGCAGCCTCGCGGTGATGTCCGCGCACTCGACGCAGACGTCCTCGGGGACGAGCCCGGCCCGCATCAGCCAGCGGAACAGCACGCACCCGACGCAGAGCCCGAGCACGGCCTCGAGGGCGGGGAAGACGGCCATGACGACGGCGATGACCACCACGGCCGTCATGGCCCGGTCGGCGCCGGTCAGGACGGAGGTGAGCCACAGGAGCGCTGCCACGCTGGTCAGGACGGCACCGATCGCCGCGGCGAACCGCTTCGGGGTGCCGGGGGTCGGGTGCGGCAGGGCGCCGACGCGGGGGCGGACCCACCGTCCGACGAACAGGGCGACAGGGCTGGCCCCCGGACCGAGGGTGGTGCGCAGGACGAAGTCGGCGGCGAGCGGCACGAGGAGCCACCACTGCTGCAGGGCGAGCATGGCGACGACGGTGACGAGGACGACGGCCGCGATCAACCGGACGGTGACGTCGTCGACGACGGCGGGGAAGCGGGAGGGCACCGCACGATGATGCATCACCCGATGTTTGATCTCCAAAACGTGGCGTGCTGAGGGACAGTGGGTCGCGTGACGAGGACGAGGACGCGGTGACGACCGACTACGACAGCTTCGCGGCGGCATACTCGCGGGAGAACGAGACCAGCCTCTTCAACGCGTACTACGAGCGACCCGAGATGCTCCGCCTGGCCGGGGACGTCTCGGGCCTGCGGGTCCTCGACGCCGGGTGCGGTTCCGGGCCGCTGTCGGCGGCGCTGCGCGACAGGGGCGCCGCCGTCACCGGCTTCGACTCGAGCGCAGCCATGGTCGACCTGGCCCGGCAGCGGCTGGGGGCCGAGGCCGACCTGCACGTCGCGGACCTCGCTGACCCGCTCCCGTTCCGGGACGCCGCCTTCGACATGGTCGTCGCGTCCCTGGTCCTGCACTACCTGGCGGACTGGTCCGGCCCGCTGGTGGAGCTGCGGCGGGTGCTGGAGCCCGGTGGTCGCCTGCTGGTCTCGGTCAACCGTCCCAGTGCCTTCCCGATCGTCTACCCGCGGGCCGACTACTTCGCGCTGACCGAGTACTCCGAGGACTACACCTTCGACGGGCACGATGCGGTCCTGACCTTCTGGCACCGCCCCCTGCACGCCATGACGGACGCCTTCGGCGCGGCGGGGTTCCGGGTGCTCACCCTCAGCGAGCCGCCGCCGGCCCCGGACACTCCTGCGGAGCTGCTGCCCCCCATGAGGGGGCGGGCCTTCATCGGCTTCCTCTTCCTCGTCCTCGAGAGGGCATGAACCGATGAGCGAGGAGCGGGCACTGGCGGCGGTCGCGGCGAGCGGGCTGGAGCACACCGTGACCCGGCACGGCCGGGTCGGGAGCCTCGAGGAGGCCGCCCGCGCCCGCGGCGTCGAGCCGCGCGACGTCGTCAAGACGATGGTGGTGAGGAGGGGAGAGGGGGACTACCTCTTCGTCCTCGTGCCGGGCGACCGCGAGATCGCCTGGCCCAGGCTGCGCCAGCTCCTCGGAGTCAGCCGGCTGTCGATGCCGGACGTGGCGACGGCCCGTCAGGCGACGGGTTACGAGCGGGGCACGATCACACCCTTCGGGGCGACCACCGCCTGGCCGGTCGTCGCGGACGCGTCGCTGACCGGGGACCCGGACCGCCGCATCTCGATGGGTGCCGGGGCCCACGGCGTCGCCGTGTCGGTCAACGCCGAGGCTGCGCTCGCCGCGCTGGCGGCCACGGTGGCCGACGTCACCGAGCAGGTCACGCCCTAGGGGGAGCCGGTGCGTGGCCATCCTCGCGCATCGGCACGCGCACGCCGCGCTCCTGCGCGACCTGCTCGGCCGCGGCATACCCGGCGTCGACGTGGCGGATGACGCCCATGCCCGGGTCGTTGGTGAGGACCCGCTCCAGCTTCTGCCTGGCCAGGTCGGTGCCGTCGGCGACCGACACCTGGCCGGCGTGCAGCGAGCGGCCGATCCCGACCCCGCCGCCGTGGTGCAGCGAGACCCACGACGCGCCGGAGGCGGTGTTGACGAGGGCGTTGAGCAGGGGCCAGTCGGCGATCGCGTCGGACCCGTCGGCCATCGCCTCGGTCTCGCGGTAGGGGCTGGCGACCGAGCCGCAGTCGAGGTGGTCCCGGCCGATGACGATCGGGGCGGACACCTCGCCCGAGGCGACCATCTCGTTGAAGCGCACGCCCGCCCGGTCCCGCTCGCCATACCCGAGCCAGCAGATGCGGGCCGGCAGGCCCTCGAAGGCGACCTTGTCCTGGGCCCCCCGCAGCCACTTCTGCAGGTGGTCGTTCTCGGGGAAGAGGTCCATGACCGCGCGGTCGGTGGCGTGGATGTCCTTCTCGTCCCCGGAGAGCGCGACCCAGCGGAACGGGCCCTTGCCCTCGCAGAACAACGGCCGGATGTAGGCGGGGACGAAGCCCGGGAAGTCGAAGGCGCGGTCGAAGCCACCCTTGCGCGCCTCGTCGCGGATGCTGTTGCCGTAGTCGAAGACCTCCGCGCCGCCGTCGAGGAAACCCACCATCGCCTCGACGTGCCGGGCCATCGACTCCTGCGCCCGGTCGGTGAACTCCTCCGGCTTCCGCTCCGCGAGCTCGGCCCAGTCGGCGAGGTCGATCCCGGCCGGGAGGTAGGACAGCGGGTCGTGCGCGGAGGTCTGGTCGGTGACGACGTCGATCTCGACGCCGCGGCGCAGCAGCTCGGGAAAGACCTCGGCGGCGTTGCCGACCACGCCGACGGAGACCGCCTCGCGGTTGGCCCTCGCGCTGAGCACCCGCTCGACGGCGGAGTCGAGGTCGTCGGCCACCTCGTCGAGGTAGCGGCTCCTGACGCGACGACGCAGGCGCGCCTCGTCGACGTCGACGATGAGGCAGGTGCCACCGTTGAGCGTGACCGAGAGCGGCTGCGCGCCGCCCATGCCGCCGCAGCCGCCCGTCAGGGTCAGGGTGCCGGCGAGGGTGCCGCCGAAGCGCTTGGCGGCGACCGCGGCGAACGTCTCGTAGGTGCCCTGCAGGATGCCCTGGGTGCCGATGTAGATCCACGAGCCGGCCGTCATCTGGCCGTACATCGTCAGCCCGAGGTGCTCGAGGCGGCGGAACTCCGGCCAGGTCGCCCAGTCGGGGACGAGGTTGGAGTTGGCGATGAGCACGCGCGGCGCCCACTCGTGGGTCCGGAACACGCCGACCGGCCGGCCGGACTGCACGAGCATGGTCTCGTCCTCGCGCAGGTCGGTCAGCGTGCGCACCATCGCGTCGAAGCTCTTCCAGTCACGGGCCGCGCGACCGGTCCCGCCGTAGACGACCAGGTCGTCGGGGCGCTCGGCGACCTGCGGGTCGAGGTTGTTCATCAGCATCCGCAGCGGGGCCTCGGTGGCCCAGGACCGGGCGGTCAGGGTGGTGCCGCGCGAGGCGCGCACGGGGCGGGCGCCGTCCATGGTGGTCTCCTTCGACGAATGGCAGGTATGCCGTGGGCTGGCCTCCCCATCAGACCGCCTCGCCGGACGGTCGCCAAGACCCCGCGCCCAGCGGCCGTCTCGGATGCCAGACATGGGCAGTGCCACGGGTCGTCTCGCGAGAGCGTGCCCGTTCGTGGTGGCTCTGGCAACCACGGACGGTCACGGTCCCGCGGTGCGACCGCCTGGTGCGACACCTCTGCCTGTGGATGACGGCCGCGGGCTGAGCCGGCGCCGCGGCAGCATCGACCCATGGACCTCGCACGACTGGCTCGGCGACAGCAGGGGGTGGTCACCCGAGCCCAGGCGCTCGACGCCGGTCTGTCGGCGGCAACGATCCGGTGGCGGCTGGAGCGGCGCGACTGGACGGTCGTGCACCCCGGGGTCTACCTGCTCAGCAACGGTGCTCCAGACTGGCGGGCGCTTGCGCGAGCGGCCCTCCTGCGATGCGGGGCGGGCAGCGTCCTCGCCCTGACCTCGGCCGCCTACCTCTGGCGGCTGGAACGCACACCACCGTCCGTCATCACCGTGGCGGTTCCCGCCAGCCGACACCCTGAGACGCCCGGCGGGGTGATCGTGGTGCGCCGACGCCGGCTTGACGCCGTCCAGGTGGACGGGTTGCCGGTCACCCGGCTCGCGACAACCGTCCTGGACGTCGCCGACCGGTTCGGCTGCTCGGCGGACGACGCCGTGGCCCTCGCGGCACGGGCGTGCCAGGAACGCTCCCTCGACGCGGGATCGCTGCTCCGGGAGCTCGAGGGCCGCGCCCGTCACCGCCTCCGCCGGCAGCTGCTGCTGGCGCTGTGGGAGGTGGGCGACGGGGCGGAGAGCCTGCCAGAGACCTGGTTCCGGGACCGGGTCGAGCGCCCGCACGGCCTTCCGCCGTTCGAGCGGCAGGTCACCGAGCCCGACCGGACCCGGTCCGACCTCAGGAACCGCACCTTCCGCACGATCGTCGAGATCGACGGACGGCTCTGGCACGCCGGAGAGCGGTTCCACCTCGACCGGAAGCGAGACCGTGCGGCGGCGGGACGGGGCGAGGTCACGCTGCGGGTCACGCCGCTCGAGCTCGACCAGATCCCCTGCGAGGTGGCCAGGGACGTCGCGCTGACCCTCGAGCGGCGAGGCTGGAGCGGACAGCCGAAGGCCTGCTCGGCGGGCTGCCCGCTGGCGGACGAGGCGGCCTGACCGCGTGGCCACGACTGGTGCCCGTCAGCCTGACGACCGTGACCGATCGTGGTTGCCAGGACGACCACGAACGGTCACGTTCGACCAGACCACCCCACCCCGCCGGGACCAGGGTGCGCGGGGCGGCGGCCTGGCGGTCAGTGCAGGAGCCCGGTGTGCCGCTCCGCCGCCGCGCGGACCCGGCCGTCGAGGACGAGGTCCACCGTGGCCTCGATCTCCGGCGACAGGTAGCGGTCGGGGCCCGGCCCCGCGATGCCCTCCCCGCGCAGCAGCGCGACGACGGCAGCGGTGGCCGGGGCCGGGGTGAGGGGGGCGCGGAGGTCGAGCGCGCGGGCGGCGGTGAGGACCTCGATCGCGAGCACCCGGGCCAGCCCGTCGACGCTGCGCCGCAGCTTGCGGGCGGCGTTCCAGCCCATGGACACTTGGTCCTCCTGCATCGCCGAGCTCGGGATGGAGTCCACGCTGGCCGGCGCGGCGAGCCGCTTGAGCTCGGAGACGACGGCCGCCTGCGTGTACTGCGCGATCATCAGGCCACTGTCCGTGCCGGGGTCGTCCGCGAGGAAGGGCGGCAGCCCGTGGTTGCGCGCGACGTCGAGAAACCGGTCCGTGCGGCGCTCGGAGATGCTGGCGACGTCCGCGGTGACCACGGCGAGGAAGTCCAGGACGTGGGCGACGGGCGCGCCGTGGAAGTTGCCGTTCGACTCCACCCGGCCGTCCGGCGTCACGACCGGGTTGTCGATCGCGGCGGCCAGCTCGCGCCCGGCGACGACGGCGGCGTGGTCGCAGGTGTCCCGCGCCGAGCCGTGGACCTGCGGGGAGCAGCGCAGGGAGTACGCGTCCTGCACCCGGGTGCACGCATCCGTCCGGTGGCTCTCGCGGATCGCGCTGCCGGCCATCAGGGCCCGCAGGTTCTCCGCCGATCGCGCCTGCCCCGGGTGCGGCCGCAACGCCTGGAGGTCGGCGGCGAAGACGTCGTCGGTGCCCAGCTGGCCCTCGACGCTCATCGCGGCGGCCACGTCGGCGGTGGTCAGGAGGGTGCGCAGGTCGTGGACGGCGAGGACGAGCATGCCGAGCATGCCGTCGGTCCCGTTGATGAGGGCCAGCCCCTCCTTCTCCGCGAGCTCGACCGGCGCGAACGCGTGCCGGGCCAGGGCCTGCGCCGCGGGCATGAGGTCACCGGCGGCGTCCCGCACCATCCCCTCCCCCATGACGGCCAGCGCGACGTGCGCCAGCGGGGCGAGGTCGCCGGAGCACCCCAGCGACCCGTACTCCCGCACCACCGGCGTGATGCCCGCGTCGAGGAGCGCGGCATACGCCTCGGCGGTCCCGACCCGCACCCCGGTCCGCCCGGTCGCGAGGGTGGAGAGGCGCAGCAGCATGGTCGCGCGCACCACCTCGCGCTCCACCTCGGGCCCCGAGCCGGCGGCGTGGCTGCGGACGAGGCTGCGCTGCAGCTGCGCGCGCTTCGCCGGCGGGATGCTCGTGGTCGCGAGCGCCCCAAAGCCGGTGGAGATGCCGTAGTGCGGCTCGGTGTCGTGCGCGAGGTCCTCCACGACCCGCCGCGTGGCGGCGACCGCCTCGAGCGCGGCGTCGTCGAGCCGCACGGAGGCTCCGTGGCGCGCCACCGCGACCACCTCGCCCACGCTCAGCGGGCCCACGCCCACGGTGACCTCGGCGGGGCTGTCGGGCTCGGCGGTGCGGCTCATGGCCCCATTCCACCGCAGTCCGCCGCCCACGACCGCCGCCCCGGTGCGAGGTCCGTCTCGGATGTCAGACGCGGGTCAGAGCAGCCCGGCCCGCCGCGCCGCCCGGCGGGCGGTCGCCGGCACGACCACCACGAACCGCTCCAGCACGACCTGGGTGTCCTCGTCCACGGCCTGTCCGGGCGGTGCGCTCCGGGCGAAGAACGCCCGGTGCTCGGCCCGCCACTCCTCCAGGGACCCCTCCCCCTCGCGGCGGGCGTGGTCCTCGTCCACCTCGCCGAAGCGGACCACGTCGACGTGCGTGGTGCGGATGAGGGCCCGCGGCACCTCCTCGCCGTCGAGCACGATGGACAGCGCCCCGGGCGTGGGGAGGTCGAGGTCCAGCCGGGTCTCGACGAGCGTGTCGCCCTCCTCCTGCGGCTGGCGCGCGCGGGCCTCGGTCTCGTACTCCCACAGCACCGACGCGGTCGCCGTCTTGCGCCCGGCGAGGACCAGCGCGAGCAGCCGGTCCGCCTCCTCGGCCGTCGCGCCGAAGGACCACGCGGGCGGGGGCAGGGTGTCCGAGGCGGTCGCGCCGATGTAGGCCTCGGCCGGGTTCAGCCCGCCCCGGACACGGGCGTCGGCCCAGAAGGCCCGGAGCTCGGCGTCGTCCATGGCTCCACCGTATGCCGCCCGGCCCGCCCCGCCGACCGCCGCACCCGCCGCATACTGACCGGGTGGCCAACGCCCCCGCCGCCGCGCACGCGCTCGACGTCCTCACCCTGCTCGCACGCAGCGCCACCCCGCAGCCGGCAGCCGCGATCGCCCGCGAGCTCGGGCTGCCCCGCTCCACCACCTACCACCTCCTCGGGGTGCTCGTGGAGCGCGGCTTCGTCCTCCACCTCCCGGAGGAGCGGCGCTACGGGCTGGGGGTGGCGGCGTTCGAGCTGGGGTCGGCCTACACCCGTCACGCCCCGCTGCAGCGGCTCGCCCGCCCGGCGCTGACCCAGCTCGCCGACGCGACCGGCCACAACGCCCACCTCGGGGTGCTGCACGGCCGCGACGTCGTCTACGTCATCGAGGAGCGGGTCGCGGGCCGGCCCTCCCTCGTCTCCGACGTCGGGGTGCGGCTGCCCGCCTCGCTCACCGCGACGGGCCTGGCGATCCTCGCCGCCCTCCCGGCCGCGCAGGTCCGCGCCCTCTTCCCCTCCGCCGACGCGTTCGTCCTGCGGCACGGAGCGGGGCCGACCTCTCCCGGCACCCTCCGCCCCCTGCTCACCCGGACCCGCACCCAGGGGTATGCCGTGGAGCAGGGCTACGTGACCCCGGGCCTGGACTCCGTGGCCGCCGTGGTGCTCGACCACGCCGGCCATCCCGTGGCCGGTGTCGCCGTCACCGCGGAGCGGGAGGATCTGGGCTCCGGGGCCCGCGACGCCGTCGTGACGCACGTGCAGCGGGCGGCCTCCGCCATCTCCCGCAGGCTCGGGCACCGCGCGCGGTCCGCGGGCGACACCGCGTGATCCGTGGCGTGGGGCGCGGACACGGGGTACTTTGTGACGCCTGAGAACCCGTCCCCACGGATCAACGACGATCGGAGCCCGACCATGGCCCTCTCCCGACCTCTGCGTGCTGCTGCTGCCCTCGCCCCTCTGGCCCTCGTCCTCGCCGCCTGCGGTGACGGTGGCGGCGACGACGAGGCTGCAGCCAACTACCCCGAGGAGAGCGTGTCGATCATCGTGCCGTTCTCCGCCGGTGGTCCCACCGACACCGTGACGCGTCTGATCGCCGAGCCGATGGCCGAGGCGCTCGGCCAGCAGGTGCTCGTCGAGAACGTCGAGGGCGCGGGCGGCACCGTGGCCGGCAGCGAGGCGGCGGGCGCCGACCCCGACGGCTACACCGTGCTCATGCACCACATCGGCATGTCGACGGCCCCCACCCTCTACGAGGACCTCGCCTACGACCCGCTGACCGACTTCGAGACCGTCGGACTGGTGACCGAGGTGCCGATGACCATCATCGCCCGCTCCGACTTCGAGCCCGAGACGATGGAGGACCTCATCACCTACCTCCAGGAGAACGCGGACTCCGTCAACCTGGCCAACGCCGGCGTGGGCGCCGCGTCGCAGCTGTGCGGGCTGCTCCTCCAGGACGCCCTGGGGGTCGAGCTCAACGAGGTTCCCTACGACGGCACCGGTCCCGCGATGACCGAGCTGGTCGGCGGCCAGGTCGACCTCATGTGCGACCAGACCACGAACACCACCAACCAGATCAACGCGGGCGAGGTCAAGGCGTACGCCGTGACCACCCCCGACCGGATCGACGCGCTGCCGGACGTGCCGACGGCCATCGAGTCGGGGCTCGACCTCGAGGTCAGCGTCTGGCACGGCCTGTACGTCCCGGCCGAGACGCCGGAGGAGATCGTGACGACCCTCACCGAGGCGCTGCAGCAGGCTCTGACCAACCAGACGGTCATCGACGAGATGGCCGCCCTGGGCACCGCGCCCGTCGCCGAGGACCAGGCGACCCCCGAGGCGCACACGGCCAAGCTGGAGGAGCAGATCGACCTCTGGGCCGGGCTCATCTCCCCGGGGCGCTGAGATCAGCACACCTGACGTCTCCGCGCGCGGCGGGCCTGACGACGGCCCGCCGCGTGCGGACGCCACCCGCACGTGGTCGTCCGCGGACCTCGTGGCCGGTCTCATGTTCATCCTCATCGGGGGTGCGTTCGCCGTCGGGGCGCTGACCTACGACCTCGGCACCCTCCTGCAGATGGGTCCGGGCTACGTCCCGCTCCTGGTGGGGCTGCTGCTCGCCGCCCTCGGGGCCGGCATCGTCGTGAAAGCCTTCGTCGCGCCCGACCGCCTCCCCGCGACGGACGGGACGACCGACCACGGGCCACCGCTCCAGTTCGGGCGCATCCGCTGGCGGCCGACCCTGTTCATCTTCGGCGCGCTCTTCTTCTTCGCCTTCACCTTCGAGGGCCTCGGCCTCTTCCTCACGGTGTTCGGCACCTCGGTCCTGGCGTCCTACGCCCGCACCGGCACCACCCTCCGGCAGGCCGTCCTGCCGGCCCTCGGCCTGTCCGTCGGGTCCTGGGTGATCTTCGTGCTGGCGCTGCAGCAGCGGCTCCCCCTCGTCGGTGAGTGGCTGGGGGGCTGACGTGGAGCTCCTCGACAACCTCGCGCTCGGCCTCCAGGTCGCGTTCCAGTGGCAGAACGTGCTCTTCTGCCTCCTGGGCGTGGCCCTCGGCACCGCCGTGGGGGTCCTGCCCGGCATCGGCCCGACCGCCACGGTGGCGATGCTGCTGCCGATCACCTACACCTTCGACGAGCCGGTCACCGCGATCATCATGCTCGCCGGCATCTACTACGGGGCGCAGTACGGCGGGTCCACGACGGCGATCCTCATCAACCTGCCGGGCGAGTCCTCCTCCGCCGTCACCGCTCTCGACGGCCATCAGCTCGCGCTGCAGGGCAAGGCCGGCACCGCGCTCGCCGTGGCCGCGATCTCCTCGTTCATCGCCGGGACCGTGGCCACCGTCGTGATCGCCGTCGCCGCCCCGCCGCTGACGGACGTCGCCCTCGAGTTCGGCCAGGCCGAGCTCTTCTCCGTCGTCGTCCTGGGCTTCATCGTCTCCATCGCGCTCGCCAGCGGCTCGCCGCTGAAGGCCCTGGCGATGATCGTGCTGGGCGTCCTGCTGTCCACCGTCGGTCGCGACAGCTTCACCAACACCGCCCGGTTCACCTTCGGCCAGCCGGCCCTCGACGGTGGCTTCAACTTCGTGTCCGTCGCCGTGGGGCTCTTCGGCATCGCCGAGATCCTGCGCAACCTGCACGACCCCCACCACACGGGCCGAATCGTCGGCGCCGTCAAGGGGCTGTGGCCCTCCCGGTCGGACCTGCGCAAGATCGGTGGCCCGGTAGCCCGCGCCACCGGCCTGGGCTCGATCCTCGGCGTGCTGCCCGGCGGCGGCCACGTGCTCGCCTCCTTCGGCTCCTACGCCCTGGAGAAGAAGATCTCCAAGAACCCCAAGGAGTTCGGCCGGGGCGCCATCGCGGGGGTCGCCGGGCCCGAGGCGGCCAACAACGCGGCCGCCCAGACCTCCTTCATCCCGCTCCTCACCCTGGGCCTGCCGGCCAACGGCGTCATGGCGATGATCGCCGGTGCGCTGATCCTGCAGGGCATCACCCCGGGACCGGGCGTCCTCACCGACGAGCCCGAGCTGGTCTGGGGCCTCATCGCCTCCATGTGGATCGGCAACCTGCTGCTGGTCCTGCTGAACCTGCCGCTCATCGGCATCTGGGTGAAGATGCTGTCGGTCCCCTACTGGATCCTCTTCCCCTCCATCATCATCTTCGCCTCCATCGGCTGCTACTCCATCCGGGGCAACATCTGGGAGGTGCTCGGGGTCGTCGTGTTCGGTGCCGGCGGGTTCCTGCTCATCCGGGCCGGCTGCGAGCCGGTGCCCCTGCTGCTCGGGTTCGTCCTCGGCCCCTTCCTCGAGGAGAACCTGCGCCGGGCGCTCATCATCAGCCGCGGAGACCCGATGACCTTCATCGAGCGGCCCATCTCGGCCACCCTG
Source organism: Ornithinimicrobium cerasi (assembly GCF_003702705.1). Taxonomy (GTDB): domain Bacteria; phylum Actinomycetota; class Actinomycetes; order Actinomycetales; family Dermatophilaceae; genus Ornithinicoccus; species Ornithinicoccus cerasi. Next base: position 54,751 of record NZ_QZMN01000010.1, on the reverse strand, counting down.
CTGGGCCTCGCGCTGGTCGCGCTCGTCCTGGCCCTCCTGCCCGCCATCCGTCGCAAGCGCGAGGTGGTCTTCGCCGAGGAGGAGTGACGGCAGGGCGGTGACGCACCGCACCGGCCACGTAGGTTTGGGGTCATGCGCGCCATCCAGATCAGCGAGCCCGGTGAGCCCGACGTCCTCGTCCTCGGCGAGGTCGGGACGCCCCGCCCGGGCGACGGCCAGGTGCTCGTCGAGGTCGTCTCCGCCGGGGTCAACCGCGCGGACGTGCAGCAGCGCAAGGGCTTCTACCCGCCGCCGCCGGGGGCGAGCGAGCTCCCTGGCCTCGAGGTCGCCGGCCGCGTCGCCGAGCTGGGGCCGGGCACCGCGGGCTCGGGCTGGAAGGTCGGGGACGAGGTCTGCGCGCTCCTCTCCGGCGGAGGGTATGCCGAGCACGTCGCCGTCCCCGTCGGGCAGCTGCTCCCGGTGCCCCGGGGCATACCCCTGGCCGACGCCGCCGCCCTGCCCGAGGTGGCGTGCACGGTCTGGAGCAACCTCGTGACCGAGGCGCACCTGGCCGAGGGGGAGACCGCCCTGCTGCACGGGGGGTCGAGCGGGATCGGCACGATGGCGATCCAGGTGGCCAAGGCTCTCGGTGCCCGGGTGGTGGTGACGGCGGGCAGCCAGGACAAGCTCGACGCCTGCCGGAAGCTGGGGGCCGACGTGCTGGTCAACTACCGGGAGCAGGACTTCGTCGAGGAGGTGCGGGCGGCCACCGACGGGCGGGGGGTCGACGTGATCCTCGACGTCGTGGGCGCGAAGTACCTCGGGCGCAACGTCGACTCCCTCGCCCCGGACGGCCGGCTGGTCGTCATCGGGCTGCTCGGCGGCCGCAGGGGCGAGCTCGACCTCGGCACCCTCCTGACCCGGCGCGCCCGTGTCATCGCGACGTCGCTGCGCTCGCGCCCGGACGCGGCCAAGGCCGAGATCGTCGCCGAGGTGCGCCGCCACGTCTGGCCGTGGGTCGAGGACGGCCGGGTCCGGACGGTCATCCAGTCGCGCCACCCGCTCGCGCGGGCGGCCGACGCCCACCGCGAGATGGAGGCCTCGGCCCACGTCGGCAAGATCCTGCTGGACGTCCAGGAGGCCTGACCGGGCCGCGTCCCCCCTCAGCCGCGATCCGCCGCGCCGAGGAGCCGCCCCGGCCGGCGGGGGCCCTCGAGCGCGGCCAGCGAGGCCATGATGCCGAAGGTGTCCCGGTCCGCGTCCTCCAGCTCCTCGGGCGTGAACCACCGGGCCTTGCGCGCCTCGGTGGCCAGCTCCAGCCCGGGCCGCCGGTCGAGGACCACCCGGAAGACGACGTCGACGCCCTGGCGCCGCACGTCCACGTTGACGGTCACCGGGTCCCCGGGGTCGATCTCCAGCCCGATCTCCTCGGCCACCTCGCGGCGCACCGCGTCGGCAGCCTCCTCCCCCCGACCCATGAGCCCGCCGGGCAGGCTCCACCCCTCGCGGTGCGGCTGCCACAGGAAGAGGACGGCACCGTCGTGCTCGAGGATGCACACCGCCCCGGCGGTGAAGGTCGGTGCGCCCACGCGGACGGCTGCCCGCTTCAGCGGCCCCGGCATCACGCGGAACCCGACGAGCGCCGCCGTCCCCGCCTTGCGCCGCAGCGTCGCCCAGTCCACGCCTCACCCAACCACAGCGGCCGGGGGTGGTCCCACCCGACTAGGGTGTCCCCCGATGGGCACCCGTGAGCGCATCCCCGCAGCAGTGACCACCGGGCTCGGCAGAGGAGTCGCCGTGGCCCTGCTCGCGGTGGTCGCCTTCCTCGGCGGCGTCGCCACCACCCAGCTCTGGCCGGTGCACACGCAGACCCGCTACTTCGAGGCGGACGTCTCCGTGCAGCCGCGCCTGGACTCCACGATCGAGCTGCCCACCGTGGTCGGCGACGTCATCGTGACGTTCCGGGGCCCGGTCCCGGCGCCCGGGCTGACCGGGCAGGTGCAGGTGCGCGACGAGGTCACCGACCTGCTGCGCTCCGGCCGCCTGCGCAGCGCCGACCTCCAGCCGGACCAGGTCGAGCTGCGCGCCGCGATGGACGCGGGGGTCCGCGAGGTCGCCTGGAAGTTCGCGGCCGGCGCGCTCGGCACCTCCCTCCTCGCCCTCCTGGCGTATGCCGTGTCCCGCCCCCGTCACGCCGGTCACGTCGTCGTGGCCTCGGGGGTGGCCACGGCGCTCGCGCTCGCAGGGCCCGGCGGGGCGGCATACCTGACCTATCGCACCGACCGGGTCAGCGAGTTCCGCGCGACCTCCCTGCTCTCCGTCGTCCAGACCAACATGGGCATCCTCGACGACCTCGACCGCAAGGCCGACCAGGGCGCCATCTACGTGACCAACCTGCTCGCGCTCTCCGACGCGGTCCGGCAGGAGTTCACGCCGGCCGCGACCCAGCAGCCGGAGGCGGCGCGCTTCCTGCTGGTCAGCGACATCCACGGGATGAACCAGTACCCGCTCATGCGCCAGATCATCGCGAGCGAGGGGATCGACGCCGTGATCGACACCGGGGACCTCCTCAACTTCGGGCAGGCCCGCGAGGGCGAGCTGACCGGCATCTACGCCGGGATCGAGAGCCTCGGGGTTCCCTACGTCTTCGTCCGCGGCAACCACGACGCCGTGTCCGCGACCGACGAGGGGGTCCTGCGCCGGCTCGCCCGGGTGCCGAACGTGGTGCTGCTCGAGCCGACCGACGGCGACTTCGTGCGCGCCGAGGTCAACGGCGTCTCGATCAGCGGGTTCAACGACGTGCGCTGGTTCAACCAGCGCAGCGACGACTTCGGCGCCGAGCAGCAGGCGGCGGCCGACGTCTTCCGCGAGGCTGCCGAGGGGTTGGAGCCCACGGACCTCGTCCTCACCCACCAGCCGTTCGCCGCGCACCGGGTGCCGGCCGGGGCGGTCACCCTGCACGGGCACATGCACGTGCAGGACGTGGAGCGCAACCATGTCCAGCTGGGCTCGTTCACCGGCGGCGGCCTGGTCAACCAGTTCCGCCTCCCCCCGCTGACCGAGGAGGCCCGGGAGGCCGCCGAGGAGGACCCGCAGACCCGGGGCGAGCTGGAGGGGCACCCCTACTCCTTCGACATCCTCAGCGTCGGCGAGGACTGCTCGGTCAGCAGCCTCACCCGGTTCGGCTATCGCAACCTGGTGTCCGGGCGTCCCCAGTACGACGACGTCAGCATCGTCAACGGCCGGGTGCTGCAGCCTGATCCCCCGGAGGGGCGGACCTGCGGGCGCGACCTCGGCCTGACCGTGGCCCCGCTGGCCTCCGGCCCCGCACGTGGGGCGAGCCGCCCGGCCGACGACGCCGCGGTCACCACGCTGCCCTGAGACGCCGGGACAATGGCCCCATGCGTGCCTTTCTCGCCGTCGTCCCGCCGCTGGAGGTGGTGGAGTCCCTCGAGAGCTTCCTGGAGCCTCGCCGGGACGCGCTGGCTGCCGGGGGAGACTGGCGCTGGACGAGGTCTGAGCACCTGCACCTGACGCTCGCCTTCCTCCCCGAGCTGGAGGAGTGGCGCGAGGAGCAGCTGGTGGCGGACGGGGAGGTATGGGCGGCACGGCATACCCCCGTGGCCCTGGCCCTGGGCGGGGCCGGGGCGTTCCCCTCCCCCGGTGCCGCGCGCGTGCTCTGGGCCGGCGTGGACGAGCTCGGGCGGGAGGGCACCCTGGCGTCGTGGGCCAGGGGCCTGCGGGGGGTGGCCAACCACGCCGGGGGACGGGTGGACGCGACGAGGTTCAGCCCCCACGTCACGCTGGCCCGCGCCCGGGGACGGCCACGCCCCGCCGGGCCGGTCGTCCAGGCGCTCGACACGCTCCGGACCCCGGCCTGGGTGGCGGACGAGGTGGCGCTCGTCGCCTCCTACCTCGGTCAGGGGCCGGGCGGCACGCCCCGCTACGAGGTGCGGCACGGCTGGCGACTCGGGGGACCGCCGCAGCCCTGAGGGCTGCCCCGCGGCCCGCCCGTGCGAGGCTGAGCCGGTGAGCACGACCGAGGACCCCCTGACCCCGGCGGCATCGTCGGCACCGGCTGGCGACAGCCGGGCGCAGAGCATCGCGTGGGCCGTGGCAGCCGTCGTCGTGGCGCTCGTCATCGGGTTCATCGCGTGGCTGGCGACGGGTGCGGACCGCGACGACGGGTCGGGCGCGGGCAGCGGTGCGCCGTCCTCGGCCGGCCCTCCGGCCGAGGCGCCCGGCGACGACGCCGCCGGGTCGCCGGAGGCGGCCCCCACGCCCCCGCCGGAGGTGCAGCAGCTCCTCCTGGACCTGCAGCTCCGGGACGCCGACGACCCGCTGGCCGAGGGCGAGGTCGACGCCCCGGTCGTCATGATCGAGTACGCCGACTACCGGTGCCCCTACTGCGCCCGGTTCCATCTCGAGGAGCGTCCGGACCTCCTGCCGCTCGTCGAGGACGGGACCCTGCGCATCGAGTTCCGCGACCTCGTGCTCTTCGAGGAGCCCTCGCAGCTGGCGGCCGTGGCGGCGCGCGCGGCGGCGGAGCAGGGGGTGCTCGCGGCCTACCGGACCGCCCTCTTCGAGCGCTCCGTGGACGGGCAGGCCGAGCTGGCCCGGGAGGACCTGGTCGCGATGGCCGAGCAGGTGGGGGTGGCCGACCTCGAGGCCTTCGGGACCGCCCTGGACGACGAGCGGCTGCACGCCCTCGTCCGGGCGGACACCGAGGAGGCGCGCGCGATCGGGGTGACCTCGACGCCGACCTTCCTGGTCAACACCACGGTGGTGCAGGGGGCCTACGAGGCGGAGTACATGATCGACGTCATCGAGCAGCAGCGCGAGCTGGTGGGAGCGGGCGCCCGGTGAGCGTCAGGAACCGGGTGTGGTCACCCTCCCGGGAGCTGCATCACCCTCTAGCGTGATGAAGGTCCCGCGGGGGTGACCGCACCGCGGGCGGCAGCTGCTGACCCGGGGGTCGGGTATGCCGCGTGCGCGCGGCGACGGTGCACGACATACCCCCGGTGGGCGAGCGCCACGACGAGGGTGAGGGCGACGGCTCCGGTGCCGACCAGCCACGGGCCGCCGGCGAGGGCGGCCCGGAAGAAGGTGGCCCAGACGGCGAACCCGACGGTGGAGTAGATCGTGGCCCAGAGGATCGCGCCCAGCGACTGCGCCAGGGTGAAGCGCAGCCAGCGCATCCGCAGCACCCCGGCGGAGGCGAGGATCACGGTCTGGACGCCGACGGTCAGGTAGGCCAGCGGCACGGCACCCAGGCCGCAGCGCTCGATCGCACCGCGGCCGCGGTCCATCGCGTCGCTCGAGAGCCACTGGTGCACCCGGGCGCGCCAGCCGGCTCCGGGGGAGGTGCGCCGCAGCGTCTGCTCGGTGACCGTGCGCGCGATCCAGTACGTCGCCTGCCCACGGGCCATCGCGGCGCACCAGAGCACCGCGAAGGCGACCGCGAACGGGTAGGAGGACACCCCTCCAGTTTGCCAGACCGGGCATACTCCCAGGTCATGAGGATCGTGGTCGCGCTCGGGGGCAATGCGCTGCTGCAGCGCGGGCAGGTGCCGGACGCCGCCGCCCAGGTGGAGAACATCCGCCGGGCGATGCGTGCGCTCGCACCGCTCACCGACGACCACGAGGTGGTCCTGACGCATGGCAACGGCCCGCAGGTCGGGGTCCTGGCGATGGAGAGCGCGGCCGACGCCCGCCTGTCGCAGCCGTACCCCTTCGACGCGCTCGGGGCGATGACCCAGGGGCTGATCGGCTACTGGATCCTGCAGGCGATCGGCAACGAGCGGCCGTACCGGCAGTTCGCGGCGGTGCTCAACCAGACGCTGGTCGACGCCGACGACCCCGCGTTCGAGAACCCCACCAAGTTCGTCGGTGAGGTCTACGACGAGCGCACGGCGCGGGACCTGGCGACGCGGCACGGCTGGCACGTGCGGCGGGACGGCGAGCACTGGCGACGGGTCGTCCCCTCCCCCCGGCCACGGGAGATCATCGAGACGCGGCTGATCGACCACCTCCTCGACGAGTCGGTCATCGTCGTCTGCGCCGGGGGCGGCGGGGTCCCGGTGGTGCGCACCGGCACCGGTGACCTGCAGGGTGTCGAGGCCGTGATCGACAAGGACCTGTCCGCCGCCCTGCTCGCCCACCGCCTCCGGGCGGACCGGCTGCTCGTGCTCACCGACGTGGCCGCCGTGATGGAGGGCTTCGGGACCCCCGACGCGCGGCCGGTGCGGCGGACCACGCCCGCGAGGCTGCGGGCCCTCGACCTGCCCGCCGGGTCGATGGGGCCCAAGGTCGAGGCGGTGTGCCGTTTCGTCGAGGTGAGCGGGCAGCAGCGGCGGGTCGCCGCCGCCATCGGCAACCTCGACGAGGCGACGGCGCTGCTGGACGGCTCCGCCGGGACGTTCGTGACGCTCGACCCCTGACCCGGCGTCCGTATCTGGAGCGCCCGTCCCCCCTCTGGACCGGGTAGCGCCACCCGGCGCCGCACGCTCCGTCTCGAGGGGACCGCATGAGCACCGACACCGTGGCCGGACTGCCTGGCCAGGCCCGCAGCTTCGCCTTCCTGGTCCACCCGCGGGCCCGCCTGGCCGACGACCTGGGCCGCGTGTGGCGGCCGCTGGGGGCGGGGCCGGAGGGCCTCTACGACCTCGCGCTGCGCCGGCTGCCGCTGCCGCCGGTGACGATGGCCTCGGTGGAGATCGCCGGCTCGGTCCTGGGCCACGTGGTGCTCGTCCCCTTCGGGGCCAGGCACCTGCTCGGCCTCCCGGCCGAGGGTCGCCGCCGGGTCGGGCAGGCCGTGGACCGCGCGGTCCGGCTGGGGGCCGCCACGGTGGGCCTGGGCGCGCTGACCGCCACGGTGACCGGGGGCGGCGTGGCCCTGCGCGGGCGCGCCGACATCGGGGTCACCAACGGCAACGCGTTCACCGCCGCCACTGTCGACGCCCAGGCCCGCGAGCTGCTCGACGGCGTCCTGCGCTCCGCCGCGGGCCGTCACGTCGCCGTCGTCGGCGCCACCGGCAGCGTGGGCGGGGCGGTCTCCGCGCTGCTCGCCCGCGACCGGGCGGTGGACCGGCTCACCCTGGTCGCCCGCTCCCGACCCCGGCTCGACGCGCTGGCCGACCGCCTCGGTCGGCAGGTGCCCACCACCGCGACGATCGACCTCCGCGCCGTGGCCGACGCCGACCTGGTCGTGCTGCTCACCGCCTCGGCCGACGCGATCATCGGCCCCGAGCACCTGGCCCCCGGCGCGGTCGTCCTCGACGCCACCCAGCCGCGCAACACCTCCCCCGCGCTGCTCGAGCTCCGCCCGGACGTGACGGTCATCGACGGCGGGGTCGTCGACCTCCCCAGCCTGCGTCTCCGCGGCGGGGACATCGGCCTGCCGGACGGGCGTGCCTACGCGTGCTTCGCCGAGACCGCGCTGCTCGCGCTGTCCGGTCACGACGGGCACTTCTGCCTCGGCGTCCCCACGCTGGAGCAGGTGGACGGCATGCGCGACCTCGCCGCGGGCCTCGCGCACCTCGGGTTCGCACCGGCCGCGCCGACGTCGTTCGGCCGCCCGCTCCCGGTCGGGGTCCTCCGATGACCAGGGTGGTCCTGGTGGGCGGTGGCTACGTCACCCTCCACGCCTGCGCCGAGCTCGTCCGGCGGCTCGGCAGCCGGGTCCGCCGCGGCGACGTCGAGGTCGTCGTGATCAGCGCCGACGACTGCCACAGCTTCCACGGCCTCACCGGGGAGGTGGTGGCCGGCATCCTGCCGTTCGAGCGGACCCGCACGCCGCTCGCCGAGGCCTGCCCGCTCGCCACCGTGGTCCACGGCACCGTCACGCACGTCGACCCGCTCGCCCGGACCGTCACCGTGCGCAGGGTCGGCTCGGAGAGTGCCGAGGAGCTCACCTACGACCAGCTGGTCGTCGGCACCGGCGGCCGGGAGCCGGTCGGCACGGTCCCCGGGCTCGCCGGGCACGGGCTCACCCTCCGCGGGCCCGGGGAGATCGAGGCGCTCCTGGGTCACCTCGACCAGCTCCTCCGGCAGGGCGCACCCGTCCGGTATGACGTGGGGGACGCGGGCGCGGACGTCACCGGGGACCGGCACCGGGTGGTGGTCGCGGGCGGGGGCGTCGCGGGTGCGGAGCTGGCGGCGGCCGTCGCGGACCGGGGACGCGGCCGGTTGGAGGTGCTGCTGGTCCACAGCGGCGAGCAGCTGCTGCCGGAGCTGCGGCAGCGCCACCCCCGCCTCGCCGAGCGGTCCGAGCACGAGCTGGAGCGCCTCGGGGTGAGGGTGCTCCTGTCCACCCGGCTGTGGGAGGTCACCCAGGACGGGGCGGTGCTGCGGATGGGGTCGGGGGCACAGGCGGGTCAGCTCGTCACGGTGCCGGGGACCGTCCTGGCGACGATCGGCCAGGCACCCGTCCAGCTGCCGGGCCTGGAGGCGCTGGCCCGGGACGGGCGGGGCCGCCTGGTGACCCGGTCAGACCTGTCGGTGGGCGACGGCCTCTGGTCCGCCGGCGACGCCGCGCGGGTGCTGCACCCCAGGACGGGCGACCCCGTCCCGGCCAACGCGCTCTGGGCCATCAAGGGCGGCGCGCACCTGGGTCGCAACCTCGCCCGCGCCCTGCAGGGGCGACCGACCCGGCCCTTCGGCTACCAAGGGCTGGGGCAGGCCGCCTCCTTCGGGCTCGGCCGCTCGGTCGGTGACCTCTACGGCGTGGAGCTCACGGGTCAGCTGGCGTGGACCATGCGGATGGCCTTCTTCCTGCGCTTCATGCCCTCCCGCCGTCGGGCGGCCGCCGTCGTGGCCGACCTGGCCGCGCTCACCGTCGGCGGACGCCCCCGCGCGGCGGCGGGGATGGTGCGGTGACGAGCACGTCATACCTCGCCGGAGAGGGGACCCTCGAGCCAGGCGCCGAGGACGGGGGTCCACTCACGCACGGCGACCTGCTCGACGAGACCCTGCTGCTGGAACGGGTCCTCGCGGAGCAGCTCGGCAAGCTCGGCCGCGCTGTCGCCGCGCAGCACGAGGAGGGCGGCGTCGGGCGCCTCGTCGACGGCGGCGTAGGGCCCGGAGATCAGCACGACCCCGTCGGCGGCGAGCGTGGCGAGGAACTCGCGGTGCGCGGTGCGGTGCTCGTCCCGCGCCGCGGTGTCGTCGGAGTAGCTGTAGTGCACGGCGTAGAGGCTCATGCGGGTCAACCTAGCGGCCGGGCCCCGCTGTCGCCCCCCTTGCGGTCCGCGCACTAGGTTACTAGCATTCTAGAATGACGGACAAGGCCCAGTTCAACGTCTACCTCCCCCGCGACCTGATCGTCGAGGTCAAGCACCGCGGGATCGACGAGGGTGTCAGCCTCTCGGCGCTCGTCGAGCGGGCCCTCCGCCACTACCTGGACACCGCCGCGAAGGAGACCTCGGCATGAGCACCACGCACACCGTGACCGGCCTGACCCCCCGCCCCATCCGCTTCACCGCGGACCTCCCCGCGTGGCGACGCATCGTGGAGGCCCTCGGTGGCGTGCTCGTCAGCGAGCAGCCGGGGTGGCTCGTCCTCCAGCTCGGATCCGGACGCCTCGCCCTGCACGCCGACCACCCCGACCAGCCGGCCGGGCTGACCACCCTTGCCCTGGAGACCCCCGAGCCCCTGACCGAGGCGGTCGCGGCCGCCTCGGTCGCCGGGGTGCCGATCACGCTGGAGGAGACGGACCACGGCACCGCCGGGGTCGTCCGTGCTGCCGACGGCACGGAGGTCACCCTGGACGCCCCGACGCCGGGGGCAGGGCGGGCCCGGGACGGCCGGCTGGTGGTGCTGCCGATCTGGTACGGACCGGACGCCTCCGTGCCGCTCGCCGTGCTGGAGGGCCTGGGCGCGCGGCGGCGCATCGTCGGCCAGGACGGCGGGTGGACCGACCTGCGCTGCGACGGCGGCGGGCTGCTGGCCGTGCACGTCGCCGACCAGGTCGGCACCGAGCTGGCCTTCGAGTGGGACGGTGACGTGGAGGACGCGCTCCGCCTGCTCACCGCGGCGGGCGTCCCGGCCACGCTCATCGACGAGACCTACAGCCGGACCCTCCACGTCGCCGACCCGGACGGCGGCAAGGCCGTGTGGGTCAACGAGCGGCAGACCGACCTCTACGGCTACACGCGCGTCGGGTAGCGCGAGGGCTGCTGCCCCACGACCCGGACCCCTCTCACCCCGCGGCCCGGAGGGCCTCCTCGAGGTCGGCCCAGAGGTCCTCGACGTCCTCCACGCCGACCGAGAGACGGATGAGGTTGTCCGGGACGGTCCCGGCCTCGGGGGCGTGCCTCCGGCGCCGTTCGAGCTGGGACTCCACGCCGCCGAGGCTGGTGGAGTGGGTCCAGAGCCGGGCCGCCGCGCAGACGGCCTCGGCGGCGGCGGCGCCGCCGTCCACCTCGACCGAGATCATCGCCCCGAACCCCGGGTAGCGCACGTGCTGGACGGCCGGGTGCTCCTCGAGCCGGCCGACGAGCACCTCGGCGCTCGCGCTCGCGCGCTCGAGCCGGACCGAGAGGGTGCGGATGCCGCGCAGCACCAGCCACGCCTCCATCGGGCCGGGGATGGCGCCGTGCAGCGAGCGGTAGGTGTGCACCCGCTCCTGGAGGGCGACCCGGTCGGGCGCGACGACGACCGCGCCGAGGAGCACGTCGGAGTGGCCGGCGAGGTACTTCGTGGCCGAGTGCACCACCGCGTCGACGCCCCAGCGCAACGGCTGCTGGCCCAGGGGGGTGGCGAAGGTGTTGTCGCAGACGACGAGGGGGCGGCGCGCGCCGTACCGGGCGAGCAGCCCGCGCATCACCGCCGGGACGTCGGTGAGCTCCATCATCGGGTTGGTGGGCGACTCGAGCATGAGCAGGTCCGCGCCCTCGCAGGCGGAGACGATGCCCTCGACGTCCTCCGCGTCGACCGCGCGCACCTGCAGGGCGCCCGCACCCACGCGCTCGGCGAGCAGGGCGGTCGTGCCGCTGTAGACGTGCCGGGGCACCACGACGACCCCGGCCGCGGGGACCGTGCCGACCACCGCCGCGACCGCGGCCAGGCCGGAGGCGAAGACGCGGGCCACCCCGCCCTCGAGCGCCCCCAGCACCTCCTCCAGCGCCTCCCAGGTGGGGTTGGAGACCCGGGCGTAGCTGACCTCCCCGTCGGCGACGTAGGTGGAGGTGAGGGTCACCGGCACGTTGACCGGAGCGCCGGGGGTCCGGTCCGGTCGGCCGAGGGCGACGACCTGGGTCGCGGCGCGGGTGCCGTCGTGCTGCGCGAACGTCATGGCGCAACGCTGCCACAGGTGCGCGCGCCCCGGGGTCGGGCCCTCCCGGTCACGGCCCCGGAGACGTCAGTCCTCCCCGCCGGCGGCCTGCCGCTCGCGGTAGGCCGCCGCGGCCATCCGGTTGCCGCACGTCGTGGAGCAGAAGCGGCGCGAGCGGTTGCGCGACAGGTCGACGTGCACGTCCTCGCAGTCCTCCGCCTCGCAGGTGCGCAGCCGCCGCAGCTCACCGGCGCGCAGCACGTCGGCGAAGGCCATCGCGGCCTCCACGGCCATCCGGGTCGCGAGCGGGGCGTCGTCCGGGGTCGCGTGCAGGTGCCAGCCGAAGTCGTCGTGGTTCACCAGCCGCGGCAGGGCGCCCGCCTCCGCCAGCAGGGTGTTGCACTGCGCGGCGAACCCCTCCTCGTCCAGCTCCCAGAACGCGGCGAGCCGGGGGCGCAGGTCGCGCACCTCCGCCAGCTCGGCGCGGTCGCGGGCGCGTCTGCCCGACCAGCGCCACGCCCGCACGAAGGCGTCGAGATCGTCCACGGTGGCGAGCTCCTCCACGTCACCAGGGCGGCGGACCGACGTGTTCACCAGCCCCGCGGCCCCCTGCAGCGCGATCTCCGTGTCATGGGTGAAATGCATCTTGACTCCTGACCTGGGTCTCGGCTAACGTCATGGACGTCAACGTCTGACACCCATGATCACATGTCGGGCGCGCCTGCGTCGCCCGCCGCACCCAGGAGGAGGCTGCCATGACCTCGACCTCGACCCGGCACGTCCGGGCCACCTCCCGCCCCGCTCCCGTGAGCGCCCGGCGCGGCCTGCTGGTCGGGCTGCTGGTCGCCGTCGCCTCCGCGATGATGTTCGGCACGTCCGGCGCCGTGGCCAAGAGCCTGCTGGTCGCCGACTGGAGCGCCGGCGCAGCCGTCACCTTCCGCATCTCGCTCGGCGCGCTGCTGCTGGCGCCGTTCGCGGTCCTGGCGATGCGCGGCCGCTGGCACCTCCTGCGCAGGCCGGTCGCCTGGGTGCACCTCGGCCTCTTCGGAGCGGTCGCCGTCGCCGGGTGCCAGCTGTTCTACTTCCTGGCGGTCGAGCGGCTCTCCGTCGGGGTCGCCCTGATGCTGGAGTACCTCGGCCCGATCCTCGTCGTCGGCTGGCTCTGGCTGGCGCGCGGCCAGCGGCCGCGCCCGCTCACGGTCCTCGGGATCGGCCTGGCCCTGCTCGGCCTGCTCCTCGTGCTCGACGTGCTCGGCGACGTGCGGCTGAGCACCGCCGGCGTGCTCTGGGGCCTGGCCGCCGCGGTCGGCCTCGCGGTCTTCTTCGTGGTCGGCGCCGACGACGCGTCCGGGATCCCCTCGATCGCCTTCGCCGCCTTCGGTATGGCGATCGGCGCCGCCGCGCTCGCGCTCGCCGGGCTGGTCGGCCTGGTGCCGATGTCCTGGTCCGTGGACCCGGTCACGATGGCCGGCACCACCGTCCCGTGGTGGGTCCCGGTGGTCTGGCTGGGCGTCGTCGCCGCAGGTCTGGCCTACGTGACCGGGATCTTCGCCGCCCGGGCGCTCGGGGCCAAGGTGAGCTCGTTCATCGGTCTGACCGAGGTAATGTTCGCCGTGCTGTGGGCCTGGCTGCTCCTGGGCGAGCTCCCCGCCCCGATCCAGCTGCTCGGCGGCCTGCTCATCGTGGCCGGGGTCGCCGCCGTGAAGGCGGACGAGCGGCCCGGCGACGACGTGGGGACCCTCGAGGTCGAGCCGGTGCCCCTGCCGGCACCCGATCGCACCTGAGCACCCGACCCTCATCGGGCCCCTCACCCACCCGGAGGGGTCAGGCGGGCGGGCGGCGGTACTCGTGGGTGAGGACTCCCTCGGGGTCGAGCCGCTCGAGCATGGCGTCGGCCACCGAGCCGAGCTGGCCGACCTGCTCCTCGTCGAGCTGGTCGAAGACGAACCGGCGGACCGCCCCGACGTGACCCGGGGCGGCGGCGACGAGCACGTCATACCCCGTGCCGGTGAGGTGGACGCGCACCGAGCGGCCGTCCTCGGGGTCGGGTGAGCGGTCCACGAGCGAGCGGTCGGCCATCTTGCGGACCACGTGCGAGAGCCGCGGCAGCGTGGCGTTGGTCCGGGCGGCGAGCGCGCTCATCCGCAGCGTGCGCTCGTCAGCCTCGGAGAGCATGGCGAGCACGTAGTACTCGAAGTAGGTGAGGTCGGCGCTCCGGCGCAGCTGGGAGTCCAGGGCGGCGGGCAGGAGCTCCATCACCGCCTTGAGCCGGACCCACACGTCGAGCTGCTCGCCGTCGAGCCATTCTGTGGCCATGGTCACACCCTAGCCGCCACAAGTTGTGGGAACAACCTTTCCCTCTAGTGGGTTACTTGTAGTGACAACCACCCGAACAGAGAGGCTCCCTCATGAGCAACGTCACCATCATCGGCACCGGCAACATGGCGCAGGCGATCGCCGGCATCGTCACCCGCGGCGGCGGCAGCGCCCAGCTCCTCGGCACCGAGGACCAGGGCAGCGCCGTCACCGGCGAGATCGTCGTGCTGGCCGTGCCCTTCCCCGCCGTCCGCGAGGTCATCGCCCAGCGTCCCGGGCAGCTGGACGGCCGGATCGTCGTCGACATCACCAACCCGCTGAACTTCGAGACCTTCGACTCCCTCGTCGTCCCGGCCGACTCCTCGGCGGCGCAGGAGATCGCGGCGCAGCTGCCCTCCTCCACCGTGCTCAAGGCCTTCAACACCACGTTCGCGGCCACCCTGGCCGGGAGCGTCGGCCCGCTGACCACCACCGTCCTCATCGCCGGTGACGACACCGCAGCCAAGGAGCAGCTGGCCGCGGTCGTGCGCGCGGGCGGTCTCACCGCGATCGACGCGGGCGCACTCAAGCGCGCACGCGAGCTGGAGGCGGTCGGCTTCCTGCAGCTGACGCTGGCCGCGACCGAGAAGATCTCCTGGACCGGCGGCTTCGGGGTCGTCGCCTGAGCGACGGGCCGCGCGGCGTTCCGCCGGACGGGCACGATGGTGGAAGAGGGGCTCATCCGCCCTGGACCGCACCCGATGTGCCCGTCCGGCGAAACGCGTCAGCCCGGCGTCGCGGCCCTCCGCACGAAGTCGGTGATCCCCTCGGCCTCCTCGGCGCGGGTCGCTGCGCCGACGTAGGGCATGTGCCCCGTCTCGAAGTAGGCGTGCTCGATCCGGTCGAGCGCGCCGTCGGGCAGGCGCAGGTGGGCCACCGTGTCCTCCGCCGCGCCGTAGGGGGTGGCGAGGTCGTAGTAGCCGTACTCGATCCGGACCCGCAGGTGCGGGTTGGCGCGCATCACCCGCTCGAGCTTGTCGGTCACGTTGACCGGCCGCCCCTCGAACTCCTTGTAGGACCAGTGCTCGATCGCGTCGGAGAACACGGCGTAGGGCAGGTCCAGCTCGGAGCGCAGCTCCCCCCGCAGGTAGTGGTGGATCGCGGCTGCGTAGGGGCCCATGATCATGTCGATCGAGGGGTCGGCGTCCATGTTCTCCGCGATCCCGGAGTGGAGCAGCCCGGTGATCCGGCCGTCGATCCGCCCGACGGTGCGGCCCTCGTCACGCAGCAGCTCGGTGCAGAAGCGCCAGTGCTCGGGACGCAGGTCGCACCGCTCCAGGTAGTCCTCGGACAACCCGGTGAGCGCGGCGAGCCGCGCGCGCACGTCATACCTCTCCTCGGGGGTGAGGCGGTGCCCCCGCCCCAGCGCCCAGCGGTAGGTGCTCGCGGCGTAGTCCTCCGCCTCGGCGAGCACCTCACGCAGCTCCCGCCCGGGGTGCTTGCCGTGGTAGTGCGCGATCGCGGCGTAGGTGGGCAGGTAGGACAGGCACGCCTCGTCGTGGCGCAGGAAGCGGAAGTCCTGGCTGCCGAAGTCGAGCACGCTGGAGACGAGGACCAGCCCGTTGAGCTGCATCCCGAAGCGTTCGAAGAGGTGCTCGGCCACCGAGACCGCACGGGTCGTGCCGTAGGACTCGCCGCACAGGAACTTCGGGCTCATCCAGCGGTCCTCGCGCGTGCACCACAGCCGGATCAGCTCGCCGACCTGCTCGACGTCCTTCTTCCAGCCGTGGTAGTCCTTGGCCTTCCCGCCCTCGACCACGCGCGACAGACCGGTCGACATCGGGTCGATGAAGACCAGGTCGGTCGCGCGCAGCACCGTCTGCGGGTTGTCGAGGAGCGCGTAGGGCGGCGGCGTCGGCTCCCCCGGCTCCCCCGCGTCGACCACCCGCGGGCCGAGCACGCCTAGGTGCAGCCACACCGAGCTGGACCCGGGCCCGCCGTTGAAGACGAAGGTGATCGGGCGACGGGCGCGCTCCTCCTCGTCGTCGGTGTCGAGGGTGTAGGCCGTGACCGCTAGCTCGGCGCGGGCCTTCCACCCCTCGAAGACGTCGTCCTTGACCTCCTCCTCGCGCAGCACGACCCGGCCGGTGCGGGCGGTGTAGGACAGCTCGCCGTCGACCGTGCTCAGCGTGTGCGTGGTCTCGACGAGCAGGTCCTGCGGCTCGGGGCGGTCCTTCTCCTTGGCGTCAGCGGCGGTCGCGGCGGTCGGCGCGGGGGTGGCGTCAGCGGTCATGGGTCAGGACTCTAGGCGCCACCCCGCACAGACCGTCCGGCCGACGTCTCAGAGCAGGGCGGTGAGCTCGGCCGACGCGGCTGCGCGCACCGCGTCGTGGGCCTCGCCGGCCGTGCGCGCGGTCCGCGCGAGCTGGGCGAGCTGCCGGCACTGCGGCAGGGTATGGCGTGCCAGCGCCAGTCGGACGAGGGGCACCTTGCCCGGCGCCATCGACAGGCTGGACGCGCCGAGACCCACGAGGACGAGGGCGAGCAGCGGGTCGCCGCCGGCCTCGCCGCACACCCCCATCGGACGGCCGGCGCGGCCGGCGCCCTCGCAGGCGGCGGCGATGACGTCCAGGACCGCCGGCTGCCAGGGGTCGAGCAGGTCGGACAGCTCGCCCTGCATCCGGTCGGCGGCCATCGTGTACTGCGCGAGGTCGTTGGTGCCCAGCGAGCCGAAGTCGCAGTCGCGCAGCACGTGCTCGGCGCGCAGCGCCGCCGCCGGGACCTCGATCATCACGCCCGCCTTCGCGAGGCCGTTCTCGCGCACCCGCCGGGAGAACCAGTCGGCCTCCTCGGCCGTGGCCACCATCGGCGCCATGACGCGCACGTCGGCACCGGTCTCGCGCGCGGCGACCGCGAGGGCCTCGAGCTGGGTGTCGAGCAGGTCGGGGCGCTCGGCCGACAGCCGCAGACCGCGGCGGCCGAGGGCGGGGTTCTCCTCCGGGCCCAGGTCGGCGAAGGCCAGCGGCTTGTCGGCGCCGGCGTCCAGGGTGCGGACGACCACCCGCCGCGCGCCGAAGGGCTCGAAGACCTGGCGGTAGATCTCGACCTGCTCCTCCAGCGTCGGAGCACGATCGGCGGAGAGGAAGACGAACTCGGTCCGGAAGAGCCCGACGCCCTCGAGGTCCTGGGCTCCCGCGTCGACGGCGTCCTCGACGCCACCGATGTTGGCCAGCAGCGCGACGGCGTGGCCGTCCCGGGTGGTGCCCGGACCGCCCGACCCGGCGAGGGCGGCGGCGAGGCGCTCCCGCCGCACGCCCAGGGTGGCGAGGAGCTCCTCGCTCGGGGCGACGACCACCTCCCCGGCGTCGCCGTCGACGGCCACGACCGTGCCCGCGGCCAGGGTGGTGGCGCCGGGGACCTGGACGACAGCGGGGATGCCCATCTGCGCCGCGAGGATCGCGGTGTGGCTGGTCCGCCCGCCCGCCTCGGTGACGATGGCCAGGACCATGGCGCGGTCCAGGGTGGCGGTCTCCGACGGCGCGAGGTCGTGCGCCACGACCACCGACGGCGTCGTCAGCTCGGGCACGCCCGGGACGGGCACGCCGAGGACGTGCGCGAGGGCCCGCGAGCCGACGTCGCGCAGGTCGGTGACCCGCTCGGCGAAGTAGCCGCCCAGCGCGAGGAACTGGGTCGCGAACTCCTCGATCCCGGCGTGCACCGCGCCTGCCTTGCCCACGCCCTTGGCCAGGTGCTTGCCGACCGCCTTGAGCAGCGACCTGTCCCGCGCGATGAGGACCGCAGCCCGAAGGATCTGCTGGGCCGTGTCGTCGGCGCGGGCCGCCCGCTCCTCGAGGTCGAGGGCGGTCGCCTCGAACGCCGCCTTCACCTCCGTCAGCGCGGCGTCGGCGTCGGTGGTCGGCGGCTCGTCGGCGGGGGCGCGCACCGGCGGGGCCACCTGGACCACCGGCCCGGACGCGGTCCCGGGGCTGACCCCGATGCCACGGCGGGTCTCGGTGGCGAGCGCGGCGGGCAGGTCGGGGTCAGCCACCGGGGATCACTCCGCGTCGAGGTCGGTCGCGAGCAGGGCCACGAGCTCGTCCAGCGCCGCGTCGGCACCGTCCCCCTCCGCGGTGAGGACGACCTCCTCGCCGTGCTTGGCCCCGAGGGCCATGACGCCCAGGATGCTGGTCGCGTCGACGGGGTCCTCGCCGGGCCGGGCGATCTCGACGTCCAGCCCGCTCGACGAGGCCTTCTCGACGAACAGTGCTGCGGGACGGGCGTGCAGACCGACGCTGCTGGCGATGGTGACGGTGCGCTGGGCCATGGTGGCTCCTCCTTGGGTCGTGCTGACGATCGTAGGGGCAGGGTGGGGCAGAGGTCAGGCGGTGGCGACGCTCTCCACGGCCGCGAGGCTGCGGTCGCGGGACTTCAGCGCCACGATGAGCGCCGTGGTGATCGCGACCCCGACGACGAGGGCGAGGACGAAGCCCAGGAAGTTGCCGATGAGCGGCAGCACCCAGATGCCCCCGTGCGGCGCCCGGAGCGTGGACCCCATGCCCATGACGATCGCGCCGGTGACGGCCGAGCCGACGAGCGAGGAGGTCATGATGCGCACCGGGTCGGCCGCGGCGAACGGGATCGCACCCTCGGAGATGAACGACGCGCCGAGCAGCCACGCCGCCTTGCCGTTCTCCCGCTCCGGCTCGGTGAAGAGGCGGGGGCGGACGGCGGTGGCCAGGGCGCAGGCGAGCGGCGCGACCATGCCCGCGGCCATGACCGCCGCCATGATCGTCAGCTGCGGGGCGTCGGTGGCGGCGCCGACGCTGGCCAGGCCGGCGGTGGCGAAGAAGTAGGCGACCTTGTTGACCGGGCCGCCGAGGTCGAAGCCCATCATCGCGCCGAGGATCAGCCCGAGGATGATCGCGCTGCCGCCGGCCAGGCCCTCGAGCCAGCCGTTCAGGCCCTCCATCAGGGCCGCGATCGGGCGACCGAGGATGGTGATGAAGATGCCGCAGGTGAGCAGCGTGGACAGCAGCGGGGTGACGACGACCGGCATGACGCCGCGGACGCCCTTGTGCACCTTCCACGAGGAGACCCAGCGGGCGAGGAAGCCGGCGAGGAAGCCGGTCGCGATGCCGCCGAGGAAGCCCGCGTCCATCTGCACCGCGACCGCGCCGCCGACGATGCCGGGCACCAGGCCCGGGCGGTCGGCGATGCCGAAGGCGATGAAGCCGGAGAGGATCGGCACGAGGAACCCGAAGGCCGCCCCGCCGATGACGAACAGCAGCGCCGCCCACGACATGAGGCTCAGCGGGTCGAAGCTGGTGCCGATGTTGGTGGCGTCGTCGGCGGTGAGGTTGTACTGCACCACCTCGATCGCGCCCTGCTCGCCGACCGCGAGCTGCGCCAGCATGAACCCCAGGGCGATGAGGATGCCGCCGGCGGCGACGAACGGGATCATGTAGGACACGCCGGACATCAGCCACTGGCGGATCTTGGTGCCGACGCCGACCGTGCGCTCGTCGGCCCCGGCCGGGCGGTCCGCCGCGGCGGCCAGGGCGGCCCGCTGACGCTCGGGGTCCTCGCGCCACTGGGCGGCGAGCCGCTCGGCCTGGCCCACGAGGGCCGGGCCGTCGGAGATCGCCTTCTTGACACCCACGTCGACGACCGGCTTGCCGGCGAACCGGCCCTTGTCCTTGACCTCGAGGTCGTGGGCGAAGATCACGGCGTCGGCGGCGTCGATCTGCGCCTGCGGGATCGGCGTCGAGCCGGCGGAGCCCTGGGTCTCCACGGTGATCTGGTGACCGGCGTCGCGCGCGGCGCGCTCGAGCGCCTCCGCGGCCATGTAGGTGTGGGCGATCCCGGTCGGGCAGGAGGTCACGGCCACCAGCTGCAGCGCGCGGGTCCCCCCCTCCTCCGGGTATGCCGTGCCGCCGGCCGTCTGCGGCGTCGCCGCGGGAGGGGCGGGGGTCGCAGGGGTCGCGCCGGCG
The DNA here is from genome assembly GCF_003702705.1 of Ornithinimicrobium cerasi. Lineage (GTDB taxonomy): Bacteria > Actinomycetota > Actinomycetes > Actinomycetales > Dermatophilaceae > Ornithinicoccus > Ornithinicoccus cerasi. The sequence continues at coordinate 35,215 of NZ_QZMN01000010.1, read as the reverse complement.
CCGGTGGTGGCGGCGGTGGCGGCGGCCGAGGTGGCGGCGGCCGGGGTGGCGCCGGCGGCGGGGCCGGCGGCGGGCGCGCCGGTGGCCGGGGTGTCGAGGGAGACCTCCTGCTCGACGATGCGCACCACCTCGTCCTGGCTGGTGGCGGCCTTGAGGGCGGCGCGGAACTCCTTCTTCATGAGCGCACGGGCCAGCTTGGGGAGCATCTGCATGTGCGCGTCACCGCCACCCTCGGGGGCCGCGATGAGGAACACGAGGTCGGCCGGGCCGTCCTTGGCGCCCCAGTCGATGCCCGCGTCGGCGCGGCCGAAGACGAGGGACGGCTCGGTGATGGCAGCGCTGCGGGCGTGCGGGATGCCGATGCCGCCGGGCAGGCCGGTCGCCATCGTCTCCTCCCGGGTGCGCACGTCGGCGAGGAACTGCGCGAGGTCGGTGCAGCGGCCGGTGCGCACGAGCGTCTCGGCCAGGGTGCGGGTCGCCGCGTGGCGGTCGTCCGCGGCCAGGTCGAGCACGACCTGGTCGGCGTTGATCAGAGACATGGAGGTCACTCCTTCGAGGGTGCGCGGGGGGCGCGGGTGGGTGGGGGCTGGAGGGGGGTGTCGAGGGTCAGCGGAGGGCGGTGGTGAGGTCGGGGTCGGGCGTGAGGACGGCGTGCACGGCGGCGACGTCGGCGGCGGTCGGCACCGCGCTCCCGGGCAGGGCGACGGCCGCGCTGCCCCAGCGGACACCGGCGGCGAGCGCGTCGCCCGCACCGAGCCCGCCGTCGAGGGCGTGGAGGACGCCGGCGAGCAGGCAGTCCCCGGCGCCCACGGTCGACAACGGCACGGCGACGGCCGCGCTGGCGTGGGCGGTGCCGTCGGGTCCGACGACGAGCGCCCCGTCGCCGCCCAGGGAGACGACGACCCGGCCGACGCCGCGCCGGACCAGCTCCTGGGCCGCCCGCCCCACGTCGGCGAGCGTCGGCAGCGCCGCCCCGACGAGCTCCTCGAGCTCCTCGAGGTTGGGCTTGATGAGGTCCGGCCCGGTCTGCACCGCCGCGGCGAGCGGGGCGCCGGAGCTGTCGACGGCGACGCGCGCACCGACGGCCCGGGCCCGCTCGACGAGCATCGCGAACAGCTCCACCGGGGCGCCGGGCGGCAGGCTTCCGCAACCGACGACCCAGCCGGACGACGACCCGTCGCCCGCCGCGGTGCCGGTGGAGGTGGAGGTGGAGGTGGAGGTGGAGGTGGCTGCGACATACCCCTCGACCGTGCGGGCGAGGAGCGCCTCGACGTCGGCGTCCGTGAGGCTTGGCCCCGGCTCGTTGACCTTGGTCGTGGTGCCGTCGGGCTCGAGGAGGGCGACGTTCATCCGCAGGGTCCCGGCGACCGGGACGGTGAGATGGTCGACGCCGGCGGCGCGGAGCAGCTCGACCATGAGCGCCCCCTCGGGGCCACCGGCCGGGAGCACCGCGAGCGTCCGCGAGCCCTGGGCCGCGATGGCGCGGGAGACGTTGATGCCCTTCCCGCCGGGGTCGACGCGGCTGGCGCTGGCGCGGTTCACCTCGCCGTGCAGCAGCTGCGGGAGACTGATCGAGCGGTCGATGCTGGGGTTGGGGGTCAGCGTGACGATCATGCGAGCACCACCTCGGGGCCGTCGTCGGTGCGGAGCTCGGCGAGGTGGTCCTCGTCGAGGTCCTCGTCGGTGATGACGAGGTCGAGGTCGTCGAGCCGGGCGAACCGGTGCAGGTGCACCTCGCCGACCTTGCTGGAGTCGGCGAGCACGATCCGGCGCCGGGCGGCGCGGACCATGGACTCCTTGACGTCGGCCTCGGCCTGGTCCGGCGTGGTCAGGCCGCGGGCGATGTCGAGACCGTTCGTGCCCAGGAGGGCGACGTCGGCGCACACCCCCTCCAGGGCCTCCCGGGCCCAGCGGCCGACGGTGGCGCCGGTGCGCTGGCGGACGTGACCCCCGAGGACGAGGACCGAGACGTCCGGGAGGGCGCTGAGGACGGCGGCGTGGGCGTAGGAGTTGGTGATCACGGTCAGGCGCGCGTCGTGCGGGAGCAGCGCGGCGAGGGCGCCCGTCGTGGTGCCGGAGTCGAGGATGAGCGTGCCGTCGTGGGGCAGCTCGTCGAGCGCGCGGACCGCGATGCGGTGCTTCTGGTCCGAGAGCCGGGTGGCGCGCGTCGTGACGGCCGGCTCCAGCTCGACGCGCTCGACCGGCAGCGCCCCGCCGTGGACCCGGCGCAGGGTCCCGCGCCGCTCCAGCGCGGTGAGGTCCCGTCGCACGGTCTCGGTCGTGACGCCGAGCTCATGGGCCAGGGCTACGACCTCGACACGGCCGGCCGTGCGGGCCTGCCGGGCGATGTGCTGCTGCCGCTCCTGTGCGTACACCGGTGCTCCTCGTCGTCCACCTCGGCGTCCCGACGTGATCGTCGGGTCTGCTGGGACGAGTCTGGACCACAGGAAACCTCAGAGTCAAGAGTAAATCAACATTTTTTTCTGTTGTTTCGGTGTTGCCCGACCGTGCCGCCCTCAGGCGCCGGGCCGGACCACCTCGCGCACCGGTGAGAGCTCCCGGCCGTCCCGACCGCCGGCGGGCGCCCCGCGTCGGAGCACGTGCACGACGAGCACGGCGAGCACCCCCGCGGCGAGGACGACCAGCGTCGGACCGCCCCCGACCAGCCGTGCCACGGGCGGTGCGAGCAGCGAGGCCAGCAGGGCCGCCCCGATCATGGCGGCGTCGCCCAGGCCGAGCACGCTGGCCCGGACGTCGTCGGGGACGCGCACCTGCAGCACGGCCGTGGCGGCGGCCTCCGCGTGCACGGCCGCCGCGCCGACGAGCGCCAGCGGCCCGAGCGCCCAGACCACCGAGGGGGCCGCCGCGGCGAGCACGAGGCCGGCACCGACCAGTGCCAGACCCTGCCGCACCCGCTGCGCCGCGTCCCGACCCAGCGGCGCGAGCAGGGGCCCGCCGAGGGAGGAGAAGCCCAGGACCGCCGTGGCGATCCCGTAGGCCACCTCGTCCGTCCACGGTGCCGACCACCCCTCGTGCGCCCCGACGAGCAGGGCGACACCCGCACCGGCGAGGGCCGCGTTGAGGACGGCGAGGACGCCGACCGCCGAGCGCACCTCGCGGTCGGCCCGCACCACGGGCCACCACGCGACCGCCCCCCGCACCGCGGACCCGCCCGCGCGCCGGGGCGACGCGAGCGGCATACCGACCCGGGTCATCAGCGCGAGCGCGAGCGCGGTGCCGCCGACCGCGGCGGGCAGCACCAGCCCCGGGAGGGAGAGCAGCAGGCCGCCGACCGCGGGTCCCACCACGAACGACGCGACCTCGACGGTGACCACGACCTCGGTATGACGACCGGTCCAGCCGCGCAGGCCCGCGCCGCCCGCCACGGTGGCCGGGTAGGCGGGCGTCGCCACGGCCACCGCGAGCGTGCACGCGAGGACCGCGGTGGTCAGCGACCCGGCTGCGACCGCCCACCAGGCGCCGGCGAGCAGCGCCAGCCGCAGCACCAGGGTCACCCGCACCACCCGGTCGCGCGCCCAGCGGTCGGCGAGCGCCCCGGCCCACCACGAGCACAGGACGTAGGGCAGCATGCGCGCCGCGCCGGCGACGCCCAGGAGCAGGGTCGACCCTGTCTCCTGCCAGACGAGGACGAGCAGCAGCGGCCAGGGCAGCGACATGGCCGTGGCCGCGAGGGCGTGCGCGGCGATCAGCCTGGCGGCCCGACCCTGCACCGTGCTCATGCTCACCAGCGCCCGTCGCCGAGCAGGACGGTGGGCAGCGGCGGGAAGCCGTTGAAGCCGACGGTGGAGTAGCAGGTGGTGTAGGCACCCGCGCCGTGCAGCCGGACCTCGTCCCCCTCCGCGAGGTCCAGGGGCAGCTGGACCTGCTGGTAGAGCACGTCGACGCTGTCGCAGGTGGGGCCGGCGAGGACGCAGGGACCCGTCGGGCCGCCGTCGCGGTTCGTCGTGACGGGGTAGCGGATCGCCTCGTCGAGCGTCTCGACGAGCCCGGTGAACACCCCGGCGTCGAGGAAGACCCAGCGCGTCCCGCCCCGCTCGACGACGTCCACGACGGTGCTCACCAGCACCCCCGCGTCCGCGACGATGCCGCGGCCCGGCTCGACGATCGTGCGGGGGACGTCGTCCCCGAAGACGGCCGTCAGCGCCGACCGGATCACCTGGCCGTAGCTGCGCACGTCCGGCTCCTGCCCCGACAGCCGGGCCGGGAACCCTCCGCCCAGGTCGAGGGTCCGGGGGTGGAGACCCCGCCCGCGCAGGGCGCCGAACACCCGGGCCGCGGCCGCGATCGGCTGCTGCCAGGCGGTCGGGTCGTTCTGCTGCGACCCCACGTGGAAGCAGACCCCGGCCGCGTCCAGGCCGAGCTGGTCGGCCAGCGTGAGCACCTCGACCGCCTCGGCGACGCACACGCCGTACTTGCGCGACAGCGGCCAGTCCGAGCCCTCCCCGGAGGTGACGAGGCGGCACAGCACGGAGGTGTCCGGTGCGGTGGCGGCCACCTTGACGACGGCCTGGGGCGAGTCGACGACGACCAGCCGGACCCCGAGCCGGGTCATCTCCTCCAGGTGGGCGCGGGCGACCACGGGGTTGCTCAGGACGAGGTCCTCGGGCCGGGCGCCCGCCGCCAGGCAGGCTCGGACCTCCGCCGGGCTCGCCACGTCGAAGCGGGCGCCGGCGAGGTGCAGCACCCGCAGCAGGACCGGGTCGGGGTTGGCCTTGACCGCGTAGTGCACCGCCGTCCCGGGAAGGGCCGCCGCGAGGCTGCGGTAGGCCGCCACCGCGGCCGGCACGTCGAGGTCGAGCCGCGGGGTGGGCCCGGTGGGGATCGTGGCCGTCGCCGGGGCCTGCGGGGTGGTGGTCGTGAGGGTCATAGGTCGTCAGAGGGGTTGACGCAGCGTCAGATACGCCCCGCCAGCCGGAGCGACGGGCCGACGTGGGGCCTCTGTGCTGGGATGGGGGGATGACCAACCCTCTCCTCGCGCCCTCGACGCTGCCCTTCGCCCTGCCGGACTACGCCGTCCTGACCGACGAGCACGTCCGCGAGGCGGTCGCGGCGGGGATGGCGCAGCAGCTGGAGGCGCTGGCCGTGCTGGCCGCCGACCCCGCTCCGGCGACGGTGGAGAACGTCCTGCACGCCTGGGAGCGCAGCGGACTGCTCCTGGGACGGGCCTACTCCGCCTTCTGGGTGGCGCGGTCCGCGGACACCAGCCCCGAGCGGGACGCCCTGACCGCCGAGCTGTCGCCCCGGCTGGCCGCGCACAGCGACGCGATCATGCTCGACCGCGGGCTGTACGACCGTCTGGTCGCGCTGCGCGAGCGCGCCGACGCCGGCGAGGTGACCCTCGACGAGCAGGACGAGCACGTCCTGACCCGGCGCCTGCAGGACTACCGCCGCAGCGGCATCGACCTGCCCGGGGACGCCAAGGAGCGGCTGCGCGCGATCAACGCCGAGCTGGCCACGCTGTCCACCGCGTTCGACACCGCGCTGACCGCCGGCCGGGCGGCCGCCGCCGTGCACGTGACCGACGAGGCCGAGCTGGAGGGGCTGGGCGAGGACGACCGCGCCGGGCTGCGCGAGGCTGCCGCGGCCCGCGGCCTGGAGGGGTGGCTGGTGCCGGTCGTCAACACCTCCGGCCAGCCGCTCCTCGGCTCTCTGGCGCACCGCGGCCTGCGGGAGCGGCTCTACCGGGCGTCGGTGGACCGCGGCCTGTCGGGCGAGCACGACACCCGCGAGACGCTGGTGCGCGTGGCCCGGCTGCGGGCCGAGCGGGCCGAGCTGCTGGGCTACCCGCACCACGCGGCCTACGTCCACGAGGTCTCCTGCGCCGGATCGACCGACGCGGTGAACGACATCCTGGGCCGGCTCACCCCGGGCGTGGTCGAGCTCACCGACCGCGAGGCGGACCGGCTCGCGGACCACCTGGCCGGGACCGACCCCGGTGCCACGCTCGAGCCCTGGGACTGGCAGTACCTCGCCGCCCGGGTCAGCGCCTCCGGGGCCGACGGCTTCGACACCGAGCGGCTCAAGCCCTACCTGGAGTTCGAGCGGGTGCTGCAGGAGGGCGTCTTCGCCGCGGCGACCGCGCTCTACGGCCTCACCTTCGTCGAGCGGCCCGAGCTCGTCGGCTACACCGACGAGGCGCGCGTCTTCGAGGTGCGCGAGGAGGACGGCGGCGTGCTCGGCGCCGTCGTCCTCGACCCCTGGACCCGCCCCACCAAGAAGGGGGGCGCCTGGATGACCTCGCTCGTCGACCAGTCGCACCTGCTGGGCGACCAGCCGGTCGTCACCAACACCTGCAACGTGCCCCCGCCCGCGCCCGGCTCGCCCAGCCTGATGACCTGGGACAACGTCATCACCCTCTTCCACGAGTTCGGCCACGACCTGCACGGGCTGCTCTCCGACGTGCGCTACCCCTCGCGGTCGGGCACCTCGGTCCCCCGCGACTTCGTCGAGTTCCCCAGCCAGGTCAACGAGATCTGGGCGTGGGAGCCGAGCCTGCTCACGGCCTACGCCCGCCACCACGCCACCGGCGAGCCGGTGCCGGCGGACTGGGTGGACTCGCTCGTCGCGAACCGTCAGGAGAGCGGGCGCGACACGCTCGAGCTGCTCGCGGCCATGCTGCTGGACCAGGCCTGGCACCAGACGCCGCTGGAGGATCTGCCGCACGACGGGTCCGGCGTCGAGGCGTTCGAGGCGGCGGCGCTGGAGCGGGCCGGCGCGGCGCACCCCCTCGTCCCGCCGCGCTACCGCTCGGCCTACTTCCACCACATCTTCGGCGGGGGGTACGCCGCCGGCTACTACTCCTACCTGTGGTCGGAGGTCATGGACGCGGACACCGTCGCGTGGTTCCGGGAGCAGGGGACTGCGGACCAGCCGGGAGGTATGACGCGCGCCGCCGGCGAGCACTTCCGTCGCGAGCTCCTGAGCCGGGGAGGCTCCATCGAGGCGCTCGAGACGTACCGGCGGTTCCGTGGCCGCGACCCCGAGGTGTCGTACCTGCTGGCGCGGCTCGGCCTCGGCTGACCTCGACCACCACCCCGCCTGCCTGCCCTCCCCCGCGCCCCTTCTCCCAACTCACAGGCACCTATCGTCACAAACGCTGGATGCATCCTGCGCCGAGAAGGCGTTTCCGCCTGTGAGTGCCGGGCGGCGGGGGGCCGTCGGGCCGCGGCGGGGGGTCAGTCGGGCGGCGGGGGGCCGGTCGGCCCGCGCGGCGGTCAGCCGGTGAGCTCGCGGGCCAGGCTCGCGGGCAGGTAGTCGTACCGGGCGAAGCTGCGGGTGAAGGTGCCCGAGCCGTGCGAGACCGAGCGCAGGTCGATCGGGTAGCGGGACAGCTCGTGCTGGGGAACCTCGGCGCGCACGACGGTGTGCCCCTCGAGCTCGGCCGGCTCGGTCCCCTGGACCTGGGCCCGGCGGCCCCGCAGGTCTGCCATCACGGCACCGACGTAGTCGTCACCGACCACGACCTCGACGAGGTCCACCGGCTCCAGGAGCGAGACCGTGGACTCGTTGGCGGCCTCGCGCAGGCCGAGGGCGGCGGCGGTCTGGAACGCCATGTCGGAGGAGTCGACCGAGTGTGACTTGCCGTCGGTCAGGGTGACGCGCACGTCGACGCACGGGTAGCCGGCGAGGACGCCCTCGGCCAGCTGGTTGCGCAGGCCCTTCTCCACCGACGGGATGTAGGCGCGCGGCACCGACCCGCCGACGACCTTGTCGACGAACTCGAACCCGGCGCCCCGCTCCAGGGGCTCGACCTCCAGCTGGACGACGGCATACTGCCCGTGCCCGCCGGACTGCTTGACGAGGCGCCCCTGCACGGAGACGGGCCGCACGAACGTCTCTCGCATCGAGGTGCGGACCGGCTCGGTGGTGATCTCGACGTGGTGCCGGTCGCGGAGCCGGACCAGGACGTCGTCGACCTGGGCCGGGCCGAGGGTCCAGAGCACCAGCTGGTGGGTCTCGGCGTTGCGCTCCAGCCGCAGGGTGAGGTCCTCGGCGATGAGGCGCTGCAGCGCCGTCGCGAGCTTGTCCTCGTCCTTGGTCCGGGCTGCCTGGATCGCCACCGGCAGGAGCGGTTCGGGCAGCAGCCACGGCTCGACCAGAGCCGGCCGGTCCATCGAGGACAGCGTGTCGGAGGTGCCCGCGCTGGACAGCTTGGTGACGAGCACGATCTCGCCGGCGCCGGCCGACTCCCGCGGGGTGGTGCCACCGGGGACCGGGCTGCTGAGCTGGCCGGGGCGCTCGTCGTCCTCGTCGTGCCCGGGGTGGCCCTCGACCTCGTGACCGACGACCCACTCCAGGTGCCCGCTGACGTGCAGGTGCGCGTCGGCGGTCAGGGTGCCGGAGAAGATGCGGACCAGCGAGAGCCGGCCGACGTAGGGGTCGGTCGTGGTGCGGATGACCTGGGCGACGAGCGGCCCCTCCGGGTCGGCGGCGAGCTCGCTGAAGGCGCCGCCCTGGGGGGTCATCACGGCCGGGAGCCAGGCGCGGTCGGGCGAGGGGAAGGCGTGGACGATGAGGTCCAGGAGCGCCGGGACGCCGACACCGGTCGGCGGGTTGACGGGCACGATGGGGAAGAAGCGCGCGGTCGCGACCGCCGTGGCGAGGTCGGCGCGCAGGCCGTCGAGGTCGAGCTCCTCCCCCGCCAGGTAGCGGTCGAGCAGACCCTCGTCCTCGGACTGCTCGATGACGGCCTCGACGAAGCCCCCGCGGGCCTCCTCGACCCGGACCCCCTCGTCCTCGGTCAGCGGCCGGGTCTGCCCGCTCGCGTCGTGGGCGACCTGCTCGAGCAGGTCGAGCACCCCGGTGAGCGACTGCCCGTCCAGGACGGGCAGACCCACCGGCACGGCCTCGCCGAGCACACGGCGGCACTCCTCGACCACCTGGTCCCAGTCCGCCCGGGCCAGCTCCAGCTGGGTGACCGCGACGGCGCGGGGTATGCCGACGGCGTCGCACTCGCGCCACAGCATCCGGGTGGCCTCGTCGATCCCGCTGCCGGCCGCGACGACGAAGAGCACCGCGTCGGCGGCTCGCAGGCCGGCGCGGACCTCACCGACGAAGTCGGGACGGCCCGGGGTGTCGACGAGCGTGACGACGGTGCCGGTCGGCTCGTGCACGGTGCTGACCACACCGACGGCGGCCGAGGCCTCCTCGGCGTCCCGGACGTGCCCCAGCTGACCCGTGCTGAGCTGTTCGACGAGGGCGCTCTTGCCGGTCCCCTGCGGGCCCACGAGCACCACGTTGCGGATCGCGGCGGGCGTGCCGGGGGCGCTGAACGAGGACGCGACGGTGCGGTTCATGGGGCCAAACCTACGCCTGCCTCACAGGCCCGTTCCAGGCTGGTCGGGCACCATCTGCAGCGGCCGGACCCGAGCGGACCGGCTGTCATACTGAGCCGTCACGCGGACGGGGCGCGGGGGTCCTCGCCCCCGGCCGGTCACTTGAAGCCGGAGGGCCTGCATGTCCCGCCTCACCCTGTTCAGCGTGCGCAACCGCGCCCTGGTGGCGCTCACCACGCTGTTCGCCGTGCTCGCCGGGTTGTGGTCCGCGGGCGCCCTGCCGCGCGAGCTCTTCCCCTCGCTGCAGTTCCCGGTGCTGGTGGTGGCCACGCCCGCGCAGGGCTCCAGCGCCACCGTGGTCGAGGAGCAGGTCACCCGGCCGGTCGAGATCGCGGCCCAGGGCCTGCCGAACGTCGTCGAGGTGCAGTCCACGACGGCCGAGGGCTTCTCCTCCGTCATCGTCGAGCTCGACTACGGCACCGACCTCGGCTCGGCCCAGACCGACCTGCAGCGCGCGGTGCTGGCCCTCCCGGACCTGCCGGACACCGCGACCCCGCAGATCTTCGCGGGCAACCTCGACGACTTCCCGATCATCCAGCTCGCGGCCGTGGGGGGCGACGGGGTCGACGAGCAGGACCTCGTGGACCGTCTCGAGCGGCTCGTGGTGCCCGAGGTCGAGGACGTCGACGGGGTGCGCGCGGTGACCCTGTCCGGGGTCGCGGACCGCGTCGTCACGGTGGACCTCGACGAGGAGCAGGCGGCCGAGCTGGGCGCCTCCCCGACCGCGGTCGGCCAGGTGCTGCAGACCAACGGGGTCATCCTGCCGGGCGGCCGGGTGCTCGACGGCGACACCGAGCTCCCCGTGCAGGTGGGCTCGCGCCTGGCCTCCGCCGAGGAGATCGCTGCGCTGCCGCTGCTGACCCCGCAGGTGGCCGCCCGGCAGCAGGCGGCCGCGCAGCAGCAGGCCGCCGTCGGGGAGGCGGGGCGGGCCGCGGACGACGCCGCAGCGGCAGCAGCCGCCTCACCCACCGACCCCCAGCTCGCCGCCCAGGCCGCAGCGGCGGCCGCCGCGGCCGAGCAGGCGCAGGCTGCGGCGGAGGAGTCCGGCGAGGTGGAGGTCCCCAGCCTCGGGGACGTCGCGGAGGTGACGCTGGAGGAGCGGGAGGCCACGGCATACACCCGGACCAACGGCCAGCCCAGCGTCGGCCTGGCGATCACGAAGACCCCGGACGGCAACGCGGTCGAGATCAGCCACGCGCTGGAGGACCTCGGCCCCGAGATCGGCACCGCGCTGGGTGGCGGCGAGCTGATCACGGTCTTCGACGGCGCGCCCTTCATCGAGAAGTCGATCGAGGACCTGGCCACCGAGGGGCTGCTCGGGCTCGGCTTCGCGATCCTCGTGGTGCTGGTCTTCCTGCTCTCGGTGCGGCTGACCCTGGTGACGGCCCTGTCGATCCCGCTGTCGCTGCTCATCGCGCTGATCGGTCTGCAGGTGCTGGGCTACAGCCTCAACATCCTCACCCTCGGCGCCCTGACCATCGCGGTCGGCCGCGTCGTGGACGACTCCATCGTCGTCATCGAGAACATCAAGCGCCACGTTGCGCGCGGCGACGAACGACGCACCGCGGTGGTCGAGGCCACCCGGGAGGTGGCCGGGGCGATCACCTCGGCGACCGTCGCGACGGTGGCGGTCTTCCTCCCGCTGGGCTTCGTGGGGGGCCAGGTCGGCGAGCTGTTCCGGCCCTTCGCGGTGACGGTGTCGCTGGCGATGCTGGCCTCGCTGCTCGTGGCCCTGACGATCATCCCGGTGCTGGGCTACTGGTTCCTCGGCGGCGGGCAGGGGCGGCACGGGCAGGCGGTCGCGCCGGGGTCGGCCGAGGCCAGCGACCGTCCCGACCGCCTGCAGCGGGCCTACCTGCCGGTGCTGCGCGGGGCGCTGGCGCACCCCTGGATCACGGTGCTGCTGGCCGCCGCCCTGCTGGGTGGGACCGGGTGGACGGCCACCCTCCTCAAGACCGACTTCATCGGCGGCTCCGGCGAGAACACCCTGCAGGCGACGCTGCGGATGCCGACCGGCACCACGCTCGCGGACACCGACGAGCAGGCGGCGCAGGTCGAGGACTGGCTCGCCGGGCGCGAGGACGTGGGGTCCTACCAGGTGACGGCGGGTTCCCCCGGCGGCATCGAGGCGGTCTTCCTCGGCAGTGGCGCCAACACCGCCACCTTCGCCGTGACACTCGAGGAGGGGGTCGACGGCCAGGCCTTCGGCCGCGAGATGACCGCCGCGTTCGAGGAGGAGCTGCCCCCCGCCGCGAGCTTCGTCGCGCAGGCCGGGCAGCAGCTGGGGGCGACGGGGCTGGAGGTGCGGGTCCAGGCGCAGGACGCCGAGGACCTGCAGGCCGCCGCGGCGGACGTCACCGAGCTGATGCGGGCCGCCGGGGCCGCCGACGTGACCAACAACCTCACCGACACGGTGCCGGCGCTGCGGGTCTCGGTCGACCGGCAGGCGGCGTCGGAGGCAGGCCTCAGCGAGGTGCAGCTGGGCCAGGTCGTCCAGGCGGCGACCGGTGGTGCCACCGTGGGTCGGGTCGAGCTGGACGGCTCCCCCACCGACATCGTCGTCCGGCAGGGGGACGCCGCGGACGTCGCCGCCCTCGAGGAGCTCGAGGTCGCCGCCACGGCCACCGGCGAGCCGGTGACGCTCGGGGAGGTCGCCGACCTGGAGACCGTCGACGAGGCGGTGAGCATCACCCGGATCGACGGCCTGCGCGCCGCCACGGTCACCGCCCGACCGACCACCGACGACCTCGGCGCGGTGACCGCCGACCTGCAGGACCGGCTCGCCGGGCTCGAGGTCCCGGCCGGCGTGCAGGTGGAGCTGACCGGCGTGAGCGCGGACCAGAGCGAGGCCTTCTCCGCGCTGTTCCTGGCGCTGGCGGCCGCGATCGCGCTCGTCTACCTGGTGATGGTGGCGACCTTCAACTCGCTCGTGCAGCCGCTCATCCTGCTCGTCTCGGTGCCCTTCGCTGCGACGGGGTCGATCGGGCTGCTGCTGCTCACCGACAAGCCCCTGGACGTGGCCTCCATGGTCGGGATGCTCATGCTGGTGGGCATCGTGGTGACCAACGCGATCGTGCTCATCGACCTCGTCAACCAGTACCGCGCCCGCGGGCTGGAGCGCGGCGTCGCCGTGGTCGAGGGTGCCCGGCACCGGCTGCGGCCGATCGTCATGACCGCCCTGGCGACGATCCTCGCACTGTCCCCGATGGCGCTGGCCGTGACGGGCGGAGGGGCCTTCATCAGCCAGCCACTGGCGATCGTCGTCATCGGCGGCCTCGTCAGCTCAACCCTGCTGACGCTGATCCTCGTCCCGGTGCTCTACGAGCTCGTCGAGCGCGGGGCCTCGTGGGCGGGCGGACTCGGTCGGCGAGGCGCCGCCGGTCAGTGACGGTCAGTGTCCGTCGCTGCCCGTCAGCGCACGTCGATCGCGTCGATGACCGTGTCGGTCACCCTGGCGTCGGCCGTCCACGCCTCGGCCCTGACCGAGATGGTGCTGGCCCCGCGGGGAGCGACGACGTTGACGTGCCGGCTCCCGCCGGAGCCCTTGACCGCGACCTCCCGCCAGGACCTTCCCTGGTCGCCCGACACCCACAGCCGCAGGCCCCGCACCCCTGTGGCCGGCTCACCGAGACCGTCGACGACCGACAGGTCGAGACGGACCGTGCGGGCCGACCTGTTGTGGTCGTCCATCCCCGTCGCGCCGTAGCGGACGTTGACGAGGTCAGCCAGCGCGATCCCGTCCTCGCCCGCCACGGGCGGCGCCGGGTAACGCCACTCGGTGCTGTAGGCGGTGGACCGCTGCCACTCGGGGTGGTCCACGGTGGTCTCCACCAGCGCCCGCACCGGCGTCCCGGGCTCGGGGAGCTGCTGCGTGATGGCCGCGGACGACGCCTCGTCGGCGACGAGCTGACCGTCGAACCACAGCCGGCTGCGCGAGGAGACGAGGCTGGGGTCGAAGACGGCGAACATCGCGTGCCCGTGGTCGTCGCTGGCGGCCGCGACCGCGTGGGCGAAGATCTCACCGAAGAGCGTGCCGGCGAAGCCGTCGACGCTCGAGTGGTGGTGCACCTGGTGCAGCCAGCGCTCCGTGATCCGACCGCCCGGCTCGGTGGTCCAGGCCCTCGGCGTCTCGATGACCGCCATCCCGCCCAGGACGTCGAGCATCCCGAACCACTGGATGTCCGGGCTGGCGCTGACGTACTCCTCCCGCTCGACCGGCAGCTGCACCGGCCACGCCGTCGCGAAGGCCCAGCCGCTCGAGTCCAGCGCGAACCGTCCGGACCACCCCGTCGAGCCGGCGTCCGACATGGCGTTGTAGTCGGCACTGACCTGGGTGGTCGTCTTCTTCGTGGCGGCGTAGCGCAGGACCTCCGGCAGCCGCTCGTGCTCGACGTAGGCCAGGTCGTACAGATAGCGGTAGTCGCCGGTGTCCAGCGACGCGCCAGGAGGCAGGCGCAGGTGCCGGTGCATCCAGGAGAACGCGCCGAGGGTGACCGGCTCGCTCGGCACCGCCCCGAGCGACACCGGGCCGAAGGCACCGTAACCGAGCACGACGCCGGCCATCTCCCCCTCCCGGAACAGCTGCTGGTCGGTCATGACCTGCTCGCTCCGACGTTGGGTCGTGACCGTGACCGGCACCGCCTCCGTGGCGTCCAGGTGGACCGTCACGTCCTCCCCCAGCTCGATCTCGGGGACGTTCACCGCGTCCATGCTCGTCATCTCGAACGTCTCGAGGTCGACCTCCGGCACGACACCCATCACGCCGTAGGGGCCGACCGGCAGGCGCACGGTGGCGGTGCCGTCCTCGTCGAAGAACGGGAAGACCTGCTCGAAGGTCAGACCTTCGTGCTGCCCGAGCGGGGTGACCCCCGCGCTGGCAGCCACACCGGGGCTGCCGTCCCGCGCGGTGGCGACGATCGTCAGGTCGTACATCTCCGGCTCGTTAACCGACATCACCGCGGTCCGCACCGTCTCCTCGCCACCGTCGGTGGCGACGACGGCGCCCCCGACCCGACCGGCCGCGACACCGGCTGCGGCGGGATCCACGGTCACCGCGACCTCCGCGGAGCCACCGGCGGGGACGGTCACCGCATCCGCGCCCAGGGTCATGGTGCCCTCGGGGGCCGGCGATCCGTCCTGCAGCGTGACCTCGGTGCTCAACGACAGCAGGAGGTCGTCGTCGGAGACGTTGACGTAGGTCAGGGTCTGCGTCACGGCCTCGGCGTCGGTCTGGGGGTAGGGGAAGATCCCGAAACCGAGCGCCGACGGGCTGGTGAACACCTGCTGGTCGAGCGCTGACGGCGCGAACACGCGGCCCGCGCCGACGTCGAAGACGCTCGCCCCGACGTCGACGGCGGAGGCGACGAGCACGGACTTGAGCTGCTGGCCGTCGAGGGCAGGTCGAGCCTGGGCGACGAGAGCCGCGACGCCGGCGACGTGAGGAGCGGCCATCGACGTGCCGCTGGCGGACAGGTAGGGCTCTGTCGACTCCGTCGGGTAACCGACCATCGGGGCCAGGATCTCCTCACCCGGTGCCGCGATGTCCGGCTTGGCGCCACCGTCGGAGCGCGGCCCCCGACTCGTGAACCCGGTGGGCTGGTCCGCGCTGTCGACGGCAGAGACGGTGAGCGCGAGGGCCGCGCTGCCCGGGGTGGTGACGGTGCCGTACGCGCCCTCGTTGCCGGCGGCGATGACGAACAGCACGTCGTGCGCGGCGGACAGCTCGTCCACCGCCATCGCCAGCGGGTCGGTCCCGTCGGTGTAGCCACCGGGCAGCCCCAGGCTCATGTTCACGACGTCGGCGCCTCCCGTGGCGGCCCACTCCATACCGGCGATGATCTGGCTGTCGGATCCGGAGCCGAAGTCGTCCAGGACCTTGCCGTTCATGATGACGGCGTCGGGTGCGACCCCGACGATCGCGCCGTCCGAGGCGGCTCCGTTGCCGGTGACGATGCCGGCCACGTGGGTGCCGTGCCCGTAGACGTCGTCCGGGCTGCCGGTGCCGCTGAAGTCCTCCGCCGCGACCACGGCGTCCGCGAGGTCAGGGTGCTCCGCGTCGACGCCGGTGTCCAGGACGGCGACCGTGACACCCGCGCCGGTCGCGCCCGACGCCCACGCCTGCGGTGCCCCCACCTGGGGGGTGCTGACCGCGTCGAGGGCCCGCACCGGACCGTCGAGCCACACCTTGCTGATCGCCGTCCGCGGGCCGCGGCTCGCGACCGCGGGCTGCTCGGACGCCTCCTTGACGGCCTCCACGAGCCGCCCGCGCCCCTCGGCCTTGGAGACCTCGCCAGCCACCGACCCGATGCTCCGCAGGCTCCGGCCCCGCGTGACGCCCAGGTCGGTCCAGTCCACCCCACGTGCGGGGTCGAGGCCCGACCCCGGCTCGCTGGTCTGCACGAGGACCGGGACACCGTCGGTCCCGGCGTCGTCGTAGCCGGCCGCGACGAGGCCGGTCACGTCGAAGAGTCGACGGTCCAGGCGCTCCGGGATCAGGGACGCGACGTCGTCGGGGATCACGTAGTAGTGCCCTTCCCACGCCATCCGCCGGAAGGTCGGGGTGCTGCCGTCCGCCCGGGGGGCCGGCGTCACGGCCACCTTCGTCGAGCCGTCCTCCGCCCGGGTCACCACCACCCGGTCACCGGTCACGAGGGTGACCGTCGAGGTCCCCGGCTCCAGCTCCAGCGGGTCACCCGCCGCCCGGCGCGGCTCCGGTGCCGTCCATCCTGGGTCGGCACCGCCCACGGCCGCCGTCCGGACCCCGCCGTCAGCCGCTCCAGGAGCCGGAAGGCCTTGTGCCGCATCAGCTCCCACCCCAGCAAGGATGAGAGCCAGACCAGCCCCCACAGACCTCGTCACACCACGCATCGCCCCAGCCCCCTTCATCCCGAGCGGTCGTCGTCGACCACCTCCTGCGCAGCGTAGTGGAGAGCGCGGACAACCCGCCAGACCCGCCACGCGGGCCGCCTGAGAGCGTCCTCAGCCGCGTGGCACGGTCCCCCAGCCCGCGGGACCGGCCGAGCCCGCGGCATACTCCTGCAGCGGCACCGCGTGGGCCCGCCACGCCTGCAGCACCGGCTCGACGATCCGCCAGAGCTCCTCCGCCTCGTCGCCGCGGATCGTCAGCAGCGGGTCCCCGTCGAGGATCGCGCCGAGGACCTCGCCGTAGGGGAGCATCCGTGGCTTGCCCAGCTCGGCGTGCAGCTCCTTCTGCTCCAGCTCGAACGGGTTGCCCTCGGCGTTCATCGACAGGTCGAGGGTGACGGCGCCGGGCTTGAGCTCGAGGACCAGGCGGTCCGGCTCGACGGTGTCCTCCAGGCCGGTCGGCACGTGGGCCGGCGGCCGGAAGGTGACGACGACCTCCTTGCGCGGGCTGCCCAGCGCCTTGCCGGAGCGCAGGATGAACGGCACCCCGGCCCAGCGTGCGTTGTCCAGCTGCACCACCAGCTCGGCGAGGGTCTCGGTCTGCCGACCCGCGTCCACGCCTTCCTCCGCCGCGTAGTCCGGCACCCGCCGCCCGTCCACCGAGCCCGCCGTGTAGCGAGCGCGGCGGGATCCCCTCACCGGGTCGTGGCCCCACGGGTGCACCGAGCGCAGCACCTGCGCCTTGAGCGAGCGCACCTCGTCGGCGTGCATGGTCGCCGGCGCCTCCATCGCGAAGAACGCCAGGATCTCCAGCAGGTGCGACTGGATCATGTCCAGCAGCGCGCCCGCCCCGTCGTAGTAGCCGGCCCGGCCCTCCAGCGCGAGGGTCTCGTCGTAGACGATCTCCACCTTCTCGATGTGCTCGCGGGTCCAGATCGGCTGCAGCAGCCGGTTGGCGAAGCGGAGGCCGATGAGGTTGAGGATGGTGTTGACGCCGAGGAAGTGGTCGATGCGGAACACGTCGTTCTCCGGCACGACCCGCAGCAGCTGGCGGTTGAGCTCGCGGGCCGACTCGAGATCGTTGCCGAACGGCTTCTCCAGCGCGAGCCGCGTGCCGGCCGGGACGCCGATGCGCTCCAGCAGCGCGCAGGCCTGGACGGTCACCGAGGGCGGCAGCGCGAAGTAGAGGACGACGGGCGCGGCGACCTCCTCGACCAGCGCACGGACGGCATCCTCCTGCAGCACGTCGGTCCGCACGTAGCGCGCGTCCTCGACCACCGGCTCCGCCACCGCGTCGTCGAGGCCCGCCTCGGCGAACGCGTCGCGCACCTTGGTGCGCCACTCCTCCTGGCTCAGCTCCACCCGGTCGGCGCCGACCACGCGCACGCGACGGGTCGGCTCGGCGGACAGGAGCGTCCCGAGGCCGGGCAGGAGGAGTCGTCGGGTCAGGTCGCCGGAGGCGCCGAGGATCACCAGGGTGGTGGGTGCGTCAGCCATGGGTGCAGGGTATGCCGTGCCGCTCGCCCCGTCCCGGCCGCGCCGCTCAGACGACGGTGACGCCCATCAGCGAGCCGATGCCGTAGGTCAGCGCCATCGCGAGCGCGCCGCCGAGGACGTTGCGGGCGATCGCCCTGCCCCGGGGCGAGCCGCCCAGCGTCGCGCTGACGGTGCCGGTGAGGAACAGGGCCAGGAGCACCGCGCCCACGGTCACCGGGACCTGCCAGGCCGGGGGCGGCAGGAGGATGGCGAGGAGCGGCAGCACGGCGCCGAGGGTGAACGCCAGCATCGAGGCCCAGGCGGCGTGCCAGGGGTTGGTGAGGTCGTGAGGGTCGATGCCCAGCTCGGCCTCGGCGTGCGCACCCAGCGCGTCGTGGTCGGTCAGCTGCCGGGCGACCTGGTGCGCGAGGTCGTCGCTGATCCCCTTGGCGCGGTAGATCGCGGCGAGCTCCTCCAGCTCCTCCTCCGGCATCTCCTCGAGCTCCCGGCGCTCCTTCTCCAGCAGCGCCTTCTCGCTGTCGCGCTGGGTGCTGACCGAGACGTACTCCCCCACGGCCATGGACATCGCCCCCGCCGCCAGGCTGGCCAGCCCCGCGACGAGCACGGCGGTCCGGCTCGGGGTCGCCGCGGCTACGCCGATGACCACGCCGGCGGTCGAGATGATGCCGTCGTTGGCGCCCAGCACGCCGGCCCGCAGCCAGTTGAGCCGGGCCGCGCTCGTGCCGAGCGGCTCCGCGTGGCCGACGTGGACCACCGCTCAGCCCACCCAGGTCGGGGCGGACCACGCGAGACTGTGGCCGGTCTCCTCGAGGAGGCCCTCGTCGACGGCCCAGACGTCGACGGAGCCCTCCTTCTCGGCGGCGACGAGCAGGTGGCTGCCCTCCTCGCCCGGGATCCAGCCGATGAACCGCGGCCAGTGCCCGGTGACCACCTGCTGCCGCAGCGTGAGGGTCCCGTCCTCCCCTGCCGCCAGCACCGACACGGTGTCCGTGCCGCGCGTGCTGACGTAGACGTGCGAGCCGTCCGGCGACACCACGATCCCGGCGGCGGTCGTCTCCCCCGGGCCGGGGCCCTCGGGGGTGGTCGAGACCGTCCCGGTGACCGTCCACCCCCCGTCGGCACGGCGGACCGTGTGCACCGTCTGGTCGAGCTCGCCCACGACCCACAGCAGGTCGTCGCGGCCGGGCGCGAGGGCCAGGTGGCGGGGTCCGCTCCCCCTGGGCAGGTCGATGTCCCCGGTATGCCGCAACCTCCCGTCCCCGACGCTCACCTCGTGCACCTCGTCGGTGCCGAGGTCGCAGACCAGCAGCCGCCCGTCGTCGAGGAAGACCGCCTGGTGGGCGTGCGGGGCGTCCTGGCGCTCGTGCGGCCCCCGGCCCTCGAACCCCAGCTCGTCCACCTGCTCCAGCGACCCGTCCGCACCGACCGCGACCAGCGCCACGCTGCCGGCGACGTAGTTGCTGGCGACCAGCCACCGGCCGTCGGGCGACAGCGCCAGGTGGGCGGTCCCCTGACCGCCGGCGGACGCCTCGGCGACCACGCCCTCCCCGGGACGCACCCGGGTGACCCTCCCGGGGTCGCCCTCGCCCACGGCATACAGCTCGGCGTCGGAGACCCGGACCAGCCAGGAGGGATCCCCCGGTCCGTCGAGGCGCTCGACCTCGCCGAAGCCGTCGTGCGTCCAGCTCACCCTGGCGAGCCCGGAGGTGGCCGGTGGCTGGTCCGTCGTGTATCCGCCGAGGTAGAGGGTCGTCATCGGGCCATCGTGCCAGGGGGTCCCGGCAGCGCCACCCCCGACGCTCCGTCGGTCCGCCGCCCTAGAGTGTCCGCATGGGCCGTGAGTACGACCAGGACACCACGATCGGCAACGGGACGTTGCGCATCCGCACGCGGGGACGGGCGGTGCTGTCCAACCCGATGACCAACCGCGGCACCGCGTTCACCGCGGACGAGCGCGAGAAGCTCGAGATCGACGGGCTGATGCCGACCGGTTTCACCACCCTGGAGAACCAGACCCAGCGGGTCTACGAGCAGTACCGGTCCAACAAGTCGATGCTCGGCAAGTTCCTCACCCTCAACGCGCTCCGGGACCGTAACGAGGTGCTCTTCTACCACCTCGTCTCCACGCACCTGGAGGAGATGCTCCCCGTCATCTACACGCCGACCATCGGCGAGGCGATCGAGCGGTTCAGCCACACCTACAACCGCCCGCGCGGGGTCTTCCTGTCCATCGACCACCCGGAGAAGCTGGAACAGTCGCTCCACAACTACGGACTGGGCGCCGAGGACGTCGACCTCGTCTGCGTCACCGACTCCGAGGGCATCCTGGGGATCGGCGACCAGGGCATCGGGGGCATCCAGATCGCCATCGGCAAGCTCTCGGTCTACACCGCGGCGGCGGGCATCCATCCGCGCCGGGTCATCCCGATCGTCCTCGACGTCGGCACCGACAACCTCGGCCTGCTCTCCAGCGAGCTCTACCTCGGCGAGCGGCACAGCCGGGTGCGCGGCCAGCGCTACGACGACTTCATCGACCAGTTCGTCACCACCGTGAACAGGCTCTTCCCCCGCGCGCTGATCCACTGGGAGGACATCGGCACGGCCAACGCCTACCGGATCCTGGACCGCTACAAGGGTCAGGTCTGCACCTTCAACGACGACATCCAGGGGACCGCCGCGGTGGTGCTCGCCGCCCTGCTGGCGGCCGTCGACGTGACCGGTGTGGATCTCGACGACCACCGCATCGTCGTCTTCGGCGCGGGCAGCGCCGGCATGGGCATCGCGGGCCTGATCCGGGACCAGATGCTGCGCACGGGCCGGTCGGAGACGGAGGAGGAGGCCTACGCGCGGTTCTGGCCGATCGGGATCCAGGGCCTCTACCTCGAGGACGACCACCGGCTCCACGAGTTCCAGAAGCCGTGGGCGCGCAAGCGCGTCGAGGTCTCCGACTGGGACGTCCGCGACCCGGGCCAGATCGGGCTGCTCGAGGTGATCCGCAACGTGCGGCCGACGATCCTCATCGGCACCTCCACCAAGGGGGGCGCCTTCACCCAGGAGGTCATCGAGGAGATGGCGCGGCACAACACCCGACCGATCATCTTCCCCCTCTCCAACCCGACGAGCCGGGCCGAGGCCACGCCGGCCGACATCCTCGAGTGGACCGACGGGCGCGCGCTCGTGGCCACCGGCAGCCCCTTCGACCCGGTCGACCACGACGGCGTACGGCACACGATCGCCCAGTCCAACAACGCGCTGATCTTCCCCGGGCTCGGCCTGGGCGTCGCCGCCTGCCGGGCGACGCGGGTGACGGAGGGGATGATCGCCGCGGCCGCCGAGGCCCTCGCCGGTCTGGTCAACATGTGGCGACCCGGCGCCCCGCTGCTCCCGGGCATGAGCGACCTGCGCCTCGTCTCGGCCACCGTCGCCATCGCCGTCGCCCAGCAGGCCACCGACGAGGGCGTCGCCGAGCGCCCGCTCACCGACCCCGTCCAGCAGGTGTTCGAGCGGATGTGGCAGCCCCGCTACCCCGACGTCGAGGCGATCTAGCCGCCCCGACCCGACGCCCCGCGAGAGCAGCCTGCCTGGGGGGTGGACCCGTGATCGCGGATCGTCGATCGAACCGGTGGTCGGCCGTCTCCCTCGTGATCGACGATCCGCGATATCCAGTCCGACCCCCTGTCCGCCCTCATGCGCGGGCGGCGGCCCGGCGGTGCAGCACGAGCGAGAGACCCAGCAGCGCCAGCCCGGCGGCCGACAGTCCGGCGCCGACGAGCGAGGGAGCCCGGAAGCCGTAGCCCCCCGCGATGACCAGCCCACCGACGTAGGCGCCCAGCGCGTTGGCCACGTTGAGGGAGGAGTGGTTCATCGCCGCCCCGAGGGTGCGAGCCGTCCCCGCGACCGCCATCAGCCGCAGCTGCAGCGCGATCACCCAGGCCGACCCCGACACCGCCACGAAGGCCAGCGTGACCAGGGCCGGGACCACCCACCGGCTCGTCTGCCAGAACGCCAGCAGCGACACCGCCGACACCAGCCCCATCAGCGCCAGGGTCCGGAGGACCGACCAGTCGCCCAGCCGCCCGCCCAGCCACGTCCCCACCACCGAGAAGGCGCCGTAGACCAGCAGGAACACCGGCACCCAGGCCCGGTCCAGGCCGGTGACCTCCTCGATCGTGGGCGCGATGTAGGAGTACATCGCGAACATCCCGCCGAAGCCCACCGCCCCGACGAGCATGGTCAGCCAGAACTGCAGGTTCCCGAAGGCCCGCAGCTCGACCATGAAGGACTGGTCCCGCTCGGCGGCGAAGGAGGGCACCCACGCCCGCACCAGGACCGCCGTCACCACGCCGATCACCGCCACGGCCCAGTACGCCGACCGCCAGCCCAGCTCCTGTCCCGCCCACGTCCCCAGCGGAACCCCCGCCACCATCGCGATCGGGATGCCGAGCATCACCGTCCCGACGGCCCGACCGCCCTGCCCGCGCGGCGCCATCGCCACCGCCACCAGCGCGGCCAGCCCGAAGAACCCGCCGTGCGGCAGGCCGGAGAGGAACCGCGCCCCGACGAGGGTCCCGTACGTCGGCGCCAGAGCGCTCAGCGCGTTGCCCAGCGCGAAGACCGCCATCAGCACGACGAGGACCCGGCGGCGCGGCAGGCGCGAGGCGCCGAGCGCGACCAGCGGTGACCCGACCACCACGCCGAGCGCGTAGGCCGAGATGGTGTGCCCGGCCTCCGGGATGCTCACGCCCACCCCCTCGGCGATCTGCGGCAGCAGCCCCATCGTCACGAACTCGGTGATCCCGATCCCGATCCCGCCGACGACGAGGGCCACGGAGGCGAGGGTCCTGGTCTGCACCGCCCAAGGCTACGGGCAGGGGTAGGCCGCGACGCCCGCCCGAACCCTGCGCGAACGTCGCCGCCGGTGCCACAGTGGGTGGGTGCGCATCGCGACGTTCAACGTGGAGAACCTCTTCGACCGGGCCCGGATCCTGGCGGCCGACACGTGGGAGGCCAACCGCGAGCACCTGGAGCAGTACGCCGCCCTGACCAGGATCCTGCAGCAGGACGTCTACGCACCCGAGGACAAGACGCGGATCGCCGAGCTGCTCGTCGCGCTGGGCCTCGGCAGCTCGGACCAGGGACCGCTGATGCGGCTGCGGCAGAACCGCGGTCGACTCGTCACCCGACCGCCCGGTGGCGACCTGCGCATCGTCGCGGACGGCCGGGGGGACTGGATCGGCTGGCTCGAGCTGCGGCGAGAGTCCCCCACGGAGCTGGCGCTGCGGCATACCGCGCAGGTGGTCGCGGACCTGGCCCCCGACGTCATCGGCGTCGTCGAGGCCGAGGACCGCACCGCGCTCGGCCGCTTCAGCCACGACCTCGTCGGGCCGCTGGGCGAGGAGTTCCGGCACGTCATGCTCGTCGACGGCAACGACGAGCGCGGCATCGACGTCGGCCTGATGACCGGCGCCGGCTACCCGATCCGGCGGATCACCAGCCACGTCGACGACACGGTGGGCGGCTCACGCGTCTTCTCCCGCGACTGCCCCGAGTTCGAGGTCGGTCTCCCGGGCGGGGGGCGGCTGGTCGTCCTGGTCAACCACCTCAAGTCCAAGGGCTACGGCTCGCAGGCCGCGTCCAACCGCACCCGCATGCGCCAGGCCACCCGCGTCCGCGAGCTCTACGACGCGCGTCTGGAGTCCGGGGACGAGCTGGTGGTCGTGCTCGGCGACCTCAACGACACCCCGGACTCCGACCCGCTCGCGCCGCTGCTCGGGGACGGCGGACCCCGGGACGTGAGCACCCATCCCTCGTTCGACGACGGCGGCTGGCCGGGGACCTACACCACGGGGCGCGCGGGCAACAAGATCGACTACATCCTCTGCTCGCCCGCCCTGCACGCCGCCATCACCGCCTCGGGCGTCCACCGGCGGGGGGTGTGGACCGCCTCCGGCCGCTGGGAGATGTACCCCACCCTCACCCGCGAGCTGGACGCGGCCAGCGACCACCACGCGCTGTGGGTCGACGTGGACCTCGACCTGGCGTTCGCGGAGGCGCTCGCGCGCTAGCCCCCGACGGGCCCGACGGCCTCGGCGATCGCGACGAAGTTGGCCTTGCGCTGCCCGTCGGGACGCTCGCCGAGCGAGTCGTCGCAGGTGATGAGCGCGATCCGCGCGACGTCGTCCTGGTCCCCCCAGACCTGCGGCGCGGTCTGCAGCCCCTCCTTGGAGATCTGCTGGGTGTCGGTGACGACGAAGTCACGGGTGGTGCCGTTGTTGTAGCCGACCGTGACCACGTCACCCTCCTCGACCTCGCCCAGGTCGTAGAAGACGTCCGGCTCGTCGTAGTAGATCATGTGCGCCGCGACGACGGCCGTGCCCACCTGACCCGGGACGACGCGCCCGCTGCCCGAGTACCAGATCGCCTCGCCCTGGTCCGGGTCGACCGTGCCCTGGGCGGTGAGTCCCTCGGGCGTGACCGGCTCCTGGTCCACCCCGGCCGCCGGCACCGACACCCAGGCGGGCGCGTCCGGGCCGTCCGAGGACACCGACGGCCCGCGACCGTCAGCCAGCGCCCCCACCGCCTGGACCGTGAGCGTGCTCACGCCGAGGGCGGCGACGAGCAGGCCGGTGGGGACGACGAGGCTGAGGCTGCGGGCCATCGGGTATGACGTCTGCCGGTCAGGTGCCGCCGCGGGCTCAGCGGGCCTCGGGGCGACGACGCATCGCCCAGCCGGCCGCACCGGCGCCGGCGAGCGCAAGCGCTGCCCCGCCGACCAGACCCATGTTCGTGCCGGCGGTGGCCGGGCCGTCGGTCTCGACCGGAGGACCGGTGGGGTCGTCGGTCTCGGTCGGGCCGTCGGTCTCGGTCGGCCCGTCGGTCTCGGTCGGGCCGTCCGTCTCGGTCGGCCCGTCCGTCTCGGTCGGCCCGTCCGTCTCGGTCGGCCCGTCGGTCTCGGTCGGGCCGTCGGTCCCGGCCGGGGCCTGGCACACGATCACGTGCGTGATGTTGCCGGGGGACTGCCCGGGGACCTCACCGTCGTAGGCGTACGCGCCGTAACCGTTCCAGTCGTAGAGCTCGTAGTTGTCGGCGACCTTGAGGATCACGGAGAACCAGTCGCTGCCCTCCTCGAGGCGGGGCGCCCAGTCGGCCTCCGCGAGGGCGATCTGCAGACCGACCTCGCTCTGACCCTCCGCGCCCCCGGTCGGGGCGGAGATGCAGCTGACCCCCTCGAGGCCCTCGCCGGCCCAGTACTGCTCCCAGAAGTCACCGGTCGGCTGGCCGGGGATGGCGCTGGCAGCGCCGGCGCCGAGGAGGAGGACAGCGGCGGCGCCGGCTCCGGCGGCCAGGCCGCGGACGGTGGTGGTGCGCATGGCGGTTCCTTTCACGGCGACGACCGGTCTCACGCTCGTCTGGTCGATACACTCTGGTCACAGAAGTCACAAACAACACATGTGTAACTTCTGACTCTCCCGCACCATAGCGTCGCCACCGCGAGGACGCCAGCACCGGGCAGGTGGCCGGTGTGTCGTCCCGTCACGCGCCCGAGACCGACGCATGGTTTGTGGCGACGCCCCCCGAGACGGAGCACCCGAAAGCCCCGCGCACGCCGCGCACCTACATCTCGCGGCGCGGCCGCACGAGCGCGACCAGGGTCACGCCGCTCGGAGGCGTCGTCCCGTCCGCGGTGACCACCTGCGCGCGACCGCCCTGCACGTAGAAGAGCTGGACCGCGTCCGGCTGCCGCTCCCGGAACTGCGCCAGCGTGTGCTGCTCGGTGAGCTTCGTCCTGCGCACCTGCATCCCCTCCCGCACGAGCTGCTCGAGCTCGGGGGCGCTCAGCGGGGGGTCGAAGGCGACCGGCGCGGTGAGCCGGGTCGCCGTGCGTTGCGTGCTCCGGGTGCCGACCCCCTGCCGCCGCAGCTGGTAGGAGTGCTGCGAGCCCAGCGTCCGGCCGAACTCGCGGGCCGCGGTCGAGTTGGTGTCGTCGTCGAAGGTGGCCGCGACGAGCGAGCCGATGCCGGCGAGCTCCATGTCCTCGACGGCGTACTCCGAGAGGATGTGCGTGCGCTCCACCCGCAGCCCCGCCATCCGGGCCTGCGACACCTCCCCCGGCGCCAGCGAGACGAGCAGCGTCGGCACGCCGAGGCCGTTGAGCATCTCGGCGGCCTGCCGCGCCCACGTCGGCGCTCCGGCGAAGAGCACCCCGTTGGGGGTCGTGGTCGCCAGGCCGAGCCGCTCGGCCAGCCGGCCGACACCCAGCCCGTAGACCGCGACCGTCACGACGATGGTGACGAACACCAGCGGGACGAGATCTGCCGAGGCCTCGACCAGGGCCTGCAGCCGCTCCGCGTCGGCTTCCAGGGCCAGCGTCTCCAGCGGTGTCTCACCCCCCAGGTCGGCCTTCTCCGCGGCCCGCTCGGCCGCGTGGTCGATCTCCAGGGCGAAGATGCTCGTCACGGCCGCGGCCACGATGCCTCTCGGCGCCATGAACGCCATCAGCGTCCGCTCCGCCCGGGTCGCCTCGGTCCCCAGCAGGCTCAGCCAGACCGACGCGGGACGCACGACGAGGATGAGGAGCACCACGAACACGAGCGCGGTGGGCGCCACGGCCACCACCTCGGCCGGCGTCACCCGGCCGGCCAGCAGGACGAAGAGCGTCCCCACGATGAGCACCTGGAGGTTCTCCTTGAACTCCCGCACGTGCTCCAGGCGCAGCCCCGGGCGGTTGGCCAGGTAGATCCCGAGCATCGTCACCGTCAGCAGGCCGCTCTCGGCCTGCAGCTGGTTGGACAGCACGAGAGCCCCAACCGCGCCCGCCAGGAACGCGACGCCCTCGAGGAAGTCCGGGATGACGTGCCGCCGCATCGCCAGCTCGAGCAGCCCGCCGATCACGAGCGTCAGCACGGCCGAGATGCCCACGGTCCTGGCCAGGGTGACCGCCGCCAGCGTGAAAGCACCCTCGGAGCCGCCCACGATGATCGCCTGGAAGACGAGCACGGCGAGCACGGCACCGATCGGGTCGACGACGATCCCCTCCCACCGCAGCATGGAGGACACCCGTCGGGTCGGCCGCAGCTGTCGGACGATGGGCGCGATCACCGTCGGACCGGTGACGACCAGCAGCGCCCCGACGAGCAGCGCCAGCTCCCACTCGACCCCCGCGACCATCGCCGCCGCGGTGATGAGCACCCAGGCGATCAGCACGGTGACGCTGCACAGACGCCATACCGAGCGGGACAGACCCCGCAGCTCCTTGAACCGCAGCGACAGGGATCCCTCGAACAGGATGATCCCGACGGCCAGGCTCACCCCGCCGAAGAGCACGTCGCGCCCCAGGATGCTCTCGGGGCTGACCACCTGGCCGAGCGAGAAGCCGGCCACCAGCAGCAGGAGGATGGACGGGATCCGCAGACGGTAGGCCGCGAGCTGGCAGAGCGCGCCGACCGCCAGCACGAGGGCGAGGTAGGCGGCGGGGGTCACGGGCGCCAGTGTGCCAGCGGGGGCGGTCAGTCCCCGAGACGCTGGAGCAGACCGGCGTCCACGAGGGTGTCGGCGACCTCCCGGGTGACCTCGACGAGGTCACCCCCCGGCGGCGCCCCGAACTCCTGCGCGAGAGCCGCGGCGAGGTCGGCGAGCGGGAGGGCCTCGAGGGTGAGGGCCCGGATCGCGGTGCCGAGCGGGGACACCCGCTGCACCTGACCGTCGTGCAGGACGAGCGACTCCCCGTCGCGGTGCAGCTCGTCGTGCGCCGGCACCGCCCGGTAGCTCACCACGGCGAGGCCCGTCCGCAGATCTCCTCGACGAGGTCGGCGAGCTCGCTCACCTCGGAGTACGTCACCCGCAGCGCGCCACCGGTCCGCCCGAGCACGTCCGAGAGCCACTGGAGCGGTGCCTCGGTCGTCATGAACGCCGAGGACTCGGGGGTGATCGCCAGCACGGCGTCGAGGAGGTCGAGCTCCTCCACCTCGGCCGGGCCGGTGCGGGTCCCGTCGCGGCGCAGCAGCACGATCCCGGCGAGCCAGGGCTGGACCGCCGGCCCCCGCAGGCCCAGGTCGCCCGGCGCCTGCTCGTCCTTGACCCCGAGCCAGTCCGCACGGCGTGTCGACAACGGCTTCGGGTATGGCGTGACGGTCCCGTCCCGACGCACCCCCACCGTCTCGTCGGTGACGTAGGCACGGCCCGGGCCGTGGGTGCGGCACAACGTGGTCTTGCCGGTGTTGCCCGGGGCGACGAACGCCGCGGTGGCGCCGGTCCCCGGGTGCGCGAGCGCGGCGGCGTGCAGCATCAGCAGCTCGCCGGACCGGGCGCCGATGGCGGCATACGTCACGGCCTGGGTGACCCGCTGCAGGAGGCGCCGCTCGTCCGCGTCGGTGACGACGGTGCTGAAGCGGGCCGGTGGCGTAGGGCCGGGCAGGTCGGGGGCGTCGACGTGCCGGAGGGCTGCCTCGACGACCGCCGGCGGTTCCTCGGTCGCGGGTGCGTCGGTGTCGCGCAGGCACAGGTGCCAGCGGGTGCGGAGGGTGCTCGCGAGCGGCTCCGGGTCGGCTCCACCGACCCGGATGTCGACGTCCGTCCCCAGCACGTGCAGGGGGACGACCGGGGCGACGACCGGGGTGACGACCGGGGCGACGACCGAGGTGGACACGGGCCCAGCCTAGGCGTGAGAGCCGTGCCCGCCCGGGTCCGCCACGTTCCCGCCAACGGGCACATCGCCGCTGTCGACGGGAAAACCCCAGGTGGGATCGCCTCTCCTCGCGGATGTGCCCGTTCCCCGGAACACGGCACGGGGGCCAGGGCGTCCCTTAGGGTCCGAGGTGTGACGGACAGCGACCGCTCGTCGGAGGAGGAGGCGCTGGCTCGCGCGGTGCACACCGTCTACGGCGCCCCTCCCGAGGAGTTCGTCGCCGTCCGCAAGGAGCAGGTGGCGCGGCTGCGGGCGCAGGGGCTGCGGGACCAGGCCAAGCAGGTCGGGGCGCTCCGCAAGCCGAGCGTCTCCGCGGCGGCCGTCAACGCGCTGGTGCGCTCCGACGACCCGGTCGTCGCGACCCTGCACGACGTGGGCGCCCGGATGCGGCACGCGCAGTCGGCGCTGGACATGGCTGCGCTGGCAGGTCTGCGCACGGAGAGGGACACCCTGCTGGCCGCGTGGGTGGCCGCGGCCCGCACCCGTGCTCCCGGCGGGTCGTTGACCCCCGCGGTGGAGTCGGAGGTCCGGGACACGGCCGTCGCGGCGCTCGCCGACGCGGGGGCGGCGGTGGTCGTGACCAGCGGCAACTTGACGCGGGCGCTGAGCTACAGCGGGTTCGGGGAGGTGGACCTCGCCGACGCCGTCGCCCGCACGAGCACGGGGGTCGTCCTGACCCGCATCGAGGGTGGACGGCGTGCGGCCGATCCTGACGGGGGGATGGTCGGAGAGTCCGACGCGCAGGAGCGTGCCGGGAGGTCGGCCGGAGAGCCCGCCCGCGCGGGGGAGGCGGCCGGGGAACCCGACGGCGGAGAGGCGGCCGGGGAGGGAGAGTCGGCCGGGGAGGACGACGACGGCGAGGCGGTCGAGGAGGCCGACGGCGGAGAGGCCGCCGGGGAGGCCGACGAGGAGCCCGACGACGGAGAGGCGGCCGGGGAGGCCGACGACGGAGAGGCCGACGAAGAGGCCGACGACGGAGCAGATCCTCCCGCCGAGGAACCGGCTACGCCGCCCGACCGCGTCTCCGAGCTGGAGATGGAGCTCGACGAGTCCGAGAAGGTCGTCGCCGCAGCCCGGGCGACCCGACGCTCGGCGGCCCAGGCTGACGCGGACGCCGAGCAGGAGGTCACGGTGGCCCAGGAGCAGGTGGCGCAGGCCGAGCGGTTGCTGGCGTCTGCGCGCAAGCGGCTCGAGAAGGCGGAGAGCAGGCGATCGCAGACGGAGACAGCGCTCGAGGCCGCCGACCGGGAGCTCGTCGAGAGCCGGGCCCGTCGCGACGAGATGCGGGCCGCGCTGGAGGAGGCCGAGGACGCCTGATCAGGTCTCGAGCGACGTTCACCAGGCGGGGCGTCGTTCACCAGGCGGGGCGTCGTTCACCGTGACCGATCGGTGCTGGCATAGCCGCACCAACCCGACACGATGTCCTCCGTGGTGGCCGGAGGGGAGCCTGCGAGCCCGGAACGCCACCACTCGAGCGGCGGCCGGGAGCGGCGGCCCGTGCGTCAGGCGCCGGGCCTCAGGCGCGGGTACGCAGGAGACGCCAGGCGACGGGGAAGAGCGCCGCGGCGATGGCCGCCTTGATGATGCCGGGGACGATGAACGGCGTGATGCCGTAGGCCGCGATCGTCGCCAGGTCCGTCAGCCCCAGCACCGCCGCCATGAACGGCACCCCGACCACGAAGGGCACCGCGGTCGCCAGGAGGAAGCCCGCCATCGCCAGGAGCGGCCGACGGTCCCAGGCGCGCTCGGCGCACCAGCCGGCCAGCGCAGCCGCGGGGATGAAGCCCAGGATGTAACCGAACGACGGCGCCAGGGCCATGGCGGCCCCGCCGTTCGCCTCGGCGAACCACGGCACGCCGAGCAGCCCGACGACCATGTAGACCCCGAGGGCCGCGGCCCCGCGGCGGATGCCCAGGGCGCCGCCGACGAGCATCACGGCCAGCGTCTGCCCGGTGATCGGGACGGGCCACATCGGGATGATCACCTGGGCCATGGCGCCGACGACGGCGGCGCCGGTGGCGACGAGCGCCACGTCGGTGAGCACGGTGCTGCGCGGGAGGAGACGGTCGGCGATGACCTGGGGGCGCGGGGACAGGGCTGCGGTCGACATGGCGCACAGACTGCCACAGACCTCGCCAGCCCCACCCGGGACCGGAGCGCCGCGGAGGGGTCACACCCACCAGGTGTCGTGCCGCTCCATGAAGGCGGCCCGCTCGTGCGCCTCCGGACCACCCCGCGCCAACGTCTCGAAGTAGTCCTCGCGAGGCCCTCCGGGGGCGAACATCAGGAGCATCTGGGCCCCCTCGGCACCGCGGAACCCGTGCACCCCGCCCTCCGGGACGTAGAGGAAGTCCCCCGAACCGGCCGTCACCCACCCCCGACCGTCGAAGAGGCGCACCTGGCCGGAGAGCACGTAGAACTGCTCGGAGATGGTGCGGTGGAAGTGCGGGTCCGGCCCCGACTCCCCTCCCCGAACGTCCACCGGTAGAGCCCGAAGCGCCCACGCGTGCGGTCACCGGTCGCCAGGTATTCGCAGGTCACCCCCGAGGGGTAGGTCACGTCGGGGGGTCGGTCGCCGGAGCGCAGCCAGGCGGAGGCCTCTCCCGCGGCACCGTCGTACGTCGCCTCCGGGTAGGGCCGGTGCAGCCGATCGGGCCAGGACATGAGGTGCTCCGTCTCTCGCACGCGCCCTCGCGACGCGCGTCTGCCTGACGACTCTGGCGCACCTTCCGGCACCTCGCCAGCGGAGCGCCCGGGCGCACGTTGGCGGGAAGGCGACGCGACGGCATACCCTGAGGTCTGCACCGACGCCGGCCCCGTCCCGAGGGGACCGGCGTCTGCCGTACCCGACGCCCAGCACCGAGGACAACGCATGAAGATCGGCCTGCTCACCGCCGGCGGGGACTGCCCGGGCCTCAACGCCGTCATCCGCGGCGTCGTCCTCAAGGGCGACCGGATCTACGACCACGAGTTCGTGGGGATCAAGGACGGCTTCCGCGGGCTCGTCGAGGACATCGTGTCCCCGCTCCCCCGCCAGCGCGTCCGAGGCCTGTCCAAGGTCGGCGGGACGATCCTGGGGACCTCCCGCGTGAGCCCGATCACCAACGGCGGCACCGAGCGGGTCAAGGAGGTCATGGCCAGGCACGAGATCGACGCGCTGGTCACGATCGGGGGCGAGGGCACGCTGACCGTGGCCCGGATGTTCGCCGACGACGGCATCCCGGTGGTCGGCGTGCCGAAGACGATCGACAACGACCTCTCGGCGACCGACCGCACCTTCGGCTTCGACACCGCGGTCTCGATCGCCACCGAGTCCATCGACCGTCTCCGCACCACGGGGGAGGCGCACGGCCGGTGCATGGTCGTGGAGGTGATGGGCCGCAACGTCGGCTGGATCGCGCTGCACGCCGGCATCGCCTCCGGCGCCCACGCGATCCTCATCCCCGAGGTCCCCGTCAGCCGCGAGCAGGTGTGCGAGTGGGCGCAGCAGGCCCAGGACCGCGGCCGCGCGCCGGTCGTGGTCGTCGCGGAGGGGTTCACCTTCGCCGGGGACGACACCCAGGTCGGCAGCGACCGCACGGACGAGTTCGGTCGCAAGCTGCTCGGCGGGATCGGCGAGCAGATCACCCGTCTCGTCGAGGAGCGCACCGGCATCGAGACGCGCAACACGACCCTCGGCCACCTGCAGCGCGGGGGCGTGCCCAGCTCCTACGACCGCGTCCTGGCCACCCGCTTCGGCACCGCCGCGGTCGACGCCGTGAGCGCGAAGAAGTGGGGGACGATGGTCGCGCTCCAGGGCATCGACATCGTCAACGTCAACCTCCGCGACGCGACGAGCGCGCTGAAGACGGTCCCGCGCGACCAGTGGGACGAGGCGGCCATCCTCTTCGGCTGACGTCGCGTCAGCGGCCCTAGGATCGGGGAGTATGACGCTCCTCGCCGACGCCGGCACGCTCCAGGACGACCTCTCCGCGCTCCGGCGCGAGCTGCACCAGGTCCCCGAGGTGGGCCTGGACCTGCCGAGGACCCAGGAGATCGTCCTCCGCGCGCTCGAGGGGCTGCCGCTGGAGATCACCACCGGGACCGCGACGACGTCCGTGGTGGCGGTGCTGCGCGGCGGGCGCCCGGGTCCGACCGTCCTGCTGCGCGCCGACATGGACGGCCTGCCCGTCGCCGAGGCGACCGGCCTGGAGTATGCCGCCACGACCGGGACCATGCACGCGTGCGGCCACGACCTGCACACCGCCGCGCTCGTGGGCGCGGCCCGCCTGCTCAGCGCGCGCCGGGACGAGCTCGCCGGGTCGGTGCTGCTCATGTTCCAGCCGGGCGAGGAGGGCTACGGCGGGGCCAAGGTGATGCTCGACGAGGGGCTGCTGGAGGCGAGCGGGGAGAAGCCGGTCGCGGCCTACGCGATCCACGTCTTCCCGGGCCGGCCGGGCGTCTTCGAGTACCGCTCCGGGCCGATGCTCGGCGGCTCCAACGTCCTGCGGATCACGGTGTCGGGCAAGGGAGGTCATGGGTCGCAGCCGCACACGGCCGTCGACCCGGTGGCCGCCCTCGTGGCGATCGCGGCGGACCTGCAGACGATGGTGACGCGCCGCTTCAGCGTCTTCGACCCGGTGGTGCTGACGGTCACCCAGCTGTCCGGGGGCGAGGCGATCAACGTCATCCCGGAGAAGGCCTCGCTCGGGGCGACCGTGCGCACCCTCTCCCACGAGAGCGTGCAGCGGATGCGCGTGGAGACGAGGCGGGTCGCGGAGGGGGTCGCGGCGGCGCACGGGTGCACGGTGGAGGTGGACTTCGAGGTGCAGTACCCCGTGACGATCAACGACGACGCCGAGGCGCAGTGGGTCGGGCAGCAGCTGCGCGAGGCGTTCGGCGAGGACCGCGTGGTCGAGGCGCCGGACCCGCTGATGGGGTCGGAGGACTTCTCCTTCGTGCTCGACCGGGTGCCGGGCAGCTTCATCTTCCTGCACTGCAGCCCGCCCGGGGTCGACCTCGCGGACCCGGCGATGAACCACTCCCCCACCGTGCTCTTCGACGACGCGGTGCTCGCCGACCAGGCGGCCGCGCTCGCGCTGCTCGCGCTGCGCCGGCTCGAGCGCGAGGCCCCGTGAGCGGGCAGCCGTTGCGGCTGCCCACCGCCGACGACGTCGACGCCGCGGCGGGACGGATCGCCGGCCGCATCGGCCGGACGCCCCTGACGCCCTCGCCGCGGCTCTCGGAGGCGACCGGGGCCCGTGTCTGGCTCAAGCGCGAGGACCTGCAACCGGTGCGGTCCTACAAGAACCGGGGCGCGGCCAACCTCATCGCCCAGCTCGACAGCGAGCAGATCTGGGCCGGGGTGGTGTGCGCCAGCGCCGGCAACCACGCGCAGGGTGTGGCCCACGCCTGCTCGACGCTGGGGGTCAACGCGCGGATCTACCTGCCCGCCAACACACCTCGGCAGAAGCGCGAGAGGGTCGCGGCCCTGGGCGGCGACTGGGTGGACGTGATCGTGGGCGGGCAGACCTATGACGACGCCGCGGCGGCCGCGCACGCCGACGCCGGGACCACCGGGGCGACGCTCGTCCCGGCGTTCGACCACCCGCACACCATCGCGGGGCAGGGCACGGTCGCGAGGGAGGTCGTCGAGGACCTGGCCACGCCCCCCGCCGTGCTCGTCGTCCCGGTCGGCGGCGGAGGTCTGATCGCCGGCTGCCTGACCTGGCTGGGCGAGCGGCACCCGCAGGTGCGGGTCGTCGGCGTCGAGCCCGCCGGCGCGGCGAGCATGATCGAGGCCACCCGCAGCGGCGGGCCGACCACCCTCGCGCACGTCGACCGGTTCGTGGACGGCGCGGCCGTCGCGCGCGCCGGTGAGTGGACCTACCCGGTGGTGGCGCGGCATACCCCGGGGCTGGTGGCGGTGCCCGAGGGGCGCGTGTGCACCGAGATGATCGCCCTCTACCAGACCGAGGGGATCATCGCCGAGCCCGCCGGCGCGCTCGCGGCGGCCGCGCTCGACCAGCTCGACCTGCCGGCGGGGCGCGACGTGGTGGTCGTGGTGAGCGGCGGCAACAACGACCTGCTCCGGTATGCCGAGGTCGTGGAGCGCTCGCTCATCCACGAGGGGCTCAAGCACTACTTCCTGGTGGACTTCCCCCAGGAGCCGGGCATGCTGCGGCAGTTCCTCGACGAGGTGCTCGGCCCCGACGACGACATCGCGCTCTTCGAGTACGTGAAGCGCAACAACCGTGAGACCGGGCCGGCCCTGGTGGGGATCGAGCTGGGGTCGCGGGACGACCTGGCGGGGCTGCTGCAGCGGATGGCCACGAGCTCCATGGACGTCGAGCCGATCGCGCCGGACAGCCCGCTGTTCCGCTTCATCCTCTGAGGAGGCCGGTCAGGCCGTGGCCGTCAGGGAGAGCTCCTGGGCGGGAGCAGGCTGGCGGTAGGCGACCGCGCCGGCGACCTGGCGCAGCTGGCCGGACCGGGCGGCGAGGACGCTCTCGATGTCGCTCGGTGCGCCGTCGAAGGGGTGGGAGGCCTTCACCAGGGGCAGGACGAGCCTCCAGTCGCGGGCCGTCATCGCGAACGAGTCGCGCCAGCGTCCCGGGACCAGGGTGGGACGGGTCAGGCCCTCGGGATCGGCCAGGAGCGCGTCCATGCCACCGGTGACGGGGTAGCAGACCGAGGGAGCGGCGGTCAGCCCGCGCACGGGGCTGTGCCACAGCGTCGGGGTGGTCGTCTGAGCGCGGGTGGCCGCCTCCGCGAAGATCTGGAGGAGCCGCCTGCTGGGGATGCAGCTGACCGCCAGGAAGACGAGGACGTCAGC
>NZ_QZMN01000001.1 GCF_003702705.1 Ornithinimicrobium cerasi | reverse complement strand
TGGACCCCGGCCGAGCCCAGGCCCAGGACCGCCTGGACATGCGGGTCGGTGGCCACGTGCACGGCGAGGTCGTCCAGCCGGAGCAGGTTGGGATGCACGCTGTTCATCCTCCGAGCAGATCGGGACCGGTGCTCAGCTGCCAGACGCCGAGACCAGATTTGGTGTGCGGAGAGCCGTCGCCGGTGTCCAACCAGAGTCGTGGCGGACACCATTGTGAGAACCCCTCCTTCACGCACCCGGTGAACCGCTGCTCGCCGTCGACCGTGCTGTCCCGATGAACAACTTCAGCACGGAGGTCACCCTCCGCCCCGGATCCGCAACTCGACCAGGTCACCAATCGGGGGACGCAGGCCGGAGATGTGCAGGAAGGAACCCTAGGGATCGGCGCCCAAGAGGGAACTGCAAACGGAAAGGTGGAGGAAGATCGCGACATGTCGTCGTCCTTTCGATGAAGGTCGACGTTTCTGCCCGCACGGGTCACACCCACCGAGGTCGCGACAACGCACAGGCTAGACCAAGAGGGACGCCCGGCGCACCCTTCGGGACGCCCTCATCTGGCACCCCTCTGTGTCAAGACGCTGCTGGGAGGGTGGTCGTAGGCTTACTCATGGCGGGTCCGGGAAGTGGCTTGTCCGAAGAGCCGGCAGCGGGTTGTGAGCCGGTCGCGCTGGAGTCAGAGTCGTCACCCGAGTGCCCTCCCGGGCCCGTCGCCGCGTGCCCAGCGAGGTCGTCGAGCAGCGCCTTGTAGACCAGGTCGGACAGTCGGCGTTTGAGGCAGCGCATCGCTTCCATCGAGGTCTTGCCGGCGGCCTTCTTCCGGTCGTAGTAGACCCGGCCCTCGGTGGCGTTGCGCAGCTGGACCACGGCCATGATGTGCAGCACCCGGTTGATCGCTCGGTTGCCCTTGCGGGAGAGCCGGTGGCGGGTGTGGTCCCCGGAGGAGGCGTCGATCGGGGCGGTGCCGTTCCAGGACGCGAAGTGGTTGCGGTCGGGAAACCGGGTGACGTCACCGACCTCGGCGAGCAGCCTGGCGGCACCGGAGGGACCGATGCCGTGCAGGTCGAGCAAGGTGGTGCCGGTCGTCTTCACCAGCGCCTTCAGCTCCTTGTCCGCGGCCTTGCTGCGCGCGTAGATCGTGGCCAGGTCGGCCACGAGCTCGGCGGCGTGAGCCTTGCGGACCTTGCCCACCGTCGTGGTCGGGCGGACCGTCTTCAGCAGTTCCTTGGCCTGCGCCGCCGACAGCGACCGCTTGGCCCCGCCAGGGATGAGCTCGAGCAGGAGTCTGTGCAGCTGGCAGACCTTGCGGGTGTGCTCGCGGCCCAGCGAGGCGCGCCGGTCCACGCACATCCGCAGCAGCTCGGCCTGCTCGTCGGCGAGGACCGGCCGCAGCCCGGCCATCCGCACCCCGACCAGGGCGATGGAATGGGCGTCGGTGGCGTCGGTCTTGCGACCCTGGCCAGTGGCGAAGACCCGCACCCGTGCCGACATCTTCGCCGGCACGTCGACCACCGACTCACCGTCGGCGACCAGGCGGTCGGCGACGTGCTTGCCGATCCCGGCGCAGCCCTCGACCGCCCACACCCGCTGCGGCCAGGACCGGGCGTAGTCCAGCAGGCGGACGTACCCCTCTGCGTCGGTGGCGAACCGCCCGCCGCCGACGATGCTCTCATCAGCGGTCATCACCTCGATCGTGACGCTGCGCTTGTGCGGGTCCATCCCGATCACGACCTGGCCGATCTGCTCATCCATGCCCTTGCTCCCTTGCTCGTGCCAACAGGTGGTGTCGAGCTGGGAGGGCACCGCTACGTTCGGCTGGGCATACCCCTCTTGAGCCTCTCCCGGCCCTGGCGGTGACCGGGGCAGCGCAGGCCAAATGTGAGCCTCACACCAACGGCGTGGGCAGCCGCACTGAGAGCGGCAACCCCGGTCACCTAGGACCGAGCCTGGCCGGGCCTGATCCTGACGTCAATGAAACACGTAGCCGCGTGGAGGACGGCTACGCTCGTCCGACTTTGCCGCTGTGATCGCGTAGCGCCGCACCATGCCGCGTCGTGGTGTTGGGCTCGCGGTTGTGACCACGTACCATCGGCCGGCCGGGCTCTCGCGGTTAACCCTTCTTAAGTTCCTCAGCAAGCATCACGATGATGCCGCTGGGGCCGCGGACATAGGTCAGCTTGTAGACGTCTTCGTAGGTCGCCACCCCGCGTAAGGGGTGGCAGCCGTGCGCCGCGGCGATCTGCAGGGCCTCCTCGATGTCGTCGACTGAGAAGGCGACGCGGTGCATGCCGATCTCGTTCGGTCGAGTGGGTTCCGTTTCAAGCGCGGCGGGGTGGATGTACTCGAACAGCTCTAGCCGACCGTGTCCGTCTGGCGTCTGGAGCATGGCGATATTCGCATGGTTGCCATCGAGGCCAACCGCGGTGTCGGTCCACTCTCCGCGGACCGTGTCGCGGCCGAGCACCGTCATCCCGAGGTCGGTGAAGAAGGCGATCGCCGCCTCGAGGTCGCGGACGGCGATGCCGACGTTCTCGAGTTGGATTGGCATGCGCTTCACGCTACCGGTCCGGGCGCCGTCCTCCGTCCCGAAACCCGGCTCGGCACTCGCCCAGCGCAAGGCGCTACCCAGACCCCCCGCGTGGAGAACGGCTATGCACGCCCGACTCTCCGCATGCTGCACAGTCGTGCTGGAGGGCATCTTCCTGATGCCGGGTTTTCGTTATACGATTTTGCCATGGCAGATGACGACCAGGTGACGGACGAGCAGATCCAGAAGTGGGCTGACGAGGCCGAGGCTGGCTATGACGTCGAGGAGCTCAAACGCCGCGGCCGGGGCCGTCCCGGGCGCGGGGCCGAACCAACGCAGGTGATCGCCGTGCGGCTCACGGCCGAGGAGATCGCGGCGCTCGACGCGTACGCCGCCCGGGAGCACCTGTCCCGCTCCGAGGCGATCCGACGTGCGCTGGCCGGCTACGCCGCGTGAAGGTCCACCGCAGCGCGCTCAAGCACGGGGTCGTTCCCGAGGACGCGGTCCAGGCTGCGGACCTGTCGTTGTGGGTCGAGCCGCTCGAGGAAGACGAGTGGCCCCACCGCGAGCTGCGGCTCGGCTTCGACACCCAGGCACGGTTGCTGGAGAGGGTCGTGCTCGTCTTCCGTAGCGGCGAGGAGATGGTCATCCACGCGATGCCGGCCGCCGTCAGTTCTGGGACCTTCTGCCCTGAACCGAACGCACCCCTCTGCCGCGGGCAGTGACGCGGCACCGCAGACCCCTTTGACGAGCCCACCTTGGTCCGCGCCAGAGAATGCGATCTCCCCCGGGAGGTGCCGAGTGTTCTGGGCCGTCCTCGGGCGGGCGACGGCGAGTGGCGCGTACACCGGCTACTGCCAGAACGTGTCTGAGGACAAGCTTCGGGCTTCCTGCTCGTCGCGAAGCGCCACCGACGCGACATCTATCGACGCCTGGTTCGGATGCTGACCCCGCGAGAGTCCCCCCGCCTACTTGCGGCCATCCGACACGTATCCGACACGCTGAGGGCACTCGCGTGCCATGAAGAAGACCCCTCGCCTGCGTTTCCGCAGGCCAGGGGCCTCGTGACTGAGGAACAGTGGGGTGGACGTGAAGGGACTCGAACCCCTGACCTCTCGCGTGTGAAGCGAGCGCTCTAACCAGCTGAGCTACACGTCCAGGTGCACCTGATGGGCGCGGGGAATCACTCTAGCGACCTCCGCCCGCCGGACGAAATCGGTGCTGGGCCCCGGTCTGCGGCATCCGAGCAACCCGGACGACGATGCCCGTCCCGTGAGAGAGGGTCCCGTGAGAGTGGCCCGGGACGGCGCACTCCCACGGGACGCTCTTCCACGGGACGCACTCACACGGGACGCCAGGGCCGTCGCGGAGCGCGCGTCTCAGGGGTCGATGTCCTCGGCTGCGCGCCGCGCGAAGACGTCCTGGGCGCGCCGCGTCACCGGCCCCGCCGCGTCCCCCAGCTCGCGAGGAGTCACGGGCGGTGTCGCGAGCGTGAGTCCGCCGATCGTCCGGGTGCCCGGCACCACGTCGATGCGGGTCACGGCGCAGATGTCGCGCACGCTGGAGGTGATCCACACCTCGTCGGCGCGGTCCAGCACCGAGAGCGGCAGGCTGTCCTCCGCCACGTCGAAGCCCTCGTCCCGCAGCCAGTGCAGGGCGAGGTCGCGCGTCACCCCGGCGAGCGGACCGTCCTCGAGCCGGGGGGTGCGCACCACGCCGTCCACGACGACGAAGACGTTGGACCCGGTGCCCTCGCACAGCTGGCCGGCCGTGCTCCCCAGCAGCGCCTCGGAGGCACCCCGCGCCTTCGCGGCCGCCAGGGCCACGACGTTCTCGGCGTACGACGTGGACTTGACCCCGGCCAGCGCGCCGCGCTCGTTGCGCGTCCACGGGACCACGGCGACCTCCGCCGTCCGCGGCGGGGGGTCCTGCTCCACCGCCGTCACGAGGTATGTCGAGGCGCCGCCCAGGCGGTCGCTGCCGAGCGGTCCCGGTCCGGCCGTCACGGTCCAGCGCAGCCGCCCGAACGCGACAGGGCCCACGGCGAGCACCGCGTCGATGCCCTCCTGCACCCGGGCCCGGTCCAGGGGCGGGAGGCCGAGACCCGCCAGCGACCTGTCCATGCGGTCGTGGTGCCGGCGCAGCGCGAACACCTGCCCGTCGACCACCTTGGCGGTCTCGAACACCCCGTCCCCCACGGTGACCCCGTGGTCGAGGGCGTCGAGGGAGGGACCGTCGCCGACGAGGTGACCGTCGACCCAGACGCGCACGTCCGGCATACCCGAGGAAGGAGCGCTCACGGAGGGCCACTCTGCCACCTGGTGACCGGGGTCACCCGTCTAGGCTGACGACCATGCCGGGCGCCACCGCACTGTTCCTGTCCTCCGCCGAGTCCCGGTCGGGCAAGTCCGCCCTGGCCGTCGGCCTGCTCGCCGAGCTGTGCGCCCGCGGCGGGCGCGTCGGCGTCTTCCGACCGGTCGTCCTCGACACCGCCCACGACCCGCTGCTGGACCTCCTGCACCCGCTGTCCACGTCGCCGGCGCAGCAGGACACGGCCGTCGGGGTGACCTACGACGACGTCCACCGCGACCACGACGTGGCGGTCGGCACCGCGGTGGAGCGCTTCCACGCCTACGCCGCCGACCACGACACCGTGCTGGTGGTGGGCTCCGACTTCACCGGGGTCCCGGCGCCGACCGAATTCTCCGTCAACGCCGCCATCGCCGCACACCTGGGCGCCCCCATGGTGCTCGTCGTCCCGTGCCTGGACCGGTCGGTGGACGAGAGCGTCACCGCGGCCCAGGTGATCTACCACGAGGCCCGCAGCCGGCACGCCGACGTGGCCGCGGTCGTCGCCAACCGGGTGCCGCCGGAGGAGGCGGAGACCGTCCGCTGCGGCATCGTCGAGCGGCTCCGCTCCGAGGTCTCACCCACCGGCAAGCGGCGGGGCAGCGTCGGCGGTCGGGTGCCGGTCTACACCGTCCCCGGTGACCCGCTGCTCTCGGCACCGACGATGCGCGACCTCATGGGCGCTGTCGACGGGCGGCTCCTGCTGGGCGAGGAGGCCCTGCTCGACCGCGAGGTCACCGGGATGGTCGTGGCGGGGATGACCATGCCCCACGTGCTGGACCGGCTCCACGAGGGCTGCGCGCTGATCTGCCCCGGCGACCGGGAGGAGGTGCTCATCGCCTCGCTGCTCGCCCACCGCGCCTCGACCTTCCCCTCGCTGTCCGGGATCGTCCTCAACGGGGGGTTCCTGCCCAGCGAGCAGGTCCACCGGCTCGTCGAGGGCGTGGGGGTGGAGCTGCCCGTCGTCACCTGCACCACCGGCACCATGACCACGGCCACGGCCATCTCCCGCGTGCAGGCCCGCATCGGCCCCGGCTCGGCGCGCAAGATCGAGCGCGCCCGCACCCTCGTGCACCAGCACCTCGACGTCGACACCCTGCTGCCGCCCGGCGGGCAGCCGGCGGGGTCTGCCAGCACCCGCGTCGTGACGCCGCTCATGTTCGAGCACGAGCTCACCGCCCGGGCCCGCGCCGCCGGCGCCCACGTGGTGCTGCCGGAGGGTCTCGAGGACCGCATCCTGCGCGCCGCCGACACGCTGCTGGCCCGCGGCGTCGCCCGTCTGACGCTCCTGGGGGACGAGGCCGAGGTGCGCGCCCGGGCCGCCGCCCTCGGACTGCACCTGGACGAGGCCGCCGTGGTCGACCCGCGCACCAGCGACCTGCGCGAGGAGTTCGCCTCGACCTACGCCGGCCTCCGGGCCCACAAGGGCGTGACCGTCGAGGCGGCGCACGACCTCGTCACCGACCCCGCCTACTTCGGGACGCTCATGGTGCACGGGGGGCAGGCGGACGGCATGGTCTCCGGGTCGATCACGTCCACCGCCCACACGGTGCGGCCCGCCCTGGAGATCATCCGCACCTCCCCCGGCGTCTCGGTCGTCTCCAGCGTCTTCTTCATGTGCCTCGCCGACCGTGTCCTCGTCTACGGCGACTGCGCGATCAACCCCGACCCCAGCGCCGAGCAGCTCGCCGACATCGCGGTCAGCTCGGCGACGACGGCCGCCCGGTTCGGGGTCGACCCGCGCGTGGCGATGCTGTCCTACTCCACCGGCGGGTCCGGGTCGGGCGCGGACGTCGACAAGGTCCGGGCCGCGACCGAGCTCGTCCGCGAGCGCGCCCCCGAGCTGCTCGTCGAGGGCCCGATCCAGTACGACGCCGCCGTCGACCCGGCCGTCGCCGCGACCAAGCTCAAGGACTCGGCCGTCGCGGGCCGGGCGACGGTGCTGATCTTCCCCGACCTCAACACCGGCAACAACACCTACAAGGCCGTGCAGCGCAGCGCCTCCGCCGTGGCGATCGGGCCGGTGCTGCAAGGTCTCAACGCCCCGGTGAACGACCTCTCCCGGGGGGCGACGGTGCGCGACATCGTCAACACCGTGGCCATCACCGCCATCCAGGCGAGGGGCTGACATGACCTCCACCGGCACCCGGCGCGTGCTCGTCATCAACGCCGGCTCCTCGTCCCTGAAGTACCAGCTCGTCGACCCCGGGACCGGGGCCTCGGACGCCACCGGCCTCGTGGAGCGGATCGGGCTGCCCGCCGGGCGCGTGCGGCATACCTGCGCCTCCGGCACCCACGCGCACGAGACCACGGTCCCCGACCACGTCCGTGCGATGGAGCTGCTGCGCACCGCCTTCGCCGAGCACGGTCCCGACCTGGCGCAGGTCGACCTGGTCGCCGTCGGTCACCGGGTCGTGCACGGCGGTGCCGACTTCAGCGCCCCGACGGTGGTGACCGGGGCGGTCGTGGACACCATCCGCCGGCTGTTCCCCCTCGCACCCCTCCACAACCCCGGCAACCTGCAGGGCATCGAGGTCGCCCAGCGGGTCTTCCCCGACGTGCCGCAGGTCGCGGTCTTCGACACCGCCTTCCACCAGACGCTGCCGCCGGCCGCCTCGACGTATGCCGTCCCGCGCGCCTGGCGCGAGCAGTACCGCGTGCGCCGCTACGGCTTCCACGGGACCTCGCACGCCTACGTCTCCCGGCGCGTCGCCGACCTCCTCGGTCGTCCCCTGGCGGCCGTCGCCACGATCGTGCTGCACCTGGGCAACGGGGCCAGCGCGACGGCCGTGGACGGCGGCCGCAGCGTCGACACGTCGATGGGGCTCACCCCGCTCGAGGGCCTCGTGATGGGGACGCGGCCCGGCGACGTCGACCCCGGCCTGCCACGTCACCTCGCGGAGGTGGCCGGGCTGAGCGTCGAGGACTACGACCGGGCGCTGTCCACGGAGAGCGGCCTGCTGGGGCTCACCGGCTCCGCCGACATGCGCGACGTGGAGCAGCGGGTCCAGGACGGCGACCCCGACGCGCGGCTCGCCTTCGACGTGGTCGTGCACCGGCTGCTGCACTACGTCGGGGCGTATGCCGCCGTGCTGGGCCGGCTGGACGCGATCGCCTTCACCGCCGGCATCGGCGAGCACAGCCCGCTCGTGCGCGCCGCCGTCGTCGACCGCCTCACCGGCTTCGGGGTGCGCCTCGACGAGGCGGCGAACGAGGCTGCCCACGGCGAGGCGCTGATCAGCAGCCCCGACAGCTCGGTCGCGGTGTGGGTGGTGCCCACCAACGAGGAGTGGGAGATCGCCCGGCAGGCGGCGGAGCTGGTCGGCCACGACTGACGGAGCGGGACCGGACCCGAGGGCGCGCTGCGGGGTCAGGTCTGGCGGACCAGCAGCTGGTCGCCCCAGAGGTAACGCTCGAAGACCGGTCCGCGGAACCCGTCGGCGTGCAACCTCACGTCGCCGTCCTCGACGCTGAACCGCGCCTCCAGGTACAGGCCGAGGTAGCACCAGGTGCCGCGCTCCGCGTCGAGCCGCAGCAGGTCCCCCGTCACGGTGTAGGTGCCCGCGCAGTGGGCCTCGGCCCCCTCGACCTGCCCGGACGTGGCCACGTCCCGCACCACGCGGACCGACCGGTCCTCCAGGTGCAGCCGCATGCCGGGTGCCTCGCCGAGGATCTCGGCGGACAGGGCGGCGAGCTCCTCGGTCGACCTCTGGTCGAGGGCCGCTCCCTGCTCTGCCTCGACGCCGTCCCGCATGTCCGCGTGGAGATCCTCGGCGCGCTGGGGCAGCAGGTAGGTGCCGTCCAGGTCGGTGGCGGTCGCCCCGTCCCGCAGCTGCCCCAGGGACGGGCAGGACGCCTCGAAGCCGTAGCTGCGGCACTCGGCGGTCGTCAGGGGTCGGTTCAGCCCTTCCCGAGCGACCGCGACGAGCTCGCTCGGGTCCGTCAGGACCGTGTCCAGCGTCCCGTCGTCGCGCAGCAGAACCAGTCGCCGGTCGTCGAGCCAGGCCACGGCGTGGACCGCTTGGCCGACGGGGATCTCGTGCACCAGGTCCAGGGTTCCGGTGTCCCACAGGCGAACCAGGCCCTGCGAGGCGGCCGTGGCCACGCGGCTGCCGTCGGGGCTGAGCTCGGCGTCCATCACGGTGCCCTCGTGCAGTGACTGTCGTGAGTGCTGCGGGACCAGCGTCTCCCGGTCGAGGACGTGCAGCGTGGCGTCCGCGCCGCCGCCCGGCGCGCCGACGTTGGTGACGGCGACGAGGTCACCGCCGCCCAGGAAGCCCACGACCGGCATGTACCAGGCGTCGAGCACCGGCGCCGCCGACCGTCGTGCCACCTCCCAGCTGTCGACGTCCAGGACGACGACGTGGCTGCTCTCCGTGCTGACGACCAGCTCCGACCCGTCGGGGGTGAAGACGAGGTGGGTCGGTGCTCCTCCGGTCTCCGGGTCGGCGAGGGTGGCGGCGTGCAGGAGCTCGCCCGAGCCGGCGTCCCACACGGCCAGACCCCCGGACGACCCCGGGCACATGACGGCCGCCACCAGCCCACCGTCCGGGGAGAACGCCACGACGCACGGGTCCAGGAAGAACGGCTCCTCCGGAAACGGGGCGCAGCCGTCGTCGATCCCACCTGTCTCGCTCCACAGGAGCGGGCACATGCCGTCGAGCCTGACGGGATCGGCCCCGGCGTCGGCGGCCAGGACCTCG
Organism: Ornithinimicrobium cerasi; assembly: GCF_003702705.1. Lineage (GTDB taxonomy): Bacteria > Actinomycetota > Actinomycetes > Actinomycetales > Dermatophilaceae > Ornithinicoccus > Ornithinicoccus cerasi. The sequence goes on along the minus strand of NZ_QZMN01000001.1, from coordinate 399,779 downwards.
AGGTGGAGCTGGTTCACCGCCCCCGCGGGCGCACCCGCGGGAAGGTCACCCACGGACTCGCGCCACTGCATACCGGAGGCGGACCACACGACCCGCCCGGCGTCCAGCTGCGTCGACCGAGCCGTCGCGAGATCGGTGCGGTGGTGGCTCCACGACGGGGCGTCCTGGCAGCGGACGGTCGTGTGCACGCCACCGTCCCGGACGATCATCTGGGTGTTGTCGCTCGTGACGGGGCACACCCGGCCCCGGTGCCGCCCTCCCCGCGGTGCGGATCCACCACTGCCACCTCGATCCCCGTCGCGTCCGCCACGGTGACCAGTCCGTCCGCCGCCACCGACACGCTGCAGGCGCGCAGCCCACGGTGCGAGGCGAGGCGCTCTCCTGTCCGGAAGTCCCACCAGCTCACGGTGCCGTCCTCGGTCACGGTGGTCAGGCTCTGCCCGTCGGGGTGGAAGTCCGCGTAGAAGGCGATCCCCCTGGGGTCCTCGAACGTCACCTCGTCGCCGGTCGCCACCTCGCGCACGGTCCAGGCCTGGAACCCCTGGAGCACCCAGGCACCGTCCGGGGAGATCTCGCGGAGCGTGTCGCCGGCCCACCGGGCGACCTCGTCGCCGGAGGCGAGGTCCCGCACGACCACCTCACGGGTCTCTCCCGCTCGGTCCTCGTGCACGACGAACCGGCCGTCCGCGCTGAGACGGGTTGAGCCGATGAGGTTCGTGATGCCCTCGGCCAGGACCGTCCGTTCGCCCGACCGACGGTCGACGAGGACCAGGTCGCGTCCCTTGCTCAGGGTCCAGTCGCAGCGCGGGCTCGCAGCGGCGTAGACGACGACATGCGTCTGCGTCGCACCCAGGAGACCTCCGCCGCACGCGCCGACGTCGACGACGTCGGCGAGCTCGTAGGTCACGGTGTCGTAGACGTGTACCCCGAGCAACCCCGGCGGCGGCTCGTCGTTCGGCGGACCGATGCGCCCCGAGTGCGTGGGGTTCCACAGCACTCCGGCCGCGAGCTCGGTGCCGTCGGGGGTGAAGTAGGCCCTGTCGAAGATGGCCGACGCAGCGTCCACCGTCCTCGGGAGCTCCAGGGTGGCCACGGGCCGACCGTCGAGCTGCTGCACCTCCACGAACCTGGTGCCGGCGTCCGGCCACTCGCTGGTCATGGCCACCCGGTCCCCGTCGGGGTGGAGGTCGGCGGTCAGCCGCCCGAACGCGTGCGGGAGGCTCAGGCGACCCACCACCTGGTCCGTCGCGAGGGCCTGGTGGAGGGCGGCGGCCGTCTGCACGCTCGGGGTCTGCGGGCCCGCCTCGGCTGCGGCCACGGCGAGCGTCCGCCCCAGACCGGGGTCCGAACCGAGGGCCCCCAGCGAGGACGCCGCCAGCTCGTGGGCCCGCGCCCGCAACGCCTCGGCGTCCGCCCGGTCGGCCTGACGCAGCGCGGAGGTGCCGAGCAGCGTGGCGACGAGCGCCACGACGGCCACGGCGGAGGCGAGGACCCGGAGCCGCCGCACGCTCCGTCTCTGCCGTTCTGCCTCCTCCTCCAGCCGGCGGAGCTCACGCTGGTGGACCGTCCGGCCGGCGTCGAGGTAGTCGCGCTCCACCTGGGTCAGCGACGGGGAGACCCGGTGCTCCCACTCGGAGGCCGCGGCCAGACGTGCCCCGCGGTAGAGCTCGTCCTCGGGTCGTCCGGCGGCGTCCCACGCCAGGGATGAGTCCGTGAGGTGGTGCCAGAGCAGCTGGCCCTGCAGGTCGTCGGCGAGCCAGCGTCGAAGGCGTGGCCAGGCGCGGACGAGCGAGGCGTGGGCGATCTCGACGGCGCCCTGGTCGCGGGTGAGCAGGCGGGCGCGGACCAGCCGCTCCACGATGCGCTGCCGCTGGTCGTCGGGGGCGACGACGTCCCGGGGCATCCGGGTGAGCACCGGTTCGCGGTCGGGCTGGGGGTGACGAGGCGCAGGAGCAGGTCGCGGAGCGCCGACTGCTCCTGCGCCGTGAGGTCGCGGTAGACGTGCTCGGCCGACTGCGCCACGGCCCCCTGGATGCCCCCCGACGCCTGGTACCCCGAGACCGTCAGGGTGCGTCCCTCCCGGAGCTGCCAGGTCTGCCGGAGGGCGTGGGCAAGCATGGGCAGGGCACCGGGCTGCCCGGCCACGTCGCGGACGAGGACGTCGACCAGCCCCGGCTCGAGGAGCAGGCCGGCGAGTCGCGCCGGCCCCTCGACGACCTCGCGGAGGGCCTGCGGCTCGAGGCGGGTCAGGAGGTAGAGGCCGGGCTCCACGAGGCGCACGAGGTCGGGATAGGCGGCGAGCTCGCCCAGGCGGTCGGCGGCGACGGCGATCACGGACGAGCTTCTCGGACTGGTCCACGACCAGGACGACGTCGTCCCGGGGTCCGACCCCGCCGAGCGCAGTCCGCAGGCTGGCCTGCGGACGGGCGCCGGGGGTCATCACCACGACCCGGTGACCCCGGTCAGCCAACCGCGACGCCACCCCCGCCCGCACGAGGGACGACTTCCCGGACCCCGACGGACCGACCACCGCCAGCACACCGTGGGCCGTCCACGTCGTCAGGCACTCCCCGATCTCCCGCTCCCGGCCGAAGAAGGTCGCCGCGTCCTCGACGTCGAAGGGGACCAGGCCGGGGTAGGGCGACTCAGCGGACGGTGAGGGTGCCTCACCCAGGTCCAGGGACGGGTCGTGACGCAGGATCGCCTCCTCCAGCCCGACGAGCTCCGGCCCGGGATCCAGGCCGAGCTCGTCGACGAGGTGCTCACGAGCACGGCGCAGGGTGGTGAGCGCGTCGGCCTGCTGGCCGGCCTGGTACTGCGCCCGCGCCAGGATGTGCCAGCGTCGCTCCCGGAGCGGTTGCTCGCCGACGCGGGTCCGCGCCTCCGCCACCACCTCGTGGTGCTGGCCGGAGGCGATGCGCGATTCGAGCAGGAGCTCCTCGGCCTGCAGCCGCAGCGTGGTGAGCCGTTCGGCCTCGAGGCGTCCCGGTTCCCACTCCTCCAGCTCGGGCAGCGGCTGACCACGCCACAGGTCCAGCGCCTGCTGCGCGGTGTAGGCGGCGCGGTCCGGCGCACCCAGGGCGAGCTGCTCGAGCCCGTCCGCCAGCAGCCTCTCGAAGAGGCGGGCGTCCACCTCGTGCGCCGGCAGGACGAGCCGGTAGCCGGTGGGCCCGGTCCGGATCGCGTCCGCCTCCACGACGCGACGCAGGCGGACGACGCACCCCTGGACCACCTTCGACCCGCTGGCCGGGGGGACCTCACCCCAGAGCGCCTCGGCGAGGGTGTCCACCGACACCTCCAGGCCCAACCGGGTGACGAGGGCCCCCAGCACCACCCGGTCGCGCGGCGCCAGCGACGCGGTCCCCTCCCCCGTGACGACCAGCGGACCCAGGACGTTGATGGCCATACCTCACGGTCCCGTCGCCCCTGACACCACGTCAAGCCCCGCCCACCTGCACGTTTACCGAGCGGATACCGGTGCGGCACCAGACCGGTACCGCCCGGACCCATGGTGATGGCACCGGGCCGCAGGGGCTCGGGACAGCTGACCACCACCTCGAACAAGGAGTCATCACCATGAGCTTCCAGAACCTCGACCTGGCCCGTTCGGTCGCCGTCGAGCGCGAGCGGGACCTGCAGGTCCGGCTCGCCCAGCGCCAGGCCGACCTCAGCCGGCCCTCCGTCACCCAGGACCTCAGCCCCGTGGCCGCCCTGGCCCAGCGCTGGCACGACGCCCTCGTGCACCTGCACTTGGCGCACCGAGCCGCCCGGTGACCACCGCACCCTCACCGAAGGAGATCCGTCATGAGCACCATCCGCACCCGCATCACCACCGCCCTGGTGGCGACCGGCCTCACCGCCGCCCTCGCCGCCTGCGGCGGCGTCTCAGCCCTGCCGCAGCCCGCGGCGGAGCCCGCGGCACCGGCCGCACCGGCCCCCGCGCAGCCGCGCGGGGTGCAGTACGCCGACTCCGACATCATCCTCAAGCAGAAGGTGTCCGAGCTGCGACGCAGCCGCCTGGACCCCGGCTGCGAGCCCGCCACCCTGGACCGGGTCATCAGCGACCACGTCCGGGAGTAGCTGCAGCAGCAGTGCGAGGAGGACGCCGCGCTCCACGACCGCTGGAACGAGCCCCGCAAGGGCGGCGGCGTGCCCACCTTCGAGTGAGCCGGACGGACGAGGGGCCGCGGTGATCCGCGGCCCCTCCCCCGTGCCCGGGCCTCAGCCGGTCGGTCGGGGACCGAGGCGGCCGGCCGGTCGGCTGGGGGCCGCCTCCAGGAAGTGCGGTTCCGTCAGGCCCTCGTCCGCGAAGGCCTCGGCCACCGCCCCGGCCACGAGCTCGACGTCCTCCCGGTCCACCAGCGCGATCGCCGACCCGCCGAAACCCCCTCCGGTCATGCGCGCACCGAGGGCCCCGGCACCGAGTGCTGCGGTGACCGCGACGTCGAGCTCGCGGCAGGACACCTCGTAGTCGTCCCGCAGCGACTCGTGCGAGCCCGTCATCAGCGACCCCACGAGCACTGCGTCCTGCTCCTGCAGCGCCCCCACGAGGTCCAGCACGCGGCCGTTCTCCGTCACGACGTGGCGCACCCGGGCCATCCCGTCCGGCACGTCCGCCAGCGCGCGCCGCACGTCCGCGTCCTCCAGCCGCCCGGGATCCAGCTCCCGCAGGGAACCCACCCCCAGGGCCGTGGCTGCGCTCTCGCAGGCGTGGCGGCGCGCCGCATACTGACCGTCCGCGAGCGAGTGGTGCGCGCGCGTGTCGACGACGAGGACCTCGTGCCCCGGCAGGGTCCAGGCCACCGGCAGCACCGAGTGCTCCCGGGCGTCGATGAGCAGCAGGTGCTCGTCGACCGCACGCAGCGAGACGGTCTGGTCCATCCCGCCCGTGGCCGCGCCCGCCACCTCGTTCTCGGCGCGCACGCAGGCGGCCGCGAGGTCTGCGTCGCTCAGCCCGGCAAGACCCCGGACCAGGTCCCTCACCGCCACCCCCACCGAGCAGGAGAGCGCCGCCGAGGACGACAGCCCCGCACCCAGGGGCACGTGGCCGTCGACGAGGACGTCGAGGCCGAGGCCGTCCGGCAGCCGGTCCCCCAGCGCCCACACGACCCCCGCGACGTAGGCCGGCCAGCCCTCGGGACGCCCCGGTCCGACCTCCTCGACGCGCCCCTGCCACGACGAGGGCTGCTGGGCCGAGGCGATGCGCAGGACACCGTCGCCGCGGACCCGGACCGCGGCGTAGGTCCGGTGCGGCAGCGCCAGGGGCAGCGCGAACCCGCCGTTGTAGTCCGTGTGCTCGCCGATGAGGTTGACCCGGCCCGGGGCCGCCCAGACACCGTCGGGCGCCACGCCGAACCGCCGCCGGAAGCTCTGGTCGAGGGTCTCGGCGACCGTGTCGTCGTCGGCCGGCTCCAGCCAGGTCAGGTTGCTCATCGGGTCTCCTCCGCCGAGATGAGGTGGGAGTGCTCGGGCAGGAGGGGGAGCATGGGAAGGCCGACCTCGGTCAGCACCACGCCCGGCAGCACCAGGCCCTCACGGGTCCAGGGCACCACACCCCGTCCCTCGAGCACGGGGGTCGCCCCCGGTGAGGGCACGCCCACCCGGTAGCGGCGGGCCGGGTCGAGGCCGGGCAGCCGAACCCTGCCCGGACCGGTGGTGTGCGGACGCGCGACGGCCGCCACCGAGTAGAGCGCCCGGTCCCGGTCCGGCGAGACCACCCCGTGCACCCGGACGGCCTCGGCGTGGTGGTCGCCGTTGACGACCACACCCTCGTGCAGCAGCGCGCGGTGGGCCTTGTGGAAGGCGACCCAGGAGGCCAGCTCCTCGCGCTCCTCGGGGCTCGCGGACGTGAGGTCCCACTCGATGCCCAGGTGGCCCCAGATCGCCGTCCCGGCGCGGAAGGACAGGTCGTGGCGGCGGCCCGTCGTGTGGGCCCGCGGCGAACCGACGTGGGTCCCGACCCACCCGGGAGGCAGCAGCGCCATGGTCCAGCGCTGGATCTGCTGCCGCTCCAGCGGGTCGATGCAGTCGGAGGCCCACACCCGGACGCAGCGTTCCAACACGCCGAGGTCGACGCGCCCGCCCCCGCCCGCGCAGGACTCGATCTCCAGCCCGGGCTGCGCGGCGATAAGCTCGTCCATGAGGCGGTAGGCCGCCAGCGTGTGCGCGCGTACCCCCGCCTCGCCGCCGGGGGCGTGCCCCGCGTCGTTCAGGTAGCGGTTGTGGTCCCACTTCAGGTAGGCGATCTCGTAGGTCCACAGCAGGTCCAGCAGCTGGTCCCGGACGTGGGCGTAGGCGTCCGGGTGGCCCAGGTCCAGGACCTGCTGCTGCCGCGAGTCCAGGCCGCGACGCCCGCCGGCGGCGAACAGCCACTCGGGGTGGGCACGCGCGAGGTCGGAGTCCTGGCTGACCATCTCGGGCTCCACCCAGAGCCCGAACTCCATGCCCAGGCCTCGCACGTGGTCGATCAGCGGTCCGAGGCCGTCCGGCCAGACGTCCGGCGACACCGTCCAGTCACCCAGGCTCGTCGTGTCGTCGCGCCGGCCGCCGAACCACCCGTCGTCGAGCACGAACCGCTCCGCTCCCACCTCAGCACCCAGGTCGGCGAGCTCGGTCAGCCGCTCGAGCGACTGGCCGAAGTAGACGGCCTCCCACGTGTTGAGGGTGACCGGGCGCGGCCGGGTCGGCGCGTGCGGCCGGGAGCGCAGCCACGCGTGGAACCGGGCGGTCACCTCGTCGATACCGGTGCCGTGCGCGGCATACATCCAGGGGGTGGTGCAGGACTGACCGGGCGAGAGACGCACCTCCCCGTGCTCCAGCGCCTCCCCCGACCCCAGCAGCCGGGCGCCGTTGTGCAGCCGCTCGGCATAGGTCTGCTGGTTGCCGCTCCAGCCGAGGTGGACCGCCCAGACCTGCCCGTGCCGCGCCCCGAAGCCCGGCTCCCCGGCGCACAGGAGGTGCACCGCGTCCAGCCCGGTCCGCCCGGTGCGGACCTCGCGCGAGTGCACCCCGGCGGGGAAGGGCTGGCGCTGCGGGATCCGCTCGAAGGTGTGCCGCCCGGTGAAGTCGAGCAGCTCGCCGGCCTGCTCGGGCACGGGCAGGGTGTGCCGCACAGCGCCGACGACGTAGTCCTCCCCACCGGTGCTCGTCAACGTGGAACGCAGGCGCAGCAGCCCGCCGGGGTGGAGCTCGATCTCGAGCTCGATCTCCAGGTATGCCGCCACGTCGGCCGCGCGGACGACGACCCGCTGGGTGCCGTCGGGGGTGGTCGAGGCGAGCGCCGGTCCGGTGGTCCGGAAGGCGGGTGACCAGTCGCGCCCGGCCCGGGAGCCTTCCACGCCCGGCCGGCCGATCCAGGCGCGGGCGTGCTCGGGCAGCACCGGGACGGCGTCCGCCACGTCGAACGGGCTGTCGAAGAACGCCACCCGACCGGCCGTGGTGAGCGCGCTCAGGTCGTCCGTCGAGAGCTCGCCGAGGTCGGTGCCCCAGTGGCGGACCACCGGCAGCGACCCGTCAGCGAGATCGAGGACCACGGACGTGCCGGAGGCGCGGAGATGGAGGTGCTGGGGCGGCGGAGGGAGGGGCACCGCACCACCTCACTGCATGGCAGGGTCGGCTGTCCAGCCCGGGCCGCCCTGCTCGTTAGGCTTGAGGTCCACGGACGACGGGAGCGGACCACGGAGACCTCGGCGACGGCGCATGCCCAGACCCAGGTGGGACCCCGTCCCCGCCTGGTCGGTCTGGACGCCGCGCGTGCCCTGGCGATCATCGGCATGGTCGTCGTCAACGTCGGGCCGACCAACGCCGAGACCGTCCTGGAGCGGCTCTACCTCCTCCCCTTCGGCAGGGCGTCGGTGCTCTTCGTGACGATCGCCGGCCTGGGCATGGGGTTCTTCCTGCGCCGCCGGTCGGGGTGCGCCCTGTGGTCGCCGCTCGCCTGGCGGGTGCTGCTGCTCCTCGTCGTGGGGCTGGCGCTGCAGTCGACGACGCAGACGGTCAGCGTCATCCTGCCGACCTACGCGGTGCTCTTCCTGCTGGCTCCGCCGCTGTGGCGGCTGCCCACGCGGTGGCTGGTGGCGCTGACCCTGGTGGTCACCGTCGCGGGACCGGCGGTGCTCGTGCGCTACGACATCACTCACCTGGGGATCGAGGACCAGGGCCCGAGCCTGGGGACTCCCCCGGACGAGGCGCTCCGCTCCCTGCTCATCACCGGCCCCTACCCGCTGCTGAGCTGGACGGTGCCCTTCGTCGTGGGTCTGATCCTCTCCCGGGTGGACCTCACCAGCACCGCACTAGTGCGCCGGCTCGCCGTCTGGGGAGGGGTCGCAGCGGTGGGAGCCTTCGTCGTGGCGACGACGGCCACCGCCCTGCTGGGCCCGCGGGCCGACCGCGGCTGGCCGCGGCTGCTCACCGGGGTGGCGCACGGGCAGATGCCCCTGTGGCTGGTGAGCGCGACCGGGGGCGCGGTCCTCGTGATCGCGGCCTGTCTGCTGCTCGGTCGGCGTCTTGGCCGGCTCATGTCGGGCCTGGCGGTCATGGGCACCTACGCCCTGACCCTCTACGTGCTGCACGTGCTGGTCCTCGCGGTCGTCAAGCCGGACGAGGGCCTGGGCAGCTTCATCGCGGGGGCGGGCGTCAGCGCCGGGCTGCTGGCCCTGCTCGTGCTCGTCGTCGTCCTCTGGGAACGCACGGGGCTGCCCGGTCCGTTGGAGTGGGTGCTGCGCCACCCGTGGCTGCGACCACCTCCCCCCGTCGAGCACCCGACCGCCCAGGAGACCCCGCGATGACGACCGACCCCCGACGTGCCGGCGCCCTGCTCCTGCTGCCCGCCCTGCTGCTCGCCGCCTGCACGGGGGGAGTCGACCCCGCGCCGCCGGAGGCGACGGCGACCGCCGAGCCCGAGGCACGGCATACCTCCGCACCGGCACCGGACCCGGCGCCGACGACGGACGAGGCCGCGGTGACCACGGCCGCCGACCCCGGCCCGGTCCTCGGAGCCGCGGGGGTCGCCGCCGGGCACCAGCTCGCCGCGGACGCGGGCATGGAGATGCTCGAGGCGGGCGGCACCGCGGCCGACGCCGCCGTCGCTGCTGCCCTCGTCGACTCCGTCATGCAGCCGCACACCTCGGGCCTGGGCGGCGGCGGGGCCGCGGTCGTGCTCACTGACGGGGTGGCGCAGAGCTATGACTACCGGGAGGAGGTCAGCGCGACGGGGGTGATCCCCCCGTCCGGGACGGGGGTCCCGGGGTATGCCGCGGGCCTCGGCCGGTTGCACGCGGACCACGGGGTGCTGCCGTGGGAGAGCGTGGTCGCCCCGGCCGTCGAGGTCGCCACCGAGGGAGGCCCGGTCTCCGGCTTCCTCTCCGACGCGCTCGCCGACTTCGGACTCCCCGCCACCGAGGGGATGCCACAGTTCCGGCGCTCAGACGGGTCGCCCGTGCGCGAGGGCGACCTCCTGATCCAGGAGGACCTGGCCGCCACGCTGCGCACCCTCGCTGCGGAGGGACCGGGCTCCTTCTACAGCGGGAGCCTCGCCGAGCCACTGCTGCAGGAGCCCGGGCTGGACGCCGCGTCCCTCGCCGACTACGAGGTGGTGGTCTCCGAGCCGCCGCGCGGGCAGGTCGGCGAGCACGTCCTGCTCTCCGCAGCCCCGGCGCTGCCGGGTGCCGCCCTCGTCCAGCTCGCCCAGGTGGCCGAGGCCGCGGGTATCGGCGACGTCGACCCCTACTCCCCCGAGTTCGTCGACCTCCAGTCCCGGGCCTGGACGGTGGCCAACGAGTCTGTGCAGACGGTGCTCGGCGACCCCCGGTTCGTCGACGTGCCGGTCGACTCGCTCACGGACGCCGAGCGCAACGCCGGGCTCGCGGACGAGCTGCTGGCCACCGGCTCCGCGGACGACGCGGTCTCAGCGGGCCTGCCGGCCTATGAGGGCGGCGGCAACACCACCCACGTCGCCGTGGTCGACGAGGACGGGAACGCCGTCTCGATGACCAACACGATCACCCACTACTGGGGCAGCGGCCGGTCCGTGGGCGGCTACTTCCTCAACGACCAGCTGACCCGCTTCGAGGCGATGGGCAGGACGGAGGCCAACCGGCCGGAGGCGGGGCGACGCTCGGTGAGCTGGAGCGCGCCGTCGATGCTGCTGGACGATCAGGGTCGCGCGGTGCTCGTTCTCGGCACGCCCGGAGGGCAGCAGATCCCAAACACGATCGCGGCCGCCGTGCTGCGCTGGAGCCTGCACGGAGAGGGCCTGGAGGCCATCGTGCGCGCGCCCCGCTTCGTGCTGGCCGAGGGCGAGATGGCGCTGGAGACGGGTGACCTCGCGGCACCGCTGCAGGACCTGGGGTATGCCGTACGCGTGGTCGACCCGTCGCTGCGCAGCGACTTCGGCTCGTTGCAGGTGCTCGAGGTCGACTGGGAGGGCGGGGTGGTCAGCTCCGTGGCGGACGACCGCCGGTCGGCCGGTTTCCGGGTCAGCGGGCCCTAGTCCTGCTCAGCACCACTTCTGCACCAGGGCGCTCAGGACGGTCTGGTTGCGGGTCGTCGCCACTCCCAGCAGCCGTTCCAGGCGGTCGGACTGTGGCCCGCCCTGACCCAGGACGTGGTCGGTGACCACGTGCACGGCGCGGCCCACGACCAGCACGGCCACCCCGGGCTCGGTGGCGTCGGTGACCTGGGCGGAGACGCCGGGGCCGGGCTCCTCCTTGAGGAGGGACACATAGTGACGGACCACCTCGGGGCGACCGGTCGCGAGCTCCTCCCCCGCCCGGACCACCTCCACCAGCTCCTCGGGCCGGAAGGCGATCGTCGGGACCGGAAAGCCCCGGTCGGCGAGGAAGGCCTCCTCCAGCGCGTTCTCCACCGAGGCACGCGACCGGCGGGACGTCGAGAGCAGGACGTTGCCGGTGTTGATGTGGGTGGCCACGTCGCGGAACCCGGCACCCTCGACGCAGGCCCGGATCGCGTCCTTCGGGAACTTGCGGTGCGCCCCGAGGTTGATGGCGCGGAGGAAGGCGATGTATCGCGTCACCGTCGTCACACCCCGCCGGGCCTGCGAGTGTCGGCGGCGGGGATCTCCACGGTGCTGCTCATCCCGTCATGGTAGGGACGGCCCGACGGTCGTGGTCGCTCGGCCGTCGCGCGCGACCGAGGTGGGAGAGAGCCGGCAGGTCTAGGATCGGATTCACGGCTGGCAGCGCTGCTGCTGGTCGAGGCCCACGGGTCAGGTCTCGCCACCTACCCGTGGGCCGCCCTGCGCCGTCACCCCGCTGAGCCCTCGGCGGGCTCTCGGCCCGACCCTTCTGGCACGAATGTGGCACTGACCAGGTCAAGAAAGGCCCCCGAGGGCGTCTCCGCTGCTCAGAGGCCCTTCAAAGATGGTGGGCGATACTGGATTTGAAATTTTGTGAGAGGGGGCCACCACAGACCCCTTCCCGGCGTCCACTTTGCTGGTAAACTCGCAGGTCAGAGGGCATATCGACAAGGGACAAAGTTGGACACGTCTTGACGGGTTTTGACGCCGTTGTTCCTCGTATGTTCCTCGAAAGGCGATACTGGGAGGACACAAGTTGACTCGCAGGGACCATCAGTCCAGACGTGGGTTCGGGCGTGTGGAGCGGCTCAAGTCGGGGCGCTACCGGGCTGCCTACACCGGCCCCGACGGTCGTCTCTACCGGGCGCCGATGACGTTCGACGCGAAGGACGACGCCATCGCCTGGCTGTCCGCGCGCCGAGCCGAGATCGGGATGGAGGTCTGGGCGCCCCAGGCCGCTGCTCAAGGGGCACGGCGACGGGAGTCCCCGACGTTCCGCGCGTACGCCGAGCTGTGGCTGGAGACCCGCCGGACGCGGGGGCGCGAGCTGCGCCCGACGACCGGCCAGCAGTATCGGATGCTGCTGGAGCGGTTCATCTACCCGACGTTCGGCGAGGAGCGCATCGACCGGATCTCGCACGAGGACGTCAACGCGTGTACGACCAGGTGGCCCCGGGCCGGGACACCGTCAGGGCGCAGGCGTACAGCCTGCTGCGCACGATCCTCGCCGGAGCCGCGTCCGTGCGGCCCACTCCCCTCATCCCGTACAACCCGGCGCACATCCGCGGCGCCGGGAACGCCAGGCGGGCCCACCACGTGGAGCCGGCGACCCTGACCGAGCTCCAGACGATCGTCACGGAGCTGCCCGACCGCTACCGTCTGATGGCTCTGCTCGCCGCATGGTGTGCGCTCCGCTTCGGAGAGCTGGCCGAGCTACGCCGCGGTGACGTCGACCTGCGGACCGGCCGTGTCAAGGTCCGTCGTGGCGTGGTGCGCGTCGGCGGCGAGTTCATCATCGGCCCACCCAAGAGCGACGCGGGCGTGCGCGACGTCGCGATCCCGCCGCATCTGCTCGCCACGGTCAAGACCCATCTGTCTCAGCACACCGCGACCGGCAAGGATGCGCTGCTCTTCCCCGCCGCGGCCGACAGCGACCGGCACATGGCGCCGTCGACGCTCTACAAGGTCTACTACCCAGCGAGGAAGGCCGCCGGCCGACCGGACCTGCGCTGGCACGACCTGCGCCATACCGGCGCCGTCCTCGCTGCCCAGACCGGCGCAACCCTCGCCGAGCTCATGAGCCGGCTCGGCCACTCGACGCCCGGCGCGGCGATGCGCTACCAGCACGCCGCCGCCGACCGTGACGCCGAGATCACGCGGCGGTTGTCCGAGCTGCACGGCAGGACGACGCCGTGATGAGTCCCGATCGGCGTGGTCCCGCCGCGAAGCGCTCGACTCCTACCCGGCCGGCGTCCGCGCCAAGATGCGCGCCGCACTGGTGGCCGTCGCGAGCGCTCCACCGAAGCGCTTCGCCGGCGGCGGGTACTGGGAGGCGATGAAGGGTGACATGAGCGGCTGGTTCGAGGTGCGGATAGACGGGCCGGGACGTCACCACTACCGGCTCTTCTGCCTCCTCGACTACGAGGCCAAGGACGAGGACAAGCCGCTACTGGTCGTCGTCGACGGGCGGGACAAGCCGTTCCGGACGACGTTGTCGGATGCCGACTACGCCGCGGTCCGCAGGCTGGGCGTGGAGTACCGCAAGCGGAACCCGCGGTCCGTGGTCTGACGGCGTCAGGCGGGAATCCTCGTTCTGGGGCTACGCAACTTGTTGAGGTGCTCGGCAAGCTTTATCGGGTCAGCTGTCCGGCCCTCGAGCAAGGCCTGGGTGATCTGGCCGCGCTCGGCCTGGGGAATCGGCTCGACGGTGATGCGCAACCCGAGGGAAGCCGCCACCTCGGCCAACGTGCCCAGGGTCGGGTTGGCGCTTTCGGAGGACAGCAGACGACGGATGGTCGCTGGCTCCTTTCGGATGGCCCGCGCCAGCTCCGCCTTGGACATTCCGGCAGCCTCGCGCGCGTCGTTGATGGCGTTGACGACCGAGTCGATGGTCGAGATCCGCATGGACTCCACGACGTACTCGCGGAGGAACTCCGGGTCCTGCAGGTCGCGGCTCAGGTCGTCCCAGAACGCGGTGTGCTTGCTCATACCCTCCCCTTCCTGATCACCCACTAACCGTAACATAAACGCTACGTACGGGGCTGGTCGAAGAGGGCCCAGTGCCGCCGACCTCTGGTCTGAGCAGCCATCGCGGGGCCTCGATGTCGCCCAGCACCACCCCTCCGCTACCAACTTTCTCAGGGACGTGCCCGACTTTCTTGGGGGCGTGGCTCTGACCTGCGGTGATACTGACGGAGGCGGCCGGGTCGGAAAGTTCGCCCACACCCAGGGGGGGCGCTCCCGGGAGCGCTGGGGGCGCGCTGTGACCTGCAGAAACGTCGGCCACTGGACCGAAGGAGGCTGGCCAGCCGAGCTGCGGGGGGGACGCTGCTGGGGGCGCTTGGGAGGGGCGAATCCGGGAGCGCACTCACGTCATCGTCTGGGCCACATCGACGCGGTGTGGAAGGAGACGACGATGAGCGTAGCGATCTGTCTTGGGGTGGACACCCACGAACGACCGCCCATGCGGTGGGCGCGGGACCGCTGGCATGACTGGGGCCGGACGGAACCGGGCCTCTTGGTGGTCGCCGACCTGCTCGACCTGCCGGGCTGGCTGGCTCAGACGGCACCTGAAGGGCGCGATGAGGTGCTGGCGGCCCTGGCACGGACGGCCGAGCACGACGTGGTGGCGGTCTCGGTGATCACGTGGCTCCTGGTGCCTGGAGCGGTGAACCTGGCACGGCAGCTGGCGGACCTCCCGCGATGTCGACGCTCTAGTCGCCGGACAGCTGTGGTTGACGGTTCGGTCCTACCGTGGCGACCCGTCCAGGAGGGTCGCAGCCACGCTTCTGGCCCGGACACGACGGGAGGTGATGGCCGACCTCGGTGTCGGTGAGGCGGCCGTGCGTCGTGACCGTGTCTGGGCGTCGGCGGTCCCGATGGGGACGGTCCCGGAGGTGCTCGACCTCGAGACCGTGCCGGACCCCGAGCGCGAGCTGGCCGAGCTTCTCGAGGACGCTACCCGCTCGGCGCCCTGACCCGCGAGGACCGAGCCCTGCTCCTGGACGTGGCCCGGGAGGCGGCGCGGCTCAACGTACCGGCGCGACGGGGCCGGGGCGGCCTGATGACCCCGTCGGTGGCCGAGCTGGTCGCCGAGGACCACGCAGCATCGGCACGGACGGTCCGGCGCCGGGCAGCCAGAGCCGTCGCCGGCCTCCAGTCGTTCCACCGGGCGACCCCGTGACCCACCCCTGCGCCAGCCGAGACCTCCGCTTGCCTGCCAAATGTGTGTAGACGGATCCGTCTACACCGGACTACGCTGATCTCATGGGTGAGACGACGACGATCCGTATCAGTCGGGACACGCACGCACAGGTGACCCGGCTCGCGGCCGAGCGCCACGAGACGATCGACGAGACCGTGAGCAACGCGATCCGAGTGCTCCGCCAGGACGCCATGGGGCGCGACCTTGCGGCTGGCCTCACGGCCGAAGAGAGTGCGTGGCTGGATGCTGACGCCGGGTGATGTCGTCGAGCTCGATCTCGGCATGCCCTCGGGCAGCGAGGCGGGACTTCGGCGCCCGGCCATCGTGGTGACAGCCCATCGGGTCTTGCGGGGGGAACCGAACGTCGTCCAGGTCGTTCCCCTGACCCGGACGCTGCGTCACAGCAGCACCGAGGTGCTCATCGATCCCGACGAGGGAAATCGGCTGGTGGCGCGCTCGTCGGCGCAGTGCCAGCATGTGCGCTCCGTCGCCACGACACGCATTCACAAACGCACGGGAAACGTCGGCCCGGTCGTCCTCGGCGAAGTCCGCGAGACGCTTGCGCTGCTCATGGATCTGTGACTGACCGCGCGGGATGGCTTCCGGTCGGTCACTTAAGAAGCCCACTGAATCGGGGGCTCAGCGGCTGGGACCGTTACCCTTCGACGGCAACCGCCGCCGAAGCACACACGACTCTCCACTGAACCCGGGGCGGTTCACCGCTTGACCACTCCGTGAGCGGCCACGCCGGGGCATTCCCCACACACCACCAAACGAAAGGCCCTGACCGGCGTTTCCGCTGGTCAGGGCCTTTCGTATGTAGTGGGCGATACTGGGTTTGAACCAGTGACCTCTTCCGTGTCAAGGAAGCGCGCTACCACTGCGCCAATCGCCCGTGGTCGGGGTGTGACCTGTCCTGCGAGGTGGCGACGGGATTTGAACCCGTGTAGACGGCTTTGCAGGCCGTTGCCTCGCCTCTCGGCCACGCCACCATGTGAGGCACCTCGGTGGTGCTGCCTCCGAGCGGACGACCGGCCTCGAACCGGCGACCTCAACCTTGGCAAGGTTGCGCTCTACCAACTGAGCTACGTCCGCCTGCGTTCACCGTGTCGGTGACGCGAGAGGAAACATTAGCCGACCGACCGGCGGAGTCAAAATCCGGCCGGGCCCGCGTGTCACGGCGCTCAACCGGCCCGACGCTCCTCCCACCACCCGTGCAATCGCGCCCGGGGACCTCGGTACTCCGGCGGCGGCCACAGCCGTCGGATCGCCGAGTTGAGGGCCGCCCCGACCAGCACCGCCAGAGCCGTGAAGTACAGCCACACGAGCAGAACGATGGGTGCGGTGAGAGGTCCGAAGAGGGAGGTGCCACCCGAGGCGCGCTCTGCCCACTCCCGGATCGCGACCGAGGACCCCACCCACAGCAAGACCGCCAGCAGGGCGCCGGGCAGGTCGCGCAGGTACGGCGAGCGCTGCGGCGTCGCGACGTGGAAGAGCGCGGTGAGGCTCGCGATGCCCAGCAGCGCGACCACGGGCCAGTACCCGGTCGCCAGCAGGTCCAAACGTTCCGGCAGCCACCGCCGCACGTACTCGGGTCCCACGAGCACCAGCGGCAGCGTGATCCCCATGACCACCAAGCTGACCAGGTATGCCGTGAGGCTGAGCAGGCGCGTCCGCACCGGACCGCGGTCCCCACCCTGGCCGTACATGATCGCGATCGTGTCGAGGAGGACACGCAGCGCCCGGGACCCTGACCAGAGCGAGACGAGGAACCCCACCGACAGGACGTCCACCCGTCCCGCACCCAGCGTCTCGGCGAACGTGGGCATGATGAGCTCATCGACCGTCTCCGGTGTCAGGAAGCGCCGGGACCACGTCTCCAGGGCCTCGCTCACCCGCAGCAGGAGGTCGGGCCCGAACCACTCGGACGCGAAGCCGGCGCCCGCCACCACCGCCAGCAGCAGCGGCGGGAGGCAGAGCAGGGCGAAGTAGGCCGCCTCGGCGGCCAGCCCGCCGGCCCGGTGGCGGCCGGCCACCAGCGCCGTCTCGGCCACCAGCCGGGCGGCCGGCACCGCCCCCGGCACCGGGGCCAGCAACCTGCGCACCCGCTGCCGCGTCGTGGGGCGCTCGGTCACGCGATCACCGTAGACTGTCCGACCGGCGACGACGTGGTCCCCACGCCTCATCACCCCTACCCCCTGAAAGGGACCCATGGACGTCTGGCCCGGAAGCGCCTACCCCCTCGGAGCGACCTACGACGGACGCGGAGTCAACTTCGCGATCTTCTCCGAGAACGCGACCGCCGTGGACCTGTGCCTCATCGGCGAGCGCGCCAACGAGGTCGTCGTCCCCCTCACCGAGGTAGACGCGCACGTCTGGCACGGCTACATCCCCAACTGCCAGCCCGGTCAGCGCTACGGCTACCGCGTGCACGGACCCCACGCCCCCCAGGAGGGCCACCGCTTCAACCCGCACAAGCTGCTGCTCGACCCCTACGCGAAGGCGATCAGCGGGCAGATCCGCAACCACCAGGGGCTCTTCGGCTACGACTTCGGCGACCCGAACTCCTTCAACACCGACGACTCGGCGCTGCACACGATGCTCTCGGTCGTCGTGAACCCCTTCTTCGACTGGGGCCACGACCGCCCCCCGCGCCACGCCTACGCCGACTCCGTCATCTACGAGACGCACGTGCGCGGCCTGACGATGAACCACCCCGGGGTCCCGCCGGAGATCCGCGGCACCTACGCCGGCGTCGCCCACCCCGACGTCATCGACCACCTCACCCGGCTCGGGGTCACCGCCGTCGAGCTGCTGCCCGTGCACCAGTTCGTCAACGACCCCCACCTGCAGGAGAAGGGACTGTCGAACTACTGGGGCTACAACACCATCGGCTTCCTGGCCCCGCACAACGGCTACTCCGCCTTCGGGCACCGGGGGCAGCAGGTCACCGAGTTCAAGTCGATGGTCAAGGCGCTCCACGAGGCCGACATCGAGGTCATCCTCGACGTCGTCTACAACCACACCGCAGAGGGCAACCACCTCGGGCCCACGCTGTCCTTCCGCGGCATCGACAACGCCAGCTACTACCGCCTCGTCGACGAGGACCGGGCTCACTACTACGACACCACCGGCACCGGCAACAGCCTGCTCATGCGCAGCCCCCACGTCCTGCAGCTCATCATGGACTCGCTGCGCTACTGGGTCACCGAGATGCACGTCGACGGCTTCCGGTTCGACCTCGCGGCCACCCTGGCCCGGCAGTTCCACGAGGTGGACAAGCTGTCGGCGTTCTTCGACCTCGTGCAGCAGGACCCGGTCATCTCACAGGTCAAGCTGATCGCCGAGCCCTGGGACCTCGGCGACGGCGGCTACCAGGTGGGCAACTTCCCCCCGCTGTGGACCGAGTGGAACGGCAAGTACCGCGACACCGTGCGCGACTTCTGGCGCGGCAAGCCGGCCACCATGGGCGAGTTCGCCAGCCGGCTGACCGGCTCCTCCGACCTCTACGAGCACAGCGGTCGCCGCCCGATCGCCTCGGTCAACTTCATCACCGCCCACGACGGCTTCACGCTGCGCGACCTCGTCTCCTACAACGAGAAGCACAACGCGGCCAACGGCGAGGGCGGCAACGACGGCGAGGCCCACAACCGCTCCTGGAACTGCGGCGTCGAGGGCCCCACCGACGACCCCGGCGTCAGCGCCCTCCGGCTGCGCCAGCAGAAGAACTTCCTCGCCACGCTGCTCCTCAGCCAGGGCGTCCCCATGCTCGCCCACGGCGACGAGATGGGACGCACCCAGCTGGGCAACAACAACGTCTACTGCCAGGACAACGAGCTGGCCTGGATGGACTGGGAGCTCGACCCCGAGGAGCACGACCTGCTCGACTTCACGAGCCAGCTCATCCGGCTCCGCCGCGAGCACCGTGTCTTCCGCCGGCGCCGCTTCTTCGCCGGGGACGCCGACCACGGCGGGCAGAGCGACCTGGGTGACATCGTCTGGTACGCCCCCGACGCCTCGGAGATGCCGCCCCAGGGCTGGCACCAGAACGAGCAGGCCGTGATGGTCTTCCTCAACGGGGAGGCGATCACCGAGAAGGACCAGCGCGGCCGAGCCGTCATGGACGACCACTTCCTCCTGCTCTTCAACGGCCACCACGAGCCGGTGCCGTTCACCGTGCCGGACGGCATCGACACGACCACCTGGCGGGTCGTGGTCGACACCAGCGGTGACGACATCGACGACTCGATCCCGTGGGAGACGGGATCCACCCACGAGATGCCCGGTCGCGCCGTCGTCGTCCTCCAGGCCACGCCGCAGCCGGAGCTCCAGCACGGCTGAGCCGAACCCCGCGCACCCACCGGCCCGAGGGCGGTCACAGGCCGGTCAGCCGCTCCTTCTCGCCCTCGACGTCGAAGTCGGCCTCGGGCCAGCGCAGGTCCAGACCGCGCAGGTGCTCCAGGAGCAGCTGCTGGACGGCCAGCCGGGCGTACCACTTCCGGTCCGCGGGCACGACGTACCACGGCGCGTGCTCGGGGCTGCAGCGCTCGAGCAGCGCCTGGTAGGCCTCCTGGTAGGCGTCCCAGTGCGCGCGCTCGTCCAGGTCACCCGGGTTGTACTTCCAGTGCTTGTCGGGGCGGTCCAGCCGCTCCTGGAGCCGCGCCTTCTGTTCGTCGGGGGAGATGTGGAGCATCACCTTGATCAGGGTGACGTCCTCCTCGACGAGCCCCTTCTCGAAGGTGTTGATCGTGCCGTACCGGCGCTTCCACTGCGCGGGCGGCACCAGGTCGTGCACCCGCACGACCAGGACGTCCTCGTAGTGGCTGCGGTCGAAGACCCCGATCATCCCCGGCCCGGGCAGCGCCCGCCTGATGCGCCACAGGAAGGGGTGGCGCCGCTCCTCCGCGGTCGGCTGCTTGAAGGCGGTCAGCTCCACCCCCTGCGGGTCGACGGACCCGACGACGTGACGCATGATCCCGCCCTTGCCGGAGGTGTCCATGCCCTGGATGACCAGCAGCAGGCGCCTGCTGCCCCCCGCCCGGCTCATCGCGAAGAGCTGCTCCTGCAGGTGGTCCAGCTCCTCGTCAGCCGCGGCCAGCGCCGACTTCCCGGCCTCCTTGTCGCCGTCGAAGGCCGGTGTCGACCGGGGGTCGACGCCCGCCAGCACGAAACCCTCCCCCACCCGGAGGGCGTCGGTGAACGGTGCCACCGTCGTCAGCGCCGCCGTCCCCTCGGCCCTGCCCCCGCCGTCGTCGGTGCCCTTGACCTTGTCCTTCTTCTTCGCCATCGCGCCATCGTGGCACGTCACGGGCGTCACCGCCCGCGCCGTGAGCGATGATGCCGGGGTGACGCGCACCGGCACCGGTCCCCTGACCCCCGACGAACTCGCCGACTGGTATGCCGCACCGCCCGACCTCGGGTCCCGCCCCTGGGTGCGAGCCGGCTTCATCACGACCCTGGACGGGCGCACGACGGGGCCCGACGGGCGCAGCGGGACCCTCAACGCCGGCTCCGACGGCGACCACGCGGCCTTCGACCACCTCCGGGCCTGGGCGGACGTCGTTGTCGTCGGTGCGGGGACGGTGCGTGCGGAGGGCTACCGGCCGTTGCGGGGCACCGCGCTGGCGGTGGTCTCGAGCGGGGAGGTCCTGCCGGAGACCCTGCGCGGGCCCGCCGGACCGGACGCCGGCGAGGTGGTCCTCGTCAGCGGCCACGGGCGCACGCTCGGCGCCCGCGAGGCCCTCGACGCCGTCCTCGCCCACGGCTGGCGGCGGGTCGTCGTGGAGGGCGGCGCCTCGCTCCTGGCGAGCTGGCTGGCAGAGGGCGTCGTCGACGAGCTGTGCGTGACCGTCCGGCCGGTCCTCGCCGGGGGCGCGGGGCCGCTGCTCGTCCCCCCGTCCCTCACCTTCGCCGACCTGCGCGGCACCCCGACCCACCTCCTCCTCTGGGGCGGGGACGTCCTCGTCCGGACGGTGCTGCGCTGAGGACCACTGCCTCGCCCCCCGCCTGCCCCACCCCACCGGGGTCAGCGCAGGAAGGAGGCGACGAGGTCCTCCCACAACGAGGTGTTGGTGTTCCACTCCTGGCAGTGCCGCGCGCTCGGCCACACGAACGTGTGCACCAGTCCGGGCCGCCGCCGGGCCAGGTCCTGGGACGGCCCGAAGGGCACGGTCTCGTCGGTGGCGGAGTGGATGATGAAGATCCGGTGGCTGACCTCGTCGGCCCGGTCGACCCAGTTGGTGGCCGCCACGTCCACCGGCTCGGCGATCCGCAGCAGGTGCCGGGAGGCCCGGCTGCGCATCAGGCTGCGGGCGAGGTGGTCGATGGGTCTGGGGATGAGGTGCAGCTCGGCCTGGTGGGCGAGCACCGACCCCCAGTCGATCACCGGGCCGTCCAGCACGACCCGGTGCACCCGGTGGGCGACGTCCGAGCGGTTCAGCGCCTGCAGCACGATCGCCCCACCCATCGACCAGCCCACCAGGACGAGCCGGCGCGCCCCGTGCGCGAGGGCGAAGCGCATCGCGGCGTCCACGTCCCGCCACTCCGACAACCCCAGGCTGTAGCGTCCGTCGGTGCTCGGCGGGGCACCGATGTCGTTGCGGTACATGGGGACCAGCGAGGTGAACCCGAGCCGGTGCAGCACCGGCAGCGCGCGCAGGGTCTCCTCCCGCATCGCGCTGCGCCCGTGCACGAGGATCGCCCAGTCTCCGGTGTCGGCCTCCGGCGGGGGCGGCACCCGCCACGTCGGCAGGTCGCCCACGTCGGAGGTGACCAGGACGTCCTCATAATCCAGGTCGAGCGCCGAACCCGGTGTGCCGCAGTAGAAGTACTTGTTCCATCGCGCCGGTCCGGGGACCAGTTCTCCCGAGTCGACACCGAGGACCGGGCGGGTCACGGTGGCCGTTCGCCCCGTCCCCTCGGTCCCGAGCACGTCGCCCAGCCGGGCGTGCCCCGCCCCGCCCTGCAGCCACAACCCGTAGCGTCCCCGGGCGGTGGTGTCCGGGGTGGCGCGAAGGGTGACCGTCCCCTCGTCCGCGGCCACCGCGACGACCGTGCTGTCGTCCTTCTTCTCGTGCTCCGGCGTGATGATCCGGTGGGCGAAGTAGGTGGCCGTCCCCATGGACACCGCCCCGCCCAGCGCCGCGCCCCCGGCCACTCCGGCGCCCACGGCCACGGCGCGGCGCACCGCCGGGTGCGCGGTCATCACCGCACCCCCAGCACCGCGGACAGGTCGTGGTCGGTCGGCCGGTCGAGCTGGTCGTAGGTGCAGCTCTTCGGGTCCCGGTCCGGCCGCCACCGCACCAGGTGAGCGATGTGCCGGAAGCGCTCCCCCTCCAGGTAGTCGTAGCGCACCTCCGCCACCCGTTCGGGCCGCAGCGGCACGAACGAGAGATCCTTGCCGGCGTTCCACCGCGACCCAGCGTTCTTCTGCGGCGTGCGCTCCCCCTCCAGCTGCGCCGCCCAGTCCCACGGATGTCCGTCGAGCGTGGTGACGAGCGGCTCCAGCTCGGCGAGGAGCTCACGGCGCCGGGCCATCGTGAACGACGCGGCCACCCCCACGCTGCTCAGCACCCCCCGCTCGTCGTAGAGACCCAGCAGCAGGGAGCCCACGGCGTCCTCCCCGCTCTTGTGCAGGCGGTAGCCGGCCACGACGCAGTCGGCCGTCCGCTCGTGCTTGAGCTTGACGAGGACCCGCTTGTTGGGCTCGTAGACCCCGGCGGGGTCCTTGGCGATGATCCCGTCGAGACCGGCGCCCTCGAACTCGGCGAACCACCGCATCGCCACCTCCTCGTCGGCGGTGATCGGGGACAGGTGCACCGACGGCCCCACGGCCGAGGGGCTCAGCCACCCGAGCGCCTCCTCCAGCCGCGCCCGGCGGGCGGAGAACGGCATACCCGTGAGGTCCTCGTCCCCCAGCGCGAGCAGGTCGAACGCGACGAACGCGGCCGGGGTCTGCGCGGCGAGCATGCGCACCCGCGAGTCTGCCGGGTGGATCCGCTGCTGGAGGGCCTCGAAGTCCAGCCGCCGCCCGTCCGCAGTGGTCACGACGATCTCGCCGTCGACGACGCACCGCTGCGGCAGGTCACGCAGGATCGCCTCCACGAGCTCGGGGAAGTAGCGGGTGAGCGGCTTCTCGTTGCGGCTGCCGAGCACCACCTCGTCACCGTGGCGGAAGACGATCGAGCGGAAGCCGTCCCACTTCGGGTCGTACCACCAGCCGGTGGGCAGGCTCCGGCCGGGCTTGGCCAGCATCGGGCTCACGGGCGGCAGCAGCGGCAGGTGCACGTCGTCAGTCTGCCCCACCCTGCTGGTGCGGACGCGTCTCGGGCTCGACGCGGTTGCCCTGCTCGTCCCAGTGCTCGGCCACCTTCTTGCTCGGCTGCACCCGCGGCGGCTCCCCGGGCATCTTGGGGTGGTCGGGCGGGAAGCTGAGCTCGCCCAGCCCGCGCTCGAGGTCCGCCTGCCAGAGGGCGTAGGCACCGGCGACCTCGCCAGGCTGGTCGTGCATCCCCTCCCACGCGTCCCCGTGCTCGGCGAGCCACCCGGGGACGGTGTGGACGGTCAGCTCCGACGGACGCACCGCCACCAGCTCCTCCCAGGTCACCGGGACCGACACGGGGGCGCCGGGCAGGATCCGCGGGCTCCACGCCGCCGCCAGGGTGCGGTCGCGCGTCGCCTGGTTGAAGTCGACGAAGATCCGCTCGCCCCGCTCCTCCTTCCACCACGCCGTGGTCACGAGGTCGGGCATCCGGCGCTCCAGCTCGCGGGCCAGCCCGATGACGGCGTGCCGCACCTCGAGGAACTCCAGCTCCGGCCGGACCGGCGCGAACACGTGGACCCCGCGGCTCCCGGTGGTCTTGGCGAAGGGGGTCAGGCCGGCCTCCAGCATCACCTCGCGCAGCCCGAGCGCCGCCTCGACGACGTCGGCGAAGGCGCGGCCCGGCTGGGGGTCAAGGTCGATCCGCAGCTCGTCGGGGTGGTCGTTGTCACCGCTGCGCACCGGCCAGGGATGCCAGGTCACCGTGCCCATCTGCGCCGTCCACAGCAGCGTGGCCTCGTCGTCGACCACCAGCTGCGGGTGGCGGCGGCCGGACGGATAGGTCACCTCCGTCGTCCGCGACCACGCGGGCACGCCCTTCGGCGGGTTCTTGGAGTAGAACTCCTCCCCCTCGATCCCGCCCCGCACCCGCTGGAGGGTGACCGGACGGTCCGCCAGGGCCCTCAGCATCGGCCCCGCCACCGCACCCAGGTATGCCGCCAGGTCGGCCTTGGTGATGGCCTCCCCCTGGTCGGTGGCCGGCCAGACGACCTTGTCGGGGCTGGTGAGGCGCACCTCCACCGGCTCGCCGTCGGGTCCGGTCGCCTCGAGCGTCGTCGCGTCCGCAGCCATGGACGTCAACCTAGTCGGCGACGCCCCCGTGATCCACGACGTCGACGGCCCGCGCCCGGCAAAGTTCCCCCCGGAGACCCACGTGGATGCCAGCATCGCTAGCATCGCCACCATGGCGACGGTGACGGTGCGGGGGCTCGACGAGGAGGTCCGCCGCCGGCTGAAGGTCCGGGCGGCGGCCAACAACCGGTCGATGGAGGCGGAGGCCAGGGCGATCCTGACGGGGGCCGTCTGTCCCGCGGACCCCGCGGAACCCGCGGAACCCGCGGACCCGGCGGGCCGGCCGGTGGCGGCACCGGTGACGCGGGTGAAACCCGCCGGTGGTCGCCTCACGCACCGGGAGGACCGTGTCGCCGGCCTCGTCGCGGAGGGGATGACCAACCGGCAGATCGCCGCGATGCTCTTCCTCTCCGAGCGCACGGTGGAGGGCCACGTCAGCACGATCCTGCGCAAGCTGGGGTTCCACCGTCGCTCCACCGTCGCCAGCTGGTACGTGACCCGCAGCTCCGCACCCTGACCTGTCCGCGCGGGGGTGGTTCCACGGGTACCGGCAGACCGCGACGCGCCACTAGGTTCTGTCGTAGGCGTGGTCGGCCGGGGAGGGGCCTCGGTGCTGCACACGCAGGACGGGGCTCCTCATGCCGCTGCACGCCAAGGACCGGGACGCGCGACGACCGCGGGCTGCGAGACGACGCTGGGTAGCGTCGCTGACGGCAGCGGTGATGGTCCTGGGCGGCGGCCTGGCCGCGGGGGCGGCACCAGCGCCTCCGGGGCCTGACCCGGAGCAGAAGCTGCAGGCCGACGTCGTCCAGGAGCTCGAGGACCGCGGGCGTGCCACGGTCCTGGTCAGGTTCGAGGAGCGGGCTGATCTCACCGCCCCGAGCGCGATCGACTCGTGGGAGGAGCGCGGGCAGGCCGTCTACGACGCCCTGCGCAGCACCGCGGAGCAGAGCCAGGCCGCGACGCGTGAGCGGCTCAGCGCGTCGGGTGTGGAGCACACCCCGTACTTCATCAGCAATGCCATCCTCATCCAGGGTGGTGACGAGGACCTCCTGCGCTCGCTCGCGCTCGACCCGGGGGTCGAGGGGGTCTACCTACCCACGGAGTACGACCTGCCTGAGCCGCTGCCCGGCGAGCCGTCCTTCACCGCCGACGACGTCGAGTGGGGCGTGGCCGACATCAACGCCGACGACGTCTGGTCGGGCTACGGGGTGACCGGGGAGGGGATCGTCGTCGCCAACATCGACACCGGGGTGGACTACCAGCACCCGGCGCTCGTCGAGCAGTACCGGGGCAACAACGGCGACGGCACCTTCACCCACGACTACAACTGGTTCGACGCGGGCGGGGTGGGCTCGGACGAGCCGGTCGACCTCGACGCCCACGGAACGCACACGATGGGCACCATGGTCGGCGACGACGGGGGCGCCAACCAGATCGGCGTCGCGCCGGGGGCACGCTGGATCGCCGCCAACGGCTGCTGCCCGTCCGACGCGGCGCTCATCGCGGCCGGCGAGTGGCTGCTCGCACCCACGGACCTCGCCGGCGACAACCCGCTCCCCTCGATGCGACCGCACGTCATCAACAACTCGTGGGGCAGCGGTTTCCCGACCAACGACCCGTTCATGGAGGACGTCGCCGAGGCCTGGGCGGCCTCCGGCATCTTCGGGGTGTGGTCCAACGGCAACATGGGGCCCCAGTGCCAGACGTCCGGTTCGCCGGGCAGCCGGATCATCAACTACTCCGTCGGCGCCTACGACATCACGAACACCATCGCCCCCTTCTCCTCCCGCGGCGTCGGCCAGGACGGAGCGGTCAAGCCGGACATCTCGGCGCCGGGGGTGAACGTCCGCTCCTCCGTCCCAGGCGGCGGGTACGAGTCCTTCAGCGGCACCTCCATGGCGGCGCCGCACGTCGGTGGCGCGGTCGCCCTGCTCTGGGCGGCGGCGCCCGACCTCATCGGTGACGTGACCTTCACCCGCGAGCTGCTCGACGGGTCCGCCGTCGACACCCCGGACGAGCAGTGCGGCGGCTCCCCCGGCGACAACAACGTCTACGGCGAGGGACGCCTCGACGCGATCGCGCTGCTGGACTCCGCACCGATCGGCGACACCGGCCGGGTGGCGGGGACCGTCACCGACGCGGCCAGCGCGGAGGCGCTCGCCGGGGCCACCGTCACCCTGCAGGCGGAGCGCACCCGGTCCACCACCACTGCGGCCGACGGCACCTACGGCATCCGCCTCGGCTCCGGCGAGTGGGACGTCACGACGAGCAAGTTCGGCTACCTCCCCGACGCGGCGACCGTCACCGTGCCCGTGGACGACACCGTGGTCCACGACGTCGCGCTGGAGGCCGCGCCGACCGGCATGCTGTCCGGGACCGTGACCGACGGGTCCGGCCAGGGCTACCCGCTCTACGCCCGGATCAGCGTCCAGGGCCAGTCCTCCGTCGGTGCCTACACCGACCCCCTGACCGGTGCCTACACCCTGGACCTCCCGGTGGGCACGCACGTCGTCCGCGCCACCGCCCAGCTGCCCGGCTACCAGGTGGAGTCGCGCGAGGTCGTCGTCGTCGCGGCGGACGGGTCCGTGGCCGACTTCGCGCTGCTCGTCGACCCGGTGACGTGCAGCGCCCCCGGGTACACGCTGGTCCTGGACGGGACCACGGAGACCTACGACTCCCTGGCCCTGCCCGAGGGATGGAGCGTCGAGGACCTGCAGGGCGACGGGCTGGTCTGGCGCTTCGACGACCCGATGGCGATCGGCAACCTCACGGGTGGTCAGGGCGGGTTCGCCGAGGCGAACAGCATGCTCGACGTGGGGTCCGGAGACACGGTCCTCGTCTCGCCACCGCTCGACGCCAGCGCGATGACCACCGTGTCGGTCGTCTACAAGCAGCTCTTCGACACCTTCGGCGGATCCTCCGGCGCCGTCGAGGTCAGCGCGGACGGCGGCATCACCTGGGTCGTCGTCCACGAGGAGACGACCTTCGTCATCGAGGACGAGGTGACGCTCGACGTCACCGACCAGCTCGCGGGTGCCTCCCAGGCCCACGTCCGGTTCCGCTACCAGGACCCGCCGCCGGAGCCCGACCTGCTGTGGCAGGTCGACGACGTCTTCCTCGGCAGCCGCACCTGCGAGCCGCTCGGCGGCGGCCTCGTCGTCGGCTACGTGCAGGACGACCTGGAGGGCGCCGGGATCGTCAACGCCCGGGTCAGCTCCGTCGACAACCCTTCCGACGCCGGCACCAGCCGGGCAACCCCGGACGACCCGGCGCTGGACGACGGCTTCTACTGGCTGCACTCCGAGCTCACCGGCAGTCACCCGTTCCTGGCCACGGCCCGCAACTACGGCACGGACCAGCAGGACGTGACGGTGCTGGAGGGCGCTGTGGCTCGGGCCGACTTCGTGCTCGGCCAGGCGATCCTGGAGATCGACCCCACCTCCCTCACGACGACGGTGGCGCTCGGGGAGGCGGACGGTGGTGAGTTCACCGTCACCAACACCGGCACCAGCACGGCGCAGATCACCTTCACCGAGCGCCGCGGAGACTTTGAGATCCTCCGCGCGGACGGCAGCAGGATGAGCTCCCAGCAGGCTGTCGCCGCTGACGGTGCGCCGCTGGTCAGCAGGCCCGTCGAGGTGTCGGTGGGCTCGTCCGCGCTGCGCGAGGACCTCCGGGAGGCGGCGGCCGCGG
This sequence comes from Ornithinimicrobium cerasi, assembly GCF_003702705.1. GTDB lineage: Bacteria > Actinomycetota > Actinomycetes > Actinomycetales > Dermatophilaceae > Ornithinicoccus > Ornithinicoccus cerasi. The sequence continues at coordinate 371,954 of NZ_QZMN01000001.1, read as the reverse complement.
CGGCCCCCGCCGACGAGCCGTGGACCGACCTGACCGACCTCCCCGTCCCGGTCACCGGCAACCGCGTCGTGAGTCTCGACGGCGTCTGGTACAGCGTCGGCGGCTTCAGCTTCACCGACTTCCCGGGCCTCTACCGCTACGACGCCCCGGCGTTGGAGTGGCAGCCCCTCGCCGCGCTCCCCGCTCCCGTCGAGCTGCCGCTCGCGGCAGCCGTCGACGGCCGCATCGTCGTGGCCGGCGGCTGGTCGGCGTCCGGTGAGCCGACGTCCGACACCTGGATCTACGACCCGGAGACCGACAGCTGGGCACCGGGTGCGCCGCTGCCGACGCCGGTGTCGTCCATGGGCGTCGCCGTGACGGCCGGTGAGGTCCTCGCGGTGGGCGGGTGCACGACGGGCTTCTGCCTCCCGCTCGTCGACACCGTCCAGGCCTACGACATCGCCAGCGACTCGTGGTCCGTCCGCACGCCCTTCCCCGTGCCGGTCGCCTTCCCCTCGTGCGGCGGCCTGGACGGCGGCGTCGTGTGCGCCGGCGGCATCGACTCGAGCGAGCAGATGCTGGACGCGACGTGGGCCTACGACCCGTCCGCGGACGCCTGGACGTCACGGGCGCCCGCACCGGCGACGCTCTTCGCCCCCGCCGCAGCCAGCGCCAACGGCCAGCTCGTGGCGGTCAGCGGCATCCAGGACGGCCAGCTCACCAACGCCTCGTGGGCCTACGACCCGGTCGCCGACAGCTGGTCGCCCCTGCCGAACGCCAACCACGCGGTCTACCGCGGCGGGGGGGCCTGCGGCTTCCTCCGGGCGGGCGGGCAGGACGACTTCGACCTCGTGTCCTCGGCAGAGCTGCTGCCCGGTCTCGACCTGTGCGCCGAGAGCGGCGCCGACGTGGAGTGGCTCGTCCTGGACACCACCGAGGCCGTCCTGGACCCCGGCCAGAGCGTCACGGTCGGTGTCACCACCGACAGCTCAGCCGTGAACCAGCCCGGCACCTACACCGCCGGCGTCGGCGTCGTGGCCAACGTCCCGGTCACCCCGGCCCCGGTGGACGTCACCATGCACGTGACCCCCCCGCTGTCCTGGGGCAAGGTGACGGGGACGGCATACCTCGAGGACTGCGAGGGCGGCCTGGTCGCCGGGGACTCCGTCGGCATCGACATCACCCCCGTGCGGGAGGGTGTCGGCGACGGCTGGCTCATCATGACCGACCAGGAGGGCGTCTACGCCCGGTGGATCAACACCCAGGTGGGCACCCTGCGGATGACGGCGCTGCTGACCGGTTTCCGGCCCGACCCCCACCTCGTGGACCTGGCGCGGGGTGGCACGGTCGTGCAGGACTTCGCGCTGCTGGACGAGGCCTGCCGCGAGAACCCGGGCCCGGTCCCGCCGGAGGTGATCCGCGTCTCGGGTCTGGACCGCTACGACACGGCGGCTCGGGTCAGCCAGCAGTTCGCCCCGGGCGTCGGAACGGTCTACGTCGCCACCGGTACGGCGTTCCCCGATGCGCTCGCCGCGGCGGCCCGGGCCGGCAGCCTGGGCGGCCCCGTGCTGCTGGTGCGCCCGACCTCGGTGCCCGGCGTCACCGCCACCGAGCTGCGGCGGCTGCAGCCGGACAGGGTCGTCGTCGTCGGGGGCACCCTCGCGGTGTCCGCGGGAGTGGAGAGCTCCCTGCGCACGCTGCTGCCGGACGCCACCGTCGTGCGTCGTGCGGGTGGCGATCGGTACCAGACGGCCGCGCTCATCGCACGGGACCTCCCCGCGGCCGACGTCGTCTACGTGGCGACCGGCGCCGATTTCCCCGACGCTCTGGCCGGGGCGGCGAGGGCCGGGTCCGTCGACGGTCCGGTGCTGCTCGTGCGGCACGGATCCGTGCCGCCGTCGACCCGGGCCGAGCTGCAACGGCTCGCGCCTGACCGCATCGTGGTGCTGGGCGGGACGCTCGCCGTGTCCGACGCGGTCGTCACGGCTCTGGGCTCCTACGGCACGGTGGAACGCGTCGCCGGGGCCAACCGGTACGCCACCGCGGCCGAGGTCTCGAGGGCGCTGGCGACGTCGCAGGACGTCTACATCGCCACCGGTCTGGACTGGCCCGACGCGCTCGCGGGCGCGGCGCGGGCCGGGGCCACCGACTCGCCCGTGCTGCTGGTGCGGACCGGGAGCGTGCCGGGACCGACCTGGGCGGCCCTCGACCGGCTCGAGCCGGGGCGGATCTTCGTCCTCGGCGGCACGCTGGCGGTGCAGGACGGCGTGCTCGAGGAGCTCCGCCTCCCCCGCTAGGGGGATGGACCTGTGGCGGCCGCCGGGCACTCGCCCGGCGGCCGCTACCAGGCCCGCGTCGTAGGCTGGTCGTCATGACCACCCACCACAGCACCCCCGCGACCGACGCCGCCCGGGGCGGCACGGACCTCCCCGTCGCCCGGACCGAGCAGGAGTGGCGCGAGCAGCTCACCCCGGCCGAGTACCACGTGCTGCGCGAGGCCGGGACGGAGCGCCCCTTCACCGGCGAGTACAACGAGACGACGACGGAGGGCGTCTACGCCTGCCGGGCGTGCGGGGCCGAGCTCTTCCGCTCCGAGACCAAGTTCGACAGCCACTGCGGCTGGCCCAGCTTCTACGCCCCGCTGGCCGAGGACCGGGTCCGCTACATCGAGGACGCCTCCCTGGGACGGACCCGCACCGAGGTGCGCTGCGGCACCTGCGGCTCGCACCTGGGGCACGTCTTCGAGGGTGAGGGCTACGCCACCCCGACCGACCAGCGCTACTGCATGAACAGCATCGCGATGACCCTGGTGCCCAAGGACGGCTGACCTGGGCTGAGCGGTCGCGCCCCGCTACGGCAGCCGCGTCACCAGGTCCTCCACCTCGACGAGGGGGCCGGTGAAGAACGGGATCTCCTCCCGGACGTGCCGCCGGGCGTCGACGGCCCGCAGCTCGCGCATCAGGTCGACGATGCGGTGCAGCTCGTCGGCCTCGAAGGCCAGCAGCCACTCGTAGTCGCCGAGCGCGAACGAGGAGATCGTGTTGGCGAGAACGTCCTTGAAGTCACGGGCCGCCTCACCGTGCTCGCGCAGCATGCGACCACGCTCGGCGGCGTCCAGCAGGTACCACTCGTAGGAGCGCACGAACGGGTAGACGCACACGTAGCGCCGAGGTGCCTCGCCGGAGAGGAACGCGGGGACGTGGCCCCGGTTGAACTCCGCCGGGCGGTGCAGCCCGACGTTGGACCACACCGGCTCCAGGTGGCGGCCCAGCTCCGTGCGGCGGAACCGCTGGTAGGCCGCCTGGACGAGCTCGACGTCGGCGGCGTGCCACCAGATCATCAGGTCGGCGTCGGCGCGCAGTCCCGAGACGTCGTACATCCCCCGGACCACGAGCCCCTGACCCTCCAGCTCCGCCAGCACCTCGCGCACCTCGGCGGCCAGCGGGCCGCGGTCCCTCGGCAGCGGGGCCGCGGACCGGAAGACGGAGTAGGCGGCGTAGCGGATCGCCGCGTTGATCTGCTCGGCCTGGTCCGGCGTCGGGGAGGTGTAGTCGCTCATGACCCCATTGTCCCGGCCGGACCGAACAGCTCCGCGACCGCCCCGCGCGCCGACGCCACGCAGGCGGGGATCCCGACGCCGTCGTAGGCCGCGCCGCACGCGGTCAGGCCGTCCACACCCGCCAGCGCCTCGCGGACCGCCGCGACCCGGTCGAGGTGTCCCACGGCATACTGCGGCAGTCCCCCGCCCCACCGCTGCACGTGGGTGTCCACAGGCTCCGGGAGGTCGCGGCCCAGCGCCTCCGCGAGGTCGCCGAGGCAGGCGCGGACCAGCTCGGCGTCGCTCACCTGCAGGGCCGCCTCCTCGCGGTGCCGTCCGACCGACGCGCGCAGCAGCGTCAGGTCACCGCCTCCCGGGGCACGGCCTCGACCGGACTCCCGGACCCAGTCCCACTTCGAGGCGCTGAAGGTCGACGCCTTCACGGTCCGGCCGTCGACCGGGGGGACGAGGAACCCGGACCCGGTCAGCGCCCCCATCCCCGAAGAGGGGAACGCCAGGGTCACCACGGCCATCGACGCGCTCTCCACCGTGCCCAGGAGCCGCGCCGCGACGGGGGCGAGGTCCCGGAGGAGGCGGGCGGCGGGCGCGGCGGGCACCGCGAGCACGACCCTGTCCGCGCGGTATGCCGTCGGCGCCGGCCGCGGGCCGGTCACCGCCTCGAACCCGCCCCCGGGCAGCTGGCCCAGCTCGCGGACGACCGTGCCGGTCAGGACCCTCGCCCCCCGCTCCTCCAGGCGGGCCGCGAGCGCCGCCGGCAGACGGTGCAACCCGCCGCGGACGGTCGCGAAGACCGGCGTGCCGGCCCGGGACTGAGTCCCCGCCGACGGGGACGGCACCAGCCGGGCGACCGCCTCGAGCAGGGAGCCCCCGCAGCGGGCCGCCTCGAACAGCTGCGGGAGCGCCGCCCTGGCGGAGAGCAGGTCGGCGTGCCCGGCGTAGACACCCCCGAGCAGCGGCTCGACCAGGCGCTCGGTGACGGCCCGGCCCAGGCGGCCCGTCACCAGGTCGGCGACCGAGACGTCCGCCTCGTCCGTGGCACCGACCCGCTCGTCGCCGGCGCGACGCACCTCCTCGTCGGTGAGAAGACCGCGCAGGGTCTCCGGGTCGGCCGGCACACCCATGAAGGTCCGGGCCGGCAACCTGTGCAGCCGTCCGCGCGACCACACCTGGGCGGGGGCACCCGTGGGGTGGACCACCTCGTCCCCCAGCCCGGCGCGGTGCATGAGGTCGACGGCCTCGGGGCGGCGGGCCAGCACGGCCTCGGCGCCCACGTCCACCGTGCAGCCCGCGACCTGCGCCTTGCTGATCTTGCCGCCCACCCTGTCCCCCGCCTCCAGCAACGTGACGGAGGCGACGGGGTCGAGGTCGAGGATGGCGTCGACCGCGGCGAGACCGGCGATCCCGCCGCCGAGGACCAGGTAGGACGGCATGGCGCCACCCTCTCACCCGGGTCGGTGCCCTGCCCCGACCGGGAGCGTCTCGTGCCTGCCGTCCGGGCCGATGCCCGTGCGCCTGTGTACCTGTGCCCCTGTGCCCCCGTGCCCCCGTGCCCCCGTGCCCCCGTGCCCCCGTGCCCCCGTGCCCCCGTGCCCCCGTGCCCCCGTGCCAAGGATCGTGACGCAGCCGTGACCGGGTCGCGGGAACGGCCCGCCCGGGGGCGGCGTCGCACGGGCGTCCACGCACGCACAGAAGGAGACGACGATGTCCACGAGGTTGTTGGTGGTGCTGGGAATGCTGCTCATGCTCCTGGGCGGGTGCTCGGCCGTCGGCGTGCGGTCCGGCGCCGACACCGCGGCGGAGCCCGCCTCCGGTGACGCCGGGACCGTGGGGGCGTTCTCCGAGGGTGCCGCGGACGACGACGGCGGTGCCGCGGGTTCGGACGGCGGCACCTCGGGTGCCGAGGAGGCCTCCCTCGACGTCGTCCCGGTCGCCGCGACGGACGCCGACGGGGCCATGATGGTGCGCCGGGTGACGCTGGAGGTGCTCGTCGAGGACGTCGCGGCGGCGGCCTCCCAGGCTCGGGCCGCGGCGACCACGGCCGGGGGCTGGGTCTCCTCCGAGGAGGTCTCCCCCGGCGACGAGGAGCGCACGGGCTGGGCGACGCTCGTCCTGCGGGTCCCCTCCGAGAGCCTCGACGCCGTGGTGGTCACCCTCGGCGAGCTCGGGGAGGTGACGGCGAGCCGGAGCCAGGCGGAGGACGTCGCCGCGGAGTACCGGGACGTCGAGGCCCGGGTGGCGACCCTCGAGGCGGGGGCGGACCGGCTCCGTGACCTGGTGGGCCAGGCGACCAGCGTGGAGTCGATCGCCGGCCTCGAGCGCGAGCTGGCCGACCGCGAGGCCGAGCTCGACGCGCTCAAGGCCCGGATGCAGGTCATGGCCCAGGACGTCAGCCGGTCGACCGTCACGCTGCACCTGGCCGAGGACCGGCAGACGCTGGCGGAGACCGTGCCGGACACCGGGCTGCTCGCCGGGCTGCGGGCCGGGTGGGAGGCGTTCGGGAGGTCGCTCACGGTCCTCCTCACCGCCACGGGGGCCCTGCTGCCGTTCCTCGCGGTGGCCGCCCTGGTCGCCGTCCCCCTCGTGCTGGTGCGCCGTCGACGCCGGCGCGGGGTGTCGGTGCCCACCGCCCCGGATAGCATCCAGGCGTGACCGACACCCAGCAGCAGCAGGAGATCAGGACGGCGCTCGAGGTGATCGACCCGGCGACCTTCGACCCGGCCGCCGAGGCCGAGCGGCGCATCGGGTTCCTGGTCCGCTACCTCCAGGAGTCCGGCCTGCGCGGCTACGCCCTGGGCATCAGCGGCGGCGTGGACAGCACGGTGGCCGGGCGGCTGGCGCAGGTCGCCTGCGAGCGCGTGCGGCTCGCGGGCGGTGACGCCCGGTTCGTCGCGGTGCGCCTGCCCTACCACGAGCAGAGGGACGAGGCCGACGCGCAGCGCGCCCTGGGGTTCATCCGTGCCGACGAGGTGCTGACCGTCGACATCGGGCCCGGCGTGGACGCCCAGTGGGAACAGCTGCTGGCCTCCGGCATGGTCGTCGGTGACGACGTGGACGACTACCACAAGGGCAACGTCAAGGCGCGCCACCGGATGGTCGCGCAGTTCGCGATCGCCGGGGTGCGCGGCCTGGCCGTGCTGGGCACCGACCAGGCCGCCGAGGCGGTCGTCGGCTTCTTCACGAAGTTCGGCGACGGGGCCGCCGACCTGACGCCGCTGTTCGGGCTGCCCAAGCGTCGGGTGCGGGAGATCGCGCGGCACCTGGACGCCCCGCAGGTGCTGGTCGACAAGGTCCCCACGGCCGACCTGGAGAGCGACAAGCCGCTGCTCGCCGACGAGGTGGCGCTGGGCGTGCGCTACGAGGCCGTCGACGACTACCTCGAGGGCCTGCCCGTCCCGGCGGAGGACGAGGCGACGATCCTGCGGTGGTACCGCCGCACCGGGCACAAGAGGGCGCTCCCCGTCACCCCGGACGGGTTCCTCGGTGACCGCTGACGGGTGACCCTCGACCGCTCACCCCGTCGAGCACCTGCGAGGGTGGGCCCGGGTCCGCCGTCAGCGCACGGAGACCTCGTGGACCAGCTCGACCACCCGGGTGAGCACGTCGGGGTCGGTGGTCGGCAGCACGCCGTGCCCGAGGTTGAAGATGTGCCCCGGTGCCGCGCGGCCCTCCTCCACGATCTCGCGGACGCGCCTCTCCAACGGCTCCCACGGGGCGAAGAGCAGCGCGGGGTCGAGGTTGCCCTGCACGGCATACCTCCCGCCGGTGCGCTCCACCGCGTCCGCGAGGCTGACGCGGTAGTCGACGCCGATGACGTCGGCGCCCGCGTCCGCCATCGGCGCCAGCAGCTCGCCCGTGCCGACGCCGAAGTGGATCCGCGGGACCTCGGGGTGGCTCTGCGCCATCCCGGCGAGGACCGCGCGGCTGTGCGGCTCGACGTGCCGCAGGTAGTCGGCGCGCGACAGGTGTCCCGCCCAGGAGTCGAAGAGCTGGACCGCGCTCGCACCGTGGTCGGCCTGGACGCGGAGGAAGGCCAGCGAGATCTGCGCGAGACGCGCGCACAGGTCGTCCCAGAGCTGCGGGTCCCCGTGCATGAGCGCCTTGGTGCGCTCGTGGTTCTTCGACGGCCCACCCTCCACGAGGTATGACGCGAGCGTGAACGGGGCGCCGGCGAAACCGATGAGGGGGGTGGCGCCCAGCTCGGCGACGAGCAGCCGAACCGACTCGGCGATGTCCGGGACCGCCTCCGGGGCGAGCTCGGGGAGCCGGTCGAGGTCGGAGCGGGCGCGCACGGGCTCGGCCACCACCGGCCCGACGCCGGCGACGATGTCCAGGTCGAGGCCCACCGCCATCAGCGGCACGACGATGTCGCTGAAGAGGATCGCCGCGTCGACCCCGTGCCGGCGCACCGGCTGCAGCGTGATCTCGGCGACCAGCTCCGGCGTGCGGCAGGACTCCAGCATGCCGACGTCCTGCCGGATCGCGCGGTACTCCGGCAGCGAGCGCCCGGCCTGCCGCATGAACCACACCGGGGTGTGCGGGACGTCCTGGCGGCGGGCAGCGCGGACGAGGGGGCTGTCGACGGGGGAGGTCACGGGGCCCAGTCTCCCACGGGGCCCGCGCCGCCCCCGGGGGTCCGGGCGTGGCGGTGCTGGCCCGCACGGTGCGCTCGGCCTACTGTGGTGACGTGGTGAGCCGGATCTCAGGGACCCGCTCGCGCCCCCGGGCCGCGGGCGGTCCCGCGACGTCCGAGAGCAGCGTCTTCACCCGGGCGATCTCCGGGCTGCGCGAGGTCGGCGTGCGCGCCGAGCTGCTGCTCGAGGAGGTCCCGGCACCGACCAGGCTGGCCCCGCACGCCGTCGCCCTCTCCGGGGAGGTCGTCCCCTCCCACCTCGAGGACGACGAGGCGATCGCGACCGGCCGCTTCGTGCTCCTGCACGACCCTGCCGAGCCCGAGCCGTGGGAGGGTGCCTGGCGGGTGGTCAGCTACGCCAAGGCGCAGATGGAGCCCGAGGTCGGTCACGACCCGCTCGCCGGCCAGGCCGGGTGGTCCTGGCTCACCGACGCCCTCGACTCCGCCGAGCTCGGCTGGGCCGCCGCGGCGGGCACCGTGACCTGCGTGACGTCCGAGAGCTTCGGTGCCCTCGTCGACCGTCCGCCGAGCGTCGAGCTCGAGATCCGCGCCTCGTGGACGCCGGTCCTGACCCCCGGGCGCGAAGACGTGGAGCTCGCCGCGCACCTGGGCGCCTGGGGTGACCTGCTCTGCACGCTCGCCGGCCTCCCGCCGCTGCCCGAGGGCGTGGTCGCCCTCTCCGGTACCCGCCGGTGACGGCCGGCCGCCAGGGCGCCGCCGACACGGACCGGACCGGCTCGGACACGGACGTCGAGACCGACTTCCACGCCCTGGACGAGCCCTCGGACGGGGTCCCCGACGTCGTCGACACCCCCGAGGGCCTGGCCCGCGCAGTCGGGTCGCTGACCGCGGGGACCGGGCCGGTCGCGGTCGACGCCGAACGGGCCTCCGGCTACCGGTACGGGCAGAAGGCCTACCTCGTCCAGGTGCGGCGGGAGGGGTCCGGGACGTGGCTCGTCGACCCGGTTCCGCTCCCCGACCTGGCGCCGCTCGCGGCCGTGCTCAGCGGTCCCGAATGGGTCCTGCACGCCGCGAGCCAGGACATCCCCTGCCTCGACGAGCTCGGGCTGCGCCCCGCCGAGCTGTTCGACACCGAGCTGGGGGCCCGCCTGGCCGGCCTGCCACGGGTCGGCCTCTCGGCCTCCCTGGAGTACTACCTCGGGGTGACCCTCGCCAAGGAGCACTCCGCCGTCGACTGGTCGACCCGGCCGTTGCCGGAGCCCTGGCTGCGCTACGCCGCGCTCGACGTCGAGCTGCTCGTGCAGCTGCGGGACCGTATGGAGCGCGACCTCGAGGAGCAGGGCAAGCTCGGCTGGGCACGGCAGGAGTTCGCGGCGCTGTGCGAGTTCGTCCCGCAGCGGGACCGCGACCCGGAGCCCTGGCGCCGCACGACCGGGACCCAGCGGCTGCGCAACCGGCGCAACACCGCGGCGCTGCGAGAGCTGTGGCTGGCCCGCGACCAGATCGCCCGGGACCGGGACGTCGCGCCGGGCAGGGTGCTGCCGGACGGCACGCTGGTGGACCTCGCGACCCGGCTCCCCAGGCACGCCTCGGCACTCGCCTCGGACAAGCCGGAGCGCTCCCACTCCAGGCAGCGCCGGGCCGAGCAGGGCATCCTGCGCTACCAGCGCACCTGGCTGGCCGCGATCCGTCGGGCGGTCGAGCTGCCCGAGGAGGAGCTCCCCGCGCCCCCGGCGCGCGGCGACGGCCCTCCCCCGGTCCGGGCCTGGGCCGACCGCGACCCCGAGGCGGCCGAACGTCTCACCGTCGCGCGGGCGGCGCTCGCGCGGCTCTCCGAGGAGGTCGACGTCCCCGTCGAGAACCTCATGACCCCCGACACGTTCAGGCGGGTGCTGTGGCGCCCGCCCACTCCTCCGACCGCCGGCAGCATCGAGGACGCCCTGGCCGAGCTCGGCGCCCGACCGTGGCAGCGCGAGCTGGTCGGTCCCGTGCTGCTCGCCGCGATCCGCCCGGCGTGATCGGTCTCCGCCCGACCATCATTCTTATCTCATATATGTGATCTACAGTGGGGCGCATGACTGAGAGCTACCTGTCCCGCATCGGTGGTCTGATCCGCGACGCCCGGCGGCACAAGGAGCTCACCCAGGCCGAGCTCGCCGTGCTGCTCGGTACCAGCCAGAGCGCGGTGGCCCGCATCGAGCAGGGCAAGCAGAACCTCTCCCTGGAGATGATCGCCCGCATCGGGGAGAAGCTCGACTCCGAGATCGTCCAGGTCAGCTCGGGCGTCCCCCAGAACCTGCGCATCGAGGGCGGGGTCAAGCTCTCCGGCGAGATCGACGTGCGGACCTCCAAGAACGCCGCGGTCGCGCTGCTGTGCGCGTCACTCCTGAACAAGGGCCGGACGACCCTGCGCAACCTGGCGCGGATCGAGGAGGTCAACCGGATCACCGAGGTGCTGACCTCCATCGGCTTCAAGATCCGTTGGCTCCCGGACTCCTCCGACCTGGAGATCATGCCGCCGGAGCGGATCGACCTCGGGGCGATGGACGAGACCGCAGCACGCCGCACCCGCACGATCATCATGTTCCTCGGCCCGCTCATGCACGAGTTCGAGACCTTCGAGCTGCCCTACGCGGGCGGGTGCGACCTCGGCACGCGGACCGTCGAGCCGCACATGATCGCCCTGCGCCACTTCGGTATGGACGTGACGGCCACGACCGGCACCTACCACGTCAGCGTCGACACGGCCCAGTGGCCGACCCGGCCCATCGTGCTCACCGAGCGGGGCGACACGGTGACCGAGAACGTCCTGCTGGCCGCCGCCCGCCACCCCGGCACCACGGTGATCCGCAACGCCTCGTCCAACTACATGGTGCAGGACCTGTGCGTCTTCCTGCAGCAGCTCGGGGTGCGGATCGAGGGTCTGGGCACCACGACGCTCACCGTCACCGGCGTCGAGCAGATCGACCAGGACATCGAGTACTCCCCCTCCGAGGACCCCATCGAGGCGATGAGCCTGCTGGCCGCCGCGGTGGTCACCGGCAGCGAGATCACCATCCAGCGGGTGCCGATCGAGTTCATGGAGATCGAGCTGGCGGTGCTGGACACGATGGGCTTCCAGTGCGAGCTGAGCCCGGAGTACACCTCCGCCAACGGGCACACCCGGCTCGTCGACCTGCGCACGATCCCGGGGCCGCTCAAGGCGCCGCTGGACAAGATCCACCCGCTGCCCTTCCCCGGCCTCAACATCGACAACCTGCCGTTCTTCGCGATCATCGCGGCCTGCGCCCAGGGCTCGACGCTCATCCACGACTGGGTCTACGAGAACCGCGCCATCTACCTCACCGAGCTCACCACCCTCGGCGCCAAGGTCCACCTCATGGACCCGCACCGGGTGATGATCGAGGGTCCCACCAAGTGGCGGGCCGGCGAGATCATGTGCCCACCGGCGCTGCGCCCGGGCGTGGTCATCCTGCTGGCCATGCTCGCCGCCCCCGGCTCCTCGGTCCTGCGCAACGTCTACGTCATCAACCGGGGCTACGAGGAGCTGGCCACGCGGCTCAACGCCCTCGGCGCCCGGATCCAGACCTTCCGGGACATCTGAGCCGGGCGGACCGCGGGCGGGCGCGACGGCATACCGGATGGGCATCGTCTGGGACGAGCGCGGCGGCGCGACGGTCGAGCGCGACGGCTACCCGCAGTCCTACGTCGACCCCGACGACCCGCTGCTGCTGGTCTTCGAGTACGTCCAGCAGCTGGCCCTGGTGCTGGAGGCGCTGCGCCCCGACCCGGCACCGCTCGCGGTCACGCACGTGGGCGGGGCGGGTATGACGCTCGCCCGGTGGGTGCACCGGGTGCACCCCGGCTCGCCGCAGATCGTGCTGGAGCCCGACGCCCCGCTGACCGAGCTCGTGCGGCGCGAGCTGCCGCTGCCGAGGGGCCACCGCATCCGGGTGCGGCCCGTCACCGGTCAGGAGGGCGTGGCCGCCCTCCGGACGGCGTCCGCGGACGTCGTGGTCGTCGACGCGTTCGACGAGGGACGGGTCCCGGGCGACCTGGCCGGCGCGGCCTGGGTCCGGGAGCTGGACCGGGTCCTCGCACCGGACGGTCTCCTGCTGCTCAACACCGCGGACGAGCCGGGGCTGCGCTGGGTCGCCCGGCTGTGCGCGACGCTGCGACAGCGTTTCGCGCACGTCGGGCAGATGGTGCTCCGCGAGGTCGCGAGCGGGAGACGCTTCGGCAACGTGGTCGTCGTGGCCTCCCACGACCCCCTCGACGACGTCAGCCTGCGCCGGGTGGCCGCACGCGCGAACTTCCCCAGCGCGTGGCGGGCGGGCGGGGAGGTCGACCGGCTCGTCGCGGGGGTGCGGCCCTTCGGCGAGACGGGTGAGGCCTCACCCGTCCCTCCCGACACCGGCGCGCTGCGGCTGCGGTGACGGCGCGGCCCCGCCCACCGGTGAGGTGGACGGGGCCGGACCGCTCGGGTGAGGGTCACCCGGCGTCGCCAGGGGACGTGCTGGTCAGAGGCTGCCGCCCTGCTCGCGGTACCCCTGCACGGTGTCCTTGGACTCCTGGGCACTGCTCTTCACGTCCGGGGCGGTCGAGGCCGCGTCCTCCTTGACGTGCTCGGCGCCCTCGGCCGCGCTCGTCCTGACCTTGTCCATGGCCTCCTGGGCCTGGGGCTTGATCTCCTCGACGACGTTCTTGGCCGCGGCGCTGACCTCCTCGGCCAGGCCGCTGTCGCGGACCTGCTCCTTCGCCGCGACGGCCAGCTCGCGCTCCTTCTCCGACCCGGGCAGGAGGGAGCCGAGCAGCCACCCTGCGCCGAGGGCGACGAGCCCGGCGGCGAGCGGGTTGCCGCGCGCCTGCTGCTTCACCGCGGAGGGGGTGGAGGCGACGGCGTCGCGGGCGGAGCCGGCGACGTCACCGACCTTCGAGCCCACGGCGGAGGCCGCCTCGGACGTGCGGCCCGTCAGGCCCGGCTCCGTGTCGTACGGGTCGCTGCTGCCCATGACCTTCTCCTTCAACGAGTGGCCGGCGCCGCGGACGGAGTCGCCGACCTTCTCGGCCTGGCGGCGTGCGATGTTGCCGGGGCTGGCGGCCTCGCCGAGGGCGTCGACGTTGCGGCTGAGGTCCGAGCGGGTCTGCTCGATCTGCCGCCGCAGGACCTCGGGGTCGTCGCTGGTGGTGGTGGGGTCGGTGGGGTAGGTGCTCATCGGTGGTCCTCGTTTCCCTTGAGTGCGTCAGGAACCTTCTTGGCGGTGTCGACGGTGTACGGCATGCCCCGTACCTTCTGCAGCTGGCTGCGACCCATCACGCCCAGGACCGCAGCGACGACGGCCCAGATCAGAGCGACGACGACGGCTGCCCAGCCCAGGTTGTCCAGGGCGTCACCGAGGGCCCACCACAGGGCGACCGACAGGAACAGCAGCGTGAAGTAGCCGGCCAGCGCAGCGCCGCTGAGCAGGCCCGCGCCCTTGCCCGCCTGGGTCGCGGACTGCTTGGCCTCGGCCTTGGCCAGCGCCACCTCCTGGCGCATCAGCGTCGACAGGTCGCGGGTGACGTCGCCGACGAGCGCGCCGACGGAATCGACCTCACCGCGGTCGTACGAGCGGTGGGCGCCGTCGATCTGCTCGGCGGGCCGGACCTCGCCCGGCGCCGCGGGTTCGCGCACGTGCGGGTCCGGGACCCGGGAGGCTCCTCCGGTGGTCGGCAGGGTCACCGGCGGTCACCGCCGTCGTCGAGCAGGCCGGCGTCGGCGGTGGCGGGGTAGACCTCGCCCCGCTCGCCGTCGAGCCCCTCGCCGTCGAGGGCGCGGATGTCGTCGTCGTACATGGCGTCCGTGGACCCGGGCATCCCGACGGGCTGGTCGTAGCCAGGGGTCGCGACCGCCGCGCCGGCGGAGGTGTAGGTGGTCGCCGCCGGACCGGGACGGCCGCCGTAGCCCTCACCGCCGAACGGGGTCGTCGTGCCCGTGGTCGCCGTGCCGCCGTAGGCGGGGACCGGCGCTCCCAGCGGGGAGCGCGCGTCCTCCGCGGAGGCCTCGTCGCGCAGTCCACGGGTGAGGCGCCCGCCGACGAGCCCGATGGCCGCGCACGCGGCCAGGAAGGTCCCCGGGTTGCGTCGGGCGTAACGGCGGACCTCGTCGAGCAGGTCGGCCGGCTCGCGCTGCTCGATCCAGCCGGCGATGCCGTCCAGCCGCTCGGCCGCCTGGCGGGCCAGGCTGGTGGCCAGGCTGGAGCTCTCGGCCCCGTCGGCCATCTGGGTCAGCTCGCCGGCCAGACCGTGCAGCCCGCCCGCCGCGCGCCGCTGCTGGTCGCTCGCCTGGGAGCCGACGTCCTGCCGCACCTGCTGGTAGAGGGACGAGATCTGGTCGCGGGCCTCGCCGGCGACGTTCTGGACCTCGGCCCCGGCCGTCTGGGCCACGGAGCGTGCCCCCTCCTTGGCGTCCGAGGCGACGCCTGCGGTCTCCTCCATCGCCACGTCGCGGGTGCTCAGGTTGGTGCCGTGCTGGTCGAAAGACTGGTCGCTCATGTGCTCCTCCTTCTGTCGTGGACCACGTGTCCACCTTCCTCCACCGTAGGAGGGGACGGCGCGGGGCGCCGGGTGAAGCGGCAGGGCCACCCCTAGGGGTGGGGCGCGGACGGGGTCAGCGCCAACGACGCACGACGCGGTGCAGGCCCTCGGCGAACACGGCCGAGCCCAGGACGAGGAACTCGGGGTAGCGCCGACGCAGCAGCGGGTGGGCCCACCGTCCCGCCACGAGCACGACGCCCGTGGCCAGCGCCATCCGCGTCGGCCTGGCCAGCGCCACGGCGCCGGCGAGGCGGTGCAGGGCGAGGTCCGACTCCCCCGCCGCGCGGGCGTAGACCTTGACCGGGATCCCGTTGCGGAGCTGGCGCCAGATCCCCGGAGCCCCGTCGGAGCGGAGGTGGTCCCGGGCCGCCGTGCGCATGGCCGGCGTGGTCAGGGGTGCCGGCAGGCGGACGCCTCGTCGGGCCAGGGCGGCGTGGACGAGGACCCCGGCCACCGAGCCGGCCGCCACGGACGCCCCGACGCGGCCGGCGCGGTGCGGCTGCGGCGCTCCGACCGCCACCACGTAGACCTCGGCCATGACCGGCCAGGACAGCGCCTCGGCGAACCCCCAGAGCAGACCTGCGGTCATCAGCTGCACGTCGCTGCGGCGCTCCAGCCAGCTGTAGAGCCTCGAGTCCGGCCAGGGGACGGCGCTGCTGTCGTCGCGCAGCGCCTGGACCGCGGCCCGCACCACCTCCGGGCTGGTGTCCCGGCAGACCACCCCCGGCAGGGGGTCGCCGAAGCGCAGCACCACCCCGGTGGGCCGGAGCCGCCCGTGCTTGGGCAGCACCTCCCCGGTGCCGCTGATCCCCACGGGCACGAGGGGGACGTCCAGGTCGGCGGCGAGGCGGAGCGCTCCGGAGCGGAACGGGCCGACCGGCTCCCCCGGTGCACCGCGGGTGCCCTCGGGGTAGATGACGAGGGCCCGGCCCTCGGCGAGCACGGGGGCGGCGGCGTCCCGCAGGGTCTCGTAGGCGTCACCCGTGCGGGCCACCGGGAGCGCCCCGACCAGGCCGGAGACGAGAGCGCGGCGCCAGGGTCGGGCGAACCAGTAGTCCGCGGCGGCCACGAAGGTCGGCCGACGGTCGGGCGGGACCGCCGTGAGCAGTGCGGCGGTGTCGGCGTGGGAGGTGTGGTTGGCCACCAGCACCATGGACCCGGAGGGCACCCGGCCGCCGATGCGCACCCCGCCGACCAGCGTCGACATCGCCCGCCAGAGCACGTGCCTGGCCCGGGCGCCCCAGGTCGCCCGGGCGGGCGGCCGGGTGGTGCGGTCCGAGCTGGAGGTGCTGCCCATGACGGTCATCCCAGCACAGCCGCCAGCGGCAGCACGATCAGGAGGGAGTCGACACGGTCCAGGAGCCCCCCGAAGCCGGGCAGCCACCGGCCGGCGTCCTTGACCCCCGCCCGGCGCTTGACCATCGACTCGAGGAGGTCACCGAGCACCCCGCCGGCCGCCACGGCCACGACCATGCCCGCGCTGAGGTGACCGAGGACGAGCAGCACGATCACGGCGCCGACCACCGCCCCGACCAGTCCCCCGACGGTCTTGTTCGGCGACAGGGGCGAGAGCGGGGTCCGGGCCCACCGGAGGCGGCGCAGGGTGCGGCCCCCCACGTAGGCCGCCACGTCGGCGGCGGCGGCGGCGAAGACGACCGCGAAGGCGTCCTCCCACAGGACCACGAGGTGGGCCAGCGACCAGCACACCCACACGGAGGCGAACGCGGTCAGGGCGGAACGTTCCACCCCCGTCGCGGCGTCGCCCCGCACGATGGCCGGCACCGCGCAGCCGAGGGCGACGACGGGGGCGAGCAGCAGCAGGTCCGGCGCCCGCCACGCGGCGAGCGGGTAGGCGACGGCCAGGACGAGCAGGATCGTCGTCTCGGCCCGGGGCAGGCCGACCAGGCGGGCGAGCTCGACGACCGCCACCACGGCCAGGACGGCGGCGAGGAGGGCGGTGCTGCCGCGACCCAGCCAGATGGGCAGGCCCACGACGGGGGCGATGAGGACCCAGGTGGTCCACCGCGCCCGCAGCTCCGGCTGCCGCAGGACCGCCACCGCCAGTCCGCCGACCATGAGGACGGCGAGGGTCAGGTAGAGGTTGAACACGCCCTGGCCGGTGACCTCCCCGAACCACGGGAGGTCCACCGGCAGCGTGAGCACGCGGTCGTGGTGCAGCAGGGTGTCCCACCACAGCCCCGGGTCGACGGTCACGGCCGGAGCTCGCCACGGGCGGTGCGCAGCCGCAGGACGGCGGTGGCCAGCGAGCCGACGACGACCAGGATGCTGATGCCGACCAGCCAGGACGGCACGGCACAGCCGAGGACCGCCAGGGCGCACCTCTCGGTCTTGCCCAGCGGCCCGCCGTTGACGCGGCTCCCCCCTGCTCCGGCGGCCGAGAGGGAGGCGAACGTCGGCAGCGTCGCGGCGACGCTGGCGACCAGCACGGCGACGAGGGCGGCGGTCGAGTGCTGTGCCGCCCACCACGCCAGGCCGGCCCACATCAGCAGATCGCCCGCCCGGTCGCCCAGCTCGTTGAGGACGAAGCCCCACGGGCGGGAGACCCCGCGGGCGCGGGCGACGGCCCCGTCCAGGTTGGCGCCCGCGAGACGCAGGGCGAGCAGCGGGAGGGCCGCCCACCACCAGCCGACGGCCAGGGCCCCGCCGGCCACGGCCGCGGCGAGGACGCCGGCCAGGGTGAAGACGTCGGGCGAGAGGCCACGCCGCTCGGCCGCCGCCACGGCTCGGCCGAGACGGCGGGTGTACCACGGTTTGAGCGCGTAGAGCCCCTGCACAGGGCGCCAGTGTGGCAGAACGCACCCCCGTCCCCGGGCCCGCGGCGGTCGTGTCGCGGCCGGTCGGTCGGGGCGGCACCGTACGGTGGGGACGTGCGCACGGCATACCTCGACCACCCGGGACCCGTCCCGATGGCCCACCGGGGCTTCTCCCTCGAGGGCCTGGAGAACACCATGGTCGCGTTCGAGGGGGCGGTGGAGCTGGGGTACCGCTACGTCGAGACCGACGTGCACGCCACCCGCGACGGGGTCGTCGTCGCCTTCCACGACCACAGCCTCGACCGGTTGACGGACCGGGTGGGGCGGATCCCCGACCTGTCCTGGCGGGAGGTGTCGCGGGCCCGGATCGGCGCTCGCCCACAGCCGGTGCCGCAGCTCGAGGAGCTGCTGGGCGCCTGGCCCGACCTGCGGGTCAACATCGACATCAAGAGCCCGGGCGCGATCCTGCCGCTGGCCCGGGTCATCGAGCGCACGCGCGCGCACGACCGGGTGTGCATCGCCTCCTTCTCCGACCAGCGCCGGCGCGAGGGTCTGATGCGGCTGACCCGCCCCGTGGTGACGTCGGCCGGTCAGACCACGGCGGCGCGGTTCCGGGCGGCGGCCGCCCTCCCCCCGCTCGTGCGGACGCCGGTGGTGGCCAGGGTGCTGGCGGGGGTCGACGGGCTGCAGGTGCCGGTGCGTCGCTCGGGTGTCGAGGTGGTGACCCCGACGACGGTCGAGGCGGCGCAGGAGGTGGGGGCGTTCGTGCACGTGTGGACGGTCAACGAGGTCCCCGAGATGGTGCGGCTGCTCGACCTGGGCGTCGACGGGATCGTCACCGACCGGGCGGACCTCCTCAAGGAGGTGCTCCAGGCGCGGGGCGAGTGGGTGGGCTGACCGGCCCGCCCGTCACGAGCAGCCGGTGAACTCCCACAGCGAGGCCGAGCCACCCTCGTCCACCCGGCGGAAGTCCGGGCCCTCCTCGGGGGCCAGGTTGCGCAGGCCGGGGGTGGTCTCCTCCCACTTGGCGTTGAGCGGGTCGTCGAAGGTGAGCGAGTCGGCATACACGTGCGTGACGCCGAGCGCGCGCACCGCGTCGCAGACCTCGGGCCGGGTGCGCCAGTCGCGGAAGTCCTGCTCGAGCACCGTCCGCTCCGGCGAGTCCGGGATGGGGCTGAGCTGGGGGAAGACGACGTCGACGCCGGCCCGGTGCAGGAGGTACGGCGAGCCCGCCACCGCCTCGCCCAGGACGACCGCGTCGTCCGGCAGCGTCGTGGCGGCCCGGTCGATCATCGCGATCTCCTCAGGCTCCAGGATCGTCCCCCACGCGATGGGGTAGGTCGTGTAGGTGGAGGCCATCACCTGGGTCTGGCTCGTCCACCGCAGCCCCGACGTCAGCGTCACGAGCATCACCACGAGGACCGCGGCCGGGACCCACAGGGGGCTCCCGAGCCGTCGGGCCGCGACCCGGGACAGCCACGAGCCCGCCCCCGCCGCGAGCATGATCGCCGGCACGAGCATCAGCTGGTTGATCCGGGACGCCTGGGTGTACCAGAAGCCGGCGAGCACCCGCAGCGGCTGCTCGGGCGGACCGGCGGCGAGCAGGGTCAGCACCGCGGCGGCGACGAGCGAGACCACCAGCCAGCGGGCGTGCCGCCACCGGAGCGCCAGCACCACCCCCAGCAGGACGAGCGCGGTGCCGACGACGTTGACCGAGGTGATCTTGTAGACGTAGATGAGCGGGTGGTCGATGAGCAGCGACCCGACGCCCGGGAGGTAGGAGTCCTGCCCGCCCCTGCGGTAGTCCATGATCGAGCGCACCGGCGGGAAGTTGACCAGGAAGACGATGGTGCCCACGATCGCCACCACCCAGACCGTCATCAGCAGCGCCGCGCGCACCGGCCGGCCCCGACGGCCCATCCGCACCAGCTGGCGCGCGAGCAGCACGGTCAGCAGCGGCAGCGCGAGGAGCACGAGGGAGAACAGCCCGGACGGGTGCGCCAGGACCACCCCGGCGACCGCCCAGAGCAGCCCGAGGGACAGCGCCAGGTGCATGCGCCACGAGAGGACGCCCCGCAGCGTGGCGATGACGAGCGCGATCGTGCCCGGCAGGCAGGCCACCGACAGCGCGAACGGCCACACCGCCAGCATCGACACCGCGATCGCCGGGAAGGCCACGTAGGAGGCGGCCAGCACGGGGACCAGCACCGTCGGCAGCGCCCGCGCCGGCCAGACGACGCGGGAGAGCGCGACCAGCCCGGCCACCCAGACGACCGACCCGAGCACCACCGAGGAGGCGTTCGCCGCCTCCGTCACGCCGGGGAGGAACGGCGCGACGGCGACCAGCCCGTGCCACGTCGCGGGGTAGAACGGGGCGGCGAGGTCGGCGTACATCGGGGACAGCCCGCCGAGCGAGCTGGCGTTGCCGGTCTCCCGCACGAACCACAGCGCGTTGAGGTGGAAGACCGCGTCCCAGGCCTGCGGCGGCTGGTCCGCGCGCCCCATGCCGGTCGTCATGGCCGCGGCGAGCACGCCGCCGCCGAGGGCCCAGGTGAGCGCCAGCCACCCGCGCTCGGTATGCCGCAGCTCGCGCTCCCCCGCGACCGTCACCCCGTCCGGGTGCTGGGTCGACCCGAGCAGGCGGCCGAGGGCGGCAGCGACCGCCACCGCGAGCAGGAGCCCGAGCAGCAGGCTGCCCAGCGACCAGCCGATGCCCACGAGGTCGTAGGCGATGGCCAGCACCCCGGACAGCCCGGAGGTGACGGCGGCCCCGCCCCCCAGCGCGAGGAGCCCACGGAACCCGAGGAGCCGCAGCACGGCATACCCCGGGACCACCCAGATCAGTGCGAGCCCGACGACGCCGGGTGCGGCCTGCGCCCAGCTCATGCGGGGAGGGGGTCACCCCCGCCGATGGTGAGGCGGGGGACGCCGGTGAACCGGTCGGGGTCGGTGACGCGGCGCCCGTCGAGGAGCAGCCGCAGGCCGGGGAGGTCGTGGGAGGAGAGCCGGGTGTACTCGGGGTGGTCGGCCTGGACGATCGCCACGTCCGCCGGCTCCCCGAGGTGGTAGGGCGTCCACCCGAGGGCGGCGAGCTCGTCGTCGTCGTACATGGGGTCGTGGACCAGGACCTCGGCGCCGCGGGAGCGCAGCGCCCCGACGGTCGCGAAGACCCCGGAGAACGCGGTCTCCTTGACCCGGCCGCGGTAGGAGGCGCCGAGGACGACGACGCGCAGCCCCTGCAGGGAGCCCAGGAGCGCCTCGGCGCGGGAGACGGCGTACTCCGGCATCGCCGCGTTGGCCTCGCGGGCGGACCGCACGACGGTGGCGTCGGCGTCGGTGGAGAGGTAGAGGCGCGGGTAGACGGGGATGCAGTGGCCGCCGACCGCGATGCCGGGGGTGTGGATGTGGGAGTAGGGCTGGGAGTTGCAGGCCTCGATGACGCGGTGCACGTCGATGCCGACGGTGTCGGCGAAGCGCGCGAACTGGTTGGCCAGCCCGATGTTGACGTCCCGGTAGGTGGTCTCGGCCAGCTTGGCCATCTCCGCGGCCTCGGCGCTGCCCAGGTCCCACACGCCGTTGGGGCGGGGCAGGTCCAGGCGGGTGTCGAACTCGAGCACCGACTCGTAGAACTCGACGGCACGGGCGGTGCCCTCAGGGCTCAGCCCCCCGACGAGCTTGGGGTAGCGGCGCAGGTCGGCGAACACCCGACCGGTGAGCACGCGCTCGGGCGAGAAGACGAGCCAGAAACCACCGGAGCCGGTGTCCGGTGACTCGCTCAGCCCGGAGATCTCCTCGAGCATGGGCTTCCAGCGGGTGCGGGTCGTGCCCACCGGCAGGGTGGTCTCGTAGGAGACGAGCGTGCCAGGGGTGAGGTGCTGCGCCAGGGAGCGGGTCGCCTCGTCCATCCAACCGAAGTCGGGGGCCCCGGTGGCCTCGTCGACGAAGAGCGGCACGACGAGCACCACCGCGTCGGCCCCGGGGATCGCGTCGCCGTAGTCGGTCGTGGCCCGCAGCCGCCCTGCCGGGACCAGCTCGGCGAGCTTGTCGGCCAGCCCGGCCTCCCCGGGGAACGGCTCCTGACCCGCGTTGACCGCGTCCACGACGCGCCGGCTGACATCGACCCCGACGACCTCGTGCGAGGGGTCCGCGTCGGCGAACTGCACCGCCAGGGGGAGACCGATCTTGCCGAGCGCGACGACCGCGATCTTCATGGGTGGAGGTGTCCGTCCTGTGGGGTGTGGTGCGTGCCCAGGATACGTGGGCGCGCGGCGCATAGTCTGACCCCGTGCCCACGACCTCGACGTTCCGCCACACCGTCCCGGACGGCACCGTGCTGCACGTCCGCAGCTGGCTCCCCGAGGGGCCGCCGCGCGCCGTCGTGCAGGTGGTGCACGGGATGGTCGAGCACGCCGAGCGCTACGCGCACCTGGGTGAGCGGCTGGCGGACCAGGGGTATGCCGTGTACGCGGCGGACCACCGCGGGCACGGCCGCACGGCGGGTGGCCCGGGCGAGCTCGGGCACCTCGGGGACGAGCACGGCTTCGCGGCCGTGGTGGACGACACGGTGGCGCTGACCGACCACCTCTCGGCGGAGCACCCGGGGGCGCCGGTCGTGCTGCTCGGGCACAGCATGGGGTCGTTCCTGGCCCGGGCCTACGCCGCCCGCCACGGCGACCGGCTGGCTGGCCTGATCCTGTCGGGGACGGCCGGCGACCCCGGGCTCTCCGGACGCCTGGGGCTGAAGGTGGCGACGCTGGAGGCGCGGCTGCGGGGGCCGCGGGCGCGCAGCCGGCTCATGGAGGCGTTGCTGCTGGGGCCGTACAACCGGGCGTTCCGACCCAACCGGACGAGGTTCGACTGGCTGTCGCGGGACGAGGCGCAGGTCGACTCCTACGCGGCGGACGAGCTGTGCGGCGGGACTGCGACGGCCGGGTTCTACCGTGACCTGCTCACCGGCCTGCTCTGGGTGAGCGAGCCGTCGACCTACGCGCGGATCCCCGCGGGGCTGCCGGTCCTCGTCGTCGGCGGCGAGGTGGACCCCGTCGGCGGGGCGGCGGCGGCCGAGGAGGTCAGCGGCCGGCTGCGCCGCGCCGGCGTCCGGGACGTGACGGTGACGGTCTGGCCCGGCGCCCGGCACGAGGTGCTCAACGAGGTCAACCGCGACGAGGTGGAGGCCGACCTGCTTTCGTGGCTCGACGCCCGCTTCCCGCGCTGACGTCCCGCTCCTGCTGCCGCTGACCGCGCGTCCGCGAGCCCCCGGGCCGGTCAGCGTCGGGCCGGTCAGCGTTGGGCCGCGAGGGAGGCGGCCATCAGGCGCAGCGGCGCCTCGCGGTGCAGGACGTGCCGCCAGTCGGACGGCAGCAGCGTGCGGGGGGTGCCGTGACGTCGCCGTGCGTGGGCGAGGTCGACGAGCTTCCGGGCGGGGGTGCCGGGGTCGAGCACGGCGCGGAGGAGGTCGTGGTCCGCCAGGCTGAGCGGGTCGGCGGCACCGGGGCAGGCGCCCAGGAGCTCCCGGGTGATCCGGGCCAGGTCGGCGCGTTCGGCCGGCGTCCACCAGCCGGGGTCGCTGCGCGTGAGGACCGCCCCGAACACGTGGATGCGTAGGAGCTTGGTGCCGACCGCGTCGCGCTCGCCCGCCGGTCGCGTCGCCAGCCACGGGTCCTCGACGAGGTGGGTGACCGCCACCAGCTGGTCCCGGACCGGTCTGGGCACGGAGGTCGTGCGGTCCGTCGCGTCCGTGCCCACGACGTAGGGCGCGGCGTCTGCGAGCGCGACCCGGGCACCTGCGTACAGCCTGATCACGAAGGGCACGTCCTCACCGGTCTGCGCCCCCGGCAGCAGGCGCGCGCCGGTGCGTTCGACGGCGGCCCGGGAGAGAAGGCCGAGGGGGGCCGAGCGGTAGCTGAGCCGGTCCCGCACCAGGTCGAGGTCGCGATGTCGCCGAAGCATGCCCGGCAGCGGTCGCAGGCGCGTCGGCGGGGTGGGGACGGGGGCGCCGTCGAGCTGGACCTGCGCCAGGACCACCTCCGCGCCGGTGCGGTGGGCCACGTCCATCCAGTGACCCAGCGCGCCGGGTGAGAGGCGGTCGTCGCTGCCCAGGATCGAGACCCACGGAGCGGTCGCCGCCTCCAGACCCGCGGTGAACGGTCCCGCCGGGCTGCCCAGCCCGTCGTGGTGCTCGAGCAGGCGGACCCGCCCGTCCGCCCTCGTCGCCTCGCTGAGGCCGGCCGCGACGTCGGCCAGGGGCAGGTCGTGGCACACCACCGTGACGCGCGCCGCCACCGCGCCGACCCCGTCGAGCACCGACCTCACGGCCTGCTCTGTCCGCCGGCGGGAGGAGTGGGTGGCGATCACCACGTCGACGTCCGGCGGCCGGTCGCCTGGACCACGTGACACTGGTTCACCCCCTGAGCCAGGGTCGGCGCGGCTCGCGCGGTGATCCACCGGACCCACTGGCTCACCCCCTGAGCCAAGGTCGGCCTGGCTCGCGTGGTGATCCACCGGACCCACTGGTTCATCTGGTGAACCGGTGTCACGGGGCGTGAGGCCGGCATACAGGGCGTCCACGCGGGCGGCGTGCTGCGCGGCGCCGTAGGCGGCCAGGACCGGCGCGGCGACGTCCTCGGCGCTCAGGCCGGCGGCGGCGCCCCACACCTGCTCGACGGCGTCCGCCCACTGCGCCGCGGGGGCACCGGGGGGGACGAGGAGCCCGGAGGGAGGAGCGACGAAGGCCCGCGGCCCGCCGCTGTCGCCGACGACGACCGGGCGCCCGCGGGCCAGCGCCTCCGCCGCCGCCACGCAGAACGTCTCGGCCCGCGTCGGCAGGAGGAACAGGTCGGACGCCGAGACGAGACCCGGCACGTCAGGCGGGTCGACGGCGCCGGTCAGAGTGAGGGGCACCGCGAGCCTGCCCGCCCGCTCGGCCGTCCGCCCGCGCAGCGGACCCTCCCCCACCCAGGTCAGCCGCGCGTCCACCCCCCGTCGCCGCAGCTCCGCCGTCGCCTCGACCGCCGTCAGGGGGTCCTTCCGGTCGATCAGCGCACCCACCGCGACCAGCTCCAGCGGCCCGCGGTCGGTCAGCGCCACCGCGGGGGCCCGGCGCGGCGCGGGGACGTCGGGACCGTCCACGATGTTCGGGACCACGACGACCGGGCCGGCCCGGAGCCCTCGCACGCCCTCGGCCAGTCCCTCGCCGACGACCGCGACGACGTCCGGACGTCGCAGCAGGGGGCGGACCGCACCGCGGGCGAGGCGCAGCGCGGGCGAGAGTGTCTCCGGCGCGGTGAGCCCGGACCAGTGCTCGGTGTGCACCCACGGCACCGCGGGTCGCCACCCGGTCATCGGCAGCAGCGCGGAGACCGCCATCGTGTGCACGACGTCGGCGTGACCTGCCAGCGCGCCGACCCGCAGCGCGGCCCGCAGCACGTGGTCCGGCCGGCGCGGGTCCATGACCAATTGCTCCACGGGGACCACTGCCCCGGCCGACGCGGCAGGTGCCCCACCCCGCCCGCCCGGGGTCACGGCATACCCCGAGGGCCCCTGCTCCACGAGCGTCGGTGCGACCAGGTGGAGCACCCGCACGTCGTGGAGCGTCGCGATCGCCGCCACGTCGCGGGCCACGAAGATGCCGGTGCCGGGGGAGGCGGCGGTGGGGTACCAGGTCGTCACCACCAGCACGCGCATGGCACCAACGTATCCCGGCACGGGCGCCCTACCCTGGGCACCGTGAAGGTTCTCAGCGTCGTCGGCGCCCGTCCCCAGTTCGTCAAGCTCGCCCCCGTGGCGGCGGAGTGCGCGCGCCGCGGCCTCGATCACGTCATCGTGCACACGGGGCAGCACTACGACCCGATGCTCTCCGACGTCTTCTTCCGCGACCTGGGCATCCCCGACCCGGACGTCCACCTCGGCGTCGGCTCCGGCGGCCACGGCGTGCAGACCGGCGCCATCCTCGGCGCCATGGACGCGGTGCTGGAGACGCAGGGACCGGACTGGGTCCTCGTCTACGGCGACACCAACTCCACGCTCGCCGGGGCCCTGTCGGCCGTCAAGCTCCACCTGCCGGTCGCCCACCTGGAGGCGGGGCTGCGCTCGTTCAACCGGCGGATGCCCGAGGAGCACAACCGGGTGCTCACCGACCACGCCGCGGACCTGCTGCTGGCGCCGACCGAGGTGGCGCGCGGGCACCTCACCGACGAGGGTCTGGGCGGCCGCACGGTGGTCGTCGGCGACGTGATGATCGACGTCCTGATGCGGGTGCGCGACGAGCTCGTCGACACCGGGGCGGTCCTGGCGGAGCTGGGTGTGCCGTCTGGCCGCTTCTCCCTCGCGACCGTCCACCGGGCGGAGAACACCGACGACCCGGACCGCCTGCGTGCGATCGTCACGGCGCTGCAGGAGGTCGACCACCCGGTCGTGCTCCTGGCGCACCCCCGCCTGCGCGCGCGGGCGGAGGAGCACGGGCTCGACCTCGACGGCGGGTCGCTCATCACCCGGCCGCCCCTCCCCTACCCGGCGCTCGTGGGAGCGGTGGCCCAGGCCAGGGGCGTCATCACCGACTCCGGCGGCCTGCAGAAGGAGGCGTTCGCGCTGCGCACCCCGTGCACGACGGTGCGCACCGAGACCGAGTGGGTGGAGACCGTGCGGCTGGGCTGGAACGTGCTCGTCGAGCCGGGTCCGGCCGTCCGCGACGCGGCATCCCGCCCCGCCCCGGCCCCGACGGACGAGGCGCCCTACGGCGACGGCTCCGCGGCCGCCGCGGTGCTGGACGCGCTCGGGAGCGCCCCGCGCCCCTGAGGCCGGCCGCCCGCCCCGTGCCGACGCAAAACGCCTTGCCGCCACCCCCGACGGCGGCAGACACTGTCGGACGTGAGTCTCTCGGTCGTCTCCGTGCCGCCGCCCGACCCGGGCGGGGCCGCCTCGCCGCCGGCGCAGGTCGCGGCCTACGCCGACCTGGTGAGCCGGGCCCTCACGGCGATCCTCGGGGACGACGACCTGGCTGACTCCGCCTCGTCCATCGCGGTGGCGTACGGCAGCCAGACGGTGCGCCGCAAGAGCCTCATCCTGGCGCTCGACGGCGACGACGTCGTCGGCGGGTCCTACGTGCGGATCCCGCTCAAGGACAACACGCACCTCGCCGAGTGCGACTTCGAGGTGGACCCCGGATCGGACCCCGGGGTCGTCATCCCGGCGCTCTGGTCGGGGGTGCACGAGGTGCTGCGCCGCGAGGGGCGCACCACCGTCCAGGTGTGGAGCTCCCACCGGGCGGACCCCACCGCCGAGCACCTGACACCGCGCACCGGCGTCGGCCGGCTGCCCCGCGACCGGGCCGCCGACACGCTGCGCGAGCTGGGGCTCGTCCTCGAGCAGGTCGAACGGCACAGCGTGCTGGAGGTCGCCCCGGCGCTCCCGGCCGCGGAGGCCGGGGTGGCCGGCGCCCGGGAGGTGGCGGGACCGGCATACCGCGCGCTGTCGTGGGTCGGCCCGACCCCTCCCGAGCACCTCGAGGGGATGGCCGCGCTGATGGCCCGGATGAGCACCGACGCACCCTCCGGCGAGCTGGAGATCGACCCCGAGGACTGGGACGCCGACCGGGTGGCGGAGCGGGACCGGGTCACCGTCGAGATGGGTCGGCTGAGCCTGACCGTGGCGGCGGAGCACGTGGCGAGCGGGGAGCTGGTGGCGTACACGGTGCTGGACCAGCCGCGGGACAAGCCCCGGGTGGCCTACCAGGAGGACACGCTGGTGCGCATCGGGCACCGGGGCCACCGTCTCGGGATGCTCGTCAAGGCCCTCAACCTTCAACAGCTCCGGGCCCACGCCCCTGACGTGGAGCGGGTCCACACCTGGAACGCCGGCGAGAACTCCCACATGCTGGCGATCAACGAGGCGCTGGGGTTCCGGGAGCGCAGCGCCGCCGGCGGCTGGCAGCTGACCGGGCTGTGACCCTCAGCCGTTGACCCGGGCGGCGAGCGTGTCGACCGCCCGGGACCAGCCCTGCACCTGCCGCTCCGCGCAGAGCTCGTGGGCGGCGACGTCGGAGGCAGCCTTGAAGCGGCGCACGTCCGCCGACGTCAGGGCGTCGAGCTCCCTGGCCAGCGCCGCCGGGGTGAAGTCGTCGGTCACGACGCCCACCCCGTGCCGGCGCACCAGGGCCGCCATCTCCGGGCTCGGGCCGACCACGAGCGCCAGCCGGCCCTGCACGAAGTCGAAGACCTTGTTGGGCAGCGCCCACAGGTGGTTGAACGAGACAGGGGGCAGCACGTAGACGCCCACGTCGTGGGCGTTGAGCGTGACGGGCAGCTGGTCGGGCGGCACCGGGGGGTGCAGGCGCACCCGGTCGGAGCCGGCATACCTGGTCCGGAGCTCCTCCAGGTAGCCGGGGTCGTTCGACATGAGGTAGAGGTCGAGCGTCATCGGCCGGGACACCAGGTCCATCGCCTCGAGGATGACATCGAGCCGGTGCCGCTGGGCGTTGCCGGAGTGGACGAGGCGCAGCGGTGCGCCGTCGGGCACCGGCGTCGGCCCCAGGTCGACGAGGTGCGGCGCGTTGACGACCACGCCGGCGCGCAGCCCGAACCGCAGTCGGTACTCGCGCGCGATGCCCTCCCCCACCGTCGTCACCGAGTCGGCGCGGGTGCCGTAGGTCCGCACGAGCCAGCGGTAGTACGGCGCGACGAAGAACCGCCAGCGCGGGTTCTCCTCGTTCTGCCGGGGGTGGTACTCGTGCAGGTCGGCGTGCACGCCGGCCGGCGGGGCGAGGTCGAGCGCGAGCGGCACGGTGTCGATGTCGTCGGCGAGGACGACGTCGAACGTGCGGGCACGACCCTCGAGCAGGTCCTCGGCGGCCACCACCACGGGGGCGCTGCGGTAGGCCGCCTCGAACCGTCGCACGGCGAGGAGCCGACGGTCCTTGTGCCAGTTCACCACGTCGTCGGGCAGGCGCAGGTGCTCGACGACGCCGTCCGGCGCCTCACCGTAGCCGAGGGTCGTCACGGCGTAGCGCTCGGCGAACAGGGCTACCTGCCGCAGCACCCGGGCGTCGGAACGCAGCGGGCTGAAGGCGATGACCAGCAGCCGCGGCCGGGGGTCCGGCCTCACGACGCGCCCCCGGCGATCGCTCTGACCGAGTCCACCCAGCGACGGGACTGCTCGGCGTCGGAGAGCTCGAGGGCGGCGGCGTGGGCCGCCGCCTTGTAGCGCCTCACCCGGTCGACGTCGAGGCTGCCGACCACCGTGGCCACGGCCCGCGCGTCGAACCCGTCGGCCACGACACCGACGCCGTGGTGGTGCACGAGCCGCGCCATCTCCGGGCTGGGGCCCACGAGCAGCCCCAGCCTGGCCTGGACGTAGTCGAACACCTTGTTGGGCAGCGCGTTGGCGTTGTTGAAGGAGCTCGGAGGGAGCACGTGCACGCCGACGTCATACCTGCTCAGGGTGGACACGAGGTCCGCGTAGGGGACGGGCGGGAGCACGCTCACCACGCCCCCGGTGAGGCTGGCGCGCTCGTGCAGCTCGTCGAGGTATCCGGGGTCGTTGGCCGTGAGGTAGAGGTCGAGGGTCACGTCGGCGCCCTCGGTCGCGGCGAGGTTTACCGCGTCGACGAGGACGTGCAGGTCGCGGTTGCGCAGGCAGGCGCCGGAGTGGACGAGCCGGATCCGGTGATCCACCGGGCCCGGCGCGAGGTCCGCCCACGGGCTGGCGTTGGTCACGACGCCGACCCGGACGCCGAACTGCTCGGCGTACTCCTCGGCGATGCGGTGACTGACGGTGGTGACCGCCGTGCAGCGCGGGAGGTAGCGGCCGCAGAGCCACGCCTGGTAGGGCGAGATCCGCCTCATCCAGGCCTCGTGCTCCTCGTGCAGCCGGGGGAAGTACTCGTGCAGGTCGGCGTGGACGCCCGCCCGCGGCCGCAGCGCCAGCGCCAGCGGGACCGCGTCGAGGTCGTTGGCCAGGACGACGTCGGCGGTGCCCGGCGCGACGGCGCTCCGCACCCACCGCACGCCGGCCTGCGCCAGGTAGGCGGCGCGGTAGGCGTGCAGGGTGATGAGCCTCCCGTCGAGGCGGTTCTGCAGTTCGTCCGGGACGCGGACGTGAGCCGTGACGCCGGGAGGAGGGGGCCCGTAGCCGCAGGTGACGACGTCGAACTCCTCCGCGAGGTGGCGCACCTGCTTGAGGACCCGGGCGTCGTCGGCGACCGGGCTGAAGGACAGGACGAGGACGCGTGGCCGGTCCTCGACGTGCAGGGCCGACGGCCGGTGGCGGCGCTCCCTCTCGCCCACCGCCTGCACGAGGTCCCGACCCCTGGTCGAGGCCCGGACGACCGCGGCCTCGAGGTGCTGGCGCACCGTCGACTCGTGGTCGAGGTTGGCCAGCGGGGAGGGGCTCAGCAGGATGTCCCAGCGGGAGGCGCGGGCGCGTCGGTCGGAGGCGGCCGCCAGGGCGTCGGTGTCCCGGGCTGTGAGGACCGCCTCCAGCAGCGCCCGGTCGGCCCGGTGCAGCGCCCGGTCCGCGTCGGGGGCCATCGACAGCAGGTCGTGGGTGAGCGCGCGCACCCACGCCGCCTCGCCGGGCGCCCAGTCCAGCGGTGAGGTCCGGCGCCGGACGGCGGCGAGGACGTGGATCCGCAGGGTCTTGACCACGATCGCGCGGCGGGCAGGTGCGGGGAGCGCGAGGACCCAGCGCCGGTCGAGGAGACGGGCGTGCGCGGCGAGCTCGTCGGCCACCGGGCGCACGGCCTCCGAGGTGCGCGCCGACCGACCCGGGTCGTCGGGGTCCGGTTCCGGCGCAAGGTCCGGGGCGGCGGCGGCCCCGGTCCCGATGACGTAGGGCGGCAGCTCGGCCGCGTAGTCGACCCGCTCCCCCGAGGCCGCGAGGCGCAGGGACAGCTCGACGTCCTCGCCGGTGACCAGCCCGGGTGTCAGGGGCTCGGGGAGCAGCCCGAGGTCCTCGAGGCTCTGCCGTCGCAGCAGGCCCAGCGGGGCGGTGCGGTAGGCGAGCCGGTCGAGCACCAGGTCGAGGTCGCGGGTCCGGCCTGGACGCGTCCGCGGCGTGGGGACCTGCTCGCCCGTGTCGGTCTCCAGGCGGGGCATCAACCACGCCGACCCGAGCTCGTCGGCCAGCCGAGCCCACGCACCCGGCGCGCCCGCGGCATACCTGTCGTCGGAGCCGATGATGCTCACGTAGCGACCCTGGGCCGCCGCCAGGCCGGCGTTGAACGGCCCGGCCGGGGAGCCGAGCCCGTCACGCACCTCGAGGTAGCGCACGTGCGCGGCGAGGTCGTCCTCCTCCGTGGCCTCCAGCGCCTCCTCGACGCGACGACGCACCTCCGCCGCGCCGAGCTCGTGGCACGCGACGGTGACCCGGACGCGGTGACCGGTGGGGAGCACGCCGGCCAGGTCGGCGCCCTCCAGGGCGGAGGCCACGGTCCACCCGACCTCGCGGCGCAGGTCGTGCACGGCGACGACCACGTCGATGTCGACGGGCGGCAGCGTGACCGGGCCGGCGCCGGGGTCGCGGCTCATGCCAGCCCCGACAGTCGCGCCTGGGTGGCGAACTCCGGGTGCGCGGCGACGACCGCGTCGAAGGTGCCACGGGCGGCGATCGTGCCCTCCCGCATGAAGCACACCTGGTCGCTGTGGCGCACCGTGGAGAGCCGGTGCGCGACGGCGATGACGGTGACCTGCCCGTGGAGCTCGCGGATCGCGCGGGCGACGGCGTCCTCGGTGGTCGTGTCCAGGGAGGACGTGGCCTCGTCGAGCACGAGGACGAGCGGGTCGGCGTACAGCGCCCGGGCGATGCCGAGCCGCTGCCGCTGCCCGCCCGAGAGCGCCAGACCCCGCTCGGCCACCCGGGTCCGCAGCCCCCCGCGCTCCCGCACCAGGTCGAGCAGCTGGGCCCGCTCGAGGGCGCGCGTCACCGCGTCCTCGTCGATGTCCTCGCCCCAGGTCAGGGCCACGTTCTGGGCCACGGTGCCGTCGAAGAGGTTGACCTCCTGAGGCACGTAGCCCACCCTCGACCGCCACGCCGCGAGCACGTCCGGCAGCGGCCGGTCGTCGACCCGGATCTGCCCCTCCTGCGGCACGAGGAGGCCGAGGAGCACGTCGACGAGGGTGGACTTCCCGGCGCCCGAGGCGCCGACGAGCGCCACCGAGGACCCCAGCGGTATGTCGAGGCTCACCTCGCGCAGCGCCGGCTCGGCCCTCCCGGGGTAGGTGAAGGCGACGTCGCGCAGCGTCAGCACCTGCGGGTCCTCCGGCAGCGGGTCCTGGCCGAGCCGCTCGGCGGCCTCGACGTAGCCCCGGGCCTCGACGATGTCGGTGATCACCGCCTCGGCGTGCGGCAGCGTCGAGGAGGTCTGGGTCATGATCGACTGGAAGCGGTTGACGCTCGGGATCATCCGCATCCCGGCGACGGCGAAGAGCGCGATCGCCTCGAACGCCTGGGCCGGGCCGCCGAGCAGGTAGGCCATCCCGCCGACGATCGCGAAGCCGAGCACGAGACCGGTGTCGGTGACGAACTTGGGCACCGAGTTGAGGAACATCAGGTTGCTCCGCGCCCGCGTCGCGTGCACCCGGTTGGCGTGCACCTCGTCGGCGACCTCCTGCGCCTTGCCGCGCAGGGTCACCTCCTTCAGGGCCCCCATCATCTCGGTCATCAGGCCGGCGACCTTGAAGGAGTA
Organism: Ornithinimicrobium cerasi; assembly: GCF_003702705.1. Classification (GTDB taxonomy): domain Bacteria; phylum Actinomycetota; class Actinomycetes; order Actinomycetales; family Dermatophilaceae; genus Ornithinicoccus; species Ornithinicoccus cerasi. The sequence continues at coordinate 339,798 of NZ_QZMN01000001.1, read as the reverse complement.
GTCGCGCCCCACCCGCCCGGCGACGACCGCGCGGGGCGAGATCACGACATACATGAGGACGGCCAGACCGCCCAGGTAGGCGAACGTGATGAGCGCGGTGAGGGGCTGCGCGACGAGCAGGACCACCAGGACCGCCGCGAAGGTCGCCAGCTCGGCCGGGAGCGACGCGGCGGGCAGCAGGAGGCCGGTGGTCGTGTTGGCGATGCCGACGTCGGCCAGACGGACCAGCTGCGCGGTGTTGCGGCGCAGCCGCTCGGTCCAGGGCGCGCGGATGTAGGCGCCGAAGAGCCGGTCGCCGATCACGAGGTCGTAGGCCGCAAGCCGCCGCGCGACCGCCCACTGCAGGACGAGGGTGGCGAGCCCCTTGAGCACGACCAGCAGGGTGATGCCCCCGAGCAGCCAGGCGTAGCGGTCCGCGGCGACCTCGCCGAGCAGCGGCAGGGTCACCGGTCGGTCCTGGACCATCGGTGCGAGGGTGAGCGCGAGCAGCGCGAGGGCGAGGATGTCGACGACGGCGAGCAGGCTGGACAGCACGGCGTAGACGAGCAGGAACCAGCGGGTCGAGGGGGGCAGCAGCGGGAGGAGCTGACGCAGCGCGCGCAGCAGCCTGCTCATCCGTCCTGCCTCATGCGCCCCATCGTAGGCTGCGGGCATGGCCGCTCCCCCCGTCGACCTGCGTCGTCTCGCGTGGCGCGCGGTCGCGGCGCTCCCCGGACCGGTGCGGCGGGTGGCGACCCTGCCGGTCCGGCGGCGCGCCGACGCCGAGCTGCGCTCGCTGACCCCCATGCCGGAGGCCGATCGCCGGCTCTACGCCGGGCCGTGGAACACCGCAGGACAGGGGTGGTCCTGGGCGCGGGCCGCCGAGCGCCACCTGCCCGGCACCGCCGCCCAGAACCTCTGGGCCCAGCGCTCGCTGGCGCAGTCGCACTTCTCCTTCCCCGCCGACCACGAGATCTCCGCCCTCGCCCAGCGCGGCCGGGTGCGGGAGATCCACGGGGAGCGGGTGCTGCGGGAGGCCACCCACGTGCTGCACGAGTCGGGGCGGGCGGTGCTCGCCGACTTCCACGCCGCCTCGATGCTCCAGGACGTGCCGGCGCTGGAGGCGGCCGGGATCTCGCACGCCGTCCTCTACCACGGCAGCGAGATCCGCGACCTGCGCGAGCACGCCGAGCGCTACCCGCACAGCCCCTACCGGGTGCCGGAGCGCGAGTGGGACGACTACTTCCGGACGCTCCAGTCGATCGTGGACAAGAACCGTGCCGACCTGCGGGAGCACGCCGCCGGCGGTGGCCGGGTGCTCGTCTCCACCCCCGACCTGCTCGACGTCGTGCCCGGGGCGTCCTGGCTGCCGCTGGTGGTGGACGTGGACCGCTTCGCCGGCGCCGCGGCGGCCGGGGTGGGACCGCTCGAGCGGGAGGTGCCGGTGATCCTGCACGCGCCCTCCAACCCCCGCCTCAAGGGCACCGGGGCGGTGGAGGAGGTGCTGGAGGGTATGCAGAGTGCCGGGCTGGTGCAGTACCGCCGCCTCAGCGGCGTCCCCCACGCGCAGATGCCAGCCTTCGTGGCCGACGCGGACGTGGTGGTCGACCAGGTCGTGCTGGGCAACCCGGGGGTGCTCATGACGGAGGCCCTGGCGGCCGGTCGGGTGGTCGTCGCGCACCTGACCGACCAGGTGCGGGGTCGCTGGGGGGCGAGCGACGAGGCGCTCCCGGTCCTGGACCGTGCGGAGGCCGACGTGCCGGTGGTGGAGGCGGACCCCGACACCCTGCGGGAGGTGCTCGAGGGCGTCCTCGACGACCGGGCGGCATACCAGGCGGTGGCGTCGCGGGGTCCCGCGTGGGCCCGGCGGCACCACGACGGTCGGGCCGCCGCCGCGGTGCTGGGCGGCTGGCTCGGCGTCGAGCCGGTGGACCGGTGAGGTGACCGGCGGGGACGGCCGGCGGCCGAGCGCGCTGATCATCTCCGGGGCCTCGTGGAACCGGATGGTCCGGGTCCCGGAGCTGCCGCGCGGCGGGCCGCAGACGATCTTCGCGGAGGGCAGCCACGAGGCTCTGGGGTCGAGCGGCGCCGGCAAGGCCCTGAACCTGCGCGTCTGCGGGATGGAGGCGGCGCTGTGGTGCCGGTTGGGCCGGGACGAGCCGGGCCGCCGGGTGCGCGAGGCGCTGTCACGGGCGGGTGTGGAGGCGCTGGTGGAGGACGACCCGGCGGGAACGATGGAGCACGTCAACCTCATGGACCCGGCGGGTGGGCGGGTCTCGGTCTTCGTCGTCCGGGGGTCGCTCGACGAGCCGGTGGGTGAGCCCTGGCGCAGCGAGCTGATCCGTCGCGCGGTCGGTGCGGACGTCGTCGCGGTGACGATCTTCGAGCAGACGCGCTCGCTCCTGGCGCCGCTGCGGGCGGCGGGCGTGCCGCTGTGGGTGGACGTGCACGACCATGACGGGGTCGACCCCTACCACCGCGACTACGTCGAGGCCGCCTCCTTCCTGCAGCTCAGCTCGGTGGCGATGCCCGGGTGGCGGTCCTTCGCCGAGGGCAGGGTGCGGGCCGGGGCGACGGCGGTGGTCTGCACGCACGGCGCGGACGGGGCGTCGGTGGTCACCGCCGAGGGCTGGGTCGAGGTTCCGGCGGTGCCGGTGGCCGAGGTGGTCGACACGAACGGTGCGGGGGACGCGTTCTTCGCCGGGTTCGCCTCCGGCTGGGTGGCCGGGCTGGACGTCCTGACGTGCGCCCGTCGCGGCGCCGAGCGGGCCGCCGCGGCGGTCGGGTCGTGGGAGCTGGCGTGAGGGGTGGCGTGGCGGTCGTGTGGGTCGCGGCGCCGGCGTGAGGGGTGGCGTCGGGGTCGCGGCGCCGGCGTGAGGGGTGGCGTCGGGGTCGCGGCGCCGGCGTGAGGGGTGGCGCACGCGGTGGACGCCGCTGGGTGATGCCTGAGCGGCGCTGTCGTGTCACCACGAACGCCCTGGCGTTACTTGTGGCACGACAGCAGGGCACAGGCATCGGGAGGCGCAGCCGAGGTGGACCAGTCGCCGGGCGCATCCACGCGCCCTCGGCCGTGGACCCGTCAGGCGAGAGGGCGGTCCCGAGACGTGCGGTCCAGAGACGTGCGGCCCCGCCACGTGCGGCCCCACGGCGTGCGGCCCCACCACGACCGTCGCCGCGGGTCGTCGGCCGCACCACCCTGCTCGGCGGTCACCTCGCCGGTCCCCCCACCGGTCACCTCGCCGACCGACCCCTCCGGTGAGCGGCTGGCGGGGCGGGCGGCGCGCCATACCTCGACCAGGGCGTCGACGTCGACTCGCCCGACCACCGGGGGCGAGGTGGTCCCGACGTGCGGGCGGCGACGGTCGGCGAGGACGCGCTCGTTGAAGTCCTCGAGCCGGGCGCGCACGGCGGCCTCGTCCGGCAGGTCCATCAGGGAGTCGGGCAAGCCCGCCTTCTCGCGGCGGAGCTGCATGGCACCGGGCAAGGCCTCGGAGAGGTCGAGCTGCTCGCGCTCGACGAGGCCGCGGACCCACCAGTCGGGGTCGGTGCGGGTGTCGACGTCACGCAGCGGCCGCCCTGCGCCCGGAAGGTCGTCGAACGCTCCCTGGCGCTGCGCCTGCTGGATCTGCTGGTCGACCCAGCCGGACACCGCCCGTGCGGTGGTGGCGGCCGTCGGGCGGGGCCGGACTCCCTGCTCCCTCAGCTGGTCCTCGGCGCGCGGGGCGCCCGGCCGCTCGCCCGCACGGCCCCACGTGGGCCGACCCTCGTCCTCGTGCTGCGTCATCCGTGACCTCCTTCGTCTCCCACGGTAGGACGCTGACGCGCGGACGGCCACGCGGCGTGCGGAGCGGCCCCGTGAGTCTCAGGTGATCGGACGGTCGCGCCTCGGCATCCGGGAGACCACCATCTCGTAGGAGTCGTCGATCGCCTCGACAAGCTCCTCGACGGGGATGCTCCCGTCGGTGCGCAGCGTGTTCCAGCCGCCCCGACCGATGTAGGCCATGACCGAGGCGTCCGCGGGGTGACGGTCCAGCCACTCGTCCGCCTCGTCGCGCCCGAAGCCGCACTTGACGCCGAGCGTGGTGGCGCCGAGGAAGGCGAAGATCTTGCCGCGATCCCCCGGACCCACCTTGGCGACCAGGTCACCCTCCCAGGGCGAGTCCGGCCAGGCTCCCGGCTTGCCGAGGGCGTGCGCATGGAGCGGATCGGTCGTCACGTCAGCAGCGTGGCACCACCGGCGCCCGTCCCACAAGCAGGTCGGGGTCAGGGCCCGCGCAGCACCACGTCGGCCGCCGCCCGGCCCGTCGCCGTGAGGCTCCGGTGGGTCCGGGCCCAGTGCACGCGGGCCTCGTCCGCCGCCGGGTCGCGGCCACCCCGGTGAGCGCGGAGGGCGGCGAGCATGGCCCGCGCGACCTGACCGACGTCATACCCGACCGTCTCGCCGAGCCCGTGCTCGGCCACGTCCGCCGCGGCCGGGCCCGGTCCGGCGAAGACCACCGGTGTGCCGCACGCGACGGCGGCGATGACCTTGGTCGGGTAGGCGAAGTCGTAGCCCACCCCGGGTCGCACGCTCACCAGCGCCGCGGCGGCTCCGCGCTGCCACGCAGCCGCCTCCGCCGGTGGCGCGAGGGGTCGCAGCTCGATCGCACCGCTCGGAAGATCGTCCCGGATGCGCTGCAGCGCAGGCCAGCTGGAGCCCTGACCGAGGAAGACCAGGCGCGCGCGCGGCTCCTCACGCACCACCTCGCGCATGGCCTCGGCGAAGATCTCGGCACCCTGCCACTCCGAGGCCGTCCCGGCATACACGAGGTATGGCGTGCCCGGCGCCTCGGGGTGCGGGTCGCCTACGGGGGTGAAGACGTCGGTGTCGATGCCGTTGGGCACCACCGTGACGCTGGCGCCGGAGTCAGGACCGACGAGCGCGCGCACCCGTGCCGCAACCCCGTCGGAGACCGCCACCACGTCCCGGGCGCCGCGGAGCGCGAAGCGCTCGACCCACCGCATGACGCCGACGACGGGTGCCGGCGCCCCCATCGAGGCGGTGGCGTCCGACCAGACGTCGGCGGCGTAGTAGACGTAGGGGATCCGGGGCCCACGGAGCCCCCGCGCGGCGAGGATCACCCGGGCCACCGCCCCGGTCGTGGGGGGCGGCTCGACGACGACGACGTCGGGCCGCGGCACCGTGAGCAGGCGGAGCGCCAGCGGCAGGTCGAAGGAGAGGTAGGGCAGGTAGCCGCGCACGTACCCCGTGCTGTCGCGCAGCGCCGGCCATCGGGAGACGGTGACGCCTCCCCCGGTGTCCTCCGCGCCCGGCCCCCGCGACGGCGCGCCCCGCAGCGACGGCGGTGGCGTGGTCGTGAGGACCTGCACGGAGGCCCGGTCGGCCAGTGCGCGCACCAGCGCCGTGAGCCGGAACGTCGCCGCGGCTGACTCGGGCGCGAAGATGCGCGTGGCGAGGAGGACGCGCAGGGTCAAAGCGTGACGGTCCGGCCGGTGGCCGCGGACTCCAGGACGGCCTCGACGACGCGGAGGGTGTTGACGCCCTCGGTCATCGAGACGGTCTCCGAGGGGCGGCCCCAGAGGGCGTCGCGGAAGCCTTCCTGCTCGACCAGCAGGGGCTCGCGCCGGGCCAGGGCGAAGCGGGTGGAGTCGCCCTCGGACACCCCGCGGAAGGCCGAGACCCGGTCCCACTCGGTCGTCACGTCACCGTTCTTCACCAGCGTCAGGTCACCGGTGAGCGTGTTTGCGATCAACGCACCCTTCTCCCCGGTGGCCACGGTCTCGCGGATCTTCACCGGCGAGAGCCAGTTGACCGTGTGCGAGACGATGATCCCGCTGGCCAGCTGCCCGGTCACCACGACCATGTCCTCGTGCTGACGCCCGGAACGGTGCGTCACCTCCCCCGCCACCCGCTCGTACGTCGACCCCGCCAACCAGGCCGTCAGGTCGATGTCGTGCGTGGCCAGGTCCTTCACCACGCCCACGTCGGCGATCCGCGCCGGGAACGGACCCTGCCGGGACGTGGTGATCTGGTAGATCTCCCCCAGCTCACCGGCCCCGATCAGGCGCCGCATCTCCAGCAGCGCCGGGTTGCACCGCTCCACGTAACCGACCGCACCGACCAGCCCCGCCGCCGCGAACGCGTCCGCGACCCGCTGCCCCGAGGCCACCGTCGCCGCGATCGGCTTCTCCACCATCGTGTGCACCCCGGCCTCGCACAGCGCCAGCGCCACCTCCTCGTGCAGGTACGTCGGCACCGCCACCATCGCCGCGTCCAGCCCGGCCCCGATCAACGACGCCACGTCCGGCAGCACCTCCAGGCCACCGGCCACCCCGTGCCGGTCCCCCACCGGGTCGGCCACCGCCACCAGCTCCATGCCCTCCACCGACCGGATCACCCGGGCATGGTGACGACCCATCGAGCCCAGCCCGATCAACCCCATCCGCACCGTGCCACCCTCCGGCAGCACCCCCGCCGACCCCGGCCCCGGCGCCGACCGCATACCCGCGCTCACGCGCCCGCCCCCAGCACCGCGTGCACCGCCGCCGCGACCCGCTCCAGGTCACCGGTCGACAGGGACGGGTGCACCGGCAGCGAGATCACCTCCGCCGCCGCCCGCGCCGTGACCGGCAGCTCCCGCTCCGGCGCGAACCGCGCCAACGACACCAGCTCGTGGTTCGGCGTCGGGTAGTACACCCCGCACCCCACCCTGTGCTCCTCCCGCAACGCGGTCACCACCCGGTCCCGCTCCGCACCGCTGGCACCGGCCACCCGCACCGTGTACTGGTGGTACACGTGCGTGCACCCCTCGCGCACCGGCGGCACCACCACGACATCACCCAGCGCCGCGTCCAGCCACGCCGCGTTCGCCTGCCGCTGCGCCGTCCACGCCCCGACCTTGCCCAGCTGCACCCGACCGATCGCCGCGTGGATGTCCGTCATCCGGTTGTTCAGCCCCACCACCTCGTTCGCGTACTGCTTCTCCATCCCCTGGTTGCGCAGCAGCCGCACCCCCCGCGCGATCTCCTCGTCCGCGCACGAAACCATCCCGCCCTCCCCCGACGTCATGTTCTTCGTCGGGTACAGGCTGAACATCCCGAACACCCCGAACGACCCCACCGGAGCACCCCCGTACGTCGCCCCGTGCGCCTGCGCCGCGTCCTCGAACAACGCGATCCCCGCCTCCGCCGCCACCGCACCCAGCGCGCCCAGCTCCGCCGGGTGCCCGTACAGGTGCACCGGCATCACCGCCGCCGTCCGGTCGCTCACCGCCGCCCGCACCGACTCCGGGTCCAGGTTGAACGTGTCCTCGCTGATGTCCGCGAACACCGGCGTCGCCCCCGTCAGCGCCACCGAGTTCGCCGTCGCCGCGAACGTGAACGAGGGAACGATCACCTCATCCCCCGCCCCGATCCCCGCCGCCAGCAACCCCAGGTGCAACCCCGAGGTCCCCGAGTTCACCGCCACGCACGTCCGCCCGCCCACCAGCACGTCGGCGAACTCCCGCTCGAACGCCGCGACCTCCGGCCCCTGGGCCACCATCCCCGAGCGCATCACCCGGTCCACCGCCGCCCGCTCCTCCTCCCCGATGATCGGCCTCGCGGCAGGGATCATGGGGAGCTCGTCCGTGCGCTCAGTCATGGGTGGTGCCTTCCTCGGTCAGGGTGCCGTCGTGCTCGGTGTAGGTCGTGCCGGTGGTCGGGCAGCGCCAGCGCCCGGGGGTGTCGGTGCTCTCCAGGGGGTGGCCGGCGCGGCCGACCCAGCCGACCTGACGGGCCGGGACGCCCACCACGAGCGCGTGCGCCGGGACGTCACGGGTGACGACCGCCCCCGCGGCGACGGTGGACCAGGCGCCGATCGTCACGGGCGCCACGCAGACCGCGCGCGCCCCGATCGAGGCCCCCTCCTCCACCGTCACGCCCACCGCCTGCCAGTCGGCGGCGTCCTTCAGGGAGCCGTCCGGGTTGATGGCCCGCGGGAAGGTGTCGTTGGTCAGCACCGCGGCGGGTCCGACGAAGACGCCCCGGGCCAGCCGCGCCGGCTCGTAGACGAGGGCGTAGTTCTGGACCTTGCAGTGGTCCCCGAGCTCGACCCCCGTGCCGATGTAGGCGCCGCGTCCCACGACGCAGCCCCGGCCGAGGACCGCCTGCTCCCGCACCTGCGCGAGGTGCCAGACGGAGGTCCCGTCCCCGATGACGGCCTCCGGGGAGACGTCGGCGCTGTCGACGATGCGTGTTGCCACGGGACTCCTTGATCGGGTACGGGAGGATGGTGCCATGACCCTATCGCCCCCGATCGAGGACGCCTGGCTGGTGATCCCCCTGTTCAACGAGGCGACCGTCATCGAGGACGTCGTCCGGCGTGCGCGCCCGATCTTTCCGCACATCCTCTGCGTGGACGACGCCAGCACCGACGACTCGGCGGCCCGGGCGGAGGCCGCGGGCGCCGTCGTCGTGCGCCACCCCTTCAACCTCGGTCAGGGCGCCGCGCTCCAGACGGGTATGGCGTACGCGCTCGGCGCGACGGACGCGGCATACCTGGTGACCTTCGACGCCGACGGCCAGCACCGGGTCGAGGACGCGGCAGCGATGGTGGAACGTGCTCGCCAGGAGGATCTCGCCGTCGTCTTCGGCTCGCGGTTCCTCGACGACCGCACCCGGCCCGGGCTGCTGAAGAAGGTCGTGCTCAAGGCCGCCGTGTGGCTGACGAACCAGCAGACCGGGATGCGGCTGACCGACGCCCACAACGGGCTGCGTGTCCTGCGCCGGGACGCGGCCACCGCGCTGGACCTGCGGCAGAACCGGATGGCCCACGCGACCGAGATCGTGCTGCAGCTGGGGCGCACCGGCCTGCCCTGGGCGGAGCACCCGGTGCACATCGTCTACACCGACTACAGCAAGGCCAAGGGCCAGTCCCTGATCAACTCGGTCAACATCCTCGTCGACACGATCCTGAAGTGAGGCCGGACATGTTCGCCGCGACCACCGGGGGCGACGGGATCGTCGACCAACCCCTGATCAAGATCCTCCTGCTCGTGGCCATCGTGGTGATCACCGCGATGCTCAACGCCTCCAGCGCGGGCGCGCGGCACCAGGCGGTGCGCCGCCTCATGCTCGGCGGCTTCGTGCTGCTCGCCGCCATGGCGGTGCTCTTCCCGGTGCTGCTCACCCGGGTGGCGCAGGTGCTCGGCGTCGGCCGTGGCGCGGACCTGCTCCTCTACGGACTCACGGTGTTCTTCCTCGGCTACGTCGCCTCCTCCTACCGGCGCATGAGGCACATGGAGCAGCAGGTGACCACGCTCGCGCGGGAGATGGCGCTGCGGGCGGCGATCCACGACACGAAGGGCCATCACGTCCGGCCGGGCACCACGACCGGGGAGAAGCGAGAGCGCCTCGAGGGTCACGGCGACCCTGGGCATCAGCAGGGGCACAACCATGATGGTCGCCTCGGGGGCCGAGGCGACCATCGGCGCCCTGCCGGCGACATCGATCCGCAGGCCCCCCCACCCCGCCCCGTCGGCTCGTAGGACCCCTGGCCCGCCGGCCCCGCTCGATCGTCGGGCCTCCCGGGGCAGCAGCGACTCAGGTGAGTGGCGCGTGCACGCCATCCGAGGTGCGGCCGGGCCGTAGCCACTCAGGTGAGTGGCGCGTGCACGCCATACGAGGTGCCGCGAGCTACACCCTCATCTCCCCGAGGTGCTCGACCAGCAGCCGGTAGATGCGCTCATCGGCGGCCGCGACGATCCCGCGGGGCCGGCTGCGGGGGCCGTAGACCTCCCCGTCCGTCGTGCCGACCACGCCGCCGACCTCCTCGATCATGAGCGCACCGGGCACGTGGTCCCACGGCATCGTGCCGCCGTAGACCAGCCCGTCGCAGCCCCCCGTCGCCAGCTGCGGGTAGTCGATCCCGCAGCTGACCCAGGTGAGCCCCATCGGTCCGACCGGCCCGAGCGTGGTGCCGACGCTGCGGCGCGTGGAGGTGCGGACGTCCAGGTCCTCGGGCGCCTCGGGGGCCGCGGCGCGTCGGACCTGCACCCCGTCGCGCCACAGGCCGGACCCGCGCTCGGCGACGTAGGCCACCTCGTGCTGCGGCTGCCAGATCCACGCGCGCACGGTCTGCCCGGCCACGACCTCGGCCGCCATCACCGCGTGGTCGGGCGAGCCGTGGACGAAGTTGCGGGTCCCGTCGACGGGGTCGACGGTGAAAGCGTGGTCGGCCGCCCGGAAGGCGTCGAGGAGCCGCGCATCCCCGGCATACTCCTCCTCCCCCAGGACCATGGCCTGCGGGTATGCCGCTCGCAGGGCACGCGCGATCAGCACCTCGGCCTCCCGGTCGGCGACAGTGACGAGGTCGCCCGGGTGCGTCTTGGAGCTGATCTCGGCCTGGACGAGCGCGCGGAAGCGGGGGTTGATGACCGCCTCCGCCGTCTCCTGCAGGAGGGTCAGCACGGCGTCGGTGTCCATCGGCCTGGGCATGGACCCAGCGTGTCACGCCCGCCCCGGTGTCCCGAGGGGGGTGGGCGTGCGCGTTCAGTCGGTCAGCGGGGCACGGTGCACCTTGTGCGCGGCGGCCTGCGCGACGGGGCGGACCACCATGCGGTCGATGTTGACGTGGCCGGGCAGCGAGACGACCCAGGCCACGCACTCGGCGACGTCCTCCTGGGTCAGGGGGTCCTCGACGCCGGCGTACACCTTCGCCGCCGCCTCCTCGTCGCCGTGGAGCCGGGTGAGGGAGAAGGACTCGGAGTTCACCATGCCGGGGGCGATCTCGCTGATCCGCACCCTCGTGCCGTTGAGCTCCAGGCGCAGGGTGTCGACGACGGCGCGCTCGGCATACTTCGCGGCGCAGTAGCCACCGCCACCCTCGTAGGCCACGCCCCCGGCCGTCGACCCGATGACGACGATCGTGCCGTGCTCGGCCGCGCGCAGGGCCGGGAGGAGCGCCTTGGTGACCGACACCGTGCCGAGGACGTTCGTCTCGAACATCGTCCGCCAGCCATCCAGGTCGGCCTCCGCGACGGGGTCCATGCCGAGCGCGCCACCGGCGTTGTTGACGAGCACGTCCAGACGGTCGCCGACCTCGGCGGCCAGCCGGGCGACGTCCTGCGGGTCGGTGATGTCGACGGCGAGCGCGCGTCCGCCGATCTCGTCGGCGACCTCCCGCACCCGGTCCGCCCGGCGCGCGGTGACCCACACGTCATACCCGTCCTGCGCGAGACGCACGGCGCAGGCACGCCCGATTCCGCCGCTCGCGCCCGTCACCACTGCCGTCGGTCGAGTGCTCATGCGGTCGAGTATGCCGACAGCGCCGGTGATCCTCTCGGTCCGCCTCGACCCGGAGCGGGGCGCGCGGCGGGCGGGCGTCGTCCACACCCTCCCGACCGGGCGACACGCCGTCCACATTATCGAACACCTGTCTGAAGATGACCCTGGCTCCGCGTAGCATGGGAGCAGGAGAGGACGCCGGGGAGGGCGACCACGACGAGACCACCGGAGGGGGTGGGGAGGATGGGCGCTCATCCTGGCGTGGCGCACCGCGTCGAGGAGGTGCGGGCGGAGCTGCTCAGCCTCGACGTCGCCGCGTTGGACGACACCGAGCGACTGAGTCTGCTGCGCTCGATGGAGGACCTCACCCGGTCGCTGGCCGCCCTCGACGTCCGCACCCAGGCGGCCTTCGCGACGTCGCAGGTCGCGGCCCAGAAGGCCGCTGGCGTGCCCGCGCGGCGGCGGGGACGGGCCGTGGCCGACGACCTTGCCGCCGCGCGCAAGACCTCTCCCTACTGGGGCAGCCGTGACCTGAGCAGCGCTCGAGCCCTGGTCGAGGATATGCCGCGCACGCTCGAGGCGCTTCAGGCAGGCACCATCAACAGCTATCAGGCACGGCTGATCACCGAGGCGACCACGTGCCTCGACCGCGCCGACCGGGTCGAGGTCGACGAACGACTGGCCGCCTCGCTGGAGGGAGCCAGCAGCCGCGAGATCGGCAGCGCGGCGCGCGCGCTCGTCTACGCGGTCGACCCGGCCGGTTTCGTCCGACGCGCCCGCCGCGCAGCCCAGGACCGGGGTGTCTCCGTCCGTCCCGCCCCGGACGTGATGGCGACCCTGTCCGCCAGGCTGCCCGCCCCGGCAGCCGTCGCGTGCTACAAGGCGCTCCGTCAGCACGCCGTCGCCGCGCGGGCCAGCGGCGACCCGCGCGGGCTCAACCAGCTGATGGCGGACGAGCTGGTGGCGCGCCTGACCGGGCGCGCGGTCGTCGACGGGATCGACGTCGAGGTCGGACTGGTCATGACGGATGCCGCGGTCTTCGGAGGAGCCAGCGACGCGGCCGACCTGGAGGGCTACGGACCGATTCCGGCCGAGATGGCGCGCGACCTCCTCCGAGCCACTGTCGGCGACGAGGCGACGCCAGAGGGGACGGGCACGACCGTGCCGCCACCGTGTCCCGAGGGCGGACGGTGCACGACCTGGGACTGCCGCCTCGCGCACGGCGCGCCCCCACCCGCCGCCGGCCCCGCCGTCTCAGCCTCCGCCACCCCGACCCCCGCCTCGGGTTCCCCCACCCCACGCCCCGCCAGCTCAGTCTCCTCCACCCCGACCCCCGCCTCGGGTTCCCCCACCCCACGCCCCGCCAGCTCAGCCTCCCCCACCTCAGGCTGCCCCACCCCAGTGTCCGCCACCTCAGGTACGGGCCAGGGCGAGGGGTCGGCAAGGGCCGCCCAGGCGTGGGTGCGCCGGCTCTACGTGGACGCCGTGACCGGCCGGCTCGTCGGTCGTGATCCCCGCCGACGGGTGTTCACCGGCTCGGTGCGGGCTTTCGTCATCGCCCGGGACCGCACCTGCCGCAACTCCTGGTGCGGGGCGCCGATCCGCGACGTCGACCACGTCCTCCGGCACAGCGAGGGCGGGACCACGGACGCTGACAACGCGCGGGGCCTGTGCCACCGCTGCAACCTCGCCCGGGAGCGTGAACGACATCGCGAGCCGCGGGAGGAGTCCTACCGGCCACCGCCCCCGGTGCTCACCTCGCTGCACGGCCGCATCTCCCCAGGTGTCGACGGGGTCGACGGGGTCGACGGTGTCGACGGTGTCGAAAGGCTAGGTCCTCGTGCCCCCGACTGCTCCCGGCCGGACGTCGCGTGAGACACGCATCTGGTTCGTGGGCCTCGACGGGCCGGGGACCCGACAGGCCGGGGACCCGACGGGCCGGGGACCCGACGGGCCGAGGGTGCCGTGATCACGGAGTCACCTCGTGCTACGGACCGTCCCGTCGGAGCAGCTGCTCGGTGCCCGACAGCACCAGGACGGCGCAGGTGAGCCAGATCGCCCCGCCCGGCCCCAGGGGCGCCACCACGAGTCCTGCCAGGAGGGGGAAGGCAACCTGACCGATCCGGTTGCCCATGAGGCGTACCGCCAGGGCCTGGGAGCGCCAGTGGATCGGGACGCGGGTGGAGATCATCGTCATGGTGAGCGGCTGCCCCAGCCCGAGGAAGAACCCACCCACCGCCAGGAGGAGGCCAGCGAGCAGGGGGTCACGGATCAGGACGGGGGCCACCGTGAGGGAGAGGCCGGCGCCGAGGACCGACGTGCTGAGGAGCGACCTGCGCGACAGACGTCGGGAGAGGAACGGGAGCATGACCCGCGACACGAACCCGGCAGCGCCGCGCACGGCGAGGAGCCAGCCCACGACGACCGGAGAGACGCCGGCACGCTCCCCCACCACGGGCAGGAAGGCGATGACGATGTCCATCGTGGCCAGCAGGGCCATCGAGGCGAACATCGCCGAACCTACGCCCCGGACCCCCAGGATCTGCCGCACGGGCGCCCGCGCCGCGACCTGGTTCTCTGTGCCGGGGCTCCGGCGAGCCGTGGGCAGGGCCCCCACGGGGACCAGGAGCGCCGGCAGCGCGAGCAGGGCGAGGCCGCCCCCGGCCCACAGCGCCAGGTCGATGTCGGCCAGCCGCCCAGCCGCCTCGACCGAGCCGGCCCCGACGAGAGCCCCGCCGATCAAGGGTCCGAGTGCCTGGCCCACGCTGTACGAGGCGGTGAACCAGCCGAAACCCAGGTCCAGGTCCTCGTCGCGGGAGTACCGCGCGATCGCCGCCTGGCCGGTGATGGTGAAGAGGAGGTGCCCGACCCCCACGACGACCGTGCCCACGGCCACGCCCCAGACGTCCGGGGCGAGCGCGACGGCCGCCGCGCCGACCGCGAGCACCAGCGCCGAGCCCTGGACAAGCCTGAGCAGGCGCGGTCGCCGGTCGGTGAGCCGCGCGAGGGACAGCGCCACCAGCAACGGCACGACGGCGTACGCCGCCGTGACGAGACCGATCGTGGCCCCGTCCGCCCCGAGCGCGAGGAGCTTGTAGGACGTGACCGGTCGGACGACGTTGAGCGCCCCCTGGCAGAGGACCCCGGCCGCGACGAGCAGCCAGAGCCAGCGTCGCGCCCCCCTCAGGACTGCGCCGGCTTCACCGCGATCACGGGCACGGCCGCCTCGAGCAGGATCTGCTGTGCGGCGGAGCCCAGGAGGAGCTTGCCCACGGGGGTCCGGTGGCGCAGCCCGATGACGATGCAGGTGGCACCGACCTCGCCGGCGACGTCCAGCAGCTCGCCGACGACGTCGCGGCTGCGCCCGTCAGGGAGCCGGACGCTGACCTGGACGCCCTCGCCGGAGATCTCGTCGGCGGTGACGCTCTGTCCGGACAGCGGGAAGACCAGCAGGTCCTCCCCCCGGCGTCGAGCCTCGTCCAGGGCGGCGTCCTGTGCTGCGACGCCCTCCGGCGTGGTGGTGTGGGCGAGCACGACGGTCATCGGCGACACCTTCCAGTTGACGAAACGCGACGTTCTTGACGCGACGTAAGCCATAGTAGAGGTCTGTCACGCGAGGAGAGCAGGACGACATGAGCACCGCAGCCGGCAGCCAGCCCCCCACCGAGGCCGCTCCCCGGACCGACGCCGACCACGGGAGGGCGCGCCGAGGGCCTGTGCCGATGATCGTCTACGGCCTGGTGGCCGCCCTGATCGTCGGGTGGGCGCTCACCGCGTCCGTGCGCTCGGCCCACAGCGGCCAGGACCTGCGTGCCAACCTCACCCTCATCGCCCCCGCGGGGGCGGGCGGTGGCTGGGACACCTTCACGCGCGAGCTGCAGGCGGCGATGCGCGCTCAGAAGGTCGTCAACAACGCCCAGGTCGTCAACATCCCGGGCGCCGGCGGGACCATCGGGCTGGGCAAGTACAGCACCATGGACGGGCAGGCCGACACGCTGCTGACGAGCGGCACGGTGATGGTCGGGGCGATCGCGCTCAACGACTCCCCCGTCACGCTCGAGGACGTGCGCCCGATCGCCAGGATCTCCGAGGAGTACGACGTCATCGTCGTGCCGGCCGACTCGCCCTACCAGTCCATCGACGACCTGGTCGCCGACTGGACGCAGGACCCCAAGGCCTTCCCCTGGACCGGGGGGTCGGCGGGCGGCCTGGACCATCTCATCGTCGCCGACCTGGCGCTGAAGAACGACATCGGTCCCGACGAGGTCACCTACATCCCCAAGTCCGGTGGGGCCGAGGCCATCCAGGTGCTCACCTCGGGCGGGGCGCGGGCGGCGGTCAGCGGCTACAACGAGTTCGCCGACCAGATCGAGGCGGGCCGGATGAGGGGTCTGGCCATCGTCTCCCCCGAGCCGGTCGAGGGCATCGACATGCCGACCCTCGTGGACCAGGGCTACGACGTGGCCATGACCAACTGGCGGGGTCTGCTCGCTCCCGCCGGGATCACGGACGAGCAGTTCGCGGAGCTGGAGGAGATCGTCGCCGAGACGGTCCAGACGCCGGAGTGGAAGGACGCGATGGAGCGCAACAAGTGGGCCGACGTCTTCCTCGTCGGACCGGAGCTGGAGGACTTCCTCGTCGAGGACACCGCGACGATCGAGGCCCTGGTCGAGGAGCTGGGCCTGTGAGCAGCCCGACGGGTCCGACACCCGAGACCTCCGCGCAGCTGCAGGACGTCCCGCCCCCGGTCCGCACGGCCGTCGGGACGGACACCGCCGACCGCGGTTTCTGGCACGGTCGCTCCGGGCTCGTGCTGGCCGCCCTGATGGTGGCCTTCAGCCTCTACCTCGTCTACGGCATCGTCACCATGGAGGTGCCGGAGGGGACCGACTTCCCAGGCCCGGCGTTCTTCCCCACGATCCTCGTGGTGGTCGCGCTGGTCCTCGCCGTACTCCTCGTCCTGCACTACCTGCGCTCACCGGAGGTGCCCGAGGCCCCGGCGTCCCCGGACGGCCGGACCTGGCGCACGCACAGCGACTGGACGTCGGTCGCCTGGTGCGTCGCCGGCTTCTTCCTCTTCGCCCTGACCCTGGAGTGGCTCGGCTGGATCCTCGCCGCCGCCCTGCTTTTCTGGTTCGTGGCCCGGGGTATGGGGTCGCGCCGCCCGGTCTTCGACGTCACCCTCGCCCTCCTCATGTCCTCGGCCGTCTACCTCGCCTTCGCCGAGGGGCTCCAGCTCAACCTGCCGGCCGGCTTCCTCGGAGGGATCTGACATGGAGTCGATCGAGCTGCTGCTGCAGGGGTTCGGCGGTGCGCTGACCCCCGCGAACCTGATGTGGGTTCTCCTCGGGTGCCTGCTCGGCACCGCCGTCGGCGTGCTCCCCGGCCTCGGGTCCTCGATGGCGGTCGCCCTGCTGCTGCCGATGACCTTCGCCCTCGACCCCACCGCCGCCTTCATCATGTTCGCCGGTGTCTACTTCGGCGGGCTCTTCGGCGACTCCACGATGGCCATCCTCATGAACACGCCCGGGCAGGCCTCGGCCATCGCCTCGACCTTCGAGGGTCACCGGATGGCCAAGGACGGGCGGGCGGCCCAGGCGCTGGCCACCGCGGCCATCGGGGCCTTCATCGGCGGGATGACCGCGGCCGTCGTGGTCGTCTTCCTGGCCCCCCAGCTCGCCGCGTGGTCGGCCAACTTCGGCTCGGCCGAGTTCTTCGCCCTGGCCCTGTTCGCCTTCGTCGCCACCTCCTCGGTCGTCTCGGACTCCGCCGTCAAGGGCCTCGCCTCGCTGGTGCTGGGCCTGGGCATCGCGACCGTCGGCATCGACGCCACGTCCGGGACGGAGCGCGGGACCCTGGGGGTCCCCGAGATGTTCGACGGCATCTCCCTCGTCACCGTCACCGTGGCCGTCCTCGCGCTGGGCGAGGTGTTCCACATGGCCGCCCGCATCCGGCGTGACCCGCACGC
Source organism: Ornithinimicrobium cerasi (assembly GCF_003702705.1). Taxonomy (GTDB): domain Bacteria; phylum Actinomycetota; class Actinomycetes; order Actinomycetales; family Dermatophilaceae; genus Ornithinicoccus; species Ornithinicoccus cerasi. Next base: position 322,586 of record NZ_QZMN01000001.1, on the reverse strand, counting down.
CGTCGCCATGCGCCCCTCAGGCCGCCCCTGGCTGAGCGGCGCGGAGTTCCGCGAGGCCGCCCCCGCCTGGGCGCGCGGGACGGCGATCGGCCTGCCCTTCGGCGTCATCCCCGTCGGCGGCGCCGAGGTCCCCACGTTCATGGCCTACGACCTCGAGCGGCGCCTCGACCGGCGTCGGGCCCGCCCCACCTTCGGCCGCGGCTCGATCCGCGGTCTCGCGGCCCCCGAGGCGGCGGGCAACGCCACCACGGGCACCGCGATGGGTGCGCTCCTCGCGCTGGGCCTGCCTGTCTCGGCCACCGCGGCCATCATGCTCGCGGCGTTCCGCCAGTACGGCCTGCAGCCCGGACCTCTGCTCTTCGACCGCGCCCCGGACCTCGTCTGGTCCCTGCTCGCCAGCTTCTTCGTGGCCATGGTCGTGCTGCTCATCATCAACCTGCCCTTCGCCCGGATCTGGGCCAAGCTCCTGCTCATCCCGCCCCCCTACCTCTACGCCGGCATCACCATGTTCTGCGGGCTGGGCGTCTACGCCACGTCGGGGTCGCGCTTCGACCTGTTCATGCTGCTGGGTATCGGGATCGTCGGCTTCGTCCTGCGCCGGCACGGCGTCCCGCTGGCGCCGCTGATGATCGGCATGGTGCTGGGACCGCTCGCCGAGACGTCGCTGCGCGACGCCCTCCTCTCCTCCAACGGGGACTACTCGGTCCTCGTGGGGAGCTGGATCACCCTGCTCCTGTATGGCGTGCTGCTGCTGGTCGTCCTCCTCACCGTCCGCAGCAAGATCGTCAGCAGGACCCGCAAGGACGTCTGAGCACCCGCGGCGGAAAACCCGTTGCGCCTCGCGGCCGTGTCGGGTCACCCTGGTCGCCTGACCTGAGCGCGCACGGCATACCGCCCGCGCCCTGACCGGAAGGAGGAGCGATGTCCGACGCATGCCGCGGTCCCCGGACCGTCCTCGCCCCTCTTCCTCTCAGGAGTTCTCGTGCACAGTGCACACCCACGCACCACCACGGGTGACGTCGACCCGTTCTTCGTCTTCGACTACGTGCCGATCGACCAGGTCGAGACGGCCACCGACCAGCAACGCCCCACGACCTACTGGGACGTCGAGCGCGGCCAGCGCGGGCCCCAGCCGGTCCCGGCCTGGCTGGTGACCGACGCCGGCGCGCTCGACACCGAGCTCGGCGTGCTCAAGACCGGCAAGGAGGCCGACGTCTTCCTCCTCGAGCGGGCCGCGCGGCACGCCGCCGGCCGGGGCGAGGCGTGCCTGCTCGCCGCCAAGCGCTACCGGGACGCCGAGCACCGCAGCTTCCACCGCGACAGCCTCTATGTGGAGGGTCGCGGGGTGCGCCGCAGCCGCGACCAGCGGGCCCTCGAGCGCAAGTCCGGCTACGGCCGCCAGATCGCGGCCGGGCGCTGGGCCCAGGCCGAGTGGGTGGCCCTGTGCACGGCCTGGGACGCCGGCGTGCCGGTCCCCTACCCGGTGTCGGTCCAGGGCACCGAGCTGCTCATGGAGTTCGCCGGCGCACCCGACGGCGCGGCCGCCCCCCGGCTGGCCCAGGCGCGGGCCGACGTCGACCTCCTCGACCACTGCTGGGAGCAGGTGGTGCAGATCGTCCTCGGTCTGGCCGGGATCGGCTGGGCCCACGGGGACCTGTCGGCCTACAACCTGCTCCTGCACGGTGAGGTCGTCCTGGCGATCGACATGCCCCAGGTCGTCGACGTCGTGGCCAACCCTCGCGGGCCGGAGCTGCTGCACCGCGACTGCGCCAACGTCGCGACGTGGTTCGGGTCCCAGGGCGTCCGTGCGGATGCGGACGCGCTGTTCGCCGAGGCCGTGGCGCTGGCGCTGTGACGGGCGGCCGGTGCCCCGAGGGGACACCACCGAACCGGGCAGGTCGGAGCCTGCCCGGGCCGGTGGTCCCAGGGGTGCGACTGACCTCAGGCCAGCTCGGCCGTCAGGGTGATCTCGGTGCCGGCGAGGGCCTGCGACACGGGGCAACCGGTCTTGGCCTCCTCGGCGATCCGCTGGAAGTCCTCCTCGCCGAGGTCGGGGACCTGGCCGCGCACGGTGAGGTGGATGCCGGTGATGCCCTCGCCCGGCACGAAGGTGACGTCCGCCCGGGTGTCCAGCTGGGTCGGCGGCGTGCCGGCCTTGGCCAGCATGTTGCTGAAGGCCATCGAGAAGCACGCGGCGTGGGCCGCGCCGATGAGCTCCTCGGGGTTGGTGACCTTCTGGCCCTCCTCGGTGCGACCCTTCCAGTGAATGTCGAACGTTCCCAGGCCGGAGCTGTCCAGGCGGGCGGTGCCCGATCCCTCGAAGAGGCTGCCGTTCCAGGTCGCGCTTCCGGTGCTGACGAGTGCCATGTGTGTCTCCTCCTCGTGCGGTCGGGCGATCCGGCCGCGTCGTCCCCCATCCTGCCGATGCCCGGACCGGCGGGCAACGCGGGGGCGGTCCCGAGGAGTCCTGGCGGTCAGAGGCCCGGGTCGACCGCGGCGACCCCCGGGGCACCGGCCACCTCGTCCGTAGCCCTCTCGATCGCCTCGACGTCCGCCGCGAGCTCGCGCTCCAGACGCTCCCGCTGCTGCGGCGAGAGGTCCACCAGGGCGAGCTGGGCCCGTGTCTCCTCGGCCACCTCCCGCGCCTGGTCCACCCGGACCAGCCCGAGCCGCACGGCGTGCGCGGCGGCCCCCGCGTAGGTGTCGAAGACGTGCACCCCCTGCTCGGCCCAGCGGGCTCGAGCGGCGGGGTCGAGGTCGGTGACGTTGTGCAGCAGCGTCCCGACGATGTGTCCCGGGTCACGCTGGTGCATCTGCGCCCCCACCTGCCCGTCCGCCTGCCCGCTGTCCCCGATGAACACCATGCGGCACTCCGGGAAGAGCAACCGGTCGCGCTCCATGTTCTGGATCTTGCGCTCGGCGATCCGCTCCTTGGTGTGCAGGTTGAGGAGGCTGCCGCCCAGCACCGCGTGCGGCGGCAGGCCCAGCTCGGACAAGCCGTTGAGCGTGTACTGCTCCACCAGCCCCCGAGGCCCGCCGGGACGCGCGGTGACGAAGGTCAGGTCACCCGGCCGGGAGGGCTCCTCGGCCGCCCCCTCGTCGAGAGCGTGGAGCAGGGCCACGATCCCCGGGTAGACCGTCCCCCTCGGGTAGCGGTCGTCGTGGATGGCGCACTTGAGCGTGTCGTCGATGTCGCACAGGACCCGGAGGTCGGACGTGGGGTCGACGCTCGCCTGCTCGGCGATGTGCGCGAGGACACGCTCCCGCAGGTCCTCGTCGAGGTCGGTGAAGACGAGGTGCTCGAGGTCGTGGTGGTCACCGGTCGCGTTCAGCCGGTACTTCAGGTCGTGGAAGCTCCCACCGGTCCGGGACAGCAGCACGTCGGCGATCGTCTCCTGGTGCTCGCGCTGCCTGACCACCGGGTGCAGGGCCCCGACCACCGTCGCCAGCGACGTCGTCGACAGGTCCCCTCGACGCTGGTGGAGAAGCAGGTCGACCAGCTCGGTCCGGTGGTCAGGCCCCCAGACATGGTCGTCGATGTCACCGATCACGCCGTCGAGGTCGAGGTCGCCCAGGACCGCGTCGAGCTCGGCGGGCGGTGCCTCGCGCAGGATCTCGATCACCTGCCGCTCGGCGTCCGCCCCGGTGCGCCAGCCCGAGGTGAGTGCGGTGATCTGGGTCGCGCGGGGGTCCATGTCACTCCTGAGCAGGTATGCCGTCAGCGCGCCACCCGGAGCGCCGCGGGGAGCAGGGTCAGCTCGGCCCCGACGATAGCCGGTATGACGTCGCCGTCCACCTGGGCCAGGACCGGGTCACGGGAGGTGACCACGACCCTCCGGGCGTCCCGGTAGCGCAGGGCGGGTCGGTCGACGGGGTAGCGCCCACCCCGCCCGTCCCCGACCCTGCCCAGACCGGTGGCCGCGATGCGCGCCCAGTCGAGCGGTCCGGAGGGCGCCACGAGGACGGTGTGCAGCACGCCGTCGTCCAACCTGGCCCCGGGGACCACCCGCGCACCTGCCGGCAGCCGGGCGGCGTTGACCGCGAGGAGGGTCCACAACGGCCCGGCGTCGACCGTCGCGCCGTCGATGATGAGGTCCAGGGCGTGCCCAGCGTGGCGCAGACGGCGCACCCCGGGCAGGAAGTAGGCCAGCCAGCGCAGCCGCTCCTTCAGGGCCGGGGTCACGGCGGCCAGGGTCGCCGCGTCGTGACCCAGCCCCGCGACGACGAGGAAGGGATGGCTGCTCCACCCACCGGCGGCGTCGGCGAGCGTCGCCCGGCCGAGGTCCGTGGGCCGGCCCGGCGCAGAGACGGCCTTGCGCGCGGCCTGCCGGAGGTCGCGCGTCCCCAGCAGCGCGCTGCGGGCGAAGAGGTTGGCGGTCCCGACCGGGACGACGCCGAGGACGACGTGCGCGGGAGGTGGTCCGGTCGCGTCGTCAGGTGCGGTCGCGTGGCGGGCGGCGGTCGCGTCGGCCGGTGCGGCTTCCTCCGCGGGTGCGGTCGCGGCAGGGAGACCGTTCGCCCCGGCCGCAGCGGTCGCGAGGGCTCCGGCGACGAGCCGGACCGTGCCGTCACCGCCCGCGACGACGATCCGACGCGCACCCCTCGCCAGCGCCTCCCGCACCTGGCCGGGGCCCGGGTCGCGGACGGTCGTGCTCAGGACGAGCGGACCGGGGTCGCCGACGTCGGAGCAGGCCCGCTCGACGGCGGCGACCGCCTCCCGCGCGCGACGGGACACCGGGTTGACGACCAGCGCGACCCGAACGACGTGGTGCGAAGGCCGCAGCCCGCTCAGGCCGTGCGTCCCGTGAGCGAGCTCGCGAGCCGGCCCGAGAGCGAGGTCGCGACGGAGTCCGCCGTGAGGCCGATCCGGTCCAGGACCTGGGCCCGGGAGCCGTGGTCGAGGAACTGGGCGGGGACGCCGTAGCCGTGCACCGGCACGGTGAGGCCCTCGTCGTCGAGCCGCTGCCGCACCTGCCCGGCCACCCCGCCCACCACGCTGTCCTCGACGACCGCGACGGTCCTCGCGCCGCGGGCGAGCTCGACCAGGTCATCGCTCACCGGCAGCACCCACCGGGGGTCGACGACCATGACCGAGCGACCCTCGGCCTGCAGCTTGTCGGCCACCTCGAGCGCCGTGGCCGCCATCGACCCGATGCCGACGACGAGCAGGTCGACCGGGTCGAGCGCGGACAGATCCCCGGCTGGGCCCCGCTCGGGCTCGCGGAGCACGTCCACCGTGCCGACGGTCCGCACCGCCTCGAGCGGCGCACCGACCGAGCCCTTGGGGAAGCGCACCACCGTGGGGGCGTCCTCCACCGTGACCGCCTCGCGCAGCGCCCTCGCGACCTGCTGGCCGTCACGCGGTGCGGCGACCCGCACACCGGGCACCATGCCGAGCAGGGTCAGGTCCCACATCCCGTTGTGGCTGGCTCCGTCGGTGCCCGTCACCCCGGCGCGGTCGAGCACGAAGGTGACGCCCTGGCGGTGCAGCGCGCAGTCCATGAGGAGCTGGTCGAAGGCCCGGTTGAGGAAGGTGGCGTAGACGCAGACCACCGGGTGCAGGCCCGCGTAGGACAACCCGGCCGCCATCGTCACGGCGTGCTGCTCGGCGATGCCGACGTCGAAGACCCGCTCCGGGAAGCGCTCCGCGAAGGGCTGCAGGCCGACCGGGATGAGCATCGCGGCGGTGATCGCGACGATGTCCTCCCGCTCCTTGCCCAGCCGCACCAGCTCGTCGCTGAACTCGTCCGTCCAGCTGCGCCCGCTCAGCTCCAGCGGCAGACCGGTCTCGGGGTTGATCTTGCCGACCGCGTGGAAGCGGTCCGCCTCGTCCGCCGTGGCGGGGTCGTAGCCGTGGCCCTTCTCGGTGAGGGCGTGCACGAGCACCACCCCGCCGAAATCGTGCGCCCTGCGCAGGGCCGTCTCCATCGCCTCGACGTCGTGACCGTCGACCGGTCCGAGGTACTTCAGGCCGAGATCCTCGAACATCCCCTGCGGGCTGACGATGTCCTTCAGGCCTTTCTTCATGCCGTGGAGGGTGTCGTAGACCTGTCGGCCGACCACGGGGGTGCGGTTCAGCTGCCGCTTGCCCCAGGACAGCACGCTCTCGTACTCCGGCGTCGCGCGCAGCGAGGCGAGGTAGTCGGCCATGCCGCCCCGGGTGGCCGCGTAGGACCGCTCGTTGTCGTTGATGACGATGATGAGGGGCAGGTCGCGGTGCTCGGCGATGTTGTTGAGCGCCTCCCACACCATCCCCCCGGTGAGCGCACCGTCCCCGATGACCGCGACGGTGTGCCGTCCGGTCTCGCCGCGCAGCTTGCGCCCGCTCGCGATGCCGATCGCCCAGGACAGCGAGGTCGAGGCGTGGGAGTTCTCGACGACGTCGTGGTCGGACTCGGCCCGGCTCGGGTAGCCGGACAGACCGCCCTCCTGGCGCAGGGTGGAGAAGTCGTGCCGGCCGGTGAGGAGCTTGTGCACGTAGCCGATGTGCCCGGTGTCGAAGAGGATCGTGTCGCGGGGGGAGTCGAAGACCCGGTGCAGGGCGATCGTCAGTTCGACGACGCCGAGGTTGGGGCCGAGGTGGCCCCCGGTCCGGGACACCGACGTGATGAGGTAGTCCCGGATCTCCGCCGCCAGCTGGTCGACCTGTCGCCGTGACAGCCCCTTGAGGTCGCTGGGGCCGGTGATGGTGCGCATGAGTGCCACAGGGGTGCGTCCTTCTGCGGTCGTCTCGACCACGTCGGCGATGAACCCCGCCAGTGTAGGTGGCGCACGCTGGGGAGTGGCTGTACGCCCGTGGTGACCGCGCCTCAGCGCATCGGGGCACGCAGCCGCAGCGCCTCCAGGAGCAGGCCCGCGGACCGGTGGGCGGCCCGCAGCCGCAGCCCCTCGCGCGCCAGCGCGTCGAGGACGTCGCCGAGGCTCCCCGGCGGGAGCAGCGGCCCCAGCTCCGGACGCACGTCCCGCCAGGCGCCGCGCATCGCCTCGAGCTCGGACTGGAGGTGCCGGGTCGCGATCCAGGCGAGGGCTGCGGGGTGCTTGCGCCAGGCCCGGTAGGAGCGGTAGTCGGCCGGGCACTGGTCCAGCAGCCAGGACACCGCAGCCTCCTCCCAGCCCGGCACCCCCGCGGGCGGGACCCGGTCCGGCCATCCTGGAGGTCCGCTCGACATACGAACAAGTGTACGACTCCGGTCCGACACCGGGCGCGCGACGGCATACCCGGTGCACCATGGTCCGATGGCGACCTCCAAGGACCCCACCCACCGGCTCGACCGCAAGGTCTACGAGGCCGAGCTCTTCCGGCTCCAGGGTGAGCTGGTCAAGCTCCAGGAGTGGATCCGCGACACCGGGCAGCGCGTGGTGGTCCTCTTCGAGGGGCGGGACGCCGCCGGCAAGGGCGGCGCGATCAAGAGGGTCACCGAGTACCTCTCCCCCCGGCAGACGCAGATCGTCGCCCTGCCCGCCCCGACCGAGCGGGAGCGCACGCAGTGGTACTTCCAGCGCTACGTCGAGAACCTCCCGGCCGCCGGCGAGATCCGCCTCTTCGACCGCTCCTGGTACAACCGCGCCGGGGTCGAGCGCGTCATGGGCTACTGCACCCCCGAGGAGCACCGGCGCTTCCTGCACCAGTGCCCCATCTTCGAGCGGATGCTCGTCGAGGAGGGGATCATGCTGCGCAAGTACTGGTTCTCGGTCTCCGACGACGAGCAGGAGCGGCGCTTCCGCTCGCGGATGAAGGACCCGATGCGCCGGTGGAAGCTGTCCCCCACCGACCTGGAGAGCCTGACCCGCTGGGAGGCCTACAGCCGCGCCAAGGACGAGATGCTCGTCCACACCGACATCCCCGAGGCCCCGTGGAACGTCGTGGAGAGCGACGACAAGCGCTCGGCGCGGATCAACATGATCGCCCACCTGCTGGCGAGCATCCCCTACGAGGAGGTGGAGCTGCCCCGGCTGCGGATGCCCGAGCGCCCGGCCTCGACGGGCTACGAGCGCACCGACCGCTCGCTGCAGACCGAGGTGCCCGACCACGCCGCCGAGGTCGGACGGCGCGAGGGCAGGCCCGTGCACCGTCGACACCGGGAGGACATGGGGTGAGGACGCCCCCGGTGGGGCGGGGCGCGACGGTCAGGCGAGGCCGTGGCGAGCCAGCGGCCCGGCCAGCTCGCGCTCCTCGTAGGACAGGTGTGAGAGCAGCGTGTCGGTGAGCAGGTCGACGCTGCGGCCCAGCTCGTCCAGGGCCGCGCTCCCCGCCTGCCCGTAGGTGTCCTGCCCGACGAGCTCCACCAGGGCCCGGTCGAGCCGGTCCAGCACGTCGGCGATCACCTCGTGCTCCTCCTCGAGCCGGTCGAGCACCGGCCCCACGCCCGGCTCGGAGCGGCGCAGGTGCGGGAAGACCGACCGGTCCTCGAGGGTGTGGTGCCCGGTCACCATCCGGCAGTACGACTCGCAGAACGCCCCCAGCGTCCAGTTGTTCTGGCGCATCGCCATCGTGTTGATGACCGAGCGCGCCTGGCCGACCTCGAGGTGTCCGCGGCGGACCTGGTCCACGACGTCGCGCACCCGCGCGAGCTCAGCGCGCAGGTGGTCGTGGACGTCGACGAGGTGCTGGGGCGCCGCGAGCTGCTGACGTGTGTAGGCCGTCGGCGCGCCGGCGGGCGAGGGGGTCCTCGGGCGGGCGGCCTCGTCCCACGCCAGCTCGCCGGTGAGCCGCGTGCCGTCGTCGGGCGTGGGACTGACGCCCACCTCCACCGGTGCGGTCCCGGCCCCCGGGGCGGGCCGGGCTCCCCCGGCCGCTTCGACCCTGTCCATGTCCCTGTCCCCGTCCACCGCCCGGCCGGTGTCGACGAGATCGCGCAGCGCGGGCCCCACCTCCTCCGCGAAGATCCGGACCGTGACCGGGTCGTCCGTGGCGAGGACGAAGGAGGACATGCCCTCCTCCAGCACGAGCGCCGCGAGCTGCTCGGCCCAGTCCTCGGCGTGGCCGTGGAGCCCGTCGCCAGCACCGCGCCTCTGCCCGAGGGTCCCGTGGACGTTGTAGAGGCGCACGACGTCCTCGGGCGCCCGGCCCGCCCTGACCGCAGCCTCGTCGATGCGCGCGTTCGCCTCCGCCAGCCGCGCGGGCGGCAGGTAGCCCATGCTGGGCAGCCACCCGTCGGCCAGGCGCCCGGTGACGCCGAGCATCCGCGGCCCGTAGGCCCCGACCCAGATGCCCGGGCTCCCGCCCGGCTGCGGTCCGGAGCGCAGGCCTCGCACCCGGTAGTGCTCGCCCTCGGCCCGCACCGAGCCCTCGCCCCGCCAGAGCTGGCGGGCGATGTCGATCGCCTCGACCAGCGCGTCGACGGCCTCCCCCGGGCTCCGGCGAGGGCCGCCCGCAGCCACGATCCCGTCCCAGAAGGCACCGGCGCCGATGCCGAGGTCGGCACGTCCGCCGGAGAGCAGGTCCAGCGTCGCGATGGTGCGCGCGAGCACGACCGGAGCCCGCAGCGGCAGGTTCGCGACGTTGTGCGAGAGGCGCACCCTGGTCGTGCGGGCGGCGATCCAGGTGAGCAGCGTCGAGGTGTCGAGATGCCCCGCGTTGTAGGGGTGGTCCTGGATGCTGACCAGGTCCAGACCCGAGCTGTCGGCAAGGACCGCCAGGTCGACCGCCCGTTGCGGGTCCGCCGCGTCAGGGGTCGGGAAGATGCCGAGCCGCACGTCGTGGCCGTAGTCGGTCACCGGCTCACCCTCCCACCCGCGGCGGCGCTCATGACCCGGCGACGCGGACCTGGATGCGGTTGGCCCACGGGTCCTCGAAGGAGACCGTGCGCCCGTCGTCGGCGGCCTGCACACCCACGTGCCGCATCCGCTCCGTCAGCGCGCCGACGTCGTCGCTGGTCGGCAGCTCGATGTCGACCTGCCCCAGGCCCAGCGTGGGGAAGCGCCGGCCCGCGCCGCGGCTCGTCCAGACGTTCATCGCCATGTGGTGGTGGTAGCCGCCGGCGCTGACGAACAGCGCCTGGTTGCCCAGCTCGGCGGTCGTGTCGAAACCGAGCCGGTCGACGTAGAACTCGCGAGCGGTGCGGGTGTCCCCCACGGAGAGGTGGACGTGGCCGACGACCGCGTCCGAGGAGCCCGGCGCCTGCAGCGCCTCCGGCGTGAGGTGCTGGCGGAGGAAGTCGTTCGGGTCGAGGTGGAGGGTGGCCATCTCGACCTGCCCGTGCACCCAGCTCCACTGCGTCCGGTCGCGGTCCCAGTAGAGCTCGATCCCGTTGCCCTCGGGGTCGTCGAGGTAGAACGCCTGGCTGACCAGGTGGTCGGCGCTGCCGGTGAACCGCTGCGGCGCCTGCTGCGCGACCGAGGCCAGCACGGCCGCGAGGGCGGTCCGGGTCGGGAAGAGGATGGCGGTGTGGAACAGCCCTGCGGACCCGGGCGTGGCGTGCCGCAGCTGCGGGCTGTGCCGCAGGTGCACCACCGGTGTCGTCCCGCGGCCGAGGGTGACGACGGGGCCCTCCTCGGAGATCACCTGGAGGGTGATGACGTCACGGTAGAACGCCGTCATGCCGGCGAGGTCGGCGACGTCGAGCGTGACCGGACCCATCGTGGTGTCGGCGGCGAGACGGTCTGGGCTGGTGGACTGCAGGGTCATGACGCTCCTCAGTGTATGACGTGTCACCTATCTTAACCCCGGGGCCGTCCCCGGCATTCCCCAGACCGTCGGGCCGGAGGTGGACCGCTGCACGCGGACGCCCCGTCGACCGGGTGGTCGACGGGGCGTCCCAGGGCCGGGCTCGGGCGTCAGGCGCCCACGAGCGAGCGCAGGACGTACTGCAGGATGCCGTCGTTGCGGTAGTAGTCGGCCTCGCCGGGGGTGTCGATGCGCACCACCGCGTCGAATTCCGCAGACTCGCCGGACTCCTTGGCCGCCGTGACCTTCACGGTGCGGGGGACGCCACCGTCGTTGAGCGCCGTCACGCCGCTGACCGAGAAGATCTCGGTGCCGTCGAGCCCCAGGGACTCGGCGGTCTCACCCTGGGGGAACTGCAGGGGCAGCACGCCCATCCCGATGAGGTTGGAGCGGTGGATGCGCTCGTAGGACTCGGCGATGACGGCCTTGACGCCCAGCAGTCGGGTGCCCTTGGCCGCCCAGTCGCGCGAGGACCCGGAGCCGTACTCCTTGCCGGCCAGGATCACCAGCGGCGTGCCGGCGGCGGCGTAGTTCTGCGCGGCGTCGTAGATCGTCTCCTGCGGCCCGCCGTCCCTGGTGAAGTCCCGGGTGAAGCCACCCTCGACGCCGTCCAGGAGCTGGTTGCGCAGCCGGATGTTGGCGAAGGTGCCGCGGATCATCACCTCGTGGTTGCCTCGGCGCGAGCCGTAGGAGTTGAAGTCCTTGCGGTCGATCCCGTGCTCGGCCAGGTAGCGCCCCGCGGGGCTGTCCGCCTTGATCGAGCCCGCGGGGCTGATGTGGTCGGTCGTGACCGAGTCGCCCAGCCGGGCCAGCACCCGCGCCCCGCTGATGTCCTCCACCGGAGCTGGCTGCGCCTGCATGCCCTCGAAGTAGGGGGGCTTGCGGACGTAGGTGGAGTCGTCGGCCCACTCGAAGGTGTCGCCGGCCGGGGTCGGCAGCGACTGCCAGCGCTCGTCACCGGCGAACACGTCGGCGTAGTCCTCGGTGAACATGTCCCTGCTGATCGAGGTCGCGATCGTGGACTCGACCTCCTCGGGCGAGGGCCAGATCTCCTTGAGGAAGACGTCCTCACCGTCCTTGCCGCGGCCCAGCGGCTGGGTGTCGAAGTCGAAGTCCATCGTCCCGGCGAGCGCGTAGGCGATGACGAGCGGCGGGGAGGCCAGGTAGTTCATCTTCACGTCGGGGTTGATCCGGCCCTCGAAGTTGCGGTTGCCGGAGAGCACCGAGACGACGGCGAGGTCGTTCTCGTTCACGGCGGCCGACACCTCGTCGATGATCGGGCCGGAGTTGCCGATGCACGTGGTGCAGCCGTAGCCGACGAGGTGGAAGCCCAGGGCTTCCAGGTAGGGCCACATGCCCGCCTTCTCGAAGTACCCCGTGACCACCTTCGACCCCGGTGCCATCGAGGTCTTGACCCACGGGGGCACCGACAGCCCCTTCTCGACGGCGTTCCTGGCCAGCAGCGCCGAGGCCATCATCACCGAGGGGTTGGAGGTGTTGGTGCAGGAGGTGATCGAGGCGATCGCGACGTGACCGTGGTCGACGGACGCCTCCTCGCCCGCGATGGTCACCGGCACCGGGTTGCTCGCGCGCCGCACGCCGGGCGCGGCCGGCTCCGCGTGGTGCGGGTGACCGTTGCCGTGGTCGTCGTCGCGGGCGTCGTGCGAGGGGGCGTCGGAGGCGGGGAAGGTGCCCGCGAGCTCCAGGTCGACCTCGCTCTGCACGGACCCGCCACCGTCGGCGTAGTTCGCCAGGTCGGCGTGGAACTGCTCCTTGGCCCCCGACAGCGCGATGCGGTCCTGGGGTCGCTTCGGGCCGGCGATCGAGGGCACGACCGTGGACAGGTCCAGCTCGAGGCGCTCGCTGTAGCGCGCCTCGGCGTTGCCCGAGGGCTCCAGCCACATCCCCTGCTCGCGGGCGTAGGCCTCGACCAGGGCGACCTGCTCGTCCGAACGACCGGTCAGGCGCAGGTACTCGAGGGTGACCTCGTCGATCGGGAAGATCGCGCAGGTGGAGCCGAACTCCGGGCTCATGTTGCCGATCGTGGCCCGGTTGGCGAGCGGCACCTGGGCGACGCCGTCCCCGTAGAACTCGACGAACTTGCCGACCACCCCGTGCTCGCGCAGCATCTCCGTGATGGTCAGGACGACGTCGGTCGCGGTGGCGCCCGCGGGGATCGCGCCGGAGAGCTTGAAGCCGACGACGCGGGGGATGAGCATCGACACCGGCTGCCCGAGCATGGCTGCCTCCGCCTCGATGCCGCCGACGCCCCAGCCCAGCACGCCCAGGCCGTTGACCATCGTGGTGTGCGAGTCGGTGCCGACGCAGGTGTCGGGGTAGGCGAGCAGCTCCCCGCCGACCTCGCGCGTCATGACGGTCCGGGCGAGGTGCTCGATGTTGACCTGGTGCACGATGCCGGTGCCCGGGGGGACGACCTTGAAGTCCTCGAACGCCGTCTGGCCCCACCGCAGGAACTGGTAGCGCTCGCCGTTGCGCTGGTACTCGATCTCGACGTTGCGCTCGAAGGCGTCCGAGCGGCCGAAGACGTCGATGATGACGGAGTGGTCGATGACCAGCTCGGCGGGGGCCAGCGGGTTGATCTTCGTCGGGTCGCCGCCCAGGTCGACCATCGCCTCGCGCATGGTCGCCAGGTCGACGATGCAGGGCACGCCGGTGAAGTCCTGCATGACGACGCGGGCGGGCGTGAACTGGATCTCGGTGTCGGGCTCGGCGGCCTCGTCCCAGCCGGCGAGCGCGGTGATGTGGTCGGCGGTGATGTTCTTGCCGTCCTCGGTCCGCAGGAGGTTCTCCAGCAGGACCTTCAGCGAGTAGGGCAGCGTCGCGGCCCCGTCCAGACCGCCGATCCGGTAGATGCCGTAGCTCCGGCCACCCACCTCCAGCGTGCCCTTGGCACCAAAGCTGTCGGGGTTCGTGCTCAACGTTCGCTCCTTCGCTCACCGTGCTATTTATCTTGACATCAAGATATCTCATCCGGCCGCCGGTGGGCAACCGGCGGCACGCGGGCGGACGCCCCCATCCTGCCGCACCCGGCCACGGCGCACGCGGTCACGGTCCGCCGGGGCCGCGCCACGGCATACCGGCGGGGGGTGCGTCAGTCCGTCGGGTCGGCCGTGGGCACGAGCAGGGCCAGGCACTCGACGTGGTGGGTCATCGGGAAGGCGTCGAGCACCCGCAGCGCGGCCAGCTCCAGCCCCACGGCCCGCGCGGTGGCGAGGTCCCGGGCCAGGGCCGCGGGGTCGCAGGCGACGTAGACGACCGCCCGGGGGGCGAGGCGACCCAGCGCCTCGACCACCTTGCGGCCGGCGCCGCTGCGGGGCGGGTCGAGGACCACGACGTCGGGGCGGTCGTCGACCGCGACGAGCCGGGCCAGAGCGCTCTCGACCGGTTCGGCGACGGCGTCCGCCCAGGGGCGACCCTGGAGGTTTCGCCGGGCGGACCGGGTCGCCGTCCGGTCCGCCTCCACCGCGAGCACGCTGCCGCCGGGACCCACCGCGTCGGCGAGCGGCACGGCGAAGAGCCCCACGCCGGAGTAGAGGTCGAGAGCGCGCTCCCCCGGCCGGGGGTCGAGCCACGCCAGCACCTGCTCGGTGAAGATCGCCGCCGAGCCGGGGTGCACCTGCCAGAAGCCCCGGGCGGACAGGGTGAACTCGTGCGGGCCGACCCGCTCGGTCACCTCGGGCACCTCTCCGGCCGGGGCCGGGGTATGCCGCTTCCCCGCCGCCCGCCGGGTCGCGGCCCGGCCGCGGGGGCGCTGCCCACGACGCGGTCGCGGCGGCGCGGCGAGGACGAGCGGCACGACGACCGGGTCGCCCACCGACGGGGCGACCGCGTCCAGCGCGACGGCGGCGTCGTGGGTGCCGGGCCCGTCGAAGACGCCGGTCGCCAGGACCTCCGGCGTGGCGATGCGGCAGTCGTCCACGGGGAGGACCTCGTGGGAGCGGTGCCGGCGCAGGCCGCTCGCCCGGCGCCCGTCGGCACCGACGGCCACCGTGACCTCGACCCGGGTCCGCCACCGCAGGCCGTCGACGTCGCCGGGGACCGCCTCGCAGGTGATCCCGAGCGCGGAGACCGCCTCGGGGGAAAAGCCGCCGAGGCGCACCAGCTGCTCGGCCACGACCGCGGCCTTGAGGTCGCGCTGCGCCCCAAGCGCGACGTGCTGCCAGTCGCAGCCGCCGCACCGCCCCGGCCCCGAGAACGGGCACGGCGGCACCACCCGGCCGGGCGACGGGACGAGGATCTCGACGGCGTCCGCGCGCACGAACCGGCCCCCCGGCCCCAGCTCGGTGACCCGTGCCCGGACGCGCTCCCCGGGCAGGGTGTGCCGGACGAAGAGGACCAGGCCGTCCCCGTCGCGCCGGGCCACGCAGTGCCCGCCGTGGGCGACCGGGCCGACGTCGACGACGAGCACGTCCCCGACGGCGGGACCGGCAGCCCCCGGGGGGCCGCCGGGCGGGTCAGCGCTCGCGGTGCTCATCCTGCTCGCGCTCCAGGCTCGCCGAGAGCATGCGCTCGGTCACGTCGTCGGCCCCTCCGCCGTCGTCCGTCTGGCGCGTGTGACCGGTCGCGAGCATCATCCCCATGACGACGATGGCGAGGAGGTAGGCGGGCCAGCCGAGCCCGATCTTGGCAACCCCGAGCCAGGCCACCTCACCGGCGAGGTAGAGCGGCAGCATGATGGCGATGCGCAGCGTGAAGAGGGCGACCAGCACCCAGGTCAGACGGCTGCACACGGCCACCAGGCCGCGGTCGCGGCGCCACGCCGCGGGCCGCTCGGCGAAGTCGGGGTCCCCGATCGCGACGATGAAGCCGACGAGGGGCCAGCGCGCGAGGATGGAGACGAGGGCACCCACACCGTAGAGGGCGCTGATGATGATGCCGGGCAGGAACGCGTCCTCGGCCTGCCCGGATCGCAGCGCGAAGAAGGCGGCCAGGGCGGTCGCCACCACCGCCGAGCCGAGGAAGCGCCAGGACCCGCCGAGGAGCTGCCGCACGACGGCGAGGACGACGAGGAGCGCGGCGGCCGCGACGACCGCGGACCGCACGGAGTCCGTGACCAGCCAGGTGACGACGAGGGCGACCGTCGGCAGGGCGGTCTCCAGGGACCCGTACCAGCCGCCGAGGGCGTCGCTCACCCGGCGGCGGATGACCTGCTCGACGGTGGCCTCGGCGAGCCCGGCGACAGGACGGCCGTCAGAGCCGGCCCCCGCGCCGGGCAGCTGCTCCCCGGCAGCGCTCACGTGAACTCGGGGTTGGAGGGCGCCTTCGGCGCCTCGGTGGGCGCAGCCTCGGGCGGACGGTGCCGCCCGGCACCGTCCGTCGAGCCACCGTCGGGGCTCGAGGCCGGACCGGCACCCCGGCGGATGCCGGCCAGCTGGGTGGCGTCCTGCCGGGCGAGGGAGGGCGCCTGCTGCGCGACCTGCTCGGCCGCGGCGCGGGCCGCCTGCTCGCGGCGGGCCTGTGCCTGCTTGGCCGCGGCCTCCAGGACCCCCTGGGGCGCGGTGAGCTCGAGCACCTCGCGGGGCGGGCGGGGCTCGTCCCCGCGCCGGACCACGATGCTCCGGACGAAGGACAGGACGGGGGCCATCTGGGCGTCGTCGGCGGCCGCCGGGCCGTTGACGACGACGCGCAGGAACCAGCGCGGCCCGTCGATCCCCAGGAAGCGCGCAGGCTGGAAGGCGACCCTCCCGTCGGGGGCTCGCCCCGGCATCCGGGCGTGCAGCTCCTTGCCCATCACGCCCTTCACCGTCTCGGCCGCGCCACCGGCGTCCACGAGGCCCCGGGCGATCTCCGGCCGCAGCTCGTCCCACAGGCCCAGCGTGCGGGGGGCGGCGAAGACCTGGACCTGGGCCTGCGAGGCGCCGAAGGTGACCGTCGCCCCGACGACCCGGCCGGTGCCCTGCTCGATGTCGAGCCGCATCTGCATGCCCGCGACGGCCGGCAGCCGGAGCGCGCCCAGGTCGACCCGTCCGTCGAGGTCGGGCCACTCGGCCACGTCGTAGGGCCCGTCACCGGCCCGGTCCCAGTCCCGGTCCACGCCCGGCTCCCCCGGCGCGGGCTCGGGACGGATGACGTCGTCCGCGCCGTCCCCGACGAGCACGTCGACGTCGTCCACGGACGCGTTCTTCTTCCGGCCAAACAGTCCCACGGGTGACTCAGTCCTCCAGGTCGTGCTGATCACGCGGATCAGCGGTCGCGCGCCCGACGGGCGCGCCGGTCGGATCGGTGTCGCTGGTCGTACCGGTGTGCCCGTGGCCGCCGGCACCCCGCTCGGAGCCGGGCAGCTCGTCGACCACCTCGAACACCGGGGTGGCCACCTGCTGCACGACGAGTTGCGCGATCCGGTCGCCACGTCGCACGGAGAAGGCCTCCCGGGTGTCGGTGTTCACCAGGTTCACCAGGATCTCCCCACGGTAACCCGCGTCGACGGTCCCCGGCGCGTTGACGATCGACACCCCGTGCCGCGCGGCCAGCCCGCTGCGCGGGTGGACGAACGCGGCATACCCCGGTGGGAGGGCGATCGCCACGCCGGTCGGGACCAGGGCGCGCTCCCCCGGCGCCAGCGTGCGGTCCTCGCGCGCGTGCAGGTCGACCCCGGCGTCCCCCTCCCGGGCCTGCCGGGGCACCGGCAGCGCGGGGTCGAGGCGTCGCAGCGCGACGGGGACGGTCAGCATCCGGGCGTCAGGCGGCGCACTCGGAGCAGACCGGCAGCCCGCCGACCTCCTTGGCGAGCTGGCTGCGGTGGTGCACCAGGAAGCAGCGGGAGCAGGTGAACTCGTCCTGCTGCCGCGGCAGCACGTGGACGGACAGCTCCTCGTTGGACAGGTCCGCCCCCGGGAGCTCGAACCCCTCCGCCTGGTCGGTCTCGTCGATGTCGACCTGACCGGAGCTCTTGTCGTTGCGCCGCGCCTTGAGCTCCTCCAGGGAGTCCTCGTTGAGCTCGTCGTCGGTCTTGCGCGGGGCGTCGTAGTCGGTCGCCATGTCCTCTCCTTCGAAAGTCCTTCGTGAAGCGTCGTCAGCGGTCCAGAACGCGTGGGGCACCGGTTTTGTGCCCGAGGCACCGGACGGCGCACTCGCCCCTGCTGTCGGGCGGATTGTGCCCTATGGACGGTCCCCGGCGCGAACCGGGCCGCTCACGCTTCCGCGAGCGCCTCCAGCAGCGCCCGGTGGGCGGTCGGGCCGCCGGCCACGACGAGGTCGCCGGAGGGCGGGGAGTCGGGCGAGGCGCCGCTCACCCGACCGCCGGCCTCGGTGACGAGCAGCACCCCGGCCGCGACGTCCCACGCGCTCACCCCGCGCTCGTAGTAGGCGTCGACGCGGCCGGCGGCGACGTGGCACAGGTCCAGGGCCGCCGCGCCCATCCGCCTGATGTCGCGGACGCGGGGCAGCAGGTGGGCGACCGTCGCCGCCTGCCGGACCCGGGCCTCCCGGTCGTAGGAGAACCCCGTCGCGACGAGCAGTCCCTCCAGGTCGGCCGCGCCCGAGACCGCCAGGTCCGCGGTATGCCGTGCGCCCCCCGGTCCGCGCGTCGCCAACCGGGCACCGCCGCCCGCGTGGGCCGAGAACGTCTCCCCCGTGCGGGGGTTGACGACCGCGCCGGCCACGCTCGTCCACGCACCCGGGACGGTGGGGTCACCGACGACGACGGCGACGGACACGGCATACGCGGGGAGGTCGTAGAGGTAGTTCACGGTGCCGTCGATCGGGTCGAGCACCCAGGTCAGCCCCGAGCTGCCGGAGGTGTGGCCGTCCTCCTCGCCGAGGATGCCGTCGTCGGGGCGGACGGCCGCGATCCGGTCGCGCAGCAACCGCTCGGACCGCGTGTCCATCACCGTGACGACGTCGAGGTCGGTGCTCTTGGTGTGGTGCACGACCGTGTGGTCGGGCCTCTCGTCGAGCACCAATGCGCCAGCCGCCTGGGCGAGGTCGACGGCGAGGGCCTCGAGCGCCGCCCGGTCCTCGAGCGGGACGGTGGTGGGGTCGGGGGCCCTCACGCTCAGTCGCTGCCGCAGGCGGCAGGCTTGGCCACCCGCAGGTTCGGGCAGCAGCCGGGCAGGCAGACCGCGGGCCGCGGGTCGCTGCCCGGCCAGGTCGGCAGCGGCACGTCCTCGGCGCGGGCCTGAGCGGCCCGCTCCAGGACCAGGTCGACCAGGCCGACGACGAACTCCGTGTCGGTCCCCACCGTCGGCACGCGCAGGACGTCCATCCCCAGCCCCTGCGCCGTCTCCTGCGCCTCGGTGTCCAGGTCGAAGACGACCTCCATGTGGTCGGAGACGAAGCCGATCGGCGCCAGGACGACGTGCTCCACGCCCCGGCCGTGCAGCGCGCGGAGGTGGTCGTTGACGTCCGGCTCCAGCCAGGGCTGGCTCGGCGGACCGGACCGCGAGCAGTAGGTCAGGTCGTGCCCCACCTCGGCGCCCAGGGTGCTGGCGACCTCGGCGGTGATGGCGGCGGCCAGCTCGCGGTGCTGGGAGGAGTAGAGGTTGCCCTCGCTGTCGCCGGGTCCGGAGGTGTCGTCCATGGCGGTCGGCAGGGAGTGGGTGACGAAGACGACGTGCGGGGTGGTGCCGGTGCGCTCCCGCACGGCCCGGACGCCCTCGGTGACGATCCGGGCGTTGGCCCGGGAGAAGCCGGGGTGGTTCCAGTACTGCCGCACCTTGTCGACGTGCACCGTGCGGCCCTCGGCCGCCAGCTCGTCGACGGCCGCCGCGATGTCCTCCCGGTACTGCCGGCACGAGGAGTAGCACGAGTAGGCGCTGGTGGTCAGGGCCAGCACCGAGGTCATCCCCTCCTCGGCCGCCTGCCGCAGCGTGTCCACGAGGAACGGCTCCGAGTTGCGGTTGCCGAAGAGGACGGGCAGCGAGATCTCCCGTCGCTCCATCTCCTCCCGGAGGGCGTCGACGAGGGCCCGGTTCTGGTCGTTGATCGGGCTCCGCCCCCCGAAGTGCAGGTAGTGCTCGGCGACCGCCTCGAGGCGCTCGTCGGGGATCCCGCGACCGGCGGTGACCCGCCGCAGGAACGGCATGACCTCCTCGGGGGCCTCCGGTCCGCCGAAGGAGGTGAGGACCACCGCCTGGTAGGGGAAGAGGCGGGTGTCGTCCTCGCGGGACAGGCCCTCCTCGAGCTCGGCCACCACCTCGTCCTCGGTGGCCCGGACGGGCTCGACCGGCCCGGGGGGCAGGTCGGCCCCCGGACCGCTGGCCGTCCTCGTCTCGTCGGCGGGGTCCACGGTCGGCTGCGTCATGGGTTGGCTCCTGTCGGGCGGGGGGTGGGGACGTTGAGGTCGAGGACGATGGCGGTGACGCGCATCACGAAGACGAGGGCGGCGGACAGCACGAGGACGACGGGGCCGAGCGCGTCGAGCGCGTCCGCCAGCACGACGACCACGGCGCCCAGGACGGCGGGCACGGCATACACCTCGCGCCGCAGCACCTCGGGGACCTGACCGACGAGCACGTCCCGCAGGGCGCCCCCGCCCACGGCCGTGATGCCCCCGACGAAGACGCAGGCCAGCGGCGGCGCCCCGAGGTCGACCGCCTTGGCGGCGCCGGAGACGGCGAAGACGGCGAGCCCGACGGCGTCGAGGTACTTGACGAGGCGGGTGATGTAGCCGAGGCGGACGTCGGGGTTGCGGCGGCGCAGCTCGCGCAGGCGGGGAAGGAGGAGGACGACGACGACCCCGGCGGCGAGGACGCTCCCGGCGTACCACGGGTTGGAGATGCCGACCGGGGGCAGGTCACCCAGGAAGACGTCGCGGATGATGCCGCCCCCCAGGCCGGTGACCCAGGCCAGGACCGCGATGCCGAAGAGGTCCAGCCGGGCCCGGATGCCGACCAGTCCGCCGGAGATGGCGAACACGAAGATGCCCACGACGTCGAGCGCGAGGAGCGCGTGTTCGGGCGGCACGGTCATGGCCAGCTCAGCGTAACCACCCGCCCCGGCGGCGTGCCCTGTCGGTCCGGCGGGGCTGCGGGTGGCACAGTGGTGAACCATGCAGCAGCTCCAGTTCACCGAGCTCGACGACGGTGGTCGCCTCGTCGTGGTCGCCGACGACGGCACCCGGTATGCCGTTCCCGTGGACGACCGCCTGCGGGCGGCGCTGCGAGCCCGCCCCCACGCACCCACCCCGCAGCGCACCGGCTCGGCCGCCACCCCCCGCGAGGTCCAGTCGATGATCCGCGCCGGGCAGACGGCGGAGGAGGTCGCCTCGGCGACGGGCTGGGACCTGGCGCGGGTGCAGCGGTTCGAGGGGCCGGTGCTCGCCGAGCGCGAGCACGTCGTCGGCCTGGCGCGCGCCGCCGCCGTGCGCGCCCAGGGACGCACCGACGGGTCCCACACCCTGGAGCGGCGGGTGCGGGAGCGCCTGCAGACCCGCGGGGTGCGGTCGGAGGAGATCGCCTGGGACGCGGCCCGGACCGAGGCGCAGGGCCCGTGGACGGTGCTCGTCGTCTTCAGCGCCGGGGGGCGCGAGCGGCGGGCGGCCTGGCACTACGCCGTCCCCGACCGCTCCCTGGAGGCGCTGGACGACGAGGCCCGGTGGCTCAGCGAGGACGAGCAGGCGCTGCCCGGCGGGCTGGCCGGGCACCCCCTGCTCGGGACGGCGGCCGGCACGGACGAGGCCAACGACCTGATGGCCACGATGCGGGCCCGGCGGCAGCGCCGCACGGCGACGCGGCGGCCGCGGCGCACGGAGGGTACGGAACGGCAGGACGACGCTCAGGACCCCTCCGCGGGCGCTCCCGGGGCCGGTGGCGAGCTCGTCGACGAGGTGCTGCCGATCGAGGACTTCGACTTCGACCACGCGCAGCAGGGCGACCCGCCGGCCGCGCACTCCCGGGGGTCGGCCGCCGAGTCACCCTCGCCCGTCGTGGCGCCCGGTGGCGAGGGTCTGCACGACGGGGGCCCGCACGACGGGGGCCCGCACGACGGGAACGGGCACGACGGGGCCGGCCACGGCGAGCCCGGGCACGGCGACGACGCAACCCCGGAGGACCCGTCCGCCCGACGGCGGCGGGAGCGCCGCCGGCTGCGCATCCCCAAGCTGCCCGCTGCGGTGGGCGGTCCTGACGGGTCTGACGGGGAGTCGGAGCCGGAGGGCACCTACGCCCGGACCGCCGACCCCCTCGAGGTGAGCTTCGACGAGTTCTTCGGGACGGATGAGGAGGACGTCGACGAGACGGGGCTGGACGCCGAGGATGACGTCGACGAGGAGGAGCTGGACGCCGAGGATCTGGACGGGGCCGACGCGCCGGACGACGACGTCGACTCTCTCGCGGGTGGCCGTCCGGACGAGGAGCCGGGTGCGCAGGGTGACGTGTCGACCGGCCAGCACGGCGGGCACGAGGCCGACGGGGACGCCGGGGCGCCTGCCGCCGCGGGCGGGAGCCAGGCCACAGCCGACGCCGCTCCCGAGGACGAGACAGACGCCGGCGCCCGGCGCAAGGGCCGCACGAGCGTGCCCAGCTGGGACGACATCATGTTCGGGTCGGGCAACCGGCGCCGCTGAACGACCCCTGCACGTCGGTCAGCCGTCAGTCGGCCGGTCCGTCCGCCCGCCCGGCCGAGGACGTGGGCAGCGCGCACAGGTCGAGGTCGAAGGGCAGCACGTCGGTCGAGATCGCCTGGGCCCGGGCGGCGGAGGAGTGCATCCGACGCATGTAGTGGCGTCGGCACAGGACCTCGTACTCGACGGTCGGGACCGGGCCCTGGTCCGTGCCCGCGACGTCGCCGACCACCACCTGCTCACCCTCGACCACCATGACGCCGTCGACGACGCGGGCGTTGACCGTGGCCGGGCGCCCGCACCAGCACAAGGCCTGGACCTGCAGCTGCTGCGTGCGGTCCGCCAGCTCGATGAGGCGTCGGGACCCGGGGAACAGCTCGGTGCGGAAGTCCGCGGTGATCCCGAAGGCGAAGACGTCGACCCCCATCTCGTCCACCAGCCGGGCGAGCTGCTCGACCTGGTCGGGGGTGTAGAACTGGGCCTCGTCGCAGATGAGGTAGTCGACGCGGCGCCCGTTGGTCACCTGCTCCACCACGAGGTCCCAGAGGTCGAGGTCGTCGTCCACCTCGAGCGCGGGCTTGGTCAGACCCAGGCGCGAGGACAGCACGGCCTCCCCCGACCGGTCGTGCTGGGTCAGCAGCAGCCCGGACCGGCCCCGCGTCGAGTGCGTGTGGTCCATCTGCAGGGCCAGCGTCGACTTCCCGCAGTCCATGGTGCCGGTGAAGAAGACGAGCTCAGCCACCCGCGCAGTCTACGGAGCCGTGGGACGGGCGCCGAGCCGCCTCCCGTGTCACCCGGCCCCCACCCGACCCGCACCCGGTCCCTCACCCCTGGTGGACCAGCAGGGGGATCGCCGTCTCGGCGTCGGTGATCGAGCCGTGGTGGCCTCGCAGCCGCAGCACCTCCGGCCGCAGGAGGCGTGAGTCGAGCACCGTCGCGTCCCCCAGCATGGCCACCACCAGGTCACCCAGGCGCTCCCGCACGCCCTCGCGGACGGGTCCGAACCAGCCGGCCTCGACCGCCTCGTCCCGGGTCAGGACGACGGCGTCCTCGCCCAGCTCGGCCCGCCAGGTCGCGGCCACGTCGGTGGCGGCACCGCGGACGCACCAGACCTGCGGGGCGCGCGGCTCTCCCGCGAGCAGCGAGACCCCCTCGTCGAGGACGTCGCCCAGGGCGAGGTCGCGCCGCCGGGACAGCGGCGCCTCGGTCATGCCGTGGTCGCTGGTGACGACGACCACGGTCCCCTCCGGCGCGGCCTGCACCACCCCGGCCACGAACCGGTCCACCGCCTCCACCGCCTCCCCCCACTCCAGGGAGCCCGGACCGTGCACGTGACCCGCCTTGTCGACCTCGTCCCAGTAGGCGTAGACGAGCGCCCTCCCCCGCCGCCCGGCCTGCCCCAGCGCCGCCAGGACCCCCTCGGTGCGCTCCTGCGCGGACTCGGCCGCGGCATACCCCCCGCCCCGCAGGGCCGCCCGCGTGAACCCGGAGCCGTCGAAGGTGCCCCGGGACACCGTGGTCACCGTCACGTCGCGGCGGCCGGCCTCCTGGAGGAGGGTGCGGTGCGGCTGGTAGCGGGTCGGTTCGGGGCCGCCCTTCCA
The DNA here is from genome assembly GCF_003702705.1 of Ornithinimicrobium cerasi. Lineage (GTDB taxonomy): Bacteria > Actinomycetota > Actinomycetes > Actinomycetales > Dermatophilaceae > Ornithinicoccus > Ornithinicoccus cerasi. Next base: position 298,798 of record NZ_QZMN01000001.1, on the reverse strand, counting down.
GGACAGGTGGTTGAGGAGCTGCTGCCCACCGCGCAGGCCGGTCTGCCAACCGATGACCCCGTGGTCGCCGGCGCCGCGGCCGGTCCCCAGGCTCGACAGGCTCGTGGCGGTCGTCGAGGGGAAGCCGCACCGGGCGTCCGGCACGGCCGGCCCCAGGGTGCGCAGGAACGGGGCGTGCCCGGTGCGCCGCTCGAGCTGGCGCGACCCGAGGCCGTCGACGAGGACCACGACGACCCGCCGGGTCTGCGGCAGCTGCCACCGCGGCTCGGGTATGCCGTCGGGCAGCCCCGCGCCGAGGGCCAGGAGGGCGGCGGGCAGGACGGAGGCGAGCCCCTCGCCGGGGCCCGGGGGCTGGTATCGCTGACGGGCCTCGGCGACCTCCCGGCTCACCGGCCCAGCCGGGCGGACAGCTCCTGGGCGAAGGCCAGCGCCCGCTCGAGCCGGTCGACGCCGTCTGACTCGGCCGCCACCCGCAGCGAGATGTCGTCGCTGGAGATGGTCCCCTCGTAGCCGTGGTCGCCCTCGCACTCCGGGTCCTCGCACAGCCCGGGCAGGAGGTCGACCCGGGAGACGGCCCCCCAGCCGAGGGTGAGCGTGATCGCGCGCCCGTCGAGGCTGCCGTCGTAGTTCTCGGGGTCGGGCACGACGTGGGTGAGCATGACGCCGCGGACCTGGCGCAGGGGCACGGTCTCGCTCGTGGCCGTCGCCATCCGCTGGCGCTCCGGCCCCTCGTGGTCGTCGGCGTGGGCGATGACCAGGCGGCGGTCGGTCAGCACGAGGACGGTCAGGTGGTTGCGCACGGCCTGCTCGTCGAAGGTGGTCTCCGCGTGCACGAGGTGGCTGACGACCTGGTCGCGGCCCACAGCGGTGAGCACGACGTCGTGCACGACGGCCGGGAGGTAGCCCGCCTCCTCGATGTCGGTGACGAGGGAGTCGGGCAGCGGTGACCTCAGGCGACGGACCATGGGGCCCATCGTGCCACTCCCCTCAGGCCAGCATCGCCCGCCGTTCGGCGTCGGTGCGGGTCGGTGCGGGGGCCACCCGCGCGTGCGCGCCCAGGACCTCGATGCCGTCCTGGTGCGCCATCACCGGGTTGAGCCGCAGCGAGGCGAGCTCGGGATGGTCGTCGGCCAGGACGGACACCCGGGCGATGAGGTCGTGCAGGGCACCGTGGTCGACCGGCATTGCGCCGCGGTAGCCGTCGAGCATCGGTGCCGCCCGGATCGAGCTGACCAGCCGGACGACGTCCACGTCCGTGAGCGGGGGGAAGCCGTGCGAGACGTCCCCGAGCAGGTCGACCGGCAGCCCCGCGACCCCGAAGCCGACCACCGGCCCGAAAAGCGGGTCCTCGGAGGTGGTGATGTCGACCGCCACCGAGCCCGGAGGGGCCATCTGCTGCAGCGCGATGCCCTGGGCGCCGATCGGGGCGAGCATGGCGTCGAGGTCGCGGTAGGCGGCGCCCACGGCCTTGGGGTGTCGCAGGCCGGTGCGGATCCACCCCTGGCCGGGCTGGTGCTGCAGGAGCGGCGAGGTCGCCTTGAGCACGACCGTGCCGCGCAGCTGCTTGTATGCCTCCACGGCCTCCTCGTCGGAGCCCACGCTGATGCTGGGCCACATCGCGATCCCGTAGGCCGCGAGCAGCTCGGTGGTCTCCTCGCCCGACAGGTCGGCGCCGCCCGGGGCCCGGGCGAGGGCCGACTCGACGATGTCGTGGACGGTGCGGCGGTTGATGCCCTCGGGCCGGACCCGCTCGCCGCGGTCGGTGCGCAGCCAGTCGGCGTAGTTGGTGGCGGCCGCCAGCGCCCGGACGGCGTCCTCCGGCGTGGGGTAGGCGGGGACGCCGGTGCCCGGGGTGACCCCGCGCATACCGAGAAAAGTTGCGACGCAGGGTTTCTCGTGGGTGGCGACCGCGTCGGCGACGGCCTGCACCACGTCGGGGTCGATGTCCGCCACGGGCGGGATGAAGCAGGCGATGAGCGCGTCGACCCGCTCGTCCTCCAGCGCGGCCTCGACCACCCGGCGGAACTCCTCGGTCACCGCCTCGGAGCTGACCGCGACCGGGCCGTGCACGACCTCGAGGTCGCGGGAGCGGGCCGCGCCGGAAGCGAGCCCGCCCAGGGCGTGGCTGTTGGTGACCACCGCGACGCGTCTGCCGGCCGGCAGCGGCTGGGTCTGGACCAGCTGGGCGACGTCGAAGAGCTGGTGCAGGTTGTCGGCGCGGATGACACCGGACTGGCGCAGCATCTGGCCGAAGGCCTCGGGGCGCTCGTGGGTGGAGCGCACCCGGATGCCGGCCCCGCTGCCCCCGCCGCCGGACTTGACGACGATGACCGGCTTGATGCTGGCCAGCTTGCGGGCGATCCGGGAGAACTTGCGCGGGTTGCCCATCGACTCCAGGTAGAGGCCGACGGCGGTGGTCGCCTCGTCGTCCAGCCAGTACTGCATGAGGTCGTTGCCGGAGATGTCGACGCGGTTGCCCGCGGAGGCGAAGCTGGAGATGCCCAGCCCGCGCCGCTGCGCCGAGGCGAGCACGGCGACGCCCAGGGCCCCGGACTGGGCGAAAAGACCCAGCCCGCCGTGGCTGGGCAGGTGTCCCACGTCGGCGATCGAGGCGTTGAGCCGCACCGCCGGGTCGTTGTTGATGAGGCCGAAGCTGTTGGGGCCCAGCACCCGCATCCCGTGGCCGCGCGCGCGGGCGAGGAGCTGACGCTGCAGCTCCTCGCCGTCCGGTCCGGACTCCGCGAACCCCTCGCTGGCGACGACCAGGGCCTTGACCCCGGCGGCGGCGCACTCGTCGACGGTCGCGAGGACGTCCTGCGCCGGGACGGCGACCACCGCCATGTCGACCCCGCCCTCGATGTCGGCGACCGAGGCGTAGGACGGGTGGCCCGAGATCAGGGTGCCCGGCTCGGCACGGCTGTTCACGGCGTAGGCGCTCCCGGTGAAGCCACCCTGGACGATGTCGTCGAAGAAGGCCCGCCCGACCGTCCCCTGGCGGCGGCTCGCGCCGATGACGGCCACCGTGGCCGGGTTGAGCACCTGACGCATCGAGCGCGCCTCGGACCGGTGCTCGCGGGACATGCGGACCGCACGGGAGGCGTCGGTGGGCTCGATGTCGAAGGAGACCGCGATGACGCCGTCGTCGAAGGCGTGGGACACGCCATACCCCGCGTCCTTGAAGACACCGATCATCCTGCGGTTCTGCGGGAGCACGTCGGCGACGAACCGACGCACCCCGGACTCCCGCCCGATGTCGGCGAGGTGCTCGAGGAGGACCGAGCCGATCCCGCGACCCTGGTGGTGGTCGGACACGTTGAACGCGACCTCGGCGACGGTCCCGCCGGGATCGATGCGGTCGTAGCGCCCGATGCCGGCCAGCCGGTTGTTGATGAGCATGACGAGCGCGACGCGGTCGGAGTAGTCGACGTGGGTGAAGCGGTGGACGTCACGGTCGGACAGGCGCTTGATCGGGGCGAAGAAGCGCAGGTAGATGGACTCCTCCGACTGGTTCGCGTGGAACTCGTGGATGGCCTCGGTGTCGTCCGGCACGATCGGGCGGACGTGCGCGACCATCCCGTCGGCCAGGACGACGTCGGCCTCCCACTCCTGGGGGTAGCCGGGGGGCAGCTCCGACTGCGCGGTCATGAGGCCACTATGGCAGGACGATCCTCGGCTGCTCGGTCCAGGTGCGGCCGCCGTCGTCGCTCGTCCACCGGGCCGAGAAGGCCGGGAACTCCCCGCCGTAGGCGTACGGTCCGCCATAACGGAAGGTCTCCCCGCCCAGGGCCCGGACGTCGACGAGGTACTCGCCCGTGGCGTCGAGGGTCCGGTCCCACTCGCCACCGACTCCGACGTGGACACCGCCGTCGGTGGCGAGCACGAGGTGGGTCCCGTCGTTGCTGGCGAGCCCGAGGACCTCCTCGCCCTCGACCGTCGCGACCTCCTCCCAGCTCGAGCCGCCGTCGGCCGAGGTGAAGATCCGGTCGGTGTCCCAGCAGTAGCTCACGAGACCGTCCGCGCTGTCGGGGGCGGTGTCGATCCAGCACCCCGCGTCCGGTGGCTCGACGACGGTCGCCACCTCCTCCCCGTCGGCGATCCGGTAGGTCGCGTTCCCGTAGCTCACGTAGACCGCGTCGTAGGTCGCACCCAGGCCGGCCCTCGGGGTCGACGACGTGAATGCCTTGCTCGGTGCCAGGCCGGAGTTGGGCGTCCAACCCTCTGGGAGGGGAAGACCGTTGGTGAGATCCGGGCCCCCGGGCGAGAGACCCTCCAGAGTCGCCATCCGGCGCCCGCTGGTGGCGTCGTTGGTGGTGACGTCGGTGATGACGACCTCCGCGCAGCTGTCGTCCTCATCGCCCTCGCATCCAGCGGTCACCACGACCAGGGTCGAGCGGAAGGTCTCGACGCCGATCGGCAGACCGCGGGTCGGCACCCAGACCGCCGTCCTCCCGCGGTCGTCGGAGCGGAACATTCCCTGCGGGCCTTCACCCATGCTGCCCCACGTCCAGATGCTGTCCCGGGCGGCGACGGAGGCGTTGTCCCCGAAGCCCAGATCGACCCGCAGGTCCCAGGACTTCCCCGCGTCCTCGCTGACTGCCAGCCCCACGGCGAGCCCGTCCGTCGGCCTCGGGGCGTACTCGAACTGCGCCACGCGCAGGTCGCTCTCCTCCCCCGTCGGCTCCATCACGTACCAGACGTCGACGTCCGGGTCGGGCGCGGTCAGCGTGAAGGGCTCGGGGTCGCCCGACTCCCCGTCGGTCGTCCCGTCGCCAGGGTCGGCGGTCTCCCCCGGCGGTGTCGGCTCCGGCGCGGTCGGCTCCTGAGCGGTCGGGGGATCCGTCCCCGGCGGGTCCGCGGGCTGCTGCTCCCCGCCCTGCCCCTGGTCCGAGGGCTGGACGTCGGTCTGACCCGGCCCCGCAGGAGCAGCCGGCTGCGCACCCGGGCCCGAGCCCCAGAGAGCGAACGCGGTGGCTACCGCCGCCGCCGACGCGGCCGCGGCGCCCCCGAGGAACCACATACCCCGGGAGCGGGTGCGTGCCTCCCGGGCGCGCAGGCTGATCGCCTCCCAGGTCTCGTCGTCGGCCTGGTGCTCCACGACGCGGGAGCGGTGGGTCTCGAAGAAGTCCTCGACCTGACGGTCGCGGTCGTCGTGATTGCTCATCGGGCACTCTCCAGGGTTGCGGCGAGCCGGGCCCGGGCCTCGTGCAGGTCTCGCTTGATGGTGCCGTCGGCCTTGCCGAGCTGGCGTGCGACCTCGGTCACGGTGAGGTCGGCGAAGTAGTGGAGCAGGACGGCCAGCCGCAACCGGTCCGGCAGCGACTCGACCGCCTCCCGCACCGAGAGCGACGTCGCTGTGTCGGGACCGTGCGCCACCGCGGTCTCGGGGTCCAGCCCGCCCTGGAACCGCTGGTAGGAAGCCCGCTCGCGCCCGCGCTTGCGCCAGTGGTCCTTCACGAGGTTGCCCACGGTCGTGTAGAGCCACGGGCGCGGCTGGTCCACGCCGGGCCAGCTGTTGATCAGCCGCACGAAGGCGTCGGTGGCGAGGTCGTGGCCCAGGTCGCGGTCCCCCACGAGGTGCGTCGCCCAGCCGGCCAGGGCGCCGAAGTGGGCCAGGTAGACCTCCCGGACGGCGGCGTCGACGTCGACCACCGTCCGGGTGCGCGCACGAACCCGTGCGGGGCGGTGCTCGAGCGCGAAGGTCGTCATGTTCTCTGGGACGCCGGACGCCCGCCCATGGTTGGGGGTGATGTGGCTCACACTCCCCCTTCCGCCTCTGTCGCGGCTAGCGTCTCACGACGCGGCGTCGCTGTGCAGGAACGCGCGGCGGGTGTCACGATGCCCGGCATGGAGCTGCGCGAGGTCGTCCGGCGGCGGGGCATGGTGCGGGCCTTCGACCCGGACCGGCCGGTGCCCGAGGGGGTCGTCGACCGGGTGCTGCGGCACGCCGTCCGGGCGCCGAGCGCCGGGTTCAGCCAGGGGTGGGACTTCGTCGTGCTGGACGACCCGGGGTCACGCGAGCTGTTCTGGGAGGTCACCACGGACCCCGGGTCGCACCCGGACCGGTGGCTGCGGGGGGTGTCGGCGGCGCCGGTGCTCATCCTGTGCTGCTCGGACCCGGGGGCCTACCTGTCGCGCTACGCGGAGCCCGACAAGGGCTGGGAGGACGGGGACGTGGCCCGGTGGCCGGTGCCCTACTGGGACGTGGACAACGGGATGGCCGCCATGCTCATGCTGCTCACCGCGGTGGACGAGGGCCTGGGTGCCCTCTACTTCGGGGTCCCGCCGCCACGGCAGGAGACGGTGAAGGAGGCGTTCGGGGTCCCGGAGCAGCGGCGGGTCGTGGGCGTCGTCGCCCTCGGGCACCCGGCGCCCGACCTGTCCGTCCAGGCGCAGGGCTCCGCGACGACGCGTCGGCGCCGGCCGCTCCAGGAGGTCGCGCACCGGGGGCGGTTCGGCGTCCCGTGGTCCCCCGGCCAGGCGGAGGGGTAGGTCGTCGCGTCCCCCCGGCCGTCGCTCAACCGCGGTCGCGCAGCAGCCGCACGGCGGCGGTGGCGGCCAGCACCATGCCCACGAGCAGCAGGAGGGCGGCCGTCGCGGCCACCGCGGGGTTGTCCGGCGCCAGCACCTGGGCCAGCGGGCCAGCCACGACGACGAGCACGGCTGCGAGGGCGAGCAGCACCTCGGGCGAGTGGTCGAGCGGGTGCCTGGCGTGGTCGGTGATCGGTCGGGCCGGGGCCCGGTGCGGGTGGACGTGCGTGGTCATGAGCGCTCCCCTTGCTCTCCGTCGGGCGACCGACCGCCGCCCATACCCTCATGACGTCGCAGAGGGAGGGATTGTTGTGCGCGCCGACCCTTCGTGACCGATTCGTGACCTTGGGCGGCCCGAGGCCCTCGCCCGCATCGATGTCCGGCGCTGTCGTGCCACAGACGTCGCGGGGGCGATCACCGTGACACGACAGCCGAGCACAGCCATGGGAGGCGTGAGTGGGGGTGCGGAACAGCTGCGACCGAGGGCGGGCAGCTAGCGCTGCCCGGCGAGGAACGCGTCCACCTCGGCGCGGGTCGGCGCGGTCGCCGGGCCCCGCCGGGTGACCTTGATGGCGCCGGCCGCGTTGGCTCGCCGTGCCGCCTCGACCCAGGGCGTCCCCAGGGCCCGTTCGGCGCAGAGCACCCCGGTGTGCGCGTCCCCGGCGCCGTTGGTGTCCACCGGCGTCTGCGGGTACCCGGGCACGTAGGTGGTCTCACCGCCCTCCCGCACGAAGCACCCCTCGGGCCCATCCCGGACCACGACGACGGCACCGTCGGGGAGGTGGGACGCGACGGCCGCGCACGCGGCCTCGACGTCCTCGACGCCGGACAGCTCCAGCGCCTCCTCGGCGTTCGACGTCCACACGTCGGTCAGGGCGAGCACCCGCCGGGCGACGTCCGGCAGGTCGGCCAACGCTGCACCGGGGTCCAGCACGACGTCGACCCCCGCGGCCAGCCCCTCGAGCCAGGCCAGCAAGGGGTCCCGGGTCGGCGCGTAGAGGCTGTAGCCGGTGACGCAGACGAGGTCACCGGCCACCGGGGCGCTGGTGCCGAGCGAGTCCACGCTGATCCGCCGCTCCGCCCCGTAGGTGGTCACGAAGGTGCGCTCGGCCGTCGGCTCGACCTGGACCACGCAGATGCCGGTGTCCTCCCCGGGCACGGGCGGCGCCGTCACCCGCACGCCCTCGGCGGCCAGGGCGGCGCGCACCAGGTCGCCGTTGGGCCCCGTGCCGTGCGCACCGGCGTGGACGGCAGGGGCCCCGGTGCGCGCGGCGGCGAGCAGGATGCTCACCGCGCCCCCGGCGTAGCGGGTGTAGCTCGTGGCGTTGACGTTGCCACCCCGCACCGGGAGCCGGGGCACCTCCAGCACGACGTCGACCAGGGCCTGGCCGGTGTGGATCACTCTCGCGGTCACGCCGACCAGCCTGCCACGATGGGGCCATGACCTCCCCCACCGCGCGCGTCCTGTCCGGGCTGCCCGGCATCCGTCCCTGGCTCGAGGACCTCTACCGCCACCTGCACGCCCACCCCGAGCTGTCCATGGCCGAGGAGGCCACCGCCGCCCGGGTGGTGCAGGAGGTGCGCGGTTTGCCGCAGGGCCAGGACCTGGAGGTCGTCACCGGGATCGGCGGCACGGGGGTGGCGGTCGTCGCCCGCAACGGGGACGGCCCCACCGTGCTGCTGCGCGCCGACATGGACGGGCTCCCGGTGCTGGAGGACACCGGTCTCGACTACGCCTCCCGGGTGTTCGCGAACAACCGGCAGGGCGAGCGCGTCCCCGTGATGCACGCCTGCGGCCACGACACCCACGTCGCGACCCTGCTCGGCGCGCTCCGGCTGCTTCTGGCGGAGCGGAACGCCTGGCGCGGCACGCTCGTCGCGGTGTTCCAGCCGGCCGAGGAGCAGGACAACGGGGCCGAGGCGATGGTCGCCGACGGCCTCGTCGACCGGCTGCCGCGGCCGGACGTCGCCCTCGGCCAGCACGTCCTCCCCGGGCCGGCCGGCTCGGTCCAGATCGCCGCGGGACCGATCATGGCCAGCTGCGACGACTTCCGGATCACCCTGCACGGCAAGGGAGGTCACGGCTCGTCCCCGCACACCGCGATCGACCCCGTCGTCATGGCGGCCTCCCTGGTCATGCGCCTGCAGACCGTCGTCTCCCGGCAGGTCTCCCCCCGCGCCACCGCGGTCGTCACCGTCGGGCGCATCGCGGCGGGGACGAAGACCAACATCATCCCCGCGCACGCGGTGGTCGAGGGCACCGTGCGCACCTACGACGACGACGTCGCTCGACACTGCCTCGAGGTGATCGACCGCACGGCGCGGGCCGAGGCCGCGGCGTGGGGGGCGCCGGACCCCGAGGTGGAGACGTACGACCACCTCCCGGTCACCGACAACGACGAGGGGGCCACCGAGGAGGTCCACCGGGCGCTGGTCGCCGAGCTGGGCTTGCAGAACGTGCGCGTCTTCGAGCCGGAGATGGGGTCCGAGGACTTCTCCGAGCTGCCCCGGGCGTGGGGGATCCCCTACTGCTACTGGGGGTTCGGCGCCTTCGACGCCGAGGCATGGGCCAGGTCGGAGGCGGCCGGCACCCAGGCCGCCGACTTCCCGGACAACCACTCACCGCACTTCGCCCCCGTGCTCCAGCCCATGCTCGACACAGGTGTCCGGGCCATGGTGGCGGCGACGATGGCCTGGGTCGGCCACTGACCGCGCGTCCCGGCGGACCCGCCGGACCCGCCGGACGGGAGTGTCACTGGGCGGTCCAGCCGCCGTCCATCACGTAGGACGCGCCCGTCACCATGCCCGCGTCGTCGGACACCAGGAACGCCACGAGGGCCGCGACCTCGGCGGGCTCGATCATGCGCTTGACGGCCGAGCGGGTGAGCATGATGCCCGACACCACCTCGCTCTCCGGTATGCCGTGCGTGCGCGCCTGGTCCGCGATCTGGCTCTCGACGAGGGGCGTCCGGACGTAGCCCGGGTTGACGCAGTTGGAGGTGACGCCGTGCGGCGCCCCCTCGAGGGCGGCCACCTTGGACAGCCCCTCCAGCCCGTGCTTGGCGCTCACGTAGGCGGACTTGAACTCCGAGGCCCGCAGGCCGTGGGCCGAGGAGACGTTGACGATGCGCCCCCACCCCTGGGCGTACATGTGCGGCAGCGCCGCCCTGACCAGCAGGAAGGGTGACTCCAGCATCAGCCGGTGGATGAGGCGGAAGTCCTCGACGACGTACTCGTGGATGGGCGCCACCCGCTGGATCCCGGCGTTGTTGACGAGCACGTCGCACTCGAGCTGCAACTCCTCCAGCGCGGCCGTGTCGGAGAGGTCGACGACCCAGGCCTCCCCGCCGATCTCGGCGGCCAGGCGCTGGGCCGGCCCGGCGTCGCGGTCGGCCACGATGACCCGGTAGCCGTCCTGCGCGCTGCGCCGGGCCACCGCCTCGCCGATGCCGCTGGCCCCACCCGTCACCAGCACGGTCCGTCTCGTCACGTGTCAACTCCTCCTGCGGTCGACCACCGGGTCCGCGGGGCGGACGGGTGGCTCGGGCGTGTCCCTCGCCAAGCATCCTCAGCGGCCGTGTCGCCGTCTGTCCATGTCGCAGCGGCACACGAGGACCGACACCATTGTGTGAGGGCACGACATAGAAGACCGGGTGCCTCCGCCCTACGGTGAGTCCCCATGACCCCTCCCGATCCCCGGCCGGTCGCCCTGTCGGCGCGCGGCCTGACGAAGGACTTCCGTGGCTTCCGCGCCGTGAAGGACGTCGACCTCGACGTCGTCGACGGCGAGGTGCACGCCCTGGTCGGGCCCAACGGTGCCGGAAAGACGACGCTGTTCAACCTGCTCACCGGCTTCATCCCGCCGACCGCGGGCACCATCACCGTGCACGGCAGGGACATCACCGGTCGGACCCCGGAGCAGATCGCCCACGAGGGTGTCGCGCGCTCGTTCCAGATCACCAGCCTCTTCGACCACCTCAACCCGCGCGAGCACGTCGAGCTCGCGCTGCAGGGCATGGCCGGCGGCGGGCTGCGCTTCTGGCGCTCCGACTCCGTGCTGCGCCGCTTCCGGGGCCGGGCCGAGGAACTCGTGGAGGAGGTCGGTCTCGCCGACCTCGTCGAGCGGCCTGCGGGCGAGCTGGCCTACGGGCAGAAGCGGGCCCTGGAGATGGCGCTCGTGCTGGCCCTGGACCCCAAGGTCATGCTCCTGGACGAGCCCACCGCGGGCATGGGCCGGGAGGACGTCGACCGGACCATCGCGCTCGTCCGGCGGATCGCCACCGGACGGACCGTCGTCTTCGTCGACCACAACATGCACGTCGTCGGCTCGCTCGCCGACCACGTCACCGTGCTGATGGCCGGCGAGGTCCTGGCCCGCGGCACCTACGACGAGGTCCGGACCGACGAGCGCGTCATCACCGCCTACCTCGGGGAGGACAGCCATGCTTGAGGTCCGCGGGCTCGACGCCTTCTACGGCGACGCCCAGGCCCTGCACGGGGTGGACGTCACCGTCGCCCCCGGCGAGGTCGTCACCCTGGTCGGCCGCAACGGCGCCGGCAAGACCACCCTGCTGCGCTCGGTCATGGGGCTGCACAGCGACGTCCGCGGCACGGTCACGCTCGACGGTGAGGACATCACCGGCCTGCACCCGCACCAGCGCGCCCGGCGCGGGCTGGGCTGGGTGCAGGACGACCGTGGGATCTACGCCTCCCTGTCGGTGGAGGAGAACCTCACCCTCCCCCCCGTCACCGACCCGGGCTCCGCGTGGAGCCTGTCCCAGGTGTATGACGCGTTCCCGGTCCTCGCGGACCGTCGCCGCGCACCCGGCACCACGCTCTCCGGCGGGGAGCAGCAGATGCTCGCCGTCGCACGGGTGCTGCGGACCGGGGCCCGGATGCTCCTGCTCGACGAGCCCAGCGAGGGGCTCGCACCGGTCATCGTCCAGCGCATCCGCGACATCCTCCTGGAGGTCAAGGCGCGCGGGACCACGGTGCTGCTCGTCGAGCAGAACGTGAAGTTCGCCGCCACGGTCGCCGACCGGCACTACGTCCTCGCGGAGGGCTCGGTCGCGGCCGACCTCGACAACGCGGAGTTCACGGCCCGCCAGTCCGAGCTGCTGGAGTACCTCGGCATCTGACCGCCCAGCCGCGCACCCGGGACCGGCCGGCCCACGCCATACCTCCAGACCCCAGACCCCCCGACTCCCCAGCCCCTACCCCCACCCCGCTGCCAGCCAGCACCTCGAAGGAGAGAACATCACCATGAGCACCAAGCGCATCGTGGCGACCGCGGTCGTGACCGCCGGCGTCCTGGCCCTGTCCGCCTGCGGCAACGCCGGCCCCGGCGGAGCCGGCAGCGACGAGTTCACGGACGGCAAGCTCGTCCTCGCCGTCCTCAACGACCAGAGCGGTGTCTACAAGGACCTGTCCGGCCCCAACTCGGTCAAGGCCGTGGAGATGGCGGTCGCCGACTTCCAGGAGCGGCACGGCGACGACGCCGTCGTCGAGGACGTCGAGGTCACCTTCGCCGACCACCAGAACAAGCCGGACGTCGCCAACACCAAGGCCCAGGAGCTCTACGACCGGGAGAGCGCCGACATCATCCTCGACGTCCCGACCTCCTCCGCCGCGCTCGCGGTGGCCACCCAGGCCGCGGAGAAGGAGAAGCTCTACTTCAATATCGGCGCGGCCACCACCGAGCTCACCAACGCCCAGTGCAACAAGTACACCTTCCACTGGGCCTACGACACCTACCAGCTCGCCAACGCCACCGGCACGGCCGTGACCGAGGGCGGGGCGACCGACTGGCAGATCATCTACCCCGACTACGCCTTCGGCCAGGACATGGACAAGTCGTTCACGGCGGCGATCGAGGCGGCCGGGGGCACGGTGGGCGACCACATCGCGACCCCGTTCCCCAACGACAACTTCTCCACCTTCCTCACCCGGGCGGCCAGCGCGGAGCCGGACGTCATCGGCACCATGCAGGCCGGCGGTGACCTCATCAACCTCGTGAAGCAGTACAACGAGGGCGGCTACGTCGACCAGGGCATCGAGCTGGCGGTCGGCCTGATGTTCATCACGGACATCCACTCCCTGGGTGTCGAGGCGTTCAACGGCGTCAACTTCGCCGAGGCCTGGTACTGGAACTTCGACGACGAGAACCGCGCGTGGGCCGACCGCTTCATGGAGGAGACCGGCACCCGGCCGAGCTTCGCCCACGCGGCCAACTACTCCGCCGCGACCCAGTACCTCGAGGCGGTCCAGGCCGAGGGGACCGACGACGCCGACACGATCGTGGGGCACCTGGAGGGCAAGGAGATCGACGACGTCTTCCTCAAGAACGGCAAGATCCGGGCCGAGGACCACCGCGTCATCCACGACGTCTACCTGGCCCGCGTCAAGACCGCCGACGAGGTCACCGAGGAGTGGGACTACGAGGAGATCCTCGCCACGATCCCGGCCGAGGAGGCCTTCAAGCCCGTCGAGGACAGCACCTGCAGCTTCGGCTGACCCAGCCGGACCGACCGACGAGTGGCCGGGCGCCCCGTCCCCCCGCGCGGGGCGCCCGGCCTCGTCCCCGCCGAGGAGAGGCATGAACGAGATCCTGCAGTACACGCTCCAGGGGCTGGCCGCCGGGAGCTTCTACGCCCTGGCCGCGCTGGGCCTGGCCATCATCTTCGGCGTCCTCGGCGTGGTGAACTTCGCGCACGGAGCCTGCTACATGCTCGGCGCAGTCGTGGCGGCCGTCCTCCAGGACCTGCTCGGGCTGAACTTCTGGCTGGCGCTGCTCGTCGTGCCGGTCGTGATGTTCGTCTTCGGGGTCGTGATCGAGAGGCTGCTCGTCAGCCGGCTCATCGCGCTCGATCCCCTCTACAACTTCCTCCTCACCTTCGGCCTCACCCTCCTGCTCGTCGACCTCGTCAAGCGGCAGTACGGCGTCTCGGGCCTGCCCTACACCCGCCCCGACCTGCTGACCGGGCAGATCACCCTCGGCGCCCTCCGGCTGCCCACCTACCAGGTGTTCGTCCTGGCCTTCTCGCTCCTCGTCTGCGCCGCCGTCTGGCTGCTCATGACGCGGACCCGCATCGGGATGATCGTGCGGGCCTCGACCGAGAAGTCCGAGCTCACCCGGGCCCTGGGCGTGGACGTCAACCGCTGGGTGACCCCGGTCTTCGGCTTCGGCATCGCGCTGGCCGGTCTCGCCGGGGTGCTGGCCGCCCCGTTCCGGGCGATCACCGCCGACATGGGGTCCAGCTTCATCATCATCCTCTTCGCCGTCGTCGTCATCGGCGGCCTCGGGTCCATCGTCGGCGCGGTCGTCGCCGGCTTCATCGTGGGCCTCGTGGAGGCGTTCGGCCAGGCCTACGCCCCCGCCCTGTCCCAGATCGCGATCTTCGTCCTCATGGCCCTGGTCATCCTCGTCCGACCCGCCGGCCTGTTCGGACGGGAGGAGAACGCATGAGCTCGCCCACCTCGACCTCCGACGCGACCGGGACCGGCGCCGCCCTCGCCGGCACGGGCGGCTTCCTGGGCCGCTCCCGACGCGGCTGGCTGCTGGTCGGGCTGGGCCTCGTCCTGGCCCTGGCCCTGCCGTGGTTCGTCTACCCGCCGGTCGCCATGGACATCGCCTGCTGGGCGCTGTTCGCCGTCGCGCTCGACCTGCTCCTGGGGTATGCCGGTCTCCTCTCCTTCGGGCACGCGGCCTTCTGGGGCGGGTCCGCCTACGTCGCCGGGCTGGCGGCGATCGAGTGGGGGCTGCCGTTCCCGCTCGCCGCCCTGCTGGGGGCGGTCTTCGCGATGGCCCTCGCGTGGCCCGTCGGCGTGCTCTCGGTGAGGCGCAGCGGGATCTACTTCGCGATGGTGACCCTGGCCTTCGCCCAGATGCTCTTCTTCGTCGTCAACCAGTGGCGCGGGCTGACGGGCGGTGAGAACGGCCTCCAGGGTGTCCCCGCGCACTTCTTCGGGGTAGAGGCGGTGGAGGACCAGGCGTTCTACTTCTACTACGCCGCCCTGCCGATCATCGTCGCCGGCATGTGGTTCGCCTGGCGCGTCGTGCACTCCCCCTTCGGGCGGGTCCTCGTCGCCACGCGCGACAACCCGGCCCGGGCGCGGGCCCTGGGTTACGACGTGGAGCGCTACCGGGTGCTGGTGTTCGTGCTCTCCGCCGGCCTCGCCGGACTGGCGGGCGGCATCTTCGCCATCAGCCACGGGTTCGTCTCGCTGCAGGAGGTGGCCTGGCAGACCTCCGGCAAGGTCGTGCTCATCACGGTCCTCGGGGGTATCGGCACCCTGTGGGGCGGCATCGCGGGTGCGGTGGTCATCGTGCTCCTGGAGGACTTCCTCGCGTCCTCGGGCTTCGACGGCATCGGCATCATCACCGGTGCGGTCTTCATCGTCGTCGTGCTGCTCTTCCGCCGGGGGGTGTGGGGCACCCTGTCCGACCTCCTCGGCCGGCGCACGGGCCGGAGCCACGCGGTGGAGCGATCCATCAGCGCCGGGGACGGCGAGGAGCCCACCGCCTGACCCGACCCCCCGTGGTCACGCGGGCCGGTCCGGCGGGCCCTCGGTGCAGCACGTCGGGGCGGTGCCCAGGCGGCACAGGCACGAGGCGAGGACGGGCACGTCCGCCCGGTCCGTGGCCGCGTACAGCCGGGGCTCGATCTCGGAGGCCAGCTCCCTCCGGCCCAGCCGGACCAGGCACTCGTGGTAGCCGTGGAGGGCCCAGACGTTGCCGGGGTGCTGCAGCGACCTCGGCAGGGTGTCGTCCAGACCGAGGTCGGCCCGGTAGACCCGTTCGGCCTCCTCGACCCGGCCCTGCTCGAGCAGCAGCGCCCCGTAGGCGTGCCGGGTGGGCTGCATCCAGCCCCACGGCTCGTCGTAGGGAAGAGCGTCGTCGAGCTCGATCGCACGGCGGAGGTGCTCGAACGCCTCCTCGACCCGGCCCCGGCGGTAGTCCACCTCCCCGTCGAGCATCGCGTCCGCCACCTGCAGGAGGTCCAGGCTGGTGTTGTTGAAGAGCATCCTGGAGGCCGGCACCCGGGCGACCGCGCTCCTGAACAGCTCGCGCTCGCGCTCCGCGGCGTCGACCTGGCCCAGGGCCGCGTGGGCCACCCCCTTGCCGTAGTGCAGCATCGCCGTCGTGGTGCAGTAGAGGTCGGGGTCCTGCGGCAGGGGCAGGCTGACGAGGTCCTGCCACCTGCCGAACCGGACCAGCGCGTGGACCTTGACCGGCACGAAGGCCTCGAGCCAGTCGGCCATCGGCGGGAGGTCGACGAGCAGCAGCGCGCGGGGGATCTCCGCCTCCAGAGCCTCCGCGGCGCGCAGGGCGTCACCGCTCCGCCCCAGGAACATCGCGGCATACACCTGGAAGTGCAGGTTGTGCGCACGGTAGAGCGTGGAGAAGTTCAGCGGCCCCCGGGCCGCCACGAAGGCGGCGTCGGCTCGCGACGCGGCCTGGTTGACCACCAGGGCCTGCTCGTAGTCCCCGACGAGGACGTGCAGGTGGCTGGGCATGTGCTCCAGGTGCCCGGCGTCCGGGACCAGACCGCGCAGCCGTTCGGCGACGGGCAGAGCCACCTCGGGGGTGGGAGACATCTCCATGAGGTGGATGTACATGTGCAGGAGGCCGGGATGCCGGTCGCCACCCGGCCGCACGAGGGCCTCCTCGAGCACCGTCCTGGCCTCCAGGGTGCGTGACCCTTCCGCCGGTTGGCCGGTGCGCCCGTCCCACAGCCGCCAGGCGGTCAGGTTCATCAGCGCCCCGGCGTAGAGGCAGGCCACGTCCGGGTCGTCACGGTGCTCGTCGTGGACCGCACCCATCGCCTCGGCGAAGGCGTGCTCCCACGCCTGGCACTCCTCGACCGGGCGGTCCGCCGGATACCTGACCTGCAGGGCCGCGATGAGTGCCCGCTCGACGGGCGTGCACCCCTCGGATCCTGCCAGTGCCGCCGCCGCGCTGGAGCGGGCGCGTTCCAGGACCTGACGCGCCTCGTCCGGTGTGAAGAAGTCCCACGGCTTGTTGTAGTTGGGACCCAGGGCCAGGGCCACCCCCCAGTGGGCCATGGCGCAGGTCGGATCGTGCTCCAGCGCCGTCCGGAAGCAGAGGTCGGCCTCCTCGTGGTTGAACGCCAGGGTCCAGACCAGCCCCCGGGTGAACCACACCCCGGCCTCCTCGGAGCGCGTCGTCACCGCACGGGTGTAGGTGCCGAGGTCGAAGGGGTACGCCAGGCCGGTCGCGTCCGTGCTCATACCCCCGCATTCTCCCTCGTCGTCTCGCTCCCCGCCCACGACGGGCCGCAGCACCCGCGTCGCGTCAGGACAAGACCCGGTGCAGGCGCAGGGCGAGCTGCAGCTCCAGCAGCCGGTCGGGGGCCTGCCACCCCGGCCCCAGCAGCTGGCCGACGCGGTCGAGGCGCTGGGTCACGGTGTTGGGGTGGACGTGCAGCCGCTCCCCCGTCCGGCCCAGGCGTCGGTCCTCCGCCAGCCACGCCTCGAGCGTTCCGACGAGCCCGGTGCGCCGCTCGGTGTCGTAGTCGATCACCGGGCCGAGGCGGGCCCGGACGTGCTCGGCGGGGTCGCCGCGGCCCAGCAGCAGCCCGACGAAACCCAGGGTCGCGGCATCGGCGACGTCCCCGCGCCGGCCGAGGGCGAGCAGGGCCTCCAGGCATCTCGTCGCCTCGACGTAGGCGGACCGCACGCCGTCCGCCCCGCTCGCCGGCCCGGCGACGCCGACCGTCGGCAGGTCGCGTCCCACGGTGCGTCGTGGGGGGGCGCCCGACCCGCGGGCCCGCTCCACGACATGCCTGCCGGTGCCGAGAGGGTCGCGGTCCGGCAGGACGAGCACGAGGCGGTCGTCGACCTCGGCGCACAGTCCCCCGGCACCCGCCGCCTGGTCGGTCGCCCACTGCACGGCGACGGGGTCGGCCCCGGCGGCGACGAGCACAGCGTGGGGGCGGGAGAGGTCGGCGCCGAGCAGGCTGGCCCGGGCCGTGAGGGCACCGGCCCCGGTCCGCCCCAGCAGCAGGTCCACGAGCAGGTCGCCGCGGCGGCGCGACGCGGTCTCCGCGACGCTGCGCTGGACCACCATGATGAGGGCCGCCGTGCCCGCGGCCCGCTCGAGGATGCGGCGGTTGAGGTCGTCCACCTCGCCGCGGACGAGGACGGCCGCCAGGGGCGCGCCGCCCGCCCACACGGTCGCCACGCTCAGGCCGCCCTCCACGTGGGTGCGGTTGTCCTCCAGCGAGCGCCGCACGAGCTCCATGACGTCCTCGTCCGGGGCCCACCCCGGGTCGCTGGTGGCCAGGGTGGTGCCCTGGGCGTCCACCACGTGCACGGGCTCGCCGAGCACCTGCTGCAGCTCCCCGGCGACATCACCGAGGTCGCCCCCCTGCAGGACCACGTTGGCGAGGCGGTCGTGGGCGTCCGCGGCGCGCTGGGAGCCCTCCGCGGCCTGCCTCAGCAGCTCACCCGTGCGGCGCAGGTCGGCGAACGCGGCGGCGTTCTCCTCGGTGCGGCGCGCGTTGTCGAGGGCGACCGCCGCGTGCCCGGCGAAGCTGGTCAGCAGGTCCACGTCCTCCCGGCTGAAGGGCCGCGGGTCGTGGTTGGCGGCGTAGAGCACCCCGATGACCGTGCGGCCCAGCAGGAGCGGCACGCCCAGGATCGCCGTGAGCTCCTCGCTGCCGACGGCGCTGTCGATCGTCCGGGTGTGCTCGAACCGTTCGTCGGAGAAGTAGTCGGCGGTCGCGTAGGGCCTCGCGGTCTGGGCGACGAGGCCACCGAGGCCCTCGCCGAACCCCAGACGGACCCGGCGGAACTCCTCGGAGTGGATGCCCTGGGTGATCCGCATGTAGGTCTCCCCCGCCTCGTCGTCGTTGAGGGACAGGTAGGAGACGTCGCAGGCCAGGAGCGTGCGGGCGCGCCGGACGATAGCCTCCAGCACGTCGTCGAGATCCTTGAGCGCGGCGAGGTCGGCCACCGTGTCGAAGAGGGCCGCGAGCTCGGACTCGCGACGTCGACCCACCTCGCGCAGGCCCCGGGCCCGCAGCGCGAGCTGGTGCAGCCGCCCCACGATCTCGGCGTCGGCGCCCGCCGCCCGGGCCTCCTGGAGGAGGACGGCGTAGTCCTCCGCGGGGCGGTCGTCGGCGAGCAGAGCGAGGTAGCGCTCCCCCGCCGCGAGCCCGTCGACGGCCCGGTCCGCGGCCCGCTCGCTCACCCCCGGCCCCCGTCGCCGGCCCTCGTGCGGGCCTCCCAGACGACGGTCGCGGCGACGAGGTCCTCGAGGGCGGTGCCCACGGACTTGAAGACCGTCACCTCCTCCGGACCGGCACGCCCGGTATGCCGCCCCGCGGCCAGGTCCGCCAGGTCCCCCAGGACGTCCTCGGGTCGCAGGGTGCCCCGCCCGAGGGGTCCGACGAGGTCGCCCGGCTCGTGCAGAGCCGCCCCGACGTCGACGAACAGGCTGGCGGAGGTGACCAGCTGCTCGTCTCCCTCGACCATCTGCGGCGTGAAGGCGCCGACGAGGTCGACGTGGGTGCCCGGCCCGACGTCGGCGCCGTGGACCAAGGGCTCGGTCGCGGAGGTCGCGCAGGTGATGACGTCCGCGCGCCGGACCCCCGCGCGCAGCCGGTCGACGAGGGAGGCCGCCCGCGCGGGCGAGCGGGCCCAGACCCGGGTCAGGTGCACGTCGCGGACGGCGGCGTAGCAGTGCGGCACCGCGGCGGCCACGTTTCCGGCGCCGACCAGCAGGTGCTCGCGGACGACCTCCGGGGCGAGGTGGTCCGCGGCGAGGGCGCTGGCCGCGGCGGTGCGCCACCGGGTGAGCTCGGTGCCGTCGAGCACGGCGAGCGGCTCCCCGGTCGCGGCGTCGCCGAGGACGTACGTCCCGTGGATGGCCGGACGGCCGTGCTCGCCGTTGCGGGGGTGGTGGGTGACGATCTTGACGCCGAGCAACCGGCCCGTCCGCCAGGCGGGCATGAGCAGCAGGGTCGCGTCGCGCTCGTCGTCGAGGCGGTGGTGGCTCCGCTCGGGGACGGTCACGTCCGGGGCGGCGAACGCGACCCGCAGCGCCTCGACCAGGTCCCGCGGTGCCAGCAGGGCGCGCACCCGGGCCGCGTCGAGCATCTGCATGAGCGACACCCAACCACACGCCCGCCACCAGGACCGGCCGGCATGAACCATCCGGGCCCGCTCTGCGACATACAGGGTGACGGGGCCCGTCCGAGGGCGCCGCGTGCGAGCAAGGGAGCACGCCATGAGGATCCGACACCTGATCATCGCCGCCAGCTGCGCGCTGGCGACGGTCCTGGCCCCCTCGCTGGGGGCGAGCGGGGCACCCGTCCCGGCCGGGGTGGGAGGTTCCGTCGTCACGGCGCCGACGCTGCAGGACGGCGACCTGGACTTCTCGGTCGTGCGGCTCTCCGGTGCGGACCGCTACGGCACCGCGGCCAGCATCACCGGGCGGTTCTTCGCCCCGGGGGTCCCGGTCGTCTACGTCGCGAGCGGTGCCGCCTTCCCCGACGCGCTGAGCGCGGGCCCGGCCGCCGGTCGGGCCTCCAGCCCGGTGCTCTTCGTGCGTCCGGACGGCATCCCGACGGCGACGAGGATGGAGCTGACCAGGCTGCGGCCCGCCCGGATCGTCGTGGTCGGCGGCGCGGGAGCGGTCGGCGGGACCGTGCTCGAGGCCCTGCGTGCGTACACCTCCGGCACCGTGACCCGGGTGGCCGGGAACACCCGGTTCGACACCTCGGCCGCGGTGAGCCGCAACGCCTTCCCCAGCGCGGACATCGTCTACGTCTCCACGGGGCGCAACTGGCCGGACGCCCTGTCCGCCGGCGCCGCCGCGGTGGTCCAGGGAGCGCCGGTGCTGCTCAGCGACACGACCTCCGTGCCCGCCGTCGTGCTCGCCGAGATCGACCGGCTCAACCCCTCGCGCATCGTCCTGGTGGGCGGGGCGTCCGCGGTGTCGGACACGGCGGCCGCCCAGCTAGGCACCATCGCCACCACCGAGCGGGTGTCCGGCACGGACCGCTACCGGACGGCCCTGGCCGTCTCGACCCGGGTCTTCGGCCCCGACCGGCCGGGCGTGGCCATCGCCACCGGCCTCTCCTTCCCCGACGCGCTCGCGGGGGTGCCCGCGACCAGGCACACCCGTGGCCCGATCCTGCTGGCGCGGCCCACCGGCATCCCCGGGAGCGGCGAGCTGGACCGCCTGACCCCCACCACGGCATACCTGCTGGGTGGCAAGCTCTCCCTGCCCGTCGACGTGGCGCGCGCCGCGCAGCGTGAGCGGGGCGTCTGCTGGGCCGGCCCCACCCTGCTCGGCGGGTCGCAGCAGGTGCTCACCACGGTGCCCGGCACCGACAGCAGGAAGCTGGCGTTCACGCTCGACATGGGTGGCAACCTCACCGGTGCCACCGGCATCGTGGACTTCCTGGTGGCGAACCAGGTGTGCACGACGTTCTTCCCGACGAGCATCATGGCCGACACCGCCGAGGGGCGGCGGGTGATGGCGAAGATCGCCGCGCACCCCGAGCTGTTCGAGGTCGGCAACCACACCGTCCACCACTGCGACCTCGTCAACGGCGGTGGCGGCTCACCCTCCTCCGCGCCCTGCGCGCGGGCGATGACGCAGACCTTCGTGCGCTCCGAGCTGACCCTGGCCGAGCCGGTGCTGGAGCGCCTGTCCGGGACGGAGAGCCGGCCGCTGTGGCGCCCGCCCTACGGTGCCCAGAACGCGTGGGTGCGACCAGGCGGCGGCCGTCGGCTACCCGGTGACGGTCATGTGGGCCCGCGACACCATCGACTGGGACCCGGCGACGACGACCGCGCAGATCGTCTCGCGCACGACCAGCCCGCTGCCCCCGTCCGGGGCGATCGTGCTGGCGCACCTGGGCGGGTTCAGGACCGCCGACGCCCTGCCGCAGATCGTGAACGTCCTGCGGGCCAACGGTTACACGATGACGACGGTGTCCGACCTGCGTGACGGCTGAGCGTCACGGGGTGCGGGAGGGGACGAGCGACGCACCCGTCCCTGCCGCCCTGTCTCTCGCGGCGGAGGTCGGACCGGCACCGGCGGGGGCACCGGCGCCGGCACCGGCACCGGCACAACGGTTCGTCCGTGCCTCCGCCGGAGCCGCGCGGGCACGGCATACCCTGAAGCGCCACACCGGACCACCGACCGCAGGAGCGCCCGTCCCCCATGCCCCGCCGCAAGCCGACGCAGAGCGAGGACCTGTTCGACGTCGAGGAGAAGATCGTCGAGATCGACGTCCAGGAGGAGATGGAGGGCGCCTTCCTCGAGTACGCGTATTCGGTCATCTACTCCCGGGCGCTGCCCGACGCGCGCGACGGCCTCAAGCCGGTGCAGCGTCGCATCCTCTACGCGATGCACGAGCTCGGCCTGCGTCCGGACCGCGGGCACGTCAAGTGCTCGCGGGTGGTGGGCGAGGTGATGGGCAAGTACCACCCCCACGGGGACACCGCGATCTACGACGCGATGGTGAGGATGGCCCAGCCGTTCACCATGCGCCTGCCGCTCGTCGACGGGCACGGCAACTTCGGCTCGCTCGACGACGGCCCGGCGGCCAGCCGCTACACCGAGGCGCGGATGGCGTCGGCGGCGCTGCTGATGACCGCCAGCCTCGACGAGGACACCGTCGACTTCGTCCCCAACTACGACGAGCAGCTGACCCAGCCCGAGGTGCTGCCGGCCGCCTTCCCCAACCTGCTCGTCAACGGCGCCTCGGGCATCGCCGTCGGGATGGCCACCAACATGGCCCCCCACAACCTCGTCGAGGTGATCGGCGCGGCCCGGCACCTCATCGCCAACCCCGAGGCCGACCTGGAGGCCTTGATGCGCTTCGTGCCGGGGCCCGACCTGCCGCTGGGCGGGCGGATCGTCGGGCTGGACGGCATCCGGGAGGCCTACGAGTCCGGCCGCGGGTCGTTCCGCACCCGCGCCACCGCGCGCATCGAGAACGTCACGCCGCGCCGCAAGGGCATCGTCGTCACCGACCTGCCCTACCTCGTGGGCCCGGAGAAGGTGATCGATAAGGTCAAGCAGCTGGTGCAGTCCAAGAAGCTGCAGGGGATCTCGGACATCATCGACCTCACCGACCGCACCAAGGGACTGCACCTCGTCATCGAGATCAAGACCGGGTTCAACCCCGAGGCGGTCCTGGAGCAGCTCTACAAGCTCACGCCGATGGAGGAGTCCTTCGGGATCAACAACGTCGCGCTCGTCGAGGGGCAGCCCCGCACGCTGGGGCTGCGCCAGCTGCTCCAGGTCTACGTCGACTTCCGCACCGACGTGGTGCGGCGGCGCACGGCACACCGGCTGGGGCGCAAGAAGGACCGGCTGCACCTGGTCGAGGGCCTGCTGATCGCCGTCCTCGACATCGACGAGGTGATCCAGCTCATCCGCGCGGCCGACGACGTCGCCACCGCCCGCACCCGGCTCATGCAGGTCTTCGACCTCTCCGAGATCCAGGCCAACCACATCCTCGACCTCCAGCTGCGCCGGTTGACGAAGTTCTCCCGCCTGGAGCTGGAGGCCGAGCGCGACGACCTGCGGCGCGAGATCGAGCGGCTCCAGATCCTCCTCGACGACCCGCAGCAGCTGCTCGCGCTGGTCAGCGAGGAGCTCGCCGAGGTGGCCCTGCGGCACGGCACCCCGCGCCGCACCGTGCTCCTGGAGAGCGACGGAGCCTCCGGTATGACGAGTGCCGCCGGCGCCCCGGCCGTCCGGGGCGGCGCCGCCCCCCTCGAGGTCGCCGACGACCCCTGCTGGGTGCTGCTGTCCTCGACCGGCCTGCTCGCCCGGGCCGCTGCCGACGGCGAGCTGGGCACGGGGGGCCGGCGCAGCAAGCACGACGTCCTGACCTCGCGGGTGCCCGCCACCGCCCGTGGCCACGTCGGCCTCCTCACCTCGGCAGGGCGGCTGGTGCGGCTCTCGGTCGTCGAGCTGCCCAGCCTGCCTCCGACCGCCGGTGCGCCATCGTTGTCGGGCGGGGCGCCGCTGTCGGCGTTCGTCGACCTGCCGCCCGGTGAGCAGGCCCTGGCGCTGTGCACCCTCGACCCCGAGGGGCCGGGCCTGGCGCTGGGCACCCGGCAGGGGGTCGTCAAGCGGGTCCACCCGGACTACCCCGGCAACAAGGAGTCGTTCGAGGTCATCGCGCTGAAGGAGGGTGACGGCGTGGTCGGTGCCGTGCAGCTGTCCACCGGCGAGGAGACGTTGGTCTTCGTCACCAGTGACGCCCAGCTCCTCCACTTCCCGGCGTCCGCGGTGCGGGCGCAGGGCCGTGCCGGGGGCGGCATGGCCGGGGTCAAGCTGTCCACGGGCGCGACGGTCGTCGGCTTCTGCGCCGTGGACCCCAGCGCGGAGAACGTCGTCGTCACCGTGTCCGGCCCCCCCGGGGCGGCGCGGGGCACCGACGCCGGCTCGGTCAAGGTGACCGACATGTGGGCCTACCCGGCCAAGGGCCGCGCCACCGGCGGGGTGCGCTGTCACCGGTTCCTGCGCGGCGAGGCCGTGCTCACCCTCGGCTGGGCCGGCGCCGCACCTCCCCTGGCGGCCTCGGCCAACGGCGTGCCGGTGGACCTCCCGGAGACCAACGACAAGCGGGACGGCTCCGGGGTGCCCGCGCAGGGCCCGATCGCCGCGGTCGGCTGACCGAGGGGACCGGCCCGCGCCAGGGTGCCCCAGATCACATCCGCGGCGCTGTACCGCAGGTCAGGGCGGTGGGACGCTGGGCCCATGAACAGCCCACCGGGCAGGGTGCTCGCCGTCGTCGTCGGGATCCTCGTGCTGCTGGCGGTGGTCGCGGGCGTCCTGTCC
Source organism: Ornithinimicrobium cerasi (assembly GCF_003702705.1). GTDB lineage: Bacteria > Actinomycetota > Actinomycetes > Actinomycetales > Dermatophilaceae > Ornithinicoccus > Ornithinicoccus cerasi. The sequence goes on along the minus strand of NZ_QZMN01000001.1, from coordinate 274,434 downwards.
GCCACGCGCGGCGAGGGTGACCTGCCGGCCGGTTCCCCCGAGGCTGCCGTGCAGGACTACGTGTCCCGGGTCTACGACCGCGACCTCGAGGGGGCCGCGGCGGTCCTCGACCCCGAGGGTGGGTGCACGGTGGAGGACCTGGAGCGCAACGTCCACGAGCCCGACGCGCGGGTGGTGCTGCGCTCCTCCGAGGTGGACGGGGACACGGCCCGTGTCCGGGTCGAGCTGGTCTACGGGGAGGAGGGTCCCCTGGGGTCGGGCGAGTGGGCCCAGGAAGAGTCCTTCAGCCTGGTGCGTGCTCAGGAGCGCTGGGTGATCACCGGGGAGCCGTGGCCGATGTTCACCTGCGTCGCACCGACGGGTGGGAAGCCGTGATCCTCCCGCTGGTGAGCAGCCTGCTCACGCTCGCCGTCATCGTCGGTCTGGTCGTCCTCGTCGTCGTCGCGGTCCGGCGCCGCGGCAGCGGGGCGGGCCCGACGTCTGCGCCCGTCGGCGGCGGGCAGTCGGTGCGCCGTTTCTTCCAGTACCTCCTCCTCGTCGGGCTGCTCCTGGCGGCCGCCTCCGGCGTGACCGGGCTGCTGGCCCGCCTCCTCGACACCGGTCGCACCCTCGTCTCCGACGACGCCACGCTCGCCCTGCAGCTGGCGCTCGCCCTCGTCGCGCTGCCGCTGTGGGGGCTGCTCGCGTGGTGGACCGCGAGGCGAGCGGCTGCGGACCCGCGCGAGCTCCGCTCCGGGGGCTGGACGGCATACCTCACCATCGTCGGTCTCGTCTCGCTCCTCACCGCCATGGTCGGCTGGTACCAGACCCTGACCATGCTCGTGGGCGCGCGGACCTTCCGCTCCAGCGGCGTGGCGCTGGCCGTGGTGTGGACCCTCGTCTGGGCCGGGCAACGCTGGTGGGCCGGGCGGGGGACCCCGGCGGAGCAGCTGCGCCCGCTCGTGCTCCTGGGTGCGCTGGTGGGCCTGGTCACCGCGGCGCTGGGGCTGGCCGACCTCGTGGCCGCGACGACGGAGGAGCTCACCGGCCTGGCGGGCGACCCGATCGTGGGCGGCGGTGCCGACCCCCTGCTACGCGCAGCTGCCCTGGCCGCGGTCGGCGCAGCGGTGTGGGCGGTCTACTGGCTGTACGACGCCTCGCGCGGACCGCGTGGCACGGGCTGGCTCACCCTCGTGCTGCTCGTGGGGGTCGGTGGGGGGCTCCTCGCCGCGATCAGCGCGCTGAGCGTCCTCGGGTATGACGTGCTCGTCTGGTTGGTCGGGGAGCCCCGGGCGGCGACCGCCGCGGAGCACTTCGCCGACGCGCCCGGCGAGCTCGGCATCGTCGTCGTCGGGCTGCTGGTGTGGTGGTACCACCAGGCCGTGCTCGACGCCGGGCGACGGGTACCGGGTGGCCGCACCGAGGTCCGGCGGGTCTACGAGTACGTCATGGCCGCCGTGGGACTGCTCGCAGCCTCCTCCGGGCTGGTCATGATCCTCGTCACCCTCGTCGAGGCCATCGCCGCCCGGGGTGACCTCGTCGTCGGCGCCAGCGCCCTCAACGCCCTGCTCGCGGCCCTGGTGCTCCTGGCGGTGGGGATCCCGGTGTGGCTGTGGCACTGGCGGCTCGCCCAGGGGGCCCGCCGCTCCGACCCCGCCCCCGAGCTGCGCTCGGTGACGAGGCGGACCTACCTGCTGGTCCTCTTCGGGGTGGCCTTCTTGGCCGCCGTCGTCGCGCTCATCACCCTGGCCTACCTCGTGCTCGAGGACGCGCTGGCCGGCAGCCTGGACACCGAGACGATGCGCAGGATCCGCTTCGCCCTCGGCATCCTCGTCACCACCTCGCTGCTGTCGGCCTACCACTGGACGGTCTTCCGGTCCGACCGGCAGGACCTGGCGGCGGTCGAGCCCGGGACGGGGACGGGGGCCGCGCCGCAGCCGGTGCGACGCACCGTGGTGGTCGTCGGTGAGCTCGACGCCGCCGGTCGCGCCGAGCTGGCCGCCCGGGCGGGGGCGTTCGTGCAGGTGTGGCGGTCCGACGCCGGCCCCGCCGGTGCGGCCACCGTCGACCAGCTCGCCGCCGCGGTGGAAGGGGCGCCCGAGGGTGACGTCCTGGTCCTCGCGGTGGACGGGCAGCCGCGCGCCCTGGCCGTCCACCCACCGGATCGTCGCTAGGGGTTGCCGTCCGGCCGCCGGGGTGCAACACTGGACAAACGTTGAACAAACGTTCTTCAGCACTCCTGGAAGGCACGACCATGACGATCAACCCCAGCCCCAGCACCGACGGCACCGTCACCGGCTCCTCCGGGGAGGCGGTCTCCTGGACCGACCTCGGCAAGGAGATGTGGAACTACCTCACCGGCCAGGGCGCAGCGATCAACTACACGTTCGTGGACATGAAGGTCGAGGTCCCCCGCGACACCGGCGCCGACGCCCCCCGCGCGACCTGGAAGCTCGACGGCACGCTGCGCATCACCACCGAGGACGACACCCACTCCCCCGGCGCCGGCGGCTGAGCACCGTGGCCCGCGCGCTCCGTCTCGAGGCCGACCTGACCCTCAGCGTGGACACCGGCCAGGCGGACGACGACCTCGGTCGTCGTCTCTCCGGCCGCCTCACCGGCAGCGGCCGCACCCTGACCCTGTCGTTGACCGGGCTGGGGGACGTGCCGCTCGGCGCTCCCGCGCGGGCGGTCGCCGACCCCGTCCGCGACCTCGCGCGGCTGCTCGCCGACGACGACGTCACGCTGGTCGTGGCCGCCGACGACCGGCCGGTGGTCTCGTTGGGCCGGGTCAAGCAGTCCTTCGGGGAGCGCGCGGTGCTCCGGTCGCCCCACATCCACGTCCACGACCGCCGTGCTGCGCTGCGGATGCTGCGCTCCCGCGGGGACTCCGGCGGCCCGGCCCTGACCCGCCTGGTGCCCCCCCTCACCCCCCTGCCCGTCGCCCCGACGCTCACGCCACCGCGCCGGCGCCGTGTCACCACCACCCACGACCCGCTGGGCGGGGGGACGCCGCGCCTCGTCTATTACCTGGTCCCCCCAGAGGAGGGTGGCGAGCGGCAGGTCCTGCCCCTGCGCCGCGGCACCACCCGCATCGGGTCCTCCGCCGAGGACGACCTGCGCCTGTCGGACCTCTCCCCCGGCCACGTCGAGATCCGCCGCAACCCCGCGACGGACGAGTACGAGGCCGTGCCTGTGGCCGGCGTCGTCACCACCGTCGGCGGCGCGGAGGTGAGCGCACCGGTGCTGCTCCGGACGGGCGCCGTGGTGCGAGCAGGTGGGCGGGCCTTCACCTACGTCCGGGACGAGTACGCCGACCACGGCCGGCCCTACGGCGGTCGTGAGGGCGGCGAGTTCGCCCGCCAGCGCCCTCAGCCGCCGCGGCCGCGCTACGACGGCTGAGGGGACAGCTCGTGCACGACACCCTCGTCCGGGTCCCACCACCGCAGACCGCTCGCGACCCGCACGGGTATGCCGTCGCGCGCCGGAGGGCGGGCCGCCCCGTCCTGCAGCGCGGCGAGCGCGGAGGTCAGCTCCTCCGGGCGGAGCCGCGGGGCGAGGGTGAGGTGCGGGACCCACGGGCGGGCGTCCGCGCCCGACCAGAGCATCTGCACCTGTCCGCGGGCCGCGACGGTGGCCGGGTCGGCGACGAGGAGCTCGGCCAGCGCCGGTCTCGTCCCGCCCAGCAGGACCAGTCCCGCTGCCGAGAGCTGCGTCGGGAGCAGGTCGTGCCACAGCTCGGCCGCGAGCTCGACCACCACTTCGCTCGGGCGCGGGCCCGACAGGACGGTCACGTGCGGCCGGTGGGTGGGGCCGCGGTGGCGGGCCGAGGAGCGGACCCCCGCCCGTTCCAGGACGTCCCACAGCGTCCGCACCGCGGTGTCGTCCGCGGGCGCCAGGACGAGCTCCAGGGCGTGCTGGCGGGCACCGGGTCCCTGCGGCGTCTCGTTCATCCCCCCACCGTAGGAGCCTGCCCATGACCGGACGTCCGGAGCGCGACCTGGCCGGCGCCCACGTCGCCGTTCTCGGGGCGACGGGTGCCCTGGGGTCACGGGTGGTCAGGGAGCTGTCCGGGGCCGGTGCCGTCGTGACGGTGGTCGGCCGCGACCGGGACCGGCTCACCGCGCTGGGGGCCGGTGGCTCGGTCCTCACCGGTGACGTCTCCGACGCCAGGCTCGGCGACGAGCTGGTGGCCGTCGTCGACCGGGATCACGACGGACGCCTGGACGGCCTGGTCAACGCCGCCGGCGTCGTCGCCTTCGGGTCGCTGGTCGACACCGACGACACGGTGCTCGAGCAGCTGTTCCTCACCAACGTCGTGGGGCCGCTGTTCCTCCTCCGACGCGTCATCCCGGCGCTCGGGCGGTCCCACGGCTTCATCGCCCAGATCTCCGGTCTGGTGGCGGAGCGGCCCACCGCGGGCATGGCGTCCTACTCCGCCAGCAAGGCCGCGCTGGCCGCCCTCGACACCGCCCTCGCCGTGGAGCTGCGCCGGTCGGGGGTGGACGTCATCGACGTGCGGCCCCCGCACACCGAGACGGGGCTGGCCTCGCGCCCGCTCTCGGGGACGGCGCCGCGGCTGCCGCAGGGCCTCGACCCCGACGAGGTCGCGCGCCGCGTGGTCGCGGCGGTCAGGGCGCGCGAGCGCGTCGTGCCCGCGGAGGCGTTCTCGCTGCGCTAGCCCACCTGCCCGACACCTCCGGCTACGCCACGGGCACCAGACGGGCGGGGCACCGCACACCCGGTGCCCCGCCCCTGGGTCGTCGCCCGAGGATGCGGTGAAGTCTCCGGGCATGCTCTAGATTCCGTCCGTGAGTGCACAGGCCCCGTCCGCGGTCATCCTCGTCCGCGCCGAGAAGTTCGTCCCCAACCCTGCGACCGCCGCCGACAACGCGTTCCAGCGGGACCTCCCCGACGGCCAGTCCGACGAGGCCACGTCGGCCCAGGCCCTGGCAGAGATGGACGCCGTCGCGGACGCGCTGCTCGCGGCCGGCGTCACCGTCCACGTCTTCCCCGACGAGGACCACACCCGCCCGGACAGCGTGTTCCCCAACAACTGGCTGTCCACGCACGCGGGCGGCTACGTGGCCGTCTACCCGATGTATGCCTCGAACCGCCGCCACGAGCGCCGCGCCGACGTGCTGGAGATGCTCAAGTCCAGCTACCGCGTGCAGACGATCATCGACTACTCCGGCCTGGAGCCGGACGGGATCTTCCTGGAGGGCACCGGGGCGATGGTGCTGGACCACGTGTCCCGGGTCGCCTACGCCGCGGTCAGCCACCGGGCCGACACCCACGTGCTGGAGCGCTTCTGCGCCGACTTCAGCTACGAGCCGATGGCGTTCGAGGCCGTCGACTCCGACGGGGTGCCCGTCTACCACACCAACGTCATCGCCTGCATCGGCACCGACGTCGCTCTCGTCGCGCTGGGGATGATCCGCGACGCGGACCGTCGGGAGCAGGTGCGCGAACGCCTGTCGGTCAACGGCCGCGAGGTCGTCGACCTCACCGAGGAGCAGGTCCGGGAGTTCGCGGGCAACGCCGTCGAGCTGTGCGGTCGCACGGCGCAGGGGCGCAAGCGCTACGTCATGGCCATGTCCGGACGCGCCCGCCGCAGCCTGCGCCCGGAGCAGGTGGAGGCGATCGAGCGCTCCTGCGAGATCGTCGCGGTGGACATCCCCACCATCGAGCTGGCCGGCGGCTCCGTGCGGTGCATGATCGCCGGGATCCACCTCGACCCGCGCCCGGTCGTCGACCCCGAGCCCACCGCCACCGCCGAGGCCATCGACGACGACCCGCACACCGCGGACGGCCAGGACGTCGCGCAGGGGCTCGGGTAACCGCTCAGCGACCGACGACGCGGCACGACGCGCGCCCCGTCACCGGGGGGAGGAGCCGGGGCCGGGGGCTAGAGTCGATGCCGTGGACGAGTTCGACCTGGACCGCGCGACGGAGGTCGGCTGGGCCGGCTTCCTGACGCGGCTGGCCGGCCACCTCGGCGAGTCCGCCGAGCCGTTGCGGATCACCGCCTACGGCGCCGACCCCGGGTCGTTCCCGGTCCTGGAGGTCGAGCCCTCGGACGACGTCCTGCGCGGCGAGCTGCGCGCGCCGCAGGGCCAGGCCTGGCAGCACGACGACCGTCAGAGGCACCTGCTGGACATGGGGTGGCAGGAGGACCCGGACGGGACGGCATACCGGATCGAGCTGCCGCGCAGCCATGCCCACCTGCTGGCCTCGATCCTCACCGACACGCTGCGCGAGGTGGTCGGCGCCCCGCACCCCGCCTTCCTCGACGCGGGCACGCTGACGATCTCCGCACCCCAGGGTCCGGACCAGGTGGACGCCGAGCCGCCCGTCGTCGACCTGGACCGCGCCATCAGGGTCGTGACGCCGGCCGAGCTCCGCGCAGCCGTCGAGCAGACCCTGCACGCCGCGATGGGGCACCCACCGCGCAAGGACGCGGACGGTGACATCCCGATCATCTACGGCACGACGCTCGTCTACGTGCGCACCGCGGACTCGCAACCGGTCGTCAGCGTCTTCGCGATCGTCGTGCAGGACGTGGCCGACCTCGACGCCGCCCAGCGCGAGGTGGGCATCCTCAACCGTCAGTCGGTGTTCGCGAAGTTCCACCTCGTCGGACGGCAGGTGGTGGCCAGCGTCGCGATCCCCTCGCTGCCGTTCGTCCCCCGCCACCTGGTCGGGATCGTCGAGCTCATGGGCAAGGAGATCGACGAGCTCGACGACGCCCTGGCCCTGCGGGTCAAGGGGCGCCGGTGGATCGACATGATCACCAGCACCGACGACCCGGTCGAGGTCGCGGACGCTCCTGCGCAGGACGAGGAGTACGGCGACGAGGACGAGGACGACCTGCCCGAGGAGCTCCTGACGCTCCTGCAGCTCGACGCCGAGGGCACCGGACCGCTGGAGCCCGCGCTCGTCGCCGACGTGTGCCACCGTGACCGGGCGCTGATCCTGCGGCTCATCCGCATCGCCGAGGAGCAGACGATCAGCTGGCGCGAGTCGGTCGACGAGGCCCGGGCTGCCGGTGACGTCGAGGAGGCGCGGGTGGCCACCGGTGAGCTGCGCGGCTGGCAGTCGACGGTCAAGGACCTGCGGGCGGCGCTGCGCCACGTGGTGACGTTCCGGGGCGAGGACGGGTGACCGGCCCGCCGGGCCGGCTGCCTCCCCGGCGGGTCAGCGGGGTCCGTCCCCCTGACCCTGCTCCGAGGTGTCGACCCCGTCACCCTCACCGGTGTCGTTGATGTCCGGCGTGTCCGGCACGGCGTCGGCGCCGCCGAGGGCCGTGTCGGCGTTGAGGGCGCCCGACCCGCCCTCGGACACGGTGGTGCCGTCCCCCTCGTGCTCGTGCTGCTGCCCGTCGTCGTGGTGGTTCATAGGCCCAACCTAGGGCCGGGGGACCCTCGGGGCGCGTCGAGCGGGTGCGCCGGTCCGTGGCGGGAGCCGGTGCAGCCGCACGTCGTCCAGGACCCCGTCGAGGACGCTGAGGGTGAGGTAGGTGCAGCGCGGCTGGCGTCGCCGGTCGGTCGGCCAGCCGGGGTTGAGCAGGCGCAGCCCGTCGTGCTCGGTGTCCCAGGGGATGTGGCTGTGCCCGAACACGAGCACGTCCAGGTCGGGGTAGGCGGCACGCGCCCGTTCCTCGCGACCCGCCTTGCCGCCGGTCTCGTGCACCACCCCCCACCGCAGGCCGCCGAGGTCGACCCGGGCCACCTCGGGCAGCCGCCGCCGCAGCTCCGCGCCGTCGTTGTTGCCGTGCACCCCGACCAACTCGCGCGCCCTCGCCGCGAGCCGGTCCAGCAGGTCGGTCTCGACCCAGTCGCCGGCGTGCACGACGACGTCCGCGACCTCGACCGCCGCCCACAGCTCTGCCGGCAGGTCCCTGGCCCGCACCGGGACGTGGGTGTCTGCCAGGAGCAGGACGCGCACCGCACGGGTCACCCGACGTCGGGGTTCCCGGTCCGGCCGTCGTCGTGGATCTCCTCGGCCATCCGGTCCAGCTCGGCGTCGCCGACCTCGACCTGGGCCTGCGCCATACCCTCCTCGAGGTCCTTGCGGATGGTCCCCGGCTCCGCCCCCTCGTCCCAGCTCTCGACCCGCTCGACGACGTGCTCCGCCGCCTCCTGACGGGCGTCGGCGACCTCTGCGGCGTCCTGGGTGCTGTCCATCTCGCTCATGACCTCACCGTAACGACGACGCCCCGACCCCGCCCGTCGAGCGGTCCACGCCGGCGGGTTCCTCGGTCCGCGCCCGCACCTGCTGGGACGCCTCGTAGGAGGGGTCGCGGAGCCGGGCCCACAGCGGGTGGGTCCACGCACCGACGGGTGGGGCGCCGACGGGGTCGTGCCGCCGCGGGCAGTCCTCCCCCGACCAGGTCACCGTGAGCCGTCCCCGCTCGTGCCAGGGCCGCCCGGGGGCGGCGACGAGCATCCGGTATGCCGTGGGCGGGCTCTCCCCGCCGCCGTCCGGGTCCAGCCGCACGAGCAGGGAGCCCCGCCGGGTCTGCAGGGGCAGGAGGGTGGTCAGCGTGCCGTGCCGGCCGGTCCGCCGGACGGTGAGGAGGTGCCGACCCAGCACCCCGGTGCCCGTGGAGGCCAGGAGCAGGTCGCCCGCCGCCGCGCCGTCGAGCCGGACCGCGAGGCCCTCCACGTCCCGGCCCCGCCGCCGGCCGGTCGCCCGCGACCAGCGGACCGCGCACGGGTGCGGCCCGGCGTCGTCGAGCACCCGGACGCCGCTCCTCGGCCCCGGTCGAACGCTCAGCACCCCCCTCCCGCAGACCCCCACGGCGTGCAGCGCCCGGGTGTGGCGCAGGCGGGCCGTCAGCCCGAACGCGGCGGCGAGAAGTGCGCCGACCCCCCGCGCGAGAGCCTCGACGCCGGGACGGTCCCCGACCGGCGAGGCCTCGGGGTGCGCGGCGGACCCGTCGGGACGCGCGACGTCCGTGCTCGTGGTGCCCATGCGGCCCACGGTAGGGCGGGTCGCTCCCGCGGGCGAGGGGGACGGCCGCGGCATACCGTCCAGTCGTGAGCACCCACCCCGTGCGGATCGGCATCTCCGGCTGGCGCTACCGGCCCTGGCGCGGGGTCTTCTACCCGCCCGGCCTGGTGCAGCGGCGCGAGCTCGAGTATGCCGCGAGCCGTCTGCGCACCGTCGAGGTCAACGGGTCGTTCTACAGCCTGCAGCGCCCCGCGAGCTACGAGCGGTGGGCCGCCGCGACACCCGAGGACTTCGTGTTCTCGGTCAAGGGCCCGCGGTTCATCACGCACATGCTGCGGCTGCGCCGCGCCCGGGTGCCGCTCGCCAACTTCTTCGCCTCCGGGGTGCTCGCGCTCGGGGACCGGCTGGGCCCGGTCCTGTGGCAGCTGCCCCGGCGCCACGGCTACGACGCCGCGCAGCTGGCGGAGTTCTTCGCGCTCCTGCCCCGCTCCACCGGCGCGGCGCTGGAGCTGGCCCGCGAGCACGACGACAAGGTCGAGGGGCGCACCTGGCTCGAGCCGGTCCAGGACCGACCCCTCGAGCACGTCCTCGAGGTCCGTGGCGAGGGTTTCGAGGGCAACCCCGAGTACGAGGACCTGCTGCGCGACAACGGGATCGGCAACGTGGTGGCGGACACCGCCGGCCTGTGGCCCTCTCTCGACGTGGTCACCTCCGGCGTCGTCTACGTGCGCCTGCACGGGGACACCGAGCTCTACGTCAGCGGCTACTCCGACGAGGCGCTCGAGGTCTGGGCCGAGCGTGTCCGGACCTGGAGCAGGGTGGCCGACGTCTACGTCTACTTCGACAACGACGTCAAGGTGCACGCGCCCTTCGACGCGATGCGGCTGGCTCAGATGCTCGGCGTGGGCTCCTCGACCGAGCCGTGCGCATCCGGGTGAACGCTGCCCACCTTCATCGCGATCGACAGGTGCCCGCCGAGGAAGGCTCCGAGACCACCGGTCGCGAGCGCGGCCCCGGTGAGGACACGGCCCGTCGCGTGGTGGCCGCCGCGCCGGGCGATCCAGGACCAGGTGCTCAGGCCGAGGGCGAGCGCGTTCGCGGCCGCGTGCGCGCTCCCGACCCGTCGGGCCTGCTGGTCCAGGCCGGAGTACTCCGCGAGCCCGGTCAGCGCCGTCGGCAGGGACGCGAGGTTGCCCACCAGCACCAGCCGTCGGCTGGCGTCGGCCATCCGGTCGCCCGAGAGGTCGAGGATCATCGCGCTCATCCAGGTGCCGATCGGCACGTCGGTGAGGACGGGGTGCAGGGCGTGGCCCAGCGGGGCGGCGCGCAGCAGGTCCCGGCGCCACGGCCTGGACACGAGGGCGTCGGCGATCGTGCGCAGCCGGTCGGCCGGGGCGTCGAGGCCGCTGGCCGACTCCACCATCCGGCCCAGCAGCGCGCCGGGCGAGGTCGTCGAGGACTGGGGCTGCGTCATACCTCCCGAGCGTAGGACGCGCAGCGCCCGGCCGCCCCCTGGAGCCGCCGCGCACCGCGCCCGCGGTGACCTGGTGGTGGTGGCCGACCTGCACCCGACCGGCCCTGACCAGGTGCGTCTGGACGTGCGCGACCGCGAGGCCTTCGACCGGGTCGCGGACGAGGTGGTCGCCCGCCACGGCCGCATCGACGTCTTCCACGCCAACGCCGGCATCGACGTGGACCTGCGACGGGTGGTCCACGGCGGCGAGGCGGTCTACCCGCACCTGCGCCGTCAGGGCGAGGGGCACATCGTCGTCATGGGCTCGCTCGCCGCCAGGTGGTGCAAGGCCCGCCGATGGACCCCGACCGGCTCCCGGAGCGGGTGGTGCGCACCCGGCACCGCAACCCGGAGACGATCCTGGCGCCGCGACCGCTCGCGCACCTCGCGGTGCTGGGCGAGCGCCTGGCGCCGGCCCCCTAGCTCGCGCGCCCCTCGGCGAGGAAGGCCAGGCGGCGCAGCGTCTCGTTGTTGCGCACCGTGATGGGGATCTCCGCGAGCGGGTCGGGGACCCAGGCCATCGGTCCGCTGGACGGTTCCTCGGTGATCGTCACCTCGCACCCGCCGCTGCCGTGCGGTGCCACGTCCAGCTGGACCGTGGCCTCGCCGATCGGCCACAGCCGCGCCCGCATCACCGCGCGTCGCGGGGGGTCCCACTCGAGCAAGGAGGTGGAGTCGTCGATGAGGGCGGGCCAGGCGCCGACGGAGTGGTGCATGCGGGCACCGACGGCGGGCCAGTGGGCGTCGACCCCGCGCATGCGCGAGGCCCCCACCACCCAGCTGGGGAAGAGCCAGCCGTTGGCGAGGACGTCGAAGACGGCCTCGGGGGGTGCGGCGATGACGCGGCGGTTGACGGACATGGCGCTCCTTGGTCGTGCGGCAGGGCTGCGGACGGGGACCCCTGGTCAGGGGGACAGGTCGGGGGGTGCGGTGATGCCGTACTCGTGGCGCAGCACCGACAGCGCGGCGCGCCAGCCGCAGATGCCGTGGACGCCCGGCCCCGGTGGCGTGGCGGAGGAGCACAGGTAGAGCCCGTCCACGGGCGTGCGCCACGGGTCGAGGGACAGGACCGGACGGGCCAGGATCTGCCGTGCCTGGACGTTCCCGACCGCGATGTCGCCGCCGACGTAGTTGGGGTTGTAGCGCTCGAGGTCGCTGGCGGACCGGGCGGTGGAGGAGAGCACGACGTCCCGGAACCCCGGCGCGAACTCCTCGATCCGCCGGGTCACCGCCTCGGTGGGGTCGACGGTGGAGCCGGCCGGGACGTGGGTGTAGGCCCACAGCACGTGCCGTCCGGCGGGCGCCCGGGAGGGGTCGAAGGTGGTGGGCTGGGAGGCGATGACGTAGGGCTTGCCGGGGTGCCGCCCGCGCGCGATCGCAGCCTCCGCGGCCGCCATCTGCGACCGGGGACCTCCCAGGTGGACGGTGCCGGCCAGGGCCAGGTCGGGGTCCGCCCAGGGCACCCGACCGGACAGGGCGTAGTCGACCTTGGCCGCCCCGTCGCCGTAGCGGTAGCGCCGCAGGAGGCGCGCGTAGCGGTCCGGCACCCGGTCGCCGGCGATCGCCAGCAGGGCGCGGGGGCTGGTGTCCAGCACGACGGCCCGGGCGTCGGAGAGCTCGTCGAGGCTGCGCACGTCGTGGCCGGTGACGATCTCGGCGCCGTGGGCGCGGGCGTCCGCGGCGAGCGCCTCGACGATCGCCTGGCTGCCGCCGACCGGGATCGGCCAGCCGTCGACGTGCGCCATCGCCGCCAGCACGAGACCCGCGGCCGCGGTGCCCAGGCCGGGCATCGGCTGGATGGGGTGGGCGAGCACCCCTGTCAGCAGGGCCGGCGCCTCCTCGGTCTGCCAGCGCCGGTTCCACAGCTGGGTGCCCTGGTCCAGGACCCGCAGCCCGACACGCCCCAGGCCGAGCGGGCGCAGCGGCGGGCGCAGCGGGGAGTCCGAGAGCAGGCCCCGGGTCAGTGCGGGGCTGTCGACGAAGGGGGCGAAGAGCGTGCGCCACGCCGGCCCGTCCGGTCCCAGCCCGTCGGCGGTGCGGGCGACGTCGCGCCAGGCGAGCACCACCCGGTCGGCGTCGAGGCCGTGGGCGTAGGCCACGTCGGGGTCGACGAAGGGGATCCGCTGCCGCAGCCCGAAGCGGGTGAAGAACTCCGAGGCGTAGGCGCTGGGGTGGACGGCGGAGCAGACGTCGTGCAGGTAGCCGGGAAGGGTGTCCTGGGCCGTGCGGGCACCGCCCCCGATGGTGGCGGCCCGTTCCAGGACGCGCACCGGGACCCCGGCCCGGGCCAGCGTGACCGCGGCGGCCAGGCCGTTGGGCCCGGCCCCCACGACGACGACGCCTGCGCTGCTCACCTGCCGAGTATGGCAACCGCCGCAGAGGGGTTCCCGGCGAAGCGGCCCGCCCCCGCCCGGGGGCACCGGCGGCGGGCCGCCCACGGCGTCACGACCCCGTCGTCCCCAGGGCGTTGGGGTGGCGGCTGAGCGCCTCCACGGTGGTGCTGATGTAGGGGAACATCGGCAGCCCCGACACGCACTCGTGCAGCTCCTCGTTGTCCGCGACGTCGAAGAGGCAGTAGTTGGCGAACTGCCCCGACACGCGCCAGATCGCCGCGATCCGTCCCGAGCGCTGCAGGCCCTGGGAGTAGTCCCGCTCCGCGGCGACCAGCCGCTCGCGCACGGTCGGCTCGAGGTCGGGCGGCAGGTTGACCTCCATGCGCACCATGTAGAGCACGTCGTCCTCCTTCCGCTCCCCCGCCGGCTCAGCGGGTCGTCGGGGAGTCGGCCGTGGCGGGGTCGAGCACGAAGCCGTAGTCGACGCTCACCGTGCCGTCGCCGGCGTCCTGAGGGTCGAGGACCAGCTCGGGCTTGACCGCGGAGGCGATGTCGTCCTCGTTGTGCGGGTCGCCCGGGAAGTACAGCTGCGCCGTGAGCAGCTCGTGACCGGGCGCCGACACCTTCACGTGCAGGTGGGCCGGCCGCCAGGCGTGCCAGTCGGCCGCCGCGATCAGCCTGCCGCAGGCCCCGTCGGTCGGGATCTGGTAGGGCGCCGGCTGGACGGTCCGGATGGTGAACCGGCCCTGCTCGTCGGCGAGGAAGGTGCCGCGCAGGTTCCACTCGGGGAGCCCGGGCGCGTACTGGCTGTAGAAGCCGTTGGCGTCCGCGTGCCACAGCTCGACCGTGGCCCCGCCGAGGGGGGCGCCCTCGGTGGAGGTGACCTGACCGGTCCACGTCAGCGGGGTGCCCGGCTCGTCCTCCCGCATCGGGATCACGCCGTCCTCCGGCTGCGGCGCGTCCGGCACGTAGTACGGGCCCTCGATCGAGCCCTTGGAGCCGGACCGGTGCGAGGTGTTGACGTCCTCGACCACGTGCTCGACCCAGACGTCCAGGAAGAGCGGCCACTCGCCGTCCTCCCCCACCCGGATGAGCCACGTCTTCAGCGCGTCGTACTCCTCGTAGGTCATCTGGTGCTTGCGGATGACGTCGTGGATCGCCTCGAGGGCGTCCCTGGCCATCGCGCTGACGCGCTCGGCGGGCACGGCCGCGCCGCCCCTCTGCTTCTTGCGGAACGCCTCGGTGGCGCCGGCGCCGGACTCGGCGGCCCTGGCCTCGAACTCGGTGCGGGTCTCGGTCATGATCTGCTCCTTCGCAGGTGATGGTGCGGTGGTGGTGGGTGGTGGGGTGCCGGGGGTCCGGACGGGTATGGAGCGCAGGTCCGCCTCAGCGGTCCTGGCGGTAGCGGGTGAGCTTGTCCTCGTCGAGGACGACGCCCGTGCCCGGGACGGACCGGGGGGCCAGCCGCCCGTCGGTGATCTGCAGTGGCTCGGCGAGGAGGTCGTCGCTCATGTCGAGGAAGTTGGACAGCTCGCCGGCCCGCCGCGTGGTCGTGGCGTGCGCGGCCCCGAAGGTGACGCTGCACAGGGTGCCGACCTGACCGTCGATCTGGTTGCCGAGGACCACCTCGACGCCCAGCCCCTCCGCGAGGTGCAGGACGCGCTGGGACTCCGAGAAGCCGGTGCGCGCGGTCTTGAGCGACACGGCCGTGGCCGAGCCGCCGAGGATCTCCCGGGTGACCTCGGCCGGGTTCGTGGCGCTCTCGTCCGCGACGAAGGGCACCGGGCAGCGCTCGACGAGCCACCGGCGCCCAAGGACGTCGTCGGCCGGGTTCAGCTCCTCGGCGAGGGTGAGGCCGAGGTCGGCCATCTCGGCCAGGGCCCGGGCCGACTCGGAGGCGGTCCAGCCCCGGTTGCCGTCGACGTAGAGCTCGATGTCCTCGCCGAAGGCCTCTCGCAGGGCCCGGACCACGGCGACGTCGAGCTGGTAGGGCCGTCGGCCGACCTTGACCTTGAAGGTGGAGATGCCGTGACGCTCGCCGACCCGCGAGGCCTCCTCGACCATCACCTCAGGGTCGTCGAAGCCGAGCATGTGCGCGACGCGCATGGAGTCGGCATACCCGCCGAGGAGCCGGTGGACCGGCTGCCCGAGCGCCTGACCGGCCACGTCCCACGCCGCCATGTCCAGCGCGGCCTTGGCGGTGGGGTTGCCGACGGTGCGCCCGAGGCGGGCCCGGTGCTCCTCACGGTCCAGGACCGAGGTGCCGACCATCGCGGGGGCGAAGAGCTGCTCGACGACGGTCACGATCGAGGCCTGGGTCTCGCCGTAGGTGTAGGGCCGCGGCGGCGCCTCGGCCTGGCCGAGCAGACCCCCCGCGGTGTGCACGCGGACGAGGACGTGCTCGGCGGTCCGCACCTCTCCCGAGGCGAACCGCAGGGGCTTGCGGTAGGGGATCGCGAACGGGATCGCCTCGATCCGCTCGATGGTCAGGTCGCTCACGGCACGGCCTCGCTGGGGTCGGTGTGGGACGTCGGGTCGAGGGTGGGTGCCAGGCCCTCGTCGCGCAGGGCGGCCAGGAGCCGCGCGACGACGGGGCGCACCCGGGCGGCCGGCCACGCCAGCGCGAGGTCGACGGTGCGGTCCGTGTCGAGCCGGCGGAACACCGCACCCGGCAGGGTGAGCGAGCGGGCCGACTCCGGTAGCAGGGCCACCCCCAGGCCGGCGGCCACCAGCGCCACGCCGGTCGAGGTCTCCCCCACCTGGTGCGGCCGACGGGGCACGAAACCCGCGTCGGCGCAGGCGGCGAGGACAGCCCGCAGGACCACCGAGCCGGTCTCGTCCCCGTAGGTCACGAAGCTCTCCCCCGACAGGTCGGCCACGGCCACGGTGTCGGACTCGGCCACCGGGTGCCCAGCGGGCAGCACGGCCACGAGCGGCTCCCTGCGGACGACGACGTGGTCGAGCTCGGCGGAGCCGAGCGGCGCGCGGAGCACCCCCAGGTCCAGACGGTCCTCGAGGAGCGCGCGTTCCTGGTGGGGGGTCAGCATCTCGGTGCGCACGCGCAGCCGCACGTCGGGCATGGCGCCGGCCGCGACCCGGGCCAGCTGGGGCAGGTAGCCGTAGGTCGCCGACCCGGTCACCCCGAGGCGCAGGGTGCCACTGCGACCGTCGGCGGTGTCCCGCGCCGCCCGCCCGGCCTGCTCGAGGAGGTCCCTCATCGTCTCGGCGCGCTCGGCGTAGACCTGGCCCGCCGCTGTGAGCGAGACCGAGCGCGTGGTCCGGCGCAGCAGCTCGACCCCCAGCTCGCGCTCGAGCTGGCGCACCGCCTTGGAGACCGCCGGCTGGGCCAGGTGCAGCCGCTCGGCGGCGGTGCCGAAGTGCAGGGTCTCGGCGACCGCGAGGAAGCACCGCAGGTGCCTGGTCTCGATCGCCATGGGTATGCCGTTCCGCTCGACGTGGTCAGTATCCCGACGGTAGGCCCTCCACCCAGGTGCTGACAAGAACGAATCACTCCTGATCCAGCACGGAGAGGAATGAATGCAGCAGCCGCCTGCCGCCCTCAGGTGAGGGCCGGTCAGGCCTGGTCGCCCCGGACGCGCTCGAGCACCTCACGGGCGACCAGGTCCGGCTCACGCTCGGGGAGCCAGTGCCCGGCCGCGACCTCGACGAAGCGGTAGTCGCCGGCCACGTGCCGCGCGGTCCGCTCCGCGGCCTCCCGACCCAGGAACGGGTCGCGGCTCCCCCAGACGTAGGTCGTCGGCACGCCCACCGTCGACGACGCCCGGTCGTCGCCGGTGCGCCGACCCGGCCGCAGCGCCGCCCGGTACCAGTTGACCGGGCCCCGCAGGTCGCGCGCGCGGCCCAGCCGGTCGGCATACCGGTGCCCGTGCTGAACCGGCAGGCCCGAGCGCCGCAGCCCGCCCCGGCGCAGCATCCTGGCCAGCGACCGCTCCGGGAGGACCGGGAGCTGGAAGGCCAGCACGTACCAGCTCCGCCGCGCCTGGCCGCCGTGGCGCAGCGCCCACCGCAGGGCCGAGGGGTGCGGGGTGGACAGCACGACGAGGCTGGCCACCCGGTCGGGGTACGACCGGGCCAGGGCCCAGGCCACGACCCCGCCCCAGTCGTGACCGACGACGTGCGCGCGCCGCACCCCGGCCGCGTCGAGCAGCGCCAGCACGTCGTCCACCAGGTGCTCCACCCGGTAGGCCGACACCCGTCGGGGGCTGGCACCTGCGCAGTAGCCGCGCTGGTGCGGGGCGAGGGTCCGCAAGCCGGCCGCCTGCAGACGCGTCGCCACCTCCTCCCAGGCGCTCGCGTCCTGGGGGAAGCCGTGCAGGAGCACGACCACCTCACCGTCCGCGGGCCCCCCGTCCAGCACGTCGAGGACGAGTCCGGCGGAGGCGAAGGAGTCCATGGGCAGACGGTAGCCTCGTGGCCGGTCCCCCCGCCCGTCCCCGCCCCCCAGCCCTCCCCAGGAGTCCGCGTGCACCTGCCCACCCTCCCCGGCAGCGACGTCCCCCTCTACCCGCTCAACCTCGGCGGCAACCCGTTCGGCTGGACCGCCGACGAGGAGGAGTCGTTCGCCGTCCTCGACGCCTTCCTCGCGGCCGGCGGCACCTTCGTGGACACGGCCGACGCGTACGTGTCCTGGGTCGACGGCGCCTCCGGCGGTGAGTCCGAGGCGATCATCGGGCGGTGGATGGCGGACCGCCGCGTGCGGGACCAGGTCGTCGTGGCCACCAAGGTCGGCGCCAAGCCGGACCGCAAGGGCCTGCGCCCCGACACCGTCATGCGCGCCCTGGAGGAGACCCTGGAGCGCCTGGGCACCGACCACGTGGACCTCTACTACCTGCACTACGACGACGAGGAGGTGCCGGTCGCCGACCAGGCGGCCACCCTCCACGCGCTCGTGCGGGCGGGTCGGGTCCGCTCGGTGGGCCTGTCCAACTACACCCCGCAGCGGATGCGGGAGTGGTTCGAGACCGCCGAGCGGGAGGGCCTGACGGTGCCGGCCGCCATCCAGCCGCGCTACTCGCTGCTCTCGCGCGGCGACTACGAGCGCGACTACGAGCCGATCGTCGCGGAGTTCGGCCCGCTGGTCTTCAGCTACCCGGCGCTCGCGTCCGGCTTCCTCACCGGCAAGTACCGCACCGAGGCTGATCTCGACGGCGCCCCGCGCGGCGGTGCTGCGCGCCGCTACCTCGAGGCGGGCGGCCTGCGCGTGGTCGACGAGCTGGTACGCGTGGCGGAGGGGTATGCCGTCGCCCCCGCCACCGTGGCGCTCGCCTGGCTGCTCGCCAAGGGGGTCACCGCGCCGATCGCCTCCGCCTCGCGCCCCGAGCAGCTCGACGCCCTCATGGCCGCCCCGAGGCTGGAGCTGACGTCGCAGGACGTGGCCGCGCTCGACGCGGTGTCCGAGGGCTTCTGAGACGACGCCCGGCCCACCCCGTCCCATGAGCACGCCGCACCTGCGCCCGCGCATCCACCTCGCACCCGCCGCGACCTGGCTCAACGACCCCAACGGGCTGGTCCTCCTCGACGGGGTCTACCACGCGTTCTTCCAGACCAACCCCGAGGGGGACGGCTGGGGCAACATGTCCTGGGGCCACGCCACGTCGACCGACCTGCTGACCTGGCAGGAGCAGCCGGTGGCGCTGCGCCACACCGAGCACGAGGTGATCTACTCCGGCAGCGTCGTCGTCGACCACGCGAACACGTCGGGCTTCGGGGACAGCGGCGCGGCCGGCCCGCCCCTGGTGGCGGTCTACACCAGCGCCTACACGGACGTCTCGCCGCGCGCGCGGACGCAGGCCCAGTCGCTGGCCCATAGCACCGACGGCGGCGCGTCGTGGACCCTGCACCCCGGCAACCCGGTCCTGGACCGTGCCTCGTCGGACTTCCGCGACCCGAAGGTGTTCCGGCACCGGCAGAGCGAGAGCTGGGTGATGGTGGCGGTCGAGGCCGTGCACCGCCAGGTCGTCCTCTACCGCTCCGCGGACCTGCTGTCCTGGGAGCACCTGTCCACCTTCGGGCCGGCGGGGAGCACCGAGGGCGTGTGGGAGTGCCCCGACCTGGTGGAGCTGCCCGTGGCGGGCACCGGGCGGTCCGCCTGGGTGCTGGTCGTCAGCCTGGGCGCCGGGGGTCCGGCGGGCGGGTCGGGGACGCAGTACTTCGTGGGGGACTTCGACGGGGGCACCTTCACGGCGGACGCGGCGGGGGCCCGGTGGCTCGACCACGGCCCGGACCACTACGCCGCGGTCTCCTTCGACAACACCCCGGGCCGGCGGCTGATGATGGGCTGGGCCTCCAACTGGGCCTACGCGGCGGACGTGCCCACCTCGCCGTGGCGCGGCTGCCTCTCGCTCGCCCGCGAGGTCGACCTCGTGCTCGACGAGGCGGCGCTCCCGGTGCTGCGGCAGCGGCCGGTGCTGCCTGCGGCTGCGGTGGAGGGGGTGGTGGTCGAGCGGCTGGCGGTGGGCGCCGGGGCGACCGGCCGGCTCAGGGTGAGCACCGCGGACGGCGAGGACCGGGTCGAGGTGACCGTCGACCGGGCCGCAGGGCTGCTGCTGCTGGACCGGTCGGCGTGCGGGGACGTGACCTTCTCCCCCGCCCTGCCCACCGTGGTGACCGCTCCCCTGCCGGCCGCGGACGGCGAGGTGGACCTGCTCGTCGTCGTCGACGGCTGCGTCGTCGAGGTGTATGCCGTGGACGGCCGGGTCTGCCTCACCGCCATCGTCCTGCCCTCCGCACGGCTCACGGTCGCCGAGGTCCTGGGGTGAGCGGTGTCCGGCTCACCAGGACCGACCTCGGGCTCACCGTGGTCCTGGACCGGCCCGGGAGGCGCAACGCCCTGACCCTGCCGATGTGGGTCGAGCTCGGGCGTGCCGCCCGCGGCGGTGGTCAGGAGCCGCTCTACCTCGTCGGGGCCGGCGGCTACTTCTGCTCGGGCGCCGACCTCGGGACGCTGGCCTGGGCGAGGGAGTCGCCCGTGCACGCGGACGCCTTCGTCGACGCGGTGGTGCGCTGCCTGCTCTCCCTCAACGCGTCGGGGCGCGAGGTGGTGGCGGTGGTCGAGGGCGGCGCCGCCGGGGGCGGGGTGGAGATCATGGCCGCCTGCGACCGGAGGGTCGTGGTCGGTGACGCGGAGCTGGTGTTCCCGTTCGGGCACCACGGGATGACGCTGGACGACCTCACCCGGTGGCGACTGCACCAGCTCGTGGGGCCGGAGACGGCCGAGCGACTGGTGGACGGGCGCCACGTCCTCGGCGTCGCGGAGGCCGAGGCGCTGGGGCTGGTGGACGAGCGGCATACCTCGTGGGCGGCGTTCGTCGAGGCCGAGCGCGCGGGCGACCGCAGCGCCCCGACTCCGGTGGAGCGCTACCTCGACCCCTCCGACGACCTCGACGCGGCCGTGGCGCGGGCGGCGGCCCCCATGCGGCGCGCCTTCCCGCCCCACCCCTCCTGACCTGGCGGGCGTGCCGCGACCGGGAGAGAGGTTCTTCCGCTCAGGGAACGACGAGCAGCTTGCCGGTCGTCCCGCCGCCCTCGAGGTCCTCGTGCGCGCGACGGGCCTCCGCCAGGGGGTAGCGCCCACCGATCCGGACGTGCAACCTGCCGCCGGCGACGGCGCCCAGCACGTCCTGCGCGCGCCAGAGCAGCTCCTCGCGGTCCTGGACGTAGTGCGCCAGGCTGGGCCGGGTGAGGAAGAGGGACCCCGCGGCGTTCAGCCGCTGCGGGTCGAACGGCGGGACCGCTCCGCTGGCGGCGCCGAAGAGGACCATCGTGCCGCGCGGCCGCAGTACGGCCAGGCCCGCGTCGAAGGTGTCCTTGCCGACGCCGTCGTAGACGACGTGGACCCCGTGGCCGTCGGTGAGCCGGCTCACCTCCGAGGCCAGGTCCACCTCCCGGTAGAGCACCACGTCGGTGGCCCCGTTCTCCCGGGCGAGCTCGGCCTTCGCGGCGCTGCCGACCGTCCCGATGACGCGGACGCCCTTGTCCCGCAGCATCTGGCAGAGCAGGAGCCCGACACCGCCCGCCGCGGCGGTCACGACCGCCGTCTGCCCCTCCCCGGCCTCGAACGTCGAGCTGACGAGGTAGTGCGCGGTCATGCCCTGGAGCATCACCGCGGCGGCCACGTCGAGCTCGACGCCGTCGGGCACCGGGACGAGGCGGTCGGCCGGCACGACGGCCTGCTCGGCGTACCCGGTGCCGGGCACCATGGCCCACGCCACCCGGTCCCCGACGTGCAGCCCGTCGACCGAGGGACCCACCTCGGCGACCGTGCCCGCGCCCTCGCTGCCGGCCACGAACGGGCGCTGCACCGGGTAGCGGCCCTCACGCTGGTAGACGTCGATGAAGTTCACCCCGCCGGCCGCCAGCTCTACCCGCACCTGGCCCTCGCCGGGCTCGGGGAGCTCGCGCTCGACGAGGGTGAGGACCTCCGGTCCCCCGGTCTCTTCCACGATGACGGCACGCATGGTCCGACTGTAATGACACCGGGGGAACTCCCACCCCCAGGGGTGTTGCGCGGGGCGGCCGGGCGGCGGGAGGGTGGCGGTACACCATGTCCAGGAGGACCACCATGACCGCTGAACCCGTCCCCGTCGCCGAGCTCTGGGAGTGGCAGCACGAGGGTCTGTGCCGGGTCTCCAACCCGGAGACGTTCTTCCACCCCGACGGTGAGCGGGGCCCGTCCCGCCGGTGGCGGGACCGCCGCGCCGTCGCCGTGTGCGAGCAGTGCCCGGTCATCGCGCAGTGCCGCGAGCACGCCCTGCGCGTCCGCGAGCCCTACGGGGTGTGGGGAGGGCTCACCGAGCACGAGCGCGAGGAGATCCTCGCGAACCTCGACCGGGGGGACGTCACCCGCAGCGCCTGAGGCCCCCCGCCGCTAGGGTGGGCGCGGACGACCGCGTGCGGGAGGAGCAGCGGTCCGGACTCGGGAGGGGCGCCGGCGATGAGCGACGACGCGGTCACGATGGTGACCAACACCTACAAGAACGCCCTGCGCAGCGCCCGCTCCGCCTGCGCGGGTCCGGCGGCGGACCTGGAGCGTGCCCTGTCCGCGGCGCGGGTCGCGATGGACGGCGGTGCCTGGCAGGGCCCGATGGGGCAGGACTTCTCGGGCGAGCTCGACCACCACCGCGCCGTCCTCAACGATGCGGGCCCCGCCGCGATGGCCTCTCTCGACGCGGCGATCGCGGCCCAGCCGGAGACGGTGCCCAGCACCGCCTGGCAGGTGCGCTGGCAACGGTCGGGGCCGAGGTAGCGCACCGGTGGCACTCGTCAGCATCGACATCGGCGCGATGGACGCGCTGGTCAGCGACCTGTCCAGCGCACGACGCACCTGCCCGCAGGACGCGTCGACCATCCGCTCCCGGCTCGACCACGTCCTGCTCGGGGAGGGCCCCGTGGCCCGGCTGAGCTGGTCCTCGCCGATCTGGACCTGGATGGACGACCGGGTCCGCGACCTCAACCGGCGCCTCGCCCTGGCCCGCATCATCGCGGCCAGCACCCCCGGCTTCCCCGCGACGGGGATCGTCCAGATCGACGAGGACTACGTCTCCGACCTCTCGCCGGCGCAGGTGGAGGCGCTGGCCGACGAGGTCCAGCAGCTGATGACCCCGGGCGACGAGTACGACTTCACCCAGGAGATCGACCCCCGCCTCCTCGACATCCTGCGCGAGCACGCCCACGACCCCTATCTCGCGCGGGCGATCGCACAGCAGGTCCCGCCCGCTGAGCTGTCCGCCTTCCTCCAGCGGGTCAACTCGGGGCGGATGGTCGAGCCCGGGGAGGACGCGGTCATCGCCTTCGACCGTCGCTACGACGAGCTCCTCAACGGTCTCGGTATGGCGTACGGGCTCGCCTCCCAGGGCACCGGTGACCTCGAGGTGCCGGGGATGGCGCAGGCGTGGAGCGACACCATCCAGGACGCACCGTCGTGGTCCGGCACCGCCCACCGGCTGACGCTGGTCATCAGCCGGGGGACCTTCTCCACCGACCTGCTGCTCTCGGTGCACGACACGCTCACCGCGATGGAGGGGGACGACGGCGCGTCGTTCTGGGGCGTGGCGGGGATGGACCTGGTCATCGACCCGGACCTCGCCCGGACCCCCGGCGCGAACATCCTCTCCGACCCGATGGGGGCGCTCTTCCAGGGGCTGGGCAACAATCCCGAGGCCCTGCGGCGACTCTTCACCACCGGCCCGACGGTGGCGGTGGAGACCGACGACGGCCCCGCGCACGTCGACGCCTACCTGTGGTCCGTGCTGCGCGAGCGCGGGATGGACGAGTATGCCGTCGGCCAGCTCGCCCGGGGGCTGCAGGGAGGCCTCACCCTTCCGCCCGTCGAGGGCCACCCGGCCTGGCAGCCCGGACTCGCCGAGGACCTGGGCGCCATCGGGGCGGCCCTGGACCGCGAGGCCAGGATCGCCGAGGAGAACTCCCCGCCGTGGTGGTCCAGCCTCGGGCACTCCATCCTGGACCTCGGAGGTATGGTCCCGCTCCTCGGCGAGGCCGCCGACGGGCTGAACGGCCTCTGGTACCTCGCGGAGGGCAACCCGGTCGACGCCGGGCTCTCGTTCGCCGGCATGGTGCCCTTCGTCGGGTGGTTCAGCGTGGGCGGCAAGTGGGTCCGGCGGACCCTGAACGCCGACGAGCTGGCCGCGCTGGCCCGCGCCGGCGACAGCGGTGCGGACCTCGGACGGCTGCTGCCCGGCGGCCGGTTCGCCGACGACGCCACCGCGCTCACCGACCCGGCCAGCTTCGCCCCGTCGCAGTTCCTCTCGCCCTCGGAGCTGCAGCGATTCGCCGACCGGTCCTGGCTGCAGAACCTCGTGGCCGGCAACCGTTTCGACGACTACATGGCCCCGCACTACCGGCACAACGAGATCTACCTCGTCGCGCCGGACGGACGGTACGTCCGCCTGGACAGCTACGTCCCGGGCGAGCAGATCGTCTCGCGCAAGCTCACCCAGCTCGGCGACGTGCAGACCGGCACGGCGTTCGGCTACATCGACGAGGTGGTGACCAAGTACCCTCCCGGCACCACGATCGCCGACGTCCCGTCCACGCGGGGCGCGGGCATCGCCGGACAGAACCTCGACGGCACGCTGGTCCTGCAGGTGCCGCCGCAGTGGGACCGTACGATCCCCGACGAGGTCGCCGAATACGCGTACGAGAACGGCGTGCGCATCATCGACGTCAACGGCTTCGACTACACCGCCCACCTGTTCGACGCACCCTGAGGACGAGGATGACCTACCGCTACGGCCGGGACTGGCACGGCAAGCTGCGCAAGCCGATGCAGGAGATCACCGAGGCCCAGGCCAGGAAGCGCTTCACGGACGGCCCGCACCTCTCGGTGAGCCGGGTGGACGCGGCGGGCGAGGTGCCCGACTACACACTGGTCCTCCAGCCGGGTGCCGCCTACGTGCGCAGCAGCCGCTACGACGGGCACGGCCGGGAGGTCAGCGTCTACCACTTCCGCGAGCAGGACGACCACCCGGGCGAGCTCTTCCTCGAGGAGGTCACCGTGCGCGTCTACCCCGACGGCGAGGAGCGCTGGCTGGACGTGGCCGGGAGCAAGGCGCACACGACCGTCACCTTCCGGCCCAACGGGTGGGCCCGGGCCCGGTTCGCCGTCCCCGGCCTCGACCAGGCCCGGGTGGAGGAGTTCACCGGCGTCGACGTGAGCGGGCACTGGGTCCAGCGACCCGAGTTCGGCGACTGGGACGGGCTCGGCGAGGCGCGGGAGCCGGCCCTGCCGACCGGCGGCTGACCTTCGGCCGGGTCAGGACCAGATCGCCGCGTCGATCCCGTCGCTGAAGCGCTCGGGCTCCTCGGGCAGCCGGTAAGCCTCACCCCGCGCCACCCGGGCCCCGGTCCAGGCCGCCGCGGCCGCGTCCAGCACGTCGTCCACCCCCCGTGCGTCGGCGTCCACCCCGTCCGGCAGGACGAGGCCGTGCGAGGTGAGCACCCCGATGCGCTCGAGCGCCCCGGACCGGTCCTTCTTGCGGCTGTCCAGCGGACCGCCGGCCATGACCGCGAAGGACAGCTCCGGGTGCACCTCCACCACCCGGACGCCGGGGTCGGGACGGACGAACCCGTCCACGTCGAGGATCGCGCGCCGCAGGGCGTAGCCCTGGGCGGCGAGACTGCGTCCCCCGGTCCTGACGACGCTGACCTGCCGTGCCTGCGCGTAGGTCGGTGCCGCGAGGGCGTCCCGCACCGGCGTCGGGAACACCGAGCTCCCCCGCTTCCCGAGCCGGCGCCGCGCCAGCACGTCCGCCTGGCGGGTCCCGGTGTCCGGCAACCCGATCGGTATGTCGACCGCGACCACCGCGAGCGGCGCGAGGGCGAGTGCCTCCCCCACGAGGGTGCGGATGACCGGGGCCCTCAGCAGCCGCACCGGACCGGTGCCGCGCACCGTGAGCAGCGCCCCGACCCACCCTCCGGCCGCGCCGTCGACGCCGAGGACGTGCGGAGCCGAGTCCGGCGCGGGCCCGGGCACCGGGCGGCCCGCCCGCATGCTCTCCTGCTGGTCGAGGAGCCGCATGGCCAGTGACACGGCATACACCGGGCCGTCGGCCCGCACCGGGGCCACGACCCCCGCACCGCCCGGCACGTCGTCCAGACGGGGGCCGCCCACGAGGACCACCGGCACCCCGGTGCGGGCCGCGAGCACGACCTCGCTCACCGTCCCCCAGCTCGTGCCCACGGCGACGACGACCTCGCACGCAGCCGGCCCACCTCGACGGCCTGGGCCACCTGCCGGGCTGTCGCCTCGGCCGGGCCGACCACCCCGACGTACCGGCGCGGGGTCACGGCACCGGCGCTCGGGGAGCCGGCCGCCGCGCGTGCGTCGAGGGGGAGGCGTCCACGCGACCAGGGTAGGCCCCGGTCCGGGCGCCGTGCGGCATACAGTGTCCGGTCGTGACCGCCCCCGCCGCCGGGCACCCGCGCCCGACCAACCCCTGGCCCGCCCTGTGGGCGCTCGTCATCGGGTTCTTCATGATCCTCGTGGACTCGACGATCGTCTCGGTGGCGACCCCGGCCCTGCTGGGTGCGTTCGACGCCTCGGTCAACGAGGTGATGTGGGTGACCTCTGCCTACCTGCTCGCCTACGCCGTCCCCCTCCTGATCACCGGGCGGCTCGGTGACCGGGTCGGGCCCCGGAGGGTCTACCTCACCGGCCTGACGGTGTTCACGCTGGCCTCGCTGTGGTGCGGCCTGACCGGGGAGCTGGGGATGGGGATCGGGGCGCTCGTGGCGGCCCGGGTCGTGCAGGGCCTGGGTGCCTCGATGATGACCCCGCAGACGATGGCCGTCATCACCCGGACCTTCCCGGCCGAGCGGCGCGGCAGCGCGATGGCGCTGTGGGGGGCGACCGCCGGGGTCGCCACCCTCGCCGGACCCCTGCTCGGCGGCCTGCTCGTGGACTCCCTGGGCTGGGAGTGGATCTTCTTCGTCAACGTGCCCGTCGGGATCGTGGGGCTGGTGCTGGCGGCGCGGCTCGTCCCCCGGCTGGAGACGCACCCGCACCGGTTCGACCTCCTGGGGGTGGTGCTGAGCGCCGTGGGACTCTTCTGCGCGGTCTTCGGGATCCAGGAGGGGCAGACCTACGGGTGGGGCCGGATCACCGGGTTCGTCTCGGTACCGCTCCTGATCGGCACGGGTCTGGTCCTGCTCGTGATCTTCACCCTCTGGCAGGCCCGCAACCCCGGCGAGCCTCTCGTGCCGCTGGGTCTGTTCCGCGACCGCAACTTCTCCCTGGCCACCACGGCGATCACCACCATGGGCTTCACGGCCACGTCTCACATCTTCCCGCTCATGCTCTGGCTGCAGGGCGCCCGCGGCCTGTCCCCCACCATGGCTGCGCTGATCCTGGCGCCCTCGTCGGTGCTCGCCCTCGTCCTCGCCCCGGTGGCGGGCCGGCTGACCGACCGCGTGCACCCCCGGCTGCTGGTGGGGGCCGGGACTCTCCTGCTCGCGGCCGGCCTGCTGCTCCTGAGCCTGGCCATGACCCCGGACGCCCCGCTGTGGCGCGCCGTCGCCGGGGTCGTCGTGCTCGGTCTGGCCAACCCGCTGATCTGGGGACCGCTGTCGACGACGGCCACCCGCAACCTGCCCATGCACCGGGCGGGGGCGGGGGCGGGCGTCTACAACACGACCCGGCAGGTCGGCGCGGTGCTGGGCAGCGCCGCGATCGCCGTCCTCATGGAGGCGCGGCTGGGGGTCCACCTCGGCACCGCCGGAGGTGGACCGCCGGCAGCGGGGATGGCGGCAGAAGGGATGGCGGCCGGCGTCACCCCGGTCTCTCCGGAGGTCGCGGCCGCCTTCTCGCGCGCGCTGGCCGAGTCGATGCTGCTGCCCGCCGCCGTGATCCTGGTCGGCTTCCTGGCCGCGATGTTCTTCGAGCGGCCCGAGCACCTGGTGCGGTGACGCCCGGGCTCACCGAGCGCCGCCTCACGCCACGCAGAACTCGTTGCCCTCGGGTCCTGCATGACGACGTGGCCGAGGGACTCGCCGTACCGCTCCTCGCGGACCACCGAGGCACCCAGGCCGACGAGCTCGGGCACCTTCTGGCGGATCAGGCGCTCCCGGGCGGCGAGGTCCCACGGTCCCTCGCCCGCCACCCGGATGTCGATGTGCACCCTGTTCTTGGCCACCTTGCCCTCGGGCACCCTCAGCCAGCCGACGGCCGGGCCGGATCCCTCGGGGTCCACGATGGAGGCGCCGTCCGGGTCGTCGTAGCCCGGTTCGAGGACGTAACCGAGGGCAGCCGCCCAGAACCGGGCGAGGAGGTGCGGGTCGGCGGCGTCGCAGCCCAGGGTCCACGAGATGGTGGCGGTCATGGCCCCAGACTAGGTCCAGCTACGTCCGGGGAAGGGGTCAGCTGCCGGCTACGGCCGCGGGGCCGAGGACCGGTGGACGGGGGTTCGGCGGCCCGGCGCCCAGGACGCGGGCGCGCACGACCGCGAGCGCCAGGACCGGGTCCAGGAGGACCCGCGGTGACGCCATGAGGTGGTAGACCCTGGTCATCGCCCACTGTGCGCGCACGTCGCCGTGCGCCGAGAGCCGGGCGAGCTCCTGGCTCCACCACCCGGCCAGCGCCTGGGCGGGGCTCGGCGAGCCGTCGCTGGTCGGGAGGCGCAGGTCCTCGCTGGTCGCGATCCCCCACGGCAGTGACGTCAGGCGCGCGAAGCTGCGCAGCAGCCGCCGCTCGGTGCCGGGGTGCAGCCCGCGGGCGAGCGCGCGGTGCAGCAGCAGCGCCTCGCGGGCGGCCACGGTGATGCCCTGGCCGTAGACCGGGTTGAAGGCGCAGAACGCGTCCCCCACCGGCAGGAGTCCTGGTGGCCACCGGCGGACCCGTTCGTAGTGGTGACGCCGGCTGGCGGTCTGCCGGTGGACCGCGACGTCGGTCAGCGGGCGGGCACGGCTCACCACGTCGGCCACCGCCTGATCGCGGAGCCCGCGCAGGAAGGACTCGAAACCCTGCTCGTCACGAGGTGGCCGGTGCTCGCCCGAGCCGACCGCGAGGACGAGCCAGCGGTCCCCCTCCACCGGCAGGGCCACCCCGCCGGCCGGCAGCCCGGGTGTCTGCAGCACGACCACGCCGGCGGGGGTGGGACCTCTGGTCGGGGCGGCATACTCCCGGGTGGCGTAACCGGTCCGCGCATCGACCTCCGAGACCGGTGCCGGCCCGACCCCCAGGGCGGCCAGCCACACCGGCAGGCGGGACCCCCTCCCGGAGGCGTCGACGACCAGGTCGGCCCCGTGGGACGCACCGTCCGCCGTGAGGACCTCCCACCCGCTGCCCCGCCCCCGCCGCAGCGACGTCACCCGGCAGCCGTCACGGACGTCGACCCCCGGCAGGAGCCGCACCCGCTCCCGGACGAGGTGCTCCAGCAGGGGCCGGGTCAGCGACAGGATGCGGAACTGCGGCGAGCCGTAGGGGCTCCAGCCGGCCTCGCCGAGCCACGCCAGGTCGCCGGTGTCCAGCTCCACGGCCCCGGCCCGGCGCAGCTCGTCCCCGAGGCCCGGCAGCAGCTCCTCGAGCGCGAGCAGACCCCGCTGCAGCAGCACATGCGGCTGCCGTCCCTGCGGCACGCCGGGTCGTGCCCGTGGGGCCGGCGGCAGGGCGTCCCGCTCCAGCACGGTGACGGTGAGCCCGGCCCGGGCGCAGGCGGCGGCGGCGAACATCCCCGCGAGGCTCGACCCGACGACCACGACGCGTTCCGTGCGTCGCCCCCGGTCCCTTCCAGCCATCCCGACCTCCGCCCCGACAGACCCTGCGCCCATGCTGGCACCTGTGACCGCCGCGGTCCAGGGGTCGGCTGCCGCGTGCGGCGTGCGGCCTGCGGCGGCACGGCCGGTGTGCGGGGGGTCAGACCTCGAAGGTCACGCCCTGCGCCAGCGGCAGCTCCCCGGAGTAGTTCACCGTGGTCGTGGCGCGACGCATGTAGGCGCGCCAGGCGTCCGACCCGGACTCGCGCCCCCCGCCGGTCTCCTTCTCGCCGCCGAACGCCCCGCCGATCTCCGCACCGGAGGTGCCGATGTTGACGTTGACGATGCCGCAGTCCGAGCCGACCACCGAGCAGAACAGCTCGGCCTCGGCCTGGTCCCGCGTGAAGATGCTCGACGAGAGGCCCTGGGGCACCGCGTTGTTGAGGGCGACCGCCTCCTCGAGGGTCTCGTAGGAGAGCACGTAGAGGATCGGGGCGAAGGTCTCGGTGTGCACCACCTCGGCCTGTGCGGGCATCCGCACCACCGCGGGCCGCACGTAGTAGGCGTCCGGCGCCGCCTCGGGAAGCTCCCGTCCCCCGCCGACGACGACCTCGCCACCCGCCTCGACCGCAGCCCCGAGCGCGGCGGTGAACGCGTCGAAGGAGCGCCGGTCCAGCAACGGGCCCACCAGCGTCCCGTCTGCGGACGGGTCGCCCACCGGCAGGTTCCGGTAGGCCGCCGCGACCCTCTCGACCATCTCGTCCACCACCGAGGAGTGGACGATCGCGCGCCGCATCGTCGTGCACCGCTGCCCGGCGGTCCCGGCGGCGGAGAACACGATGCCCCGGGTCGCGAGGCCCAGGTCGGCCGAGGGTGCGACGACAGCCGCGTTGTTGCCGCCCAGCTCCAGCAGGCTGCGGCCGAAGCGCGCCGCGACGACGGGGCCGACGGCCCGGCCCATCCGGGTCGACCCGGTGGCGCTGACCAGCGCGACCCCCGGGTGGGCGACGAGCGCCTCCCCCACCTCGGGACCCCCGAGGAGGACCTGCGCGACGGACGCGTCATACCCGCCCTCCTCCAGGGCGCGCTGCAGCAGGGCGTGCGCGGCGAGCGCGCACAGCGGCGTGCGCTCGGAGGGCTTCCACACCACGGGGTCGCCGCACACCAGGGCGAGCGCGGTGTTCCAGGACCACACCGCGACGGGGAAGTTGAAGGCCGAGATGACGCCGACCACGCCGAGCGGGTGCCACGTCTCCATGAGCCGGTGGCCGGGGCGCTCCGAGGCGATGGTGCGGCCGAAGAGCTGCCGGGACAGCCCGACGGCCAGGTCGCAGATGTCGATCATCTCCTGGACCTCCCCCCGCGCCTCGGAGGTGACCTTGCCCGCCTCGAGGGTGACCAGGGTGGCGAGGTCCGCATGGTGCTCGACGAGCAGCTGGGCCCACCGCTTGACCACTGCGCCCCGCGCCGGCGCGGGCACGGTGCGCCACCCGAGGTATGCCGCGCGGGCGGACTCCACCGCGGCGTCGACCTCCTCAGGGCTGGTCCAGGCGAGCCGCGAGATCACCGCCCCGTTCACCGGGGAGCGTCCCTCCCGGTCCCCCTGGCGGGCCGTCAGGTCCGCCCCGCAGGCCTGGGCGGCGGAGCGCGCGAGGTCGGCGACCTCCTCGGGGCCGGGCAGCGCGCGGGACGTGGGTGCGGTCGTGGTCACGTGGGTCCTCCTCAGGACGGTGGGTCAGACGATGTGCTTCTCGGGGACGGGAGCGCCGGTGCGGAACCGGTCCACGTCGAGGGCGGAGACGTCGATGCCGGGCCGCTCCCCCGCGACCAGCGAGGCGACGACCTCCCCCACCGCGGGCCCCATGAGGAAACCGTGCCCGGAGAAGCCGGTGGCGTAGACGAGACCGGGAAGGTCCCTCGCCGACCCGACGAGGCCGTTGTGGTCGGGGGTCATCTCGTAGAGGCCGGCCCACGTCCTGCGGACCTGGGCGCCGGCCAGCGCCGGGGCCCGGCGGCCGATGGCGGCGTCGAGCCCCGTGAGCCACCCGTCGTCGGGGCTGTGCTTGAAGCCGACGGTCTCGGCGGGGTCGGACATCCCGACCAGCAGGCCGGGACCCTCGTCGTGGAAGTAGAAGGAGGAGCTGAAGTCGATGGTCATCGGCGTGGCCTCCCCGCGGCCCGCCACCGGGCCGGTGCAGACGATCTGCCGGCGCAGGGGCTCCACGGGCAGGTCGACCCCGAAGAACCCGGCGACCACACCGGACCACGCACCCGCGGCGACCACGACCCGCTCGGTCTCGACGCGACCCGCGTCCGTGAGGACGGCCCGGACGCGCCTGGGGGTGCCTCCGCCGCCGTCCTCCACCTCGGCTCCGGTGACCCGGCACCTGCTCACCAGGGTCGCCCCGGCCGCGCGCGCGGCCCGCACGTAGCCGGCGACCACGCTGTCCGGCGCGCAGTGCCCGTCCCCGGCGTGCCAGCTCGCCGCGAGCAGACCCTCGGTGCTGATGAGGGGCGAGAGGAGCTGCGCCTCCCCGGGGTCGATCATCCGCGTCGGCACCCCGAGCGAGTTCTGCAGCGTCGTGGCCCGCTCGAAGTGCGCGACGTCGTCGGGGTCGTCGAGGAGGAAGAGGTAGCCGACCCGGTGCAGGTCGATGGGCTGACCGAGGGCCTGCTCGAAGCGCTCGAACACCTCCAGCGACCTCCGGGCGAGCCGCACGTTGACCTCGTCGCTGAACTGGGCGCGCACGCCGCCGGCCGCCCTGCCGGTCGACCCGGACCCGAACGTGTCCTGCTCGAGGAGGAGCACGGACCCGGCTCCTCCCCGCGCCAGGTGGTAGGCCGCCGCCAGGCCGATCACGCCGCCCCCGACCACGACGACGTCCGCGGACCGGGGCAGCTCCGCAGCGCTCACGTCGCGTCCTCCCTGACCTCGCCGCCCCGGGCACCGTCCCCGAGGATGGCCCCCACGATGTCATCCTCCGGCGGCCGGAGGTCGGCCGACCCCGCGCAGTCCACCCCTCGCGCCGGCGAGGCAAACCCGCAGCTGCTGGCTGCGGGGCAAGGGCTGGGGGGTGGAGAGCCACCGAGTGGATCGTGACATCGAGGTGGAGCACGGTCCGGCCGACCTCAGCGTGGCCGTTGCGCCGGACGGGCACATTGCCGGATCTCGTCGCGTCGGCCCAGGAACTGGGGCGATGTGCCCGTTCTGCGTTCCGCAACCCGGGTCCCGGGACCGCTCGCGCAGCTCCGGTCCGTCGGCCACCTCGATCCCGTCGACCGCCGCGCGGCCCGAGGACGTGCTCCTCAGCGCAGGTGGCTGGCGCCGTTGAAGTCCAGGACCGCGCCCGAGGCCCACTCGGCCCCGGGCTCGGCGAGGCAGAGCACCGCCGCGGCGACCTCCTCCGGCGTGGCGACGCGCCCCAACGGGCTCTGCGCGCGGATGCCGTCGCCGGCCGGGCCCTCGAGGAGCCCGGCGGCCATGTCCGTGGCGATGAACCCGGGCGCCACCGAGGTGACCGCGATGCCGTGCGGGGCGAGCGCCACCGCCATCGACTGGCCGAAGGCGTGCAGCCCCGCCTTGCTGGCGCCGTAGGCCGGGACGTCCGGCTCCCCGCGGTAGGCGCCCCGGGACCCGACGTTGACGACCCGGCCCGTCGGCCTACCCTCCGCGGGGGCCACCTCGAGCATGTGACGCGCCACGCAGAAGGTGAGGTTGGCCGGACCCATGAGGTTGGTGGCCAGCGTCGTGCTCCAGGCACGCACCCAGGAGTCGTAGTCGGTGTCGGTGAGCCGGTGGTCGCCGCGCCGGCTGCCGCCCGCCGCCGGGTCGAGGAAGAGCGCGGCGTTGTTGACGAGGACGTCGACCCGGCCGAGCACGGCCACGGCGTCCTCCGCGAGCCGGCGGGTCTCCTCGGGGTCGGCCAGGTCGGCCTGCGCGAGCGCGTGACCCTCGCCGGGCAGGGTGCCGAGCACCTGGCGGGCGCGGTCGCGCGCCCCGCGGTAGTGCACCAGGACCCGGTCACCCCGTTCCGCGAACGCCCGCGCGGTCGCCGCCCCCACCCCGCGCGAGGCACCCGTCACCAGCACGCCACGCCCGGAGCCCGTCATGGTCGCCACCCTACGAGAGCCGAGGACATGGATGGGCGCCCCGGGTGTGGGGCACGGCGGGTGGGCGACCCACGGGGCCCCGGTGGATAGGGTGAGCGGCGTGGACACCGACGCCAGCAGCTCGACCCGGATCGCCGTGCTCATCGACTGCGACAACGTCTCCGCCAAGCACGTCGGGGCGGTGCTGGAGGAGCTCGCGAGCTACGGCGTGCCGACGATCAAGCGCGGCTACGGCGACTGGACGACGTCCCAGCTGACCGGCTGGAAGACGGAGCTGCTCCGCAACGCCATCCAGCCCGTCCAGCAGTTCGCCAACACGGTCGGCAAGAACTCGACCGACTCGGCGCTGATCATCGACGCGATGGACCTGCTGTGGCAGGGCAACGTCGAGGCGTTCGCGCTCGTCTCCTCCGACTCCGACTTCACCCGGCTGGCGACCCGGCTGCGCGAGTCCGGCAAGCGGGTCTTCGGGCTGGGCCGGCGCAAGACCCCTGAGTCGCTGCGCCGCGCGGTGGACCAGTTCATCTTCCTCGAGGTGCTCCAGGAGCAGGACCGCCGGGACGAGGCCGACGCGGGGGCCGCACGTCGGGAGGCCGGCGTCCCGGACCCCGGTCCGAGCTCGGTCGACCCGACGGACGACGGACCCGGCTCGCCGGCCATCAACCTGCAGAGCGCCCTGACCAAGGCGGTCAACGCCACCTCCGGGGACGACGGGTGGAGCACCCTGAGCCAGGTGGGGCAGCACCTCAGCCGCGCGCACGCCGACTTCGACCCGCGCGAGTTCGGGCACCAGAAGCTCGGGTCCCTCGTGGACGAGCAGCCCTACCTCGAGACCCGCACCGAGGGCAACCGCAAGCAGGTCAGGATCCGGCAGAAGCGCGCGGCCACCCGGGCACGGGCGACGGCGAAGAGGACGACCGCGGCGGGCACCGCGAAGGCCCCGGAGAGGACGACCGGGGCGGAGAAGACGTCCGCGTCCAAGGCGCCCACCACGCAGAAGGCGCCCGCCACGGAGAAGGCACCCGCCGCGAGGACGACCGCCGCGGAGGCGCCTGCCGCGGCGACCGAGACGGCCCCGACCGTGCCGGCCCGCGCCACCCGCTCCCGCCGCGCCTCGAGCGAGGTCACCGCCCGCTGACCCGCACCCCGCGCGGGTCAGGGCCGGAAGCTGCGCGGGGGCGGTGCCGGCCGGCAGACGTCAGCCGGGACGGCGGACGACCAGGCGGGAGGCGGCATACCCGAGACCGAAGACGACCAGGGTGACGGCCGCCGCCACCCTGCCGCTGCGCCGCTCGGGCACGCCGACGAGCAGCGGTCGCTCGCGCAGGTAGAAGTAGTTGCCGCCGGTCACGCGGTTGACCCGCTCCGCCACCGCGAGGTAGACGAGGAAGGCCGCGTAGGCGCGGGCCAGTCCTGCGAGCGTCGGCACCCACCCGTGGGTCGTCGCCGCGAGGACCGGCAGCAGCAGGGTCAGCACGTGGTTGACCGCGAAGCTCCAGCCCATGGCGTGGTCCGTCCGCGCGATCCCCCACGGGTAGACGAGGCTGACGTAGGCGTAGAGACCGAAGTAGAAGACGACGTCCATCGCCCACGGGTGGTCGGTGAGCAGCCAGACGAGACCGGCGAGCGTGGCCACCCGGCAGATGTGAAGGGGCAGGCTCTCTGCCGGGCCCTCCCGGTGGTGCGCGTGGTAGCCGTACATCGCGACCTGCTGGCCGACGGTGACCGCGACCACGAGCCGGCGCACGAGTTCCTGGCGGCGACGCACGAGCTCGCGACGGGTGAGGAGGAGCACCAGCAGGGTGAGGTAGAGGGCGACGTAGGCGCGGTGGTCGGGCCCGCCCACCTCGAGGGGCTCCGGCGCCGGTCGCCAGCAGGGGTGCACGACCCGAGGGTATGACGTCGCCCCGCTCGCGCGGACCGGTGCCCCTCGGTCAGACGACGAGGACGCGGCCACCCATGCTCAGCAGCCCCTGGGCCCAGATCATGTCCATCGCCGCGGTCGACACCCGTGCACAGCCGTGCGACGCGGGCCAGGCGGGGATGGAGTCCGAGCCGTGGACGGCGTAGTTGCCGTCGTAGAACATCGGGCGGTAGAGGCGGCCGAGCTCGCCGTCCCGCCAGCCGGAGCCGTCGGTGTACCAGACGGCGAAGTCTCCCGTGGGCGTGCGTGCGATGTAGTCGTGGCCCCCGAAGGTGTACGGCTCGCCGTTGCCGGTCGAGGTGTTGAGCACCATGGTGGTGGCGCCGCCACGGACCAGGAGGATGAGCTGGGAGGCGAGGTGCACCTCGAGGTGGTCGCCGCCGGAGGCGGGGGCCGGGCGGCGACCGGTCTCCAGGGCCGCGAGGGTGATCGGCCCGGCCACGGCGTCGCGCGTCAGGCCGTGGGCCTTCTGCACCGCCCAGACGGCCTGCTCGGTGAGGTGGCCGAAGCCGCCGTCGGGCGCCCCGCACCAGTAGCCGGCGGCGTTGAGCCGCTCCTGCAGGGTCAGGACCAGCGCGCCCTGGTCGCCGCGACGGAACTCGGTGGGCGCGGGTGGCGGGACGGGCTCCGGCTCGGGCTCCGGCTCCGGCTCTGGTGTCGGTGCGGGCTCCGGCGCGGGCCGCGGGGCTGCCACGGGCGGGTCGGGCTCGGTGACGCTGACGCTGTCGAGGTCGTCGTCCAGGCCGCCCACGACGGCACCCATCACCAGGCCGAGCCCGCCCCGCAGCACCGTGCGCCGGTGCAGTCCGAGCCTGCTCGCCGGCGCGGGAACGTCATACCTGCGCAGTCTCATCCGTCGGTCCCCTCCGGGTCGGGTCAGTGCCCACCAGTAGACGCACACCTTCCGTGCTCACGAGGTGCCCGGCACGCCGACGTTGCTGATTCGTGACCTTGGCCGTCCGGCTCCCGGCGCCGGACGGGGTCACCCAGGTCGGGTCGGTAGGGTGCCGGTCGTGAGAGCGGAGATCCCCTACCCGGACATCGTGCCGTCCTTCGACGTCGGGCCGCTGACCATCCACTGGTACGGGGTCATGTACGCGCTCGGCTTCGTGCTCGCCTGGTGGCTGGGCACCCTGCGCGCACGCCGGGCGGGGTCGGGGTGGGACGGTGACGAGGTCAGCGACCTCATCCTCTACTGCGCGCTCGGCGTGGTGCTGGGCGGGCGCGTGGGCTACGTCCTCTTCTACGGGCTGGACAACCTCCTCGAGGACCCGCTCTACCTCGTCCGCCTGAACGAGGGAGGTATGTCGTTCCACGGGGGCCTCCTCGGCGTCCTCGGGGCGATGTGGCTCTACGCGCGCAAGACCGGGCGGCGCTTCTTCGAGGTGGGCGACTTCGTGGCGCCGCTCGTGCCGCTGGGGCTCTTCTTCGGTCGGATCGGCAACTTCATCAACGGCGAGCTCTGGGGCAAGACCACCGACGTCCCGTGGGGCATGGTCTTCCCCGGTGCGGGCGACCTGCCCAGGCACCCGACGATGCTCTACGAGGCGCTGCTCGAGGGGCTGGTCCTCTTCGCGGTGCTGTGGCTCTACGCGCTGCGCCGGCCGCCGCTGCGGGCGGTGTCCGGCGCGTTCCTGCTCCTCTACGGCGTGTTCCGCAGCGCCGTGGAGTTCCTGCGCATCCCGGACGAGCACATCGGCTACCTGGCGCTGGACTGGCTGACGATGGGTCAGATCCTGTCGCTGCCGATGATCCTGGCCGGCGCCTACCTGCTGTGGTCCGCCTACCGCCACCCGGTCTCCCCGGCCTCCGAGCCGCCGGCGGAGCGGTCCCCGTCCTCGGGCGACCCCAGCAGCGCGAGCTCCTCCTCGACGTAGGCGTCGGAGCCTCCGACGGCCCGCAGCTCCTCGCGGAGCGCGAGCTGGAGGCGGCGGGCCTCCTCGGTCCTCCCGAGGTTGCGCAGCGCCCAGGCGACCATCCAGCGGGCCACGCGTGTGGTCGCGGGGTCGCCGATGCGCTCGCGGGCACGCAGCGCCTCCTGGAACGTCTCCAGCGCCCTCGCGAAGTCGCCGGCGTCGGCGTAGGTCATGCCGAGGTTGTTCAGGAGCGAGGCGTCCCAGTCCCGGGCGCGGGGGTCACGGGCGTGGCGGGCGACGTCCAGGGCCCTGAGTGCGCACGACTCCTGCTCGTCGGGAAGTGCCGCGAGCGCGAGCATGTGGAGCGCGTCGACCTGGAGCTCCTCCAGGCCCGCCGAGCCGGCGCGCTCGGCGGCCGAGGTGAGGTGCGCGCGGGCCGCAGACGGGTCACCGGAGGAGCGCAGGAGCCGGCCGCGCTCCAGCGCGCCCCGCACCGCGACCTCGGCATCGGCGTGGTCGTGGTCCAGCGCGTCCAGCACGGCGTGCCCCTCGTCGAAGCGACCGAGCAGTCCCAGGGCCCGGGCGACCTGGGTGAGCGCGAGCTGCCGGTCCTTCCCGGTCGTGCGTCGCACCACGTCGCGGAAGCGTTCCTCGCTGCCGCCCGGGTCGTCGAAGTCCCACAGCGCACGCAGGTCGGTCGGTGGCTCGCGGACCATGCCTCCAGGGTGGCAGACCGGGCGCCCCCCGGGCCAGGTCCGTGGTGCCGCTGGGGTCGGTGCTGGTCAGAGCCTCGGGGAGGGTCTGTCAGCCGTCGGTGATGGGGTGGGGGTATGTCGATCACGCGTGCCCCGGTGAGGACGGTCTGCCCGACCCCCGACCGGCAGGGGCGCGTCGCTACGACGCGCTCATGGTGGTCGTGGGCCGTGGCCTGGGCCACCCCGGTGCGCCACCCTCCGCCGCGCGGGCCTCGGTGATCATCACAGTCAGGGCGGACCCG
The DNA here is from genome assembly GCF_003702705.1 of Ornithinimicrobium cerasi. Lineage (GTDB taxonomy): Bacteria > Actinomycetota > Actinomycetes > Actinomycetales > Dermatophilaceae > Ornithinicoccus > Ornithinicoccus cerasi. The sequence continues at coordinate 236,540 of NZ_QZMN01000001.1, read as the reverse complement.
GCCACCGGGCGGCCGCAGGGCGCGGCGTGCACGCAGACCGGGCAGGTCCTCACCGCCTCCCAGGCGGGGCGGTTCGCGTGCACCGGAGACCTGACCCCGGTGGTCCTGGGCGAGCACGACGAACCCCTCCGACTGGGCCGCACCCAGCGACTCGCGAGCGCGGGGCAGTTCAAGGCCCTCGTCGTCCGGGATGAGGGGTGCGTCTACCCCGGGTGCACCGTGCCGGCCACGTGGTGCGAGGCGCACCACATCGTCTGGTGGTGCAGGGGTGGGCCGACCGACATCGACACGCTCGCCCTGCTCTGTCCGCGCCACCACACCCACGTCCACGACAGGAACCTGGGGATCACCGTCGCCGGCGGCTACGCCACCGTCAAGGTCTAGCCATCACGCCCCGCACCCGGCCCACCCGGTCGGGTTATCGGCATGCCGCGCATGCGATGAGCCGGGCGAGCGGCTTACCCCGCTGTCCCGGCTCTGCAGACCGGGTCGGCAGGATCGACGTCATCACCGCAGGACGATCCGGCCCCTGGGCGTCCTGAGGACGAACGTCAGTCGCGCCTCATCGCCCGGTCCGACGTGGTGGTCGACACCGAGGATGTCGAGCACCCGACGAGCGCGCGCGGGATCCGGGTGCCTTAGCACCAGGTCCTCCAGCTCCAGGACAGGTCCGGCGGTGTCGCTCGGGTGCCCGACCGGTCCCCAGTCGATCAGCGACGGCTGCACACCGCCGAGACCGAGGGGGCGGGGCACCGCGAGGCGCCAGCTCAGCACCGTGCCGTCGGGCCTGGCCCGTGCTGCCTCCACGACCTCGCCCACCTCGACGCCCGCATCTGTCGCGGCCGCCAGCGTGGTGTCGAGGTCGTCGGGTCGAACCACCCACGTGTGGGGTCGCACCGTCTCGCCCAGGCCCTCCGTCAGCCGGGCCCCGAGATCCAGCATCGTCCGGTCGCCCGGTACCTCGCCCTGCGACGGGTCCGGAGCGAGCAGCTCGAGGTAGCAGCGACGCTGACCACCCCAGGACAGACCGAGCAGGGCGTTGCGGGTCCCCAGTCCCGGGTGGCTGCCGCCCAGCACCGGCTCGACGCCGGTGCGCCGGGCCAGCTCGAGCATCCCGGCCTCGAGGTCGCTGGTGACGAGTACGAGGTGGTCGAGGGTGGTGGCCATGCCCCATCCTCACCCGACGGGCCAGCCCGGCTGGAGGCCGGACGAGTCCTCCCCCGACGGGCGGGCCCGGCTGGAGGCCGGAACGCGTCCTCACCCGTCCAGCAGGTCCCGGATGTCCTCGGCAGAGATGCCGCCGGCCCGGAACTCCCCGGCGTCGACGACGGTCGCGAACAGGTCACGCTTGCGCTGCTGCAGGGCGACCACCTTCTCCTCGATCGTCCCGGTCGAGACCATCCGGTAGACGTTCACCGGCCGCGTCTGCCCGATGCGGTGCGTCCGGTCGACCGCCTGCGCCTCGGCAGCCGGGTTCCACCAGGGGTCGAGGACGAACACGTAGTCGGCCTCCGTCAGCGTGAGCCCGAAACCGCCCGCCTTGAGACTGATCAGGAAGACCGGGTCGTCGCCCTCCCTGAAGCCGCTGATGCGGCTCGCCCGCACGTCGCCGCGGGTGCTGCCGTCGAGATAGCTGTGCCCGATGCCCGCCTCCCCCAGAGCCAGGCGCACCTTGGCCAGGAACCCGGTGAAGCTGGAGAAGACGAGCGCCCGGTGCCCCTCCGCCGCGAGCTCGGTCAGCTGCTCGACCAACGAGCTGATCTTCGCCGAGGTGGCCAGCCCGGTGTGCTCCTCGGACACCAGTGACGGGTCGAGGGCGAGCTGGCGCAGCACCGTGAGCGCCCGGAAGATCGCGACCCGGTTGCGGTCGAGGTCCTCCAGGAGGCCGAGGACCCGCTGCCGCTCACGCTGGAGGTGCCGGTCGTAGACCTTCTGGTGCGCCGGGTGCAGGGCGACGTGCAGGGTCTGCTCGATCTTGGGGGGCAGCTCGGTCGCCACCTGAGACTTGGTGCGCCGCAGCATGAACGGTCGCAGCCGACGACGCAGCCGGTCGAGCACCTCCGGCGAGTCGCCGGCCTCGATCGGCCGGCGGTAGCGGTGCGTGAACACCTCCGGGCGGGGGAAGAGCCCGGGGGCGGCGAGCGAGGTCATGGACCACAGGTCCATGAGGTTGTTCTCCAGCGGGGTGCCGGTGATGACGAACGTCCGAGGACCGCAGACCCGCCGTACCGCCTGGTAGGTCGCCGACCGGTAGTTCTTCACGAACTGCGCCTCGTCGAGCACCACCCCGCTCCAGGGCAGCGCCTCGTACCCCTCGCTCTCCAGCCGGAGCAGCGTGTAGGACGTGACGACGACGTCGGCGGCACCGACGGCCGTCGCGAGGTCGCTCCCCCGCCGACGAGCGGTCGCCGTGACCGTCGCGACCCGCAGGTGGGGTGCGAAGCGCGCGGTCTCCTCGGCCCACGTGGACACGACGCTGGTGGGTGCCACGACGAGCACCGGTCCCTCGGCCAGGTCGCCCCGGTCCTCAGCCCGTGTGATCATGGCCAGCGCCTGCAACGTCTTGCCCAGCCCCATGTCGTCGGCCAGCACTCCTCCCAGCCGGGCGTCCCAGAGCGTGCTCAGCCAGCGGTGACCCTCGAGCTGGTACGGCCGGAGCTGCGCACGCAGCCCCGCGGGCTGCTGCACGAGTCCGAGGTCCGCCCCGCCGAGCTGGAGCAGCCCGTCCACCGACCGCCGCCAGGCGTCGTCCTGCTCCTCGACGATCCCCAGCCGGAGGAACTCCTCCCACAGCCCCGCCTGGTATGCCGTGACGCTCACCCTCCCCGGGCGCGGCGGGCCGTCCTCGAGGTCGCGAGCCTCGTCGATGAGGGTGCGCAGGCTCTGCAGCTCCGGCCGGTCGAGCGTGAACCAGGTCCCGCTCTCGAGCAGCATGACCTCGTCCCCCCTGGCCAGCGCCGCGAACAGCTCCTCGAACGGCACCTGCTGGTCCCCGACGGTGACCTGGACGTGGAGGTCAAACCAGTCCTCGACCTCACCCTGGGTGGTGCTGAGCCGCACGACCGGAGCCTCCTCGGCCTCGCCGTAGTCGGGCAGCTCGCCCTCGACGAGGACCTCGACGTCGCTCAGCTCGCGGAGCCGGGGCAGCAGCTCCTCGACGAACCGCGCCGTCCGCCCGCCCGTGATCGTCACCGTCGGGTAGGGCCGGGGTCGCGGCCGGGCGGACCGGTCCACGAGACCCGGCAGCTGCTCGAGCACGGGCAGGACCGTGTCCGTCACCGCTGCCTCCCCCTCGGTGTCGCGGGGCTGGCCGTGGTCGTCGAGGGCCACCGTGGTGACGGAGGGGTCCGGCGTCCCGGGGACGGCATACCGGAAGGCCCACTCGAGCAGCAGCTGGTGGGAGGGCCGGGGCGTGAGGCGCAGGAGCAGCGTCGGTCGGGTCGGTTCCAGCGGCGGCACACTGCCGTCGGCGGAGCTGAGCGTGACCACCCGGGACAGCACCGGGCGGTAGAGGGCGAGGAACCTGGGCACCTCCTCGACCGGCACCTCCAGCGGGTCGGCCCGCTCGAGGAGCGGCACGGCCGAGGGAGGCGGCGGTTCGCGCAGCGGCCACAGGCTCAGCAGCCCGTCGTCGGCGAGATGGCCGACCCCGTGCGGCGGATTGCCGAGCAGGAACTGCCGGCCGCCGACCTGAGGTGGTGGGTCGGCGGAGAGCCCCGGACGCAGCACCAGCGCGCCGGACCCGTGCCGGGACAGGTCCAGCGTGACGGTCACGGGGTCGGTCCGCACCGCCACGGCCGTGAGGGCGGTGCCGGGGACCAGCTCGACACCGGCCGCCACGCACTGCTGCAGCAGCGGCCACGCGACCGGTCCGAGGTCGTCGAGGCCCAGCTGGTCCGCGCCCCACGCCGTGTGGCCGCCGCTGCCCCGGGCCACCGTCATGAGCTGGCCGACCACGGAGCGGTGGTGGGGCAGGACCTCCGGCGAGGCCCAGGCGCTGGACAGGTGGCGCCAGCTCACGCCCGTCCGCACCCAGCGACCGCCCCGCCCCTCGCGCACGGGCCGTAAGAGCACCCGCGCCGACTCCCCGCCCACGGCCAGACCCGGTCCTACTGACACCTCCAGGGCCAGCGCGACAGTATCCCGCCCGGCCGCGTCCGAGGCACCCTCGCCCCCCGACGCGGCGGCACCCCCGGGGATGGCCCGGACCAGGGGCGCGAGGGCGGTCTCCCACCCGCTGCGGGCACCGGCGCCCGAGAGCCGTCGCTGCGTCTCGACCACGACCGCGACCGCGTGCTTGCAGTCGTAACCGACGGGGCAGCTGCACTGGCCGACCCAGCCGGGACCGTCGGCACCGATCCGCCGGACGATGGTCTGGTAGACCGTGCGCCGGCTCCCCAGGACCGTGCCGAGCAGCGTTCCCCCGTCGAGCGCGGTGACGAGCGTGCGCACCCGGCCGTCCGCGGCATACCCCTCCCCGCGGGTCAGGGTCGCGATGCCGACCGCGTCGGCGAGGTCGGACCGGCTGACGCGGAGCACCCACGAGGCGGCGGCGAGGTCGGGTGGCACAGGACGAGGGTAGGCGGGGCGTCCGACAGGTGTCGCGCGTCGTCCACACCCTTCTCCCCGGGGTGATTTACAGGAGAGCCGGGACAGGCCAGAGTGGGCCCATGAGCACCGAGGTCCCCATCGACGCCTACCGGGTGGCCGTCGAGGTGCTGCAGCGGGTCGCGGCCAGCGAGGGGACCGCGGTGGAGCGCCTCACCCACGCTGTGGACGCCGTCGTCCACGCGGTCCGGGCGGAGCTCGGGCTCGTGGTGCACGCCCGGGACGACGGGTGGGAGGTGCGGCGCATCGGGCCTGCCCCGGCGACCGCGACGCCCGCGCGCGTGGAACCGCTCCTGCGGGTGGTCCCACGGTCGGACCCGCTGCTCGCCCCCGTCCGGGACGGTCACGACGCGGTGACGACCATGTCGCGCGCCGTCGGGTCTGCCTGGACAGGGTCGCCGCGGCGGGAGGAGATCCGCCGGGTCTGGGGTGTGGACCAGCTGGTCACCGTGCCGGTCCGCACGGGACCGGCCTTCGTGTGCGTCATGCTCGGCCGTCTCGGCGAGGACTTCACCGACGCCGACCTGGCGGTCCTGTCGATGGTGCAGCCGGTGCTGGTGGCCCTCAACCGGATCCTCGACCCCGACGCAATGCCGGAGCCGGAGGCACGGATCGTGCACCTCACCACCCGTGAGCAGGTGGTCCTCGAGCTGCTGGCGCGGGGACACACCGCCGCGCGCATCGCCCACCAGGCCGAGATCTCTCCCCGGACCGTGCACCACCACCTCGCCAACATCTACGGCAAGCTCGGCGTCGGGGACCGCCTCTCGGCGGTCAACCGCGCCCGGTCGATGGGTCTCATCGAGGCGGAGAGCCTGCACGTCTGAGGCGCCCGCGGTCCGTCAGGAGCCGGTCGCGGTCGCTCCTCCCGGAGGACGGCCGCCCAGATAGGAGCCGTCAGACGTTGCGGCGGTACTGTCCGCCGACCTCGAAGAACGCCGCGGTGATCTGCCCGAGCGAGCACACCCGCGCCGCGTCCATGAGCACCGCGAAGACGTTGTCGCCGCTCAGCGCCGCCTCCCGGAGCCGGTCCAGCGCCTCGGTCGCCTCGTCGGCGTGCTGCTCCTGGAACTCGGCGACCCGCCGCAGCTGCGACTCCTTCTCGGTCTCGGTCGCCCGGGCCAGCTCGACCTGGACGACCTCCCGCTCGGACTCGGGGCGGCGGAAGGTGTTGACGCCGACGATCGGCAGCGTGCCGTCGTGCTTGCGGTGCTCGTAGAGCATCGACTCGTCCTGGATCTTGCCGCGCTGGTAGCCAGTCTCCATCGCGCCGAGGACGCCACCCCGCTCGGAGATGCGGTCGAACTCCAGCAGCACCGCCTCCTCCACGAGGTCGGTCAGCTGCTCGAGGATGAACGAGCCCTGGTTCGGGTTCTCGTTCATCGCCAGGCCCCACTCCTTGTTGATGATGAGCTGGATGGCGAGCGCGCGACGCACCGACTCCTCCGAGGGCGTGGTGATCGCCTCGTCGTAGGCGTTGGTGTGCAGGCTGTTGGCGTTGTCGTAGATGGCGATCAGCGCCTGCAGCGTGGTGCGGATGTCGTTGAAGTCCATCTCCTGGGCGTGCAGCGACCGGCCGGACGTCTGGACGTGGTACTTCAGCTTCTGGCTGCGCTCGTTCGCGACGTACTTCTCGCGCATCGCGACCGCCCAGATCCGGCGGGCCACCCGTCCGATGACGCTGTACTCCGGGTCCATCCCGTTGGAGAAGAAGAAGCTGAGGTTCGGGGCGAAGTCGTTGACGTCCATCCCGCGCGCGAGGTAGGACTCGACATAGGTGAAGCCGTTGGCGAGTGTGAACGCCAGCTGGCTGATGGGGTTGGCCCCGGCCTCGGCGATGTGGTAGCCGGAGATGCTGACCGAGTAGAAGTTGCGCACGCCCTGGTCGATGAACCACTGCTGGATGTCACCCATCATCCGCAGCGAGAACTCCGTGGTGAACAGGCAGGTGTTCTGCCCCTGGTCCTCCTTGAGGATGTCGGCCTGCACGGTGCCGCGGACGTTCTGCAGCGCGTAGGCGCGCAGCTCCTCCGCCTCCGCCCCGGAGGGCTCGCGCCCCTCGCGCTCCCGGAAGGCGTCGAGCTGCTGGTCGATGGCCGTGTTGAGGAAGAACGCCAGGACCGTCGGCGCCGGGCCGTTGATGGTCATCGACACCGAGGTCGTGGGGCTGACCAGGTCGAACCCGTCGTAGAGCGCCTTCATGTCGTCCAGCGTGGCGACGGACACCCCTGAGGTGCCGACCTTGCCGTAGATGTCGGGACGCTCCGCGGGGTCCTGGCCGTAGAGCGTCACCGAGTCGAACGCGGTGGAGAGCCTCGTGGCCGGCTGCCCCTCCGAGAGCAGCTTGAAGCGGCGGTTGGTCCGGAACGGGTCGCCCTCCCCCGCGAACATGCGCGCGGGGTCCTCACCCTCCCGCTTGAAGGGGAACACCCCGGCGGTGAAGGGGAAGAAGCCGGGCAGGTTCTCCCGCCTCCAGTAGCGGACGAGAGCACCCGCCTCGTCGTAGGGGGGCAGCGCGACGCGGGGTATGCGGTTCCCGCTCAGCGACTCCTTGACCAGCCGGGTGCGCAGCTCGCGCTCCCGCACCCGCACGACCTGCTCCTCGCCGGAGTAGGACTCGACGACCGTGGGCCAGCGCTCCTGCATCTCCTGGATCTCGGCGGGGACCTCCTGGCGCGCCGACTCGAGGAGCTCGTCGACACCGTGGCCGGTGCGCCCGGTGGACGCGAGCTCGTCGTCGACCGCGGCCAGGCGCTCGACCCGTCGGGCCGCCCGGGCGAAGCGTTCGGTGTCCTCGTGGTAGGTGCGGACGGTGTCGGCGATCTCGGCGAGGTAGCGCACCCGACGCGGCGGGACGACCTGACGGATCGTGGACGAGTGGCGCACGTCCACCTGGGGCAGCGACCCGGGACCGACCGGCAGACCCTTGCCGGCCAGCAGCTCTCGCAGCTCCTGGTAGAGGGCTGTCACGCCGTCGTCGTTGAAGGTGGCGGCGGAGGTGCCGAAGACCGGCATGTCCTCGGGCCGCTTGCCGAAGGCCTCCCGGTTGCGCACCAGCTGGCGCCCCACGTCGCGCAGCGCGTCCAGGGCGCCACGGCGCTCGAACTTGTTGATGGCCACCACGTCGGCGAAGTCGAGCATGTCGATCTTCTCCAGCTGCGACGCGGCGCCGAACTCCGGCGTCATGACGTACAGCGACGCGTCGACGTAGGGGACGATGCCCGCGTCCCCCTGGCCGATGCCCGGGGTCTCCACGATCACGAGGTCGAAGCCGGCCGCCTTGAGGATGTCGACGGCCAGCGGCAGCGCCTCGGGGATCTCCCGGTCCCCCCGGGTCGCCATCGACCGGAAGTAGATGGCGGGCGTCTGCCTCTCGCCGGACGCGGTCGGGGGGGTTCCCGGGGGGGCGAAGCCCCCCCGGGTGATGGAGTTCATCCGGATCCGGTCGCCCAGCAGGGCGCCACCACCCCGTCGCCGCGTCGGGTCGACGGCGATCACCGCGACCCGGAAGCGGTCACCCTGGTCCATCCGCAGCCGGCGGACGAGCTCGTCGGTGAGCGAGGACTTCCCGGACCCCCCGGTCCCGGTGATCCCCAGGACGGGGACGGTCCTCCCGGCGGACCCGGCCTCGTCCCGGTAGCGGGCACGGTCCGCCTCGGGCAGGTGACCGACCTCGGCCCCCGTGATGGCCCGGGCGACGGCGGTGCGATCCCCCGCGAGCACCGCGTCCACGTCGGCGGGGCCGACCTGCCAGAGGTCGCAGTCGCAGTCCTCGATGACGGTGTTGATCATGCCCGGCAGTCCCAGGCGCTGCCCGTCCTCGGGGCTGAAGATCGTGACGCCCGACTCCCGCAGGCGGGAGATCTCCTCCGGCACGATGACGCCGCCCCCACCCCCGACGACCCGCACGTGTCCCGCGCCCGCCTCGGCCAGCCGCTGCACGAGGTACTCGAAGTACTCGACGTGCCCGCCCTGGTAGGAGGAGACCGCGACGCCGTTCGCGTCCTCGTCGAGGACCGCGTCGACGACCTCCTCCACCGATCGGTTGTGCCCCAGGTGGACCACCTCGGCGCCCTGGCCCTGCAGGATGCGGCGCATGATGTTGATGGAAGCGTCGTGCCCGTCGAAGAGGCTGGCCGCGGTGACGATCCGGACCGGGTGCTCCGGTGTGTGCAGGGGCGGGCGCTCGGCGCTGGTGGCGGTGGCTGCCGACTGGTCGTTCTTCACCTGAGGTCTCCTCGTCGAGTCGGGTCACTCCGATGGTAGACGAGGCGCACCGGCGGGTTGACGTGAAGGTCAACCCACCGGCCGCGCGGTCAGCGCGCCGTGAAGCCGCCGTCGATGTAGAGCTCGCTCCCGGTGACGAACCTCGCGTCGTCGCTGGCCAGGTAGGCGACGCCGGCCGCGATGTCGGCCGGGTCGCCCAGCCGCGCCATCGGCGTCAGCTGGATCATCGTGTCCCAGTACTCGGTGCCCCTGGTGGGCTCCAGGATCGGGGTGAGGATGAAGCCGGGGTGGATCGAGTTGACCCGGATCCCCTCGGTCGCCCAGTGCACGGCGGCGTTCTTGGTCAGCGTCCGCACCGCGCCCTTGGCCGCATGGTAGGCCGGCGAGGTGCCGAAGCCGCCGCTGGTGCCGAAGATCGAGCTGATGTTGACGATCGAGGCGCCCTCGGACCGGCGCAGCGCCGGGGCGGCGATCTTCATCCCCAGGAAGACACCCGTCTGGTCGATCTCGACGGTGCGGTGCCACTCCTCCAGGGTGGTGTCCTCGATGGTCTTCAGGTCACCCATCCCGGCGTTGTTCACGAGGATGTCGAGGCCGCCGAGCTCGGCGACGGCGGTGTCCACGGCGGCCTGCCAGTCCCCCTCGCTCGTGACGTCGTGCCGCAGGAACATCACGCGGCCGCCGTCGGCGCCCAGCTCCTCGACCGTACGGGCACCGAGCTCGTCCTGGATGTCGGTCACCAGGACCGCCGCACCTTCCTCGAGCAGCCGTTGCGCCGTGGCCCTCCCGATCCCGCTGGCGGCTCCCGTCACCAGTGCCACCCGTCCCTCGAGCCGTCCGTCCATGATCCTTCTCCTCCTCGTTGGGTGACCCGACTCTACTAGCCACGGTAGTTGTCCGGAGGGGCTGCTGGCGCACGGTGGCGGGGTCGCTGTCGGTCCTGCTGGGTAGGTTGGAGACCATGAGCGCAGACGGACGCACGCTGGCCCTGGATCGGATGCGGGAGGCCGGTGTCAGCCAGCCGGCCATGGACACCTTCGCGGCCCACTACGACAAGCTCGCCGCCGGGGCGACCGGCCTGATCGCGGAGTCCGACGTGGAGCCCGCACTGCCGGACGTCCAGCACGCCGACCTCACCGTCGACGAGGACGCTGCCCGGTCCGCCCTCGACGCGACGGTGGTGATCACCCTCAACGGCGGGCTCGGCACCTCCATGGGTCTGGCCGGCCCCAAGTCCCTCCTCCCCGTGCACGAGGGGCTCACCTTCCTCGACATCACGGTGCGCCAGGTCCTCGCGCTGCGCGAGAGGTATGGCGTGCGCCTGCCCCTCGTGCTGATGGACAGCTTCTCCACCCGCGACGCCACGGTAGAGGTGCTGGACCGCTACCCCGAGCTCGCCGTCGGCGACCTGCCCCTGGACTTCCTGCAGAGCCAGGAGCCCAAGCTGCGCGAGGACGACCTGACACCCGTGGAGTGGCCCGCCGATCCGCGCCTGGAGTGGTGCCCGCCCGGCCACGGGGACCTCTACCCCTCCCTGCTCGCCAGCGGGCTGCTCGACCGGTTGCTCGACGCCGGCTACCGCTTCGCCTTCGTCTCCAACGTCGACAACCTCGGAGCCGTCCCCGACGCCGCGCTCGCCGCCTGGTTCGCGGGCAGCGGGGCCGGCTACGCCGCGGAGGTGTGCCCCCGGACCGAGATGGACAAGAAGGGCGGCCACCTCGTCCGGCGTCGTGGCGACGGGAGGCTGGTGCTGCGCGACACGGCGCAGACGGCGCCGGAGGAGATGGTCCACTTCATGGATGCGGACACCCATCCTTACGTCAACACCAACAACCTGTGGTTCGACCTCGAGCGCCTGCGGGGGATGCTCGACGAGCGGGGCGGGGTCCTCGAACTGCCGCTGATCCGCAACGCCAAGACGGTCGACCCCACCGACAAGACCTCCACCCCGGTGATCCAGATCGAGAGCGCGATGGGGGGCGCCGTCGAGCTGTTCGAGGACGCGGTCTCCGTGGGGGTGACCCGGGAGCGCTTCGCCCCGGTGAAGACGACCAACGAGCTCCTCCTCCTGCGCTCGGACGTCTACCGGCTGGACCCGCGGACGTGGCGGCTCACGAGCACCGTCGAGCCCGCACCGGTCGTCGACCTGGTCAAGGACCACTACGGGATGATCGGTGCCTTCGACGCACGCTTCCCCGCCGGCCCGCCCTCCCTCGTGGAGGCCAGCCGCCTCCAGGTCGAGGGGGACTGGACCTTCGGGGCCGACGTGCGCGTCGTCGGCGCGGTCACGCTGGGCGAGGAGGGGGGCCGAATCGTGGACGGCACGACGCTCGCCCCTGGCGGGACCGAGGCCGGTCACCCCGACCCGCCGGCGTGAGCCGGACCGTCCGGGACGACGTGGGCGGAGAGGTCCGGCTGCCCGACGGCCCGGTGCGCCGGGTGGTCTCGCTCGTCCCCTCGCTGACCGAGGCCATGGCGGCCACCCGGCCGGAGGCTCTCGTCGGCGCGACCGACTGGTGCACCCGGCCGAGCGGGCTCGACATACCCCGCGTCCGCGGGACGAAGAACCCGGACCGGGCCGCGGTCGCCGACCTCGCCCCCGAGCTCGTGGTCTGCGTGCGGGAGGAGAACCGCGAGCTCGACGTGCGGCGCCTGCGTGAGCGGGGTCAGCAGGTCTGGGTCGGGGACGTGGAGTCGGTCGCCGACGCCCTGCGGGTGCTGCGGACGCTCCTGGTCGACGTCCTCCGGTGGGGGTGTCCGGGCTGGCTCGAGGAGATCGGGCGGCTGTGGGGCGCGGGTCGGCCCCCCGCCGCCCGGTCGCGGGTGGTGGTGCCGATCTGGCGGGACCCGTGGATGGTCGTCGGTTCCCGCACCTTCACGACCGACCTGCTCGCGCACGCCGGGCTGGAGAACGTGTTCGGCGACCATGCCGAGCGCTACCCGGGCCTGGCGCTGGAGGAGCTGGACGGGGCAGGGGCGGACGTGGTGCTGCTGCCGGACGAGCCCTACGTGTTCACGGCGGACGACGGTCCGGAGGCGTTCGTGCGGACCCCCACGCGGCTGGTGAGCGGGCGCCTGCTGACCTGGTACGGGCCCGCGATGCTCGAGGCGTGGCCGGTCCTCCGGGACCTCGGTCCGTCGCCCGGCGCCGCCTGACGGTCTGCCAGACTGGGACCATGAAGAACACCTCCCTGACGCTGACCGTCCTGCGCCTCACTGCCGTCCTCACCGCCCTGCTGGCGATCTGGCAGACGGTGGTGGGTTTCGGCTGGGTCGACGGCGGGGGCCAGCACGGCAACGTCGGCAACGTCACCTTCGTCGTCGCCCTCGTCGCGGCCGTCGCCGCGTTCCTGTGGTCCCGCGCCAGCGGCAACAAGGGACTGCTCATGCACGCGGCGGGCATGGCGGTGCTGGCGCTGGTCCAGATCGGCCTGGGCGAGATGTCGCTGGCCGGTGTGCACATGGCGGTGGGCGTGCTCTTCCTCGTCGGCGCGGTCGCCCTGGCCACGCTGGCGATCCGCAAGCCGGGCGTCGCCCTGGACGAGCAGCGGGTCGACCCCGCGCGGCTGCGGGGCTGACGCGGCGCTGCCCGCGTGACCGGTCGCTGCCCGGCTGACCGGGCGCTGCGCGGCTGACCGGGATCAGACGCGGATCGCCGCGGTGATCCCGTCCGAGTAGGTCTCCGGCTCGTCGGGGATGCTCCTGGCCTGGCCGTTCTTGACCCGGTGGGCCGTCAGCGCCGCAGCGCAGGCGTCGAGCATCGAGTCGGTGGCGACCCCCACCGGTGCCTGGGTCGGGGCGTACAGGCCGGCCGTGGCCAGCGCCTCGCGCCGCTGGCGCGATCCTTCCGCCGACCCCCGGCGCGACGTCAGCGGGGTGCCCGACAGGTCGGTGTAGACGAGCTCCGGCACCACCTCGACCAGGCGGAACGGCAGGTCCTGGCGCACGTACGCGTCCACCTCCATGATCCGGCGGCGCAGCCCGTAGGCCTGCTGGCTCAGGCCGGAGCCGACCTTCTCGCGGCTGATCGCGTTGGCCTCGCCGAAGGTGGCGGCGTAGACGGCCTCGCGGACCGGGGTGGTCAGGACGGCGGAGGCCTGTCCCCCGAGCTCCTTGCGGGCCGCGACGTCGGCCGCCCGGCGCCCCTCGTCCGGCAGCCCGACGGGGACGTCCAGCGCGACCACGGTGACCGTCCCGGCGGCCGCGACCACCTCCTCGAGCGTGACGCCGTCGACGAGGTGCGGGGTCCCGTGGCCCGACGGGTCGAGCACGGCGCCCACCCATCCGCTGCGGGTCACGGCGAGCCCCAGGACGGGCAGCGCGGGGTCGATGCTCGCCAGCCGGCCCGGGCGTCCCTTCGGCTGGCCGGGCCGGGGAGCCCCGGCGGGGCGCGCCGCCCTGGCCCCCTTGCCGGGGGACCCGGCCGAGCTGGCGCGGGAGGAGGTGCCCCCGCGCCCCTCCCCGGGCTCGAAGACACTGAGCAGACGTCGCCACCACGGTGTGCCGTTCATGCGCCCACCCTAACGGGGCGGCGACCGTCGGCGGCGGGGTGGCGTCCGCCCCCGGGCGGTGCACGGGATGTGCCACCCTGGGCCCCATGACGCGCCGGATCGTGGTCCTCAACGGGCCCAACCTCAACCTGCTCGGCACGCGGGAGCCGCACATCTACGGCTCCTCCACCCTCGCGGACGTGGAGGCTCTGTGCGCCCGCACGGCCGGCGAGCACGGCCTGCAGGTGACCTGCCGGCAGAGCAACCACGAGGGGGTCCTCGTCGACGCCCTGCACGAGGCCGCCGCCGACGAGGAGGTGGTCGGCGTGGTGCTCAACGCAGGCGCCTACACGCACACCTCGGTGGCCCTGCTGGACGCTGTCCGAGCCACCGACCTCGCGGTCGTCGAGGTCCACCTGTCCAACCCGCACGCGCGCGAGAGCTTCCGGCACACGTCATACCTCTCGCCCGTCGCGGTGGCGGTGATCGCGGGGGCGGGCGTGCACGGCTACCGGTACGCGATCGACCTGCTCGCGACGCGCCGCGCGTAGCCTCCCGGGCGCGGCGATCTGGCGCTAGGCTCAGCCGACCGTTCCGTCCTACCAGTGTCAAGGAGGTCCTGCCGTGACGACATCGAACGCCCCGGTCGCGGCCGAGCAGCGCGAGACGTGGACGTCCTCCACGGGCTTCATCCTCGCTGCCATCGGATCCGCCGTCGGGCTGGGCAACATCTGGCGGTTCCCGGGCGTCGCCTACGAGAGCGGTGGAGGAGCCTTCCTCATCCCCTACCTCGTGGCGCTCCTCACCGCCGGAATCCCGATCCTGTTCCTCGACTACTCCATCGGGCACCGCTACCGCGCCGCGGCCCCGCTGGCCTACCGGCGGATGGCGAAGCCGACGGAGACCCTCGGCTGGTTCCAGATCATGCTGTCCTTCGTCATCGCGGTCTACTACGCCGCGGTCATCGCCTGGGCCGCCAGCTACTTCATCTTCGCCTTCAACCTGCGCTGGGGCCAGGACACCCTGGGCTTCTTCGTCGGCGAGTACCTCAAGGTGGGTGACCCGGAGATCTCGACCACCGTCGTCCCGGCCGTCGCCGTGCCGCTGGTGCTCGTCTGGGTCGCCGTCCTCGTCGTCATCGCGCTGGGCGTGACCGCCGGGGTGCAGAAGGTCAACGTCATCTTCATCCCGCTGCTGGGGGTCGCCTTCCTCGGCCTGGTGATCCGCGCCCTGACCCTGCCCGGGGCGATGGACGGGCTGAACGCCTTCTTCACGCCCGACTGGGGCGCCCTCGCCGACCTGAACGTCTGGATCGCGGCCTACAGCCAGATCTTCTTCTCGTTGTCGATCGCCTTCGGCATCATGGTGACCTACGCGTCCTACCAGCGGCGCAAGGCCAACATGACCAGCTCCGGCCTGGTCGTCGCGTTCGCCAACTCCTCCTTCGAGATCCTCGCCGGCATCGGGGTCTTCGCGACGCTGGGCTTCATGGCCAACCAGCAGTCGGTGCAGGTCTCCGAGCTCGAGGGGCTGACCGGGCCGATCCTGTCCTTCGTCACCTTCCCGGCCGTCATCAACGAGATGCCCGGTGGCGCCATCTTCGGGGTCGTCTTCTTCGGCTCGCTGATCCTGGCGGGCTTCACCTCGATCATCTCGATCCTGCTCGGGGTCGCGGCGTCCGTGCAGGAGAAGTTCGGCCTGTCGCGGCGCGGAAGCGCCATCCTCGTGTCCGGGGTCTGCGCCGTGCTCTCGGTGCTGCTGTTCTCGACCACGTCCGGGCTGCTCGCCCTCGACACCGTCGACCAGTGGGCCAACAACGTCGGCATCGTGCTGTCCGCGATCGTCATGACGGTCCTGGTGGTCTGGGTCTTCCGCAAGTCGGAGACCCTGCGCCGACACCTGAACGCGGTCTCGACCTTCCAGGTCGGCCGGATCTGGATCGCCCTGATCGGCGTCGTCGCGCCCGCGTTCCTGGTGATCATGCTCGGGCAGAAGCTCGTGTCGCTGGTCAACGACGGTTACGAGGGCCTGCCGCAGTGGTACCTGAACCTCTTCGGCTGGGGCACGATCGTGTTCGTGGTGGTCGCGGCGGTGGTGCTCTCCGCCATACCCTGGAAGGGTCGCGACGACGAGAAGTTCGTGCCGTGGCCCGACGTCGACAAGGAGGTGACCCGATGACCACTCCGGCCGTCATCATGATGATCGTCGCGATCGTCGTCGTGTGGGGAGGCCTGGCCGCGAGCATCCTCTACCTGCGGAACAAGCCTGAGCTAACCGAGGGTGAGATCGAGGACCCGGACATGGTCCGGCAGGACACGGAGCGGCTCCACGAGCCGCATCCCTTCCGCGACACCTGACCCTCCCTCCCCCACCGGGTGCCCCGACGGACCGTGGTGGGTCGGTGTCGCCATGGCAGCGCCGACCCACCACGGACGTGCCCGTCCTGGGCGGCCGGGCGAGCCCGTTTGCTAGGACTCCAGGACGGCGCGGGCGGCGTGGTAGCCGCCGAGGGCGCTCACGCCCCCGCCCCGGCGCGAGCCGGCGCCGGCCAGCAGCACGCCCGGGTATGCCGTGTCCACGCCCCACCTCTGCGCGGGCGTGTCGAGCGGGGCGTCGTCGTCGGCCCACGGCCAGGTGAGGGGCGCGTGGAAGATGTTGCCTCCGGGCATCGCCAACGACTCCTGCAGGTCGCGGGTCGTCCTGGTCTCGACGCAGGGCGTGCCGTCCGGGCGGCTCATCACGACGTCGTCGACCGGCTCGGCGAGCACCGAGCCGAGCGAGTCGAGCACCGCCCGCTCCAGCCCGGCCCGTGCCCCGTCCAGGGACTCGACGTCGTCGAGGAGCCGGTCGGGCGTCTGCAGGGTGAAGACGGT
The DNA here is from genome assembly GCF_003702705.1 of Ornithinimicrobium cerasi. Lineage (GTDB taxonomy): Bacteria > Actinomycetota > Actinomycetes > Actinomycetales > Dermatophilaceae > Ornithinicoccus > Ornithinicoccus cerasi. The sequence continues at coordinate 220,342 of NZ_QZMN01000001.1, read as the reverse complement.
GAGCGTCTGGGCGCCCGACTCCCGCAGCTGCGGCGACAGGATGCTCGGGTCCGTGATCGAGTGGCAGTAGATCTCGGCCGGCATCGGCTCCGGGACCCGCCCCTGCGACGCCGCCGCGAACGCGGACTGGAGCTGGGTGTAGGTCTCGTTGATGTGGAAGGTCCCCCCGAACGCCGCCTCCGGCGCGACCCCCTCCTCCCGCAGCCGCGGCAGCCGCGAGAGCAGGAGGTTGACCTTCACCTGAGCGCCCTCCACCCGCTCTCCCTCGGTCCCCGTCAGGTCGTCCAGCACCGCCGGTGCCGCCGCCCACAGCACGTCGCGCGCGGTGGCGCGGTGCGTCATACCCCGCTCGTCCACCCAGGTGACCGCGCCCTCCTCCACGCCCACCACCGTCGCCCCGGTACGCAGCTGCGCCCCCGCGCGGCGGGCGACCTCGGCGAGCTGCCCGGACACCTGACCCATCCCCCCGACCGGCACGTCCCAGTCGCCGGTACCGCCGCCGATGACGTGGTAGAGGAAGCAGATGTTCTGTCGTAGGTCGGCGCCGTGGGCGCTGGCGTAGGTGGAGATCAGGCCGTCCGTGAGGGCCACGCCACGCACCAGGTCGGAGCTGAACGTCCGCTCCAGGACCTCGCCCAGGGGCCGCTCGAGGAAGTCCCGGACCAGCGTGGGGTCACCGACCCGGTCGACCATCTCGGCCCGCCGCAGCAGCGGCTCGGTCACGGTGGGCCACATCCGGGAGGCCAGCTCGCCCGTGCGCCCGTAGAACTCCTGCCACCGCTCGAGGTCCGCCGCGGCGCCGACCGCCGCGAAGGACCGCGCCGTCGCGGCCGCGTCCTCGTTGTCGACCAGCAGCCCGCCCTCGCCCCCGGGCACGGGGGTGTATGAGGAGTAGCGGCGCCGCGCGAGACGCAGGCTCAGCCCGAGGTCGGCCATGATCTGGCGGGGCATCAGGCTGACGAGGTAGCTGTAGCGCGAGAGACGGGCGCCCATGCCGTCGAAGGCGTCGGCGCTCACGGTGGCGCCGCCGAGCTCGGGCGAGCGTTCGAGCAGGAGGACCGAGCGGCCGGCGCGGGCGAGGTAGGCGGCGGCGGTGAGGCCGTTGTGGCCACCACCGACCACCACCACGTCTGAGGAGGTCGTCGTCATGCCCCGGAGCGTATCGAGGTCGCTCAGATGACACCCATCGCGAGCATCGCGTCCGCGACGGAGGTGAAGCCCGCGGCGTTGGCGCCGAAGACGTAGTCGCCCGGCCGGTCGTAGTCCTCGGCCGTGGTCACCACCCGCTGGTGGATGTTGCGCATGATCTCCCCGAGGCGGGCGTCGGTGTGCTCGAAGGTCCAGCTGTCGCGCGAGGCGTTCTGCTGCATCTCCAGCGCCGAGGTGGCCACCCCTCCGGCGTTCGCGGCCTTGCCCGGGCCGAAGAGGACCCCGGCCTCCTGGAAGACGCGGACCGCGGCAGGGGTGGAGGGCATGTTGGCACCCTCCGCGACCAGCCAGGTGCCGTTGCGCACGAGGGTGCGGGCGGCCTCGTCGTCCAGCTCGTTCTGGGTCGCGCACGGCAGCGCCACCTCGCACGGGACGTCCCAGACGCTGCCGTCCTGGACGAGACGGGCGCGCCCACCCCGCTCCTCGGCATACGCACCGACCCGCTCGCGCCGGACCTCCTTGAGGTCCTTGAGGAGGTCGAGGTCGATCCCGTCCTCGTCGACGACGTAGCCCGAGGAGTCCGAGCACGCCACGACGGTGCCGCCGAGCTCGGTGACCTTCTCGACGGCGTAGATGGCGACGTTGCCCGAGCCCGAGACCACCACCCGCTTGCCCTCGAGGGAGCGACCGGCGTGCCGGGCCATCTCGTCGGCGAAGTACACCGTGCCGTAGCCCGTCGCCTCGGTGCGGGCGCGCGAGCCTCCCCAGGCCAGGCCCTTGCCGGTGAGCACGCCGGCCTCGTAACGGTTGGTGATCCGCTTGTACTGCCCGAACAGGTAGCCGATCTCGCGGCCACCGACCCCGATGTCACCGGCCGGGACGTCGGTGTACTCGCCGAGGTGACGGTAGAGCTCGGTCATGAACGACTGGCAGAAGCGCATCACCTCGGTGTCCGAACGGCCCTTGGGGTCGAAGTCGGACCCGCCCTTGCCGCCGCCGATCGGCATCCCCGTCAGCGCGTTCTTGAAGATCTGCTCGAACCCGAGGAACTTCACCGTCCCCAGCAGCACGCTCGGGTGGAAGCGCAGGCCCCCCTTGTAGGGACCCAGCACCGAGGAGTACTCGACGCGGAAGCCGCGGTTGATCTGGACCTGACCGGCGTCGTCGGTCCACGGCACCCGGAAGATGATCTGCCGCTCGGGCTCGCAGAGCCGCTCGATGACCCGCTCGTCGAGGTAGTGCGGGTGCCGTTTGACCACCGGCCCGAGGCTGCCCAGCACCTCCTCCACCGCCTGGTGGAACTCGTGCTCACCGGCGTTGCGGCGCAGCACCTCCCGGTAGACGTGACGCAGAGAGGGGTCGATCGTGCTCTCGGCGGGCGCGTGGGTGAGCGTCGTCATGCTGCCTCCGGGGTGGTGCTGGACGGTGCGGTGCCGCCTCGCCTCGACGGCGGCACCGCTGGCCATCCTAGGTCGGCGTCGGTCAGCCCTTCGGGCGCCAGTCGGGACGGCTGTCCCGCGACGGTGCGTCGGGGTCGCGGCGCGGGCGTCCGGAAGGTCCGCCGCGGCGGCCGTCACGGTCGTCCCGGGGACGCTGCCCACCCCGGCCACCGGCATAGCCGCGCGAGTCACGACGCCCGGAACGGTCGCCATACCCTGCGCGTCCGCCCCGGCCCTGCGGACGGCGCGGACGCAGGATGGCGTCGAGCTGCTCCTGCAGGATCGGGTCGCCGGTGGGGACCGACCCGCCCGCGGTCTCGATAACGGCCACGTCCTCCGGGCCGACGAGACGCGGCTCGGTCTGGACGCCGGCCGCGTCGAGCAGCCGGGAGACCTGGCGCTTCTGGTGGGGCAGCGCCAGCGTGACGACGACACCCTCGTCACCGGCACGGGCGGTGCGCCCGGAGCGGTGCAGGTAGTCCTTGTGGTCTGCCGGGGGGTCGACCTGCAGCACCAGGGAGACGTCGTCGACGTGGATGCCCCGGGCCGCGACGTCGGTGGCGACGAGCACCGGCAGGTTGCCGTTCTTGAACGCGTCGAGCACCCGCGTGCGCTGCGCCTGGTTCAGGCCGCCGTGCAGCGCAGCCGCGAAGACTCCGGACTCCCGCAGCTGTGTGGCGATGCGGTCGGCGCCCAGCTTGGTGCGGCAGAAGACCACGGTGCGGCCGGGACGGTTGGCGATCGCGGCGGTGATCGGCTTCTTGTCGTGCGGGTGCACGAGGAAGAGGTGGTGCTCCATGGTCGCGACGCTCGCGGTCACGTCGTTGGTGGAGTGGGTGACGGGGTCCTTGAGGTAGCTCTTGGCGACCTGGTCCACGCCGTGGTCGAGGGTCGCCGAGAAGAGCAGCTTCTGCCCGTCCTTGGGGGTGAGGTCGAGGATCTGGCGGATCGCCTCGACGAACCCCATCTCGGCCATGTGGTCGGCCTCGTCCAGCACCACGACCTCGGCCTCGGAGAGGTCGGCCGCCGACCGCTCGATCAGGTCGATGAGGCGGCCGGGCGTGGCCACGAGGACGTCGACGCCCCGGTCCAGGGCGGACAGCTGCGGCGTGTAGGACATCCCGCCCGCGACGAGGAGGAAACGACGGTCGACGGCGCGCATGAGCGGCGCGAGGGCGTCGACGATCTGCATCGCGAGCTCCCGGGTCGGGGTCACGATGAGAGCGCGCGGTCGGTGGGGCACGGCGCGCGGGGCCCGGGCCAGCCGGTGCAGCATCGGCAGGCCGAAGGCCATCGTCTTGCCGGACCCGGTCTGGCCCCGGCCCAGCAGGTCCTTGCCGGCGAGGGCGTCCGGGATGGTCGCCGACTGGATCGGGAACGGCTGCGTGATGCCGATGCGCGCCAGGGTGGCGACGAGCTTCTCGTCGATCCCGAGCGTGGCGAAGCCGTTGTCCTCCTCGACGGTGGCGCTCACGTTCTCGGCCGGCCCGGAGGCGGTGCGCTCCTGGTATGCCGCGTCCGCCGCCTCGCGCTCGGCCTCGGCCTCCTCGACCGGGGCGTGGTCGGGGCGCACGTCGCGGTCCCGGCGGTCGTCCCAGCGACGGTCGTTGTGCCGTCGGCTCTCGTCCCAGCTACGGCCCTCGTGACGACCACGCTCGGCCTGACGGCCCTCGCGGTCCTCCCGGTGGGCGCGCCAGGTGTGCTCGCGGCGGGGTGCGCCGCGGTCGTCGTCACGGCGCTGGTAACCGCCGCGGTCGTCGCGGCGCTGGTAACCCCCGCCGGATCCGCCCTCGCGACGCTGGTCCCCGCCGCGGTCGTCGCGGCGCTGGTATCCCCCGCGGTCGTCGTCACGGCGCGGGTAGCTGCCACCCCGGTCGTCGCGGGACTGGTAGCCGCCACCGGAGCCGCCCTCGCGACGCTGGTAGCCGCCGCGGTCGTCGTCACGGCGCTGGTAGCCGCCACCGGAGCCGCCCTCGCGACGCTGGTAGCCGCCGCGGTCGTCGTCACGGCGCTGGTACCCGCCGCCGGAACCGCCCTCACGACGCTGGAAACCGCCGCGGTCGTCGTCACGGCGCTGGTACCCGCCGCCGGAGCCGCCCTCGCGGCGCTGGTAACCGCCACCGGAGCCGCCCTCACGGCGCTGGTAGCCCCCGCGGTCGTCGTCACGGCGCTGGTATCCGCTACGGTCGTCGTCCCGACGCGGGTAACCGCCGCCCGTCCCGCCATCACGGCGCTGGGCACCCCCGCGGTCGTCGTCACGGCGGGGGTAGCCGCCACGCTCGGAGCCCCGGTCCTCGGGCCCGTCGGTGCGGGGACGCTGGCGTCGACCCTTCAGCTGGGCGCGGGCCTGCTCATCACGAGCCTCACGGGCCGCCTTCTTCTGGGCGACCGTGTGCCGCGGCTTCTTGCCCGGGGCACCGGCAGAACTGTTGACAGATTTGGCCATGACGGCTCAACTCGCTTCACGTTGTCGAGGTGGTTCTCGCCTCGACGCTGCTCGCGTGACCGGACCGACCTCCAGGCGCGCATCGTGGGCGCCCGTGGACCCCAGGATCGGATCGTCCTGAGGTGTGGTTCACCCCGCCGCACGGCGCAGGTGTCTTTCAAGGTTACCGCATCGGGCGGCTCCGGCCCGACCGGGAGCGTTGTCGACCGCCCCTCAGGCGTCGATGCGGTCGCGGTCCAGCTCGTGCGCCGAGTCGACGATGAAGTCCTTGCGCGGCGCGACGTTGGTGCCCATCAGCAGCTCGAACACACCGTCGGCCCGGGCGGCGTCGGCCAGCGTGATGCGACGCAGCGTGCGGTGGCGTGGGTCCATCGTGGTCTCGGCGAGCTGGTCGGCATCCATCTCCCCCAGGCCCTTGTATCGCTGCAGGGGCTGCTTGATCCCCCTGCCCTTCTTCTGCAGGGCGGCCACCGTCCGGCGCATCTCGGCCTCGGTGTAGGTGTAGACGTATTCCTTCCCGCCCCGCCCACCGGCGACCTCGATGCGGTGCAGCGGTGGCATCGCTGCGTAGACGCGGCCCGCGTCGACCAGAGGTCGCATGTAGCGGAAGAACAGGGTGAGCAGGAGGGTGCGGATGTGTGCGCCGTCGACGTCCGCGTCGGTCATGATGATGACCTTGCCGTAGCGGGCCACGTCCAGGTCGAAGCTGCGGCCCGAGCCCGCCCCGATGACCTGGATGATCGCGGCGCACTCGGCGTTGGAGAGCATGTCGGAGACCGACGCCTTCTGGACGTTGAGGATCTTGCCCCGGATCGGCAGGAGCGCCTGGTAGTCGCTGGAGCGCGCGAGCTTGGCGGTGCCGAGGGCGCTGTCCCCCTCGACGATGAACAGCTCGCTGCGCAGCGTGTCGCTGGTCCGGCAGTCGGCGAGCTTGGCCGGCAGGGAGGAGGACTCCAGCGCGTTCTTGCGGCGCTGGGTCTCCTTGTGCAGCCGCGCCGAGATGCGCGACTTCATCTCGGCGACGACCTTCTCGAGCAGCAGCGCGGCCTGGGCCTTGTCACCGCGGTGGGTGGAGGTCAACCGGTCGGTGAGCTCCTTCTCCACCACCCTGGAGACGATGGCCCGGACCGCGTTGGTGCCGAGCACCTCCTTCGTCTGGCCCTCGAACTGCGGCTCCGCCAGACGGACCGTGACCACCGCCGTGAGGCCGGCGGTGATGTCGTCCTTGTCCACCTTGTCGTTGCCGACCTTGAGCTTGCGGGCGTTCACCTCGAGCTGACGACGGAAGACCTTCATCAGCGCCTGCTCGAAGCCGGCCACGTGGGTGCCGCCCTTAGGGGTGGAGATGATGTTGACGAAGCTGCGCTGGACGGTGTCGTACCCGGTCCCCCAGCGCACCGCGACGTCGACCTCGCACTCGCGCTCGACCTCCCGGCTGACCATGTGGCCCCGTTCGTCGAGGACCGGCACGGTCTCCGTGAAGCTGCCGGCGCCCCGCAGGCGCCAGACGTCGGTGAGGGCGGTGTCGGAGGCGAGGTACTCGGCATACTCGGTGATGCCGCCGGAGTAGGCGAACACCTCCTCGTGGGGGCCGTCGGCGCCCGGGGTCTCGGGGAGGCGCCGTTGGTCCCGCACCACCACGGTCAGTCCGGGCACGAGGAAGGCGGTCTGGCGGGCGCGGGCGACCAGCTCGTCGTACTCGAAGCGGGCGTTCCGGATGAAGATCTGCGGGTCGGCCCAGTAGCGGACCCGGGTGCCGCTCACCCCGCGCCGGGTCTTGCCCACGACCGCCAGCTCGCTGCTGCGCTCGAAGGGCGTGAACGCTGCGTCAGGGGTGGGCGGGCGCGTCCCGTCCGCGAAGGTGCCCGGCTCACCACGCCGGAAGCTCATGCCGTAGGTCCTGCCGCCCCGGTCCACCTCGACGTCGAGGCGTGCCGACAGGGCGTTGACGACGGAGGCGCCGACCCCGTGGAGACCGCCGGAGGCCGCATAGCTGCCCCCACCGAACTTCCCGCCCGCGTGCAGCTTGGTGAAGACGACTTCGACGCCGCTGAGCCCGGTACGCGGTTCGATGTCGACCGGGATGCCGCGAGCTGTGTCGCGCACCTCCACCGAGCGGTCCTCGTGCAGGATCACCTCGATCCGGTCGCCGTGCCCGCCGAGGGCCTCGTCCACCGAGTTGTCGATGATCTCCCAGAGGCAGTGCATGAGACCTCGGGAGTCGGTCGACCCGATGTACATCCCCGGGCGCTTGCGCACCGCCTCCAGGCCCTCGAGGACCTGGAGGTGCCGGGCCGAGTAGTCCTGCGCCACGGGGTCTCCTTCGTCTGGGTGGACCTCGGCAGCCTAACCGCGGCCACCGACACGGCCCGCCAGGCGCGCCCTCCGCGCACGGGTGGTGGGCGGGCGACCTGCCGTCCCGGGGACGGGTGTCCTGGCCAGCCGAAAAGTTCCCGTCTACGCGCTGAGCGAAACCTTCGACGTTCCGGGCACAAAGACAGGGTGGTAGAGCATTGACATGCTTGACTGTGATGCACCCGGAGGCGCTCATCCGCGACCGTCGACCGGAGCCCGAGAGGAGACCCGCCCGTGAACGCCACTCTCACCCCCGAGCTGACGATTGCCGACCGCTGCGACCGCTGCGGCGCCCAGGCCTACATCCGCGCCCGTCTCGCCGACGGACTGGCGTTGCACTTCTGCGCCCACCACGGGCGTGAGCACCTCGACAAGCTGCGCGGCCTGGACGACATCGAGATCCTCGACGAGACCCACCGGCTCCACGCCGAGGAGACGCCGGCCATCTGAGCCTGCTCCCTCCGCCACCGCCCGCCCCGACCGTGTCGGGGCGGGCGTCGTTGGTTCGGGCCGGTCGGCCGACCGGCTGGCAGACTGACCCACCATGAGCTCGATCGAGGTTGTCGCGGCCCTGCTGATGGTCGTCGGGGTGCTGGGCATCGTCGTACCGATCCTCCCGGGGCTGCTGCTGATCGTCGGAGCGGTGCTGCTGTGGGCCCTCGTGGAGCAGTCGACCCTGGGGTGGGTCCTGCTGTCGGTGACCGTCGTGCTCTACCTGGTCGGCTCCCTCCTGCAGTGGTTCGTCCCGGGGAAGCGGATGCGCGCCGCGGGGGTGCGGACCAGCACGTTGCTGGCAGGGGTCGTCGCGGCGATCGCGCTGGCGTTCGTCATCCCCGTGGTCGGCCTCTTCGTCGGCTTCCCGGTCGGCATCTATCTCGTCTCGCTGGCGCACACCCGGGACCGCGGCGAGGCCTGGTCGGCGACCAAGCACGCGCTGCGCGCCGTCGGCACCAACATCCTCATCGAGCTCGTGACGGCCTTCACCATCATCGCCGCGTGGGCGGTGACGATCCTGTTCCTCGACGTGACGTAGGTCACGTCCTGCCATCCGGTCATCCGATCGTCCCGGGCGGCCGGCCGTCGGTCTTCTCGAGCTCGGCGTCGTCGCCGTCAGCGACGCCGTCGAGGTGGACCGCGAGGACGGCCGGACCGTGATCGACGAGGTCCACCGGGTCGACCGCTGTCCGACTTCCCGACGGTAGACGTCTATGGCCCGACGTCGGTCCGGAGGTGCGGGTCCGTCACCTGCGGCGGCGAGGTGGACGCCGGGAGCGGGCACCACCTCGACAACACGGTCGTCGGACGGCTGGTGGCCGAGGGGACCGAGACTGCTCGCCGGCAGCCGGAAGCCAGGTATGGCCGGCCGTTGCTGCTCCTCGAAGGTGCCCCGCTGATGTATGGAGGCCCCGGATGGCCGCCCCGCCTCAGCTCAGGAGAGCGGTACGACGGCGAACGGCTCGGTGGTCGGCTGCGGGGAACCACCGTCCGGCTCCACGCTCAGACCGACGGCGGCCGCGCCCGCGGGGGTGCCCTCGAGGACGACCTCGCCGGACTCGAGCACCTCCGCCGGCAGCAGGCCCGCCGACCGGGCGGACCCGTCGGTGCCGACGAACCAGGCCTGGTAGACCGAACCCGCGGGCGGCGGCTCGACGTCGTCGGGGAGCCGCAGGACGGCGGCGTCACGGGTGGAGGAGCTGATCACCGTGACGGTTCCCACGGACGTCGTCGCGGAGTACTCACGAGCGTCCGAGGCCGAGACGACCTGCTGCGCCGGGTCGTCCGGCCGGAGCTCCGAGACCCCCCACACCCCGGCGACGACGACGGCGGCCGCGGCGGCGGCGGCAGTCAGCCATCGGCCACCACGGCGGCGCGAGGGGCCCTGCGCGCGGTGGGCCGGACGCAGGGGCACGACGACGTCGTCGACGTGCCCGCCGTCGACGTGAGCTGCCTCGATCCGGACCGCCTCCAGCACGCGAGCCCGCAGGGCCGCCGGGGGCTCCGCCTCCAGACCTGCGGACAGCTCGACAGCCGCTTCCTGCAGCTCCTGCACGAGTGCTGCGCACCCGGGGCAGGAGGTGAGGTGGGTCTCGAAGCGCGCCCGCTCGGCGGGGTCCAGGGCGTCGACGGCGTACGCCGGCGCGAGATCGTGCATATCCTCGGTGCCGTCCTGCTCGGTCATCCCTGCTCACCTCCTGCCATCACCTGGCGCATCTTGCGCAGTCCGTCACGGATCCTCGTCTTCGCGGTCCCCAGGGGGACCTGGGTGCGCTCGGCCACCTCTCGGTGGGTCAGCCCCTCGAAGTACGCGAGGATCAAGGTCGTCCGGTGCGGTTCCCCGACCAGGTCGATGGCGCTGCGCACCCGGGAGGCTTCCGACCGGAGCTCACCCGCCTCGGCCGTGGAGTCGAACGGGACGTTCTCATGGAGTGCTTCGTAGCGGCGTAGCCGTGCGGATTGGGCCTCCTCGGAACGCACGCGGTCGACGGCTCGCCGGTGGGTGATCGTCAGCAGCCAGGCGAGGGCCGAGCCGCGGGCCGGGTCGAATTTGTCAGCCTCACGCCAGACCTGGAGGAGGACCTCCTGGGCGACCTCCTCGGCCATCGTGGGGTTGCGCAGCACCCTCAGGGCGAGGCCGTAGACCCTGGGCGCGGTCGCGTCGTACAACTCTGCGAAGGCGGCCTGGTCTCGCTGGGCAACGCGTTGGAGAAGGATCGAGAGGTCGGCGGTGCCGATCTGAGGGCTCAGGAAGGGCCCTGTTCCTTGCGTCGGTCCCACTGCTGCTCCATGCGCTGCATGAAGCCGCCCGCGCCGCCGCCGGAGGAGGGGCGGCGTGGACGTCGGGGGCCGGTTCCGCCTCCACCGCCGGCGCCGCCCGAGGGGCCGCTCCGCCGGGGCTGACCGTCCGCGCCGACGACCCCGAGCCGGGGCCTGCCGTGCCGACCGGGAGTGGCCGCCCAGGCGCCGCCGAGCACCATGGCGAGGAAGCCGACGGCCCCGATCCAGATCATCTGGGTCATGACACCGACCAGGACGAGTGCGAGCCCTCCGAGGGCGACGAGCACGCCGATGACCAGTCGCCGACGCTCGACCCCGGCACCGCCGGACGCCGTGCTCTTGAGCGTGCTGGCCAGACGAGGATCCTCGGCGTAGAGCGCCTGCTCCATCTGCTCGAGGACACGTTGCTCGTGTTCGGAGAGCGGCACGGTGACCTCCGGGGTTATCACTCGTTGTGCGTCGGCAAGCCAGACGCCGTTCTGTGGGACTTCAGGATATGCCGCTAACGCCTGAAGCACTAGCGGAAGTTCCCGCAGGGTCTCAGACCAACCTGGGCGGGGTGGGAGGGGGGTCCGGACGGGGTCATGCTGACGTGCGGACGGGTCTGAGGAGGCTCGCTGGAAGCACGGCCTGGGAGCCGAACCGGGCGGCCGCGCGGTCCATCGCCCGCTCGGCCTCGCGCCAGCCGTGCTCCGGCTCGTCGAGCCGGCCCTGGACGAGCGTCTGGTCAGCCTCGGTGATCCCCTGCACCCGCACCCCCAGCATGCGGATCCGGGCCCGTTGCAGTCCCAGCGCGTCGTACAGCGCGCTGGCGACGGCGTGGACCTCGCGAGTGACGTCGGTCGGCACCGGGACGGTGCGGGACCGGGTGATCGTGGTGAAGTCGGAGAACCGGACGGTGAGGACGACCGTGCGACCGAGAACCTCTCCGTGGCGCATCCGGCTGCAGGTGCGCTCGGCGAGGTGGAGGAGCTGGCGGCGGATCGCGTCCGGGTCGTCGACGTCGTGGGAGAAGGTCTGCGAGGAGCCCACGCTGCGCTCCACCCTGGCCGGGGTGACCGGGTCGGTGTCCTGCCCCCACGCCAGGGCGTGCAGGTGGGCGGCGGCGTGGTCGCCCATCGCCCTGCGCAGGGTCTCCAGCGGCACGTGCGCCAGCTGGGCCACCGTGTGCAGCCCGAGCCGGCTCAGCTCGGCCTCGGTCGCCTCACCCACCCCCCACAGCGCACCGACCGGCATGGGGTGCAGGAACGGGACGACCTCGCCCCGGGTGACCAGCCGCATCCCGTCGGGCTTGGCTACCCGGGAGGCCATCTTGGCCACGGCCTTGCTCGGTGCTCCTCCCACCGAGCAGGTGATCTGCTGCTCGTCGGCGACCGTGTCCCGGATCCACTGGCCGACCCTGGCGGCGTCGCCCCACTGCCTCCGGACTGACGACACGTCGAGGAACGCCTCCTCCATGGACACGGGCTCGACCACCGGGGTCACCTCGGCGAAGACCGCCATGACGGCCTCGGACACCCTGGCGTAGCGGTCCATGTCAGGGCGCACCACCACCGCCGGCGGGCACAGCCTCCGGGCGGTCGCCATCGGCATCCCCGACCGGACCCCGAAGGCTCTCGCCTCGTAGGTGGCGCAGAGGACGACGCTGCGCCACCCGCCGCCCACGACCACCGGGAGCCCCCGGAGCTCGGGACGGTCGATGAGCGACACCGCGGCGTAGAAGGCGTCCATGTCCACGTGGAGCACGGTGACGTCGTCCTGCCCTGCGGCGGCCGGCCTCCCCTCGACCTGCCCGCCGCCGAACGGGGCGTCGTCGACAGGACGGGGGTCGAGGAGGCTCACCACCCGGAGCTCCCGGGGCTGGAGTGCCACAGCTTGGAGCCGGGGACGCCCTGGCGGGTGTCCCCGCCGGCGGGGCGGATGTCGGCGTAGGGGGACTGGCGGAACCCCGAGGCGTGCACGAGCACGCGCCGTGCGCGGGGCTCCTCGCCCGCCGCCTGCTGGCGCGCCAGCTCCTCGGCCTCCGCCAGCAGGAACCGCGCGCGTTCCTCGCTCTCCGCCATCGCCGCACGCACCTCCGGCACCCCGCCGCGCTCCCACACCGGGAGAAGGGCGCCCAGCTCCCACGCACCGGTGGCGCGCACCGACAGCCCCCGCGGGCCGGTGCGACGCATCACGCCACGCACGAGCAGCAGCCAGGAGTGGAACACGGTGGCGGCGAAGGGGCCCTGCACATCCTCGAAGAAGGTGGCGTCGGCCGGGCCGGTGCCGTCGTCGAGGGTCAGGAAGACCACCCGCCTCCCGGACCGGACCGGGGGCGTCTGCGTCGCGACCTTGGCACCGGCGATGAGCACCTCCGAGCCGTTGCGCCGGGACAGCAGCTCGCGGGACCGGGTGACACCCAGGTCGGCGAGCATCGGGCCGAACCCCTCGACGACGTGCCGGCTGACGTCCATGCCGAGCACCTCCAGCTCGGCCTGCAGCTGCTCGTGCTCGGTCATCTCGGGCAGCCCGCTGCCGGTCACCGGGCTCGGCTCGTCCCCCAGCTGCAGGGTGAGCTGGGTCGCCGTGGCGTCCTGCGGGTGCCAGGCCCGTCGCCCCACCGCCTGCTCACGCGTGCGGGACGCCACCTCCCCCTCCACGGCCGGAGCGAGCGTCGGTGCGGCCAGCCGCCGTCCGGCGCGACGACGACCCGCCCCGCTGGTGGCGTGCCGGGTCCACCGGTCCAGCTCCCGCACGTGCAGCAGCAGGTCCCGACGGGTCAGCCCCCCGCGGCCGCGGCTGCACCGCCCGACCTGGTGAAGGGCGTCGAGCCCGCCGGCGAGGACCAGCCGCTCGGCCGTGGGGCGGCTGGGCCGGGCCCGCTGCCACAGGTCGGCCAGCGAGGCGTAGGGCTGCCCCGCGACGATCCGGGTCACCTCGTCGTCGCTGATCCCCCGGACGTCGGCGAGGGAGAGCCGGATGCCGTACTCCCCCGCCCGGTGCTCCACCGCCGCCATCACCTCGTCGACCCGGTCGACCGGCGGCAGCCCCGGCCGCTCGGCGGGGAGCGCGCCCCGGGGGGCCGGGGCGAGCGGGTCGAGCCCGCCCTCGGCATACCCGGGCCCGACCCGCTCCACCCGGTAGACCTCCGCGGACGCGTTGACGTCGAGACCGAGCACGTGGACCCCCATGGTCCGCGCCTCGTCGAGGATGAGGCGCTTGGGGTACATCCCCGGGTCGTGGGTGAGCACGCCCGAGAGGAAGGCCGCGGTGTGGTGGGTCTTGAGCCACGCCGACTGGTAGGTCGGCAGCGCGAACGCCGCGGCGTGCGCCTTGCAGAACCCGAAGGAGGCGAAGGCCGCCAGCACCTCCCAGATCCGCTCGAGCTCGGGGGGCCGGTAGCCCCGGTCGGCCGCGGACCGGCGCCACCACACCTCGACCTCCTGCTGGCCCTGCGGAGAGCCCATGGCCCGGCGGACCTCGTCCGCCTGGGCCAGGCTGACGCCGGTGGTCTCGGCCACGATCTGGAGCACCTGCTCGTGGAAGACGACGACCCCGCAGGTCTCGGCGAGGTAGGGGCTGAGGCTGGGGTGGATGTGGTCGGGCTCCCCCCAGCCCTGCCGCGCGTGCAGGAAGGGACGGATCATGTCCGACTTCACCGGCCCGGGTCGGAACAGGGAGATGTCGATGATGATGTCGGTGAACGTCTCCGGGGCGAACTTGCCGACGAGCTCGCGCTGCCCGGGAGACTCGATCTGGAAGCAGCCGAGGGTCCGGGTGGACTGGACGAGCGCGAAGGTGTCGGGGTCGTCCAGGGGGACGTCCGCCCGGTCGTCCAGGTCGATGCGCGTCCCGTCGACGCGCGCCACCTCCTCGACGGCGTGCGCCATCGCGGACTGCATCCGGATGCCGAGCACGTCGAGCTTGAGCAGCCCGAGCTCCTCGACGTCGTCCTTGTCGAACTGGCTCATGGGGAAGCCCAGCCAGCTCGCCTCGACCGGGGTCCGGTCCAGCAGCCCGGTGTTGGACAGGATGACCCCGCAGGGGTGCATGGCGATGTGCCGCGGCAGGCCGTCCAGCGACTCGACCAGCTCCATCAGCAGCTGCATGCGGGGCGCGTCGAGCCCCTGGCGCCGCAGCTCGGGGAGGTCGCGGATCGCGGCCCGCGCGTCCCTGGCCCGAATGTGCGGGAACGCCTTGGCGATGGCGTCGATCTCCCCCGGCGGCATCCCCAGCGTGGCCGCGACGTCCCGGATCGCGTGCCGGACCCGGTAGGTCTCGACCATCGACACGCACGTCACCCGCTCCGAGCCGAAACGTTCGAGGATCCGTTCGTACATCTCGGTGCGGCGCGCCGACTCCACGTCGATGTCGATGTCGGGCAGCTGGGCGCGCAGCGGTGAGCAGAACCGCTCCATGAGCAGACCGTGCTCCATCGGGTCGACGCCGCTGATCCCCAGCAGGTAGGTCACCAGGCTCCCCGCGCCCGAGCCGCGGGCGGCGACCCGCACCCCGTTGTCACGGATGAGGTCGCAGACCTGCGCCACGGTGAGGAAGTAGGTGGGGTAGCCGAGCCCGGCGATCACGCCCAGCTCGTCGTCGAGGCGGGTCCGGATCCGCTCCAGGTATGCCGTGCCCGCGCCGGGGTAGCGGGTGGCCACCGCCTGCCCGCAGCGCTCGGTGAGGACGTGGTGCGCCTGACCCACACCGCTGACGCCGAGGATCTCGGGCTCGGGCAGGTGGACGGAGCCGATGCCGAGGTCGGAGCGCGGGTCCTGGTGGCACTCGGCTGCCAGCGAGAGGGTGTCGCGCAGCAGCTCCTCGGCCCGTGCGTCCGCACCCCCGGCCTCCTCCAGCCAGGCGGCGGTGGCGTGCATGGTGGCGGTGCCGGCGAGATGGCCGGCGGTGCTCACCCGGTCCAGGTGCCGCTCGTCGAGCGCGACCATCCGCCGGGCGGCGTCGAGGACGTCGACCACCCGCGCCTGCTCCGGGACGGCGTGCCGGACCGCGGCGGTGAGCACAGCGGGGACCTCGCACTCACGGGCCAGGGCCCACAGCCGCGACGCCTGGCCCAGGCTCGCCGGGCTGTCCCCGGGCCCACCGTGGCAGACGAGCTCGACCCGCAGGGCGTCGGGGGGCAGCACCTCCTGCCAGGCACGCAGCAGGGCGCGCGCCTGGTCGCGCCGTCGCGCCAGGACCGCCCGGCCGACGTCGGAGTCAGGCCCGAGCAGCACGACGACGGGTGCGGTGCCGTCCACCGGGGTCGCGGCCCGGGCGAGCAGGTCCGGGCGGGTCCGAGGAGTGCCCCGCTCCCCCGCCAGGTGGGTCTGGGTCACCAGCCGGCACAACCGGGCCCACCCGGTGCCGGGCGCCAGCCCGGCCTCCTGGCCACGGGCGAGCACGACGACCCGCGGCTGCTGGTCGTCGACCAGGGTGCCGCCCTTGACCGGTTGCGCCCGGGCGGGCCGAGCTCCGATGAACCGTTCGGACCCGCCCGGTGGACCCGGTGCGTCCGGCCAGGGCCCCTCAGGCCTCCCGAGCGCGGCGGCACCGGTCAGCGCCACACGCGCGGACCCGTCCCCGTCACGCGGGCCGGCCAGCGCGAGGTCCACGCCCAGCACCGGCGCCACCCCCGCCTCGGCACAGGCACGCACGAACCGGACCGCGCCGTAGAGCCCGTCACGGTCGGTGAGAGCGAGAGCCGACTGCCCGTGGTCGGCCGCGAGCGCCACCAGCTCGTCGGGGCGTGAGGCGCCGAAGCGCATGGACGCGCTCGAGGCGACGTGGAGGTGCACGAAGTCGTCGACCGCCACGTCAACCCCGACCCACCGGGGTCAGCTCCGCCGGCAGCGGTGAGCCGCAGGGCAGGTGCAACGTCCCCCGGACCAGCTCCAGGAAGCGTTCGCCGGCACGGACGAGGTCGTCAGCATCGCGTGCGGTCACGGCTGTCGACCCGCGCTCCAGCGCGAGCCGACGACGGCCCGACTCGGCGAAGAAGACCGCCCACTCGGTCAGCTCCGGGGCGACCGTGGGCAGGACCTCCCAGACGCTCCGCGGGCGGGCCCGCCGGCTGGGCGCGCTGCGGGCCGCGAGGAGCGCCGCCCCGGCGCGCAGGGCGGCGAGGTGCGCCTGGGTGTAGCGCTCGGACGCGGTGCTGCTGTGGCAGGCCACGAGCAACCCGCCCCGCGAACGTTCGAGCAGGTCCAGGACGGTGCCGACCGGCCCGCCCGGACCCGCGGCGGGTGCCTGGGTGGTGGTGGTGCTCATGGGTGTCCTCCGTCGTCGGTGATGCTGCGCTCGTCCTGCTGGGTGCTCGCCCGGCCCGGTGCTCCTCGGGGTGGGCTCAGTCGCTGACCCGTTCCAGGAGCCACCGCCCTCCGTGGACCAGGTCGTAGACCCCCATCTCGTGGGTCCGGCCGGCGCTGGCCTCGACGCGCCACACCTCCTGCTCCAGGGAGTCCGCGTCGGTGCTGCCGGCGCCCAGGTCCCGCCACCAGGGCAGCCTCTGCGTCCACTGGGCCAGCACGCCTCGCACGACGTGCACCCGCCCCTGCCAGAGGAAGAGGGTGGGCACCTCGGCCATGGTCCGGGTCCCCCGCCGCCACCCAGGCTCCAGACGCACCCGGTGCTCGACCGGGTCCCCGAGCCTGACCTCCACCTGTTCCTGGTACCGCCTGCTCATGCCCGGCCTCCTCGCTCAGCACCGCACACGCGTCCCCGCCCGGCGGAATCGAAAATATGTTCGACTAGAACAACTGTACGATCCAGCACCGACAGGGTTCAACCCCCGCCCTGCCCCTGTGGACGGACGCCCGACCCGATGCACCCGTCGCGCCATGATGGGAGCGGCCCGGGCCAGGGAGGGGATGGCCCGGGCCGGCGCACCTCGTGCGCCCGTCCCGCCGCTCACTCCACCGGGATAGGCTCGACGCAGGCAGCAGGCCCATCTGCGGCCGGCCCCAACCCCTGCCCGAGGAGCACCCGTGCCCCACCCCGACCCGCTGGACGGCGTCGACCTGCGCGCCCGGGTCCAGCGGGCCCTGGACCTGCACCTGGACCACCAGCGAGAGGTGCTCTCCGACCTGGGGCCGCCCATGGGACCCCTCGTCCAGGCGGTCGCCGAGCTGCTCTCGGGGGGCAAGCGGCTGCGCGCCGCTTTCCTCTACTGGGGCTGGCGCGCGTGCGGCGGGGAGGACGACGAGGCAGCCGTCCGGGCCGGGAGCGCGATGGAGATCTTCCAGGCCTCCGCGCTGCTCCACGACGACGTCATGGACAACAGCGACCTGCGCCGTGGTCGGCCGACCGCGCACCGCGCCTTCGCCGCTGAGCACGAACGACGGAGCTGGAACGGCGACCCGGAACGCTTCGGCCACGCCGCGGCCATCCTCGCCGGCGACCTGTGCCTGAGCTGGACCGACGAGGTCTTCAGCACCAGCGGGCTGCCCGTCGAGGCGCTGCGCAGGGCCCGGCCCCAGTTCGACCGGATGCGCACGCAGCTCATGGGTGGCCAGTACCTCGACGTGCTCGAGGGCGCGCAGGGCTGGGCGGACCTGGGGTATGCCGAGCGCGTCGAGCGGTCCCGGGTCGTGATCCGCTACAAGAGCGCGCAGTACTCCGTCGGCCACCCGCTGCTCATCGGCGCCCGGGCCGCCGGCGCGGACGAGGGGACGGTCGCCGCCCTCACCGCCTACGGCCTCGCGCTGGGCGAGGCCTTCCAGCTGCGTGACGACGTGCTGGGGGTCTTCGGGGACCCCGAGCACACCGGTAAGCCGGCGGGCGACGACCTCCGCGAGGGCAAGCTCACGGCACTGATCGCCCACGCCCTGGAGCTGGCCGACCCGGAGGGCTCGGAGCTGGTCTCGGCCAGCCTCGGCGACCCCGACCTCGACGCCACGACGGTGGAGACCTGCCGCCAGGTGCTCGTCGGCTCCGGCGCGCTGGCCGCGACGGAGCAGATGATCCAGGCGGGTGCGACGGCCGCCCGGGAGGCGCTGGCGGGGACCACCGCGCTGACCGGGGCGGGCCGGGAGGCGCTCGACGCGCTGGTCACGATCTGCACCGAGCGCCGGACCTAGGACCTAGGCCCTCGGCGCCCCGCGGACCGTCGCGCTAGAAGGCCTGCTCCTGCGCCCGCCGGCGCACCTCGGACTTGTTGCCCAGGCGCAGCGAGGAGATGGCGCTGCCTCCCTGCAGGGTCTCGTCGGCGGCATGAAGCCACTCGATGATCTCGTCGTCGGTCAGGCCGTTGTCGCTGAGCACCGTGATCGTCCCGCGCAGGGAGGTCAGGGGCCCGTGGTCGTCCAGGAACGTCGCCGGGACCATCACCGCGCGATGGGGGCCACGACGCCGGCCGAGCAGCTCGCGGTCGGCGAGCCACCTGCGGACCTCGGTCAGGCGGGCGCCGGTGCGCTCGACGATGTCGGGGACGGCCAACCACTGGTCGTCGGGAATTACATCGGTGTCACTTACCACATTCTCTAGTCAATCACATATCCGACACGCCGTCACAGTGGCGCGAGTGTCCCCCAGCCGGTAGTGTCCCTCCTGCCTCACAGGTCGCCTGGGACACAACGGTTGCTCCAGCCACACCGGCCGACGGAGGTACCGGGCGGACCAGTCCCCGCCGCCCGGCCGTTCGAGCCACATGTCCCGGAGGTCCTGTGAGCCCCATCTTCGCCGCCCTTCCGCCGGCCGACCTGCCCACCATGGCCTACCACCCGGCGGCGCTGCACGCCGCCCAGCTCCTGGGGGCCCGCGGCGACAGCACGCACACCGTGCGCTCCGGCGACACCGTCTACGACATCGCGGCCCAGCACGGCGTGAGCACCCGGTCGCTCGTCACGGCGAACAACCTCAAGGACTCCGGCCGCTGGATCATCCCCGGTCAGGTGCTGCGCATCCCCCAGGCCACCTCCGCGCAGCCCACGACGCCCACCGCCGTGCGTCCCCCGAGCGCGACCACCTCCCGGCCGGCGCCCCCGGCCCCGGCCGCCGGTGCGGTCACGGTGCGCGCCGGCGACACGCTCTCGGGCATCGCGCTGCGCCACGGGACGACCGTCCGGGCCATCGCCTCCGCCAACGGCATCAAGGACGCCCGGCTGATCTACCCGGGCCAGCGGCTCGTGATCCCCGGGGCCGGCTCCTCGTCGGGCTCGCCCGCACCGTCGGCCCCGTCCGCCGCACCCCGCGCCACCACGCCCACGCCCACGCCCACGGCCGGCGGGACGTACACCGTCCGGGCGGGCGACACCCTGTCCGGGATCGCCGTGCGGCACGGCACGACCGTCGCCGCCATCGCGCGGGCCAGCGGCATCTCGAGCGGGTCCTACATCTACCCGGGCCAGAAGCTGCGGCTCCCCGGCGGCACCGCCCCCGCCGCCCCGTCCGCTCCCGCGCCGCGCACGACGCCCTACGACGAGCACAACATCGGCGACCACAAGGCGGGCGAGAAGGTCCCCGACACCTTCCTGCACTACCGCTACAGCGACGGCGTCGCCCGCTCGGCCGCGGCCAACCGCGAGTACCTCGCCGCCGCCACCGTGCCCGGGCGGGACGAGATCAAGAAGCTCATCGTCTCCACCAGCAAGCGGCACGGGGTCGACCCGACGCTCATGCTGGCCCTGTCCTACCAGGAGTCCGGCTGGAACCAGCGCGCGGTCTCCCCCGCCAACGCGATCGGCGCCATGCAGGTGATCCCGGACTCGGGACGCTGGGCCAGCGGTCTCGTCGGCCGGGAGCTCAACCTGCTCCACCCGGAGGACAACGTCGAGGCGGGCGTGGCCATCATGAAGGCGCTGCTGCGCTCGACGGACAAGTTCGACCACGCGGTCGGCGGCTACTACCAGGGCCTGGCCAGCGTCCGTCAGCACGGTCTGTTCACCGACACCCGCAGCTACGTGGCGAACATCAAGCACCACATGCGCTCGATGTGAGGCAGCGCGCCTGACCCCGACCCGGCCGCGACCTCCCGCGAACCGCCGGCCGCGCTCCGTACAGTGGACGGGTGACCCGCGTCGACGACCCCCTCCTCGGGCGCGTCGTGGACGGCCGGTACCAGGTCGACGGGGAGCTCGCCCGGGGTGGGATGGCCACCGTCTACCGGGCGCGCGACCTGCGGCTGGACCGCCCGGTCGCCCTCAAGGTCATGCGCGGCGACCTCGCCCGCGACGACACCTTCGTCCGGCGCTTCGTCCACGAGGCCCGCGCGGCCGCCCGGCTCCAGCACCCCCACATCGTCAGCGTCTACGACCAGGGTGACGACGCAGGCACCGTCTACCTCGCGATGGAGCTGGTCGAGGGACGCACCCTGCGCGACGTCATCCGCGACGAGGCGCCCCTGTCGACGAGGGCCGCGCTCCGCCTGCTGACCCCCGTCGTGGAGGCGCTGGCCGCGGCGCACGCGGTCGGGATGGTCCACCGCGACGTCAAGCCGGAGAACGTCCTCATCGGTCGGGGGGACGGGAGCCGGAGCACGATCAAGGTCGCCGACTTCGGCCTGGCCCGGATCGAGGGCGTCAGCACGGTGACCACCGAGATGCTGTGGGCCACCGTCGCCTACCTCGCCCCGGAGCAGGTCGAGCACGACACCTCCGACGCGCGCACCGACGTGTATGCCGTCGGCCTGCTCCTCTTCGAGCTGGTCACCGGCCGCAAGGCGTTCCCGGGTGAGGACCCGGTCCGGGTGGCCTACGAGCACGTCCACGGGGGCGTCCCGCACGTGCGCGACCTCGTGCCCGGGGTCCCGGCCGCGGTCGAACGGCTGATCCTGCGCGCCAGTGCCTCCGAGCCCGGTGACCGGCCCCAGGACGGGTCGGCCCTCCTGCGCGACCTCGGGGCGCTGGCCGCGTCGCTGTCCGCGGCGGAGCTCGACGCCGCGCCGGTGCGCGAGGACACCGTCCCGGTCGCGGTCCTCGACGCCGACCGCACGCTGCTGGTGCCCACCGGTTCCGGGCCGGCCCCCACCCGCGCGCTCCCGGTGAGCCAGCGCGGCATACCCGACCCGGACCGGGGGCCGGCGACTCCCGCGCGGCCGGTCGGGTCCACCGACGGCCGCTACGCGCGCACCACCGGCAACCAGGCCCCGAGATCCCGGGGCGCCGGGCCGGCCCGTCCGCCACGGGAGCGCCGGGCTGGTGGCGGTGCCGCCGGCTGGGTCCTGGGGCTGCTGCTCCTGCTCCTTCTCGCCGCGGGCGGCTTCGGCTACTGGTACCTCACCGCCGGGCCGGCGGTCCACTCGCCCATGCCGGTCGTCGTGGCCCTCTCCGAGGAGCAGGCGCGGGCGGCGCTGGACGCGCAGCAGCTGGACCCGGTCGTCGAGCCGGCGTACTCCGAGGACGTGCCCGCCGGCACGGTGCTCGAGGCCGACCAGGCACCCGGCACGGTGCTGCGGCACGGCACCGACGTCACGCTCGTCGTCTCCCAGGGCCCCGAGAGGTATGCCGTCCCGCGCCTGGACGGGTTGCCCGCCGGGGACGCGCGGGCCCAGCTGGAGGCCGAGCGGCTGTTGGCCGGGGAGGAGATCCCGGAGTTCAGCGACACCGTGCCGCGCGGCGTGGTGGTGCGCACGGACCCGGCCGCCGGCACCCCCCTGCCGCCCGGGACGCCTGTGACCCTGGTCGTCAGTGACGGCCCGGCACCGGTGGACGTCCCCGACGTCACCGGCCGGTCCGAGGCCGAGGCGACCGCACTCCTCACCGGGGCGGGGCTCGACGTCGAGGTCGACCCGACCCGCGTGAACGACGACGCGGTGCCGGAGGGGTCGGTGGTGAGCCAGGCACCGGGCCCGGGGCAGGTCGAGCGCGGGTCCACGGTGCGCCTGGTCGTCTCCGACGGGCCGGAGCTGGTCGAGGTCCCGGACGTGGTCGGCCGCCAGTACACCCGGGCGGAGGAGGAGCTCACCGACCTCGGCCTGGTCGTGGTGCGTGAGGACGTGCGCGGAGGGTTCTTCGGGACGGTGCGCGAGCAGTCGATCGAGCCCGGCGAGCAGGTCCCGCGCGGCACCGAGATCGTGCTGGCGGTCGTGTAGTCAGGCCTGGTAGGCCCAGCGCTCCTCGAGCGCGACCCGACCCCGCGGGTGGTAGCCGTGCGACTCCCAGTAGCCCTGCGGGCGCTCGTGGGAGTAGACGACCTCGACGACCCACTTCGGCCCCTTGAAGCCGTAGAGGTGCGGCAGCACCACCCGGACCGGCCACCCGTGCTCAGGGGTCAGCGGCTCGCCGTCGACGTGCGTCGCGAGGAGCGCGTCGGGGTGGAGCAGGTCCTCGACGAGCACGGCCGCGGCATAACCCCGCGCCGCCACGAGGAGGACGTGCTCGACGCCCTCCTGGGGCGGCGCGATCGCAACGACGTCGCGGAGGCGCCAGCCGGACCAGCGCAGCCCGGTCACCGAGTGCCGGTCCACGCAGTGCAGCCCGGCACCGACCTCGACGGTGCCGAGCGGGTCCAGGTCGTCGCGGTCCAGCACGTGGACGCCCCCGCCCCGCGTCGCCCCGGTCACGGTGAGGGTCCACGCCTCGGGGTCGAGCCGCGGCACCCGTCCGTAGGTGGACGGTCGCCACCGGGGCGCGCGACGCTGCCCGGGCGGCAGCGGCGGCCCCTCCGTCTCCCCCTCCGTCACGGTGTCCGGCTTCCTCAGGCCCGCGACCCGAGGAGCTCCCCCAGGACCGCGACGGCGTGGTCGGTCATCGGGTCGTCGACGTCGAGGTGCCACACGTAGCGAGCGTGCCGTGGGTCGGTGGGGTAGCCCATAACCCCCGCCTCACCGGCCCGCGCCACCAGCTCGCCGGCGGACCAGCCGGCGGCGGACACGTCGAGGACGAGGATGTTGGTGTGCACGTCCGTCGGGTCGACGACCCCCGGGGCCACGGCCGCCAGCGACTCCGCCGCCCGACGGGCCCGGGCGTGGTCGTGCGCCAGCCGGTCCACGTGGTGGTCGAGCGCGTGCAGCCCGGCCGCCGCCAGGAGGCCGACCTGCCGCATGCCGCCCCCGAGACGCTTGCGCCATACCCGGGCCTGCTGGATCCGCGCGGCGTCCGCGGCCAGGACCGAGCCGACGGGCGCACCCAGCCCCTTGCTCAGGCACACCGAGACGGTGTCCGCGCAGGACCCGTAGTCCGAGAGGGCGACACCGGTGGCGACGGAGGCGTTCCACAGCCGCGCGCCGTCGAGGTGGACGCGCACGCCCACCTCGGCCGTGGCCTCCCGCAGCCTGCGCAGGTCGGCCAGCGGCTGCACGGTGCCGCCGCCGAAGTTGTGGGTGTTCTCGACGACGACGCAGGCGGTGCTCACCTGGTAGAGACCGCCGTCGGGCACCATCATCGCCAGGGCCGCGTCCACGTCCAGCCGGCCACGCCCGGCCACCCAGCTGCGCGTGGTGATACCGGAGTATGCCGCCGCGGCGCCGAGCTCCGCGCGCAGGACGTGGGCCAGCGAGTCGGTGATGACCTCCTGACCGGGACCGGCGTGCAGGCGCAGGCCGACCTGGTTGGCCATCGACCCGGTGGGCATGAACAGGGCGGCCTCGTGGCCGAGCAGGTCCGCGACCCGCCGCTCCAGGGCGACGACCGTGGGGTCCTCGCCGTAGACGTCGTCCCCGACCTCGGCGTCCACCATCGCGGCGCGCATGGCCGCCGTGGGACGGGTGAGGGTGTCGGAGCGCAGGTCGGCGACGACCGCCATCTAGCGCCCGTTCCGCTCGAGCATCTCGGCCACGACGAAGGCGAGCTCCAGGCTCTGCTGGTGGTTGAGCCGCGGGTCGCACAGCGTCTCGTAGCGCAGCCCCAGGTCGTCGAGGTCGATGGTCGAGGAGGTGCCGCCGACGCACTCGGTCACGTCGTTGCCGGTGAGCTCGACGTGGATGCCGCCGGGGTGGGTGCCGACCTCCTCGTGCGCGGTGAAGAAGCCGCGCACCTCCTCGACCACGTCCTCGAAGCGCCGCGTCTTGTGCCCGCTGGGCGAGGTGAAGGTGTTGCCGTGCATGGGGTCGCAGACCCAGCTGACGCGGTGCGCCTCGTCGCCGAGGGAGGACAGGAGCGCCGGCAGCACCTCGCGGATCGTCGAGGCACCCATCCGGGTGATGAACGTCAGCCGGCCCGGCTCGCGCTCGGGGTCCACCTTGTCCATCAGCCGCAGGACCGTGTCGCGGTCGGCGCCCGGGCCCAGCTTGACCCCGACCGGGTTGCGGACGCGGGAGACGAAGTCGATGTGCGCGCCGTCCAGCTCCCGGGTGCGCTCACCGACCCAGACGAAGTGGCTGGAGGTGTCGTAGAGCAGTCCGGTGCGGTGGTCGCGCCGCACCATCGGGCGCTCGTAGTCGAGGACGAGCGCCTCGTGGGCGGAGAAGAACTCCACCCGACGCATCTCCTCGGCGTCCGCGACGCCGGAGGCCTCGAGGAAGCGCACGGCGCGGTCGATCTGGTAGGCCATCTGCTCGTAGCGTGCCTGCGCGGGGCCCTGGATGAACCCCTTGTTCCAGGCGTGCACGCTGCGCAGGTCGGCGAAGCCGCCGCTCGTGAAGCCGCGGACGAGGTTGAGGGTCGCCGAGCTGGCGTGGTAGGCCTGCAGGAGCCGACCCGGGTCGTGCCGGCGCGCCTCGGGGGTGAACTCGAAGCCGTTGACCATGTCCCCCCGGTAGGCCGGGAGCGTCACCCCGCCGCGGGTCTCGGCGTCGGCGCTTCGCGGCTTGGCGAACTGGCCGGCCATCCGGCCGACCTTGACGATCGGCATCCCGGCGCCGTAGGTGAGGACGACGGCCATCTGCAGGATGGTCTTGATCCGGTCGCGGATGTTGGGGCCGGTGACGTCCGCGAGGGTCTCGGCGCAGTCACCGCCCTGCAGCGTGAACGCCCGGCCCTCGCTGACGGCCGCCATCCGGCTGCGCAGCAGGTCGCACTCGCCGGCGAAGACGAGGGGCGGATAGGTCGAGAGCACCGACAGGACCTGGGCGAGCTCGGCGGGGTCGAGCCAGGTGGGCTGCTGACGGGCGGGCAGGTCTGGCCAGTCGATGTCGGGCCCGGCGGCTGCGGACAGGCCGGTGGTGTCGGTGCTCACCCGTCCTATCGTAGTTCCCGGTCAGAGCCCTTCTGACGCGGCGTCAGCCGGTCGCGCGCGTTGTCGATCCCCTCCCGCGCGTGGTGCAGTCCCTCCTTGGCGTGCTCCAGCCCGGAGCGTGCCCGGGATGCCAGCCGCTCCTTGACCGTTGCGGCGTACTCGTCGACGTACTCCTGGCCCGAGAGCCGCTGCAGCTCGCGCATGACGTCGTCGGTGATCTGGCGCAGCACCTCGTGGCGGTCGGTCTGGCCGGCGTGCTCGGGGTAGGCCAGCGGCGGGCCGATCCGGACCCCCACCCGGACGATGTTCGGGATCTTCTGCCCGGTCGGCTGGGCCTTGTCGGTGTCGATCATCGCGCAGGGGATGATCGGGACGTCCGCCTCGAGGGCGAGCCGCGCCATACCCGTCTTGCCGCGGTAGAGGCGCCCGTCCGGGGAACGGGTCCCCTCCGGGTAGATCCCGAACAGCTCCCCCTCCCGGAGCACCTCCAGCCCCTTCTCCAGCGCCGCCATCGACGCGGACCCCCCGGCCCGGTCGATGGGGATCTGCCCGGTGAGGGAGAAGAACTGCTTGGTCATCCAGCCCTTGACCCCGGGTCCGGTGAAGTACTCGGCCTTCGCCGGGAAGGTGATCCGACGGCTCACCACGAGGGGCAGGAAGATCGAGTCGGAGAAGCTGAGGTGGTTGCTCGCCAGGATCGCCGGGCCCTCGGCAGGGATGTGGTGCAGACCCTCGACCCTGGGCCGGAAGACGAGCCGCACCGGCGGACCGACGACGAGATGCTTGAGGATCCAGTAGAGCACGGGCCTCAGTCCTCCTGCGTCCGCCGGAGGCGGAGCGCGTCCACGGTCGGAACGGTCGCCCCGAACTCTACTCCCGCGACGTGCGAGGATGACTCTCGTGAGCCAGCCGCCTCAGGACCGGCACGACCCCGAGGAGATCGACCGGCGCTTCCGCGAGATCGTCGAGGGGCTGCGGGGGCCCGAGCGCCCCGTGCCGGGCGAGGGCGGGCGCCAGGCCGACCCGGGCGAGGCGGCACCGGCCGAGCCCACGTCGGCCGCACCGGGCCGCCCCGTCGCCCGTGCCGAGGGCCTCCGCACGCCGGAGGGGATGGCGACCGACCACCGTTCCTACTCGCCGCCGGAGAGCGAGGACGACGACCACTTCGTCCCGCCTCCCCCGCCACCGCTGCCGGCCGGGGACCTCCACTTCTGGGCGATCGTCGCCGGGCTGGTCCTCGGCCCCCTGCTCGTCGTGCTCTCCGCCGTGCTCCCGGTGCTCGACGACGGCTGGACGACGGTCGGCGCGGTCCTGACCCTCGTCGGCTTCCTGCTGCTCGTGCTCCGCCTGCCCCGGCACCGCGGCGAGGGCGACTGGGGCGCGAGGGTCTGAGACCCCCGCACGGGCCGAACCGGTCCGGCCCCCCGGGCGGCCCGTCAGAAGCTGAGGTCCACCCAGACCGGGACGTGGTCGCTCGCGGCCGCGAGGTCGAGGCCCTCGAGAAGGGTGGGGTCACCGGGCACGACGCCGGCGTGACCGCGGCTGAACAGGGCGTCGATCCGCCGGTGCGGGCGGGCGGCAGGGAACGTGGGCCGGTCGTCACTGACCTCGACCAGCTGGTCGGCGACCAGGCGCCAGGCCGGGCCGTCCGCGCTCTCGTTGAGGTCGCCGCCCAGGACGAGCGGTCCGCTCCGCGGGACCTGAGGGTCCTCCTGGACCTCGCCGAGCACCGTGCGAACGTGCTCGACCCGTTGGTCACCGTCGAGCGAGAGGTGCACCGACACGACCGTGACCCAGGGTCCGCCGGTCCGGCGCACCGAGGCCAGGGTGTAGCTCCGTGGGTTCTCCCGCAGACCGACCCGCAGCCGGCGGTCCTGGGAGTCGGAGGACTCGACCCGCAGGTTCGTCATCAGGCTGGTCCCGCTCACCAGCCGCGTGCGACCCGACCAGAGCAGCCCGCAGTCGCGGGCGAGGGCCGCGATGGCGTAGCTGGACCCCGGGTAGCGCGGGACCTCCTGGAGCAGGAGGACGTCGGGATCGACCGCCCGCACCACGGCGGCGGCGCTGCGCGGGTCGTCCTTGAGCCCTCGAAGGTTGTAGCTGGCGACGCGCAGGGGTGACGACGGGGTGGGGCTGGGGGACATGGCGCCCATCCTTACCCACCCGCCTCCCGCGCGAGGTCGGCGGCCCCGACCAGCCCTGCGGTGTTGCCGAGGAGAGCGGGCCGCACCGGGGGGACAGGACGGTGACCGGTGCCGGGCAGCCGCTCGGCGAGCGCGCGCCGGGCCGGTCCGAGCAGGAGGTCGCCCGCCGCGACGACGCCACCGCCCACCACGACGACGCCGGGGTCGAGGGCCGAGGTGAGGTTGGCCAGCCCGTGACCGAGCCACCGGCCGACCTCCGCGAGCAGGTCCGCCGCCAGCGGGTCGCCGGCCAGCCCGGCGCGGGTCACGTGCTCCCCCCGCAGCCGCGCCGCGTCACCCCCGCACAGCTCGCGCAACATCGTCGTCCCCGGCCGGCCCTGCCGCACCAGGTCCTCCGCGGCTCGACCCAGCACCGAGCCGGACGCGTACTGCTCCCAGCACCCGCGCCGGCCGCACGGGCACGCCCGGCCGTCGGGGACGACCGTCATGTGGCCGTACTCCCCCGCCAGCCCGTGCCGGCCCCGCTGCACCCGACCGTCGACGAGGTGGGCGCCCCCGATGCCGGTGCCCAGGGTGACCAGCAGCAGGTCCGGCTCGCCCCGCCCGGCACCGAAGCGGTGCTCCGCCCGCGCCGCGGCGTTGGCGTCGTTGTCGACGACGACCGGAAGTCGCAGACGTCCCTCGAGCCGGTCGCGCAGGGGCTCGTCGCGCCACGGCAGGTGCGGAGCCAGGACGACGACACCCCGCGCGTGGTCGACCAGCCCCGCCGCACCGACGCCGACTGCGACGACCTGGCGGCCCCGCGCCGCCGTGAGCAGCCCGTCCACGACCCCCACGACGACGTCGACGAGCCCCTCGGAGGAGCGGGACGTGTCGGTGCGGGTCAGCCCGAGGACGTCCCCCGTCGCGGTGACCAGGCCCGCCTTGACGTGGGTGCCGCCGACGTCCACCCCCACCACGAGCGAGGGGTCGTCCCCCTTCTCCGCCCTGGGCGCGGTCGGAGCCGGGCTCACCGCCCCGACGGTCCCGCGCCGACGGCGCGGGCGGCGAGGTCGGCGGCGCCGACCATGCCGGCGTCGTTGCCGAGCTCGGCCACGACCACCGGCGGGGTCGGCCGGTGACCACGGCCGGTGAGGTGCCGCGCGAACGCCTCGCGGGCAGGTCGGAGCACGAGGTCCCCGGCCTGGCTCACCCCTCCCCCGACGACGACGCACCCGGGGTCGAGGACGGCCGCCAGGCTCGCGAGCCCCTCGCCGGTCCAGCGGCCCACCGTCTCGAGGACCTCGACCGCGGCGGGGTCCCCCGCCCGTGCCGCCTCGGTCACCATGACGCCGTCCAGCTCCTCGGGGTCCTCACCGCACAGCCCCGCCAGGTATGCGGCGTGCGCGCCACCACCGGCGACCACCGCCCTGGCCTCGCGCACCAGGGCGCTGCCGGAGGCATACATCTCCCAGCACCCGGTGTTCCCGCAGCCGCACCTCAGCCCGTCCGGGACGACCCGCAGGTGCCCGACCTCGGCGCCGAAGCCGTGCGCCCCTCGCACCAGGTGGCCGTCCGTGACGATGCCCCCGCCGACGCCGGTGCCGAGCGTGACGAGGAGCAGGTCGTGGACCCCTCGCCCGGCGCCGAACCGGTACTCGCCCCACGCCGCGGCGTTGGCGTCGTTCTCCACGGTGACCGGCAACCCGGTGAGCGCCTCCAGGTGCGCCTTGACCGGCTCGTCCCGCCAGGCCAGGTTGGGGGCGAAGACGACGCTCTCGCCGTGCCGGTCGATGAACCCCGCGCACGCCACCCCGACGGCCACGACCTGCTCCCCCGACCCGGAGACCTGGGCCGTCAGCTCCTCCACCAGGTCCGCGACCGTGCGCTCGATCCGGTCCGCGTCCTGGGCCGGGCTCTCCCGTCGCGCCCTGGCCAGGATGGTCCCGTCGGGCGCGACGGCGCTCGCCGCGATCTTCGTCCCGCCGATGTCGACGCCGAGGCACAGGCTCATGGGGCAGCTCCTCCCTGGTGGGTGCCGATGACCGGCACCGCGGTCGGCGGTGACCGGACGTCACCCGTCCCCTGCAGTATGCCGTCCACGCGCCGGCGGCGCTCCCGCCCCGGCGCGCCCGGCCACGGGGCACCGGACTGCCCGACGGTATCGTGAGGTCGCTCGCGACCCTCCCCGACCGTCCCCTGGAGCCCGCCGTGCCCGAGATCTCCGTCCCGCCCCTCGTCCCGCCCTCCCCCGACGGCAACATCGCCGACTACGTCGTGGGGTGGGCCGAGCGCGAGCCCGGCCGCGTGATGATGAGCGTGCAGGAGGACGGGCAGTGGCGAGACCTGAGCGCGGCCGACCTCGACGCGCAGGTCCGGTCCCTGGCCAGGGGGTTCCTCGCAGCCGGCATCGAGGTCGGCGACCGGGTGGCCATCATCAGCCGCACCCGGCTCGAGTGGGTCCTCGCGGACTTCGCGCTGTGGACGGTGGGCGCGGTCCCGGTCCCGGTGTACGAGACGAGCTCCCGCTCCCAGGTGGAGATGATCCTGCGCGACTCGGGGGCGGTCGCGGCCATCGTCGAGGACCAGGCGCTCACCGCCCTCGTCTCCTCCCTCCGGGAAGGTCTGAGCGGGCTGCGAGACGTCTGGCAGATCGAGGCGGGGGCCCTCGATGAGCTGGTGGCAGCTGGTGCCGAGGTGGACGCCGAGGAGGTCGACCGGCGTCGACGGGGGGTGAGCCGGACCGACCTGGCGACGCTCATCTACACCTCGGGCACGACGGGCGAGCCGAAGGGCTGCGAGCTCACGCACGGCAACTTCATGGCCCTTTCCGAGAACGCGGCGGAACGGCTGGCCGAGGTCGTCCGACAGCCCGGCAGCTCCACGCTGATGTTCCTGCCCCTGGCCCACGTCTTCGCCCGGCTGGTGCAGGTGCTCGCCGTGCAGGCGGGCGTGCGGGTGGGCCACACCTCCGACCCGAGCACTGTGCTGGCAGACCTGGCGACCTTCCGGCCGACCTTCCTGCTGTCGGTGCCGCGGGTCTTCGAGAAGATCTACAACGCCTCCGAGCAGAAGGCGGAGGCCGCCGGGCGGGGCAGGGCCTTCCGCTGGGCCGCCCGGGTCGCCGGTGACTACAGCCGCGCCCTGGACAGGGGTGGACCCGGCCTGGCCCTGCGGGCCCGGCACGCCGTGGCGGACCGCCTCGTCTACTCGCGGCTTCGGGCCGCCATGGGAGGGCGGGTCCGCTACGCCATCTCCGGCGGCGCCGCTCTCGGAGAGCGGCTCGGGCACTTCTACCGCGGGGTAGGACTTGTCGTGCTCGAGGGGTACGGCCTGACCGAGACGACCGCCCCCGCCACCGTCAACACGCCGGACATGATCCGGATCGGCACAGTCGGCCGCCCGCTCCCGGGGGTCGGGGTGCGGGTCGAGGACGACGGGGAGGTGCTCGTCCGGGGGGTGAACGTCTTCGCGGGCTACTTCGGCAACCCCGAGGCCACCGACGCCGCGCTCAAGGACGGGTGGTTCCGCACCGGGGACCTCGGCCAGCTCGACGACGACGGGTTCCTGCGCATCACCGGACGGACCAAGGAGGTCCTCGTCACCGCCGGCGGCAAGAACGTCTCCCCCGGGCCGCTGGAGGACCGTCTGCGGGCCCACCCCCTGATCTCCCAGTGCATGGTGGTGGGTGAGGGACGACCGTTCGTGGCCGCGCTCGTCACCCTGGACACCGACATGCTCACGACCTGGGCCGCCAGCAGGGGGCTGTCGGACCTCACCCCGGCTGCCGCCAGCACCCACGACGCTGTCCGTGAGGAGATCCAGGCCGCTGTCGACGAGGCCAACTCCTCGGTGAGCCGCGCGGAGTCGATCCGTTCCTTCGACATCCTCGAGGAGGACTTCACCACGGAGAACGGTCTGCTGACCCCGTCGATGAAGCTCAAGCGCAGCCGGATCACCGAGGTCCTGCACGACCGGATCGAGGCCGTGTACGACCGTCGCTGACGGTCCACCGCGACGGCCGGCCGAACCCGCCGGTCCGCCTCCGGGCTCACCCTCGCGGGGTCAGCCGGCGGCGTAGCCGCTCGACGGGGTCAGCTCCGCCCGCGCCCGGGCCGCCTCCTCGGGGTCGACGAGCCCGGCCCGGACGAAGGCGCTGACGGCGACCAGCTCGTCCGAGTCCAGCGCCGCCGTGCTCCCGTGCGGACCGTGGTCGTGCTGGTCCGACGTCGGGTCGAGGTCGTCCGGGCGGTTCCCGAGCTGCCCGGGGGTGCCCAGCCACAGGCGGCCGAGCACCGGGACGAAGCAGTCCCCGCAGTGGCGCCCCCGGACCGGGCAGCTCTCGCAGTCGATGGTGGTCGTGGTCGTGGTCATTGGTCGCCACCTCCTTGACCACGACGCTAGAGGGACCCACCGACAGACCCGGACCTGCGGCGTCGTCGGCCTGTCGGGACAGGTCTGTCGGTGCCCCCGCCTACGTTCGAGGACATGCAGATGGTGCAGGAGACGTTCGAGGACCTCGGCGTGGCCCTGGCCGACGTCACCTTCGTCGTCGTCGACCTGGAGACCACGGGCGGCTCACCCGCCGGGTCCCAGATCACCGAGTTCGGCGCGGTCAAGGTGCGCGGTGGCGCGGTGCTGGGCGAGTTCCAGACCCTGGTCCGACCCAGCACCCCCATCCCGCCCTTCATCACCGTCCTCACCGGCATCACCAACGCGATGGTGGCGCAGGCACCCGGCATCCGCACCGTGATGCCCCAGTTCCTGGAGTTCGCCGCCGGCTCCGTGCTGGTCGCCCACAACGCCGGCTTCGACGTGTCCTTCCTCAGGGCCGCTGCCGCCGAGACCGGGCAGCCCTGGCCCGGGTTCGCGGTGATCGACACCGTGCGCCTGGCCCGTCAGCTGGTGCACCGGGACGAGGCGCCCAACCACAAGCTGTCCAGCCTGGCCCAGCTCTTCGGCGCGACCACGACACCCGACCACCGGGCGCTGCACGACGCACGCGCGACCGTCGACGTCCTGCACGGGCTGATCGAGCGCGTCGGCAACCTCGGGGTCCACACCCTCGAGGAGCTCCAGTCCTACAGCTCCCGGGTCAGCACCGCGCAGCGTCGCAAGCGGTTCCTCGCCGACGCGATGCCCTCCGCCCCCGGGGTCTACGTCTTCCGCGACCGGGCCGGCGAGCCGCTCTACGTCGGCACCGCGACCGACCTGCGGCGCCGCACCCGGACCTACTTCACCGCCTCCGAGACCCGGCGGCGGATGACCGAGATGGTCGGGATCGCGGAGTCGATCACCCCCATCGTGTGCGCCACCCCCCTGGAGGCATCGGTGCGCGAGCTGCGTCTGATCGCGGCCCACAAGCCCCGCTACAACCGCCGTTCGCGCTCGCCCGAGAAGGCGGTCTGGGTGAAGCTCACCGACGAGCCCTTCCCGCGGCTCTCGATCGTGCGTGTGGTCAAGGACGACGGGGCCGCCTATGCCGGCCCGTTCACCGCGCGCCGGACCGCGGAGGCCGCGGTGACCGCCCTCCACGAGGTGGTCCCCCTGCGGCAGTGCACACCGCGGCTGTCGCTGCGCGGCACCCGGGGCTCGGCCTGCGTCCTCCTGGAGATGCAGCGTTGCGGGGGACCCTGCGTGGGCGCCCAGACCGTGGAGGACTACTCCCACGTCGCGGAGCAGGCGGCCGAGGTGCTCAGCGGCAGCTGCCGGACGGTGGTCGCGGCCCTGCGCGCCCGTCTGGACACCCTGGCGGGCCAGGAGCGGTTCGAGGAGGCAGCCACTCTGCGCGACCGGATGCTCGCCCTCGTGCGGGCGGCAGCGCGAGCCCAACGGCTGCGCCCCCTGCGCGAGACCCCCGAGCTGGTCGCCGCCCGTCGCCGGGACGGCGGCGGCTGGGAGCTCGTCGTCGTGCGCCACGGCCGGCTGGCGGGGACGACGCTCTCGCCCCCGGGAGCGGACCCTCTCCCCTACGTCGCCGCGCTGCAGGAGACCGCCGAGGTCGTCCAGCCACCCGGCGCGGGCCCGGAGGCCGTGGTGCTGACCGAGGAGACCGAGCTGGTGCTGCGGTGGCTGGAGAGCCCGGGCGTGCGCCTGGTCCACCTGACCGGCACGTGGACCTGCCCGGTCGACGGGGCGGGAGCGGCGCGGGCCGTCCTGGAGCCGCAGGCGAGCCACTGGAGCGAGGTCGACGTGCGGGACCCCTCCCCCGCGACGCCCCTGGAGCGGCCGGTGGGCGCCCTGCCCCTCGGTGCCGCCTGAGGGTCAGTCGTCCAGACCGAGCGCGAAGCCGGCGTCGAGATCCTCGTCGCTGTAGGTGCGGAAGGCGATGTGCGTGCTGGTCTCCAGCACGCCGGGCACCTTGTTCAGGCGGTCCGCGATGAGGTCGTGGAAGTCCTCGTGCCGCGCCACCCGGGCGACGGCGATGAGGTCGGTGTCACCGGTGACCGAGTAGACCTCGCTGATGCCCTTGATCTGGGCGATCTCGCGGGCCGCTTCGGGGATCCGGCTCACTTCTGCCTTGATGAGGACGATGGCGGATATCACGCGGCCACTCTAGCGACGTCAGCCCCAGCCGAGCTTGTGCAGGGTGTCGTCGTCGATCCCGAAGTGGTGGGCGATCTCGTGCACGACGGTGACGGCGATCTCCTCCAGCAGCTCCTCGCGGTCCTCGCACATCCGCTGCAGGGGGCCGGAGAAGATGATGATCCGGTCGGGCAGGTGCCCTCCCCAGCCGTGGTCCCGCTCCGTCAGCGGGACGCCGTCGTAGACCCCGAGCAGCTCGGGGTCCTCCGGCGGCGGTTCCTGCTCGACGAAGAACGCGACGTTGTCGAGCTGGTCCATGAGCTCGACCGGGACGAGGTCGAGGGCGTCGCCGACCGCCTCCTCGAACTCCTCGTGGGTGAGGTGCAGGGCGTCGCCCGACGACGGCGCCCCGCCCTCCGGGGGAGGGACGGGGCGCTCGTCGGGGGACGACGACTCAGCTATGACGTCCAGCCTTGATGCCGTCGCGGTAGTAGTCGTCGCCGGGCGCCTCGGACACGGGAGCACCGTGCTGCTCGATGGCTGCGGCGACCTCGGGACCGTCCAGCGCCTCGTGCTCGCCGTGCTGGTGCGCGGCGGCGAGCTCGGCCGGGGTGACCGCCGAGATGCTGTCCTTGTAGTAGAAGGAGGACAGCGCCCGGCGCAGCCCCGCCGCCGCCGCCAGGGGGCGACGGACGCCGTGCTGGTCGCTGGCCGGACCGACGGTCTCGCCGATCGGACGGGGCGTGTCGTAGTAGACCAGCGGCCAGCGCTCGTAGGCGTCCAGCGGCTCGTGCACCTCGAAGAACCGTCCCTCGGGCGTCCGCACGACCCGGCCGGTCTCCGACCCGTGCAGCACCTTCTCGCGGTCGTGCCGCTGCAGCGAGAGGCAGAGCCGCTTGACCACGAAGTACACGATCACCGGCAGCACGAAGAAGGAGATGCGGAACAGGACCGTCAGGTCGTTGATCGACAGTCCCAGCTTGATCGCCAGGATGTCGTTGATGCAGGCGAGGGCCAGCACGAGGTACATCGAGATGGCGGCCATGCCGATCGCGGTGCGCACCGGAGCGTTGCGGGGGCGCTGCAGCACGTGGTGGTCGCGGCGGTCGCCGGTGATCCAGGCCTCGAGGAAGGGGTAGATCCCCAGGATCAGCCAGACGAGCGGCAGCAGCAGCAGCGACCCGAGGAAGATGTTCATGCTCCACACCGTCCCGAACAGCGAGAACTCCAGCCAGCCCGGGAGCAGCCGCAGCGCGCCGTCGGAGAACCACATGTAGAAGTCCGGCTGCGACCCCGCCGTCACCTGCGTGGGGTCGTAGGGCCCGAAGACCCAGACCGGGTTGATCTGGACGAGGGCCGAGACCAGGGCCGTGATGCCGAAGACGACGAAGAAGAAGCCGCCCGCCTTCGCGGCATACACCGGCATGACCGGGAAGCCGACGACGTTGTCGTCGGTCCGCCCCGGGCCGGGGTAGTGGGTGTGCTTGGGCAGGACGATGAGGATGAGGTGGGCGACGAAGAGCCCGACCAGGATGGCGGGGATGAGCAGCACGTGCGCGATGTAGAGCCGCGGGATGATCATCTCCCCGGGGAACTCGCCGCCGAACACGAAGAAGGTGAGCCAGGTGCCGATGATCGGCGCCGACATCATGAAGCCGTTCATCGCCCGGATGCCGGTGCCCGAGAGCAGGTCGTCCGGGAGCGAGTAGCCGGCGAAGCCCTCGATCGCCGCGAGCAGCGACAGCACGACGCCGATGACCCAGTTGATCTCACGGGGCTTGCGGAACGCGCCGGTGAAGAAGACGCGCGCGGCGTGCAGCGCGATCCCGACGACGAAGAACAGCGCGGCCCAGTGGTGCAGCTGACGCATCAGCAGACCACCCTTGACCTCGAAGCTGATGTCCAGCGTGGAGGCGTAGGCCTCGGACATGCCGACGCCCTTGAGCGGGACGTAGGACCCGTCGTAGGTGACGTGGCCCATGCTCGGGACGAACCAGAGGGTCAGGAAGGTGCCCGTGATGAGGCAGATCACCATGGAGTACATGGCGATCTCGCCCAGCAGGAAGCTCCAGTGGTCGGGGAAGACCTTGCCGAGCCCGAAGCGCATCGCTGCGGCCAGGCCGGTCCGTTCGTCCACCGGTCCGATGACCTTGGGGAACTTCGCGTCCTTGTCGCCCTGGTCGCTGGAGTATGGCGGGACCGTCACCGTGGTGGTCGCCTCCCCGCCCGAGTCGTCGCCGCGGAGGTGGTGCGCGCCCTGGGGCACGTGGGACGTGGTGCTCATGACTCGTCCTCCATCAACAGGCCGGGACGCTCACGCTCGAAGAAGCTGGGGCCGATCGGCTCGCGGAAGCCGTCGACGGCGACGAGGTAGCCCTCGTCGTCGACGGAGATGGGAAGTTGCGGCAGCGGCCGCTTGGCCGGGCCGAAGATGACCTTGCAGTCTTCCGTCATGTCGAAGGTCGACTGGTGGCACGGACACAGCAGGTGGTGCGTCTGCTGCTCGTACAGCGCGACGGGGCATCCGACGTGGGTGCACACCTTGGAGTAGGCGACGATGCCCTCGTACCCCCAGTCGCGCTGCTTCTGGCTGTTGATGATCGAGGGGTCGAGCTTGACGAGGATGACCTGGTCCTTGGACTTGGACGCCATCGCCTCCTCGGCGCCGTGCACCTCGAAGGCCTCGTCACCCACCCAGCCCTCGGGCATGACGTGGAAGACCGAGCCCTGGGTGACGTCGGCGGCCCGGATGGGGGCCCCGGACGGGTCGATCATGAGCCGCAGGCCGGGCTCCCAGTTGGTGGTGTAGAGCTCGTCCCGGGGGCGGGGACCGAGACCGGCCACGACCGGGACGACCAGCGGCAGGGCGAACAGACCCAGTGCCCCCCCGGCTGAGCCGAGGATCGCGGTACGCCGGTTCAGCTGCGAGCCGCGCCACCCGTGGGAGAGCTGGCGCGCCACCTCCTGGCGGTCCTCGTCGCTGGACCGCAGAGAGTGCCGCTGCTCGACCATCTCCTCGTCCGGCATCAGCGTCTTGGCCCAGTGCACCGCCCCGAGCCCGATCCCCAGGAGCGAGACACCCATGGTCAGTCCGAGCACGACGTGGAAGAGGTTGACCTCGCCGATGCCGATGATGGAGCCGCGCAGCTCGGGGTCGATCACGAAGTAGGCCACGAGGAAGGCGATGGAGGCCAGGGCCGACAGCGTGAACAGCGCGACGACCTGGACGGAGGCGCGGTTGGCGGCCGACTCGTCGACGTCCGCCCGGCGGGGCACGTGGGGCGGGAACCCCGGGTTGGCGAAACGGTCCTGCGCGTCGTCGACGAGGGCCGGGGTGTTGTCGTGGGTGCTCACGTCAGGCTGCCTTCCGTCCGATCCAGACCGCCAGGGCGATCAGCGAGCCGATGCCGATGGTCCATACGAAGAGCGCGTCCCCGGCGGGGCCGTAGCTGCCGATGCCGGCGCCGCCGTAGGAGTTGCCGCCCTCCTCGATGTTCTTGAGGAAGGCGATGATGTTCTCCTTCTCCTGCGGCGGGAGGTTCTGGTCGTTGAAGACCGGCATGGACTGCGGGCCGGTGACCATCGCCTCGTAGATGTGCTGTGCCTCCACGCCCATCAGGGTGGGGGCGTACTTGCCCCGGGTCAGCGCCCCGCCGGTGCCGGAGGAGTTGTGGCACATCGCGCAGTTGGTTCGGTAGGACGCGCCACCGGCGGCGATGTCCGCGTTCTCGAGGTCGAGCCACTCCTCGGCGGGCACGTCGGGTCCCGGGCCGAGCGAGTCGATGTAGCCCGCGAGCTGGGTGATCTGCTCCTCCGAGAACTGGACCTGGGAGGCGTTGCGGTCGGCCTGCACCTGCGGTGCCGGGAGCGGCATACGCCCGGTGGAGACCTGGAAGTCGACGGAGGCGGCCCCCACGCCCACGAGGGAGGGACCGATGGGGTCCACGCCCTGGCCGTTGGTGCCGTGGCAGGTCGCGCAGTTGCCGAGGAAGAGCTGCTTGCCCGCCTCGATGTCCTCGGGCGACACGGTCGAGGAGGAGGTGCCGGGCGGGACCGCCGGCTGCAGGGCGGCGTAGGCGGTGCCGGTGAAGCACAGCCCCAGGAACAGCACCACCAGCAGCGCGAGCGGGCTGCGGCGGAGAGCGGCGGGGGAACTCACTCGTCGGTCCTTCCGGATCGGGTGGTGCGGGGAGTCGGGTGCGACGTCGCTCATCCTCGTCACTGCAGGACGTAGATGACGAAGAAGAGCGCGATCCAGACGACGTCGACGAAGTGCCAGTAGTACGACGTCACGACCGCGCCCGTGGCCTGGGCGTGGGTGTAGCGCTTGGCGGTGAAGCTGCGGCCGATGATGAGGAGGAAGGCGAGCAGGCCGCCGGTGACGTGCAGCCCGTGGAAGCCGGTGGTGATGAAGAACACCGAGCCGTAGGAGTCGGCGGTCGGCGTCACGCCCTCCATGGTCAGCGTGGCGTACTCCCAGACCTGGCCGGCGATGAACGTCGCCCCGAAGAGGTAGGTGAGGACGTACCACTCGCGCATCCCCCAGCCCTCCGCACCCAACGGGTTGCCGATCTTCAGCAGGCTGCCGGTCCGGTGCGGGACGCCCCGCTCGGCCTTCCAGACACCGAACTGGCACCAGACCGAGGAGATGACGAGGATCAGCGTGTTGATGGAGGCGAACGTCAGGTCGAGGTAGGCGGTGCGCTCGGGCCACAGGTCCGGGGAGGCCGCGCGGATGGTGAAGTACATGGCGAAGAGGCCGGCGAAGAACATGATCTCGCTCGACAGCCAGACCATCGTGCCCACCCCGGTCATGTTCGGGCGCGTCGCCGGCCCGTGCGCGGTCGCGTGGAAGCGCTCCGCGTCAGTCATCGTCACTGCTGATGTCGTCGCCACCCGCACATTATGGCTTATCAACATCGTGCGCGGGTGACCCCCGTCCCACCCCGGCGTGGCACCGGGCCGGGACGGGGTCGATGCCACCCGCCAGCTCTGGAATACCATCGTGCGCATGACCGCGACTCACGACACCCACGACGGCTCCTCGACCCTCGGCGCCGGTGCCGGGGAGTCGTCCGCGCGGGGCATCTCCGTGCTCCTCTACAGCAGCGACCGGGCCGTCCGCGACGCCGTCCGGGTCGGTGTCGGCGACAGCCCGGCCGACGACGTCATCATCGAGCGGTGGCACGAGTGCGCCACCCCCGACGCAGTCCTGATGGCGGTCAGGGACGACTCCTTCGACGTCCTCGTCCTCGACGGCGAGGCGCAGCCGTACGGCGGCATGGGCATCAGCCGCCAGCTCAAGAACGAGATCTTCCAGTGCCCGCCGATCGTGGTCCTCACCGGACGGGCGGTGGACGGGTGGCTGGCCACGTGGTCGCTCGCCGACGCGGCCGTGCCCCGTCCGGTTGACCCGCGCAGGCTGGCCACCGCGGTCGCCGACCTCGCCCGCCGGTGACCTCCCCGAGCTCCTCCCCCGCGGACGACGCCGGCCACACCTGGCCCGACCTGCTGACCGCGCTCGTCGGCGGCACCGACCTCACGAGCGCGCAGACCGCCTGGGCGATGGACCGGGTGATGTCCGGGGACGCCGCCCCGACCCAGCTGGCCGCCTTCCTCGTGGCGCTGCGCAGCAAGGGTGAGACGGTCGAGGAGATGTCCGGTCTGGCCGCGATGATGCTCGAGCACGCCCACCGGTTGACCGTCGAGGGTCCGACGATCGACATCGTCGGGACCGGTGGCGACCGTGCCATGACCGTCAACATCTCCTCGATGGCCGCCATCGTCATGGCGGCGGCCGGGGCGGTCGTCGTCAAGCACGGCAACCGGGCGTCCTCCAGCCGCTCCGGCTCGGCCGACATGCTCGAGGCGCTCGGCGTCCGGCTCGACCTCTCCCCCGAGCAGGTGGGCGCGCTGGCCGGCGAGGTGGGCATCACCTTCGCCTTCGCCAACGTCTTTCACCCCTCCATGCGGCACGCCGCCCCCGTTCGGCGCGAGCTGGGGATCGCCACCGCGTTCAACTTCCTGGGCCCGCTGACCAACCCCGCAGGCACGAGGTATGCCGTCGTCGGCTCGGCTGACGCGCGCATGGCACCCCTCATGGCGGGGGTGTTCGCCGCGCGGGGCACGCAGGCGACGGTGTTCCGCGGTGACGACGGGCTGGACGAGGTCTCCCCGGCGACGACGAGCCGGGTGTGGTGGGTCGGCCGGGACGGCATCGTCCACGAGTGGACGCTCGACCCCCGGCGGCTGGGGCTGGACCTGCACCCGGTGGACGCGCTGCGGGGCGGCGACGCGGAGCACAACGCCGAGGTGGCCCGCGGTCTGCTCGGGGGCTCCACGGGCGCCGTCCGTGATGCCGTGCTGCTCAACGCCGGCACCGGGCTCGCGCTCCTGCAGGCCGGTGAGAGTGATGCCCACCCCACCGACGAGGGCGCCCTGCACACCCTGGTGCGGTCCGGGATGGACCGTGCGGCCGCCGCGCTCGACGACGGGTCCGCCGCCAGCCTCGTGGAGCGCTGGGTCGGGGCCAGCCGGGCCCTGGGCTGACCTACTCCCCGTCCGTCCCGTCCCCGCAAGGGGCGGATCCCTCCACCCCCGACCCCGCCGACGACGAACCCCCGGTCCCCGCAGCTGCGGGACCGGGGGTTCGACGTCGTGCTGCGGGTGTCAGATCGCCCTGGCGCCCCGGAAGTACTCGAAGGTCCACCCGACCACGGCGACCGCCACGAACGGCAGGGTCACGACGACCAGCC
Organism: Ornithinimicrobium cerasi; assembly: GCF_003702705.1. Lineage (GTDB taxonomy): Bacteria > Actinomycetota > Actinomycetes > Actinomycetales > Dermatophilaceae > Ornithinicoccus > Ornithinicoccus cerasi. The sequence continues at coordinate 179,745 of NZ_QZMN01000001.1, read as the reverse complement.
ACCACCCGACGGCCACCCCGAGGACCATGATCGAGGTGGACAGGCCCAGCCACAGCGGCCACCACGAGTAGGGGGCGAAGTGACCGTAGTCACCGGTCTGATCGGCGATCTCGCCCTCGAGGTCGTCCTCGGGACGCGGGTCGACGTTGCGGCCCGAGAGCCAGAAGAACCAGGCGACGAAGGCCGTCATGGCGGCTGTCAGCAGCAGCCCGACGATGCCGACCCACTCTCCGAAGTCGGTCACGACGGCATAGATGATGCCGACGACGACGAAGTAGATGACCAGGTAGCCGAAGAGCTTGGACTCAACCTTCATCGCTCAGCGCCCCTTCCCGGTGTCGCCACCGCTCTCGGTACCGACCCGCCCCTGGGGGTCGGTGTCCGGCCCGCCGAGCAGCTCCTCGGCGATGCCCTTGTCCGGCTCGGGCGACTCCAGGGTGCCGACCTCCGGGTGGTGCAGGTCGAAGGCAGGCCGCTCGGAACGGATCCGCGGGATCGACTCGAAGTTGTGCCGCGGGGGCGGGCAGGACGTGGCCCACTCCAGCGATCCGCCCCAGCCCCACGGGTCGTCGACCAGCACCTTCGGCGTCTGGAAGCTCTTCCACACGGCGAAGAAGAAGGGCAGCATCGAGGCGGCCAGCAGGAACGAGGACACCGTGGACAGCTGGTTCATCCAGGTGAACCCCTCGTCCGGCATGTAGTCGGCGTACCGGCGCGGCATACCGATCACGCCCAGCCAGTGCTGGATGAGGAAGGTGCCGTGGAAGCCGAAGAACAGCATCCAGAAGTGGATCTTGCCGAGCGTCTCGTCGAGCATGTGCCCGGTGAACTTCGGCCACCAGAAGTAGTAGCCGGCGAACATCGCGAAGACGACCGTGCCGAAGACCACGTAGTGGAAGTGCGCCACCACGAAGTAGGAGTCGGTGACGTGGAAGTCCAGCGCGGGGCTGGCCAGGATGATCCCCGTCAGGCCGCCGAAGAGGAAGGTCACGAGGAAGCCGACCGCCCAGAGCATCGGCGTGTCCATCTTGATCGAGCCGCGCCACATCGTGCCGGTCCAGTTGAAGAACTTCACACCCGTCGGGACGGCGATGAGCATCGTCATGATCGTGAAGAACTCGAGCATGATGGCGCCGGTGGCGTACATGTGGTGCGCCCACACCGCGACCGACAGGGCCGCGATCGCCACCGTCGCCATGACCAGCGTCTTGTAGCCGAAGAGCGGCTTGCGGCTGAAGACGGGGATGACCTCGGTGATGATGCCGAAGAACGGCAGCGCGATGATGTAGACCTCGGGGTGGCCGAAGAACCAGAACAGGTGCTGCCACAGCATCGCCCCGCCGCGCGAGGGGTCGAAGATGTGCCACCCGAAGATGCGGTCGGCCGCCATCCCGAAGAGCGCGGCGGCCAGCACCGGGAAGACCATCAGCGCCAGGATCGAGGTCACCAGGATGTTCCAGGTGAAGATCGGCATCCGGAACATCGTCATCCCGGGAGCGCGCATGCACACGATCGTGGTGATGAAGTTGACGGCGCCGAAGATCGTCGCGAAACCGGTGAGCGCCAGACCCAGCACCCACAGGTCACCACCCAGACCCGGGCTGTGCGTCGGGCCGGCGAGCGGCTGGTAGGCGAACCAGCCGAAGCTGGCTGCGCCCTCGGGGGTCAGGAAGCCGCCCACGGCGATGAGGCTGCCGAAGAAGTACATCCAGTAGGCGAGCATGTTCAGCCGGGGGAACGCGACGTCCGGGGAACCGATCTGCAGCGGCACGAGCGCGTTGGCGAATCCCGCGAACAACGGGGTCGCGAACATCAGCAGCATGATCGTGCCGTGCATGGTGAACATCTGGTTGTACTGGTCGGGGTTCATCACGACCTGCAGCCCCGGGGTGAAGAGCTCGGCGCGGATGATCAGCGCCATGATGCCGCCGATGATGAACCACGCCATGGTGGTGGCGAAGTAGAGGTTGCCGATGACCTTGTGGTCGGTCGTCGTGATGATCTTGACGAAGGCGCGCACCCACGAGCTGCGCTCCTCGACCGACCTGGGTGTGCGTGCCTCGTGACGGGGCCTGGTGATGATTGCCATGAGTCTCGTCCCTTTCCTCAGCGACCGTCGTCGTCGGTGAGGTCGCCGTCACGGACGAAGCCCTCGTCCGGGTCGACCAGCCGGTCCTGCTGGTCGAGCTGGAGCTCGTACTGGTCCAGCTCCTGACCGAGCTGGCCGGTCTGGCCGGAGGAGCGGAGGTCCTCGACGAAGGCGTCGTACTCCGCCTGCGGCACGACCTCCACGTTGAACAGCATCTCGGAGTGGTAGGCGCCGCAGAGCTCGGCGCACTTGCCGTCGAAGCGGCCCTCCTCGGTGGTGGTCACCTGGAAGATGTTCACCCGCCCGGGCACCATGTCCAGCTTCTGCAGGAACTGCGGCACCCAGAAGGAGTGGATGACGTCCCGCGAGGTGAGGACGAACTCCACCCTGCTGTCGACCGGCAGCACCATGGTCGGCAGCGTCTCGCGCAGCCCCGGCTCGCCCTCGTTGAGGCCGTTGGCCTGGATCCCGGTGACGTAGACGTCCTCGTTGACGTAGTTGAAGTCCCAGCTCCACTTCTTGCCGACGACGTTGACCACGACGTCCGGGTCCTCCTCGCGGGCCAGCATGTCGTTCTGCACCTCGATGGTCTTGCCGAAGAGCGCGGCGACCATGAAGATCGGGACGACGGTGTAGAGGATCTCCAGCGGCACGTGGTAGCGGAACTGCGTCGGGAGGTCCTTGTCGCTGCGGCGCCGGTAGGCGAAGACGCTCCACAGGATGAGCCCCCACACGAGCACGCCGATCACCAGCGCGGCGATCCACGTGGCGTTCCAGAAGCTGATGACGGTCGGCCCGACCTCGGTCACCGGCTCCGGCATGTACCCCCGGGTGAAGTCCTCCCCGCACCCGCTCAGCAGCAGCGCCGTGCCCACCCCGGTGGCGGCCAGCCCCCACCGCTTTCCGACCACGGTGGGCCGGGAATCCTTACGCCGTTGCACTGGGACACCTCGCACTTCTCGGACTACCGGGCATGACTGGGTGAAACCATACCGTCACCACTCGCGCATTCTCGCACGTGGGCACCCCCGTGGTGGGGCGTGGCACGCCACCGGGACGGGAGCTCCTCAGCGACTGCCGAGGCCACCATCTCCAGGTATGCCGAGCGGCTCACCTCGCGCACGCCGAGGGTCGCGAGATGGTCGGTGCGCCACTGCACGTCGAGGAGCCACGGCCGGCCGTCCTCCTCCAGGGCGCGGACGAGGCCGACCACCGCCGCCTTGGACGCGTCGGTGGCCCGGTGGAACTTCGACTCGGCGGCGAACAGCCGCCCGATCGCCAGCCCGTAGAGGCCGCCGACGAGCTGGTCGTCCTGCCACACCTCGACCGAGTGCGCCCACCCGAGGTGGTGCAGCTGCTGGTAGGCGCGGGCGATGCGCGGCGTGATCCAGGCACCGTCCCGACCGGGTGCGGCGCAGCCGGCGACCACCTCGGCGAACGCGGTGTCGTGGCGGATCTCCAGACCGCGCAGGGAGCGCCGCAGCGAGCGGCTGACGTGCAGGTCACCCGGCAGGAGCACGCCCCGCGGGTCCGGCGACCACCACCCGAGGGGAGGTCCGCCGCGGGGGCCCAGGCCCATCGGGAAGATGCCGTGCCGGTAGGCCGACAGGATCGTGCCCGGCTCGAGGTCGGCCCCCACCCCCACCAGGTCCTCCCCGGGCGTCGCCCGGGACGCGTCGAGCCCCCACCGGGACGGTGGGGGCTCGATCGGCACGGCTGCGGGTCGGGGCTTAGGAGAAGCTGTCGCCGCAGGCGCAGGAGCTGCCCGCGTTGGGGTTGTCGATCGTGAAGCCCTGCTTCTCGATGGTGTCGGCGAAGTCGATCTTCGCGCCGTCGAGGTAGGGGGCGCTCATCCGGTCCACGACGACCTCGACCCCGTCGAAGTCGCGGAACAGGTCCCCGTCGAGGGTCCGCTCGTCGAAGTACAGCTGGTAGATGAGACCGGAGCAGCCGCCGGGCTGCACGCCGATGCGCAGGCGCAGGTCGTCGCGGCCCTCCTGCTCGAGCAGGCTGCGTACCTTGCCGGCGGCGACGTCGGTGAGCTCGACGCCGTGGGTCGTGGTGGTGCTCTGGGTGTCCGTCATCGGGTGTCCTCTCGTGAGGGAAGTCGTCCTGGGTGCCAACTCGCCGGTGGGTGCGGTTGTTCCCGTCCTCGTCCCTCCAGCCTACGCCCTCGGGACGGGTGTCCAGGTCCGGGCCACCCGGGCGGCGAGGTCCCCGAGCGCTTCCCCGGGGCGCCTCTCGTAGGACCCGCTCACCCCCAGCGCCATCCCCTCGCGCCGCCCCACCGCCACGCTGTCCGCCAGGACGACGGTGGGCGTGGCCGTCCCCAGGGCGGCTGCGGCGGTCTCGGCGACGACGCCGTCGTGCACCGTCCGCCCGTCGTAGGCGGCGCTCACCAGCACGAGCAGCCCGCCGGGCAGCCGCCGGCCGATGCCCAGCTCCTCGAGCAGGAGCCGCGCCCCGGTGCCGGTGCGGGCACCGAGGAGCTGCAGCGCGTAGCCCACGCCACCCCCGACCCCCGAGCCGGCCTCGCGCTCGGGTCGGCGGGGCAGCCCGGTGAGCAGGTCGCGCGCCGGGGGCAGGAGCTGGTTGACGCGGTCGCTGAGCTCGCCCAGCGCCGTCTCCAGGCGCTGGCTCACCTCCGGGGCGACGCCGTGGTCCTCGGTGAGGGTGGCCGACGCGCCGTGGAACCCCAGCAGCGGCGACTCCCTGGTCACCGCCAGCACGAGCCGCACGTCGGCCCAGCCGTGGCGCACCTCCGGCAGTCGGGCCAGGTCCTCCCCCGCCCCGAGCTCGGCCAGCAGCCCGGCGCCACCGTCGTGGCAGGCCAACGGACCGACGCCCACGACGATGCGGCTCGCACCCAGCTCGCGCGCGAGGCGCACGAGCCTGCCCACGCCGGCGCTCGACATACCCGACGGGTCCTCCAGTCGCCCCTCGGGGACGAGGTGGCGCCCGCACGCCTGGGCGCTGTCGAGGTATGCCGTCACCTCGCCGCCGCGCTCGACCACGGCGATCTCGGCGGGCACCTCCTCGCCGAGGGGGCCGGGCACGAGGACGGGGTGGCGCGCCGCACCGAGCGCACCGGCGACGACGTCACCGAAGCCGGCCCCGCCGTCGGAGCTGGCGTGAGCCTCGACGTCGGCGTGCGGCGCGGACCGGGCCCATTCAGCGGCGACATCTTCTGCGGCCTGCTGCGGAGGGAGGCCGGCCGCACCGTCGGAGACGACGACGACGCGGGGCCGGGGAGGAGACGTCATACCTGTATATAAGGAGTCAGCCGTAGACCATCTGCATGGCCTCGCGGACCTCGCCGAGGGTGGCCTCGGCGACCTCGTTCGCGCGGTCGTTGCCCTCGGCCAGGACCCGGCGCAGCTCGGCCGGGTCGGACTCGAGCTCGATGCGACGGGCGCGGACAGGGGCGAGGTAGTCGTTGACGGACTCGGTGACGAGCTTCTTCAGGGTGCCGGAGCCGCCGTCGCCGATCTCCTCGGCGATCTGGTGCGGGTCGCGCCCGGTCGTGAGCGAGGCGAGGAGCACGAGGTTGGACACCTCGGGGCGGTTCGAGGGGTCGTAGGTGATGCGCCGGTCGGAGTCGGTGACCGCCTTCTTCAGCACCTTGGCCGTCTCGTCGGCGCTCATCCGCAGCTCGACGGTGTTGCCGCGGGACTTGCTCATCTTGGTCCCGTCGGTGCCGAGCAGGTTCGGGACCTCGGAGAGCAGGGCGTCGGGCTGCGGGAAGACGGGGGCGGCCTGGTCGCCGGCGCGGCCGTAGCGCTCGTCGAAGCGGCGGGCGACGACGCGCGTCTGTTCGAGGTGCGGGAGCTGGTCCTTGCCGACCGGCACCACGTTGGCCTTGCAGAAGAGGATGTCCGCGGCCTGGTGGACCGGGTAGGTGAGCATCAGGCCACTCATCGGCCGGCCGCCCGTGGCGTCCTGCTCGGCCTTGACCGTGGGGTTGCGGCGCAGCTCGGAGTCGGTCACGAGGGACAGGAAGGGCAGCATCAGCTGGTTGAGGGCCGGCACGGCGGAGTGCGCGAAGATCGTCGTCCGAGCCGGGTCGAGGCCGATGGACAGGTAGTCGGTGAGGAGGGAGTAGACGCGCTCCTGGATGCTGTCGACGCCGTCGCGGTCGGTGATGACCTGGTAGTCCGCGATGAGGACGAACGTGTCGACGCCCTTGTCCTGCAGGGCGACGCGGTTGCGCAGGCTGCCGAAGTAGTGACCGAGGTGGAGGTGGCCGGTGGGCCGGTCCCCGGTGAGCATCCGGAAACGGCCGGGGTCGGTCTCCAGCTGCTTCTCGATCTCGAGGCTGCGCGCGAGGCTGCGGGCGAGGGAGGCGTCGGAGGTGGAGTCGGCGAGGGCCTCTCCGCTGTCGTCCTGGACGAGGTCACTGGGCACGGTCACGTTCGGCGATGCTACTTGACGTCGTGGAGTATGCTTCCCGCAGGCGTGTACGTCCTCGACGGGGGTCCCGGGGTGCGCGCCCGTGAGGCGCGTTCCCGTGATGCATCTCTCAGCAGTCTGTGACGCGGGTCATAGTTTTTTCGTTGACTCGCGGTGCAGAGGCGATAGTCTGACAGCGGCGCGTGCGCCCGACCTAATCCGTGATCAAGGGGAACCCATGACTTCTCAGAACACCGGTGGCTTAAGCCCAAGCCGCCGCACCCTCGTCAAGGGCGCCGCCTGGAGCGTCCCCGTCATCGCCATCGCTGCTCCTGCCCAGGCATTGACCTGCTCGCCCTTGTCCTGCCCGCCCACGGTCGACTTCACGGGCGCCGCCTGCAAGTTGCCGGGAGCCTCCCAAGACCTCTTCAAGGGCTACCGGTTCGAGCTCGAGGTGACCAACACCTCGAACACGGACCTCGTCGTCGTAATCACCTCTGTCACTGTGGCCGGGGTGACTGAGCCCTCTTACGCCGTCAACGTAGTTCAAGGTACCGCCTGCGCGTGCGCGACCTGTGCCGTCGGTGGTCAGTGCGTGACCGCGGGCCAGAGCATCACACTTCACGTAGACACGGAGAACCCCTCGGGCAACAGCCAGAACACGGAGTTCACCGTGGTCTATTCGGTCTACGAGTGTGACGCCGAATGTACGTTCGTCCTCAGTGCTTCGGCGTCCAGCGGCAGCCTGAACACCCCACCGATCCAGGGCGCTCAGTGCACGCTGTGCTGCGGTGCATGAGCATCTGAGCTAGGGCGCAGCGCAAGGGCCCGGTCCTCACGGACCGGGCCCTTCGTCATACCCCGGTGTCAACGCGGGCCAACGACCTCCCGCCCGTGCGGCTCCTCCCACCCGGACACGTCCGGCCCCTTGGGCACGATCCCGGTCGGGTTGATGTCGAGGTGGGTGGCGTAATAGTGCGCCTTGACGTGCTCCAGGTCCACCGTCGAGCCGAAGTCCCACGTCTGCCACAGGTCGCGGGCATACGCCCACAGCACCGGCATCTCGGTGAGCTTGCGCAGGTTGCACTTGAAGTGCCCGTGGTACGCCGCGTCGAAGCGCACCAGGGTCGGCCACAACCGCACGTCGGCCAGCGTGAGCTGGTCCCCCACCAAGTAGCGCCGCGACGACAGGTGCTCCTCCAGAGTCGCCAACCGCGAGAACAACCGGTCGAAGGCGTCGTCGTACGCCTCCTGGCTGCCGGCGAACCCGCACCGGTAGACCCCGTTGTTCACCTCCCGGTAGTTCAGGTCCGACATCTTCTCGATCTCCACCCGCAGCGCCTCGGGCCACAGGTCCGGCGCGTCGGCCCCCTGGAAGTCCGTCCACTCCGTCACCAGGTCCTTGACGATCTGGTGGAAGTCGTTGGTCACCACCTGACCAGTCGTCGTGTCGACGATCGCGGGCACCGTCACGCCGGACTCCGTCATCCCACCGGGCCGCGCGTCATACGCGTCCTTGAGCTTGGGGATGCCGAGCACCGGGTCGACACCGCCGGGGTCGAGGTCGAAGGTCCACGAGTCCTCGTCGTGCACCGGGCCGCACACCCCCATCGACAGCACATCGTCGAGCCCGAGCAGCATCCGCGTCAGGATCGCGCGGTGCGCCCACGGGCAGGCGCGCGACACGACGAGCCGGTAGCGCCCCGGCTCCACCGCGAACCCGTCCTCCCCGTCCCTGGTGATCCGCGTCTCGATGTAGCGCGTCTTGCGCTCGTAGCTGCCGTCCTTCGCCACGTAGCTGCCGGTCTTCGTCTCAGCCATGCTGTGCCTCCCTGTCGGTGGACCCGAGCCGGTCGAGCAGCAGCGCCTCGGCGAGGCACACCTTCTCGAACTCGCCCAGGTGCAAGCTCTCGTTCGCCGCGTGGGCGCGGCTGTCGGGGTCCTCGACCCCGGTGACCAGGATCGCGGCGTCAGGGAAGCGCCCCGCGAAGGCCGCGACGAACGGGATCGACCCGCCGACCCCGATGTCGACCGGCTCGACCCCTCCCCAGGCGTCGCGGAAGGCCGAGCGGGCCGCGTCATACACCGGTCCCTGCGCGTCGGCGGCGAACCCGGACCCCTCGTCGTCGAGACGCACGCTCACCTGGCACCCCCAGGGTGCGTTCTTCTCGAGGTGCTCCTTCAGGGCGAGGTATGCCGTCCCCGGCGCCTCCTCGGGGTGGATGCGCATCGACAGCTTGGCCCGTCCGACCGGGGTCAGAAGGTTGGCCGCCTTGTCGACCGAGGGTGCGTCGATCCCGATGACGGTCAACGAGGGACGGGTCCACAGGCGGGACAGGATCGAGCCGGTGCCGATCGGGCGCACCCCCTGGGCGAGGCCGGAGTCGGCGCGCAGGTCGTCCTCGGAGTAGTCGAGGTCGGCGGCCTCGGAGCTGCGCAGCCCGCTGACGGCGACGTCCCCCGCGTCGTCGTGCAGGGTGGCCAGGAGCCGGCAGAGCGCGGTGAGCCCGTCCGGGACGGCCCCTCCGTAGAGGCCGGAGTGGACCCCGTGGTCGAGCGCGCGGACCTCGACGACCACCCGGACCATGCCGCGCAGCGTCGTGGTGAGGGCGGGCACGCCGATCTTCCAGTTGTGCGAGTCGGCGAGCACGATCGCGTCACAGGCCAGCCGGTCGCCGTGCCGCTCGAGGATGGTGGGCAGGGAGTCCGAGCCGACCTCCTCCTCCCCCTCGACGAAGACGGTGACTCCCACCGGCGGGCGACCACCGTGGGCCCGGAGGGCGGCGACGTGGGCCATGACGCCGGCCTTGTCGTCCGCGACCCCCCGGCCGAAGAGCCGGTCCCCGACAAGCGTGGGCCGGAACGGCGGGGTGTCCCAATCGGACTCATCCCCCGGCGGCTGCACGTCGTGGTGCGCGTAGAGCAGGACGGTCGGCGCGCCCTCCGGCGCGGGCAGGTGCCCGATGACCGCGGGACGCCCGCCCTCGCGCACGATCTCCACCTCGAGACCCTCGGCGCGCAGCAGGTCGGCCACCGCGAGCGCGCTGTCCTCGACGTGCCGCTGGTCGAAGGAGTCGAGGGAGACGGAGGGGATGCGCGACAGGGACTCGAGGTCGGAGCGGACCCCGGGCATGAGGTCGCGGACGCGGGCGGCCAGGTCGTGCGACGGGCTGGGGTCGGCGGTCGGGGCGGTCGTCGTGGGGTCGCTCACCCGTCCGACTCTAGCCAGCGACGCACCGGCTCGCCGCCGCAGCGTGACCGGCTCTCCCCGCGAGCACCCCACCGGGGGTGCGGTCACCTTGACGGGACCGTCATCATGCTCCAGCGCGATGGAGGTCCTGCTAGGGCGACCGCACTCCGGCGGGGTGGGGCCGCTAAGGGGTGCAGACTGACGGCCGCACTCCGGGGTGCGGCCGCGACGGACTTGGGGGCGGGCGCGGCATACCCCTGACCTAGACTGGGTCGGTGCTGTTCTCCAAGAGGTCGACCGAGCCCAAGGACCAGGCGGTCGCGGCGCCGACCGCCGCCGCGGACGGGTCCCGTCCGACCGGCAAGGGCCGGCCCACCCCCAAGCGCCGCGAGGCCGAGGCGGCCAACCGTCGTCCGCTCGTGGGCGGCGCCGCGGCCTCCAAGTCCCCTGACGCCAAGGCGCGGGCCCGGGCCGAGCGGGCTCGGGCGCGCGAGGCCATGCTGCGGGGCGACGAGAAGTACCTCACCCCCCGGGACCGGGGACCGGAGCGCCGATTCCTGCGCGACGCCGTGGACTCGCGCCGCACGTTCGGCGAGATCCTGCTGCCGGCGATGCTCGTCATCCTCGCGCTCACGTTCATCCCCCAGGCCTGGGCGGGGCTGGTCTCGATGGTCGGCGCCTACTCGCTGATGATGCTCACGATCCTCGGCGCCTGGCTGCTGTGGCGCCAGACCAAGGCCCGCTTCGTCACCGCCTTCGGCCACGAGCCGTCCAAGGGTTCGGCGATGTATGTCGTGCTGCGCTCGTTCCAGATGCGCGGCAGTCGCATCCCGCGACCGGCCGTCAAGCCCGGGGACCCGCTGGTCCGCCGCTGACCTGAGGTCGGGTCCGCCGCTGCCTGATGTCTCGGACCCCGGGCTGGCGACCTGGCCCGGTTCGCTACTCGGCCGGCGAGAGGCTCATCGGGCCGTAGACGTCGTCCCCGCCGCGTCGCAGCGTGACCGCCTCGACCCCGGCGTCCGCGAGGGTCGGCCACTCCTGACCGAGCCACGCCTCGGCGTCCGCCTGCGTGGGGAACGCGGTCGAGGACAGGCCGAGATCCGGTAGGGACTCGCCGTCCGACGTCTGGAAGACCCAGGTGTAGGTGTCGCTCATCCGTCCAACGTAGGCCCTCGTCGCCCCTCTGTCCTAGGCTCGGCCTCAGGAGCGGTCCCAGACAGGGGCCGGGACGAAGGAGAGATCACCATGATCGACCAGCTGATGCGCGACATCCCCACCGGCCAGCTCGCCCAGGCCCTCGGCGCCGACGAGGCGACCACGACCCAGGCGGTCCGGGCCGCCCTGCCCGCGCTCCTCGGCGGCCTGGCCGCCAACACCCAGAGCCGGGACGGCGCGCAGTCGCTGCTCCAGGCCCTGGGCCAGCACCAGGACGGCCTGGCCGACGACGTCGCGATCGACCGGGTCGACGTCAACGACGGGGAGAAGATCCTGGGTCACGTGTTCGGCAACAACACCGACGGCGTCGTCAACCAGCTCGGCGGGCTCAGCGGGGCCCAGACGAGCTCCCTCGTGCGCAAGCTGCTGCCCATCCTGGCCCCGATCGTGCTGTCCTGGTTGGCCAAGCAGGTGACCGGCGCAGGCGCGCGGGGCGGCGCGGCCGCGACCCCGCCCTCGCGCGGCACCACCGGCGACACCCAGCCCGACGGCCCGCTGGGGCAGGGGCGGCCGCAGGCGGCACCCGCCGACCAGGGCGACCAGGGCGTCGACATGACCTCGGTCCTGCAGGACGTCCTCGGTTCCGCCCTGGGCGGTGCGACCGGCCAGGCCCCGCGCGGCGGGAGCGGCGGTGGCGGCATCCTCGGTGACGTGCTCGGCGGGATCCTCGGCGGGCGGCGCTGACGTCTGCGCCGCGGCCGGCCGCCTCTGCGGGGTCGCTATGCTGACGGCCTGACGCGCCGACCCCTGACCCGTGCGTCTGTCCCGCTGACGGAGGAGAGCCATCCCCATGACGACCACCCTCGTGCTTGGCGGTCCGCGGAGCGGGAAGTCGCGTCACGCCGAGGCGCTGTTCGCCGGTGTCGACGACGTCACCTTCGTGGCGACCCGGGTGCTGCCGGACGGCGCCGGGGATCCCGACCTGGTGGCGCGGATCGCCGCCCACCAGGAGCGCCGTCCGGCCGGTTGGCGCACGGTGGAGACCCTCGACCTGACCCGGGCTCTGCTGGCGTCCCGGCAGCCGGTGCTCATCGACAGCCTCGTCGACTGGCTCCAGGGCGTCCTGGACGAGCAGGAGCTGTGGTCGGACCCGCACCGGGCCCACCAGGTCGTGGACGAGCGGCTCGACGAGCTCGCCGTGGCGCTGCAGGCGATGCCCTTCGACATCGTCGTCATCACCTCGGACCCGTCCTGGGTCCGCATGTCGGACGACCCCGCCGAGCGCCTCTTCGTCGACCTGCTCTCCCACGTCAACCAGCGTGTGTCGGCGGGGTCCGCCCGCGTCCACGCCATCATCGCCGGGCGCGTGCTCGACCTCAGCTCGGCCCCCGTCCTCGGCAGCTGACCGGCGCACCCCGGGCGGACGTCCCGCCGGGGTGCGCCGAGCGCCGGTGGTTCACTCCGCCGCGTGAGCCGTCAGGCCGAAGCCCATGCCCCGAGCGGGCAGCTCCACCCCGCCGCTGCCCGACGTGCACGTCGAGGTGGTCGGGTCGCTCGCGGCCGTGTCCACGTCCCCGGCGAACGCCACCGCTCCCACGCCCCCGAGCGCCCGAGCAGGGTGCCGGCGGCGACCACGGTCAGGATCCTGGTTCGAAGCCCAGTGTCCATGTCTCCTCCTTGAGAACCGCCCCGGCCCGGCTCCCTGACGTCCGGTCGCTGCGGGGCTGTCTCCACTGTCGCGCCCCTCCCTCCGGGCACGGAATACGACCTTCGGCGCATTACGCCGTTCCGCGTATGGCGTGCCCGCGCCGGTCGGTCCTACGCTGGAGGACCAGGCCGCCGCAGGGAGTCGCGATGGACCAGACGGGTGTCACGAGCTCGCACCTCGCGCTGCTCCGCGACGTCGTCGCGATGACGCGACCGGAGCGCTGCGGGGCGTCGGCCACCGAGTCCACCTACCAGGTGCTGGGGGCCCTGGAGAGCCTCCTCGGGTGCGACTTCGCCCACTTCCAGGCCCAGCACCTCAGCACCAGGTCTGGGGGTCGGCCCGTCCTCCGGCATGCCCAGAGCGTCGAGCAGGGGGATCGGGGGCTGCTGGACGGGCGGACCCTGGGCACCCTGCAACCCCACCCGACCGCCGAGGTCATCGGGCGCTTCTGGTGGGAGCTGCCGTGCAGCCTGCCGGACCGCACCGGCCGCGACGGGGTGAGCTCACTCCGCACCCACTTCGGCGAGCGGGAGTGGGCCACCCACCCCGTCAACCTCGAGTGCCTGCACCTGGCGGACGAGATGCTCCTCGCGCACGTGTGCGGCGACGGTCGGTCGTTGCGCGTCCTTCTCGGCCGGGCGCACGGCCGGCCCTTCGGGCCTCGGGAGCTGACCCTGGCCGAGCTGCTCCTGCCGCACCTGCCCCCGCTGCTCGCCGCCGCCGTCGCCGAGCACGACGGGGCGACCGACCCGCCGCCGCACCCACCCGTGACGGAGCGGCAGCGCAGCATCCTCCGGCTGGTCGCCCTCGGCCTGCCCAACCGACGGATCGGCCAGTACCTCGGGATCTCGGAGGCGACGGTGCGCAAGCACCTGGAGAACGCCTACGCCCGCCTCGGTGTGCAGAGCCGGACCGAGGCGGTGCACCTCATCCACGAGGAGGAGTCCGGTGCGCAGCGTGCGGTGTCTGCCGAGCCGGGCAGGCCCGACCGCCAGGCACCGGACCTACCCTGAAGACAACCCACGCCACAGGAGGCGTCATGGCCGAGGTCGGCGTCACGGCAGCAGACCTGCGCACGCTGCGAGACATCCTCGCTCTGCTGCGGCCGGGCCACGGGGCCGGTGTCGGCCCGGTCGAGGTCGCCTACGAGGTCCTCGACCTGCTCGAGGTGCTCCTGCGCGTGGACGGGATCTCCTTCCAGGAGATGCACGTCGGGCGGCCCGAGAGCATGCACCGCTCCTACGTCCAGGCGAGCGTCGCCGGCGAGCACGTGGCGCTGGACGAGGAGCAGATCGCCGAGTACGACCGCCAGAACCCGCCGGACACGATCATGAAGTACTGGTGGCAGCTGCCCTGCAGCCTGGTGGACCGGACCGGCCGCGCGCAGCTCAGCACGACCCGGATGTTCTTCAGCGCGAGCGAGTGGGCCGCCCACCCGGTGCAGATCGACTACCTCAGGTGCGTCGACTCGCTCCTGCTGGCCTACCCGGCCGGCGGAGGCAGCAGCCTGCGGATCCTGACGGCGCGCGAGACCGCCCCCGCCTTCGGGCTGCGGGAGCTGACCCTGATGGAGCTGCTCCAGCCGCACCTGCTCCCCCTGCTCCAGGCCGTGCGGGCAGAGGTGGCAGGGGCCCCGGCCCGCGACGCCGCGGCGGTCCTCACCCAGCGGCAGACGGAGATCCTGCACCTCGTCGCGCTCGGCCTGCCCAACAAGCGCATCGGTCGCATGCTGGGCATCTCCGAGGGCACGGTGCGCAAGCACCTGGAGCACGGCTTCGAGCGAATCGGCGCGCAGAGCCGGACCGAGGCGGTCCACTGGCTCCACGCCCACGAGTCGTCCGCGGCGGGCTGACCGCGAGGGGTATGCCGCGGCGGGCCTCAGCTGCTGGCGCCGCCCTCGACGAACGGCGGCTTCTTCACCTGCGCCTCGACCTGGCGGCCGCGCACGTCGATGACCACCGAGGCGCCCTCCTCGATCCCGCGGTCGAGCAGGGCCAGCGCGATGCCCTGCCGGAGCGTGGGCGAGAAGGTGCCCGAGGTGATCTCCCCGACCTGGTTGCCCTCGGCGTCGAGCACGTTCTGGTGGGCGCGCGGGATGCCGCGACCGGTCACCAGCAACCCGCCGGCCAGGCGGCTCTCCTTGGCCTCGCGCTGCGCGAGGAGCGCCTCCTTGCCCCAGAAGCTCTCCTTCTTCCAGCCGACCGCCCAGCCCGTCCGGGCCATGACGGGGGTGATCTCCGTCGAGAGCTCGTTGCCGTGCAGGGCGTAGCCCATCTCGGTGCGCAGCGTGTCGCGCGCGCCGAGCCCGCACGGCATACCCGCGTGCGGTTCCATCGCCCCGATGATCGCGTCCCACAGGGCGGGGGCGTCGGCGACGTCGCTGACCAGCTCGTAGCCGCGCTCGCCCGTGTAGCCGGTGCGGCACACGGTGAGCGGGTGGCCCTCCCACTCGGCGTCGACGAAGCTCATGTAGTCGTGACCGTGGGGCAGGCCGAGCGTCTCGAGGACGTCGTCGGAGCGCGGGCCCTGCAGCGCGAGGATGGCGTGGTCCTCGTGCACGTTCTCGATCGTGATGCCCTCGGGGGCCGCCTCCCGGAGCCGGCGCACCACCTCGGCGGTGTTCGCGGCGTTCGGGATGAGTAGGACGTCGTCGTCGGCCCGCAGGTAGGCGATGAGGTCGTCCACCACCCCGCCGTCCTCGTCGCAGCACATCGTGTACTGCGCCTTGCCCGGCTCGATGCGGTCGAGGTCGTTGGTGAAGCAGGCGTTGAGGAAGTCCTTGGCGCCCGGGCCGGAGACCTGCGCGTTGCCCAGGTGCGAGACGTCGAAGAGCCCGACCCGCTCGCGCACCGCCGTGTGCTCGGCGACGACACCGCCGCTGGGATACTCGATCGGCATCGACCAGCCGCTGAAGTCGGCCATCTTCGCGCCCAGCGCCGTGTGCCTCTCGTGCAGCGGGGACGTCTTCGTCGTGTGCTCGCTCATGGGTGCGAGGGTAGTCCCACCGGGTTTGGCCTAGTCTCGGGGGCGAATCGACGACGACCTGACACCGAAGGACTTCCATGGCAGCGCCGCGCACCACCGTCCGCTTCACCGACGACTCCCCCGAGGAGCTGGCGGCCGACGTCCTCGTCCTCGCCGCCACCAAGGACGGCGACGCCGTCCGCCTCGTCGACGGCCACGGGCTGTCCGGGGACACCGCCGAGCACGTCGAGCAGGTCCTGGCGACGATGGGCGGCGAGGCGGGGGCCGAGGAGGTCGTGCGCCTCGCCGGGGTCCCCGGTGTCGCCGCCCCGCTCGTGGTGGTCGCGGGTATGCCGTCGGGCGGGCCCGCGCCGCGCCTGGAGCGGTTGCGCCGCGCCGCGGGGGTCGCCGCGCGAGCCCTCACCGGCCGGGGCAGCGCCGTGCTCGCTCTGGGCCAGGCCTCCCCCGAGGAGGCCGCGGCCGTGGCCGAGGGCGCCGCGCTGGGCGCCTACACCTTCACCGAGGACCACGGGGTCGGCAAGGCGACGTCGGCCAAGACGCCGCTGGGCGAGGCCGTGGTGACGGGTGTCGCCGCCGGGGAGGCGCAGGCGCTGGGCGCGGCCACCACCGCGGTCGTGGACGCGGTCCGCTACGCCCGCGACCTCGTCAACACCCCGCCGAACCGTCTCTACCCCGAGTCCCTGGCGACCTCTGTCACCGAGCGCGCCTCCGGCACCGCCGTCGAGGTCGAGGTGTGGGACCCGGAGCGCCTCGTGCAGGAGGGCTGCGGGGGCATCGTCGGCGTCGGGCAGGGTTCGGCGCGCGGACCTCGGCTCGTCACCCTGCGCTACGCGCCGGAGGGGGCCGGCGCGCACCTCGCGCTCGTGGGCAAGGGCATCACCTTCGACTCCGGCGGCCTGTGCATCAAGCCGGGCGCGTCGATGATCACCATGAAGATGGACATGGCCGGCGCGGCCGCCACGGCGGCCGCCGTGCTGGCGATCGCCGAGCTGGGGCTGCCGGTGCGGGTCACGGCCTACCTGTGCCTGGCGGAGAACATGACCGGCGACCTGGCCCAGCGCCCCGGTGACGTGGTCACCATGCGCGGCGGGCGCACCGTCGAGATCATCAACACCGACGCCGAGGGCCGCCTCATCATGGCCGACGGTCTGGCGCTGGCGAGCGAGCAGCAGCCGGACGCGATCGTCGACGTGGCGACCCTCACGGGGGCGTGCATCATCGCCCTCGGCGACCGCACCACCGGCGTGATGAGCAACGACGACGAGCTGCGCGAGACGGTCACCCGCCTCGGCAACGAGGTCGGCGACACCTCCTGGCCGCTGCCGCTGCCGGAGGAGATCCGCCCCAGCCTCGACACCCACGTCGCCGACCTCAAGCACACCGGCGAGCGCTCGGCGGGCGCCAGCGTGGCGGCGACCTTCCTGCGCGAGTTCGTCGGCCGGAAGGGCGAGGGCGACGACGCGCCGAGCATCCCCTGGGCGCACCTCGACATCGCCGGTCCGGCCTACAACGACAAGGCGGCCTGGGGCTACTCGCCCAAGGGCGGCACGGGGGCGGCGGTGCGCACCCTGGTGGCGCTGGCCCGCTCCTACGCCTCCTGACGCCGACGGCATACCCCCGGAGCACGGACGAGGGGCACCTTCCCGACCGGGAAGGTGCCCCTCGCCTCCGTCAGGAGTTCGTCGGGCTCAGCCGCCGCTCTTGCGCCTGAACATCTGCTGCGCCGCGGAGGTCTTGGCGCCGGACCTGCCGGCGACCTTGCCGTGCTCGGTGTTGTCCGAGACGTCGCTCCCTCCATGGGCGCGCTTCCTGGCCAGGGCCTCACGGAACTTCGCCTTGACGTCTTCCGTGGCCGGAGAATCACTCACGGGCGACCTCCTCTCTCTCGGGGACAACGACAGTTCTACTGTCGCACGTCACCCCGTGCTTGTCACCGCCTTATCCCCGGTATGCCGTGCCGGCGCCACCCGGGTGCCCGTCTGCCCCGACGTGTCCGCCCGGCCCCCGTGGTGGCAGGATTGCCGCCATGCCTGCGGAAGAGTTCGACATCGTCATCCTGGGTGCCGGCAGCGGCGGGTACGCCTGCGCGCTGCGCGCCGCGCAGCTCGGGCAGAGGGTCGCCCTCGTGGAGAAGGACAAGCTCGGCGGCACCTGCCTGCACCGGGGCTGCATCCCCACCAAGGCGCTGCTGCACTCGGCCGAGGTCGCCGACAGCGTGCGTGACGGGTCGAGGTATGGCGTGCTCGCCACCCTGGGCGGGATCGACATGCCGGCCGTCCACACCTACAAGGACGGCGTCGTCGGCCGGCTGTACAAGGGGCTGCAGGGTCTGGTGAAGGCGGCGGACGGGATCACCTACGTCGAGGGCGAGGGCCGGCTGGCGTCGGCGACGACGGTGAGCGTCGGTGACCGGGAGCTCGTCGGTCGCACGGTGGTCCTGGCCACCGGGTCCTACGCCCGCACCCTGCCCGGCGTCGAGATCGGCGGGCGGATCATGACCAGCGACGAGGCGCTGGAGCTGGACGAGGTCCCGGGGCGGATCATCGTCCTGGGCGGGGGTGTCATCGGGGTGGAGTTCGCCTCGGTCATGCGCAGCTTCGGCGCGGAGGTGACGGTCGTCGAGGCGCTCGACCGGCTCGTGGCGGTGGAGGACCCCGCCATCTCCAAGGCGCTGGAGCGAGGGTTCAAGAAGCGCAAGATCTCCGTCCGCACCGGGGTGAAGGTCGCCTCGGCGACGCAGTCGGACGACGGCGTCCGCGTCGAGCTCGAGGGCGGCGAGGTGCTGGAGGCGGACCTGCTGCTCGTGGCGGTCGGCCGGGGGCCCCGGACCGCCGACCTCGGCTACGAGGAGGCGGGCGTCGTGACGGAGCGTGGCTTCGTGACCACCGACGCGCGGCTGCGCACCTCCGTGGACGGCGTCCGCGCGGTCGGGGACATCGTGCCCGGCCCGCAGCTGGCCCACCGCGGTTTCGCGCACGGCATCTTCGTGGCCGAGGACCTGGCCGGGCTCGATCCCGTGCCGGTCGACGACGTCCTCATCCCCAAGGTCACCTACTCCGACCCCGAGATCGCGACCGTGGGTCTCACCGAGCAGGAGGCGCGGGACAAGTTCGGCGACGACGTCTCGGTCTACGAGTACAACCTGGGCGGCAACGGCAAGTCGCAGATCCTCGGCACGGCCGGGTTCGTCAAGCTGGTGCGCTCCGGTCCGCAGGGTCCGGTCGTCGGCGTCCACATGGTCGGCGCCCGGATGGGCGAGCAGATCGGCGAGGCTCAGCTCATCGTCGGGTGGGAGGCGCTGCCGGAGGACGTGGCGCAGTTCGTGCACGCCCACCCCACGCAGAACGAGGCCCTCGGCGAGGCGCACCTGGCCCTGGCGGGGAAGCCGCTGCACGCCCACGCCTGAGCCGCTGGCCCTGACCCGAGCGAAGATTCACGCATAGACTGCCAATCCCCGGACGAGGAGAGAGTTACAGACATGTCGGAACGCGTAACGATGCCGGCCCTCGGTGAGTCCGTCACCGAGGGGACCGTCACCCGCTGGCTCAAGAGCATCGGTGACACCGTCGAGGTCGACGAGCCGCTGGTGGAGGTCTCGACCGACAAGGTCGACACGGAGATCCCCTCGCCTGTCTCCGGTGTGCTGCAGGAGATCCTCGCCGAGGAGGACGACACCGTCGAGGTCGGCGGTGAGCTGTGCGTGATCGGGGACGGGTCCGAGGGGTCGTCGTCCGGCGGCTCCGACGAGGGTGCCGCGGCCGAGGAGCCGGAGGAGCCCGCCGAGGACACGTCGGCCCAGGACGCCGCCGAGGGTGACGGCGCCGACCAGCCGGAGCAGGCGGCCGACGAGGCGCCGGCCCAGCAGCGTGCCGAGGACGAGCCGCCGAGCCCGGAGTCCGGGGCCTCCGGCGAGTCCGCCGGTGGGTCGTCGGACGGCAGCGGTGGCGGTGGTGGTGGCGGGGAGACCGTCACGATGCCCGCGCTCGGCGAGTCCGTCACCGAGGGCACCATCACCCGCTGGCTCAAGGCCGAGGGCGACACCGTCGAGGTCGACGAGCCGCTCGTGGAGGTGTCCACCGACAAGGTCGACACCGAGGTCCCCTCCCCCGTCGCGGGCGTGCTGACGAAGATCATCGCCGGCGAGGACGAGACCGTCGAGGTCGGTGGCGAGCTCTGCGTCGTCGGCGGCGAGGCGGGCGGCTCCGGGTCCGACGGTTCGGACGAGGGCGCCGACGCGTCGTCGACCGACCAGGCCCCCGCGCAGGACTCGTCGGACGAGACAGGCTCGACCGGGGAGTCCCAGTCCCAGGCCCCGACCGCCGACGACGCCCCGGCCGACGCGTCCGAGGAGGACCTCGGGGGCGAGCAGGAGCTGCACGAGGCCGCCGCCCAGGAGTCGACGGCCAAGGAGGACGAGGCTCCGGACATGCAGGAGCCCGAGCCCGCCGTGGGCATCGGCACCGAGTCGGCCGACAACGGCAGCACCTCGCACAAGGACTCCAGCGAGGCACAGGCCCAGGGCACCGGCGAGGGCCAGGCGTCCGGCGACGCAGCCCCCCAGGGCGGTCAGGACGTCAGCGCCTACGTCACGCCGCTCGTCCGCAAGCTCGCGGCGCAGCACGGCGTCGACCTCAACGCCCTCGAGGGCACCGGGGTCGGTGGCCGCATCCGCAAGCAGGACGTGCTCGACGCGGCCAAGGCTGCCGAGGCGGCGAAGGCCGCCCCGGCACCGTCGGAGCAGGCCGCCTCCGGCCAGCCGGCGTCCGGCGGGGACCAGCAGGCTGCCGGCGGTGGGCCCGCCGCAGCCCCGGCTGCGTCCTCCGGGTCGGCCGCCGGCGGTGACGCCGCGGCCAAGCGCGGCACCACCGAGAAGATGTCGCGCCTGCGCAAGGTCATCGCGACGCGCATGGTCGAGTCGCTGCAGAGCTCGGCGCAGCTGACGACGGTCGTGGAGGTCGACGTCACCAAGGTGGCCCGGCTGCGGAACCGGACGAAGAACGACTTCGTCCAGCGCGAGGGCGTCAAGCTCTCGTTCATGCCGTTCTTCGCGATGGCCGTGATCGAGGCGCTCAAGGCGCACCCGATCGTCAACGCCAGCGTGGAGGACGACACGATCGTCTACCACGCCGCCGAGCACCTCGGTGTCGCGGTCGACACCCCGCGCGGCCTGCTCGTCCCGGTCATCAAGGACGCCGGCGACCTCAACATCGCCGGGCTGGCCCGCAAGATCGCCGACCTGGCGGAGCGGACGCGTGACAACAAGGTCACCCCGGACGAGCTGTCCGGTGGCACCTTCACGCTGACCAACACCGGCTCCCGCGGTGCGCTGTTCGACACGCCGATCATCAACATGCCGAACGTCGCCATCCTCGGCACCGGGGCCGTCGTCAAGCGGCCGGTCGTCGTGACGGACGAGGACGGCAGCTCGACCATCGCGATCCGGGACATGGTCTACCTGGCGATCAGCTACGACCACCGGGTCGTGGACGGTGCGGACGCCGCCCGCTTCCTGACGACGATGAAGGAGCGCCTCGAGGAGGGCAACTTCGAGGTCTGACCCTCCCGCTGAAGCAGAGAAACTGACGTCGTGCGCGGTCCCCACCGCCGCACGACGTCAGTTTTCTGCCGCTGCCTCTGCCTCTGCCTCTGGGGCCGAGGCCCGGCGCGGGCCGTGGCGACCCGTCCGCAGGCGCAGGCAAGCTCAGCGAGCGCCGGCGTCCCCCCACGACCACAGCAGCCACCTGCCGTCGACGCT
Organism: Ornithinimicrobium cerasi; assembly: GCF_003702705.1. Lineage (GTDB taxonomy): Bacteria > Actinomycetota > Actinomycetes > Actinomycetales > Dermatophilaceae > Ornithinicoccus > Ornithinicoccus cerasi. The sequence continues at coordinate 158,474 of NZ_QZMN01000001.1, read as the reverse complement.
GGTGAGCACCATCTCCACCGAGTCGGTCCGCGTGCGCGAGCTCACCAGCCGCTCCCCTGACGCATCCCGCCCGGTCAGGGGTGCGCGGCTGACCGTCGCGGCCACGACCATACGGTCGGGGGCGGCCTCGACCACCGTGGTGTCCTCGACCCGGAACGTCACGTCGGCGTAGGACAACCCCTGCGCGCGCACCCGCTCCAGCTGACGCGTCTCGCTCTCCAGGGCCGGTGAGCCCGGGGCCATGACCGAGACCAGGGCGGCCTCGTCCACGTCCTCCCACGCCACGCCACGCCCGTCCACCAGGTCCTGCACGGTCTGCCGGACCTCCTCCGCGTCCGGCGTCGCGGTGCCCGCGTCAGCGACCACCGCACCGCGCTCGGGTATGCCGTCCACCTCGCCCGTCCCCGCGGACGCCGCACCCGGCGCTGCCGGCGGCCCTGCCTCTGCGGGCTCCGGCTCCGGCGTCACCGGCCCGACCCCACCCGCTGCCGGCACCGTCGGCGCGACTGGCTCCCCCGACGACCGGCCGAGGGCGTCCACGGAGCTGCCTGGCCAGATGGCCAGCCCCGGGCTCAGCAGCGCGGCCACCACCGCGACGAGGGCCAGAGCGCTGAGCACGGCGGCACCCACGACCAGTGCCCTCCCGCCCCGGCCGGTGCCCCCGCCCGACCTCCCACGGGTCCCACCCGCGACCTGCTCCGGACGGTGCGAGCCTGACCGGGACGCCAGCCACCGACGTCGCGGCGGCGACGTCCCCTCCGCCACCGACACCTCCCTGGCCTGCTGCCGCAGCCGTTCGGTCAGACCCCGCCCCGGGTCGGCGTCCGGCGCCACCTCCACCGGCTCCGGCACCGCCGTCGCCAGCAGGGCCGCCGCCACCTCCTCGGCGTCCGGCCGGTCCTCCGGCTGCGGCGCCAGGCACCGCTCGACGAGGTCGGCGAGCCCGGCCGGCAGACCTGTCGCGACCTCGGTCAGCGACTCCCGTGCGTACCCCGGGCCGGGAGCGACGCCGGTGAGGCAGAGCCACCCCAGCGACCCCACCTGGTAGACGTCCGACTCGGGCGTCGGCGCGAACCCCTCCGTCACCTCCGGAGCGACCATCCCCTCGGCAGCACCGGTCCCCACGACGTCCGCGGCGGGTTGACCGGTGATCCGGCTGGCGCCCAGGTCCCCGATGACCGGCATGCCGTCGCGCAGGAACAGCACGTTGCCCGCCGACAGGTCACCGTGCACCACCCCGGCGCGGTGCAGGTCGGCCAGCGCCGAGGACACGGGTTGGAGCACCGTCACCAGCTCGCCCGGCGAGAGCATCCCCCGCCGCGCCAGGAGCTGCGCGAGCGACCCTCCCCCGGCCAGCTGGGTGGCGAGCGCGACGGCGGCGGGCATCCCCGTGGCCGGGTCCGGCAGCGGAAGCACGTCGTAGAGGTGCACCACGTGCGGGTGGCGCACCCGCGCCAGCAGCCCCGCCTCCCGCAGGCCGGCCCCCACGTCCCCGTCGGCAGGACGCAGCACCTTGAGCGCGACGACCAGCCCGTCGGCGTGCCGCCGGGCACGCCAGACGGTCGAGCTGGCTCCCCCTCCCAGACGGGCGAGCACGTCATACCCCGGAACTGCCGGCAGCTCCTCCACCCTGGACCTCCTCCGTCCCGCCCGACCCTGCCACCTCCCTCCACCTCGCCGCAGAAGTTGTCCACAGCCCCCGGCGTAGAGTGCTGCCATGCGTGTCGAGCACCTTGGTTTCGCCCCCGCCTACGTCGACTACCAGCAGGCCTGGGACCACCAGCGCGAGGTGCACGCGAAGGTCGTGGCCGGGGAGCTCCCCGACACCGTGCTGCTGCTCGAGCACGCGGCCGTCTACACCGCGGGCAGGCGCACCGAGGCGCATGAGCGCCCCCTCGACGGCACGCCGGTCATCGACGTGGACCGCGGCGGCAAGATCACCTGGCACGGCCCTGGCCAGCTCGTCGGCTACCCGATCGTGCGGCTGCCCGGCCCCGTCGACGTCGTCGCCCACGTGCGCCGCCTCGAGGACATGATGATCGGGGTATGCCGTGAGCTGGGGGTGGAGACCACGCGCGTCGAGGGCCGCTCCGGGGTCTGGCTGCCCGCCACCGCCACCCTCCCCGAGCGCAAGATCGGCGCGATCGGCATCCGGGTCAGCCGGGACGTGACCATGCACGGGTTCGCGCTGAACTGCGACAACGACCTCGGGTACGCCGACGTCGTCATCCCCTGCGGCATCACCGACGCGGGCGTCACCTCGCTCTCGCACGAGCTCGGGCGGGACGTCCCCGTGGCCGAGGTGCTCCCGCTGGCGACCGCGCACCTCGAGCGGGTGCTCGAGGGCGCCGGGGTCCGCTGACCCGGGTCGCCCGCAGGCTGGTGCGCGGAGCCACCCCGCCGCTGGACCTCCTCGTCCCCGACTGAGGACACGCTGCAACACCTGGGCCTCCCGCGACACTAAGGGGTGTTGACTGTCAGGCGCAGGGTCGGTCATGGGGACCGTCAGGACGGAGCACCGATGAGCGTCGCCGTGGCGGCTGACGAGGGGATGGCGGTCACCACCAGGGGACTGCGCAAGACGTTCCGCACGGTGCGGGGCACGAGGGTCGCGGTCCAGGGGCTCGACCTCGACGTCCCCTCGGGCGGGGTGCACGGCTTCCTCGGGCCGAACGGCTCGGGGAAGACGACCACCATCCGCATGCTCCTCGGGCTGTCCCCGGCGGACTCCGGGACCATGCACATCTTCGGGACCCCTGTGCCGCAACGGCTCCCGGAGGTCGTCAACCGGGTCGGCGCCATCGTGGAGTCCCCCAAGTTCTTCCCGACGTTCAGCGCCGAGCGCAACCTGGGCCTGCTCGCCGAGGCCATCGGCACGCCGAGGAGCCGCGTGGGCGAGGTCCTCGAGGAGGTGGGCCTGGGCGGCCGGGGCAAGGACACCTTCCGGGCCTTCAGCCTCGGGATGAAGCAGCGCCTCGCCATCGCGGCCACGCTGCTCAAGTCGCCGGACCTGCTGATCTTCGACGAGCCCACCAACGGCCTGGACCCGGCCGGCATCACCGAGATCCGCGGGACGATGCGCCGGCTCGCCGACGAGGGCCGCACCGTCCTGGTCAGCAGCCACATCCTGTCCGAGGTCGAGCAGATCGCCGACACGGTCTCCATCATCGGCCGGGGGCGCGTCCTGGCGCAGGGGTCGGTCGCCGGCCTGATCGGCGGTGGCGGTGGCACGGTCGAGGTCGGCGTGCGACACCCCGGCGCCGCCGTCCGCATCCTGCGCGAGGCCGGGTTCACCGCCGAGTGGCTCGCCCGTCCCCGCGGGGCCGACGCCGCCGACGCACTGCGCGGCCTGGACCCCGACGAGGAGAACGGCCTGCTCCAGGTCATCGGCGCGGAGCCCGTCGAGATCTCCAGGGTGCTCGGCCAGCAGGGGTTGTGGGTGGAACGGCTGGTGCCGAGCCGCCGCGGTCTGGAGCAGATCTTCCTCGAGCTCACCCAGGGCGAGGGGCTGCCGGCCCCGTCCGCCCACAGGCCGACGCACGACGCGTCCGGCGGCCAGGCGGGTCCACCCCCGCCCTCGGTCGCCCGTCCCGGCGGGGAGGGGGACCGATGACCCGCCTGCTGCGCGTCGAGCTGCACCGCCTCATCGCGCGCAAGGTCGTCTGGCTGACCGTCCTGGCGGCCCTCGCGATCGGGCTGCTCACCGTGAGCGGCGTCTTCCTGCAGGCCCGGTCGATCGACCAGGCGAGGGCCGGGCTCAACCAGGACTACGAGCAGATGGTGGAGCAGGTCGAGCGGGACCGGGAGTCGTGCCAGGTCGAGGAGGAGCGCGAGCGTCGCCGCACGGGCGACCCCTCCGTCGACTTCGGCTGCGAGGGGATCGTCGTCCCGACGCTGGAGGAGATGTACGGCCAGATGCCCTCCCTCAACGACCAGTACCGCACCCTCCTGTCCGGCTCGTCCTACGCGTTCATGTTCCTCGCCCTGGCGATGGGGTCCACGGCTGTCGCGGCGGAGTTCGCGCACCGGACGATGGGCTCGTTGCTCACCTTCGTGCCTCGGCGCACGCCCGTCTTCGCGGCCAAGGTGCTGGCCCCGGCGCTGGCCTCGATCCCCCACGTCCTCGTGGGGCTGACCACCCTGCTCCTCGGCATACCGGCCGTGTTCCGGTGGTTCCGGATCGACGACGCCGTGACCGGTGCCGAGTGGGTCTCGCTGGGGTGGATGGCCCTGCGCATCATCACCATCACCATGCTCGCCGCAGCCCTGGGGGCGGCCGCCGCCTTCCTGGTCCGGCACAGCGGGATGGTCATCGGGATCATGGTCGGCTACCTCGTCCTGGTCGAGACGTTCGTCGCCGGCGCCGGCGGAGGGCCGCTGGGCAAGCTGGCGCTCACCCGCAACATCGCCGCGTGGGTGCAGAACGGCACCGTCTGGGAGTCGTGGCCGATGAGCTGCGGCCCGTTCGAGGAGTGCCGGCCGATCCGGCACGAGCTGTCGTTCACGCACGGGGCGGTCGAGCTGGGCCTGCTGCTCGCGGTGATCATGCTGCTGGGCTGGCTCCGGTTCCGCCGCTCCGACCTCGACTGACCAGGGGTATGCCGCGCGTCGATGACGGGGTGCGTTTCGGGGCAGCAACCGGGCAGGCATAGTCTGGGAGGACTGCGCGTTGCGCCCTAGGACGCCTACGCCGCACATCTCGACCAAGGGAGCACCAGTGACCATCGCACCTGAGGGACGCCGTCTGCTGCGGGTCGAGGCCCGCAACGCGGAGACCCCGATCGAGCGCAAGCCGTCCTGGATCCGGACCACCGCCAAGATGGGCCCGGAGTACCAGGAGCTGCACTCGATGGTGAAGTCCGGGGGTCTGCACACCGTGTGCCAGGAGGCCGGCTGCCCCAACATCTTCGAGTGCTGGGAGGACCGCGAGGCAACCTTCCTCATCGGCGGCGACATCTGCACCCGCCGCTGCGACTTCTGCGACATCGCGACCGGCCGCCCCAACCCTCTCGACATGGAGGAGCCCCGCAAGGTCGCGGAGTCGATCCGCACCATGGACCTGCGCTACGCCACCATCACCGGCGTGGCCCGGGACGACCAGAAGGACGGCGCCGCCTGGCTCTACGCCGAGGTCATCCGCAAGGTCCACGAGCTCAACCCGAGCACCGGCGTGGAGATCCTGCCGCCCGACTTCGGCGCGGTGCCGGAGCTGGTGCAGCAGGTGTTCGACGCCCGGCCGGAGGTCTTCGCGCACAACCTGGAGACCGTGCCGCGCATCTTCAAGACGATCCGCCCGGCCTTCACCTACGACAAGTCGCTGCGGGTGCTGTCGATGGCGCGCGAGAACGAGCTGGTCACCAAGTCCAACCTCATCCTCGGCATGGGCGAGGAGGAGCAGGAGATCGAGCAGGCGATGCGCGACCTCCACGACGCGGGCTGCGACATCCTCACGATCACCCAGTACCTCCGCCCCTCCAAGCTCCACCACCCGATCGACCGCTGGGTCAAGCCCGAGGAGTTCGTCCACTGGTCGGAGCTGGCCGAGGAGATCGGCTTCAAGGGCGTGATGGCCGGGCCGCTGGTCCGCAGCTCCTACCGTGCGGGCAAGCTCTACGCCCAGGCGATGAAGCGCTGGGGGCGTCCGGTCCCCGAGCACCTGGCCCACCTCGCCGCGCAGGCCGAGGCGGGGGTGCCCGCACGCCAGGAGGCAGCCTCGCTGCTCGCCGCGGGCCGGACCGGCCAGGCGGAGGGTATGCCGCGCGCGCGGGCGGCAGGTTCCGCGGCGGGTCGGGCGGTCGGGGAGACCGCCGTCGCCCACGTATCCTGATCCCCATGTCCACGAGCACCACGCCCGCCGGCGACGCCCCGCAGAAGAAGGGCCTCTTCGGCCGTCGCAAGAAGGTGAAGGACCCGAAGAAGCCGGGTCAGATCGCCCAGATCCGCCAGGTCTTCGCGATGACCCGCAAGGCCGACCCGTCCGCGGTGTGGTGGATGCTGCTGGCGGCGCTCGCCGTCATGGTCGTCGCCGTGCTCATCGGACTGTGGCTCGACCAGCTCATCTACCTCATCATCCTCGGCCTGCCGCTGGCCCTGCTGGCCGCGGTCCTCATCCTCGGCCGCAAGGCCGAGCGCGCGGCCTTCGCCCAGATCGAGGGCCAGCCGGGCGCCACGTCCGCGGTGCTGGGCCAGCTGCGCCGCGGGTGGTACTACGACCAGGAGCCGGTCGCCGCCGAGGCCGGGGGCACGATGCGCGGCATGCGCGACCTGCACAACGCGGCGATGGTCTTCCGGGCCGTCGGCAAGCCGGGTGTCGTCCTGCTGGCCGAGGGCCCCAAGGGTGCGGCGCAGCGCCTCGTGACCGCCGAGCGCCGCAAGGTCGCCCGCGTCGTGGGCGACGAGGTCCCGGTCCACACCGTCATGGTCGGCACCGGTGAGGGACTGGTCCCGCTCCGTCAGGTGGTCAGGACGGTCAAGGGCTTCCCCAAGAAGCTGACCAACGACGAGGCCGCGGTGATCCAGCAGCGGATGAAAGCCCTCGGTGGCCGCAACCGCCCGCCGATCCCCGCGGGCATGGACCCCTCGCGCACGCCGCGGATGAGCCGCAAGGCCCTGCGCGGCCGCTGAGGGGTTCACTCGTCCTCGGCGCCCACCAGCCCGCTCCGGTAGGCCAGCGCCGCGATCTGCACCCGGTCCCGCAGCTGCAGCTTGGTGAGCAGCCTCGAGACGTAGGTCTTCACGGTCGCCTCGGACAGGTAGAGCCGCACGCTGATCTCGGCGTTGGACAACCCCCGCGCCACCAGCCGCGCCACCTCCACCTCCCGCTCGGTCAGCGCCGTCAGCTCCGGCGGCAGCGCCCCCGCCGGGGGCCGCGCCGTGAACCGCTCCAGCAGCCGCGAGATCAGCGCCGGCGCGAGCATCGTGTCCCCCCGCGCCACCACCCGCACGGCGTGCACGAGGTCGTCCGGGGCGACGTCCTTGAGCAGGAAGCCCGAGGCCCCGGCGCGCACCGCCTCGTAGACGTACTCGTCCAGGTCGAAGGTCGTCAGCACCAGCACCCGGGGCCGCTCACCGGCCAGCGCCATGATCCGGCGGGTCGCCTCGACCCCGTCCAGCCGCGGCATCCGGATGTCCATCAGCACCACGTCGGGGCGCTCCTGGCGCACCGCCTCGACGGCCTCCACCCCGTCCTCGGCCTCGGCCACCACCACCAGCCCGGCCCGTTCCAGGATCAGCCGGAAACCCACCCGGACCAGCTCCTGGTCGTCGACCAGGACCACCCGGAGCGGGGTGCCGGGACCGCCCGGCCCGCGCCACGTCATACCCGCTCCAGGGGCAGCTCGGCGCGGACCGCGAAGCCCGGGCCCTCGGGCGCCGCCCGGACCCGCCCGCCGTAGAGCGCGGCGCGCTCGCGCATCCCGAGCAGCCCGTGCCCCGGCGGGCCGGTGCGCTCGCGCGCCGGCCCGCCGTCGCTGACCTCGATGAGCAGCACCTCCGCGCCGAGGTCGAGGCTGACGTCCGCGCAGGTCGCCGCCGAGTGCCGGCGCACGTTGGTCAGGGCCTCCTGCACGATCCGGTATGCCGCGAGGTCGACCCCGGTGGGCAGCGCGCCGCGGTCCCCGCTCACCCTCAGACGCACCTCCAGCCCCGCCTCCCCGGCCCGCTCGACGAGGTCGGGCAGCGACGCCAGCCCCGGCTGGGGCGCGAAGTCCGCGCCGAGGTCGGGGTCGCGGAGCACGCTGACCAGCCGTCGCATCTCGGCCAGGGCGGAGGAGCCGGTGGTGCGGATCGTGCCGAGCGCCTGCCGGGCGAACGCCGGGTCCTCCTCCACGACCTGCTCCGCGGCACCGGCCTGCACGACGATCGTCCCGACCGAGTGGGCGACGATGTCGTGCAGCTCGCGGGCGATGCGGGCGCGCTCCTCCGACACCGCGGTCAGGGCCCGTTCGCGCGCCTCAGCCTCCGCCGCGTGCGCGCGCACCGCCTCCCGGCCGGCGCGGTCCTCCGACACGCGGAGGGCGTGCCCCACGAGGAAGCTCAGGGTGAGGACCCCCCAGTGGAAGATGAGCTCGTTGGGCGACTGCAGCAGCGGGATGAACAGGTCCGCGACCGTCACGAAGACCGCACCGCAGACCGGTCCCACCCAGCGTATGCGCCCCCGGCCGTGGCGGGCGAGGGAGTAGACGAGGACCATCACCGGCACGAGCTGGCCGAAGAAGAGGACCTGCATCGCACCGCCCTGCACGGTGCCGAGCACCGGCCACACGAGCAACCCGGCGAGCGCCACCCACGGCCGCGCGCGCCGCTGGCTCAGGTGCCCGGCGAACCAGAGGATCCCCAGCGTGCTCACCACCGGGGACCCGTCACCCATCACCGACTCCATCGGCAGCCACACCTCGACGAGCCCGAGGACGGCGACGAGCGCGGCCAGGCCGGCGTCGGCCAGCCACCTCCCGCGCGTCATCGTCGTCACAGTCGCCAATCTAGGGTCGCCCCGGGTCGCGTGTCGTCATCCTCGCGGTGACACCCGCGGCGTCATGAGAGGTATGCCGCGGGCCGCACCTCCTCCTCCGCGCCACCTGCCGCGCGCCCGGCGGGCGACGACGAGCGACCGCCCCCGCTCCTAGCGTCGTGGTGAGGCCACCCGCCGCGGGCGGCCCGGACCCCAAGGAGTGCTCATGGACACCGCCCACCTCACCCGGGCCGCCGTCGCCGGCTCGCTCGCCGTCGGTGCCGCCCTGACCGTCGTCAGCGTCGCCACGATGCCCGACTTCTCCGGCGACCAGGCCGCCAGGCTCGAGGCGGTCGCCGCCAGCCCCCGCGCCGCGCTGTCGGCCCTGACCTGGGTGCTGTCGCAGCCGCTCCTCGGCCTGGGTGTCGTCGGCGTCGCGCACCTCGCGCGGGGGCGGGCGCCCGTGCTCGCCACCCTGGCGGCCGTGCTGTTCGGTCTGGGCGCGCTGGGCCACGCCGTCTACGGCGGGGTCAACCTCGCGATGCTGGCGATGGCCGAGGACCTTGGCGCGGTCGAGGCCCACGTGGCCGTCCTGGACCGACTCGAGACCGGGACGATGCTGCCCTTCATGGCGGCTGGGCTGCTGGGCACCGTGCTCGGCCTGCTCCTCCTGGCCGCCGCGCTGTGGCGGGCGGACGTGGGACCGCGCTGGGTCGGGCCCGCGCTCGTCGCGTTCGTCCTCCTGGAGTTCGTCGGGTCGAACTTCTCCCGGTGGGCCGGCGTCGCCTCGGGTGCGCTGCTCCTGCTGGCCCTCGTCACCCTGGCGGTCGCGGTGCTTCGCTCGTCGCCGGCGCACTGGCGGACCGAGGCGGAGGCCGGGGCGGCAGCCGCTATCGGCGCTGCGACGCGCCGGAACGAGGTCACTGCGTGAACCAGTCCCCCGACACCGCGAGGTCGGCGATCTCGTAGGCCGTCGCCAGCGCGCGACCCCGCACGTGCACCGGTTGTGCACGCCGAACCGCAGGTATGCCGTGCACGACCCCCGCAGGTGCACGGGTTATGCACGCCCCACCGCGGGTATGCCGCACACGACCCCCGCACGTGCACCGGTTATGCACGCCCCACCGCAGGTATGCCGTGTACGACCCCCGCAGGTGCACCGGTTATGCACCCACGGCGCGCCGGGTCACTGCGTGAACCAGTCCCCCGACACCGCGAGGTCGGCGATCTCGTAGGCCTCGGCCAGTTGCCCGGCGCCGTCTGCGCCGGGCAGCACCGTGCCGTCGGGGGTCACGGCCGACCCCGAGTGCGTGCCGAGCAGGGTCCGGCCCATCACCGACCCCGCGTAGCGCTCGGCCGGGATCCCGAGCAGCTGCGCCAGGGTCGGCAGCACGTCGACCTGACCGCCGGGGGTGGAGATCCGGCGGCCGTCCATCCCCGGCACGTGCACGAGGAAGGGCACCCGGCCGTCGTCGCCGGTGAGCCAGCGCTCGTCCTCGCGGGCGTACTTGTGGGGGCCCCGGTGGTCGCCCACCACGACGATCGCCGCCGTGTCGAGGAGCCCCCGCTCGTCGAGCTGCCGGGCGAACTCGCCCAGCGCGGCGTCGGCGTAGTGCACCGACTGCAGATAGCGGCTGGTCGCGTCGTCGTCCGGCAGCTCCAGCCCCTGCAGGTCCTCCGGCAGGTGCCAGGGCGTGTGCGAGGTCAGCGTGACGAGGTGCAGGAACCGCGGCGAGGGCAGCCGGTCCACCTCGCGGAGCGCCTGGTCGAAGAGGTCCTCGTCGGCCAGCCCCATCCCCACCTCGCGCCCGCCCACCGCGAAGTCGTCCTCGGCCACGTAGCGCTCGAAGCCCAGGTGCGGGTAGACGACGTGCCGGTTCCAGAAGGTCGCAGCGTCGGCGTGCAGCGCCACGGGCCGGTAGCCCTCCTCGGCCAGCAGGCCGGGCAGTGTGGTGTAGCCCGCGTTGTCCGGGAACCTCAGGAAAGCCGCACCGGACCGCAGCGGGTAGACCCCGGCGAGCATGAGCAGCTCGGCGTCGGAGCTGTTGCCGTCGCGCACCTGCTCCTGCACGGCGTCGAAGACGAGGCTCTCCTCCACCCAGCTGTTGAGGGTCGGCGTCACCTCCTGCCCGTACGGTCGCGCCCCGAGCACCACCTGCTCCAGCGACTCGAGGACCACGAGGTAGACGTCCCGCCCCTCGAGCAGCCCGACGAGGTCCTCGTGCTCGGGAGCGGCCTGGTGGTAGGCGGCGTTGGCCGCGAACCAGTCGGAAACCCGCTCCCGCTCCTCCGGGGTCAGGGCCTCGTTGTCGTCGATGAGCTGGTCCCAGGCCTGGTGGGCGTGCGTCCCGAGCGGGGAGAGCACGGCGACGCGCAGCCCCGGGTCGGAGGTCTGGAGGAGCAGCTGGGCGACGAAGGCAAGCAGTGCCACGGGGGCCACGACGGCCACCGCCCGACCCCGTGCCCGGAGCCGGGGGACGGAGCCCGTCCGTGCCGCGCGCCGGTCCCGCCCGCGGGCGGCGAGCGCCAGCACCGCCACGGCGAGGAGGTCGGCGAAGAGCAGCAGGTCGGGCCAGTCGGCGGCGTCCAGCACCGAGGACCCGAGCCCCTCGAAGGTGCCGGCGGCGCTGAGCATGTGCACGCTGAGCAGGCGGCCGGAGACGCGTGCGTTGACGAGGTCTCCCACGAGCAGGAGGGTGACGAGGAGGTCGACGCCGACGAGGTATGCCGTGCGCGCCCGCCCGTGCAGGAGCAGGGCCGGGCTGAGCAGCAGGAGAAGGAGGGGGACGGCCGTGAGCACGACCAGCGCCGCCCAGCCGTCGGGCTCGAGCACGGCCGCCGCCACGATCACGGACTTCAGCACCAGGGCCAGGGGGACGAGCAGCAGCACCGGGGCGTCGCTCAGCGGGTGCGGACGACGACGGAGCGGGCGGCCTTGTCGTGCAGCCCGCGCGTGTCGGCGTCCATGATGAGGGCGGGCACGAACAGGCAGAGCAGCACCGCCCGGTAGGCGGCGTGGACCAGGCCGGGGGGCTGGGTCCCGTCACCGTCGACGGCGACCACGCGCAGCCCGAGCAGGCGGTGACCGACCGTCGTGCCGATCGTCGGCACGAGGAGCAGGTTCGCCAGCAGGAGCAGCCCGAGCGGCACGAAGGCGCCGGCACCGCTCACCTGGCCCCACTCCATACCGAAGAAGCTCATCGCGATCAGCTGGCACAGCACCCAGTCCACGAGGAGCGCCACGGCGCGGCGGCCGAGCGGTGCGACGGCGCCGGGGCCGTCCTCCGGGAGGCCGAGCGCGGCGCCCTGATGGCTGGGGGTGGTCACGGCGCCCAACTGTAGTCTGCGTAACACGTCGGAAACACCTGGGTGACGGAGCGTTAACCGCTGCGACGTAGGGTCGACGACGACCGAGTTCGGGTCCCACCAGGAGGCACAATGTTCAGCAACGCGCAGGAGGTCCTCGCCTTCATCAAGGACGAGGACGTCAAGTTCATCGACATCAGGTTCTGCGACCTGCCCGGAGTGATGCAGCACTTCAACGTGCCGGCAGCCTCGTTCGACGAGGACGCCTTCAACACCGGGCAGATGTTCGACGGGTCCTCGATCCGAGGGTTCAAGTCGATCCACGAGTCCGACATGAAGCTCATCCCGGACCCGCAGACCGCCTACCTCGATCCCTTCCGGGTCGAGAAGACGCTGATCATGAACTTCTCCATCGTGGACCCCTTCACCGACGAGCCCTACGAGCGCGACCCGCGGCAGATCGCCCGGAAGGCCGAGGAGTACCTGCGCACGACCGGCATCGCCGACACCGCCTACTTCGGCGCCGAGGCGGAGTTCTACGTCTTCGACGACGTCCGCTTCTCTACCGGCCCGAGCGGCGGTTACTACCACATCGACTCCATCGAGGCGGCGTGGAACACCGGGCGCGCGGAGGAGGGCGGCAACCGCGGCTACAAGACGCGCTACAAGGGCGGCTACTTCCCCGTGCCGCCGGTCGACCACTTCGCCGACATCCGCGACCGGATGTGCCTGGACCTGGCCAGCGTCGGCATCGACGTCGAGCGCTCGCACCACGAGGTGGGCACCGCCGGGCAGCAGGAGATCAACTACCGCTTCAACACGCTGCTGCACTCCGGCGACGACCTGATGAAGTTCAAGTACGTCATCAAGAACGCCGCCTGGGCCGCCGGCAAGACCGCGACCTTCATGCCCAAGCCGCTCTTCGGCGACAACGGCTCCGGGATGCACACGCACCAGAGCCTGTGGAAGGACGGCGAGCCGCTGTTCTACGACGAGAACGGCTACGGCGGGCTGTCCGACGTCGCTCGGTGGTACATCGGCGGGCTGCTCACGCACGGTCCCTCGCTGCTGGCGTTCACCAACCCCTCGATGAACTCCTACCACCGCCTGGTGCCGGGCTTCGAGGCGCCGATCAACCTCGTCTACTCGGCCCGCAACCGCTCCGCCTGCGTGCGAATCCCGATCACCGGGTCCTCGCCGAAGGCCAAGCGCATCGAGTACCGCGTGCCCGACCCCTCGGCCAACCCCTACCTGGCCTTCTCGGCCCAGCTGATGGCCGGGCTGGACGGGATCAAGAACCGCATCGAGCCGCCGGACCCGGTGGACAAGGACCTCTACGAGCTGCCCCCGGCCGAGCTCGAGGGCATCGCCCAGCTGCCGACGTCGCTGCCGGAGGTCCTGGACGCGCTCGAGGACGACCACTCCTACCTGACCGAGGGCGACGTCTTCTCCGAGGACCTGCTCGCCGCGTGGGTGGACTACAAGCGCGCCAACGAGGTGGACCCCATCCGTCTGCGCCCGCACCCGCACGAGTTCGAGATGTACTACGACCTCTGACCCGCGGGTGAGGGACGGGGAGGGCGTGGCTGCTCGACGCGCGCGCCACCCTACCCGGCGTAGTTTCGGAGGCGGCCCGGTTGCTGAGTTCAGCACCGGGCCGCCAACGTGTCCGGGGGGCTCGCGGTGCGCCACAGCAGCCTCACCAGCATCCTCAGGCACGCCGCGCGGGGCCCGCGGATCGATGTGCGCGGCTGTCGTGCCACGACGAACGCCAGGGCGTTGACCGTGGCACGACAGCCAGGCACAGGCATCAGGTATGCCGCTGTCCTCACCTCACGCGGCGTCGCGCCGGACGACCCGGACAGCGGGTCGCGGCGACTCCAACCCGAGCGCGACCACCTTGCGGAGCAGGTTGAGGAACCGCCGCGGCTTCGTGTACAGGGTCCACGGCGTCACCCCGACCACCCGCACCCCCGCCGCCACGAGGTCGCCGTCCTTCTCCACGGTGCGACCCCACAGGTCGCCGCCGGCGTCGTCGAACCCCTGGTGGTGCGCCCGGGAGTGCACCTGGATCGCGGTCCCCGCCTCCTCGAGGTAGCCGTCCGGCGTCCCGAGGAGCTGCCCGGCGAGGGTCTCGAGCCGGCAGTTCGTCAGCAGCGGCGGGAAGCCGCCGTCGCCGTCGACCTCCCTGCGCAGCGCCACCTCGGGGCGCGACCAGGCGCCGTCGACGAACCCGGCGAGCCCACGCCATACCGCCTCGACCTTGGCGCGGGGGCGCAGCCACAGCTCCTGCTCGAGCACCCCGGGCGCGGTGAGCCCCCGCTGGAGCACCGTGATCGACCAGTGCTCGAGATCCTCGGGGCGGTGCGACTCGTGGACGGCAGCATCCGCGATCGCCCGCGCGGCACCGGTGACCACCACCGGCCCGGAGCGGCGTACGACCTCCAGCTCACGCGTCGACCGGATCAGCCGGGCCCGGGCGCGCTCACGCGCGCGCCCGGTCTCGGGTATGACGAAGGTCGCCACGTGCTGCGGCGGCACCTCGATCCCCAGCCGGCCGAGAGCCACCCCGCCGGTGAGGACGGCGCGCGGACCCGCCCAGAGCGCGGCCGCGACGAGGGCGGTCGCGCCGTCCACGCGGCCCCGGTGCGGTGCCACGACGCGGGGCATCGGCTCCTGGAAGCGGGTGCGGCGCGCATGCCGCAGGGACGACGTCGTCCAGCCGGCCTCGAGCAGCTGCGCCACGGTGGCCAGGCCGCGCTGGCCCTCGATGTGGGGGAAGGTTCGCTCCTGGTGTGACATGGGGTGCAGCATGGCCGAGGGCGGGCTGCCGCCGCTGCGCGACGGCCGCGGACTGTGGACAACCGGCGCGCGCACCCATGCCTGTGCGCGGCTGTCGTGCCACGACGAACGCCAGGGCGACGCCTGCGACACGACAGCCCGGCACAGGCATCCGCAGACGCGCCCAAGACCTCAGCACCGCCGCCACGGACGCGTGTCCCGGCGCGGGGCGCTCAGTACCTCAGCACCGCCGCCACGGGCGCGTGTCCCGGGAGCTCGTGGAGCACCCGCACGGCACCACCGTTGCGCAGGGTCGCGCGGGCGGCGGCGTCCGCGAGACCGCACACGTCCTCGCGGTCCCGCAGGGGCAGCACGACCTCCGGGCCCCCGTTGCCACCCGTGTAACAGCCGTCGGCCGTCATCATCAGCGTGTCGACGCGCCCCTCGTTGGCCGCGGTGAGCACCTGGTCGGCACCGAGCGCTCCCGTCCCCCGAGCCCGCTGCTCGTGGAAGCGGTCCACCAGCTTGGCGCCCTCCTCCGCCAGCCGCTCCTCGACCAGCCGCCACGCCCCGGTCCGCAGGTCGTCGTCACTCATGCCGTCGGGGTTGTGCTCGATCGCCCCGTCCACCAGGTGCGGGTAGGAGCTGAGCTCACGGTAGACCGCGACCCACTCCGGCAGCCCGGCGAGGATCATCGGGATCGTGCGCCCGGCGAGGTGCTCCTCGACGCCGCGCGACACCTCGCGGAAGAACTCGACCACGTCCTCCTTGTGCGCGTTGTCCAGCGCGTCCGCGCCGTAGTACACCGCGGCGCCGGTGCGCCCCAGCCGCCCCGACGCATTGGGCCGTGGCACCGAGTCGCTCTGCGGACCGTCCGCCTCGAAGACGTCGTCGAAGGCCGTCGGCACCGACGGCAGGTCCAGCTCGCCGATGCGGTCACGGCTCCCCCGCAGCACCCGCACGTTCTTCTGGCTCAGGGTCAGGACGACGTAGTTCTGGTCGGTGAGCAGCGGCAGCAGCGGAGCCAGGACGAAACCCGGTCCGACCGCGCCGAGCTCGGGCAGGTCCAGCGGCACCCGGTATGACGCGCTCCACCCCTTGCGCAGGAACATCGCCAGCCCCTCGGCCATGTGGCTCCACGCCATCCCGTCACCGTGCAGCTCGCGCGCCGGCGCCAGCAGCTCCTCGACCTCCGGGCGCTCCAGCCCGTCCTTGGCGAGCGCGTGCTCCACAGCCGTCAGCAGGTTCTTCCACCGCAGCCGGTCCTGGTCACGTTCCTTGGTGCCGCTCACCCGGTGCGTGGGAGCGAACAAGGACACACGTGGCCCGTCCCCCTCCCCCACCAGCTCGTCGAACTCTGCACGGCTCATCAGATCCATCAGGTCCTCCTGTCGGTAGGCGTGCTCCGACAGTAGTGCCGACCGAGGCCCCCGCGCAGCCTCCGGGCGAGCCCTTCACGGGGTCGCCAACGCGGCCCGCAACCGCGCGGCATACTCCTGCGCCTCGCCCTCGGCGTACTTCGTCCGTGGCCAGAAGAAACCGCGCAGCCCGTCCCCCTTGGTGCGCGGGACCACGTGCACGTGCAGGTGCGCCACGGACTGGCTGACCGTGTTGTTCATCGCGACGAACGACCCCTGCGCGCCGAGCCCGTCCCGCACCGCCGCCGCCACCCCCCTCGCGGCGGAGAACAGGGGCGTCACCTGGTCGTCCGGCAGCTCGGTCAGGGTGAGTATGTGGTCACGCGGCACCACCAGGACGTGCCCCTTGAACACGGGTCGGGTGTCGAGGAAGCCGACCACGCCGTCCGTGTCGAGCACGATCTCGGCCGGCTCGTCTCCGCTCACGATCCGGCAGAACTCGCAGTCCACCGCCTGATGATGGCACGGAGCTCGCCCGGCGCCCTGCCCGACGAGTCCCACGCATGGGGGTACGGGCAGATATCGCGGATCGTCGATCGCGGCTGACTACCGCTCTACTACACACGGTAGGATAGGACCGCAGCCCGGACGCCGATGGTCGGCGGGGCTCCCGCCGACCGCCGCTGGGCCGCGACGTCGAAAGGAAGCGCGATGAAGGCGCTCGTCTACCACGGTCCCGGCACCAAGGCGTGGGAGGACGTCCCTGACCCTGTCCTGCAGGACCCCACGGACGCCATCGTCAAGGTCGAGACCACCACCATCTGCGGCACCGACCTGCACATCCTCAAGGGCGACGTGCCCGCGGTCACCGACGGGCGCATCCTCGGCCACGAGGGCGTCGGTGTCGTCACCGAGGTCGGCGAGGCCTGCACCAAGGTCAAGGTCGGCGACCGCGTGATCATCTCCTGCATCAGCAAGTGCATGGAGTGCGACTACTGCAAGGAGGGGCTGACCTCCCACTGCCAGACCCTCGGCGGCATCGGCTGGATCTTCGGTCACCTCATCGACGGCACCCAGGCGGAGTACGTCCGCGTCCCGTTCGCCGACAACGGCCTCATCCCGCTCCCCGACGGCGTCACCGCCGAGCAGGGCGCGATGCTCTCCGACATCCTCCCGACCGGGTTCGAGATCGGCGTGCAGTACGGCGCGGTCAAGGAGGGCGACGTGGTCGCCGTCATCGGCGCCGGACCGGTCGGCCTCGCCTCCGTCATGACGGCCGCCTCCGCGGGCGCCGCGAAGGTGATCGCGGTGGACGGCAACAAGTTCCGCCTCGAGGCGGCGCGCGACTTCGGCGCGACCGACACCCTCGAGGCCGGCCCCGAGGCGCTCGAGCAGCTGCGCGCGATGGGCCGCGGCGGAGCGGGCGTCGACGTCGCGATCGAGGCGGTCGGTATCCCCGAGACCTTCACCACCTGCCTGGACGCGATCCGCCCCGGCGGCCGCGTGGCCAACGTCGGCGTGCACGGCGCCCCGGTCAGCTTCCCGATCGAGCGCGACTGGATCAACAACATCACGATCACCACCGGCCTGGTCAACGCCACGACGACCGAGCAGCTGCTCGGCGACATCACCGCGGGCAAGATCGCACCGGAGAAGTTCGTCACCCACCGGTTCACCTTCGACCAGTGGGAGGAGGCCTACGACACCTTCTCGCGGGCCGCCGACGAGCACGCGCTCAAGGTGATCGTCACCGCCTGACGGTGACCACGCGGCATACCGTCGCGCATCGTCCACCCGGTCCGCGCGCGTCGTCAGTGGTCACCGATGACGCTGCGCGGCCGGGTCGGCATTCCCTATCGTGGAGCCTCATGGGTCCCAGCCAGCGAAGGGCGGCCGCACGATGCGCATGACCGACCACTCCCCGGGCGACGCACCCGGACCGCGCCGGGGGCCGTGCGACGCGAGCGGGATGATCGAGATCCACCGCATGTACCGCACCTCCTTCGGCGAGGCGCCCAGCCTCGTCCGCGGGGTCGCCGACGGTGACGCCACCCACGCCGACGTGGTGGGCGACCACCTGGGCATGCTCTCGGTCAGCCTCCACGCGCACCACGAGTTCGAGGACGACCGGCTCTGGGACACCCTCGACGAGCGGGCCCCCGCGTGCGCCCTGCACGTGGGGCGGATGAAGGAGCAGCACGCGGCGATGCTCGTCCACCTTCGCGCGCTGGACGCGGCACTCCCGGCCTGGCGGGCGAGCGGACGGGCGAGCGACGGGGCCGCGGTGCTGGAGGCGCTCGACGGCGTCAACGCCGGGCTGGCGGTCCACCTCCCCGACGAGGAGGAGCACATCGTCCCGGCGATGGAGCAGGTCCTCACCCAGCGCGAGATCGACGAGGCGGGCGAGCACGGGCGCCGCGCGACCCCGAGGGGCAAGACCTGGCAGCAGCTCGGCGAGATCCTCGCGGCCCAGCCGGACGGCGGGGACGAGTGGCTGCGCAAGCACCTGCCCGCGCCGGTGCGGCTGGTCTGGCGCTGGGTCGGGCGCCCGAGGTATGCCGCGGGCCGCGCCGCTCTGCGCGCGCCGGGCCCACCCGGGTCCTGACCGTCCGGCCCACCATGTCCCGCGCCGGTGCCGGCGGTCAGGTCGACTCGCCCGGCACCCCGACCGGGCGGGGGCCGCCCAGCCTGGCGATCACCCCGCCACGGCTGTGCACGCCCAGCTTGGCGAACACGGACTTGAGATGGTCCTGGACCGTCCACGGGGAGATGACGAGCGCACGGGCGATCTGCGAGGTGTCGTGACCGGCGACCAGGAGCGAGGCGACCTGGCGCTCGCGGGCGCTGAGGCCGTGAGCTCTGGCGGCGCGGGAGAAGATCTCCCGCTCCGTCCCAGCTCGCAGCGTCACCGCGACCTGGTCGCTCCCGGACACCCGTGCCGCCTCGACCTGGACCCACCCACCGTCGACGGACGGCCCCAGGTGGCGGGCGGTCCGGTCCGCGCCGGTCCGGGCCCGCGACGCCGCCGCGTAGACCGCGGGAGGCAGGATGCCCCACCCGGCGAACAACCGGGCGGCAGGCAGGGCGTCGACCCACCGGCTGGCCGTCGGGGTCGATCCCACGAGCCGCAGGGTGCTGTCGAGCAGCACGACCCCGGCGGGTGTGCCCATCTCGGCGTCGGTCTCGCCCTCGCGGCCACCGTCGGGGGAGGCCTTTTCCGAGCCCTGGTCCCAGGAGGCCGCGGCGCGCCGCCGCATCGCGGCCCCGAGCACCGGCGCCAGCTCGGCGAGCATCCCCAGGTCGGCCGTCGCGAACGGGCCGTCCGCCTGGTCCCGGTAGGCCTCCACCCACCCCCAGCAGCCGTGCCGGTCACGGCAGGCCAGCACCACCACGTCCCCGATGCCGACGGCCCGCAGCACGTCGTCCCACCGGCCCGACCGCGCCAGGTCGCGTCCCGTGAGCCTGCTCAGGCAGACGAGGGACGACCCGGCCCGCGCCGCCTGCTCCTTGGTCGCGACGTCCGACCCGGAGTACTCCCGGTCGAGCACCCGCGGAAGGTGGGGGCCGAAGTCGTGCTCGGCGAGGCCCTGCCCCGGCAAGAGGGTGAGCGGGTCAGCGCTCGGCCAGCACCACCGGTCGAACCCGACGACCCTCTGCAGCTCCGCGACGGTCTCGCGCTGGAGCTCCTCGCTGCTCACCCCGGAGGCGGCGAGGCGCTCGAGCCGCTCGCGGCTGCGCGTCCGTGCACCGACGGTCGCCACCCGTCCAGGGTAGGACAGATCCCAGAGTTCTGGGATGGCTCCGCCCCGCGTGAGCGATCACGCTGAGGAAGGGGCGGCCTGCCCGCCCGGCCGGCCGGGCCCGCCCGGCCGGCAGCCGACCAGGACCAGGGGAGGGCACATGCGAACCACCGTCAGCACACAGCGGCACATCCGGCGGACGGCGAGGAGGACGCACCCGGTCACGCCGGGGCTTCTGCTCCTCGCCTTCCTGGTGGCGGGGTGCCAGAGCGCAGGGTCGGCCGACGACGCCGAGCCGGGGGGCGGCGCCGCGACCACGACCGGGCCCTCCCCGGCCGAGGTCGCGCAGAGCCTCCGGGGCCTCGAGATGCGCCGTCTGCAGGCGCTGGTCGACGCGGACCTGGAGGTGCTGGAGGTCCTTCACGCCGAAGACTTCCGGCTGGTCCCGCCACCCGGGACCCAGCTGGACCGTGACGACTACCTCGGGGCCGTGGCGGCCGGTGACATCGACTACCTGCTCTTCGAGCCGGTGTCGGAGATCGAGGTCACGGTCGACGGTGCGACAGCCGTGCTCACCTACCGCTCGCAGATCCACCTGGACGCCGCGGGCCAGGGCGAGCTCGAGCACGACGCGTGGCACACCTACGTCTACGAGCGCGGGTCCGAGGACTGGCAGGTGGTGTGGGAGCAGGCGACCGCCGTGGGCGGCTTCCCGCCCTGACCAGGACCCCGGCCCGGCCGTGTCCTGGCCCTCGGCCGCGCCAGCCCCGGAAGCCTCAGCCGTGGAGCTCCGTCGCGCCCAGCTGGTCGACCATGAACGCCACCTCGAACGCGGTCTCCTTCCAGGCGTCGTAGCGCCCGGTCTTGCCGCCGTGCCCGGCCACCATCTCGGTCTTGAGCAGGATGGGGCGCTCGGCCGGGTCGTTCGTCACCGTCTCGCGCAGCCGGGCGACCCACTTGGCCGGCTCGACGAAGAACACCCGGGTGTCGTTGAGCCCGGTCGTCGCCAGGATCGCCGGGTATGCCGTCTCGCGGATGTTCTCGTAGGGCGTGTAGCCGCGCATGATCTCGTAGATCTCGGCCGACGCCACGGGGTTGCCCCACTCCTCCCACTCGCCGACCGTCAGCGGCAGCGAGGGGTCGAGGATCGTGGTCAGCGCGTCCACGAAGGGCACGCCGGCGTGCACGACCCGGAACTTCTCCGGCGCCAGGTTGACGACCGCGCCCATGAGCAGGCCGCCGGCCGAGCGACCCTCCGCGGCGAGCCGGTCGGGCGCGACCCAACCGCACGTCACCAGCTCGTCGGCGGCCGCCACGAAGTCGGTGAAGGTGTTGCGCTTGTGCTCCAGGCGACCCTGCTCGTACCAGCCACGCCCCATCTCGCCGCCGCCGCGGACGTGCGCGACGGCATACACGACACCGCGGTCGAGGTAGGAGAGCCGTGACACCGAGAAGTAGGGGTCGATGGAGATCTCGTAGGAGCCGTAGCCGTAGATCAGGCCGGGGTTGGTCCCGTCGGGCGACACCCCGCGGCGCGCCACGAGCGAGATCGGGATGCGCGTCCCGTCCTGCGCGGTCGCCCACAGCCGGTGCTGCTGGTAGTCGGCCGGGTCGTAGCCGCCGAGGACCGGCTGCCGCTTGAGCAGCTCCAGCTCCCCGGAGACGAGGTCCAGCTCGTAGATGCTGCTCGGCGTCACCAGCGACTCGATCACCACGAGCAGCGTGTCGGTGTCGTAGGTCGGGTTGGCGGCCGTCTCGATCGAGTAGACCTCCTCCTCGACCGGCACCTGGTAGCCCTGCCCGACCGGTCGCCCGTCGGCGGACAGCGGCAGGATCTGCAGCTGGGTCAGGCCCTCCCGGCGCAGCGAGAGGGCCAGGTGCCCGGAGAAGGCGTCGACGCCGCTGATGCGCACGCCCTCCTCCCCCGGCACCACGGTGCGCCAGTCGTCGGCCGACGTCGACCCGATCGGGGCGACCGCCAGCTCGAAGTCGCGGTGCCCCTTGTTGTGCACGACCCACAGGTGCTCGGCGGCGGGCTCCACGTCATACTCCACGCCCTCCTCGCGGGGGGCGACGACCCGGAACTCGCCGAGCGGGTCGTGCGCCGGGAGCAGCCGGACCTCGGAGGTGTTCTTGCTGCCGAGGCCGATCATGACCTGGCGGTCGTCGCGCGAGGTGCCGACCCCCATCCAGAAGCGCTCGTCGTCCTCCTGGTAGATGAGGACGTCGGCGTCGGCGGGCGTGCCGACCTCGTGCCGCCAGACCTGGAACGGGCGCCAGGCGTCATCGACGCGGGTGTAGAAGAGGTAGGTGCCGTCGGCGGACCAGGCGCTGCCGTAGCCGATCCCGGTCACCGCCTCGTCGACGACCTCGCCGGTGCCCAGGTCCTTGACCCGCAGGTCGAAGCGCTCGTCGCCGGAGGTGTCGACGGCGTAGGCGAGCAGGTCACCGGCGGGGCTGACGTCGTAGACCCCGAGGGAGAAAAACTCCAGGCCCTGCGCCTCCTTGTTGCCGTCGAGCAGGATCTCCTCCCCCTCGGGCACGCTGCCGGCGTCGAGCACCGGTCGCTCCGGGGAGTCGCCCACCGCGATCCGCGCGTGCACGGCATACTGCTCGCCCTCGATGGTCCGCGTGTAGTGCCACCAGTCGCGGTGCCGGACCGGGACCGAGAGGTCGGTCTCCCGCGTGCGCCCCTTGATCTCCTCGAAGATGCGCGTCCGCAGGCCCTCGAGGTGGCCGGTCATCGCCTCGGTGTAGGCGTTCTCCGCCTCGAGGTGCGCGACGACGTCGGCGTCGGTCTTGTCGCGCAGCCACTCGTAGGAGTCGGTGACCTCCTCGCCGTGGTGGGTGCGGACGATGTCACGCCGCGCGGCGGTGGGCGGGGTCGGTCGGGGGCTGTCGACAGTCACCGGACCAACGCTACCCGCTGGTATGCCGTGCGCGTCACCCGCGGGACCGACGTCGGAGCCGCGACCGCGAGCCGCGCCCGGCACGCCGACGCGGGGCGGTGCAGGCGCACCGCCCCGCGTCGTCCCGTCCTCAGATGCGAGGGGTCCCCAGGTCGTCGGGCTCGACGACGACCACGGTCTCCACCTCGGTCACGACCATGTCGACCTCGGCGTCGGCCTGGGTGTCGACCTCGTCGTGCGTGTCCTTCTTCTTCTTGTTCGCCATCGCGGCCGCGGCGACGGCGGCGACGCCCACACCTGCCGCGGCGGCCTTGCCGGAGATCCCGGCCTTGCCGCTGTCACCCTGCGAGGCGGCCGCGTCGAGGACGTCGGGCGTCCCGACCGGAGCACCCTCGTTGACCGACCCGCGCCAGGCGCCGGTGGCGTAACCCTCGTCCTCGATGAACTTCTTGAAGCGCTCGAGGTCGCCCTCGGCCTGCTTCTCCACGACGTTGAGCTTGTCGCCGATCTTCTCGACGACGCCCTCGGGCTCGTAGGACAGCGACAGGTGCACGGACGTCTGGCCGCCACCGACGTCCTGGAACGTCACGGCGCCGGCGTTGGTCGCACCCTCGGTCGCGGCCCAGGCCACCTTCTGGTCCGGCACCTGCTCGAGGATCCTCGCCTCCCAGCGGCGCTTGACCCCGGCGATCTCGGCCACCCACTCCAGGCGGTCGTCACCCAGCTGGGAGACGCTGGTGACCCCACCCATGAAGTGGGGGAACTCCTCGAACTGGGTCCACTGGTTCTAGACGGTGCTCACGGGCACGTTGACCATGATGGACTTCTCGACGTTCGTCGTCATGACTTCTCCTTCACACCGGCACCACCCCATGACGGGCGGCCGGCTGGTTGGGAACGGGTCCTTCCCACCATCTCCCCGACAGAGTTCAGCCTGCTCGGTGAACGGCGTCGTAGTGTGGACCGTGGCCTCCGGCAGGGCTCCCACCGCTCCCGCACCGCGGGGGCCCAGGGAACGCGTCGTCGAGCTGGTCTCCCGGCTCTCGGAGCTGGGCGCACGCCCGGAAGACACCCGCGACGAGCGCCTGCGGGCGGGCACCCTCATCCTCGCGTCGGTCCTCATCGCGGTGCTCTCGGTGGTCTGGGTGAGCACCTATCTCGTGTTCGGCTACCCCCGCTCCGCGGCCATCCCGGCGCTCTACCAGCTCGTCACCGTGGCGGGGCTCGTCGTCCTCACGCGGACGCGGCGCTTCGACATCTTCCGCCGCACCCAGCTGCTGACGATGCTGGTCCTGCCGGCGCTCCTCCAGGTCTCCCTCGGCGGTTTCGTCGCCTCGAGCGGCATGGTGCTGTGGGGGCTCTTCGTCCCGCTCGCCGCGCTGGCCCTGGTCGGCGTGCGGCACTCGCTGGTGTGGCTGGTCGCCTTCCTCGCCGAGCTCGCGCTCCTCGCGGCGCTGGACCCCTTCTTCCTCGGGTATGCCGCGCAGCTGCCCCGCAACCTCGTGGTCTGGTTCTTCGTCCTCAACGTCCTGGGCGTCACCCTGAGCGCCTACGTGATGCTCGCCTACTTCGTGGAGCAGCGTGCCCGGGCCCACCGCGCCCTCGAGGTCGAGCGGGAACGGTCGGAGCGGTTGCTGCTCAACGTGCTGCCGCAGCCGATCGCCGACCGGCTCAAGGGCGGCACCGGGGTGATCGCCGAACGGCACGGGAGCGCCACCGTGCTCTTCGCCGACCTGGTCGGCTTCACCGAGCACGCGCTGGTCATGGCGCCTGAGGCCCTGGTCGCTCTCCTCGACCGCATCTTCACCCAGTTCGACCGCCGCGCCGACGAGGAGGGCCTGGAGAAGATCAAGACCATCGGGGACGCCTACATGGTCGCGGGCGGGGTGCCGGAGCCCCGGTCCGGGCACGTCGCGGCGGTCGCCAGGATGGCGCTGGCCATGAGGGCGGACATCGCGACCCTCTGCGCCGAGACCGGGGAGACCTGGCTCCAGGTCCGGATCGGGATCGACACCGGTCCGGTGGTGGCCGGGGTGATCGGCCGCCGCAAGTTCGCCTACGACCTGTGGGGCGACACCGTCAACACCGCCAGCCGCATGCAGTCGTCCGCGCTGCCGGGAGACATCCAGGTCACCCCGCGGGTCGCGGCCGCCCTGGACGACAGCTTCGTCGTGCAGTCCAGGGGCACCTCGCAGGTGAGGGGGAAGGGTCTGATGAAGACCTTCGTGCTCGTCGCCGCCCGACCACACCCTTCCGAGACGTGAGCCTCAACCGGCGATGCAGGCCGGCCCGAGCAGCGCCTTCAGCTCGCTGAACAGCTCGGGCGACGCAGCCACCCGCAGCGTCTCGTCGAGCCGCAGCATCACGGTCCGGCCCGGCTGGGTGAGCTTGACGTGCACCTCGGTGCCGCCCGGGTGGTTGGCCAGCACGCCCTTGAGCTTGTGCGCGAGCCCGTCGGTCGCCCGGGTCAGCGGCATCGTCAGGACGACCGGCCCCCGCGGGCCCTGCCTGATGTCCGGCAGCATCAGCTCGTTGGCCAGGAGCTCGGCACCGTCGTCGCCCTTCTTCAGCCGCCCCTTGATGACGGCGACCGTGTCCTCGGCGAGCATCGTCGAGATCGTCATGTAGGTCTTCGGCCAGAACACGACGTCCACCGACCCGGCCATGTCCTGCACCGACAGCCGCGCGTAGGGGTCGCCGTTCTTGGTCCGCTTCAGCTGCAGGTTGGTCATCAGACCCGCCACGGTCACGAAGTCCCCGTCCTTCGCGCCGTCCTCGGCGACGAGCTCCAGGATCGAGGCGCTCGCGTGCTGGGACAGGATGTGCTCGATCCCGTTGAGCGGGTGGTCGGACACGTAGAGCCCGAGCATCTCGCGCTCGAACGCCAGCCGCGCGGTCTTCTCCCACTCGATGTCCGGCACCGGCGGCAGCGTGACGATCTGCATCGCCTCCCCCGGGCCGTCCTCGTCGCCGAAGCCGAACCCGGAGAAGAGACTGTCCTGACCGATGGCCTCCTGCTTCTTCTCGTCGACGAGAGCGTCGACATACCTCTCGTGGACGCTGACGAGCCCCTGGCGCGTGTGGCCCAGGCTGTCGAACGCGCCCGCCTTGACGAGCGACTCGATGGTGCGCTTGTTGCAGACGACCGCGGGGCACTTGCGCAGGAAGTCCTCGAACGAGGTGAACGCGCCCTTCTCCTCACGCGCGCCGGCGACCGCCGCGACCACGTTGTGCCCGACGTTGCGCACCGCCGACAGCCCGAAGCGGATGTCGTCACCGACCGCGGCGAAGTTGGCGATCGAGGCGTTGACGTCCGGCGGCAGCACCGCGATGCCCATCCGCCGGCACTCGGCGAGGTAGAGCGCGGTCTTGTCCTTGTCGTCGCCGACGCTCGTCAGGAGGGCAGCCATGTACTCCGCGGGGTAGTTGGCCTTGAGATATCCGGTCCAGTAGGAGATCAGCCCGTAGGCCGCGGTGTGCGCCTTGTTGAACGCGTAGTCCGAGAACGGCACGAGCACGCCCCACAGCGAGGCGATCGACTCCTCGTTGTAGCCCTTGGCCTTCATACCGTCGGAGAAGGGGATGTACTCGGCGTCGAGCACCTCCTTCTTCTTCTTGCCCATCGCGCGGCGGAGGAGGTCCGCGCTGCCCAGCGTGTAGCCCGCCAGCTTCTGCGCGATCTCCATGACCTGCTCCTGGTAGATGCAGTTCGAGAGCACCAGGCCGTCGGCGACGAAGTTGTGGACGTCGTCCACGGTGATGTCGTAGACCGGTTCGGCCTCGCCGACGCTGATCTCCTCAACCGTCTCCCAGTCGAGCGCCGCATAGGGACGATCCCCCTCCTCGGGGTATGCCGCGTGCGTCGCCTCCCCCTCACCCGGCACCTGGCCGATCGAGTCGTCCCCCTCGACCAGCTCGCCGGCGGGCACCCAGCCCCGCGGGGTCAGGACCTTGTGGTCAGCTGACAGCCGCAGCTCCTGGCCAGACGCGGTGCGCACGGTGAGCACCGGCTTGGGCGGCATCTGCCACCAGTGCGTCACCTGACGCCGCACGACCTTGCCGCGCTCGTCGACGCCGAACGTGAAGAACCCCTCGGTCACCCGCTTCTCGAGCTCGTCGATGCGCACCCGCTCGCCCGTGTCGGCGTCGGTGACCAAGGTGTCGCCGGCCACGCAGAGCCCGTATGTCGTGCCCAGGATCGGCTCGAGAGCCTCGATCATCTGCGGCTGCAGCTTGCCCTTGAGCTGGGGGTCGAGGGGGACGATCTCCTGTTGACCGTTCTTGCGCAGCGCGAAGTTGGTGTGCGCGTTGACGCCCATCGGGCCGGGGCGGTAGAGCGCGAGCGCCGCGGAGATGTCCTCGAAGTTGTCCGGCCGCATCAGCCGCAGGAGCTGGCGCATCCCGTTGCCGTCGAGCTGGAACACGCCGAGGGTGTCACCGCGCCCAAGCAGCTCGTAGGTCTTCGGGTCGCTCATGTCCTTCGACAGCGCGTCGAGGTCGATCTCCTCGCCCCGGTTGTCGCGGATGTTGTCGATCGCGTCGTCGAGGACGGTGAGGTTGCGCAACCCCAGGAAGTCCATCTTGACCAGCCCCAGCGTCTCGCACGAGGGGTAGTCGAACTGGGTGATGATCTGGCCGTCCTGCTCGCGGCGCATGATCGGGATGAGGTCGATCAGCGGCTCGCTGCTCATGATGACGCCGGCCGCGTGCACGCTCCACTGCCGCTTCAGCCCCTCCAGGCCGCGCGCAGTCTCGAACACCTCCATCGCGTGCGCGTCCTCAGCCAGCACGTCGCGGAACTCGCCGGCCTCGCCATACCTCTTGTGGTCGGGGTCAAAGACCCCGGACAGCGGCAGGCCCTTGCCCATGACGTCCGGCGGCATCGCCTTGGTGAGCTTCTCCCCCATCGCGAACGGGTAGCCCATCACCCGTGAGGCGTCCTTGAGCGCCTGCTTGGCCTTGATCGTGCCGTAGGTGACGATCATCGCGACCCGCTCGTCGCCGTACTTCTCGGTGACGTAGCGGATCACCTCGGCGCGGCGCCGGTCGTCGAAGTCGACGTCGAAGTCCGGCATCGACATGCGCTCAGGGTTGAGGAAACGCTCGAAGATCAGCCCGTGCGGGATCGGGTCGAGATCGGTGATCCCCATCGCGTAGGCGCACATCGAGCCGGCGCCCGACCCGCGCCCCGGCCCGACCCGGATCCCGTTCTTCTTCGCCCAATTGATGAAGTCGGCCACGACGAGAAAGTACGCACAGTAGCCCTTCTCGGAGATGACCTGCGTCTCATACGCCGCCTGCTTGCTCGCGTAGTCCGGCACCCCCTCAGGGAAGCGGCGGCGCAGGCCGCTCTCGACCTCCTTGACGAACCAGCTGACGTCGTCCTCGCCCTCCGGGACGGGGAACTTGGGCATGTAGCGCCCCTCCCCCTCCGTGAACGACACCTCGCACCGCTCGGCGACGAGCAGCGTGTTGTCGCACGCCTCGGGCAGCTCGCGCCAGATGTGGCGCATCTCCTCGGCGGTCTTGAGGTAGTAGCCGTCGCCGTCGAACCTGAACCGGTTGGGGTCCTGCAGGGTCGAGCCGGACTGCACGCACAGCAGCGCGGCGTGCGCGGTCGCGTCGGCCTGCCGGGTGTAGTGCAGGTCGTTGGTCGCCAGCAGCGGCAGGTCGAGCTCGCGCGCCAGCTTGAGGAGGTCGGTGCGGGTCCGGCGCTCGATGTCGATGCCGTGGTCCATGAGCTCGCAGTAGACGTTGCCCGCCCCGAAGATGTCCTTGAGGTCGGAGGCCCACTGCATCGCCGCGTCCCACTGCCCCAGCCGCAGCCGGGTCTGCACCTCGCTCGAGGGGCAGCCGGTGGTGACGATCATCCCCTCGCCGTACTGCTCGAGCAGCTCGCGGTCCATGCGCGGCTTGAAGTAGTAGCCCTCCATCGAGGCCAACGAGGACATCCGGAAGAGGTTGTGCATCCCGTTGTTGTTGCGGGCCAGCATCGTCATGTGGGTGTAGGCGCCACCTCCGGAGACGTCGTCCCGCCCCCCGTCGCCGTACTTCACCCGCGTCCGGTCGGTCCGGTGCGTGCCCGGGGTCAGGTAGGCCTCGAGCCCGATGATCGGCTTGACCCCGTGCTTGCGCCCGGCCTTCCAGAACTCGTAGGCGCCGAAGATGTAGCCGTGGTCGGTCGTCGCGATCGCCGGCATCCCCAGCTCGGCGGCGCTCGCCATCAGCTCGTCGATCCTCGCGGCCCCGTCGAGCATGGAGTACTCGGTGTGGTTGTGGAGGTGGACGAAGTTCTGCTCGGGACCGGGGCTGGGGGCGGTGGACATCGGGTCGATCCTAGATCGACCCACCGACAGGTATGCCGCGCCTCTCGCGTCCCCCCACGGTCGCCGCGCTGACCTGCAGCTCAGCCCTCGCGCTGCACCAGACCGTGCTCGTAGGCGAACACCACCGCCTGCACCCGGTCCCGCAGCCCGAGCTTGGCGAGCACCCTCCCGACGTGCGTCTTGACCGTCGCCTCGCCGAGCACGAGCGCCCCGGCGATCTCGGCGTTGGACAGGCCACGGCCCATCAGGCCGAGCACCTCGCGCTCGCGCGCGGTGAGCAGCGCCAGCGCGGCGGGCGGTTGTACCGGCGCCTCGGTCGCCGAGACGAGAGCCTCGATGACGCCACGGGTGACGAGCGGGTCGAGCAGCGCGTCACCGCTCGCCGCGACCCGCACCGCCTCGGCGAGCCGCTCGGGCGGCGCCACCTTGAGCACGAACCCGCTGGCCCCGATCCGCAGCGCCTCCCGCACCAGCGTGTCGTCGTTGAAGGTCGTCACGACGACGACCCGCGTCCCCGGGCACTCACGCAGCACGGCGCGCGTGGCTCCGAGACCGTCGAGCCGCGGCATCCGCAGGTCCATGAGGACGACGTCGGGACGCAGCCGCCGGGCCGCCTCCACCGCGACGAAACCGTCGTAGGCCTCGCCGACGACCTCGATGTCCGGCTCGGGCTCCAGGACCAGACGCAGCCCGGCGCGCACGAGGGCCTCGTCGTCGGCGAGGAGGACCCGGATGCTCACGCGTCCTCCTCGACCGGCAGCGTCGCCCGCACCCGGAACCCGGCGGGGGTCGGGCCTGCCTCGACCCGCCCGCCGTGCAGCGCCACCCGCTCCCTGATCCCCGCCAGACCCAGCCCCGTGCTCGCCCCGTCCCCCGGGCCGGCCGCCCTGCCGTCGTCCTGCACGAGGACCTCCACGTCCGCGGGCCGGTAGGTCACACTGACCCGGGTCCGCGCGCCTCCGCCGTGCTTGAGCACGTTGGTCAGCGCCTCCTGCACGACGCGGTAGGCAGCCAGCTCCGCCCCCGGCGAGAGCTGCGCCTCCTCCCCGTCGACAGCCAGGTCCACCGGGACGCCGGCGGCGGCCACCCTGGCGACGAGCTGCGGCAGGTCGGCCAGGCGCGGCTGCGGGCTGGTCACCCCGGACGTCGCCGGCTCGTCGTCGGTCCGGAGGACACCGAGTATGCGGTGCAGCTCACCCACCGCCTCCCTGCCCAGCCGTTCCACCTCCAGCAGCGCGTCCCGCTCCTCCTGACGCTCCGGGTCGTCGTCCAGGCGTCGCCGGACCCCGCCGGCGTGCAGCGTCATGACGCTGACCAGGTGAGCGACGCTGTCGTGCAGCTCGCGGGCGACCCTCATCCGCTCCCCCTGGACCGCCTCCCGGGTCCGCTGCTCCTGCTGCGTCGCCAGCTCGTCGGCCAGCGAGCTGAGCCGGGCGCTGCGCCGCGACTCACCCCGCAGCAGCCTCCCCGCCGTCCACGCGGCGGCGCAGGCCATGAGCGCGACGACGACGTCCCACGGCCGCCCGACGAAGGCGCTCCCGACGACGAAGAGCGTCGCCGACCCCAGCACCGCCGCCAGGCTCACCCGGTCGGGCACGTACCGCCCCACGCTCGCGAGGGCCAGGAGGAACGCGACGACCAGGGTGCCGGTGAGCGTCATACCGAGGGCGGCGACGTGCGCCAGGACGACGAGCACGACGGTGACGAGAAGGCACGCGAGCGGGCGGGTCGTCCTCAGCAGCATGGCTGCGGCACCGAAGAGGGACAGCCCGACCGCGGCTGCCGGACGGGCGGGGTCGAGGTCGGTCAGGGCGAGCTCGAGCAGGCCGCCCACCGCGAGCAGCAGGGCCAACGCCACATCGGGACGGACCGGACGCACGTCCCGACGCTAGCGGAGGCGGGACCCGGAGGGGTCCCCACCGAGGATGACCCTGCCGGGGGGAGGTCCGTCGCGCGGCGGACGGCCTACCCGGCAGGACCAGCACGGCGGTGGACGACGCGGACCCTGCGCCGTCCCGAGACTGGGGGGACCATCCACGACGAAGGAGCAGCCATGAGCAGCGCGACGATCCGCACCCTCGGAGCCCTGGTCGCGACCGGTGGCGTCCTGTGGGGGGTGAGCTGGATCCTCAGCCCGTCCCGGGAGGGCGCCAACAGCCAGGTGGAGATCTGGGCCAGCGCGGTGTTCCAGCTCGGGCTGCTCGCACTTCTGGCCGTCATGTGGGTCACGCGGGCCACCGGCACCGGGCGCGCGGCGCGGGGCCTCCTCGCCGCCGAGACCGTGGCCGTGGTCCTCGCGATCGCCTGGACGGTGCCCTACCTCGTCGACGCCAACCGGCCGACCACCGGCCTGCTCGTGGTGCTCGACGCGTTCTGGCCGCTGAGCATGGCCGGGCTGGTCGTCGTCGGGATCGTGGTCGTGGTGGCCCACCAGTGGCCCTCGCCGCTGCGCTGGCTCCCGCTCGCCGCCTCGCTGCTCATCCCCGTCGACATCGCGGTGGCGGCCTCCGGCGCGTCCGACCAGGTGCGCGACCTCGTGATGGGCCTCTACCTCGCCGTGGCCTACGGGACCCTCGGCCTGACCCTGGCGCGGACAGCGCCCCTCCTCGTGTCGCCCACGGGATTCCCCGCGGACCGGTCGACGCAGACCAGCACCGTCGCCTGAGCGCCGGCCGGCCGAGGAGCGCCGGTGCCCGCGGCAACCCTCCGTGCGTTACCTTGCGGAGGTGGCCAAGCACGACCGACCCAACCTTGACCGGCGACCACTGTCGCCCCTGCTCATCGTGGGTGCGTTGGTACTTCTGCTGGCGGTGGCCCTTGGCGTGTGGGCGCTGACGCGCGGGGGCGGGGAGGACGATCTGGCGGCCGATCCGACGGGCCCCTCCGACGGGGCTGCCGCGACCACGGACGGCGACGACACCGGGAGCACCGCGACGGCGTCCCCGGCCGACTGCTCGCCGGTGACGGTCTGGGCCGCCCCGGAGATCCTGCCGGTGGTGCAGGGTGCCGCGGACCGCGCGACCGACGACTGCTTCACGTTCACCGTCGAGGAGCGGGAGACGGCGACCGCGCTCAACACCCTGCGCGGCGGAGACGTGCCCGACGCCTGGGTCCCCGGATCCACCTCCTGGCCCCAGCTCGCCGCCCAGGAGGGCATCGACCTGGAGATCGGGCCGGTCATCGCCTCGTCGCCGGTCGTGCTGGCGACGGCACCGGGCACGGTTGACACCCTTGCCCAGCTCGGCATCGGCGCCGACGTCACCTTCGCCGACGTCACGAGCACCTACCGCGAGCTCGCCGCGGGTGGGGACGCTCCCGTCACCCTGCGGACGGGTGACCCCCGGGTCGACGCGGCCACGATGTCCCTGCTTGCCGGCACCAGCGAGGAGCCCGGCGGTTGGGCCGAGGACATCCCGGAGTCACGTGAGGTCCTCGTGCGGCTCGCGCAGACCGCGGTGCAGGGAGACCCCCTCTCAGCCGTCCAGTCCGAGCCCACCACGCTCGTCCCTGCCACCGAGCAGCAGCTGTCCCAGGCGGTGCAGGACGGTGCGGACCTGACGGCAGTCCCGCTCGCCGGTGACGCGAGCATCGTCCAGCTGCCGCTCGTGCGCCTGGCCGGCGGCGGCTCTGCCGACGCGGTCGACGCGCTCCAGGAGCAGCTCCTCTCGCCCGACGTCTCGGGCGAGCTCACTGCGCTCGGCCTCCGCGCCGGCGCCGACGGCGCGGCGCCCGACGTGCCCGCGCTCCCGACAATCTGACCGTCGCGGCCAGTGCTCCAGAGGCGGAGGCCGTCGCGACGACGGCCGAGACCTGGGCCGCCGTCGCGCCCCAGTCCCGGATCCTGACGGTGGTCGACATCTCCGGCTCGATGGAGGCGGAGATCGAGGGCACGACGCGCATCGACCTCGCCCGCAGCGCCGTGCAGGCGGCCCTGGCCGTGATCCCCGACCAGACAGCCATCGGCCTGTGGTACTTCTCGACGGCCCTGGAAGGCGCGGCGGACCACGCTGAGCAGGTGCCCCTGCGCGAGCTCGGTAAGGACGCGGGGGACGGTCGCTCTCAGCGGGAGGTTCTCCTCGAGGTGACCGACGAACTGGGCCTGCAGACGCTCACCGGCGACACCGGCCTGCACGACTCGCTCTGGACGGCGTACGAGTACATGAGCGACCAGCAGACCCCCGACACCATCAGCTCGGTGCTGCTGCTCACCGACGGCATCAACGACGACTCGACCGGCGGACTCACCGAGGACGAGGTCGCCTCGCTGCTCGAGCAGGGCCGTCAGTCCAGCGACTCCCCGGTCACCGTCGTGCTCATCGGCATGGGGCCCGACGTCGACGAGGCGGCGCTGGAGCGGCTGGCGGAGGCCGCGGGCGGCGAGTCGTTCGTCCTGCGGGACGCCCTGGAGCTGCCCCAGGTCTTCGTGGACATCGTGGCCCGCCGCGCGCCGTAGGCAGGGCGGTCAGAAGTCCCCGAAGCCCCCGAAGTCACCGCCGCCGAAGTCACCGCCACCCAGGTCTCCGCCGAAGTCCCCTCCGCCCTCGCCACCCATATCGCCACCGGGCTCTGCACCCGGGTCACCCTCACCACCGCCCGCGTCCTCGTACCCACCCCCGTCGGCGCTCGCCTCACCGACGCCCTCCGCCTCCGGCGACGCGTCGTAGCCGCCGAACAAGGACTGGGCGATGGCGCTGCCGACGACCACGCCGGCGATCGTGCCCATCATCGACCCGGCCATCATCGAACCCATGCCCGGGCCGGCGAAGGCCCCCTGCAGGTATCCGGGCTGACGCATCTCCGCACGGGTCGCGGCGCGGGCGAGGTCCTGCGGGTCCTCCGATCGAGGTGCCTCCCCCGCGGGCAGGTCCCGGCTCAGCTGCTCCAGGAGCTGCTGGCGCTGCTGGGGCGACAGCTGGGCGAACGCTTCCGCATGCACCTCCTCCAGCCGCTCAGGCGGGGCGGTGCGCAGCAGGTACTTGTACCGGGCAACGGCGCGCTCGTCCTCCGAGGCGACCGCGTCGCCCCCGGGGCGCATCCGGTGCTGCTGACCCGGCACGGTCGGTGGCTCCCAGCCACCGGTGGCACGGGGCGGTTGCTGCTGCGGCTGGCGTCCGAGAAGTCGGTCGAGGAATCCCATGGCACGAACCTACGCCGATTGAGGCCGGTTCTGCTCTAGCCGCGGACGCGCTCCAGCGCTAGCTCGAGGTCATCTGGATAGGGGGAGTCGAACTCGACGTGCTCACCGCTGCCCGGGTGATCGAAGCCGAGCTTCACGGCGTGCAGCCACTGTCGCTCGAGGCCAAGCCGCTTGGCCACCGTCGGATCAGCGCCGTAGGTGAGGTCCCCGACGCACGGGTGGTTCAGCGCGGCGAAGTGCACCCGGATCTGGTGGGTGCGGCCGGTCTCCAGATGGATCTCCAGCAGGCTCGCCGACCGGTGCGCCTCGATCAGCTCGTAGTGGGTGATGCTCGGCCGGCCGTCCTTGCGCACGGCGAAGCGGTAGTCGTGCCCCGTGTGCCGACCGATCGGCGCGTCGATGGTGCCCTCGTGCGGGTCCGGAAGACCCTGCACGAGCGCGTGGTAGGTCTTGTCGACCGACCGGTCCCGGAACGCCTGCTTGAGGACGGTGTATGCCCTCTCGGACTTCGCGATCACCATGAGCCCACTCGTTCCCACGTCGAGGCGCTGCACGATCCCCTGCCGCTCCGGCGCCCCCGACGTCGAGATCCGGTAGCCGGCCGCGGCCAGCCCGCCGACCACGGTCGGGCCCGACCACCCCACGCTCGGGTGCGCGGCCACGAACGCCGGCTTGTCCACCACGACCATCTCGCTGTCGTCGTGGACGATCCGCATCCCCTCGACCGGCTCGGCGACGACCTCCAGGCCCGGAGGTGGACCCACCGGCGGCAGGAGGACGTCGAGCCACGACCCGCCCAGCACCCGGTCAGACTTCCCGACCAACCGTCCGTCCACCTGGACGTGCCCCGCGGCCGCCAGGTCCGCAGCCTTTGACCGGGACAACCCCAGGAGCCGCGCGAGGGCCGCGTCGACGCGCTCCCCGTCCAGCCCCTCGGGGATCGTGAACGCCCGTGACTCGCTCACCGGTCCTGCTCCTCGCGGGTGCCGTCCAACCGGTAACCCCGCAGCGCGAGCAGGGCGATGAGCACGGCGGCGCTCGTCACGCCGATGTCGGCCACGTTGAAGATCGCGAAGTTCGGCAGCCTGATGAAGTCGACGACGTGACCGAAGGCCGGTCCCGGCTCCCGCAGGTAACGGTCCACCAGGTTGCCCACCGCTCCCCCGAGGAGCAGCCCGAGCGCGAGGGCCCACACGAGGCTGCGCACCCGGAACGCCTGCCAGAACACCACGACCGAGATGAGGGTGGCGACCACGGTCAGCACGGGGGTGATCGACGTCCCCAGCGAGAAGGCCGCACCCGAGTTGTAGATGAGGTGCCAGCGCAGCAGGTCACCGATCACCTGCACCGGCTCCCCCTGCACGAGGGTGCGCTCGGCCCACAGCTTGGTCACCTGGTCCAGCGCCACCCAGCCGGCGGCGAGGGCGAGGACCACGGCGGTCCGCCGGCGCGGTCGGGTCTCGGGTCGGGCGTCTGTCAGCGGCGTTCCTGCTTCTGCTTGCATGTCATGCATAGGGTCGCACGCGGGAACGCCTGCAGCCGCATCTTGCCGATGGCCGTGCCGCACGACTCGCAGTCGCCGTAGGTGCCCTGGTCGATCCGCTCGAGCGCGTGCCGCGTCTGGTCCAGCAGGGCCTTCGCGTTGTTGGTCAGCGACAGCTCGTGCTCCCGCTCCCAGGTCGCGGCCCCTGCGTCGGCCTGGTCGTCACCGGCCCCATCACCGAAGCTGCGCATCAGCTCCACGAGGTCGTGCTCGGCCTCGTCGACCTCGGCCGCGAGCCGCTGCTCCTCGACCTGCAGCCCGGCCCGCACCTCGGCGAGCTCCTCGGCCGTCCACCGCTCCTCCCCCTCGCGCACGCTGAGCTGCTCGTGCACGGTCGAGTCGGCGTCCTTCTTGGTCCTGGACACTCCACGCCCTTCGAAGTAAGGCGCCCGCCGGGTCAGCCGACCGTGGCGGGCATGGTGCGGGAAGAATAGAGCAGCGGGGGGTCCAAGACAACGCAGTTCGCCCGGTCAGGGTATGGCGTGTCGCGCCGCCCTCCCCCACGGACGGCAAGACGCCCCGGCCGTCGGGCCGGGGCGTCTCGGGTGGTGCCTCAGTTGCGCCCGTCGTCGAGCTTGGAGAGCTGGTCGGACAGGAACGCCTTGAGCTTGTCGCGCAGGTCCGTCTCCTGGGTGTGCAGCTCGGTGATGCGGCCGGTCAGCGACTCCTGCTGGGAGCCGAGGTCGGTGAGGATCGACTGCCGGCGCTGCTCGGCCTCGGCGATCATCTGGTCCCGGTTCTGCTGGGCCTCGCCGATCATCGAGTCGTGGGTCTGCTGACCCGTGGTGACCAGCTCGTCGTGCTTGGCCTGGCCCTCCTGCACGAGCCGCTGCTGGAGCTCGCGACCCTCGTGGACCATCGTGTCGTGGGCCTTCTGGCCGGTGCTGACGAGCTCGTCGTGCTTGGTCTGGCCCTCGTGGACGAGCCGGTCGTGCGTCTGCTGTCCGGTGGTCACCAGCTCGTCGTGCTTGGTCTGGCCCTCGTGGACGAGCCGGTCGTGCGTCTGCTGACCTGTGGTCACCAGCTCGTTCGCCTTCTCGTCGGCCTCGCTGACCACGCGGTTGCGGTAGTCGTCGGCCTCGGAGACGAGCTGGGCCTTCGTGCTCTCGCCCTCGGCGACGTGCTGGTCGTGCAGCCTCTGCGCCAGGGCGATGATCGCGCTGGACTCGCCCTGCGGGGTCGTGGACCCGACGGCGGCGACCGCGGCCGGTGCCTGGCCGCCGCGAGCCTCCGTCTCCTGGGCGCGGCGCTCGGCCTCCGCGACGGCGGCCTCGGCCTGCTCGGCGCGGGCCTCGGCCTCGGACAGACGGGTCTCGAGGGTGCGGACCTGCTCGTCGCAGGAGCTGAGCCGGGCGCGGAGGTCCGTCAGCTCGGCGTCGCCGTCCCGGGCCTGACCGGCGCTGGCCTCGGACAGCCGTCCCTGAGCGTCCTGTGCCTCCTGCTCGGCGCGGCTGCGGGCCTGCTCGGCGTCGGCCAGCTGGCGGCGCAGCGCCTCGACCTCGTCGCCGGAGCCGCCGTCGGCGGCGACGGGCGCGACTGCGGCGGTGCTCTTCCGCTCGGCGTCCTCAGAGCGCTGACGCTGCGCCTGGAGCTCGGCCTTGACCTGCTCCAGCTCGGCCTCGAGGTCACCACGGTCAGCCAGGTCGCCGGTGGGGCGGAAGTTCTGGGTGTCGTCCCCGGCATACCCCTTGCTGGCGCGGCAGTCCTCGAGGTCGGAGCGCAGGCCGTCGTTCTCGGCGATCAGCCGTCGGAGCTCCACCACGACCTCGTCCAGGAAGTCGTCCACCTGGGTCTCGTCGTAGCCGCGACGCAGGTGCGTCGCGCTGAAGCTCTTCTTGATGACGTCCTCGGGGGACAGCGCCATGTTTCACCTCGGGTTAGGAAGTCACTCGGCCTGCCGCCGGCACCCCGGCGGGCACGGCCGATGACGTGCGGTCATGCACGTGCAGGCGCAACTCTAACGCAGTCGAGGGGGAGGGTCACTCGCGTGCCCTGGCGGCTCCTACGGCACTCAGAACGGGAGCCGGAGGGCGAACGACCGGCCCAGCAGCACGAGGAGGAAGAGGACGAGAAACCCCAGGTCAAGCGCCACGCTGCCGATCCTCAGCGGGGGGATGACCCGGCGGAGCGCCTTCACCGGCGGGTCGGTCACCGTGTAGATCCCGTTGGCCAGCACGAGGATGGGGCCCTTGGGCTTCCAGTCCCGCGCGAAGAGCTGGACGTAGTCGAAGACCAGCCGCCCCAGCAGGATGAAGAAGAAGAGGCTGAGGATGATGTAGAGGAGCTGGCCGACCATGCGGGTAAGGCTACGTCAGCTCTGGTTGAACGGTGCCTGCACCTTCGCCGCGGTGTTCTCGGTGCCGTCGATCTCGACGTGCTCGGGGCTGAGCAGGAAGACCTTGCTGGTCACGCGCTCGATCGCGCCGCGCAGGCCGAAGGCCAGGCCGGCGGCGAAGTCAACGAGCCGCTTGGCGTCCGCGTCGTCCATGTCGGTGAGGTTCATGATGACCGGCACCCCGGCGCGGAAGGCCTCCCCGATGTTCTTGGCCTCGTTGTAGTTGCGCGGGTGGATCGTGGTGATGCGGTTGAGCTCGTTCATCTTCGGCTCCCTGACGACCTGGGACACGGGGACCGGGGCGCGGCGTGGCAGCGTCGCCACCTCCGCGTGCTGACGCGGCTCGTCGTCCTCGCGGGCGGCGCGCACCGACGCGTCGCGGCGGGCCGGCTCCTCGTCCTGGTAGGCGTCGTAGTCGTCGTACCGCTCGTCGGACTCGGCGAGGCCGAGGTACTCCATGGTCTTGCGCAGTGCCCCGGCCATAAGGTGCGAGCTCCTTGGTGCGTACGGGCGTCTACCTACCCGTGGGTGGATCGGTCGTGAACGACGCTACCGGTGTGACGCACGTGATCCCAGGATTGCGGTTCCGACACGCAGGTGTGTCGCCCCGGCGCGGATCGCCAGCTCCAGGTCGCCGCTCATGCCGGCGCTGACCCACATCGCGTCCGGGTGGTCGGACCGCATCGTCGCGGACAGCGCCATGAGGCGGTCGAACGCGGCTGCGGTCCCGGCCTCGTCCAGCCCGAGGGGGGCGACGGCCATCAGCCCTCGGAGGTCCAGGTGCTCGGCGTCCGCCACCACCTCCGCGAGGGCAGGGACCTCCTCCGGCAGCGCTCCCCCACGCCCGCGGTCGGCGCCCTCCCCCAGCTCGACCTGGATCGTCACCGCCAGGGGGGTATGACGCTCGCCCGCCTCCAGCGCCTGCGCCGCGCCGCGGTCGAGCGCACGGGCGAGCTTGGCCCGGTCCACCGACTGCACGACGTCGGCGTAGCGGGCGACGTGGTTGGCCTTGTTCGTCTGCACCTGCCCGACGAAGTGGACGGTCAGGGCGGAGCGCACCTCCGGCGCCAGCTCGGCCAGCTTCGCCCCCGCCTCCTGGTCCCGGCTCTCCCCCACGACCCGCACGCCGAGCCCGGCCAGGTGCTCCACGTCGGAGGCGGGGAAGAACTTGGTGACGGCGACGAGGGTGACGTCGTCGACGTCTCTCCCGGCACCCGAACACGCAGTGCGTATGCGGTCCCGCACCTGGCTCAGGTTTTGCTCCAGTCCGACCATGCGGTCCTCCATCAGGCAACCCACTCCGGTGCGATGAGACGCACGACGCCCGCGAAGCGCCCGGTCTGCCCGTCACGTCGGTACGAATAGAGGTTCGGGTCCTCTCGGGTGCATCCGGGCAGCCAGCGGACACTGACCCCGCCTCGGACCAGCTGGGCGACCACGCCGGCCGCCACGTCGATGGCCGGGGTGCCGGTCCAGCTCAACGCGGCGCTGACGGGCTCGACATCCGCGGCCGCGTCGCGCATCGAAGCCGGCACCTCGTAGCAGCGCGCGCACACAGACGGGCCTACGACCGCCTCGACGTCTCCGGCACCCAGCTCGCGCAGCTTGGCCAGGGTGGCCGGTACGACGCCCCCCACCATCCCGGGCCGTCCCGCGTGGACGGCGGCAACCAGCCCCTCGGTCCGGTCGACAAGCAGTACAGGAACGCAGTCAGCAACCATGACGACGAGCGCCTCATCGCTGTTGTCTGAGATCAACGCGTCCACGGTCGGCGCAGGGATGGGGTCGAGATCAGCGGTGAATGCCACGCCACATCCGTGCTGCTGATCCATGAACCGCAGGTCCTGCGTCGAGAGCCCCAACTCGCCGGCCAACCGGCGCCGGTTCGTCTCGACGTCGCCCTCACGGTCCCCGACGTGCCCACCGAGGTTCAGCGTTGCATACCTTCCCAGGCTCGAACCTCCAGACCTGTCGGTGACAGCCCACCCGACGCCGAAGGCGTCGCCGGAGGGCTGGATCTGCTCTCGCCAGAAGAACACTCACTGAGGCTAGTGCTCGGGCGATCCCTGAGGGCGACCGGGTCCGCGACCCTGACGATTCTACCGTCGCTTTACCTGGCTCTCGTCTCCTTGACACCAAGGACGTCGCACCCGTTCGGCGCCGGTCTACTTCAGGAAGTCAGGCACGTCCAGGTCGTCACCCTCGTCCTCGAAGGTGACCTGACGCGGAGGCTGCTGCACGGGGCGCTGCTGGGCGGGGTGGTCCTGCTGCGTGTGGTTCACCGGCTGAGGCTGCGCCTGCTGCGGGACGGGCTGGGCCTGGGGTGCCACGTGCGCCGGCGGCCCCTGATGGGTCGGCACGCCGTTCTGCGGGGCAACGCCGCCCTGCGACGGCTGGGCCGGGCGCTGCTGCTGGACGGGCTGACCCTGCGGGCGGTTGGAGCCGCCGGCCTGCACCTGGCCGAGGGCGCGCTCGTCGCTACGGATGGTGGGTGAGCCGCTGTCGAAGCCGGCCGCGATGACGGTGACGCGGACCTCGTCACCGAGCGAGTCGTCG
This sequence comes from Ornithinimicrobium cerasi, assembly GCF_003702705.1. GTDB lineage: Bacteria > Actinomycetota > Actinomycetes > Actinomycetales > Dermatophilaceae > Ornithinicoccus > Ornithinicoccus cerasi. The sequence continues at coordinate 118,034 of NZ_QZMN01000001.1, read as the reverse complement.
ATGACGGCTCCGAAGATGATGTTGGCCTCGGGGTGGGCGGCCTCCTGCACCAGGCGCGCCGCCTCATTGATCTCGAAGAGGCCGAGGTCGGAGCCACCCTGGACCGAGAGCAGCACGCCGTGGGCGCCCTCGATGCTGGCTTCCAGCAGCGGGCTCGAGATGGCGAGCTCGGCCGCCTGGACGGCGCGGTCCTCGCCGCGGGCCGAACCGATGCCCATGAGCGCTGAGCCGGCACCCTGCATGACCGACTTCACGTCGGCGAAGTCGAGGTTGATCAGGCCAGGAGTCGTGATCAGGTCGGTGATGCCCTGCACACCGGAGAGCAGCACCTGGTCCGCGGAGCGGAACGCGTCAAGCATCGAGACCGAGCGGTCGGAGATGGACAGCAGACGGTCGTTCGGAATGACGATCAGCGTGTCAACCTCCTCGCGGAGGCTGCCGATGCCCGACTCGGCCTGGTTGGCGCGGCGGCGTCCCTCGAAGGTGAAGGGCCGGGTGACGACGCCGATCGTCAGGGCACCAAGCTGCTTGGCGATCTTGGCGACCACCGGCGCACCACCGGTGCCCGTGCCTCCACCCTCACCCGCGGTGACGAACACCATGTCGGCGCCGCGCAGGGCCTCCTCGATCTCCTCCGAGTGGTCCTCCGCCGCACGACGACCGACCTCGGGGTCGGCGCCGGCACCCAGACCGCGGGTGAGCTCGCGGCCGACGTCGAGCTTGACGTCGGCGTCGCTCATCAGCAGCGCCTGCGCGTCGGTGTTGATGGCGATGAACTCGACACCCTTCAGGCCGACCTCGATCATCCGGTTGATGGCGTTGACGCCACCACCTCCGATGCCGACGACCTTGATGACGGCCAGGTAGTTCTGCGCAGCGGACACGGTTGGACCCTTCGATTCGAGATGAGACGTCTGGTGGTGCTGCACGCGAGCATAGGAGAACGTCCTCCGGATCCCGCCTGACGTGAACCTCGACCTCAGGTCTAGGTTGCTCAGCCCCGCGGCGCCTCCGGGATCCCCGTTACCACCGGCGTCCCGGGCAGGCTCACGTCGATCGTCTGCTCGATCCCGCCCTGCGGGTCGATGCTTTCCTGAGCCACCAGGGCTCGGATGATCTGCCACTTCTTCTCGGCCTCGACCGGCTCGCCCCAGAGGATCGTCAGGCCGTCCACCGTCATCGACACCATGCCGTTCTTGTCCAGCCTGGGGGTCGACAGCTCCCCCTCGAGCTCGGCGGGGTCGGGGCGGGTGCGCCACAGCTCCACCAGGCCCTGCACCGTGCCCTCCCCCAGCTCGGTCGGCCTGGTCGGCACGACCACCGACGGCAGCTTGTTGCTCGGCTTCTCCACCTCGTCGTAGACCACGCCGCCCACGTCCGACAGCCAGGTCGAGCCGCCCTGGCGCAGCACGAGCGCCGGCTCGCGGGGCGTCGCGCTCAGCGTCACCACGGAGTCGGTCCAGTCGCTGTCGACGGACACGCCGGCCACCCGCAGGTCCTGAAGCACCCGCTCGCTGACCCTGCCCTCCGAGACGCGGGCGAGCGGACGGCCGTTGGGGACCTGGGCCAGGCGCTCGACGGACTCCGCCAGCTCCCCCTCCACCCCGGTCACGCGCACGTCCTTGACGACGAACGCCGCGGAGAAGAAGAACAGGAACACCAGGCCGCCCACGAGCGCCAGGACCATCGCAGCCAGCGTGATCACCCGTCGCCGCACGGTCGGCTCCGCACCCTTGGGCCGCTTCGTCCTCGCCTTGGGGGACGCCTTGCGCGACGGCTTCCTCCGCACCTTCGCCTTGGTCATCGACCTCATCCCCGCTCCTCCCCCAGGAGCCGCAGCAGCTGCGGCCCCACCGTCGTCACGTCGCCCGCGCCCACCGTCAGCACGAGGTCGCCCGGCCGCACCAGGTCACGCAGCTGCTCCGGCGCCGACGCCAGGTCGTGCGCGAGGTGGACGTCCACGTCATACCCCGAGCCCCGGACGAGGTCGCCGAGCATCCCGGAGCTGACCTCGGGGAAGTCCTCCTGCGTCTCGCGCGCGCCGTAGACCGGCAGCAGCAGCAGCAGGTCGGCCCGCGCCAGCCCGGCGGCGAAACCCTCGGCGAAGTCGCGGGTGCGCGAGAAGAGGTGCGGCTGGAAGGCGACGACGACGCGCCGCCCGGCGGCGGCCGAGCGCGCGGCCTGCACCACCGCGGTCACCTTCGGCGCGTTGTGGGCGTAGTCGTCGACGACCTCCACGCCACCGACCTCCCCCACCCGCTCGAACCGGCGCCCCGCACCGGGGAACGCCGCGAGTCCCTCGAGCACCGGCGCCAGCGGCATCCCCAGCCCGGCGACGGCGGCGAGCAGCGCGGCGGTCCCGTTCTCGAGGTTGTGCAGCCCGGGCACCGGCAGCCGCAGCTCGGCGGTGGCGCCCTCGTCCACCTCGCCCAGGCGGCGGGTGAAGGTGAGCGTGGCCGTGGCGGTCATGCCCTCGGTCCGGGCGTCGGAGAGTATGACGTCGCTCGCCCCGGTCCCCCACGTCACCACCCGGGTGCCCAGGTCGCGCGCCCGCTCGGCGAGCCGGGCGGCGCCGGGATCGTCGGCGTTGGTGACGAGCAGCCCGCCGGGACGGATCGTCGCGGCGAAGGCGGCGTAGGCGCGCTCGACGGCGGCGTAGTCGCCCCAGAAGTCGAGGTGGTCCGGCTGGACGTTGGTGACGACGCCGACGAGCGGCCGGTAGACGAGGAAGGAGCCGTCGCTCTCGTCGGCCTCGACCACGACCGGGCTGCCGGGTCCGCCGGGGGCGGCGTTCGTGCCGGAGCCGGCGAGCGGCGCGCCGACGACGTAGCCGGGGTCGGCCCCCGCGGCCTGGAGCGCGACGGTCGTCATCGCGCTGGTCGTCGTCTTGCCGTTGGCGCCGGCGACCGCGACCGCGTCGCGACCGTGGAGCAGGGCGGCGATGCCCTGGGCCCGGTGGAGCACGCGCAGCCCGGCGGCGCGGGCGGCGGCGAGCTCGGGGTTGGTCTCCGGGACCGCGCTGGACACGACGACCGTGTCGGCGCCCTCGACGTGCGCCGCGTCGTGGCCGACGTAGACGCGCGCGCCCTCGGCCTCCAGCTCGCGCAGGGTGGCGCTGTCGGCGCGGTCGGAGCCGGTGACGATCACGCCGCGGTCGAGGTACATCCGCGCCACGCCGGACATCCCCGAGCCGCCGATGGCGACGAAGTGGACGGCGCCGAGCTCGTCCACGGGCGGGACGTCGGCGGAGAAGTCGAAGCGCGGGTTGGCGACGACCGGCAGGTCGCTCATCGCTCGCTCCCCCTCATGCCCGGCCGGTCGCGGCCAGGATCATGTCGACGAGCCGGTCGTCGGCGTGGCGCTCGCCGTGGGCGGCCGCGGAGGCCGCCATCGTCGCGAGGCGCTCGGGGTCGGTGAGCAGGGGCAGCACCTCGGCACGCACCCAGGCGCCGTCGACCTCGTCGTCGGGGAAGCACAGCCCGCCGCCCGCCTCGACCAGGCCGACGGCGTTGAGGTACTGCTCGCCGTTGCCGACCGGCAGCGGCACGTAGACCGCCGGCACGCCCACGGCGGCCAGCTCGCAGACCGTCCCCGCACCGGCGCGGCAGACGGCGAGGTCGGCGACGGCATACGCGAGCTCCATGCGGTCGGTGTATGCCGCGGTGACGTAGCGCGCGCCCGTCGCCGAGGTGGTCGGCACCTCGACGTCCTTGCCGGCGCCGGTGAGGTGCAGGACCTGCACCCCGGCGGCGAGGAGGTCGTGCGCGGCCTCGGAGAAGGCGCCGTTGAGCCGGGCCGCGCCGAGGGAGCCGCCGAAGACGAGCAGGGTGGGGCGACCCTCGTCGAGGCCGAAGTGGGCAAGCCCCTCCGGTCGCGCGGCGGCGACGTCGAGGTCGCGGATCTCGGCGCGCAGCGGCAGCCCGACGCGGGTGGCGTGGGAGAGCTTGGTGCTCTCGAACGTCGTCGCCACGCTCGTGGTGAAGCGGGCGCCGAGGCGGTTGGCCAGCCCGGGGCGGGCGTTCTGCTCGTGGATGACGATCGGCACGCCGGCGGTGCGCGCGGCGAGGTAGGCGGGCGAGGCGACGTAGCCGCCGAAGCCGACGACGACGTCGGCCTCCTGCTCGGTGATCGCCGCCCGCGCCGTCTCGATGGCCCGGCGCAGCGAGATCGGGAAGCGCAGGGCCCCGGTGTCGGGACGCCGCGGGAAGGGCACCTTGGGCACGACCGTGAGCGGGTAGCCGCGCTCGGGCACCAGCCGGGCCTCCAGCCCCTCGGCGGTGCCGAGCACGCCGATCCGCACGTCGGGGACGCGGCTGCGCAGGGCGTCGGCGGTGGCGAGGAGCGGGTTGACGTGACCGGCGGAGCCGCCGCCGGCGAGCACGACGGAGAGCGGGCGCAGTCCCTCCGCGCCGGCGTCGCCGGTCATCGGACGCGCTTGCGGGCGGCCGCGGGCGTGCGGGCGGTCGTGGCAGCCGGCTTGCGGCCGGTCCTTCCCGCGGGCGTGCGGGCCGGTGCCGGGGCGGGCACCGAGGCGAACGTCCTCCGGGCGGTCGACCCGCGTCCGCCGAGCGCCTCCCGGGCGCCGGGGAGCGAGCGGGCCAGGGCGAGCAGCAGGCCGACGCCGAGGAGGGCCGCGACCAGGGCCGAGCCGCCGCTGGAGACCAGCGGCAGCGGGACGCCGATGATCGGCAGCATCCCGATGACCGAGCCGATGTTGATCATCGCCTGGGCGAGGAACCACACCATGAGGCCGGAGGCGGCGAGCCGGGTGAACATGTCCTCGGCCTGGCTGACGATCCGGAAGCAGGCGTAGGCCAGCACCGCGAAGAGCAGCAGCACCGACAGCGACCCCGGCAGCCCGAGCTCCTCGCCGATGATCGCGAGGATGAAGTCGTTGTGCGGCTCGGGGAGGATCCCCCACTTCTCGCGCGACTCCCCCAGGCCCAGGCCCCACCAGCCGCCGTCGGCCAGGGCGTACTCCGCGTGCACCTTCTGGTAGCAGCCGTCGACCTGCGGGCTGTCGCAGATGTTGCCGAGCCAGACCTGGATGCGCTGCATCCGGTTGGCGCTGCCGGCGGCGAGGAAGGCGACCCCGAGCGCGGCCACCGCGCCGACCCCGACGAACCAGCGGGCCGGCAGGCCGGCCGCCCAGAGCAGGCCGCCGAGGATCGCGACGAGGATCATCCCGGTGCCCAGGTCGTTGCCCTGCAGCACCAGGCCGAGGAGGACGATCCCCACGGGGAAGATGAGCGGGATCGAGGCCTGCCAGACCTTGTGGATGACCCGTCGCTTGGTCGCGAGCACGGCCGCGCCGAAGACGACGAGCGCGATCTTGCCGAACTCGGAGGGCTGCAGGGTCCGCCCGCCGATCGAGAGCCAGTTGCGATTGCCCTGGTAGCTGTCCAGCCCGAGCGGGGTGAACACGGCCGCCTGCAGCAGCAGCGCCATGAACACGGCCGGCCACGCGAGCCGCTTCCACCACCGCAGCGGGAGCCGGGAGCCGACGACCGCGAGGGTGACGCCGATGGCGGCATACATGAGCTGGTCGAGGAAGACGGTGTAGGAGCTGCCGCTGCTGGTGTAGGAGCCGACGCTGCTGGCCGAGAGCACCATGACCAGGCCGAGACCGGTGAGCATCGCGGTGGTGACGAGGACGAGGTAGTAGGGGGCGACCGGCGAGCGCAGCCACTCCCCGACGGAGGTCATGGTCCAGGCGGGGGTCGCGCTCTTGTCCTCACCGCCCCGCTGCAGGAAGGACCCCCGGGCGATGGAGGTCATGGGGCCCCCTGCGTCCCGAGGCGGCGGTGCACGGCGTCGGCGAAGACGTCGCCGCGCGAGCCGTAGCTGGGGAACATGTCCAGGGACGCGGCCGCCGGCGAGAGCAGGACGACGTGTCCGGGGCGCGCGAGGGCGGCGGCGGCGGCCACCACCTCGTCCATCAGCCTGCCCAGCGCGTCCATGTCCCCATGGTCGGCGACCCCCGCGTCGTGGACGGGGACATCCGGCGCGTGTCGGGCGAGCGCGTCGGCGATCTGCGCCCGGTCCGCACCGAGCAGCACGACGCCGCGGAGCCGCCCGGCGACCGAGGCCACGAGCCCGTCGATCTCGGCGCCCTTGAGCTGGCCGCCGGCGACCCAGACGATCTCGGGGTAGGCGAGCAGGGCCGCCTGCGCCGCGTGCGGGTTGGTCGCCTTGGAGTCGTCGACCCAGGTGACCCCGTCTTTCTCGGCCACGATCGTCGTGCGGTGCGCGTCGGTGCGGAAGGCACGGAGACCGTCCCGGACCGCGGCGGCCGGCACCCCGATCGCGCGGACGAGCGCGGCCGCGGCCAGGGCGTCGGCGACGAGGTGGGGCGGCGGGGTCGCGTCGCCGCCGGAGGCGTGGCGCAGGTCCTCCAGCGTCCCGAGCTCGGCTGCGGAGGTGGCGCGCTCCTCGATGAAGGCGCGGTCGGCGAGCACGTCGTCGACCAGACCGACCATCGACAGCCCGGGCGTGCCGATGGTGAAGCCGACGGCGCGGCAGCCCTCCTCCACCTCGGCCTGCTCCACCATCCGCTCGGTGCGCGGGTCCTGGACGTTGTAGACGCAGGCGACCTGGGTGCGCTCGTAGACGCGGGCCTTGGCGTCGGCGTAGGCGTCCAGCGAGCCGTGCCAGTCGAGGTGGTCCGGGGCGACGTTGAGGACGACGCTGGCCAGCGGCGACATGGTGAAGGTGTGGTGCAGCTGGAAGCTGGACAGCTCCACCGCGATGACGTCGTAGGGCTCGGGGTGCTGGACCGCGTCGAGGATCGGGGTGCCGACGTTGCCGACCGCGATCGCGCGCAGCCCCGCGGTGCGCAGCATCGTCTCGACGAGCTGCACGGTGGTGGTCTTGCCGTTCGTGCCGGTCACCGCGAGCCAGGGCGCCGCGCCGATCCGCGGGCGCAGCCGCCAGGCCAGCTCGACCTCGGACCACACGGGTATCGGGGGTTGCTGCTCCCGCGCCGCGCGCAGCACCGGGTGGTCGGGCGACCAGCCCGGTGACGTCACGACGAGGTCGACCTGCAGACGTGACACTGGCTCGTCCGGCGATCCAGTGTCACGTGCGTCGCCCGAGTGGCCACCTCCGGCCTGAGGCCAGCCGGCGACGTGCTCGGGGCCGAGCCGGACGTCGGCGCCGAGGATACCGAGGATGCCGGCCTGGGTCGCCTGCTTCTCGGAGTCGTTGCCGCGGTCGACGACGGTGACGACGGCGCCGTGCTGGATGAGGGCGTCGGCGGCGGCGAAGCCGGTGACGCCAAGCCCGGCGACGAGGACGCGTAGCCCCGCCCAGTCGGCGTCGCGGTGGGTGAGGTCGTCGAGCGGCCTCACAGGTTGGCCACCCACTCGCCGTAGAACAGGCCGAGGCCGATCGCGACGCACAGGCCGGCGATGATCCAGAACCGGATGACGATCGTCACCTCGGCCCAGCCGAGCAGCTCGAAGTGGTGCTGCAGCGGGGCCATCCGGAACACCCGCTTCTTCGTCATCTTGAACGACGCGACCTGGATGATGACCGAGAGCGTGATGAGCACGAAGAGGCCGCCGAGGATCGCCAGCAGCAGCTCGGTGTGCGTGGTGATCGCCAGCCCGGCGAGGCCGCCGCCGAGGGCCAGCGAGCCGGTGTCGCCCATGAAGATCTTGGCCGGCGAGGCGTTCCACCACAGGAAGCCGAAGCACGCGCCCGCCACCGAGCAGGCGACGACCGCGAGGTCGAGGGCGTCGCGGACGTCGTAGCAGTTGGGGCCGGGGGCGAGCTGGCAGTTCTGGTTGTACTGCCAGATGCCGATGACCGAGTAGGCGCCGAACACCATGACGCTCGCGCCGGTCGCCAGCCCGTCGAGGCCGTCGGTGAGGTTGACGCCGTTGGACGCGCCGGCGATGAGGACGTTGGCCCAGAGGATGAAGAGGATCGTCCCGGCGACCGGGCCGAAGACCGCCAGGTCGATCGGCGTGTCACGCACGAACGAGATCGCGGTCGAGGCGGGGCTGCGGGTGTTGTCGCCCGGCGACTGCAGCGCCAGGATCGCGAAGATCACCGCGATGATCGTCTGCCCGCTGAGCTTCTGCAGGGAGGTCAGGCCCAGGCTGCGCTGCTTGGAGATCTTGGTGTAGTCGTCGAGGAACCCGATGAAGCCCAGGCCGGTGATGAGGAACAGCACGAGGAGCGCGCTGAGGGTGAACCGGCTGTGCGTCACCTCCACCATCCCGGAGATGTCCAGGAGGATGAGGAAGAGGTGGGACAGGGTGTAGCCCGCGAGGGTGGCGAGGATGATGACCGCCCCGCCCATCGTGGGCGTCCCGCGCTTGGTGTGGTGCGACGTCGGGCCGTCGTCGCGGATGAACTGTCCGTAGGCACGGCGCACGAGGAACTTGATGAACAGCGGCGTCCCGAAGAGCGCCACGACCAGGGCGACGCCGCCGGCGAGCAGGACGTTGACCATCAGGCGTCCACCCCCGCGAGCTCGTCGCCCAGGAGCCGCAGGCCGGAGTCACGGCTGCTCTTGAGCAGGACCACGTCGCCGTCGCGCAGGGTGGCCTCCAGGTGTGTGCGGGCCTCGTGCCGGTCGCTCACGGTGGTCGCGACGTCGCCGCCCGCCTCCAGGTATGCCGTCGCCGCGGGCTCCGCGAGCGGACCCACCGCGACCAGCTCGTCGACCCCCAGCTCCGCGGCCGTCCGGCCGACGGCGGCGTGCTCGGCGTCGCTGCCGGGGCCGAGCTCGAGCATCCCGCCGATGGCCGCGACCGTGCGCCCCGGCGACCGGCGCATCGCGGCGAGGGCGTGCAGTGCGGCGCGCATGGACTCGGGGTTGGCGTTGTAGGCGTCGTTGACGACCGTGACACCGTCCTCGCGCTCGGTCACCTCCATGCGGGCGCGCGACCGGGGCTCCGCCCGGGTGAGGGCGCGCGCGACCCGGTGCCACGGCATACCCCACTCGGCGGCGACCGCTGCGACGGCGAGGGCGTTGCCGACGTGGTGCTCCCCGGCGAGGCGGAGGGTGACCTGCTCCGTCACGCCGCCGCCGGCGCGGAGGAGGAAGGAGGCGCGGCCGCGGTCGTCGAGGCTGACCTGCTCGGCGCGGACCTGCGCGTGGCCGGCGCGCCCGACGGTCACGACCCGGGCGCCGACCCGCTCGGCGACGGCGGCCATCGCGGCGACGGCGGGGTCGTCGGCGTTGAGCACGGCGAGCCCCCCGGCGGGCAGCGCGGCGACGATCTCGGACTTGGCCTGCGCGATCGCCTCGCGGGACCCGAACTCGCCGAGGTGGGCGCTGCCGACGTTGAGCACGACCGAGATCATCGGCGGTGCGATCCGGGTGAGGTGGGCGATGTGACCAGCCCCGGAGGCCCCCATCTCGGCGACGAGGTAGGCGGTGTCCTCGGTGAGCCGGCAGACGGTGAGCGGCAGCCCGACCTCGGAGTTGTAGGACGCCTCGGGGGCCAGCGTCGGGCCGAGCTCGGCGAGCACCTGAGCCATGAGGTCCTTGGTGGAGGTCTTGCCGGAGGAGCCGGTGACCGCCACGGTGTGCAGCCCGCCGCGGGCGTCGCAGCGGTCGTGGACCTCGCGGGCGAGGGCGCCGAAGGCCCGGGTGACCGCGTCGTAGGGCGGGCGGTCGGGGCGGGACGAGAGGCGGGCCGGGTCCTCCTCCACGACGACGCACGGCAGCGCCGCGCTCTCGCGGTTGGTCAGGGCGGCGACCGCACCGTTCGCGGCGGCGGCGTCGAGGTAGTCGTGACCGTCGGCCGAGTCACCGCGGCGGGCGACGTAGAGGCCGCCGGGGACGACCTCTCGCGAGTCGGTCACGACGGCGGCGGTGACGGTCGCCCGTCCCGCCTCGGGGGTGTCGGGGTGCACCCGCCCACCGGTGACCTGCGCGATCTCTCGCAGGGTGAGGGGGATCACGAGTCAGGGGGTCCCTTCGTCCTTGACGGCAATGTCCCCCAGTGTGACACCGGACGGCTCGCCGGGAGCCCGTGCGCCCGGGTCGTACTCCAGCTCAACGGTCAGCGGCGGCGTGCTGGCCGGCTCGACCCCTTCCTTCTGCAGCGCGTAGCGCATGATCGAGGCGAAGACCGGGCCGGAGATGACGCCGCCAAAGCGGCTGACCTTGGTGGGCCGCTGGACCGCGACCCCGACGACGTACTTCGGGTCCTCGGCCGGGGCGAAGCCGATGAAGCTCGAGGTGACCCCGCTGTAGCGGCCGGTCTTCTCGTCGATGCGGTCGGCGGTGCTGGTCTTGCCGGCCACGTGGTAGCCGTCGACGGCGGCGAGCGGGGCGGTGCCGCCGGTGGCCGGGATCTGCTGCATGATCTCGGTGAGCGTCTGCGCGGTCCCCTCGCTCACGACCCGGGTGCCCTCGGGGACGGTCGTCTCGGTGTAGCGGCCCTCGGCGTCGACCGTGCCCTGGACGAAGCTCGGGGTGAGCCGGACGCCGTCGTTGGCGATCGACTGGAAGACGCCGACCTGCTGAAGGAACGAGCCGGACAGGCCCTGCCCGAACATCATCGTGTAGGGCGTGGTGGCGCTCCAGATGGTGCCGCCGGGCTCAGGGACCAGGCCGGCGGACTCCCCCGGCAGGCCGTGCCCGACCGGGGTGCCGAGGCCGAAGCGGCGGATCCAGTCGTAGAGCCGCTGGTCGCCGAGCTCCTCGGCGGCGAGGATCGTGCCCATGTTGGAGGACCGCGCGATGACGCCGGCAAAGGTCAGGTGCAGGATCGGGTGCGGCTCGACGTCGCGGAAGGCCCGCCCCGCGCGGGGCAGCGACACGGGGACCTCGACGGGGGTGTCGCGCTCGACGATCCCCTCCTCGAGGGCCGCGGCGGCGGTGATGAGCTTGGCCGTCGAGCCGGGCTCGTAGACGTCCTCGATCGCGGCGTTGCGCATCTCCTCCGAGGTCTGGGACGGCTCGGCCGGGTCGAAGGTGGGGTAGTTGGCGAGCGCCACGATCCGGCCGGTCTCGACCTCCTGCACCACGGCATACCCGCGCAGGGCCCCGGCCTCCTTGACGCGCGTGCGAAGGGCGTCGAAGGCGTACCACTGCAGGTCGGCGTCGATCGAGAGCCGGACGTCCTCGCCCGGCTGGGCGGGCTCCTCCTCGTAGAGGCCGGTGGTGATCATCTCGCCGTCGCGGCCCTGCTCGTAGACGGCCTCGCCAGGGGTGCCGGTGAGCATCTGGTCCTTGACCAGCTCGATGCCGCCCGCGGGCAGGCCGCCCGCGCCGACCCAGCCGAGCAGCGGTGCCGCGGCCTCGCCGAGCGGGTAGTCGCGGCGCATGAAGGACTCCGCGGACAGGCCGCGGACGTTGCGCTGGCGCAGCTCCTGCCAGGTCTGCGGGGAGACGTCGGGCAGGAGGATGGCGTACTGGTCGCCCTCGGGGTTCTCCAGCTTCTCCAGGAGCGTGCCGCGGTCGGCGCCGGTGACCTCGGAGACGACCTGGGCGGCGGCGGCGAAGCCCTCGGCGACGATCTCGCCCTCGTCGTCCTTGAGCGTGTAGTCGACGACGAGGGTCGGGTCGGCGACGACGCGGCGGCGCTCGCTGCTGATCGCGAGGGGCTCGCCGTTGACGTCGGTGATGGTGCCGCGCTCGGCCGGGATCGAGCGGACGGCGAGGCGTCCGTCGAGCGCGGCGGCGGAGACGGAGGCGGCGTCGAGACCCTGGAGGCGGACCAGCTGGGCGGCGAAGAGGCTCAGGACGAGGAAGCAGCCGAGGAGGAGCATCCGGACCCGCCGCTGCGGGTGGACGACGCCGGGGGCGACGCGGCCGCGTCGGGGGGGCGGTGGTGATCCTCCGGAGCCGGTGCTCCGCCGGGGCGGCCGGCCGCCCGGCGCGGTGCTGCTGCGGGGCCGGCGGGGCGGCGGTGTCGCGGTCGACGGACGGCGGTGCGTCTGCCGCGAGCCTGCTGCTCCCACTCGTCGCTCACCCCTGGATGTGGTCCGGTCGCGCCTCACTCGTCCGCGGACGCGACGCCCGTGGAGGGCAGGTCAACGGTAAGCGTGCGACCGCCGTCGACCTTGGAGGCCACGCCGGTCAGCGACCCGTCGGAGAGGCGCAGGGTCGCGGTCGAGGTGGACGGGACCATCTTGAGCTTGCGCGCGGCTGCGGCGAGCGACTCCGAGGACTCCAGGTCGGCGAGCTCGGCCTGCAGCGTCACCTTGGTGTCGTGCAGGGCGGTCTGCTCGACGGTGAGGCGGGACATCACGTAGGAGCCCTCGGCGCGGGAGGTGTTGAGCAGGAGCACGGCGGTGAACGTCGCCATCACGAGCAGGAGGCACATCACCATGAAGCCGGTGTGGCCGGCGGCGGGGGCGGCGTCCTGGACGCGGGTGCGGCGGTCGGTGCGCAGCCCGTCGACGGTGCGGGCGGGCGGGCGCAGGACGGCTGCGCCGAGGCGGGCGGAGACGGTCATCTGGCTCATGCGGGCTCCCTGCGGGTGGGCATCTCGGGGGTGGGCTGGCTGCGGGTGGGCTGGTCGGGGGTGGTCCGGGTGCGCTCTGCGGCGCGCAGCCGGACGGAGGCGGACCGGGGGTTGGCGGCGACCTCGGTGGCGTCCGCCTGCTCGGCGCCGCGGACGAGCAGCCGCAGCCACGGGGCGTGCTCGGGCAGCTCGAAGGGCAGGTCGTGGGGGGCCGAGCTCGTGGCCCCGGCGACGAGACCGTGCTTGGTGATGCGGTCCTCGAGCGAGTGGTAGGACAGGACGACGATGCGGCCGCCGACGGCCAGGGCGCGCAGGGCCGCGGCGAGGGCGTCGGCCCACACGGTCAGCTCGGCGTTGACCTCGATGCGCAGCGCCTGGAAGGTGCGCTTGGCCGGGTGACCTCCGGAGCGCTGGCTGGCGGCGGGGACGACGTCGTGGAGCAGCTCGACGAGGGGGCCGGAGGTGGTGAACGGCTCCGTCTCGCGGCGCCGCACGATGGCCCGCGCGATCGGGCGGGCGAACCGCTCCTCCCCGAACTCGCGCAGGATGCGCGTGAGGTCGCGGACGTCATACCCGTTGAGGACGTCGGCGGCGGTGGGACCCGTGGACTGGTCCATCCGCATGTCCAGCGGCGCGTCGGCGCGGTAGGCGAAGCCGCGGTCGAGCTCGTCGAGCTGGAGGGAGGAGACGCCGAGGTCGAAGAGGATGCCGGAGGCGCCGGCCGGGTCGAGGCCGAGGTCGGCGAGCACGGCCGGCAGGTCGTCGCTGACCGCGTGCACGCCGGTGAAGCGGTCGCCGAAGCGGGCGAGGCGCTCGGTGGCCAGGGCCAGGGCCTGCGGGTCGCGGTCGATCCCGATCGCGCGGGCGGCGGGGCAGCGCTCGAGGACCGCCTCGGTGTGGCCGCCCATGCCGAGGGTGCCGTCCACGAAGACCGCCCCCTCGTGCTGGAGCGCGGGGGCGAGGAGGTCGACGCAGCGGTGCAGGAGGACGGGGACGTGGCGGTCGGGGGTGGGGGTCTGGTCCATGGTGCTTGCCCGGGAAGCCTGGGTGCCGTCCCGCCCCCTGGTCCCCCACCGTCCGGTGGGGAGCTCCGGCACCGGGGAAGTGTGTCGGAGCTCGTGGGTCCGGCACGGGGGAAGTCGTGCCGGCGTCCGTGGGTCCGGCGCGGGGGAAGTCGCGTCGGCATCCGGGTGGACGGTGAGAGACCAGGGGGCGGGCAGGGCGGCGGCTCAGATGAGTCCGGGCACCACCTCCTCCGAGCGCTCGGCGAAGGCGGGCTCGGCCTGGGCGAGGTAGGTGTTCCACGCGGCGCTGTCCCAGACCTCGACGCGGTTGCCGGCGCCGATGACGGTGCACTCCGCGGAGAGGCCGGCGTAGTCGCGCAGCACCGGCGGGATGGTGACGCGGCCCTGCTTGTCCGGGACCTCGTCGGAGGCGCCGGAGAGGAACACGCGCTGGTAGTCGCGGACGTCGCGGGAGGTGGTCGTGGTGCCGGTCGTCATCTCGGTCGCGATCCGCTCGAACTCGGCGACCGGGTAGACGTAGAGGCAGTGCTCCTGGCCGCGGGTGATGACGAGGCCGTCCTCGAGGCGGGGGCGGAACTTGGCGGGCAGGAAGATGCGGCCCTTGTCGTCGAGCTTGGGCGTGTGGGTGCCGAGGAACAGCACTCGGACCACCCCTTCCCACGGTCGACGCACGGATGTCGCTTCCAGTACGCCCCACTGTACTCCACTTCGCACCACCCAGAGTGGGTTTGCGGGGTCGAGTTTGCCTTATCCTGCGCGTCGTCGCAGGTCAGGACGGGTGGTGCGGGGTGGAGCGGATGTGGGTCGGTCGGGGCCCTGTGGGTTGGGCGGGAGGCCGTGCGGGCGTCCCACGCGGGGTGACGGGCACGGCATACCTGCTGGTCAGGGGGGTGGGGCTGCATCAGGTGGTGCGAGGTGGAGCGACGGGCGACCGCCCGGCGCCGTCCGGTGGGGCGATGTGGAGGACGTCCTCACCCCTGAGCACGTCGTATGCCTTGTGCGCGCGCGGGACCCACCGGACGCTCGGCCGAGCCCCACGAGCAGGTGGCGGGCTCAGCCCCCGGCGAGCAGCTCGGTGATCTCGGCCGACAACGGCCGCACCCCGCGCAGGGCCTTGCGCACCGCGCAGATGGCGGAGCGGGGGTCGGCGTCCTTGAGGACGTAGCCGTAGGCACCCGCACCGAGGGCCGCACGCACCAGCCGGACGTCGGAGAACGCGGTGAGCATCAGGACCTTGGCCTCCGGCCAGCCGGCGACGATGCTGCTCGTCGCCTCGATACCGTCGATACCGGGCATCGCGATGTCCATCAGCACGACGTCGGGACGCTCGCGCAGGGCCACCTCGGTGCCGGTCAGGCCGTCGGGCGCCTCACCGCACACCTCGAAGTCCGGCTCGGCGTCCAGCGCGGCGCGCAGGCCCATCCTGATCATCAGATGGTCGTCGACGACCACGATCCGGGCGGGGAGCCCGGTCAGCGGGATGCAGTCGCCCTGGACGGCGACGTCGACGGTCATACCACCACGGTAGCCCTCCCGACCTTGCACAGACCTTGCCCGGCGCCCCGGGTGACGGTCGGGGACCCCGACCCGCTCGGGCTCGGGAGGGGTTCCTCGCGCGGATATCAGGTGAGCACGTGGTCGTGGCGGAAGGAGACGGCGAGCTCGGTGCCTCCCCCCGACCCCGGCCGCAGCGCCAGCTCGCCGTCGAGGTCGGACACGGCCTCCCGCAGCAGGTCGAGGCCGAAGTGACTGTCCTCCGGGTCGTCGCTGGGGCGGGCCGCCCGCTCGCCGGTCGGCCCGACGCCGTCGTCCCGCACGAGCACGTGCACGAGCGAGGACTGCTGCCTGACCTCGACCCACGCGTGCTGGGCGCCGCTGTGCCGCAGCACGTTGCGCAGGCCCTCCCGGGCGATGCGGTAGACGAGGGAGCGGGCGGTCGGGCCGAGCACGTCCAGGTCGCCGGTCAGCGTGACCGTCGTCTCCACGCCCTGCTCCCCCATCCTGGAGACGAGCCCGTCCATGGCTTCCCGGAACCCGTTCCCCCGCATGTCGATCGGACGGATCTCGGCGATCAGCCCCCGGATGGCGCTGATGTTGCGCTGCATGCTGGTGCGGATCTGGGCGAGGACGGCGTGCCCGACCGAGTCCTCCGGCAGGTCCTTGCCGACCATCGGCAGCACGTACCCGATCCCCGACAGGTCCTGCACGACCCCGTCGTGGAGGTCCTCGCTCAGCCTCCGTCGCTCGATCTTCGAGGCGTTCAGCGCGTGCTGCGTCAACCGCGTCCGGTCTTTCTCGACCCGGCGGGCGGTGGCCAGGGTGAGCGGGAGGATCATCAGGGCGAAGAGCAGGAGGGAGCCCAGCGTGAGCGGCAGCAGCAGCCGCATCAGCTGCCTCTCGTTGGCCTCGAGGTGCGAGGTCGGCCAGTACCACTCCAGGACGAACGGCACGCCGTCGGCACCGATGGCCGTCGCGTAGACCTCGAGGACGACCATCTCCTCCTCCTGGCCGCTGCTGCCGGCGTGCGTCTCGACGGAGTACTCCGCCACCGTGTCCTGGCCGCCGAGCAGCTGCCGCACCTCGTCGGACAGCTCCTCGGTGGTCCCGATCGCGCCGGGGTCCGCGGACCAGACCACCCGACCGTCGGTGTCGTAGATCGCGGCGTGCACGATCGAGTCGTCGAGCAGACGGTTGTTGAGCGCCTGCACCAGGGGCCCCTCCGCCCGACGACGCGTCGCGGCGTCGAGGGTCGGCCCGGCGACCGCCGTCGCGAAGCTCAGGGTCCGGACCTCCGCCTCCCGGGTGGCGATCGAGCGGGCGACGCTCCCGGCCAGCAGCACGGTGAGCAGCCCCGCCACGACCAGGCACACCGCACCCAGCACCACGAACCGGATCATCGCCTCCCGCACGACCGAGCGCTCCCCCTCGGGCCGGTCCCTCCCGGAGGGCCCCGCGCCCCGGGTCAGCAGCGTCCCGTCAGCCATGGCCCACCCTCAGCAGCCCCCTGCTCACGGCGGTCGAGACCGCCTGCACCGGGGTGCGGGCACCGAGTGCGCTCAGCACCGCCCGGATCCGTGACCGCGCCGCCTGCGGTTCGACCCCCAGCTCGCGGGCGACCCCGTCCTCGTCGAAACCCGCAGCCAGCAGCCGCAGCAGGTGCCCGTCCTCGGCGCTCAGACCCGCGGCCGCGAACCGGTCCTGCGGCTGCTGGACCACGGGTATGCCGGACCCGGTCACGAAGGTTCCGCGCCGGGCGCCGCGCAGCAGGGCCAGCAACCCGTCGATCTCGCCGTCCTTGGCCGCGACCGCGCTGACGCCGCTGTCGGCCGCCCGCTGCACCAGGCGCGGGTCGGCGAAGGCGGTGAGGATGACGACCCGGGTCTGGGGCAGCGTGGCGAGCAGCTCACCGGCCGCCGCGATCCCGTCACCGTCGCCGAGGCGCACGTCCATGACGACGACGTCGGGCTGCAGCTCACGGGCCGTCGCCAGGGCCGAGGCGGTGTCGTGGGCGACGCCGACGCACTCGAGGTCGGGCTCGGCCGAGAGCGCGGCCGAGAGCAGCTGGACGAACATCTGGTGGTCGTCGACCACCATCACCGTCCGCGTCTCCTCGACCATGGCCCCCTCCCCTACCGTCGGGCCCCGCTGGGCGACCCGGCGGTCCCGAGCCGGTTCAGGGCCGCCGACGCGGCCGCCGCCAGCTCGGCGTCGAGCGCCGGGGCACGAAGCCCGGGCGTGAGGTCCAGCGCACCGCGCAGCAGCTGCAGGAGCAGCCGGAGGTGCTCAGCGTCCGCGGGGCCGTCCGCGGACGGACCGTCGTCACGCAGGATCGTCAGGTAGAGCTCGCGCGCCTCGGCGCCGGGCCGCTCCCCCAGCTCCTCGAGCATGCTGTCCTGCAGCTGCACGAAGCCGCGGATCGCCTCCGCCCGCCTGCCGGCCCACCACTGGGCCCGCATCAGCTGCACGGACGCCTCCTCCGACGCCGGCCGGAGTCCCACGGCCCGCTGGGCGGCGTCGACCCCCGTCACCAGGTCGCCCGTGACGAGGGCGGTCCGTGAGGCGCGCAGGCACAGCTCGAACTCGGTATGCCGCCACGCGGCTCGGGCCTCCTCGGCCCAGGGGGCGTAGGGCTCGTCCTCCAGCAGCTCACCCGTCGTGAGCTCGAGGGCGGCGGACGCGCTGACCACGGCTGCGCACGCCGGCTCGGCGGCCGCGCGGGCGGCCAGCACCCGGGCCTCCTGCAGGTCGACGCTCACGCGGTCCGGGTCGAGGACGTAGCCGGCCGGGGTCGTGGCCAGGGCGGACGACCGACCCGGCCCGAGCTCGGCGCGGCGCCTCAGCACGCAGACGTCGCTGTCGAGGGTCTGCTGGAACGAGCGCGGTGGGCGGCCCTCCCAGACGAGCTCGGCGAGCCGGTCCTTGCTCACCGCACGACCGGGCTGGAGGGCGAGCAGGGCCAGGATCCGGGCGTGCTTGCCGAGGACGTGCACCGGTGCCCGCTCGGGAAGGATGACGGTGGTCGGCCCGAACAGGCGCACCCGCGCGAGTGACGACATACGCACTCCCCTCTGCTCACGGTCCTGGACTCTGCCAACCGCCGGTAAAGCGATGGTAAAGCGAGGACAAACACCTCGTACAGCGAATTGCCGGTACTGGGCAGAGGAGTTTCTTCGACCGCAGATACATCCCCAACAGACATCCACACACGGGAGGACCGTGGCCCGGTTGCCCGGACCACGGTCCCCCTCCGGTCGACGCGCTCGGTGTCCCTTCCGAGCCGGACCGGGGTCCAGCCGACTAGCGTCGCTGGATGTTCGCCACGGCGGAACCGCCGCGGGTGGACTCGACGATCACCTGCGTGGCCGTGCCGGGGTTGACGCCGCCCCGGACCCGGACGCCCCAGTCACCGGGAGCGCCGGGGGTCGCCGGTGCGCTCACGACGCTCTCGCCGATCAGGGCACCCTTCGAGCCGTCGGCGTTGCGCACGTAGACCCGCACCGTGTTGATGGTGGTGACGGTCGCCGTGCCGCTGACCCTCCACTCGGTCTTGTCGGCGCGGTACTGCACCTGGGTGACCACGAGCGTGTCGGTCACCTGGGTCACGCTGACCTGGGTGGTGGCGCTCACGCCGTCCGCGTTGGTGACCGTCAGCTCGAAGGCCAGCGGCACCGGGGTGCTCGGCATCGCGAAGGTGAACGACGCGGCGGTCGGGTCGAAGCTCACCGGGGTGCCGGCGGTCTGCGTCCAGGAGTGGCTCACCGCGTTCTGGCTGCCGGTCCCGGAGATCGTCACGTTCTGGCCGACGTAGGCCGAGGTCGGGGTCGCGGTCGCGGAGGCCACGGGTGCCGGGGCCGGCGGACGCTCGGTCAGGACCTCGATGAGGAAGGGCGCCGTGGTGCTGGTGACCCCGCCGGGGCCGGTGGCCGTGAGGGTCACCGCGAGCTGCTCGGCGCCCGCCGGTGCGGTGAACGTCACCTGGTCGGTCGTCGCACCGGTGATGCCGATGTCCGTGCCGGCCGTCTGCTGCCACACGACGCTCTCGGCGTTGAGCGAGGCGTTGGTCAGCGTCACCGGGTCGCCGGCGACGACCTGCGTCGGTCCGGAGATCGCCGCCATCGTGGCCTCCTGCTCACCGGCAGGTCCGCCGCCGACCACCACGGTGGCCGTGTCCGCGCCGCCTCCGGCCGAGGCGACCGTGACGGTGGCCGGGGGGGCCGTGAGGGTGAGCGACGCCGTCCCGCCCACGAGGGGCACGGGGTCCGCGCCCAGCCCGGTGAGGGTCAGGGCCGGCGGGTCGACCTCGTCGGTGGAGGAGGCCGAGACGGTGAGCGTGTCGAGCTCGGTGTCGTAGGTGGCGGAGGTGATCGTCACCCCGTCCCTGACCGGCAACGACCGGGTGGCCGTCGGCTCGTCGGTCTCGTTGGTGACGGAGACCGAGGTCGGCAGGGTGGAGCCGAGCGGGATCCGCGCGAAGTAGCGGCCCGCGTCGGCGTCCAGCGTCGTGGTGGCGATGCCGGCCCCGGAGACGGTGACCGACTTGCCGGCGTCCGTGGTGGCGAAGACGTCGAGGAAGCGGCCCTGGGCGTTCTCCACCAGCGTGGCGGCCTGGGGGTCGATACCGGAGTTGGTCGAGACCTTGCCCAGGAGGGTGAACTGGTCGGTGGAGCCGACGACGACCTTCTCACCGGTCTCGAGCACCTGCTCGACCCGGAAGTAGTTGGTCTCGTGGGGGCTGCCGCTGACCGTCGTCGAGGCGCCCGGGTCACCGACGTAGGTGCCCTTGTCGGTGGTGATCAGACCGCCGGAGGAGATGAGGAAGGGGCTGATCCGCGACTGCAGCGCCAGGCCGAAGTTGCCGGGGGCGGGGGTGATGTCCTCGACGTAGCGGAAGTCCTCGAAGTCGGTGCTGTCCACCGTGAAGGTGTCCTGGCCGTAGGGGTGGGTCACCACGTAGGTGCCCGGCGCGGGGAAGTCGATGTCGAAGCGCTGCCGCCCGAAGACGACCTGGTCGCCGTCGACGGTCCCCTCGTTGGCCATCGTGGCCTCGAGCCCGCTGGTGAGGATCGCGCTGCCCCCTCCGGGCATGTCGATCTCGGCGCCGGCGAGGAAGTAGAAGGACTCCAGCGGCCAGTTCTCCGGGAAGCTCACCGGCGACTCGGGGTCGGGCATCTCGCCCCGCAGGAAGGCCGGGTCGCAGTAGGGGTCCTCGATGTCGAGGCACTGCTGCAGCCGCAGCCCGTTCTCGTCCTCGTAGTAGCTGGGGTAGCCGTGCTCGCCGCTGATCGGGCCGAACGCGACGAGGTGGGTCGGGTTGGGCGTGGTGACCTCGGCGAGCGCGACGCCGGCGCCGGTGGCCAACAGCGCGGTGGTCGCCGTGACGGCCACGGCGCGGCGGCGCCTGGGCAGCGCCGGGAGGGTACGAGGCCCGCTGTGGCGGCCCCGCCGGAACAGGGTGGTGGACATGATGCTCTCCTTGGGAGGGTGGTGCGGGACGGGATGTCTGGGTATGTCGTGGGTCGGGTCGGTCTGGCCTGGGGGACGGGGTCGGGACTCAGGGGCTGATCACCCTCCCCGTGACCGCCTCGAGGGCGATCGGCCCGTAGGTCCGTGAGTCGATGGAGTCGAAGCGGTTGTCACCGAGGACGAACACCTCGCCCGCGCCGACCTCGACGGGGCCGAAGAACACCCCGTCGAGCGTCCGGAGGTCGACGTAGGGCTCCTCGACCGGCGTGCCGTTGACGTGCAGGACCGCGTCGTAGATGCGGACCGTGTCCCCCGGCAGCCCGACGACCCGCTTGACGACGGGGCCGTCCGGGCTGTCGAAGAGCACGAGCTCCTGGTAGCCCGGCTCGTCCCACCGGAGCGAGAGGCGGTCGACCAGGACCGTCGAGCCCTCGGGCAGCGTCGGCGCCATCGAGTCGGAGACGACCTGGAACGGCGTGACCACCCAGGTGCGCAGCGCGAGCACGAGACCGAGGACGAGGAGCGAGGCGAGGGCCCACGTCATACCCCGGGAGGGACGGCGCCGCCCCGCCCGGCTGAGCGAGCCCGCCCGGGTGCCGACGGGGACGGCGAGGGCGCTCACAGCTGCTCCGGGTAGGTGTCGAGGCAGGGCTCGACGGCCGTGATCGGGTCGTGCGGGTCCGGGTTGCCGGGCTGCCCGACCCGGAACTGGCCCATCATGTCGTGGTCCTCGTGGGGCAAGTTGTGGCAGTGGACCATGTAGCGGCCCTCCCGGTCGAAGCGCATGAGGACCCGCACCTTCTCGTCCGGGCCGACGTAGGCGACGTCCTTGGGGCCGCGCTCCCAGGCGAACGGGGCCCGGCCGTTGCGGCTGACGATCTGGAAGTCGACGAGGTGGATGTGCAGCGGGTGGAACCAGCCGCCGGAGCTGGTGTGCAGGTCCCACATCTCGACGGCGCCGAGGGCCGGGTCCGCGAGCACCTTGGTGTAGCCGCTGGCGATGACGTCCGCCCAGGTCGTCTCGTTGATGTTCCAGACGTTCGTGACGTCGCTCTTCTTGAGGTGGAGGTAGCGGGTCCGTGAGCTCTGGGACGTCTTCAGGCTCATCACGTCGCTCGGGACCAGCGTCTGCGGGATGGTCCTCCACGTCGGGTCGCTGGTGTCGACGGGCTCGTCGGTGACCTGGAACGCCATGATCTTGTTGGTGTGGTCGAAGTCGACGTTCTTGGGGTTGGAGCCGTTGAGCAGCCGCACCTGGGTCCCGGGGGCGTACTTGCTGAAGTCGATGAGAAACTCGTAGCGCTCGGCCGGCGCGTGGCGCCAGCTGGTCACCGACTGGGTGGCCGGCATGAGACCGCCGTCGGTCGCCACCATGTGCACGGCGTCGCCGGTGCTCAGGTAGGGCTTGTAGGAGCGGGAGATGGAGCCGTTGAGCAGCCGGATGCGGTAGACCCGACGCTGCACCTTCATCACCGGCCACGGCTGGCCGTTGACGAGGATGACGTCGCCCCACAGGCCGGAGTGGTCCTTGTCGTCGAAGCGGGCGCGGCCGTCGGCCTCGAACATGATGTCGCTGAGGGTCATCGCCACGTCGAACCTGCCCTGCGGGAGCAGCGCCCGCTCGGCCTCGTCGTGGATGTGGTACTGCGCGGCCAGCCCCGAGTACACGTTGCGGGTGGTCAGGTGGGTCGCGTGGTCGTGGTACCAGATCGAGCGTGCCGGCTGGTCGTTCTCGTAGACGTAGTCCTTGCAGAAGCCGGGAGCCGTGCGGTCGTCGGCGTAGCCGTCGAACTCGGGCAGCGAGGCGTGGCCGTGCAGGTGCGTGGACAGGTAGAGGCCGCTGCTGTGCGAGTGCTGCTCGTGGTCCGGGTACTGCAGCCCCTGGAGCTTGTTGCGCACGCGCAGGTGCACGCGCGTTCCCCGGTCCACGGAGATCGTGGGACCGGGGACGGATCCGTTGTAGCCGAGGACCGGCGTCTGCATGGTCGGCAGGATCTGCGCCATGCCCGGCTTGGCGGACACGCTGTACTTCTCCACCCGCACGCCGTCGTCCCAGCTCACCTCGTAGGGAGCCAGCACCGGCAGCGGCCGGAACGCCGCCTGGTAGGCGCGGGGGAAGTTGCGGTCCGAGAGCCCGCTGGCCGACTTGGTCAGCACCTCGTTGCCCAGCGGCTGCGTCAGCCCGGCGTAGCCCACGAGCCCGAGGGCCCCCAGTCCGGTCGCCGTCAGGACGCTGCGTCGTGTCATCTCCATGATCTTCTGTCCCCTTGTTCTGCCCGCGTGGTTCCTCCGTGGAGTCGCGCCGAAGGTCACGGGTTCACGGGTGCCTCCAACGGTGCGACACTTCGACTATGGGGATGCCGCCTTGCGCGAACCTTGCGCCCGTTCACCGTCGCTCCACCGCGTTTGGCAGGATCAGTGCATGTCAGTGATGCCCTCGGCACCAGAAGCCGTCGACCTCGACGCCGTGCGGTCGGTCGCCGGCGCCATCCACTCCGCGATGACCACGGTGATCACCGGCAAGGACGACGTCGTCACCACGGCCGTCACCGTGCTGCTCGCCGAGGGCCACCTCCTCGTCGAGGACGTGCCCGGCGTCGGCAAGACGATGCTCGCCAAGTCGCTGGCGCGAGCCATCGACTGCCGCGTCTCGCGAGTGCAGTTCACGCCCGACCTGCTGCCCAGCGACATCACCGGCGTGAGCATCTTCAACCAGGACAGCCGCCAGTTCGAGTTCCGCCGCGGTGCGGTCTTCGCCAACGTCGTCGTCGGTGACGAGATCAACCGCGCCTCCCCCAAGACCCAGTCCGCGCTGCTGGAGGCCATGGAGGAGCGGCAGGTCACGGTCGACGGCACCACCTACGAGCTGCCCCGCCCCTTCCTCGTCATGGCGACGCAGAACCCGATCGAGATGGAGGGCACCTACCCCCTCCCGGAGGCGCAGCGCGACCGTTTCATGGCGCGCCTGTCGATCGGCTACCCCTCCGCCCGCTCCGAGCTGTCGATGCTGGAGACGCACGGCGCGATCAACCCGCTCGACGCGCTGCGGCCGGTTACCACCGCCGAGGACGTCCAGCGCCAGATCGAGGCGATCCGCAACCTGCACACCTCGAGCGCGTTGCGGCAGTACGTCGTCGACATCGTCAGCAGCTCACGCAGCCACCGGATGCTCCGCCTCGGCGCCTCGCCGCGCGCCGGCCTGCAGCTGCTGCGCGCGGCCCGCTCCCGGGCCGCCCTCGACGGCCGTGACCACGTCCTCCCCGAGGACGTCCAGCACATGGCGGTGCCCGTCCTCGCGCACCGCGTCCTGCCCACCGGCGAGGCCTCGCTCGCGCGGCACAGCACCGCCGACCTGGTCCGCGACCTCGTCGGCCGCACCGCGGTCCCGGGTCGCTGAGGCTACGCAGGGGCCCCTCATGACGTCGCCGTGGAGCCTGCTGACCACCCGGGGGAAGGCCTTCGCCCTCATCGGCGCGGTCGTCGTGGCGGCCGGCATCGTCCTGGGCTACCCCGACATCACCCGGATCGGCCTGGTCCTCGTCGCGCTCCCGGTGCTGGCGCTGATCCTCATGCCCCGGCGGACGCCCAAGATGCGGGTGCTGCGCGAGGTCGACCCGGTCCGGCTCACCCCGGACGAGCGCGGCACCGTGGACGTCCGCTTCACCAACGTCTCGGGCCGCACCACCCCGATCTACCTGGCCGAGGAGCACCTGGACTACCGCCTCGGTGACCGTCCCCGCTTCGTGCTCCCGCGCATGGTGCACGGTGAGGAGAAGCGGCTCCGGTATGCCGTGCGCAGCCGCCACCGCGGGGCCTTCCAGCTGGGTCCGGTCGTCCTGCGCCAGCGCGACCCGTTCGGGCTGACCTTCCTGTCCCTGCAGCTCTCCTCCCGCTCGGAGGTGCTCGTGCTGCCGCGCCTGCACGCGCTCGGCGGCCGCAAGGTCCGCGGGACTTCCCGCGGCAGCGAGGGCGAGATGCCGCAGATGGTGGCGCTGCACGGCGAGGACGACGTCAGCATCCGCAGCTACCGCGACGGGGACGAGCTGCGGCGCGTGCACTGGCCGGCGACCGCCCACCGCGGCGAGCTCATGGTGCGCCAGGAGGACCGGCCGGCGCGGCGCCGGGCGCTGCTGCTGCTCGACTCCCGCGACTCGGCCCACCCGGGGACCGGCACCCGCGCGTCCTACGAGTGGGCCGTGTCCGCCATCGCCAGCGTCGCCCGGCACCTCGTCTCCGAGGGCTTCGTCGTGCACCTGCTCACCGACGCCAGCCTGCGGGACGGGACCGCCGACCACCAGATCGACCTCGACGCGGTCCTCTCCGCGCTCGCCCGCGTCCAGCCCGAGGAGGACTCCCGGCTGGACCGGCTCGCCGCCGCGGCGGCGTCCTTCACCGCCGGTGGCGTGCTCGTCGTCGCGGCCGTCGTGGCCGACGACGAGGACGCGCTGCGCAACCTCGCGGCCATCCGCCAGCCCGGCTCGCGCGCGATGGCCTTCGTCCTCGACCCGGTGAAGTTCGGCGGGACCGCCCGACGGTCCGGCGGCCGGGACGTCCAGGCGCCGACGACCACGCTGGCCGACTCCGGCTGGCAGACGGTCGTGGTCGGCCCGCACACCGAGATCCCCGCCGCGTGGGTCTCGGTCTCCGAGGTCACCGGCGTCGCGGGGTGGTCCCCGTGAGCCGCCTCGACGACACCGCCTTCCAGCGGGGCATGTGGCCCGAGGGTCTGGTGGCCGCGCTCGCGACCCTCGCCGTGGCCTGGCCGCTCACCGAGCTGCTGCGCGAGGACGACTGGCTGCTGCCGGGCGTCCTCCTCGTCGCCCTCGTGGCCGTCACCGGCGCGGTGCTGCGCACCGTCGACGCGCCGCCCAGCCTGGTCTCCGTCGGGCAGCTGCTCGTCGGCCTCGGCGGGCTGGCCGGCACCTACCTGCGCGACACCCTCTGGCGCGGGGTCGTGCCGACCTCGGAGACCCTGGAGGAGGTCGGCGAGCTGCTCCGGCAGGCCGGCACCGTCCTGCAGACCTACGCCGCGCCCGCCCCCACCACCCAGGGCGTGAGCTTCCTCGTCGTGGCGGTGCTGACCCTCACCGCGGTCTCGGTGGACTCGATGGGGGTGACTGGCCGGGCTCCGGCGAGCGCCGGCATACCCCTCGCCGCGGGGTTCCTGGTCTCCGTCTCCAACTCCGGCGCCGCGATGGAGCCGTGGTACTTCGCCGCGATCGCCGGCCTGTGGCTCGTCATGCTGGCCCAGCAGGGCCGGCGGGTCACCGACGCCTGGCCCTCGGACCAGCGGCGGGAGTCGCGCGGCGGCGACGACGTGACCTCCGGCAGCCCGCGCCACCGCGGCCTCGCGCAGGTGCTCGGGTCCCTCGCGCTCGTCGCGTCGGTGGTCGGCGCGGCCGCCCTGCCCCACCTGCCGCCGACCTTCCTCGGGGACGGGCTGGCCCGCAACCCCGAGGCGCGGACGACGGACGGCGGGGGCGGTCAGGTCTCGTTCACCGAGACGATGGACCCCTCCCAGGACCTGCGCAGCCAGTCCCGCACACCGGTGCTCAGCTACCGCACCGACGCCACGAACCTGCAGCCGCTGCGGGTCACCGCCACCGAGCGGTGGGACGACGGTCGGTGGGTCGCTCCCCGCCGCGGCACCGGCAACCTGCAGCCGCCCAACGCCCCGCTGCCCGGCCCGGAGGAGATCGCCGACGGCGTGCCGCTGCAGCCCCAGCGCCTGCAGGTGACCGGCAACCGGCTGCCGCCGCCCCACCTGGCGACCCCCAGCCCGCTGGAGTCGGTGTCGCTGACCGGCGGTGCGTCATACCGCTTCGACCCGACCGACTCGACCCTCGTGCTGCAGTCGGCCTCGCCGAGCTACGAGGCGACCTACCTGGTCGTGCCCGGCGGTGCCGAGCTGCCCCCGGGGGTCGGCGACGTCCCGGCCGACCCGGGTGCGTTCGACGAGGAGGTGCTCGAGGTCGACCCGGTCAGCGCCGACGTCGTCGCCGCGCTGGCCGAGCAGGTCGTCGGGGGCGAGGACAACACGCTGGCGGCCGCGGTCGCCATCCAGAACCACTTCCGGCGCGCGCCCTACAGGTACAGCCTCGAGCTGGCCCCCTCGGCCCAGGCGGACGCCTCCGACCCGATCGGCGGGTTCCTCGCGACCCAGCAGGGCTACTGCGTGCAGTACGCCACGGCGATGGTGATGATGGCCCGGTCGGAGGGCATCCCGGCCCGGATGGCCGTGGGCTTCCTGCCCGGGAACGTGCAGCCGGACGGCACCCGGCAGGTCGTCGCCGCCGACGCGCACACCTGGCCCGAGCTGTGGATCGACGGGATGGGCTGGACCCGGTTCGAGCCGACCCCGGGCATCCGGTCCAACCAGCCTCCGGCCTACGCCCGCAACCCCGTGGAGAACGACCAGGGCGCCCAGACGACGACGGTGACCCAGACCGTGACGCCGAGCGCCGAGCCGACGCCCACGGCACCGCCGGCCGACCCCACCTTCCTCGACCGGCTGCGCGAGCTGCTCCCGCTCCTGGCCCAGGTGCTGGGCGCGGTCCTCGTCCTCGCGCTGATCATGCTGGTGGTGCCGCTCGTCGGCCGGCGCTACCGGGAGGAGGGGGTGCGGCGGGCGGCCAGCGCCGAGGAGCAGGTCGAGGGGCAGTGGACGCTGCTGGTCCGCTCGCTCCAGGACCTCGGGGTCGACGAGCCCCCCGAGCGCAGCCCGCGGGACATGCGTCGGCACTACACGAGCGAGACCATCCTCAACCGTCAGGGCGAGGACGCGATGGGCAGGATCACCACGACGCTGGAGCGGTCCCGCTACGCCCCGGCCGCCACGGTTCGCGAGACCGATGCAAGCAGGATGGGCGAGGACGTGCGCTCCGTCGTCGACCAGGTGCGGCACGCCAGCCCGTGGAACATGCGGGCCAACGCGGCGCTCCTGCCGAGGAGCGGGCTGGACGGCCTGCGTGCCTGGGTCGGCGGGCTGTTCCGTCGATGAGGAGCGGGCGCGCGCCGTCTGCAGGCAGCGTTCGCAACCAGCCCTGAGCGACCCGACCCTGACCATCGTGGTCGGGGTCAGTCTGCCGGTGCTGCCAGACTGGAGGACGTGCACCCGCAGGACGCCGCCGGACTCGACCTCGTCGTCCCACCCGGGCCAGGCCTGCGCCACGGTCTCGTCGTGCCGGCCGGCGAGCTCGTCGAGCGGTTCACCCGGGCGGGGGGCCCGGGTGGACAGGGCGTCAACACCACCGACAGCCGGGTCGAGCTCTGGTGGGACCCCGGCACGTCGTCGGTGCTGGACGACGCGCAGCGGGAACGCGCAACGGCCGCGCTGACGGCATACCTCGTGGGTGGGCGGGTCCGGATCGTGGCGGCCGAGCACCGGTCGCAGCGCCGCAACCGCAGGGCCGCGCGTGACCGGCTCGCCGAGCTGCTCCGCGAGGCCCTCGCTCCCCCGCCCCCGCCCCGGCGGCGTACGAGGCCGACGCGCGGCTCGCAGCGGCGCCGGCTGGAGAGCAAGAGGCAGCGCTCGGACCTCAAGGCCGGCCGGGCACGGCCCCGGCCGGAGGGCGGCTGAAGCAGGCCGCAGCCGTCACGCGCGTGTCGGCTTCCTCAGCTCCCGTCGTCGGGCAGACCCACCGGGCGGACCATCTCGAGGTCGCGCACCCCCGGCCGCTCGGGGTGCTGCAGGAACTCCCCCGTCAGCCGGTAGCCGTGCCGTTCGTAGACCCTGCGGGCGCCGAGGTTGTGCTCGTTGACCTGCAGCACCATCCGCCGCGCGCCGAGCTCGTCGCGGGCGAGGGTGAGCGCCGCGTCGAGCAGGGCGTCGACGACGCCCCGGCCGCGCGCCGCGGGCACGACGTAGACAGCGAGGACGAGAGCGTCACCGGGACCGGGCTTGACGCCGAGGTCGGGCGTGGTCGCGGCGGTCAGGAGGGTGAGGGTGCCCACCGGTATGCCGTGCCCGTCCCGGGCCTGCAGGGTGCTGCCGTTCGAGCTGCGCCGCCAGTCCTGCTCGGTGCGCGCCTCGACGTCGGCCAGCGTCGTCCAGAACGCGTCCGGGGCGTCGGTGAGCATCGCGATGCGCAGGTCGGCGTAGCTGCGCCAGTCGTCCGGGTCCAGCCTGCGGACCGAGAGCCCCGGGAGCGTGGGGAGGCGACGGGCAGGCATGGCCACTACACCTATCACGGTCGCGCGCCATGAAGCCGGCGCCGGACCTCGCTGCCACGGTCGGTCTCCGCCGCCCCAGGACCTGAGCGGACCCCGGGGGCGGCGCGGTCAGTCCAGGTAGTCGCGCAGGACCTGGGACCGGCTCGGGTGGCGCAGCTTGGACATCGTCTTGGACTCGATCTGGCGGATCCGCTCGCGGGTCACGCCGTAGACCTTGCCGATCTCGTCCAGCGTCTTGGGCTGACCGTCGGAGAGGCCGAAGCGCATCGACACCACGCCGGCCTCGCGCTCCGACAGGGTGTCCAGCACCGAGTGCAGCTGCTCCTGGAGCAGGGTGAAGGAGACGGCGTCGGCCGGGACGACCGCCTCGGAGTCCTCGATCAGGTCTCCGAACTCGCTGTCGCCGTCCTCGCCGAGAGGGGTGTGCAGCGAGATGGGCTCGCGGCCGTACTTCTGGACCTCGACGACCTTCTCGGGCGTCATGTCCAGCTCCTTGGCCAGCTCCTCCGGGGTGGGCTCGCGGCCCAGGTCCTGGAGCATCTGGCGCTGGACGCGCGCGAGCTTGTTGATGACCTCGACCATGTGCACCGGGATACGGATGGTGCGGGCCTGGTCGGCCATCGCTCGGGTGATGGCCTGGCGGATCCACCACGTGGCGTACGTGGAGAACTTGTAGCCCTTGGTGTAGTCGAACTTCTCGACCGCGCGGATCAGACCGAGGTTGCCCTCCTGGATGAGGTCCAGGAAGAGCATGCCGCGGCCGGTGTAGCGCTTGGCCAGCGAGACGACGAGGCGCAGGTTGGCCTCGAGCAGGTGGTTCTTGGCATTCTTGCCGTCGTTGGAGATCCACCACAGCTCACGCTTGAGCTTGGCGTCGATCTTCTCGCCGGAGTTGAGCTTCTCCTCGGCGAACAGGCCGGCCTCGATGCGCTTGGCGAGCTCGACCTCCTGCTCGGCGTTGAGGAGCGCCACCTTGCCGATCTGCTTGAGGTAGTCCTTGACCGGGTCGGCGGTGGCGCCCGCGGTGACGACCTGCTGGGCCGGGGCGTCGTCGTCGTCGGCGCTGGAGAGCACGTAGCTGTCGTCGTCCTTGGACGGCTTCGCGGCAGCGCCGTCCGTCGACTCCTCGCCGTCCTCGGTCTCGGTCGCGCCGTCCTCGGCGACGACGGCGGTCGCGTCGACCTCGAGCTCGGGGTCCTCCAGGGCCGCAGGATCCGGCTCGGCGTCCGCGTCCGTGGCGGGGGCGTCGCCCCCGGCGGCGGCCGCCTTGGTGGCGGCGGTCCTGCGTGCCGCGCGCTTGCGCGGGGCGGGGGCGTCGCCGGCTGCGGCGTCGGCCGCGGCCCGGGTGGTGCCGGCCTTCGTGGCAGTGGTCTTCGTGGCGGTCTTCGCCGCCGTCGTCTTGGCGGCCGTCGTCTTGGCCGCCGTCGTCTTGGCCGCCGTCGTCTTGGCGGCCGTCGTCTCGGCGGCCGTGGTCTTGGCCGCCGTCGTCTTGGCCGGCGACTCTGCCTTGGGGGCGGCGCTCTTGGCCGCCGTGGACTTGGCCGCGCTCTTGCGCGCAGGGGCGGCGGCGCCGTCGGACGCAGCGGTCTTGCGGGCCCGGCCGGCGGGCGCGGTCTGGTCCGTGCCGTCGCTGCGCACCTCGATGGCGGCGTCGCTGAAGACGCGGAGCACCTTCTTCTGCGAGGCGGGGGTCGACACGTCGGCGGCATGGAGCGCGTCGCGCACCTGGGACATGGCGACGTGCCCCTCCTCGGTGCCCTGCACGAGCAGGGCCCGGAGCGCCTCGTTCTCGAAGGCGGGGGGCAGCTCGGTCGGGGCGACGGGGCGGGGCGTCTTGGCGGTCACGACGAAAACCAACTCTTCTCGGACAGTGGGCGGCAGAGGGCGAGGGCTGGGCCCGGGATGGACGGTCGGGCCTGGCGGAGGGCCCTCCTGGTGTCGGACAGGTGCGCCTCCGGCCCTCGGAAGCAGGCGACCCTCGACAGTATAAAACGTCGAGGGCCGTCCGGGTATGCCGCGTCCGCCGATCGTCCTGGTCAGGCGCCTGGGCGAGGGGCCGGGACGCGTGCCAGGACGGGGCGGTCGGACGTCACTCGTCGTCGTCGTCGGCCTTTACCGCGAGCACGGGGCAGGTGGCCTCCAGAAGGATGCGCTGGGCGTTGGACCCGAGGATGAGCTTGCCGATGGGGGTGCGACGACGTAGCCCGATGACGATGACGTCCGCGTCGCTCTCCTCCGCCACGGCGACGAGATCCTCGGCCGGCTCGTTGCCCCGGACGAGCGCGCGCACCTCGTGCTCGATGCCGGCGTCGTCGAGGTCACGCTGCACCTGGGCCAGCGCGTCCTCGAAGCGCTGGGCCTCCACCGCGTCGAAGTCACGTCCGCCGCGGTGGGAGTTGACGACGACCAGCTTGGTGCTGCGCAGCCTCGCCTCGGAGGAGGCCTTGCGCAGGGCCGCGCGGCCCTCGCGGGTGGGGATGTAGCCGACGATGATCGACATGGGCGCTGTCTCCTCCTGGGTAGACGGGGGTGCTGCAGGTGATCCTGTCGCGAGGCTACCTCACCCGTTCCGGCCCTCCGGGGCGGGTTCTCAGGCGGCGGCGGCGGTCCTCATCGCCCAGGGCGAGATCCCGTGCACGAGCACCCGCTGCAGGAGCTGGGCCATCCGGTAGTCCGGGTCCACCTCCAGCGCGAGGTCGATGGCCTCGTTGGCGACCGTGCCCTCACCGTGCCGCCAGGCGAGGCACCCGACCAGGGTGAGCAGCGCCGGGGTGAGGGGGGCCGGCACCGCCCGGGCGAGGTCCAGCAGCCGCTCGACGCAGTCCCCGGTCTCGGTCGGCAGCGGCGGGAGGGCCCCCAGAAGCCGGCGGTCCTCCGGGGTCAGCTGCAGACCGGCGAGGGGGAAGACGTCCGGCAGCCACCTCCCGAGGAGAAGGTCGCGGACCCACCTGTCCTCGGTCGTCCGGGCGATCGCGGCGCGCTCCCGGGGGTCGGGCAGCTGCCCGCCCCCGCACACCCACCGACCGAGCACCCCCACGGCCTCCACCCGGTCCAGCCGGGAGGGGTCCAGGTCGAGCACCCCCAGCGCCACCGTGGTGAGGCCGGCCGACCGCTCGTCCCGGGCACGGACCCTGGCGACCACGTCCTCCCGGCGCCGGGACGGGTTGCGACCCTCCAGGACGAGGTCGGCCACCCCCGGGACGTCGGCGGGGTCGGGCACCGGCTGCCACCCGGTGGGGAGCCGGTGCTCGTCGGTGTCGCAGTCCGGTGGGCACTCCTGCGGCAGCAGGGACCGGAAGAGGCCGTCGCGCACGAGCAGGACGCTGTGCAGCTCGGCCCCTGCCGGGGCGAGGTGCTCCCGGCACGCGGCGAGCAGCGCCGTCGCCTCGTCGTCGGTGGCGTCCAGCAGGAAGAGGTGGACGAGCAGCAACGGGTCGACCAGACCCTGGCCCCGGTCCCGCACGACCCGCCCGACCGGCGCCGCGAGCTGGGCTGCCAGGGAGTCCGCCTCCCCTGCCGCGGGCAGGTCGACGCGCAGCAGGACGGAGACGGGCAGCCTGGGTCGGGCCTCGCGGGCGAGCCGGGCGCGCTCGACCACGCTGCCGACGAGGACGAGCGAGCGCTCGGGTCGGTAGTCGAGGAGGTAGGGGATGCCCGCGAGGAGCTGCGCGGCACCCCGGAGCAGGGTCTGGGAGGTCTGGTGGGTCGTCATACCCCCACAGTGCCGAAAACGGGCCCGCTCGCGCGGGCCCGTCCGGGCAGGCTGTGGATAACCCGGGCCGTCAGGCCTCGACGGCGTCCCGCACGACCTCGCCGGCCGCGCGCGGGCTGAACTCCTGGCGGGCGTGGTCGGCCAGGCGCTTCATGAGCAGGCCGTCCAACCCGGCCCCGACGATGCCGCCCGCGACCGGGACGAAGCGCACGACGCGGCTCAGCGCCTTGCCGCCGACGGTGGTGAGCAGCCGGAAGGCGACGGCCTTGTTGACCATCATCGCCGCGGCCTTGGGCATCCTGGACACCGCGAGGCGGGCGATCCGGCCGGACCCGGTGAGGTTGGCCGCCGACAGACCGGCCTTGCTGATGAGGTCGTCCGCGTCCGCCCCCACGAGGGCGAGGGTGATGGCCGCCCGGGCGCCGGGGGTGCTGATGTCGTAGCCGCGCAGGATGGCGACGCTGGCCACCATCCGGGTGGCGAGGGCGTAGAAGCCCACGACGTTGGCCGGCAGCGACACCGGCATCGTCACGACACCGCCGACGCCGGTGGCGAAGCCGGCGACGCCGGCGAGCTTGACGTGGTCGCGGACGATCTCGGCCACGGCGGACTCGACGTCCGCACCGTGCTTGCGCCGCGCCTTGGCCACGACCTGGGCGACGGAGTCGACGGGCCCCACGCCGTCGATGCCGAGGTCCATGAGCCGGCCGATGAAGGCGTTGGCGACCTTGTCCAGCTGCCCGTCGGGCTCGGCTGCGGTGGTGGCGGGGCTCTTGTCGTCGGATCCGAACAGACCCACGGGTGTCCTCCTGAGAACGGGGTTGGTTTCC
Source organism: Ornithinimicrobium cerasi (assembly GCF_003702705.1). GTDB lineage: Bacteria > Actinomycetota > Actinomycetes > Actinomycetales > Dermatophilaceae > Ornithinicoccus > Ornithinicoccus cerasi. The sequence goes on along the minus strand of NZ_QZMN01000001.1, from coordinate 84,898 downwards.
GTCATCCTCGCACGGGGTGGGCTAGGTTTCCCGCCATGTCGACCTCGCCCGGCCGCGACCCGCGACCCCTCCTGCGGGTGCTCGCCGCCCTCGCGGCGGTGGTCGGCGCGGCGCTGCTCGTGCTGGGCCTGACCGCCCAGGCGGCACGGCCGGCCCCCGCCCTCGTCGGTTTCACCCCTGGTCAGCAGGTCGAGGTCGGGAGGAGGGCCTGTCGGTGTGGTCCCGCTCCGCCGGCACCCTCGCCGACACCGTCTGCACGGCCGACGGGGCGACGTTGCTGCGCCCGGTCGCCGAGTATGCCGTCACCGTGGCCGGGTCCCGCTTCTACGAGGTGGCCCGCAGCCCGGAGGGGTTCCCGGCGGGGCCCACGGTGCTCAGCTGCTCGACCCCCGACCCCGTCTACGCCGGACCGCACGCCGAGCGGACGGTGGCCACCGGGCTGGCCGGCGGGACGGGCGTCGTCCTCGGGACGCTGCTCCTGGCCGTCGGCGTGGTCCTGGCCGTGCTGGCGGTGCTGGCCGGCCGCCGGCGGATGCCCGAGGGGCACGGCTCCATCCCGCTGTCCCGGTTGATGCCGGAGACGAGGGGGTCCGCCGCGGCATACCCGGGAAGCGCCTCCTGGGAGCGGACGCCGCCGCGCGGGCCGCGCCACGACCTGCCCCCGCCGGACTGACCGGACACCGGAGGGCGACGCCGCGGCGGGAGGGCTCAGGCGTGGGGCTCGCCCGCCTCGTCGGGGCTGCCGCCCTCGTCCTCGTGCAGGGCGTCGTCGACAGCCTCGGGGTCGGCGAGGAAGGCCTCGAGCTGGGCCCCGATCTCGTCGGCGCTGGGCAGGTTGGCGACCTCGGCGGCGAGCAGGCTGCGCTTGCGCTGACCCTCGATGAACCGGTCGTAGCCGGTCTCGAGGGTCTCCACGATCTCGCGCGCCTGGTCGTTCTGGGAGAGCTCCTCGTCGATCCGACCACGGGTGACCGCCGCCATCGCGACGAGGTCTGCGGTGGGCAGGACGAGCCCGGTGAGGTCCATGACCCCGTCGAGCGCGGCGACCGCGGCGTCCCCGAACTGGGTCTCGGCCAGGTAGTGCGGCACGTGGACGGCCACACCCATCGTCGTCAGCCCGGACTCGGCCATCCGCAGGTGCAGCAGGGACTCGGCGCTCGAGGGCACCTTCACGGTGCCGAAGACCGCCTGCTGGTCCGCGAGGAGGCTGCTGTCGCTGGCGTAGCGGGTCGCACCGACCGGACGGGTGTGCGGGACCGCCATCGGGATCCCGTGGGCGCTGACGACCCGGCGCACGCCGAAGGCCAGGCCCAGCTGGTGGACGGCCTCGATGAACGCCTCCCACCGGTAGTCGGGCTCGATGCCGTGCAGGAGCAGGAACGGCTCACCGGCAGCGTCGGCCAGCCGGTAGAGGACGAGGGAGGGGTCGTCGTAGTCCGAGTAGTGGTCGCTGTCGAAGGTCATCAGCGGCCGGCGCGAGCGGTAGTCGACGAGCTCGTCGACGTCGAAGCTGGCGACCACCTCGTGCGGCAGCGTCCCGAGCAGGTGCTCGGCGATCGTCGTGCGCACCTGGCCGGCGTCGAGGAAACCCTCGAGCGACACCATGAGCAGGGGCGCCTGCTGCGGCTGCCTCGCGGTGTCGGTCTCCAGCCGGAACAGGGGCGAGTGGTTCGTCACGGGTGGTCTCCTCTCGTCGGACTCCGGTTGCAACGTCGCCGGGGCGCCCGGGATTCCGAGGGTATGCCGTGCGCGCGCGGCGCCGCGCGACAGCGTCGGTGCCGGATGATAGGACAGAGGGCATGACCGCACCCGTGAGCGTCTTCCACGACCTCTCCCACTACGTCGCCGTGCCCCGCGTGTCCGGGCTGGCCATGTCCCCGGACGGGAGCCGGCTCGTCACGACGGTCGCGACCCTCAACCGCAAGGGCACCGGGTACGCCTCGGCCCTGTGGGAGGTGGACCCGGCCGGGGAGAGCCCGGCGCACCGCCTCACCCGCAGCACGAAGGGCGAGTCGGGGGCGGCGTTCGCGGCCAACGGCGACCTCTACTTCACCTCCTCCCGGCCCGACCCCGAGGGTGAGGAGGACGAGCCGCGGACGGCGCTGTGGCTGATCCCCGCGCGTGGCGGGGAGGCCCGGGTGGTGCTCAGCCGGCCGGGAGGGGTGGCCTCGGTGCACTGCGCCCGCGCGGCGGACCGGGTGGTCGTGACGGCCGGCCTGCTGCCCGGTGCGACCGACGAGGCGCAGCACGCCACCCTGGTCAAGGCCCGCAAGGAGGGTGGCGTGGACGCGATCCTCCACAGCCGCTACCCGATCCGCTACTGGGACCACGACCTCGGACCGGAACGGCCCCACGTCTTCGCGGTCGAGCGCGGTGCCATGCGGTCCCCCGTGGCCGAGGAGGACGACCAGCGCGAGGACGAGGCGGGGCCCCCACTGCCGGGTACGGTCGACCGGGCCCCCGAGCTGCGGCTGCGGCTGCTCACCGGTGACCTGCCCGCCCCGCTGCACGAGCCCGCCCCGGTCGTCTCGCCGGACGGCACCTTCGCCCTCCTGTCGGTCCCGGTGCCGATGGCCCGTGCCGACCAGCGCTCCGCCCTGGTGCGCGTCGACCTCTCCTCGGGCGAGCGCCACACCCTGATCGACCGGGACGGGACCGAGGTCTCCCCCGGGCCGGTCAGCCCCGACGGACGGCGCGCCGTCGTCGTGCTCGACCGGGTGACCTCCCCCACCGATCCGCCCCACCCGCAGCTGTTCCTCGTCGACACCGAGTCCGGCGCGACGACGCCGCTGGCCCACGACTGGGACCGCTGGGCCTCCCCCGTGGCGTGGACCCCGGACGGGTCGGCCGTGCTGGCGCTGGCCGACAGCGACGGGCGCCGGCCGGTGTTCCGGGTCGACGTCGCCTCCGGCGAGGTCACCCAGGTGACCGACGACGACGCGGCCTGGAGCGACCTGGTCGTCGCGCCCGACGGCCGGACCGCCTACGGCGTGCGCAGCTCCTACCTCTTCCCCCCGGAGGTGGTCCGGCTCGACCTGGCCTCGGGCGAGGTCACCATGCTCCCCGGCCCGGTCGAGCGGCCGCGGGTCCCGGGCCGGCTCGAGGAGGTCGAGACGACGGCGGCGGACGGCTCGCGGGTGCGCGGATGGCTGGCGCTCCCGGAGGACCCGGCGCCCGGCGGCCACCCCCTGCTGCTGTGGATCCACGGCGGCCCGCTCGGCTCGTGGAACGCGTGGACGTGGCGGTGGAACCCGTGGCTGATGGTCGCCCAGGGGTATGCCGTGCTGCTGCCGGACCCCGCGCTGTCGACCGGGTACGGGCAGGAGTTCGTCCAGCGCGGCTGGGGGGCCTGGGGCGACGCGCCGTTCACCGACCTGATGGCGATCACCGACGCCGTCGTCGCCCGCGAGGACGTCGACGAGGAGCGGACCGCGGCGATGGGCGGGTCGTTCGGCGGCTACATGGCCAACTGGGTGGCCGGGCACACCGACCGGTTCCGGGCCGTGGTGACGCACGCGTCGCTGTGGGCGCTCGACGGCTTCGGGCCGACGACCGACGCGGCCTACTACTGGCAGCGCGAGATGACGGCCGAGATGGGCGAGGCGCACTCACCGCACCGCTTCGTCGAGGACATCCGCACACCGGTGCTGGTCATCCACGGGGACAAGGACTACCGCGTGCCGATCGGCGAGGGCCTGCGCCTCTGGTACGAGCTGCTGTCGCGCTCCGGCCTGCCGGCGTCCGAGGACGGGTCGACGGTCCACCGCTTCCTCTACTTCCCGCAGGAGAACCACTGGATCCTCGCGCCCCAGCACGCCCGTGTCTGGTACGCCGTCGTCAACGCCTTCCTCGCCGAGCACGTGCTCGGGAAGGAGCCCGACGCGCTGCCGCAGGAGCTCGGCCTCGTCGCCCCGGAGGAGGCGGCCACGGCCTGAGCGGTCAGTGGTGGTGCGGCCCGTCGGCGGGCTGCCCCTCCTGGACCGGCCCGACCCGGTAGGGCCGCATCATCTCGTTGTCCTCGTGCTCCAGGACGTGGCAGTGCCAGACGAACTGGCCGGGGTTGGTGAACGTCATCCGGACGCGGGTCACGGTCTCCGGGTAGGAGATGACCGTGTCCTTCAGACCCCGGTCGCCGGCCGGGACGGGCCCGAGCGGATCACCCACGCCGACGACGTACTCCGCCTCCTCGACGCTGATCGCCCGCCTGTCCAGCACCTCGAACGGCGTCTCGTGCACGTGGACCGGGTGGGCGTCGGCGGTGAGGTTGTAGAACTCCCAGACCTCGGTGTCGCCGACGGCGGGGTTCTCCGAGACCGGGTCGGCCCAGGTGAGGGGCTGGGCCTCGGCCCGCACAGTGGGGTCGCCGTGCAGCACGCCGAGCAGGGCCGCGGCCGGGGCCTCGCCCTCCTCGACCTCGTGGTCGTGGACGTCGTGCATGTGCTCGAGCAGCGCGAGCCGACGCACGAACACCTCCTCCGGTGGGGCGGGCGGGGCGGGGAGCACCAGGTGCTCCGCGGGGGTGGTGAGGTCCCGGCCGCGCACCGGCACGACGGTCACCCGCATCACGAGCCCGGTGCTCGCGGGGTCGGCCGGGTCGAAGTCGTCGCCGACCACCCCGCCGCCGTAGGGCTCGTCTGGACCGAGGTTGGTGATCTCGTAGTCCCCCTCCTCGACGTCGGTGAGGTCGAGGATGACGTCCGCGCGCTCGGCCGGGCCGAGCAGGAGCTGCATCCCGTCGTCGGCCAGGTCGTGCGGGGCGGGCAGGAAGCCACCGTCGTTCCCGATCTGGTGCGCGCGGGCCCCCTTCGTCGCGAGCGCGCCGAGGTCGAGGATGAGGAAGCGTGAGCCGCACCCGTTGAGGAACCGCAGCCGGTAGCGCCGCCGCTCCAGCTCGACGAACGGCCACGTCCGTCCGTTGACGATGATCGCGTCGCCGAAGAACTCGGGGTTCCACACCGGCGCGATCGGGCTCTCCTCCTCGCCGACGAACGGGCCCTCGTAGCCGTCGAAGAAGGCCCGCGTGTCCGGGTAGAAGAGCGACCCGTCGGCGTTGAACGAGCGGTCCTGGATGGCGAGCGGGATCTCGTAGGTCGGCACCCGTCCGCGACCACGGGAGGCGGTCGGCGCGGTCGCCGGCAGCACCGCGCGGCGTCCGGTCCGGGCGTCGACGACGTTCTGCTCGCCGTGGTCCCCGCCCCGCAGGAGATAGAAGCCCGCGGGACCGGCATACACGTTGAGGCGGGTGATGCCCAGCGCGTGGTCGTGGAACCACAGCGTGGAGTCGCGGTTGGCGTTCGGGTAGTGCGCGACCTGCTCGCCCCTGCCCCACTCGACCCCGAAGAGGTCCTCGGACTTGTCCCGGAAGAACGTGTACCAGGTGCCGTACGGGGCGTACCCGGTCGGCACGTCGACCGCGTCGGGGAGGTACCACGCCTCGGGGTAGCCGTCCGACTCGTCCCCCATCCCCATGGCGCCGTGCAGGTGGATGACGATCGGGACCGGGCCCCGGTATGTCGTGTACTGGGTCTGCGGGTCCGTGAACTCCTCCGGCGGCACGTAGGTGAGGCCGTCGAGGTCGGGGCGGACGTCGGTGCGCGGCACACCGTCCGCGCCGGGTCGCTGCTCAGGGTTGGCCCAGTGCAGGGTGGGGTCGACGGGCAGCAGATGAGGCAGGTAGCGGCCGTCGGCGTCGACGAGGCCGTTGATCCAGCGGATCCGTACCGGTACCCCGTGCTCCGCCTCGATGGTCATCGACGGGGCGTGGTGGAGGGCCCGGCCCACGCCGCCCGCGGCCGGGCCGTAGCCCCACACCGTGGTCGCCGGGAGGTCCGAGGGCAGCACCTGCTGGACGAACTGGCGCACGGAGATGTCGTAGTGGTCGACGGGCCCGCCGGGGCCGGTGCGACGGGTGCGCGGCATCGTCGGCGGGACGAGCAGCGGCGTGACGAACTTGCGGATGCCGGACCCCGGCAGGGTCGGGCCCGCGAGACCGTCGGCCATCACGGTGCGTGCGCCGGTGACGGGGTCGACCAGGACCAGGGCGAGCGCCCCGCCCGCGGTGTAGGTCAGGAAGGAACGGCGGGACAGTTGCACGGAACTCACCTCGGGGGCACGTGGGGGCACGGTGAGGGGTGTCCCGTGAGGTCCCCGCGTCGCCCGTGACGCCCCTGCTGGGCCTGACACTACTCCGCGTAGTACATCGGCGCCACCCCCCTCCCGACCTCGCGGACCCTGTCCCGCCCGCTCCTCAGGCGTCCCCGACGTCCCATCCCGTGCGCGCCGCCCACGCCTCCGCCCGCGGGACCGCCGCGGCGAACCACGGCTCCTTCGCCGTCGCGTCGTCGCTCTCCTCCAGGCCGCTGCGGGCGAGGCCCTTCTTGAGGCCCGCGTAGGCGTCGCGCTCCCCCTCCTCCGCAGTGAGCCAGTCACGGAGGAGCAGCGCGAGCCGCCAGGCCGGCGACGAGCCCGGACGGACGTGGCAGTGCACGACCCGGGCGGGGTCGGCGCTGGCGACCATCCGCTTGGGCGACGTCTGCCCCCTGGTCGTCCCGGTGCCGTGCGCGTGGTCCCAGCGCCCGCGACCCTCCTCGACGACCAGCCCCCTCGTCCGCAGCCGGTCACGCACCCCCGGGTCGTCGAGCACAGCCAGGTCCTCGACGACGACCTGCAGGTCGATCACATCCTTGGCCCGCAGCCCCGGGACGCTGGTGCTGCCGACGTGGTCGAGCCGCACCGCCGCCGACCCCAGCGCCCCGCCCAGCCGGGCCAGCAGCCGCGCGGCCGCGGGCCGCCACGCCGGGTCCGGCCCCACCAGCTCGACCGTCTCCGGCCGCCGGGACCCGGTGCCGGCCCGCAGGTTCGCCTCGAACGGCACCAACCGACCGGCCCACAGCCGGTCGACCCGGTCGTGCAGCTCCTCGACCGTCCCCGCGTTGTCGAGCAGCACGTCGGCCGCCGCCCGTCGCTGCTCGTCCGTGGCCTGCGCGGCGATGCGTCGCCTGGCCTCCGCCTCGGCCACGCCCCGCAGGTCGACGAGGCGTCGAAGCCTCTCCTCCTGCGGCACGTCGACGATGACCGTCAGCGCGTAGTCCGCGGCCCGGTCCAGCTCCACGAGCAGCGGGATGTCGTGCACGACGACGGCGTCCTGCGGTGCTGCGGCTGCCAGCTGCCGCGTCCGCGCGGCGATCCGGGGGTGGGTGATCGCCTCCAGGTCCAGCCGTGCCTGCTCGTCCGCGAAGACCACCGCCCCCAGCTCCGCCCGGTCGAGCGCCCCGTCCGACCCGACCACCGCGGGACCGAAGCGCTCGACGATCGCGGTGAGTGCAGGCATACCCGGCTCGACCACCTCGCGCGCGAGGCGGTCGGAGTCCACGACCACCGCCCCGAGCCGGGCCAGCCGTGCGGAGACCGTCGACTTGCCCGACCCGATGCCACCCGACAGTCCGACCCAGAGCATGGCGGCAAGGCTAGGCGCTGGCCGTCCACGAGGGGCACCCCGGTGAGCGTGCTCGCCGGGCGTCCGCGAGGTGCACCCCGGTGAGCGTGCTCCGCCCGGCGTCGACGCGACGGCCGGGGTCAGCCGTCCTGGGCCTCGCCGCCGCCCCGCCCCTGCCAGGTGCAGACGCAGGCCTCGTTGCCCTCGGCGTCGGCGAGCACCCACCACGACGGGGCGTGCTCGTCGCTGACGAGACGCCCACCGGCCGCCAGGGCCCTGGCCACCCGCTCCCGGGCGACGTCGTGCGGCACGGTGACGTCGAGGTGGAAGCGGTTGCGCTCGGTGCGCGGCTGGTCCATCTGCTGGAACCACAGGCCGGCGTGCCGGCCGGCGGGGTCGATCAGGGCCGGCTCGTCGACGGAGGATCCGGCCTCCGTGTCGTAGCCGAGCACGGCTCGCCAGAAGTCGGCGACGGCGGGTGCGGACATCACGTCGAGACCGACCTCCAGGACGCTCAGCTGCCCCGGTCGCGGCGTGAGGCCCAGCTCCCGGGCGATCCCGCTGATGGCGGCCGCGAGGCGCCGGTCCCGGCCGGTGAGGCGGCCGACGTCGTGGCTGACGGTCGTGACGGTCACGTGCGGGTAGCGGAGGTCGACGTCCGGGTGGTGGTCCAGCTCGTCGGCCACCACGGCGATCCGCCCGGCGAACTCCGCACCCGCCCGGAAGCCGCCGGTCTCCCACCTGGCGACGAGCGTGCCGAGCAGCACGCGCCAGTCGCCCAGCTCCGGGTCGGTGGAGAGCTGCGCCTGCGTCGGGTCCTGCGTGTCCTCGGTCATGGGACCAGCCTGACGTACGCGGGGCCGCGGGTCGAGTGGCGGCCGGCCGGGTGCCGCGACCCGTCAGGTGGTGGCGTCCTCGGCGGCGTCCATCGCGGTGTAGATCCGCTTGGCCGAGATCGGGCCGGCGGTGCCGAGGCGCTGGGCGAACAGCGAGACCCGCAGCTCCTGGACGGACCACACGACGTCGAGCACGTCCGGGTCCTGCCGCCGGTGCGGCGGCAGCGTGCCGACGAACTTCTCCAGCTCCGCCTCCACGACCTGCACCTCCTGCGTCCGCTGCCGGTCGCGGGGCAGGTCCTGCACCCCCTTGTCCAGACGTTCGGCCATCGCCCGCAGCCACACCACCATGCGCGGCAGCCGGCGGTGACCCACGTCCGCGACGAACCCGGGCCGGACCAGCGCGTCGAGCTGACGCCGCAGGTCCACCGCCATGTCGGCCGCGGCCGGTGTCGTCAGCCGCTGCAGCCGCAGCGAGACGTCACGCGCCGTGTCGAGGATCGGCACGAGCGACTCCACGATCTCCAGCACCCGCGGCACGGCCAGCTGCCGCACCCCGGCCAGGGCCGACTCGAACTGCGCGGGCGTGCGCACCGTCGCGCCCGGCTGCTCGGCGACGACCGAGTCGACGGCGGCCGCCAGCGCGTCCTCGAGCAGCGCCGGCACCGAGCCGTGGGGGTTGTGGCCCAGGGAGAGCTTCTGCTGGTTGGTCAGCAGGGCGAGCAGCCGTTTCCACGGCGGCTGGGTGTTGAGCAGCAGCAGCCGCCGCACGCCGCGCAGCGTCTCCCGGTCAGCCTCGGACCGGGTCGCCAGGACGCGCACGTCGACGGCCGCCCCGGTGTCGACCAGCGCCGGGAAGCCTTGCACCGCACGGGGTCCCACCTGACGGCTGAACGTCTCCGGCAACGGGTCCAGGTCCGCCGGCCACGTCGTCAGCCCCGACCGCTCGACGCCGGACGCCGCGGCGGCCATCGTGGTGCGCACCTGACCGGCGAGCGCGTCCTGCAGGGCCGCGAGGTCCTTGCCCTCCCCCAGCACCTCGACCCGGCCCCGTGTCCGGGACCCGCCGCCCCTCACCGCGCGCTCCACCCGGAACGTCATCCTCAGGTGTTCCGGGACCCGCTCCCAGTCGATGTCGGCGGCATGCACCCGGACCAGCCCGCGCCGGGTCAGCTCGGCAGCCAGCGCCTCGCGGACCGGCACCGGGCCGACCACCTCGCGCTGCCGCATACCCTCCAGCGCCGCCCTGGCGTGGTCGGGCGCCGGCACGAAGTTGCGCCGGACGTCCTTGGGCAGCGCCTTGATCAGGGCCGTCACGAGCTCCTCGTGCATGCCTGGGACCAGCCAGTCGAAACCGTCCTCGCGCACCTGGTTGAGCACCTCGACGGGGAGGTGGACCGTCACGCCGTCGGCGTCCGCACCCGGCTCGAACTGGTAGGTCAGCCCGAAGGTCAGCTCGCCCTGGGTCCACTCGGTCGGGAAGTCGTCGGCGCTGACGGCCGACGCGGCGTCCCCGACGAGCAGCTCCTCGGTGAAGGTGAGCAGCTGCGGGTCCCGGCGCCGCGCCTGCTTCCACCACGTGTCGAAGTGCGCCCCCGAGACGACCTCGGCCGGGACCCTGCGGTCGTAGAACTCGTACAGCGCCTCGTCGTCGACGAGGATGTCGCGCCGCCGCGCCCGGGCCTCCAGCTGCGAGAGCTCGGTGACCAGCCGCCGGTTGGCGTGGAAGAACTCGTGACGCGTGTCCCAGTCCTGCTCGACGAGCGCGGTGCGCAGGAAGAGCTCCCGCGCGAGCTCGGGGTCGGTCCGCCCGAGCGGGACCGCGCGCCCCGCGACGAGAGGTATGCCGTAGAGCGTCACCCGCTCCTCCGCCACCGCCGAGGCCGACGACCGGGACCACCGGGGCTCGGAGTAGGACCGCCTGACGAGGTGCTGCGCCGCGGCCTCGACCCACGCCGGGTCGACCACCGCGTTCGTCCGCGCCCAGAGCCGGGACGTCTCGACGAGCTCGGCCGTCATCACCCAGTCGGGGTTGCGCCGGTGCAGCACCGAGCCCGGCTGCAGGACGAACCGCGCACCCCGGGCACCGAGGTAGTCGCGCCGCTCCCGCTCCCACATGCCGACGTGCGAGAGCAGCCCGGCGAGGAGCGACTGGTGCACCTGGTCGGGCTTGGCCGGGTGCTCGTTGAGCTGCAGCCCGAGGCTCTTGGCGGCCTGCCGCAGCTGCGTGTGCAGGTCCTGCCACTCCCGCACCCGGAGGTAGTGGAGGAACTCCGCCTTGCACAGGCGACGGAAGGCGCTGCCGGACAGGTCCTTCTGCTGCTTCTGCAGGTAGCGCCACAGGTTGAGGAGCACGAGGAAGTCGGAGTCGACCCGGTCGGAGGGCTCCGCCCCCCGGCCGGAGCCGCCCTTCGGTCCCTGCCCACCCGCGCCCTGGACGCGGACCGGTTCCTTCGCTGTGGCGGCCGCGGTGCGCGCGTCGTCGCGCCCACCCCCGGGCACTCCCCCGACCTGACGGAAGCGGGCGTGCGCCTGGTCCGCCTGGGCCTGGTTGTCGGCCGGCCGCTCGCGCACGTCCTGGATGGACAGCGCCGCGGCGATGACGAGCACCTCCTTCAGCGCCCCCTGCCGCTCCGCCTCGACCAGCATCCGGGCCAGTCGCGGGTCGACGGGCAGCGCGACGATCGCCCGGCCGTAGGCCGTGATCCGCTCGCGCGGCAGGTGCGCGGGCGCCGCCGGGTCGATCGCCTGGAGCTCGGTGAGCAGCCGCACGCCGTCGGCGATCTGCCGCGAGTCCGGAGGCTCGAGGAAGGGGAACTTCTCGATCTCCCCCAGGCCCAGCGAGGTCATCTGCAGGATGACGCTGGCGAGGTTGGTGCGCAGGATCTCGGGGTCGGTGAACGCGGGCCGTGCGGCGAAGTCCTCCTCGGAGTAGAGCCGGATCGCGATGCCGTCCGAGAGGCGCCCGCAGCGTCCGGAGCGCTGGTTGGCCGAGGCCTGGCTGATCGGCTCGATCGGCAGCCGCTGCACCTTGAGCCGCTGGCTGTAGCGGCTGATGCGCGCCGTGCCGGTGTCCACCACGTAGCGGATCCCGGGGACCGTGAGCGAGGTCTCGGCGACGTTGGTCGACACCACGATCCGGCGCCCCGCGTGCCGGGAGAACACCCGGTGCTGCTCCGCCGCCGAGAGCCGCCCGTACAGCGGCAGGACCTCGGTGGACGGCAGCTGCATACCCTCCAGGGCGTCGCAGACGTCGCGGATCTCCCGCTCCCCCGAGCAGAAGACGAGGACGTCCTCCCCCCGGCCGTCGCGGCCGGTCGCCTCGGTCCACAGCTCCTCGACCGCCTCGACGACCCCGGTCACCTGGTCGATCTCGACGCGCGTGGGTGCGGCGTCTACGCCGCCACGGGTGGGGGCGACCTCGCGCACCAGGGGCCGGTAGCGCACCTCGACCGGATAGGTGCGCCCGGACACCTCGATGACCGGCGCCGGCCGACCCTGGGCGTCGGCGAAGTGCGCCGCGAACCGGTGCACGTCGATGGTCGCCGAGGTGATGAGGACCTTGAGGTCCGGGCGCCGGGGCAGCAGCTGGCGCAGGTAGCCCAGGATGAAGTCGATGTTGAGGCTGCGCTCGTGCGCCTCGTCGATGATGAGCGTGTCGTAGCGGCGCAGCATGCGGTCGCGCTGCAGCTCCGCGAGCAGGATGCCGTCGGTCATCACCTTGACGAGCGTGTCCTCGCGGGAGCGGTCGGTGAACCGCACCTGGTAGCCGACCGTCGTCCCGAGCTCGACCCCCAGCTCCTCGCTGACCCGTTCGGCGACCGAGCGCGCGGCGATCCGGCGCGGCTGGGTGTGCCCGATCATCCCCTCGACGCCGCGCCCCAGCTCCAGGCAGATCTTGGGCAGCTGGGTGGTCTTGCCGGACCCGGTCTCCCCGGCGACGATGACCACCTGGTGGTCCCGGATCAGTTCCCGGATGTCCTCGCGCCGCTCGCTGACCGGCAGGTCGGGGGGGAAGTGCAGGGAGTCCGGGGCGGGCAGGGAGGCCCGTCGCGCCGCCACGAGGCTCTCCTGCCGGGTATGCCGCCCGCCCTCGGCCCGTCCTCCGCGGGGCGGACGGCGCCGCGGCCGGGAGGAGGTGGCGGGTTCGGGCACGCGCTCCACTGTAGGCGTCGGCGCAACCGGGTTCCGACCCGTGACGACCGAGGTGGGGCCGGCCCCGGGCCAGCTCCCGGCCCGTGGGACCATGCCCGGGTGGGCACGACGTCCCGGCTCCTCGCGCTCGGCCTCGCGGCCCTGCTGGTCGGCTGCACCGCGCCGTCGGGACCGTCCGGCCCGGTGCTGGGGAGCACCTCCGTGACGGGGCCGGCCACCCCGGACGCGACGGCCCTCCCGGACGCGGCGACCACCTCGGACCCGGCGGCCACCTCGGCCGGGGGGGCCGCGGACGCGGCGTCGTCCCCCACCAAGGTGCTCCTGCTGATGGAGGAGAACACCCAGGTCGGGGAGGTCCTCGGTGCCGGCCGCACGCCATACCTGGAGGGCGTCGTGGGCCAGGCGGCGCGGGTGACGGACATGCAGGCCGGCTACCCCACCCTCTGCCCGTCCCTGCCCGCCTACCTGCTGCTCACCAGCGGGTCCACGCACGGGGTGTGCAACAGCGACGGGCCGGGCTCCCTCCAGGTCGAGGCACCGAACCTCTTCGAGGAGGTGGCCACGTCGGGACGGGAGTGGCGGGTCTACGCCGAGGGGATGAGGACCACCTGCCAGCGCCAGGACAGCGACGACGGTCGCTACGCCGTCCGCCACACCGCCGCCCCCTACTACCCGAGCGAGGCGGAGCGGTGCGAGAGGTGGCAGGTCCCGCTGGGCGACACGGAGGGCGGCGCCCTGCGCGAAGGGCTGGCCTCCGGCCTGCCGGCGTTCTCCCTCGTCGTGCCGGACCTGTGCCACGACATGCACGGCGGGGACGCGTGCACGGGCGACCGGGTGGAGGAGGGTGACGCGTGGCTGTCCCGCTGGCTCCCGCGCATCCTCGGCTCGAGCGACTACCGCTCGGGTGACCTGCTCGTCGTCCTGACCTGGGACGAGGGCAGCACGCTGAGCAACGACATCGCGACACTGGTGTTCCACCCGGTGCTGGCGGGCACGACCGTGGACCGCCGCACCGACCACTGCGACACGCTGCGGACCATGAGCGAGGTGCTGGACGTTCCCGCCCTCGGGTGCGCGGCCCAGGCCGTGGGTCTGGTGGAGGCCGAGGATCTGGGCCTGGGGCTCGACCGGCGGTGAGGCGCCCCTGCGGGTAGCGTCTCCGCCGTGCGCGCCTCGACCGGGTCCCCCGTCGTGATCGGTCACCGGGGCGCCTGCGGGTACACCCCCGAGCACACCCTCGCCTCCTACGCGCTGGCCGCCCGGATGGGGGCCGACTACCTGGAGCCCGACCTGGTGCCGACCCGGGACGGGGTGCTCGTCGCCCGGCACGAGAACCGGATCGACGACACCACCGACGTGGCCGAGCGCCCCGAGCTGGCGGACCGGCGCACGACCAAGGTGGTGGACGGGGTCGAGGTGACGGGGTGGTTCACCGAGGACCTCACGCTCGCCGAGCTGCGGACGCTGCGGGCCCGGGAACGGCTGCCCCACGTCCGGCCGGCCAACACCGGTCACGACGGGGCGTTCCCGGTCCCGACCCTGGAGGAGATCCTGCAGCTGCGCGAGGAGCTGTCGACCGAGCTGGGACGGGAGGTCGGCGTCTACCCCGAGACCAAGCACCCGAGCTACTTCGCCGGGCTCGGTCTGGCGCTGGAGCCGCCGCTGGTGGCCGCGCTGCGGGCGCACGGCCTCGACCGCCCTGACGCGCCCGTGCTGGTGCAGTCCTTCGAGCTGGACAACCTCGCCCGGTTGCGGGAGGACCTGTTGCTGCGCACCCCGACCGTCTTCCTCCTGGCCCCGTCCGGCTCCCCCGCCGACAGCGTCCGCGCCGGCGACGGGCGGCGCGACTTCGCGTGGTACGCCGGGCGGGACGGCCTCGCCGAGCTCGTCGCCGCCGGGGTCACCGCGATCGGTCCGGAGCTGACGATGGTGCTCGCCGCCGGACCCGAGGGGGAGCTCGGGCCCGACACGGGTCTGGTGGCCCGCGCGCACGACACCGGGCTCGCGGTCCACCCCTACACGTTCCGCGCGGAGAACCTCTACCTCTACGCCGACTTCCGCAGGGGCACCGACCCTCTCGAGCACGGTGACCTGCAGGGCCAGGTCCTGGCCTTCCTCGAGCTGGGGGTCGACGGGTTCTTCACCGACCACCCGGACGTGGGGGCGGGCGCCGTGGCGTCGTTCCGGGCGGGAGCGCCGGGCGGTCCGGGCGGTGACCCGGGCCCACCGTGAGCGGTCAGGCCGCGTCCGGGGCATCCCGTGAGGCCGCGCCGGGGTGCAGCTCGAGCCCCTCGGCGAGCGGCAGGTGCGTGACCGAGGCGCGGGTGACGACATACATCCCGAGCAGGGGGATGCCGCTGCCCCGGCACGCCTCGAGGGCGCTCTGGTGGGCCGCGCGGTCCAGGTCGGTCACCGCACCCCAGGGACGGACGACCGAGACCACCACGCCACCGACGCCGGGCAGGTGGGAGCCGGCCTCGACCATCCGGGCGACCACCTCGCACAGCTCGGAGCCGGGGACCTCCTCGACGAACACCGGCTGGCTCAGCGTGCGGTCGGTGCGGCACAGGAGGACGCTCAGCCCGCCCACGCCGCGGTCGCGGTCGCTGACGCACAGGTCCACGACCGAGGCGGCCACGCTGACGTCGTCGAGGGGGCGTGCCGGCCAGTCCTTCGGAAGGTCTTCGAAGCTCATGCGCCGCAGCATGGCGCGACCGGCACCCGACGCGCAGAAGTTGTCCACAACCCCCTCCGACCTGCGCAGGACCGGGTCAGGGCTGGGACGGGCGAGGACGTCCTGCGGCTGACGACGAGCTGTTACCTCGGCGTGACGTCCCCGCAACATCACCTCGTTAGCGTGCGACCCAGCGGCCGCCGCCGCCGACGGTGCGAGGAGGACGACCATGACACGGACGTGCCTGCAGGTCAGCCACGAGGTCCACATCGACGCGCCCGTCCGGTACGTCTGGCGCACCCTGACGGAGGACCTCACCACCTGGTGGCACACGGTGAGCCGCCGCGGCTCCCACGAGGCCAGCCTGGACGCGTTCGTCGGGGGGCAGCTCCTGGAGGGTGGTGGCTCCGGTCGCCGGGGCGGTCCCGCGTGGGGGACGGTGACCGGGCTGTGCGAGACCCGCTACCTCGAGATGTGCGGCCGCATGGACCTGCCGGCGGGGGTGCGGGGCTTCCTGGAGGTCGACCTCGACGGGACGGCGTCCGGCACGTCGCTGCGGATCACGCACCGCGCCAGCGGCCCGTGGGAGGCCACCCGCTGGGCGCTCGCCACGTCGGGCTGGGCGCTCACCGCGGGCACGCTGCGGGACGTCGTCGAGGGACGGCCCGCCTGACCGTTCGCGCCCGCCCGGCGCGTGGCGCCCGGCGCGGGTCGCCCGGCCCGTGACGCCGGGCCCCGTGTCGCTGCGGACGTCCCGGGTCAGAGGAAGTGGGACACGGTGTGGATGACCAGGCCGACGAGCGCCCCGACGATGGTGCCGTTGAGACGGATGAACTGCAGGTCGCGGCCGACGTGCAGCTCGATCTTGTCCGAGGCCTCGGCGGCGTCCCAGCGATGGATCGTGGAGGAGATGACCGACGTCAGCTCCGGCCCGTACCGCTCGACCAGCCCGACGACCAGGTCGGCGCTCCACGCGTCGAGCCGGGCCCGGACGCCGTCGTCCTCGACCACCCGTCGGCCCATGGCCGCGAGCTCGGTCGCGAGGCGGGTGCGCAGGTGGCCGCTCGGGTCGTCCAGCGCCTCGAGCAGCGTGGTGCGCAAGGTCTCGCCCAGGCGGACGCCGGTGGCGCTGACCTGCGGGTGGTCCAGCAGACGCTCCTTGAGCCGTTCGAAGCGCTCCATGGTCCGGGGCTCCTGCTGGAGGTCGGTGCCGAGGTCGTGGAGGTAGGAGTCCAGCGCCTCCCGGACCCGGTGCCCGGGGTCGTCCTTGACCTCCCGCGCCCAGCGGAGCACCTCCTGGTAGACGCGTCGCGTCACCTGGTCGTTGACCCACGCGGGGGCCCACGTCGGCGCGCGCGAGCGCAGCATCCCCTCGACCTCGTCCTGGTGGAGGGCCAGCCAGGCGTGCAGCTCGCGGGCGAAGAGGTCGACCAGACCGTGGTGCGAGCCGTCCTCGACGACCCGCTCCAGCAGGTGGCCCGCGACGGGTGACAGCGGCTCCTTGCGGACCCGGGGCAGCACGACGTTCTCGACGAAGGTGCGCAGCTCGTCCTCGTCGATGCGCTCGATACCGCGACGCAGGAACGGCACGGCCTCGCCCATCACCCGCTCGGCGTTCTCCGGCCGGCTCAGCCACCCGGACAGCCGTAGGACGACCTCGGCGTCGAGATACTTCTCCCGCAGCACCTGGGGGGTGAGGAAGTTGTCGGTGACGAACTGCTCGAGGCTGGCGCCGAGGTCGTCCTTGCGCCTCCGCACCAGCGCCGTGTGCGGGATCGGCAGCCCCAGCGGGTGACGGAACAGCGCGACGACGGCGAACCAGTCGGCGATCGCGCCGACCATCCCGGCCTCCGCCGCCGCGTTGACGTAGCCCCACGCCCCGTCGCGTCCGTGGGTGAGGACGTAGATGACCGCCATGAGCACGAGCAGCCCGGTCGCGACCGCGCGCATCTGACGCAGGCCGGCCCGACGGGTCTCGTCGTCGACCCGGGCTGCGGACCGGTCGGTCAGCGTGGTCACGGTGGGGCCTCCCCTGGCGGTGCGGTGGCTGCGCGGGTGCGGTGCTGGTGCGCAGGTGCGAGCGTAACCGCTGCCCCTGACGACGCCTCGCCTCCACCGAGCGATGACTTCTGTCGGTGGCGCCGGTCACACTGCACGAGGACGGCCGCACCGGGTGGCCGCAGGAGCACCGGGAGACCGCGATGGTGACGCTCAACCCCTACATCAACTTCCAGGGCCAGGCCCGCGAGGCCATGTCCTTCTACCAGTCCGTCCTCGGCGGGGACCTCACGGTGACCACGTATGCCGAGGGCGGGATGGGTGGGGACCATCAGGAGGCGGCCGACCTGGTCATGCACGCGATGCTGACCACCCCGGGAGGTCTCGTGCTCATGGGCGCCGACACCCCCGAGGGCATGCCGTACTCCCCCGGCGACAACGTGGGCGTCTCGCTCAGCGGCGGTCCCGAGGACGAGGAGGAGCTGCGCGGCGTCTACGAGCGCCTCTGCGACGGGGCACGCACCACGCTGCCGCTCGAGCGCGCACCCTGGGGCGACCACTTCGGCATGGTCACCGACCGCTACGGCATCGGGTGGATGGTGAACATCGCCGGCGGGGCCGCCTGACTCAGACGAAGATGACCTGCGCGCCGTCGGCGATCTCGATGAAGTCGCTCGCGCTGATGACGCCCTCGACGGCCGGGTGCAGGTCGGCCTCGATGACCTTCATCATGTCGTAGGAGAGCCGGCAGGCGTACAGGTGCGCCCCGGACGCCGCGAGCAGGTCGAGGAAGTCGGGGACCGTCGGGATCTCCAGCTCCTCCAGCTGCTTCTTCATCATCCGGGTGGCGAACTGGGTCATCCCGGGCAGGTTGCCCATGGCCTGCGGCATCGACAGGTGCTCCAGACCCGGCCGGACGCGCCCGAGGTCGGGCATGTGCATCGCCGTGTTGCCGGCCAGCGTGAACTTCAGCCGGTCGTTGGTCCGGGTGTTGATCATGTCCATGCCCCAGAAGGTGAAGAAGATGTGCACCTCGACGCCCTCGCCGAGGGCGGCGTTGCCCATGATCAGGGCCGGGTAGGCCATGTCGAGGTTGCCCTTGGAGCAGATGAAGGCCATCTTGCGCGGCCCCCGGTATGCCGCGTCACCGGCGGGAGCGGACGCCTCGCCGGGCGCGGCGTCCAGGGACGGGGCCCGGGACGTGGACCCGGCGGCGCGGTGACGGTCGCCGAAGTCGGGCATGAGGAAGCCCTCGGGAGGCATGGTGATGGTGGTCATGATGTCGGTCTCCTCTCAGACGCAGCCGACGGGCTTGGGCAGCCCTGCCAGCCAGGCCATCTTCTTGGCCGGCTTGCCGGGGTAGAGCGTGAACAGGTCCTTGACCCCGAAACCGCCGACCGTCTGCATCCTCCGCAGCGTGGGGGTGACGCCGGTGACGGCGGAGTCCTGGCGCATGAAGCGCAGCGGCGCGAGGTGGGCCTCGTCCAGGTCGAGCCCGAGCAGGGCCGCCAGGTCCTCGCTCCACTCGTCACGGCGGGTGAGGAAGCCCTCGGCGTCGACCTGGAAGGTCCGGCCGTTGAGGGTGTTCGTGGGCATCGTGGTCACTCCTTCGGCCGACGCTTGCCGGCCATCGACATCTCGTTGGGGACGGGGAGGCGGTGGCCGGGCAGCAGCATGCGCCAGTAGATCTGCTCGAACGCGAGCTTGCCGAGGTGGTTCACCCGGGAGGGCCGCAGCAGCCGCATCGGGCCCACGGCGGGCAGCGGGTAGGCGCCCTGCAGCGGCTCGGTGTCGTAGTTGAAGTCGAGGAGCATCGCCTGCCCGCGACCGGACTCCACGAAGCAGTTGGCGTGCCCGTCGAAGGAGTTCGGCAACCGACGGTCCTCGACGGCGGCGAGGAAGTTGTCGATGAACGACTCGGTGGCGAAGTGCGCGACGGACCCGGCCTTGGAGATGGGGATGTCGCTGGCGTCACCGAGGACGAAGATCCGCTCGTGCTCCACCGACCGCAGGGTGTGCTTGTCGACCGGGACGAAGCCGGCGTCGTTGCCGAGGCCGGAGTCCACGACGAACTGCTGACCCACGTTGGGCGGCACGGTCACGAGCAGGTCGAAGGGCAGCTCCCGGCCGTCGTAGGCGACCAGGGTGCCGGCCTCACCGTCCACCCGCTCCACCGCGAAGTCGGCAGCCAGCCGGATCGAGCGGTCCTTGAGCAGGCCGCCGAGCTCGCCCGCGGCCACCGGCTTGGTGAAGGCGCCGTCGAGCGGGGTGACGAAGGTGATGTCCACCTTGTGCCGCAGCCCGCGACGGCGGTAGTGGTCCTCCACGAGGAACGCGAACTCCAGTGGCGCGACCGGGCACTTGATCGGCATCTCGGACACGTGCACGAGCAGCCGTCCGGCCTCGAAGGTCCGCAGCCTCTCGCGCAGCGCGGTCGCCCCCTCGAGGGTGTAGAAGTCGTGGACGTCCTCGCGCCGGGCAAGCGCCTCGGCCATGCCCTCGACCATCGTCGGGTCGGGGCGGGTGCCGGAGGCGATGATGAGCCAGTCGTACGTCATACCGGTGCCGTCGGCGCGCCCGACCTCCGAGCGTTCCGCGTGCACCAGGGCGACCCGGCCCTCGACGAAGGTGACGCCCTCGGCGAGGAGCGGCCGACGGTCCCGGACCACGCGGCCCGGCTCCATCCAGAACGGCACGAAGAGGTAACCGGGCTGGTAGTGGTGGTCCGTGTCCCGGTCGACGACGGTGATCGACCAGTCGTCCCCGAGGACCTTGCGCAGGTGGTTGGCGGCCATCGTCCCAGCGGTGCCCGCCCCGAGGATCAGGAGCGTTCTCATACCTCCGACGTATACCCCCTACGGTATGTAGTAGATGCCGTCCCGGCCCGGCTGTGACGGATCAGACAGCCACCTGCACCTAGGCTGGACGACCGTGAGCCCACCACGCTGGCCGTCGTCGATCTACGGCTCGGGTCGCGAGCCCGACCCGCGGTTCTCGCTGGCCAACGAACGCACCTTCCTGGCCTGGATCCGCACCAGCCTGGCCCTGCTGGCCATGGCCGCGGCCGTCGACGCCCTGCCCCTGCAGATCGACGAGCGCGCCCAGGCCGCCATCGCCGCCGTGCTCGCGCTCACCGGGCTCGCCGCGGCCGGTCACGCGTGGCGCGGGTGGGTCCGCACCGAGCGCGCCATGCGCCTCGACCTGCCGATGCCCGGGAACGCCGCCGGCATCGTGGTCGTCGTGGGGGTCGCGCTCTCCGGGGTGCTCCTCCTCGCGGCCAGCCTCCTGCGGGCCTGAGCGATGAGCGCCGTGCCCGCCCGCGACCCGGGGCTGCAGCAGGAGCGGACGGCCCTGGCCTGGCGCCGCACCGGCCTGGCCCTGGTGGTCGGCGCGCTCACGGTCGGCCGGCTCACGATGGACACGCTCGGCGCGGGCGTCCTGGTCCCGGCCGTCGTCGCCGCCGCGCTGGCGGCGTGGGTGGTGGGGGTGACGCTGCGCAGCCGCAGGTACGCCGCGGTGCACCCGGACGAGCCGCACTTCGACCGGGTCCTGGCCGACGGACGCGTCCCCGCGGTCGTCGCCGTCGTCGCGGCCTCGCTCGCGCTCGGCGAGCTGACCGCTGCGGTGGTCCAGCTCACCCGACCCTGATGTCGAGCCGCACCGTCACGACGTCGCCCAGCGCGATGTCCTCGGCGGCGCGGACGGCGTCCTTGAGCGGCACCCAGAAGGACCCCTGCCGCGGCCACAGCGAGGTGGTGAACTCGGTGTCCCCGACCCGTCCGGTGACCGGGATCATCCCCCAGCCGTAGGTGACGTCGCGCATGATGTCCCGCAGCCACCCGGCCTCCTCCGGCGGCGCCACGAGGAAGTGGAAGGGCGCGGGCCCGCGCCACTCCACGACCTCCCCGGTCCACTCGAGGTCAGCCACGGAGGCGACCCTCCAGCACGTCAAGGTCGCGCTCGGCGAAGAGCCGGTGCTCCCACTCCTCGTTGAGCACGACGCCGAGCACCTCCCGCACAGGGTACGCCCGGGCAGGCGGCCAGCCCGGCCCGTCAACCGGCGTCGTGCGCCCCGCCAGCCGCTCGTCGTCGAGGTCCCGGAGCACGTCCGCCACGCCGTCGCGTCGGCCCTGACGCACCGCGAGCACCTCCTCGAGCGTCGGCCGCGCCTGCGGGTCCCACGGCAGGCCGGGGTTGGACTGCTCCTCCTCGAACGGGATGCCGAGCGGGTGGTACGGCGCCGGGTCACCCAGCAGGACGCGCCCGACCCAGGCGTCGGTCGCCATGACGAGGTGCCGCAGCGTCTCCACGAAGGACCACTCGCCGTCCACCCGTTCGTGGACCAGCCCCGGCGCCCGCTCCTCCAGGGCGGAGGCCCGCGCGACCGTGCCGTCCCACAGCTCCCCGAGCCGGGCCCAGGCCGTGCGGTAGCCCTCGGCGTCCGCCGGGCGCATGAGGGCGCGGTCGGGGTGGCGCCGGTCCAGCTCCGCCTCGACGACGGGCCCCACCTCCACGCCGTTGACGACGAGCCCCCGGATGTCGCCGTCCAGCACCGCCCCCTGGAGCACCACCCCGGTCAGCCGCGCCCGCGAGAGGTCGGTGTTGTGCATCCGCACGTCGGACAGGTCGACGAGGCGGAACGCGGCCCCGCTCAGGTCGGTCTCCTCGAACGCCGCTCCGGCCAGGTCCGCCTTGCGGAAGCTGCGCGTCTGCGTCATACAGGAACGGTAGTGCGGGTGACGGACAGAGGGTGTCCTGAGAGGACGGGACCCGGGCGTCCGGGGCGGTCTGTCGGTGGGCGGTCCTAGGTTTGTCCCCATGGCGAAGAGGTGTCGGTTTCCGGCGGACCTGTGGCGGGCGGACGCCCAGGACGCGTGGTCCTTCGTGACCCCGCCGGTGGACGTCGTGCTCGGGGTGGTGGGGTGAGCGCCCTCCCGGTCACCGGTGGCGCCGGCGTGACCGTGCGAGCGGTCCGTCCCGGGGAGCACGCGGCCGTCGGCCGCCTCCTCGTGGAGGCCTACGCGCCCAGCGGCATGCCGCCCGACCTCGACTACTGGGACGCGCTGCGCGACACGACGGCCCGCACCCACGACGCCGAGGTGTGGGTGGCCGAGCTCGACGGGACCCTCGCGGGCACGGTGACCTGGGCGGGGCGGGGCTCGGGGCAGCGCGAGCTCTCCCGCGACGACGAGGCGGAGTTCCGCATGCTGGCCGTGGACCCCCGGCTGCACGGCCGGGGGGTTGGCGCGGCGCTGCTGGAGGCCGTCCTCGCGCGGGCCCGGGCCGAGGGCTGGAGCGCCGTCGTCCTGTGCTCCGCGACCTGGATGACCGCCGCCCACCGGCTCTACGCGAGAGCCGGCTTCCACCGCATACCCGACCGGGACTGGTCCCCGGTCCCGGGTGTGGAGCTGCTCGCCTTCCGCCTCCCGCTGCCGGGGCACCACCTCTCCGGATCCCCGGGGTAACCCCCGTGTGGGAGGCTGGGAACGCACGGAAGAATGGACGCGTCCGACCCCTCGCGGGTCCACCAGGGGGCCGCCGTCGACGCCCCGTCCCGACCACGAGGAGAAGAGACGATGACCGACCAGCACCAGCCGCTCGCCGCACCCCAGGGGCTGGCCGCCGCGGAGCCCCTCGTCCTGACCGCGCCGGCTCCCCCGCAGCCCGTCGCCGAGACCGCCGCACCCAAGATGGCTCCCCAGGTCGCCCCCGAGGCCGTGCCCGCGCTGGACGCCAAGGTCGCCGATTACGTCCACGGTCTGACGCAGACCGAGACCAAGTCGCCCGAGTTCGCCCGGCGCGCCGCCGACGTGCGCACCATGGGCGACGCCGAGATCCGCACCGCCGCCGAGACCTCCAACCGGCTGCTCAAGTCGCCGGTCCGCGCGCTCAACGAGGGCGGGATCTCCAAGGAGTCGAAGGTCGGGCGGACCCTCATGGAGCTGCGCCGCACCGTCGAGGACCTCGACCCTGCGCAGGCGAAGGGCACCAAGCGGGTGCTGGGGATGATCCCGTTCGGCGACCGGCTGCGTGACTACTTCCGCAAGTACGAGTCGGCGGAGAAGCACCTCGACGGCATCCTGCACGCGCTGCGCAGCGGCCAGGACGAGCTGAGCAAGGACAACGCCGCGCTCAACATGGAGAAGCAGCAGCTCTGGGACACGATGGGCCGCCTCAACCAGTACGTCTACATCGCCGAGCAGCTCGACGCCAAGGTCTCCGCCCACGTGGCGCAGCTGGAGGAGACCAACCCCGAGGACGCCCGGGCGATGCGCGAGGACGTCCTCTTCTACGTGCGGCAGAAGCACCAGGACCTGCTCACCCAGCTGGCCGTGTCGATCCAGAACTACCTGGCGATCGACATCATCATGAAGAACAACATCGAGCTCATCAAGGGTGTCGACCGGGCCTCGACGACGACGGTCAGCGCGCTGCGCACCGCGGTGCTCGTCGCGCAGGCGCTCAACAACCAGCGGCTCGTCCTCGACCAGATCACCGCGCTCAACAGCACCACCTCCGACATGATCCAGCGGACCTCGGAGATGCTGCGGGACAACTCCATCAAGATCCAGGAGCAGGCCGCCTCCTCCACCCTGGGCCTGGAGCAGCTGCAGGCGGCGTTCTCCAACATCTACGAGACGATGGACGCGATCGACGCCTTCCGCAGCCAGGCCCTGGACTCGATGGCGCAGACGATCGGGGTGCTCGAGGGCGAGGTCGTGAAGTCGCAGAGCTACCTCGAGCGCGCCAAGCGCACCGACGCCCGACTCGTCGGCGGCTCGCTGGACCTGGGCGACATCTCCCCCACCGCCGGTCGCTGACGTGGGGTTCGGCGACCTGCTGGACCGGATGCTCGGGCGGGCGCCGGCCACGCCCGACGAGGAGCGGATGGTCCTCCCGGCGCCCCCCACCGCCGAGGACGTGTATGCCGCGCTCGACCAGACCGCGGAGCTGCTCGCCTCCTCCGCGCTGCCCTCGGCGGTGGTCGCCCGGGCGGGCCGGGTGGTCGACACGGTCCGCGACACCGTGCCGCGGCTGCGCCGGATCAGCGGCAGCGACCTCGGCTACACCGTGGTCGCGACCGCCACCGACTACCTCCCCGAGGCGATCGGGGCCTACCAGCGCCTCCCCCGCCGGTATGCCGACACCCGTCCCGTGGACGGCGGCAAGACCTCGCTCATGGTCCTCGTCGACCAGCTCGACCTGCTCGGCGTGACCCTGGACCGGGTCTTCGACGCCGTCTACCGCGACGACGCGCGAGAGCTCGTCGCCCAGGGCCGGTTCATCGCCGAGAAGTTCGGGCACGCCGGGGCGGGTGGCTCCCTGCGGGTCGACGGCGCGCAGGCTCCCTTGCCGGCGATGCCGGAGGACCCGGACGACCCGACAGGTGTCGTCGCCCAGGTCGGCATGACCCCGGCCGCTGTCGAGGCCGACGGACCTGCCCGCCTCACCCGCCTCACCCCGCCCGAAGGAGCCCGATGACCACCCAGCCCCTGCGCGACGCCGTCGACGTCCTGGCCCGGATCGGCCGCGAGGCGGGTCTGGACGAGGCGACCGTGCGCGCCGAGGGCCAGGTCGTCGCCGCCGCCGTGATGGAGCAGTCCACCGGCGCCAGCGAGCTGGCCCGCACCTGGGGGGACACCTTCGGCCACCCGGCCAGCGACTTCTTCGGCGCCGTGCCGCACGGACGCCGCTTCACGCACATCCCGACCCCGTCGCTCCAGACGCTGGTGTCGGAGCACCATGCCTCTGCCGGCGCCTATGCCAAGGCGCTCGCCGACGTCGCCCAGGCCGCGTGCACCGTGCCCGGAGCAGGCCCGACCAGCCTGGGCCGCGCCCTCTCGGTGGGCTCGGCCCAGCTGGCCGCCGCCGGGGTCCGGCCGCCCGCGCCCGCCGTCGCGCCCACGCTGGCACCCGGACAGACCCCGACCGGCTCGCCGCCCGCCGGCTCGCCGCCCGCCGGCTCGCCGCTGCCCGGGTCGGTGCTGGCGGGGTCGGCCCCCTCCGAGACCGGCTCCTTGCGCGACCTGTCCTCCGACCTGCTGCGCCGCGCCCAGGAGCAGTCGGCGCGGGTCCGGCAGATGCTCGGCGAGATGGGACACCTCGGCCAGGCCGGTGGCCCAGGCGGCCAGCTGCCGCCGACGACCGCGGGCCAGCTGGGGCCGGACGCGCTCGGGCCGGCGGGCACGGCATACCCGCACGAGCCGGCGATGAGCACCGACCCCCTGGCCACCCAGGAGGCCCCCGGGGCCCCCGCCCCGGAGCCGGAGGAGCCGGCCGAGCCCGAGCGCAGCGTCGAGGAGCTGCTCGCCGAGCTCGACGCGCTCATCGGCCTGGAGCGGGTCAAGGCCGAGATCCACCGGCAGGTCGCCGTCCTGAAGATGGAGGCACGTCGCCAGGAGGTGGGGCTGCGGATCGCGACCCTCACCCGCCACCTCGTCTTCGTCGGCAACCCCGGCACGGGCAAGACCACCGTGGCGCGGCTCGTCGGCGGCATCTACCGCGCGCTCGGCCTCCTCGACAAGGGGCAGCTCGTCGAGGTGGACCGCTCCGAGCTGGTGGCGGGCTACCTCGGGCAGACGGCGGTGAAGACCTCGGAGGTCGTCGCGTCCGCGCTGGGCGGGGTGCTGTTCATCGACGAGGCCTACAGCCTCGGCGGGGACCAGTACGGCAAGGAGGCGGTCGACACCCTCGTCAAGGAGATGGAGGACCACCGCGACGAGCTGGTCGTCATCGTGGCCGGCTACCCGGCACCGATGGCGGAGTTCGTCGGGATGAACCCGGGCCTGGAGAGCCGGTTCCGCACGATCATCGAGTTCGACGACTACACCGACGACGAGCTCGTGGCGATCCAGCAGGTGCTGGCCGAGAAGATGGACTACGACGTCGACACCCCGGCGACGGAACGGTTCCGGGAGATCCTGGCGGCCACCCCGCGCGGTCCCAGCTTCGGCAACGGGCGGTTCGCCCGCAACATGCTCGAGGCCGCGATCGGGCGGCACGCGTGGCGGCTGCGGGAGTCGGAGGAGCCGAGCCTGAAGGAGCTGCGCACCCTGGAGCGTCGGGACTTCGAGGACCGGGACGGGGTCGACCTGTCGGTCGGGGAGGCCGTCGTGCCGGAGGAGGACGCGTGAGCACACCCGGTCCCGCGGTTCGGCGGCCGGCCGGGCAGGCTGCGGCCGCGCGGCGGGCGAGCGGTCCGGCGGCGAGCAGTCCGGCGGCGGCGAGCCAGTCGGCGTCAGCCCTGGCGGCGTCCGCCCAGCCGGCGTCCGCCCATCGGGCAGCAAACCAGCCGGCCGCGAACCAGCCCGGGGCCGCCCCCGCGGCGGCCACGCAGTCCGCGGCGCCCGAGCAGGGTCAGGCCCCGGCTGCCTCCCGTCCCGCACGCCCCTCCGCCACCCCCTCCCGCCTGCGCCTGGCCCGCGGGCTGGCGACCGGCGCCGCGCTGCTCACCGGCATCGTCGCGACCGGCACCTTCGACACCGGCGGCGTCAACGCCACCCCCAACGTCATCGCCGCCCAGTGGGAGGCCGCCGAGCGCGCCGGCACCGACGTCGCCGCGGCCCGGCTCGAGGTGGCGCGGGGCGTGGCGGAGTCCGCCGCAGCGGTCCCGGAGGCGGAGCGGCTCGCCGACCCGGCCGCGTTCCCCGCGCTCCTGGGCTCCGCCGCCGAGTGGGTGGCCCGGTCCGGCACGTCGACCTCCGGCTCGCTCGTGGACGTGGCGATCGCGGGGCAGGAGGCGCTCCGGGTCGCGGAGGCCGACCCCGGCGCGGGTGCGGCGGGCCTCCAGGAGGTGGTCACCCTCACCGACGAGTCGATGGCCGTGACGGACGCGGTGGCCGACGGACACGCCGTCGACCTGCGCACCGGCTCCCGGTCCGCGCTCACCGCCGTCGTCGGCGGCCTGGCCACGCTCCTCCTCGGCGGTCTGCTGGTGTGGCTCGCCCTGCTCACCCGACGGATCGTCAACGTGCCGCTGGCGATCGCCACCGCGATCACGGCCGGCCTGACCTACGTCTCCCTGAACCCGGCGGCCCTGCCCGTGGACTACGACCAGCGGGTCGACGCCGCGGCGCAGTCCGCCCAGGCCCTCCAGGACGTGCGCGTGGCCCGCGCCGCGCAGTACGCCCAGACGCTCGACGCCGGGACGGCGGCGGATCCCGTGGACCGCGCGGCGGACAGCGTCCGGGCGCTGGGCGAGCCCGCGGTCTCCGACGCGTGGGACGTCGTCCTCGACGCCCAGGCCGACCTCGACGACACCACCGGCGCCGAGGGCCTCGCCGTCGTCACCGCGAGCCAGGAGGGCTTCGCCGAGGCGGAGAGCGCCCTGGAGGAGCTCGCCGACACGCGGCTGGGTGCCTCGGTCGGCAGCGTGGGCCGGCCCGCGCTCGTCACCTCGGGCCTGGCCCTGGTGCTCGGGCTGGTCGCGGGTGCGCTGGCGTGGACCGGCCTGACACAACGGCTGAGGGACTACCGGTGAGGCATCGATGTGCGGCGCTGTCGTGTCACGCCCGTCGCCCTGACGACCGGCGTGACACAGGAGCGGACCGAGGCCGGGGATCCCGGGCGCAGGACGCACGACGGACAGACGCAGGGGTGAGGAACGCGTGAGCGAGGGACGGATGAGCGACGAGGGACGCCCCGGCGCGGCCGGCGCCGACGGCGCGGGCGGCGCGGGCGGCGACAAGCCCCCCATGCTGGTGCTGGGCGAGCAACGGCCCGACGTCGAGGACACGACGGCGGAGGAGCTGGCCCGGCAGCGGGCCGAGCTGGAGCGGCAGCGCCGCGAGCTCGAGGCGGAGGACCGTGAGCGGCGGCGGGCCGCGGAGCAGGAGGCGGAGCGCCGGCGTCGCGAGGCCCAGGAACGACTCGCCGAGGAGCGAAGGCTGGCGGAGGTCGAGCTGGCTCGCCGGCAGCGGCTGCTCGACGACGCCGAGCGTCGCCTGCACAAGACCGAGCGACGGCTGCGCCGCAAGGCCCGGCAGACCGGCGGCCACGTCCCGTCCGTGGCGAGCTCGGTGTCGGGGGCGGACCCGGACGCCCGCTCCGGCCGCGGCGGGCGCGCCGCCCGGGGCTCGGGGTCCGGCCGCAGAGGCGCACCCAACTCCCTGCTCGCCGCGGCGGAGCGCCGCAGCGGCGTGCCGGTGCCCCGGCTGCAACGCACCCTGACCCTCGCCCTGCTCGGCAGCGGTCTCGTCGTCGCCGGGGCGATCGCCTCGGTCGACCCACCCTCCGCGGCCGACGTCGAGGACTTCGTCACGCTCGACGAGAGCCGCGTCGCCTGGCTCGGGGCCGGGCTCACCCTCGACGAGGAGGTCGGCCGCTACCTCGGCGGCGAGGAGGTCACCCAGGGGGACGGCACCCTGGCCAGCGTCTCCCAGGCCACCGCCGCGGGCGCCGCGTCGGACGTCACCTACCCCGTCCGCGACTTCGAGGAGACCGTCGGCCCGCTCCTCGCCGAGCCGGGCAGCAACCCCCAGCGCGTCCTCAGCGCCTGGGACGAGGCCAGGTCCTCGGCCGGTTACGCCGTCGGCACCTACGAGATCAGGGACGCGGGCGAGCTCGTGGACGCCGACCGCGCCCTGCCCACCTGGATGCTCCTCGGCGGGGTGGTGGCGATCGGCGGGCTGACCTACGGGCTGGCCAGGGGCGGCACGCGGGTGGGGGCGGGGCTGGCCGGTCTGGCCCTCGTGCCCGCCGGTCTGGTCGTCGCCGACCAGGGCCGCCACCTCGACGTCGAGCCTGCCCTGGCCACCCACAGCCAGGCTGTGGACGACGCTCGCGCCGTCTACGACCAGGTCGGGCGCGACCTCCAGGCGGTCTACGGGACCCGGGCGCTGGAGAGCTACGAGCGGGAGACCTTCTGGGAGGGGACCGGCTACCTCGAGGAGGACCGGCACGACCCTCAGGCCCTCGCCGCCTACACCGCCGCCCGCGAGAGCCTGGCCGGCGTCGACATCCGCTCCCTGTCCACGGACGAGGCGGTCCCCCACGCGCAGGCGCTCGTCGAGGCCGGGGGCGCCCTCCTCGACGCCCAGACCGTCGTCCTGGAGGACGCCCGTTCCGCCGTGCTCGCCCGCACCGAGAGCCAGCTGGAGGTGGGGCCCTACGCGGTCACCACCTCGGCCGCCGCGATCCTCCCGCTGGCGGCGCTCGTCCCGGCGCTCCTGCGCCGGCGGCAGGTCGAGGGGTGAGCGCCGTGCCGCACCGCTCCCCCGCCCCGGACGCCCGGGAGGCGCACCCATGACCGCGCAGTATGCCGTCGCGCCCCCCGCCCC
Source organism: Ornithinimicrobium cerasi (assembly GCF_003702705.1). Classification (GTDB taxonomy): domain Bacteria; phylum Actinomycetota; class Actinomycetes; order Actinomycetales; family Dermatophilaceae; genus Ornithinicoccus; species Ornithinicoccus cerasi. The sequence continues at coordinate 55,522 of NZ_QZMN01000001.1, read as the reverse complement.
GGGCACGCTCGGCTCCGACGTCCCCCAGCGGGAGCTGCTCCGCTACCTCGACGCGATGATCCGCTGGAAGGACCAGCGGCGCGCCGAGCTGGCCGTCCTGGACCAGGCGGCGATGGATCTGCCCACCCCCCAGGAGCGCGCCGCGGTCACGCCCGACGTGACCCTGTCGATGACGCTGTGGCAGGCCGTCGCCGACCGGCTCGAGCTGCTGCTCGCCACCTGGGACAGCGGCCGGGTGGGCGAGACGGAGCGGCGCCGGATCACCACCCTGGTCTGGGGCAGCCTGGAGCAGCCGGGCTCGCGCGGCGTCGGCCAGGCGCTCGCGGTCTCCCTCCCCGAGGCGTGCCGCCTCTCCGACTCGCTCGCCTCCTCGCTGCGCTCCCGGCTGCGGCTCGACGGCGCCGACCCCGACCTCGCGGGGCGGCTGCGGGGGCTGCGCCAGACGGTGGAGCGCATCGCCGACCAGGTCGCGCTCATCCCGGAGAGCCGCCGCGCCTCCGCCGCCGAGATGCACCGGCAGCTGGACGCGCGGCTCGACGACGTCACAGAACGGGCGCGGCGGGGCGCCGACGTCGGCGGTCTCCTCGGCCCCCTCGAGGCGCAGGCGGCCACCGCCGAGCGCGACCTCATCGTCGCCGCCTCCGCCCGGGCCCACGCCAAGGCCGACCACGCCCAGGCGACCCGCGAGGTGGCCGAGCTCGCCGCCCGCGGGCAGGCCGTCCGGGCCCTCGCCGAGCGCGCCCGGGCGAGTGTGACGCCCGCCCCGGCCCTCGGCATACCCGACGTCGGTGCCCTCGGCCCGGTGCCGTCCGAGCCGGGCGAGCTGACGGCATACCTGGGTCGGCTCGAGCGCGTGGACCGCGCCCTCACCCTCGCGCAGACGACGTATGCCGCCGCGCTGGCCCGGCGCGAGGACCTCAGCACCCGCGCCGCGCACCTGGGCGACGTCCTCGACGGCGACGCGGCGGCCTCGATGGCGCCCCTCGTGGAGCAGACCCGGGCGCTGCTCGAGGCGCGACCGAGCGACCTGACGAGGGTGGAGGCGCTGGTGCAGGCGCAGGAGACGTTCGCCCGGACGATGGGGGTGCCGCTGTGAACCGCTGCGTCGAGCCGGGCTGCCCCGGTTCCTACGAGGACGGATGGTGCAACGTCTGCGGGTCGCCGGAGCCCTCCCAGGCGCCGGTCGCGGCCACCCCGTTCACGCCCCCGCCCGCCGCCGCCCGCGACGCCGCGGCGTCGGCCCCCGACCTCGCGGGAGCAGCGGGTGAGGACCTGTCCTCCTCCGACCCCGCCGCCGCGGCTCCCCACGTCGCCACCCCCGCTCCCGGTCAGTCGACCCGGGCCGTGCGCGCGGCCTCAGAGCGACACCGCCGCGCGCAGGCGGCCCAGCGCCGATCGCGGCTCGGGATGGGGCTGACCCAGGTGCCACCCGTGCCCGTGGGCGACCCGACCGCCGCGGTCCCGGACGACCCCCAGGTCCCCGAGGACAGGCGCGTCTGCCCCAACTGCGGCGCCCCGGTGGGGCGCGCGGCCGGCGACGCCTCGGGTCGGCAGCAGGGCTACTGCCCGCAGTGCCGTGCCCCCTACTCCTTCACCCCCAAGCTGGCCCCGGGCGACCTCGTGGCGGGCCAGTACGAGGTGGTCGGCGCCCTCGCGCACGGCGGGATGGGCTGGATCTACCTGGCCCGCGACAAGAACGTCTCGGACCGGTGGGTGGTGCTCAAGGGTCTGCTCAACACCGGGGACGCGGACGCCCTGGACGCCGCGGTCGCCGAGCAGCAGTTCCTCGCCCAGGTCAAGCACCCGCTCATCGTGGAGATCTACAACGTCGTCACGCACGAGGGCGACGCCTACACGGTGATGGAGTACGTCGGCGGGACCAGCCTCAAGCAGATGCTCAAGCAGCGGATGGCCACGACCGGGCGCTACAACGCCTTCCCCGTCGACCAGGCGCTGGCGTTCGTGCTGGAGACGCTGCCCGCGTTCAGCCACCTGCACGACCTCGGCCTGCTCTACTGCGACTTCAAGCCGGACAACCTCATCCAGGAGGGCGACGCGGTCAAGCTCATCGACCTCGGCGGGGTGCGGCGCCAGGACGACCTCGAGTCCCCGATCTACGGGACCGTGGGCTACCAGGCTCCGGAGGTCCCCGAGGTCGGGCCGTCGGTCGCCTCCGACATCTGGACGATCGGCCGGACGCTGTGCGTGCTCACCTTCGAGTTCCGCGGCTACCAGTCGGAGTATGTCGCGTCCCTCCCCCCGGTCAGCCAGGTGCCGCCCTTCCTCGAGCACGACGCGTTCTACCGGTTGATCGCGCGCTGCTGCGCCCCGGACCCCAACGACCGCTTCCTCACGGTCGAGGAGCTGCGGCTGCAGATGATCGGCGTGCTCCGCCAGGTGGTGGCCGCGGGCAGCGCCCAGGCCGCGACGATGTCGGCCCACTCGACCACCTTCGAGGCGCCGGTCTCGACGGGGGAGACGCTGGCGTGGTGGGAGCTGCCGGAGCTGACCCGCGACGAGACCGACCCGATGGTCGACTGGGTCGCCTCCCTGCAGTCCGCCGACCCCACCGCGCTGCACGACGCGCTGCTGGGGGCCGACGAGACCACCTCGGAGGTGCTCGTCGCCCGGGCCCGCACCGGCATCCGGACGGGCCAGCAGCCGTGGTTCGACGAGGCGGTGCGCGGTCTGGTCCGGCTCGACCCGTGGGACTGGCGGGCCGCCTGGCTGCGGGGGCTGTGGGCGCTGTCCCAGGCCGGTGAGGACGCGGCCCGTGCCGGCGCGGCGGGTCAGTCCGCCGCCGGCCACTTCGCCGCGGTGCGCGACGCGCTGCCCGGCGAGGTCGCTCCGCGCCTCGCCCTGGCGCTCTCGAGCGAGATCGGCGGTTACAGCAAGGCGGCCGAGCTCGACTACGAGCGGGTCTGGAGGACCGACGCGGCGTATGTCGCGCCCGCCGCCTTCGGGCTCTACCGGGTCCGCCGCTCGCGTCACGACGACGACGGGGCGATCGCGGCGCTCGACTCGGTGCCGCCGAGCAGCCGCGCGCACCCTCGTGCCCGCTGGCTGCGGGCCGAGCTGCTGCGGGGCCGCGGCACCCTGGCGGACCTGCGGGAGTCCGTGCACGCGGTGGCGCGGCTGACCCTCGACCCGCGGCAGCGGGCGCACTTCAACGCCTCCATCTACGAGCAGGCACTGACCCAGGTCGCCCAGCACGGCGAGCAGCCCGGCTGGCGGCTGGGCGAGGTGCCCGTCACCCGCGAGGCGCTCCGGCGCGCCGTGGAGAAGGAGTACCGCTACCTCGCCGACTACACCCCCGACCCGCTGGAGCGGGCGGCCCTCATCGACCGCGCGAACGCCATCCGCCCCTGGAGCTGGACATGACCGACACACCGACGCCCGACGCCCCCACGCCCGACGGCCCGACGCCCGACCCGTCCGCGACCTCCGCCGACCGGGAGCGCGACGTCCGCGCTGCCGACCCGGACGGGCCCGAGGAGGTGCAGCCTCTGGAGCCGCCCGACCCCGTCGATGAGCAGCCCGTCGCGCCGGACGAGGTGCAGCCCACCGAAACGGACGGGCCCGAGGAGGTGCAGCCGCTGGAGCCGCCGGACCCCGTCGAGGAGGAGCCCGAGCCGTTCGCCGACGGCCCGCCCCCGCTGCCGACGCCGATGCTCGTGCTCGACGGTGAGCTGTCGGAGGCGGCGCAGCCCGAGCCCGCCCCCGATGTCGACCACGGCACCTGCCGGTGCGGAGGGGCGTACGACGCCGACGGCTGGTGCACGCGATGCGGTGAGAAGCGCCCCGACCCCCGCGACCACTTCTCCGCCCGGCCGACCGCCCGGGTGGCGGCGGTCTGCGACCGGGGGATACGGCATACCGCCAACGAGGACGCGATGGCGGTCTGGGCCGAGGAGGACGGCGACGGCGGGGTGCGCGCCGCGCTCGTCGTGTGCGACGGCGTGAGCAGCGCCGCCCGGTCGGCCGAGGCCAGCCTGGCCGCGGCCTACGCCGCCCTGGAGGTCCTCACCTCCTCCGACGCCGGCCCCGACGAGCGGCTGGTCCTGGCCACCGACGCCGCCGCCCGGGCCGTCGCGGAGGTGGGCGAGGAGTTCCCCGACGCCGCACCCTCCTGCACCTACGTGGCGGCCGTCGTCGAGGGTGGCACGGCGAGCGTGGGCAGCGTCGGCGACTCCCGTGCCTACTGGCTGCCCGAGACCGGTGAGCCGCGCCGGCTGACCCGCGACGACTCCGTCGCGGAGGAGCAGGTCGAGGCGGGGCTGGACCGCCCGACGGCGGAGTCCGGCCCGCTCGCGCACACGATCACCCGCTGGCTCGGGCCCGACTCCCCCGACCACGCGCCCGAGACCGTCACGGTGGACGTCACCGCGCCGGGCTGGCTGCTGCTGTGCTCGGACGGGCTGTGGAACTACGCCTCCGAGGCCCAGGACCTGGACGCGGTGCTCCGCGCGGAGCAGGAGCGCGTCGGCCAGGACCCGCTGGCGCTCGGCCAGGCGCTCGTCGGGTGGGCCAACGGCCGGGGCGGGGTGGACAACATCACCGTCGCGCTCGTGCGGACCGGAGCCGGCCCGACGCCGGAGGTGAGCGGCACGGCATACCCCGCGACGGGGCGGGCCGACGAGAGCGTCCCCGCCGAGCCGGGGCAGGATGGGCCGCATGGCTGAGTTCACGACGACCGTCCACCAGAACGAGTTCCTGCCCGACGGCGGCACGGACGTCCACGCGATCGTGTCGGTGACCTGCACCGGGGCCGGCACGGTGGCGCCGATGAGCTCGGCGTCGGGCGAGGCGGGCGAGATCATCATCGTGGACGTCTCCGGGTCGATGGACGTGCAGGGCGTGCAGGCCGCCGCCTACGCCGCGTCCGCCGCCCTCGACCAGATCGTCGACGGCGTGTGGTTCGCGATCGTCGCCGGCAACCACGAGGCTGCCCTGTGCTACCCCAACGGGATGTCCGCCGCGATGGCGCGCATGTCGGCGCAGACCCGCCTCGAGGCGAAGCGCTCGCTGCAGCGCCTCGCGCCCGGCGGCGGCACGGCGATGGGCCGTTGGCTGCTCGCCGCCGGCCAGCTCTTCGGCACGGTGCCCAGCCTGACGAAGCGGCACGCCATCCTGCTCACCGACGGCGCCAACCAGCACGAGACCCCGGACGAGCTGTCGTGGGCGATCGAGCAGGTGCGCGGCCGGTTCGAGGTGGACTGCCGTGGGCTCGGCGCCGCCTGGCAGGTGGCGGAGGTGCGGCGGATCGCCGAGGCGCTGATGGGCACGGTCGACCTGATCCGCACCTGGGAGGGGTTGCCCGAGGACTTCGCCCAGCTCATGCAGCAGTCGATGGGCCGGGGCGTCAGCGACACGCAGCTGCGCGTCTGGGCGCCGCAGGGCGCAGAGGTGCTGTTCGTCAAGCAGGTGTCCCCGACGCTCGAGGACCTCTCCGCGCGGCGGGTGGAGGTCAACCCGCTCACCGGTGGTTACGACACGGGGGCGTGGGGCGACGAGACCCGCGACTACCACGTGGCGGTCCGCCTGGCGCCCAAGGCGATCGGCCAGGAGCAGCTGGCCGCGCGCGTCCAGCTGGCCGTCGGGTCCGACGTGAGGGCGCAGGGCCTGGTCAAGGCCCGGTGGTCCGCGGACAGCCTGCTCACCGCGCAGATAAGCCCCGAGGTCGCGCACTACACCGGCCAGACCGAGCTGGCCTCGGCGATCCAGGACGGCCTGCGCGCCAAGGCGATCGGCGACGACGCGACCGCCACGTCCAAGCTGGGACGGGCCGTCCAGCTGGCCCGGGAGACCGGTGACGAGGCTGCGACGTCACGGCTGTCCCGGGTGGTGGACATCGAGGACGCCTCGACCGGCCGGGTCCGGTTGCGCCGCAACGTCGACAAGCTCGACGAGATGGAGCTCGACACCGCCTCGACGAAGACGACGCGGGTGCGGCCCTCGTGACGGTGCGCTGCCCGGAGGGCCACGAGAGCGAGTCGAGCGACTACTGCGACACGTGCGGCACGCCGATCGGTGCCCCGTCCTCGTGGCTGTCCGCGGAGGCTTCCTCGGGGTCGTCCGAGGCCCCGGGTATGCCGTCCGCCGGCTCCTCCCTCACCCTCCCGGAGCAGGGTGCTCCCGCTTCGGCCACTCAGGTCTGCCCGTTCTGCGGTGGGGTCAACGTCGCCGACGCGCTGTTCTGCGAGGCGTGCGGCTACGACTTCACGACCGGGACGCCGCCGATGGGGTCCGAGCCGGAGGTGGCCCCGGACACGGTGGAGCGGGATGACGTGGTCGTGCCTGAGGACGGGGCGGGGACGGGGGAGGACACGGAGCCGGAGGTTGTGATCGAGGAGGTCGTGGCGCCGGAGGAGCTTGTGATCGAGGACATCATGGGGATGGCGGACGAGCCTGCCGGCGAGGGTGCCGAGGTCCAGCCCGAGGCGGAGCCGGTGCCCGCGCCTGCGCCTGCGCCTGCGCCTGCGCCTGAGCCCGAGCCCGAGCCCGAGCCCGAGCCCGAGCCCGAGCCGGAGCCGGAGCCCGAGCCTGAGCCTGAGCCCGAGGCAGAGTCCGAGGCGGAGTCCGAGCCGTATGCAGTACCGCAGCCGCAGCCCGCCCCCGAGGGGCAGCACGAGCCCGAGCCCGAGCCCTCCCCTGCACAGCCGGGGGCCCCGCGCGGGCAGGCTGCACGGCATACCCCACCCTCGCGTGCGCTCGCGGACGCCTGGGTCATCGAGATGTGGGTGGACCCCGACTGGTACGACGTCCAGCAGACAGAGGAGGCGTGCCCGAGCACGGGTGTGCCCGACATCGTCCCGCTGACCCGGAGCGCGGCGCTGATCGGGCGGCCGTCCGGGAGCCTCGGGGTCCGTCCCGAGGTGGACGCGGGTGCGGACTCAGCCGTGTCCCGGCGACACGCGCAGCTGACCAGCGACGGCCGCCGCTGGTGGATCGAGGACCTCGGCAGCAGCAACGGGACGTTCGTGGGACGCGTGGGTGAGCCGCTGCCCACCGAGCCGCTCCAGCCCGGGCTGCGGGTCGAGATCGACCGGGACGACCGGATCTACGTCGGCGCGTGGACCCGGCTGGCCCTCCGGCACGCGACGGACTCGGAGAAGCGCGGCGAAGGCTGACGTGGGAACGACCGTGCGAGACACGCTGTGGACAGACGTTCGAACAGGGCGATGATTGGGTAGTATGTCTGTACGAGGTCGGGTCTGAGGGGACCGACCGTCCGCAGCGGGAGGGGGGTGGGGGTCGTGCATCGGTTCACGTCGATGTCGGAGCGGCTGGCCGAGTGGCGTGGCCTGCTCCCCGGCCTCGACCTCGCCGCGATGGACGACGACGAGCGGCTCGCGCTGCTCCGTGAGCTCGAGCTGACGACGCGGTCCTTGTCAGCCGTCGCGGTGCAGGTCCAGGTGGGTTTCTCCACCTCGCAGGTGGCCCGGCAGATCGAGCAGGGCGTGGCGCCCTCCCGCGCCGGCAGGGCCGTCCCCGACGACCTGGCGACCGCCCGGATGACCTCGCCGTACTGGGGGTCGCGGGAGCTGACCAGTGCCAAGGCCCTCGTGGTCGAGATGCCCTGCACTCTCGCGGCCCTGGCGAGGAGGACCATCGACGACTACCAGGCCCGGGCGATCACCGAGGCCACCGCGTGCCTGTCCCCCGAGCTCCGGACCGAGGTCGACCGGAGGCTCGCGGACGCCCTGGACGGGGCGTCCACCCGGGAGATGGTCGCGACGGCGCGCGGTCTGGTCTACGAGGTGGACCCCCAGGGGTATGTCGATCGCGCGCGCAGGGCGGTCAAGGACCGCGGTGTGATGATCCGCCCGTGCCCCGACGTGATGGGGTTGCTCTCGGCACGACTGCCTGCTCCCGAGGCGATCGCCTGCTACAGCGCGTTGAGGACGCACGCCACGTCGATGCAGGCGGCGGGTGATCCCCGCACGCTGCAGCAGCTGATGGCGGACGAGCTCTTCTCGCGCCTGACCGGCCGGTCTGTCGTCGACGGCATCGACGTGGAGGTCGGGCTCGTGATCACCGATGCCGCCCCCTTCGGTGGGACGTCGGACGCGGCCGACCTCGTCGGCTACGGACCCGTCCCGGCCGAGACCGCCCGTGATCTGCTCCGGCCCCGGGCCGAGGCGGCTGAGGACCCCGTGCCCCCGCAGGGATCGTGCGACAGGTCCTCCTCCCCCGACGGGCCGGACTGCGCCGACACGGCCGTCTGCCCCGACGGCGCGAGGTGCACCGACTTCGCCTGCTCGATGCTCCACGGGGTCGTGCCTGACGTCTCCGCGCACGCCACGTGGCAAGCCGCCACCGACACCGACACCGACGCCGCCACCGACACCCGCACAGGCTCGGCCACCGACACCGACACCCGCACAGGCTCGGCCACCGACACCGACACAGACACAGACACAGACACAGACACCGACACGGTCGTCGCGGCCAAGGTCTGGCTGCGGCGACTGTTCGCGGACCCCGCGACGGGCCGCCTGCTCACCAGGGACACGCGGAGGCGGTTCTTCACCGGGGCCCTGCGCGACCTGGTGATCGCTCGTGACCAGACCTGCCGCCACGCCTGGTGCGGGGCCCCCATCCGTCACGTCGACCACATCCAGCGCTTCGCCGACGACGGAGCGACCGACGACGACAACGGTCAGGGCCTCTGCGCCCGCTGCAACCTGGCGCGGGAGCATCCCCGTCAGCTCAGACCTCCTCCGGAGAGCTACCGGCCTCCCCCGCCCGTGCTCCCGGTCTTCCGCCGGGCCTCGTGAGACCGCCGCGGCGTCTTCTCCGGTCCTGCGTGGCGCGCCGCCCCGCCACCGATGACTCACCTGTCCGGCGCCGGGGCGAGCGCTTAGAGTCAGGGTCATGTCCTCCGAGCCCCTCGACCCCGTCGACCGTCCGCACAGCAGTCGCGGTCGCCTGCGTCGGTCCGGCCGCTCGATGCTCCGCGTCGGCTTGCTCCTGCTCGCCATCTCCCTGGTCGTCACCCTCGTCGCGGGCCTGGCCACCCGGTCGCTCCTCAACCACCTCACCTCGAACTCCAGCGAGCTCCTCGACGGCACGGCGACGGTGGACCTCGACGCGGAGACGACCCGTTCGCTCTACGTGACCGGGGGGCTGGTGGCGCCGGGTGAGGTCCTCCCCACCCCGGTGGAGGAGATCACCTGCACCGTGGCCGGTCCCTCCGGGGACGTGCCGGTGAGCCACCTCAAGGACGAGGACCGCCGCGTCGGCGTCGACAACCCGCTCGCACGCTTCCAGGTGGTCGGGACCTTCCGCACCTCGGCTGCCGGCGCCCACCAGATCGACTGCTCCGGGCTGGGAGTCGTCGTGGCCCCCGAGGTCAGCCCCGCATCAGCCCTGATGCGGCTGGGCGGTCTCATGCTCGGCAGCCTGGGCGTCTTCGGCGGGTTCACGCTCGCGCTCATCGGCGGCATCCTCAGCCTCGTCGTCCGGCACGGCATCGAGGACGACGAGGAGGACGAGGCGGACGTCGCCGGGCCACCGTCGGAGGGGGCCGAGGAGTGGTGGGAGGAGGAGAACGCCCAGGCGGCCGCCGAGCAGGCCGGCAGCGAGGTCGACGGCGACGTCGACAGCGAACCTCCGCCTGCCGCGCCCATGGACGCGACCGAGGACGAGGACGAGGTCGTCCATCTGTCCGACGAGGAGCTGGCAGCCCTGTCGGAGCAGGAGATCGCTGACCTGCTCCGGTCCGGCGCGCTGGTGTACGTCGACGAGGACGGCAACGTCATCGAACCGGCCGACACCTCCTCGTCCGGGGACGAGCGGGACGACACCTACCGCTGAGGCCACCCAGGGCCGGGCGCGCCCGGCCCGGCGCGACGGCATACCGTGGGTTCATGAGCTCCTACGCCTACGGACCGTCGGCCCAGGTACCCCAGCGCCGCAGCGGCATGCGCACCGCCGGGAAGTGGATGTTCCTGATCGGCCTCCTCCTCTCGCTCATCACCGCCGGGGTGATGATCTGGGGCGGGAGCCAGGCGTTCCGGGCCTTCAGCGCCATGGAGAACGACCTGATCCCGGTGGAGGGGACGACCACGGTCTCCATGCCGGAGCGCAGCATCAGGGCGATCGTCAGCTCGTCCGCGGAGGAGCCGCAGTGCACCGTGACCGATCCGGACGGGGTGTCGGTGCCGACCACACCCGACCAGGCCGTGAGCGACCTGGCGGCGGGCGAGCAGTACCGCGTCGTCGGCACCATCACCGCCGCGGAGGCGGGTGACTACACGGTCGAGTGCTCCGGTGGGGCCGCCCAGGTCACCGGCGCCCTGCCTGCGTCGGGCGTCATCGGCATCACCGCGGCGGCGCTGGGGGCCCTGGCCCTCGTGCCGCTGGGCATCATCACGCTGCTCGGGCTGATCCTCTGGCTGGTGGGCCGCAGCCGCGACCGCAAGGCAGCCCTGGCTCCCGGCGTCGGCTACCGGCAGGGGCAGCCCGTCGGGTACGGGCAGTCCCAGGGCTACGGCGAGGGACAGCAGGGCTACGGGCAGTCCCAGACCCAGGGACAGCGCGGCTACGGCCAGGGCCAGGGAGCCGGCCAGGAGCCGCACGACCCCTGGGCACCGCCCCCGCCTCCCGGCGAGCGCCGCACGGGCGACGGCCCGACCGACGAGACGCGCTGAGGACGCCGACGCCCCCGGCTGGTCCGCCTAGCGGTTCCCGCTGCCCTCGTCCTCCGAGCGTTCCTCCGCGTCCGCCTCGGCCGCGGCCGCCTGACGGCGCTGCGTGACGGGCGTCCCCGCCAGGTGCTGGTCGAAGCTCACCTCGACCCCCTGGTAGTCCTTGATGGCGGTCGCGGCCGTCGTCTCCTGGTAGGCCCGCACGTCGGCAGGCGTGAGCGACACCGACCGCGTGAACGGCCCGAGCAGCGCTCGCGGCCACAGCTTCTTGACCCGCACCACGTTCACCTCGACCGCGAGCACGACGATCTGGGCCGCCACGAAGATGAACCCGATCAGCCCCAGGACGAACGCGAACACCCCGTAGGTGTCGCCCGCCTCCCTGACGATCTGGTTGGCGTAGGTGATCCCGAAGCGTTGCAGCAGCAGCCACCCCACGGCCGCGACGAGAGCACCGGGTAGCACCTGCGTCCACCGCAGCCGGAAGGTGGTTCCCAGCCACATCCCGAGGCTGAAGACGAGTACGGCGACGACGAAGCTGAACACCACGACGAGGTAGGGCACCGCCCGCTGGAGGGTCACGCCATACGCCCCCGCGCTCGTGGCCAGGACCGTTCCGACCGTGGTACCGAGCAGCATCAGCCCGGCCACCGCGATGAGCGGCAGCGCCCGGATCGGGGACCGGAGCGGGTCCGGCCGCGAGTGCCGCGGCACCGCCCAGCAGATGTTCATCATGTGCAGGGTCGCCTGCGAGGCGCGGATCGCCCCCCACACGGCCACCAGCCCGCCGATCACCACCGCCGTCGTGCTGCCGCCGAACCCCTCGTCGCCCAGCTGCGAACCGATGACGGGGAACTGGCTGACCGCGGTCTCCAGGATCCGCTCCCGCAGCTCCGGCTGGTCGTCCAGCACGAAACCCAGCCCCGAGGTCAGCAGCAGCAGGAGTGGGAAGAGCGCCAGGAAGCCGTAGTAGGTGATCAGCACCGAGAGGTAGACGCCGTGGTCGTCGATGAACTTGTAGACCACCGCCACCGGGAAGCCGAGCCACGGGTGGCGCTGCTGCAGCTCCTCGAGCCTGAGCAGGACGGTCTTCACCGGAACGCCCGCTCCGCCGCAGCATGGCTGTTCACCGGACTGGCGCAAGGCCCGACCGGGATGTTCAGGGACAGCGGTGGCGGCACGGCGCCTTCCTCTCAGAAGAGCTCACGGTGGTTGCGCAGGTGCTCAACCGAATCCTCCACGCTACCGAGGCCGTAGGTCCGCAGCAGGTCGGCGAGCGCCGGGTGGTGCGGAGCGAGCCGCTCGGCCGCGTCCCGCAGGTCGGAGCCGGACGCGACGGCCCGCAGCAGGCTGCGCACGGTCTCGGCTCCCGCCAGGTCAGGGTCGGAGTCGTCCATTACCGGAGCGTCGGCTGCAGGGCGCAGGTCGTGGCGCGTCGTCGTCCAGGGCTGGGTGGACTCCCTCACCTGGGCGAGGAGAGTCTCCAGGTCGTCCGTGGCCACTCGGCCGGCGGTGACCTCATCGTGCAGCTGCAGGAGCGCCTCCAGCCGACGCAGGACGGACGGGTTGCCGATCTTGATGCGGTGTCCGGAACCGAGCTGGGAGAGCATGGGGGGAGACATGCCCACCGTCCGCGCCAGACCCGCCTGGGACAGGCCCAGCTCGGAGGTGAGCCGCGCGAACAGGTCAGCCAGCGGCTCGCCATACAGATCGATCTGCTCGGCGACGTTGCGCGCCACGTCCGACATGCCGACACCCTTCGCTTGACTTCGCGATTGCAAACGCACTATGTTTGCCATCACAAACACTACCTGATCTGAGGGGAACGTTCATGCTGCTCCGGCTGACCCGATCCGTGGCGCTCGCCACCGCGCTGCTCCTGACGCCCCATGCTGCTGTCGGCGCGCCGATCGCTGCCCAACCCACCGACGGGGTCGGCGACGCGTCGATGCTTCTCCTGCTGGACGCCTCCCGCTCGATGGAGGACGCGGACGCCGAGGGTGAGCCCAAGATCGACGCCGCCCGCGCCGCCCTGAATGAGCTCATCGACGGCCTCGACCCGGCGCAGTCGGTCGGCCTGCGCGTCTTCGGCGGCTCGGTGGCCCTCGACCAGCCGGCCAAGGACAAGTGCACCGACAGCGAGCTGGTCGTGCCGATCGGAACCGACAACGCCGACGCCCTGTCCACCGCGGTCGAGGACTACTCCCCCCTCGGCGAGACGCCGATCGCCCACGCCCTGCAGGAGGCAGCCCAGGATCTGGGAGAGGTGGGCAACCGCACCATCGTGCTCGTCTCCGACGGCATCGCCACCTGTGACCCTGACCCCTGCGAGGTCGCCGAGCAGCTCACGGCAGACGGCCTCGACCTGGTGGTCCACACCGTCGGCCTCGGCGCCGACGAGCAGACCCGTGGCCAGCTGCAGTGCATCGCCGAGGCTGGCGGAGGCAAGTACTACGACGCCACCGACGCGGCGTCGCTCACCGCCGTCCTCACCCGGGTGAGCAGCCGCGCCTTCCGTCCCTTCACGGTCCAGGGCACCCCCGTCTCGGGAACGACCGACGCGACGGGCGGGCCCGACCTCACGCCTGGGGGTCAGTACACGGACACCTTCGGGGTGCCGGGACAGCCGAAGTCCTACACGATCCGTCGCTCGGTGCCGGGGACCGAGATCTGGGTGGGGGCCTCGGGACAGCCGAGTAGCGGTAGGACGGCCATGGCCGAGTTGCAGCTGGCGACGACCGACGGCCGCAGGTGTGCGTCCAACCGCTTCTACGCCGGGACAGACGTGTCCGGCGCCTCGATCATGTCCGACAGTGTGCAGATCCCGGCTGCCGGGCCAGGACCCGAGGAACCTGACGACTGCCAGAGCGCCCTCGAGCTGCGGTTGTCGATCACGACCGTTGAGCCTTACGGGGCCACGGAGGGCGTCCCCTTCGAGCTGCTGGTCGGCGAAACACCGGTCCTGGCGCAGGCAGCCATCCCCGAGGTCGCGAGCCTCCCCGAGTGGACACCGATGGAGCCGAGCGGTCAGCCGCAGGAGATCGTGCCCGGTACGTCGTTCAACGACGCCGCTCCCGTCACCCCGGGAACGACGTACGCCGTCGACGCGATGCCTGGGGAGGTGCTGTTCTTCAGCGTCCCGGCATCCTTGGGGCAGGCGGTCCAGATGCAGGTGGACAGCGATCCTGCCCAGATGAGCGAGGCGCAGCTGGAGAGCCTGGGGTCCGTGGGCCGGCTGCTGGTGCGCGACATCTACACCCCCTACCGTGGGACCATCCTCAACCTCCTGTCGACCGAGGCCGTCGGTGAGCTGGACGGGGACGGCAACATGATCGTCTCGCCCAAGCGCCCGGCCTCCGGGGCCTCCAGCAGCGGTCAGATCACCTTCAGCAACCGGGGACGCTCCGAGAAGCCCGCCACCGAGGGCGACTACTACCTGTCGCTGGCCTACGCCCCCGACGACTCGGGGACCCCGATCCCCCTGACGCTGACGATCGACGTGGTCGGCGAGGCGGTCCCCGCCCCGCTCACCCTCGACGGCGGTGCCCCGGACCAGTCGGCGTCGACCTCCGCCCCGCCCGTGGACTTGCAGGACGAGGCCGTCGAGCCCACCGCCTCCTCGACGCCGGTGCCCCCGCCGGCTGCATCGACCCCGCCGCCGGCCGCCGACCCGGGTGGTATGCCGTGGGCCTGGCTCCTCGGGGGCGCCGGGGTCCTCGTGGCCGCCGCCGGCGCCGCCCTCCTCGCCACCCGCGCCGGCCGGCGTGGCACGCAGGTCTGAGGGCGACCCGCCCACCCTCCGGGGAGCGCAGCATCGTGGCCCCGTCGACGGGGAGGGGGCTCAGCCCGGCAGGAGGACCGCAGCCAGGATCATCAGAAGGCCGAGCGCGAGCAGGAGCAGGCCGGCCCGTGCCCGTGCGCTGACGGGACCCTGTCCCGAGGTGGTGGTGGCGGGCGTCGACCTCGAGTCACGTTCAGGCGCGGCGCCCCTCCTCGCCCTCCGCTCGGGACTGGTCCCCTGCGGGCCGGTGGGCACGGGGCCGGTCTCGTCCCAACCCTCCGGCAGCTCGGGCAGCTGGTCGAAGACCTCCACGGAGTGTGGCCCCAGCTCCCCGGCCGAGGTGGCCACCAGCCCGGTGCCGGCCAGGTCGCGCCGGGCCGCGGCTGCGGTGACCGGGCGGTCCTGCGGGTCGGGCGAGACCAGCCCGAGCACGAGCTTCGACAGCTCGACAGGAACACCCGCCGCCACCAGTGCGGCCTCCACGTCGGCGCCAAGGCCATCCGCCGCCAGAACCGCCCCGTCGGCCGCCTCACCCGCCCCGTCGGCCGCCTCACCCGCCCCGCTTCCCTCGTGGCGGCCCGGGCGCTGCGCCGTGAGGAGCTCGGCGGCCGTCAGTCCGGCACCGTAGAGATCCGCCCGCGGGTCCGGCTCCCATCCCGGTTCGAGGGACTCGGGCGCGGCATAGCCCAGGGTGCCGATCCGGTGGCTCACGTGTGTCAACCGCGGCTGGTCGACAGCGGTGGCGATCCCGAAGTCGGCCAGGCGGGCACGAGGCAGATCGGAGCCGGTCGCGTCCAGGAGCAGGTTGCCCGGCTTGACGTCCCGGTGCACCAGCCCCTGGGCGTGGATCACCTCCAGCGCCGCCAGGAGCTGGTCGAGCAGCGTGGCCACCCAGGCGGCCGGGAGCGGCCCGTGATCCCCGACGAGCGTGGCCGCCGACCCACCCTGCACGACCGGCATCGCGAGGAGCACGCGCTCGTCCTCACCCGCCCAGCCGAGCGGGGTCAGCACGTGCGGGTGCTCGATGCGCACCGCCTGCTCGCGGACGAAGCGCTGCAAGGAGGCCGCGTCCACCTGACGCATGACCTTGCCCGCGACGTAGCGCGCCGCCCGGTGGTCCCAGACCCGCCACACCACCCCGGCGCCGCCGTCGCCGAGCGGGTCCACCAGCTCGTAACGGCCCGCGAAGATCTCTCCCACGCGGTCACCCTATGCAGGAGCCAGCGCTTCGCCTAGGGCGAGTCGACGCCCCCGTTCACATGCAGCGTCTCGCCGACGACGTAGGAGCTCTCGGGCGAGGCGAGGAAGACGTAGGCCGGCGCGAGCTCGACCGGCTGCCCGGCACGGCCCAGCGGCTGGCCCTTGCCGAACTCCGGCAGGTCCTCCTTGGGCTGCCCGTCGACGACCTGCAGCGGCGTCCAGATCGGGCCGGGGGCCACGATGTTGACCCGGACCCCCTTCGGCGCCAGCTGCTTGGCCAGCCCCTTGCCGAAGTTGTTCATGGCCGCCTTGGTCATCGCGTAGTCCAGCAGCGTCTCGCTCGGGCTGTAGGCCTGGATGGAGGACGTGAGGATGATCGAGGACCCGGCCGGGAGGTGCTTCACTGCGGCGCGGCAGGTCCAGAACATCGCGTAGATGTTGGTCCGCACCGTGTCGTCGAACTGCTCGTCCGTGATGTCCTCGATCGACTCCTGCGCGACCTGCCGGCCGGCGTTGACCACCAGCACGTCGAGGCCGCCCAGGCCATCGACCGCCTCGGCCACGACCAGGTCGCACGCCTCGCGGTCCCGCACGTCCGCGGGGATCCGCACGCACCGTCGCCCGGCGGCCTCGACCAGCTCGGCGATCCTGGCCGCGTCCTCCTCCTCGTCCGGGAGGTAGTTGATCGCCACGTCCGCACCCTCCCGGGCGAAGGCGATCGCGACGGCGCCCCCGATCCCGGAGTCACCCCCGGTGACGAGCGCCTTGCGACCCTGGAGCCGGCCGGTCCCCCGGTAGGAGGTCTCGCCACGGTCCGACCGCGGCTCCAGCTCGGCGTCGAGCCCCGGCTTGGGCTGGTCCTGCTCCGGCGGGGTGATGTCGGGGTGACGGGTGGTGGGGTCGTCGAAGGTCAGCTGGTCGCGCTGCTCGGATGTCATGGCCCCAGCCCACCACGGAGGCTGCCGACCCGCAGCGCGGCGGGCCACCGGCTTCCCGTGCGGGGCTCGCCGCTCCCCTGCCCGCGGCTGTCCTCGACGGGCCGCGGCTGCTCGCGACTGCTCCCGGCTCACGGCGACCGCCCTTGCGGGTGGGGCAGAATGAGGAGCCACGACCGGACGGAGCCCCATGCCCGACACAGGCGACCGTGACTCGCTTCCCACCCCGCAGGACCTGCGCCGCACGCTGGACGACCACACCCCCTTCCTCGACGCGCCGGCCCTGCCGGACGTGGTGCGCGTGCGGGTCCGCCGCGCCGTGCGCACGACCGCCGACCTGCTCGACGTGCCCCAGGACGGGGCGACGGTCCACGACGGGGTGCGCGAGGCCGCCGCCCGCTCGATCGCCTGGCTCGCCGAGTCCGTGGGTGCCTTCACGCGGCTGCCGCCGAGCTTCGCGCACTCGCACGCCCTCGAGGACCGGCACGCCCCGCTGCTGGAGCTGGTGGACCACCTCGACCTGCTCGGCCTGACCCTGGACCGCGTCTACGACGCCTGCGCCCGCGGGGCCGAGGACGACCTCCGGACCCAGCTCGACCTGCTGCGGGACACCTTCACGGGGCACACCGACCCCACCGACATCGTCGGTCGCACGGACATCACCCCCGACCAGCTCGACCACGCCACCGTCGAGCGCAAGGGGCTCGAGGTGGGCGAGGACGGCATACCCCGCCTGCCGGTCCCCGAGCAGCCCGCCTCCCCTCCCCCCGGCCACGACCACGACCTCGACCACGACCGCGAGAGCAGGGTGACCACGTGAGGAGCAGGTATGCCGTCGCGCCCGTCCCACCGGCGGCGCCCGGGATGGTCCCCGAGGACGGCGCGACCGACCACTACCTCTCCGAGCTGGCGCGGTGGCGGATCCACCGCGACCACGAGCTCCGCGCCCTCGACGCGCTCACCCGCACGCACGCAGACCGCGAGGACCTCAACGCCGACATCACCTTCTCGATGACGCTGTGGCACTCGATCGTGCAGCGCCACGACCTGCTCCTGTCCACCTGGCAGGACACCAAGGAGGGCACGGGGCAGCAAGAGTGGGTCGCCCGGCTGATCTGGGGCGTCCTGGAGCTGCCCGACGGCGACGGGCAGGCGCTCGCGATCGCGCTCCCGGAGGCCCTGCGGCTCTCCGACGCGCTGGCGGCCTCGCTGCGCGCCCGGGTCCGCGGCGACGACGAGCTGCCGCTGGAGGAGCGCCTGTCCGCCACGCAGCAGGACCTCCTCCGCGTGCGCGCCGGCGTGGAGTCGGCGGACCCCGCGGTGGGTGGCCGCCTCACGGAACGGCTGGTGGCGGCCGAGGAGCTGGCCGCCGAGCTGACCCCGACCTCCGACGACGCGCTCGGCCGCCTGGGTCAGCTCGAGTCCGCGACCGCGCTCCTCGAGCGAGACCTGATCATCGCCGGGACCAGCGCAGTGCACGCGCGCGCCGACGCCGGGCAGGCGCAGGACGAGCGGGACCACCTCGTCGCCCGGGGTGAGGCCGTCCGCAGCCTGGCCGAGCGGGTCCTCAACACCCTCCGGCCCGCCCCGCGGCTGGGCATCCCCGACGTCACGGCGCTCGGCGAGGTCCCGACGGACGAGAACGACCTCGCGGCCTACGTGGCCAACCTGGAGCGGGTCGGCCGGGCCCTGGACCAGGCGCACACGACCTACGCCGCCGCGCTCGCGGAGTATGCCGATCTCGTGGACCGGGCCGAGCGGCTGGGCCGGACGCTCGCCGGCTGCGGCGCCCCCACCAGCGTCGACCTGGCCGGGATGCTCACCGCGACGAAGCAGTCGTTGCACAACCGCCCGGCCGACATCCAGCGGGCGTCGGCGCTCGTGGCGTCCCAGGAGGCCTACCTGGGCCAGCTCAGGCCGGACGCGTGAGCGCCGCGGAGGCGCCGGGGAGCGGCGGGCGGACCGAGCCGGCACGCCCGGTCGGCGCGGAGGGCGAGGCGCACGAGGCGTCGGCCGTCGAGTGCCCCCGGTGCCACGCCGTCAACGCCGAGGGCGTGCCGTTCTGCGGGGCCTGCGGCCACGACTTCGTCACGGGGTCGGAACCGCTCGGACCGGGGACGGACGATCCGGGGCGTGCGGCGGCCCCGCCGACGTCGATGCAGGCGATGGAGCCGCACGAGGCCTACGTCGACCCCTCGTTCGCCACCGCCGACCTACCCCCCGCCTCGGCCCTGAACACCCCTGACCTGGACCCCGGCCAGCTGCCCGACCGTCCGGCGGTGCCGCCGCCCACGCCCCCGCAGGCGGCCGCCGAGCGCGTCGGTCACGACCCGGTGCAGCACCTGCCCCCGTCCCGACGGGCGCCGGAGGAGTGGGTCGCGGAGGTGTGGGTGGACCACGTGTGGGCCGCGACCCGCGGCAGCGGTCAGCCCGTGCCGGAGGCCAACGTCCCCGAGGTCGTGCCCCTGACCTCCCACCACGTGGTCGTGGGGCGGACCAACGTCGAGCGCGGTCTGCACCCGGACCTCGACGCCGGCACCGACATGGGGGTCTCGGTGCGGCACGCCCAGCTCACGAGCGACGGCGAGCGCTGGTGGGTCGAGGACCTCGACACCTCCAACGGCACCTTCGTCGGCACCGTGGGCGAACCCCTCCCGGAGGAGCCGCTCGCCCAGGGGGAGCGGGTGCGCATCGACGAGGACGACCGGGTCTACCTCGGCGGGTGGACGAGGATGGTCCTGCGACGGGCCAGGTGAGACCGGGCATGCCGCGGCCCGCCCCCTCCTGGGGGCGGGCCGCGGTGTCTAACGGCGCCGGGGCGCCGGGTGGTGTCAGAGCCGGCGGCTCGGGTCGTCCGGGTCGGTGATCTCGCGGTCGGCGGCGTAGGCGTCGCTGCTGTCGCGGCGCCCGTCCTCCTCGAGCTCGACCTCCTCGTGGGAGACGTCGGTTGCCGAGGTGCCGTCGGCGACGGGCTCGCGCACGAGCTCGTACTCCTCACGCTCGACCGGCACGGTCACGGTCTCGGTGTCGGTGACGACGTGCTTGCGCAGCCGGACCCGGCCCGACTCGACGCGCTCGGTGCCGACGTCGACACGCTCCTCGTGCAGCGTCATCCGGTCGACGTCAAGGTCGCGGTCACGGTCGACGTCCAGGTCGCGGTCGCGGCCGAGGTCCAGGTCGCGGTCGCGGCCGAGGTCACCGGACACGCCTCGCTCCCGGTCGTGCGTGGCGTCGTCGCCCACGGAACCCCCGATGACGGTGTCGTCGCCCAGGGTGTCGTCGCCCAGGGTGCCGCCACCCATGGAACCGCCCGTGGTGCCGCCCGTCACGCCGCTCCCCACCGCGCCGCCGCCGAGGCCGTAGTACCTGTAGAGCTCCTCCTGCTGCGGGTCGTCGAGGTGCTGGTCGGCGTCCATGTTGGGGGCGTCCTTGATGAAGCTCTTCTCGTAGGGGACACGCAGGCGGTCGCCGTCCAGGTCGGCCTCGGCCAGGGGGACGAAGGTCTCCTTGGTGCCGAAGAAGCCGGTCTTGGCGGTGACCCACGCGGGGTCGCCGGTCCGGTCGTCGAGGTAGACCTGACCGACACCGCCGAGGCTGTCGCCGTTGACGTCGACGATGTCCGCCGAGTGCAGGTGCTGCAGGTTGTCCTGGGTGATGCGCATGCTGGGTCCTCTCGTGAGGGTGTGGTGCCTACCTTGTGACGTTAGGCAGGGCCGTTGGGGTCTGTCCCGTTCAAGCGGCACCGGCCCGGCGGACCGGTTTCGACGTGCGCGGCGGCCGATTCCGTGTCATTGATGAGTCATGACCCAGACCCGCTTCGGCTACACCCTCATGACCGAGCAGTCCGGCCCCAAGGACCTCGTCCGTCATGCGGTGGAGGCCGAGCGGCGGGGTTTCGACCTCGAGGTGTGCAGCGACCACTACTTCCCCTGGCTGACCGCCCAGGGCCACGCGCCGTATGCCTGGTCCGTGCTCGGGGCGGTGGCGCACGCGACCGAGCGGGTCGGGCTGATGACCTACGTGACCTGCCCGACCGTGCGCTACCACCCGGCCGTCGTCGCCCAGAAGGCCGCCACCCTGCAGCTGCTGGCCGACGGCCGGTTCACGCTCGGTCTCGGCTCGGGCGAGAACCTCAACGAGCACGTCGTCGGCGAGGGGTGGCCCACCGTCGACACCCGGCAGGCGATGCTGGCCGAGGCGATGCAGGTGATCCGCATGCTGCTGACCGGTGAGCTCGTGGACCACCACGGCGACTACTTCGACGTCGCCTCGGCGCGCATCTGGGACCTGCCGGAGCAGGGCGTCGAGTTCGCCGTCGCGGTCGGCGGGGAGCAGGCCGTCGAGCTGCTGGCCCCGCTCGCCGACCACCTGGTCACCACCGAGCCGTCGACCGACCTCATCGAGTCGTGGAACAGCACCGTCGGCGCCCCGCAGATCGGCACCGCGGCGCGGGCCATCGGCCAGATCCCGATCTGCTGGGACCCGGACCGGGAGGCCGCGGTGGCACGCGCCCACGACCAGTTCCGCTGGTTCGCGGGCGGCTGGTCGGTCAACGCCGACCTCCCCACGACGTCCGGCTTCGCCGCCGCGTCGAAGTTCGTCCGCCCCGAGGACGTCGCCGAGCAGATCCCGTGCGGCCCCGACCTCGACGCCATCGTGGAGGCCGTCCGGCCCTACTGGGAGGCCGGGTTCACCGACGTCGCGCTGGTCCAGGTCGGCGGCGACCACCAGGACGCGTTCCTCGAGCAGTGCGCCGAGCCCCTCCTGGAGAAGCTGCGCGCCGCAGCACCCTGACCCCGCTCACGGCACGGGTCGGGGTCCCAGCACCGTCGAGGTCAGCTCCTCGCTCAGCCGGAGCAGGTCGGCGGTGCTGCGCCCGTGCCGCGCGGTCGCCGCAGGTGGCGGGCGCAGCCGCACCGCGTGCCCTCTGAGCTGCCCCGGCCCGTCGGGACCCCACCAGTCGCCGGAGCGCCCGACGGGTGAGGTGGCGGCGTGCACGATCACGGATGCGCCGCCGTCCTTGCCGTGCATGGCCCGGACCAGGGTCCGCGACACCGGCCCGATCTCGGTCGGCTGCGAGGCGGGTATGCCGTCGCGCGCCGGGGTGAGCGCGTCCACCGCCGTCCCGGGGTGGGCCAGGACGGACGTCGCGGCGGAGCCGCGCGCAGCCAGCTCGCGCGCGAGCTGCATACCGAAGAGCGTGACGGCGCGCTTGGCCCGCGCGTAGCTGACCAGGGTGGGTTCGCGGCGGGGGCGCAGCGCGACGGTCCACGGGTCCGGCCCGAGCGGGATCCGGTGGCTGAGGCTGCCGACGTGGACCACCCGGGTCCCCCAGCGCTCCAGCCACGGCAGCAGCCGGCTGACCAGCGCGTAGTGGCCCAGGTGGGCGGTGCCGAGATGCAGCTCCACCCCGTCGACGGTGCGGCGCGGGGCGACCGGGCGCAGGCCGTAGCTCACCAGCGCCGCGTTGGCGACGAGCGCCTCCAGGGGCGCCCCGGCGGCCACCCGCTCGACGGCCGACGCGACAGACCGCAGGTCGGCCAGGTCGAGCGGGATCGTCGTGACGTCGGCACCGGGGACCTGCCGCCTCAGGGCGGCGTGCGCCGCGGCCGCCCGGCCAGGGTCGCGCGCGGCCAGCACCACGGGGTGGCCTAGGGCCGCCAACTGCTCGGCCACGAAGTAGCCGATGCCCCCGGTGGCCCCGGTGACCAGGACGCGTCCCCCCATGGCGCGACCCTACCGGCGCGGACCCCTTGACCGGGGCGTCGCGCGACGGCCACGCTGGGGCGACACCCCCCGTCACCGCACCCTCACGCCTGGAGGCACGGACATGGAGCACTCCCCCGAGATCGTCAGTCTCGACCCGCAGCCGACGGCGGTCGTGCGCGACACCGTGCGGATGGACCAGCTGACCGACTTCTACGACTCCGCGTTCGGCAGCGTGGTGCACGCGCTCACGACGCAGGGCGCACCGCCCCGGGACGCCTTCGGCCTCTACCTCTCCCAGCCGACCGAGACCGTCGACCTGGAGGTGGGCTTCGTCACCGACCGGGAGGTGGACGCCGTCGAGGGCGTGGTGCCCTCGACGCTGCCGGGCGGCGAGGTGGCGAGGATGACGCACCTCGGCTCCTACGACTCGCTCGGCCAGTCCTGGGGACAGCTCGTCGCGTGGGTCGGGGAGCAGGGGCGCCGACCCGCCGGCCCGATGTGGGAGGTGTACGTCACCGAACCCTCCCCCGACGCGGACCCGGCGACGATGCGCACCGACCTCTTCTGCCTCCTGAGCTGAGCGGGCTCGCCGCCGCCTGGACCTGCCTGCCTCCCTCGATAGTTGACGAGTCACGCAACACCGGCTACTGTTGGTCGGGTACTTGTACTGTCAACTTCTCCGAAGGAGTCCCCCATGGGCCTGTTCGACTGGTTCACCACGAAGTCCGCCCCGGCCCGCGCCGAGGCCTCCCCCGCCCCCTCCTCGGCAGCCGGCGGCGCGACCGCGACCGCCGTCGCCGTCGCGGACCCCTCCGCCGACGAGCTCACCGGCACCTGGACGATCGACCCGAGCCACAGCAGCCTGGGCTTCGTCGCCCGGCACGCGATGGTCACCAACGTGCGCGGCACGTTCGACGAGTTCGAGGGCACCGGCGTCATCGACGCGGCGAACCCCGCCGCCTCCTCGGCCACCGTCCTGATCGCGGCGGCCAGCGTCAACACCAACGTCGCGGACCGCGACGGCCACCTCCGCTCGGCCGACTTCTTCGACGTCGAGACCTACCCCGAGCTGCGCTTCGCCTCCACCGCCGTCGAGCGCGTGGACGCCGAGACCTTCCGCGTCACCGGTGACCTCACCATCAAGGACGTCACCCGCCCGGTGACCGTCGACTTCACCTCCACCGGCTTCGCCCAGGACCCGTTCGGCAACCTGCGGGCCGGTTTCGAGGGCGCCACCTCGATCAACCGCAAGGACTGGGGCCTGGAGTGGAACGCCGCCCTGGAGACCGGTGGCGTGCTGGTCAGCGAGAAGGTCAAGCTGGTCTTCGACATCTCGGCGATCAAGTCGGCCTGACACATCCCCCGGAGGGACCGGGAGGACCGCGGAGCACCGCGGACCTCCCGGTCCCCTTCTGCGTCCGGACCGTGGACCCGGCCGCCGCACAGGTCTACCGTGGAGGGCCAGGCCGTGGAGCGCGGCCCGGCGGCGAGGAGGCAGTGCCATGAAGGAGCTCAGGTGTCGTGACGTCGGCTTCGACTGCGAGGGGGTGGTGACCGGGCAGACCGAGGACGACGTGCTGCGGCAGGCCGCCGCGCACGCGCGGGAGGCCCACGGGCTGTCCGCGGAGCAGGTCGACGACCCGGGCTTCGCCAGCCAGGTCGAGCCGCTCATCCACGACCGGACCTGATGATGGCGAGGGTGCCGGAAGACACCTTCACCGCCTATCTGGAGCAGGTGCGGGCGCACCGCGCCGAGCTGCGGGAGTCGGTGGCCGCCGTCGACGACGCGCTCGTCGACCTGCACGAGCGCGACGACTGGATCCAGCGGCTGCACACGGCCCTGGTCGAGCTGGCGCACGACTTCGCCGACCACGTCGACCTCACCGAGCGCCCCGGCGGGCTCTACGACACCGTCCGGGCCAGCGAGAGCCGTCTCACCGCTGCCGTGGACCGGCTCACGGACGACCACGTCAGCCTGCGCAGCGAGATCGCGCGGGTCATCGGCTCACTCGAGCGCAGCTCGGCCGACCACGAGCCGCACGCCGTCCGGGACGAGCTCTCCGGTCTCGTCCAGCGGCTGGTGCGGCACCGGCAGCGGGGCGGCGAGCTCGTCTACGAGGCCTTCGCGGTCGACCTCGGCGGCTCCGGCTGAGCGACGGGTATGACGTTCCTCGGCATCCCGCACGCCGCGGTCGACTTCTACGCCCGGCTCGAGGAGGACAACAGCAGGG
This sequence comes from Ornithinimicrobium cerasi, assembly GCF_003702705.1. Classification (GTDB taxonomy): domain Bacteria; phylum Actinomycetota; class Actinomycetes; order Actinomycetales; family Dermatophilaceae; genus Ornithinicoccus; species Ornithinicoccus cerasi. The sequence goes on along the minus strand of NZ_QZMN01000001.1, from coordinate 31,014 downwards.
CGTTCTGGGCCGCGCACCAGGTGGAGTACGAGCGGGACGTGCGTGGCCCGATGACCGCGCTGCTCGCCTTGCTCGAGGAGGAGTTCGGGGAGGCCAGGATCTTCCGGCCGCACCGTGACGTGCGCTTCTCGGCCGACAAGAGTCCCTACAAGACGCACCAGGGCGGCTACGTCGAGGCGGCCACCCGCACCGGGTGGTACGCCGAGGTGTCGGCGGACGGCTTCCGGTTCGGGGGCGGGTGCTACGCGATGGACCCGGCGACGCTGACGGCATACCGCAGCGCCGTCGACGGCCCGCGCGGTGCCGAGCTGGCGACGATCCTCGAGCGGCTGCGCGACGGCGGCTGGGAGATCGGTGGGGAGCGGCTGCGGACCGGGCCGCGTGGGATGCCGCGCGACCACCCGCGGATCGAGCTGCTGCGGCACCGGGCGCTGACGGCGGTGCGCTGGGTCGAGGACGGCGACGTCGTTCCCACCCCGGCCCTCGCCGAGCACGTGCGCGCGGGCTGGCGCGAGGTCCGCCCACTGGTGGAGTGGCTGGCGCCGGTGGTCCCCGCCTGAGGGGTTTCGGCTGCGCGGGGACCGCAGCCGCGTGACGCCCGACGGGCACACCGCGGCGGTTCCTGGGCCGACAGGGCCCGATCCTCGCGATGTGCCCGTCCGGCGCAACAGGTATGGGTAGAACTGCCCATACCGCTCCGGGCGGGGAGCCCCCACACTGTCCAGGATGGACCGACACCCTCGCCGCACCGCCGTGTCGAGCACCGAGGGGGCCCGGCGATGACGGGCGACCCGCACGCCGGCACGCGCACCTTCCGCACCGGCGGCAGCGCCTACGACGCCTTCATGGGCAGGTATGCCGTGCCCCTCGCCCCCCTCCTCGCGGACGCCGCGGGGGTCGCCCCGCCGATGCGGGCCCTCGACGTGGGCTGCGGGACCGGCGCGCTGACCGGGGAGCTCGTGACCCGGCTCGGTGCCGACCAGGTCGCCGGCTGCGACCCGGCCCCCGCCCAGCTCGAGGCCTGCCGCGAGCGCTTCCCGGAGGTCGACCTGCGCGCAGCGCCCGCGGAGTCGCTGCCCTTCCACGACGGCGCGTTCGACGTCTCTCTCGCCCAGCTCGTCATCCACTTCGTCAGCGACCCGGTGCGGTCGGTGGGCGAGATGCGGCGCGTGGTCCGGCCGGGTGGTCGCGTGGGCGCCTGCGTGTGGGACTTCGAGGGCGGCATGCAGCTGCTCGTGGCCCTCTGGGAGGCCGTCGTCGAGCTGGACGCCGGTGCCCCCTCGGAGCTGATCCTGCGGCCGTTCGGGCGGGCCGGGGAGCTCGGGGCGCTCTTCCGTGAGGCTGGCCTGGTGGACGTCCGCGAGGAGGTGCTGGCGGTCGAGTCGCCCTACGAGAGCTTCGAGGAGCTCTGGTCCACCGTGCTCCTGGGCGTCGGCCCGGCCGGCGCCTACGTCACCAGCCTGGACGAGGAGGGACGGACGGCCCTGCGCGACGCCTTCCACACGCGCATCGGCTCGCCCGAGGGTGCCTTCAGCCTGTCGGCCACGGCGCGGGCCGTGGTCGGGACGGTCCCCTCAGCGTCCTAGTGCCTCCCGCGCCAGCGCGAGCGCAGCCTCGGGCGACAGGCCCAACGAGCGGGTCGCCTCGGCATACCGCTGCGCCGCGGCCCTCGCCGAGGCGGCCGTCGGCACCAGCCGGCCCGCGTCGACCCCCGCTCTCACGAAGGTGCCGGAGCGGCCCCGGCCCTCGAGCACCCCGTCGGCCTCGAGCTCCTTGTAGGTGCGGGCCACCGTGTTGGGTGCGATGCCCAGCTCCTCGGCAAGACCGCGCACGGTCGGCAGCCGGTCACCGGGCGCCAGGTCACCGGCCGCGACGCGTCGCAGGATCTGCTCGCGGAGCTGGGCGAACGGCGGGTCGGGCAGGGACGGGTCGATGCGCATCGCGGACCTCCTCGGGGTCTCCCAACCTAGCCGCCGACGGGGTCACGGCCGCCCCACCCGCGCGACGCGCCTAGGGTGGAGGACATGTCATCCATCGCCGTCTCCGTCCTGGACCTGCTCCCCGTCCGCACCGGCCAGACCTCGGCCCAGGCGCTGGACGCGGCGCGCTCGCTCGCGCGGGCGGCGGAGGAGGCCGGGGCGCGACGGTACTGGCTGGCCGAGCACCACAACGCGCTCTCGGTCGCCTCGACCAGCCCGGCGGTGGCGATCGCGGCGCTGGCCGCCGTGACGTCGCGGATCCGGCTCGGCTCCGGCGGGGTGATGCTGCCCAACCACGCCCCGCTCGCGGTGGCCGAGCAGTTCGCGCTGCTGGAAGCGGCATACCCCGGGCGGATCGACCTCGGGATCGGGCGCGCGCCCGGCACCGACCAGGTGACCGCCTGGGCGCTGCGCGCGGGCGTGAGCGACGCGGACGTGGTCCAGCACTTCCCGGAGTACGTCCAGCAGGTCATGGCGTTCATGTCGGCCGAGGGCGCCGCGGTGCAGATCGGTGCGCACCAGCACGAGGTGCTCGCGACGCCGCGGGCCCAGGCGGTGCCGCCGGTCTGGCTGCTCGGCTCCTCGGACTACTCCGCACGCCTGGCCGCCCAGCTCGGGCTGCCCTACGTCTTCGCCCACCACTTCTCCGGCCGTGGCACGGCCCAGGCGCTGGAGCTCTACCGCGGCGGGTTCGCCGGGCCGGGCGGGCCGGAGACCTTCCTCACGGTGAACGCGGTCGTGGCGGACACGTCCGAGGAGGCGCGCCGGCTCGCGCTCCCGTTCCAGCACATGATGGCCAGCCTCCAGGTGCCCGGGCCGATGAGCCGCCGCCCCCTGATGACCGTCGAGGAGGCGCAGGCGGAGCCGCTCCCGCTGCCCCGGGCGGCCTTCGACGCGGTCCGCTCCTCCTGGCTGGTCGGCACCGTCGACGAGGTGGCCGAGGGTATGCAGAGGCTCGCCTCCGACTTCGACGTTCCCGAGGTCATGGTGCAGCCGGTCGCGGGGGCGTATGCCGCGGAGCCGCTGGACCGGGACGTGCACCGCGAGCGGACCGTGGTGGAGCTGGCGACCCGGCTCGCCGCCTGAGGGTGCGGGCGCCGGGCGCCGGGCGCCGAGGCGTGGCGGGTTGGTCCGTGAGCGGTCGGCGCCTACCGTAGGGGCAGCCAACGCTGCGGGACGGAGATCAGGTGTTCTTGGGGAAGATCGGCGACGCGCCGCGGCGCGCCCGGGGCAGGGCACCGGCGGCCGCCGGTGCGGTCCTGGCTCTGGTGCTGCTCGCGGGATGCGAGACCGACGGGGCAGGACGCTCCCCCGACGGGACGGCCGCCTCGGACGGGGTGGACCCGGACGGGTCGGACAGGGGCGGGGAGGGGAACGGGCAGGAAGCGCCGCAGGGCCTCGTCGCGAGCCTCGCCGTGCCCGGGGAGACCCTCGTCGTGACGGGCGCGGCGTCGGAGCGCAGCGTCGGCGTGGCCAGGGCGCTGTTCGCGAGCGCGCCGGTGGTCGTGCTGGCCAGCGCCGAGGAGCAGCTGCGCGCCGCGTCCGCCGGGGCGGCCCTGGGCGTCCCGGTGCTCGTCGACGGCGTCGACACCGCTGCGGAGCTGGAACGTCTCGGGACGGAGGTCGTGCTGGCGCTGGGCGAGGTCGCCGACCCAGGCCTCGACGTGGTCGTGCCGCCGGACGACGCCGCCCTCGCGCGGCTGCTCGGGACCGAGCCGGAGACGGTGTCGGCCGAGGAGGCGCTGGGCCGGCTGAGCGAGGTCTCACCCGGCTCCCCCGCGCTGCTCGTCCCGGCCGCGGCGGACAGCACCCCGGACGGGGACGAGGAGGCCGCCACGGTCGCCCCGCCCGACGACGCGTCCTCCACCTCCGGCACGCCCGGCCCCACCCTCCTGGCGAGCGACCTGGAGGAGCTTCCCCCCACCGCCGCGCCCGAGCCGGTGGCGGGCACCGTCGTCCTGACCGCCGGCGACGACGAGGACCTAGGCGCACTGGGCAGCGCCCGGGCGGCCGGCGCCACGGTCGTCCGTGCCGAGGGCGGTGACCCCCGGGCCACCGGTGAGTCGGTGCAGGCGCTGGCAGGGGCGGCGCCGCAGGCCCTGATCGGGCTGGGCGAGGAGTTCGTCGACGCGGAGACCCTCGCCTGGCGGTCCCGCGTCGCCGCGACCGGCGTCGAGCTCCCGGGCGGCGGCCAGCTGGTCCTGCCGGACAAGACGTACGTCGCCCTCTACGGCACGCCCGGCTCGGGCGCGCTCGGCGTGCTCGGCGAGCAGCCCGAGGAGGAGACGGTGACGCGCGCGGAGGAGCTCGCGGCCGCCTACGCCGAGCTCACCGACGAGCCCGTCATCCCCACGCTGGAGATCATCGCCACGATCGCGAGCTCCGAGGCCGGCCCCGACGGCAACTACTCCACCGAACGTTCCGTGGAGGAGCTGCGCCCGCTGGTCGAGCTGGCCGGCGAGCACGGGATGTACGTCGTGCTCGACCTGCAGCCGGGGCGCACCGACTTCGTCACCCAGGCCCGGATCTACGAGGACCTGCTCCGGCTTCCGCACGTCGGTCTTGCCCTGGACCCCGAGTGGCGGCTGCGCGACGGCGAGGTCCACCTCGTCCAGATCGGGCAGGTCGACGTCTCCGAGGTCGACGAGGTCGTCACCTACCTCGCCGACCTGACCCGCGAGAACGACCTGCCGCAGAAGGTGCTCGTGCTGCACCAGTTCCAGATCCGGATGCTCCCCGGCGTCAACGACGTCGACCAGTCGCGTTCAGAGCTGGCCGTGCTCATCCACGTCGACGGCCAGGGCGCGCAGCCGGACAAGCAGGCGACCTGGCGGTCGCTGCTGAACAACGCCCCCGAGGTCGAGCACTGGGGCTGGAAGAACTTCTACGACGAGGACATCCCGGGGCCGCTCAGCCCGGAGGAGACGATGAGCCTGGTCGAGCCGACGCCGGACTTCATCTCCTACCAGTGAGCCCCGGCGCCCTCAGCCACCCGGGGGTGGCGGCGGGGGCGGGGGCGGGGTCGATCCCGCCGAGGGGTATGTCGTGCCCGTCCCCGGGGAGGACGGGGGCATGCTGCCCGGCGAGGGCGGCGTGGCGGTGGGCATGCTCCCCGGCGCAGGCGGCCCACCGGGGGGCGGCGGGGCCGAGGACGCCTGCTCCTCGAGGGCGTCGAGCTGGGCGAGGAGCTCGGCGCGCCGGCCGGCGCCCGCCGGACGGCCGCGGTGCTCGTCGTGCACGAGGCGACCGAGCTCGGCATACACCCGGTCCGCCCCACCCTGTCCGGGCGTGGTCACCCCGCTCTGCGCGAGCATCGTCTCGGCCTTGCCGGCCAGCTCGTTGGCCGTCCGCATCGCCTTGTCCAGCAGTCCCATGACCCACCTCCGGTTGTCGCCACGCTCGGTCCTGCCGACGGTACTCTGGTCACGGACCGGTGGGGGCTTTCCGCGCTCCGCACGGTCGAGCGGAAGCACCCACGACCGACGAGGAAGAGGTCCCATGGCCATCCACGGTTCGCTGTTCGACGAGTTCGCCGAGACCGAGTCGGGTGACCAGTTCATCCGGCAGAACTCCAAGCTCCTCAAGATCCGGATGGACTACGGTCCGGTCAACGCCCGGCTGGGGTCGATGGTGGCCTACCAGGGGGACGTCCGGTTCGCCAACCGCGGCTCGGGCGGGCTGGACCGCATGCTCAAGTCCAAGCTGACCGGCGAGGGCGTGCCGATCATGGAGTGCACCGGGCAGGGCGAGCTGTTCCTCGCCGACAACGCCTCCGACGTCCAGGTGCTCTACCTCGACGACGACATGATCTCGGTCAACGGCCAGAACGTGCTCGCCTTCAGCGCCTCGATCGCCTGGGACATCCACCGCGTCGCGGCGCGGGGCGGCATGATGGCCGGCGGCCTCTTCAACGTCTCCCTGCGCGGCTCCGGCTACGTCGCGGTCACCACCAAGGGCGAGCCGGTGGCCCTCGACGTGGCCCAGTCCCCGACCTTCGCCGACGCGCACGCGGTCGTGCTGTGGACGGCGGGGGTGCGGATGGACGTGCGCGTCGACACCGGCGGGCTCGGGTCGATGCTGCGCGGCGGCACCGGCGAGACGATCCAGATGGCCTTCACCGGCAACGGCCACGTCCTCGTGCAGCCGGCCGAGAACGTCTCGACCTCCGGCTCCGGCGAGCGGTCGGGCCGCTCGGGTGGGCTCGGGGACCTTCTGGGGGGTTGACTGGGGGTTGACCAGTCAGCAGCACCCGCCCACCAGCGCAGGAGGACACGTGGCCTACCAGGTCGGTTACATCATCGGCAGCCTGTCGTCGGAGTCGATCAACCGGACGCTCAGCAACGCGCTCATCAGCGTCGCCCCGGACGACCTCGAGTTCACCGAGATCCCCATCGGCGACCTGCCGCTCTACAACCGGGATCTCGACAGCGACTTCCCCGCCGAGGCGACCGCGCTCAAGGAGGCGATCGCGGCCTCGCAGGCGGTGCTGTTCATCACGCCGGAGTACAACCGCTCCATCCCCGGTGCGCTGAAGAACGCCATCGACTGGGCCTCGCGCCCCTACGGCGAGAACGCCTTCGACCACGTCCCGGCCGGCGTGATCGGCGCGTCGCCGGGCGGCATCGGCACGGCGGTCGCCCAGCAGGACCTGCGCTCCATCCTCAGCTTCTGCAACGCCCGGCAGATGACGGCGCCGGAGGCCTACATCCAGTTCGACCCGCACGCCTACGACGAGGACGGCACGGTCACGGACGACGAGCTGCGCAAGATCCTCACCGACTTCATGCAGGAGTTCCGCGACCACGTCGAGCGCGTCCTCACGGTCCTGCCCCGGACGTAGCCAGCGCCTCCCGCACCGCGGTCACCGCGGTCGCGACGCTCTCGTGCTCCCAGACGCGGACGACCTGCCAGCCCGCCTCCCGGAGCAGCCGGTCGGTGTCCTCGTCACGCGCGCGGTTGGCGTCCAGCTTGGCTCGCCACCAGTCGCTGTTGGCCCGCGGCTGCGTCCCGTGCACCGGGCAGCCGTGCCAGAAGCAGCCGTCGACGAACACCGCGACCCGGGCCCGGGTAAAGGCGATGTCGATGCTGCGCCGCCGGTTGCCCGGCACCGGGTGCACCACCCGGAACCGGTAGCCCGCCGCGTGCAGCGCCCTGCGCAGCGCGACCTCCGGGGCGGTGTCCCGCCGCGCGGCCACCGACATCCGCGCCGACACCTGCGGCGACGAGGCACCGGGGTGGGGCGGGACGGCTGGTGGCACGGTGCTGCTCAGGGGCGGCAGGTGGGTGTGGCGAGGCGCCGTCAGCTCGGGTGGCCCTGCGCCGCGTCGTCGGGCTGCACCGTCCACGTCGGCGGCTCGTCCTCGCCGGCCTCCTCGTCCTGCTCAGCCTCGTCCGCGGTCTGCTGGACGATCCCCGCAGCGTGGTGGACGGGGGCGTAGATCGCGTACAGCCGCAGCGGCTCGTCGCCGGTGTTGACCACGTCGTGCCACGACCCGGCGGGCACCTGGATCGACCACCCGTCCGTCACCTCCTGCTCGAAGACGAGGTCGTCCTCCGTCGGCCCCATCACGCACCGCCCCTGGCCGGCGTCGACGCGCAGGAACTGGTCCGTCTCGGGGTGCACCTCGAGGCCGATCGACTCCCCCGGCGGGATCGACATCAGGGTGACCTGCAGGTACTTCCCCGTCCAGGCCACGGTGCGGTAGGTCTCGTTCTCCCTGGTCGCCGTCTCGATGTCGAAGGCGTTGCGCTGCGGGCCGTTGTCGGCGATCTCCATGAGGTCCTCCTGGGTGCGGTGGCGTCCCCTCCACCCTGCCAGAGACACCGCCCCCGGCGCCCGGTGGCCGGGCGGGATCGGCACTGTCGGAGCAGGCACCGGCGGGCGTACATTGAGAAACGACGGAAGGTCTCGGTCATGCGCATGATGACTGCTCTCCAGACCCGGCGCAGCGCCGCGACGATCGTCCTCGCCCTCGGGCTTGCAGCATGCGGGGCCGCAGGGGACGGCGACACCGACGACGACCCAGCGGCCGTCGAGACCCCGCAGGATCCGTCGGACGAGCCCTCCGAGGTTGACGAGGAGGAGGAGCCCGAGCCGTCGGCGGAGGAGTCGGAGCCCGAACCCGAGCCCGAGCCCGAGCCTCCGCCGGTCGTGGTGGCGAGCCCCCTCGACATACCCCTGCCCATCAACGTCCTCTCCGGGAGCGTCTACGCGGACCGGCTCGGCGAGATCGAGGACCTGGTGCGCGAGGCCTGCGGCGGCGAGCTGTGCCTGACGATCGTCAAGAAGGGGCAGGGGTCGACCCTGTTCGAGGGCGACGTCTGCGACCGGATCGACACCGTCGAGGGCACCGTCTTCGACGACGCTGGTCAGGGGCACCTCACCGTCGACCCGGGTGGGGAGTTCGTCGTGCTCGTCAACGTCCGCTGCGAGGACGTCCCGGCCTCCCCCGGCGTCGACGGGTCGATCACCACGAGCGCGCCGTGAGCGAGGGGGCGGTCGCCCCGGCGTCTCCTGCGGACCGGCCCCGCCGACCGGGGCCGGTCGCGGTGCTCAAGACCCTGGCCTCGGTGATCGCCCCGCTGTCCATCATCACCGCGCTGATGTTCTACTTCGGTCTCCTGCACGCCTACCACTTCTTCCGCCAGTTCGGCATCGACTACACGGTCTTCGACCTGAGCACCCAGGACTACGTCGTGCGCAGCGCCGACGGGCTGTTCATCCCCCTCGCCGTCGTCTGCCTGCTCGTGCTCGTGGTCGCCTGGGTCTACCAGCTCCTGCCCGACGCCCCTCCCGGGCACGTCACGAGGGCCGCACGGGTCCTGGTCCCCCTGCTCGTCGTGGTCGGTGCGGTCCTCCTGCTGCTCGCCCTGTGGGGCGCCGTGAACACGAACGACACCGACACCCCGTTCGAGAAGGTGCGATGGTTCCCCGGTCTGGCCCTGGTCGGGGGGGTCCTCGCGCTCCAGGGTGCGACGCGGGTGCACCACTGGGTCCGGGAGCAGGGCCCCGACCACCGGGGCCGACAGGCCCACCCGGTGTGGGCGGCGACGGAGTGGACGGCCGTCATCGTCCTGGTCTCCACCGGGTTGTTCTGGGCGGTGGGCAACTACTCCGCCGACGTCGGCAAGCTCCGGGCGAGGTCGGTGGTCACCCAGCTCCCGACGAAGCCCTACGTGACGGTCTACGCCGACCAGCGTCTGGCGCTCACCACGCCGGGGGTCCGGGAGACCGCCTGCTCGCAGGCGGAGGTAGCCGGTGTGCGCTACCGATACGACGGGCTGCGGATGGTCCTCCAGGAGGGAGGACTCCTCTTCCTCGTGCCCTGGGACTACGCGCACGGGCGCGACACCGCCATCGTGCTCCCCCGGTCGGCGGCGGCTCGGCTCGAGTTCTCCTACGCGTGGCCCGCGGACCTCTCCTGCTGACCCGACCCGGCGGATCGCCCGACGGGCGGTAGCGTGGCCGGATGAGCACGCCGGTGGACGTCGCGATCCTCAACGACTACGAGGTCGTGGTCCACGGCGTGGCCGCCATGCTCGAGCCCTACGCGGACCGGGTGCGGGTCGCCGAGCTCGACATGGGACGCCCCCCGGTCACGCCCGTCGACCTCACGCTCTACGACACCTTCGCGCAGGAGCAGGTCGACGGTTCCATCGTCGACGACCTCGTCGGACGCCCCCACATCGGTCGCGTGGTGATCTACAGCTGGAACATCCACGCCGCGTTGGTCGACCTCGCCCTGCGCAAGGGGTGCGCCGGCTACCTGCCCAAGTCGGCCGGTGCGCTGGAGCTCGTCGAGGCGATCGAGCGCATCGCTGCGGGTGAGGTGGTGGTGCCCGGCCACTCTCTTTTCGCCCCTCCCCCCGAGGTGCCCGAGGTCGAGCCTGAGCCTGGCACGCCGTGGCCGGGCAAGGAGCACGGTCTGTCCGCTCGTGAGTCCGAGGTCATCTCGCTCATCACGCAGGGGCTGAGCAACGACGAGATCGCGACCCGCAGCTACCTGACGATCAACACGGTGAAGAGCTACATCCGCACGGCCTACCGCAAGATCGGCGTCACCCGCCGCTCGCAGGCCGTCCGCTGGGGGGTGGAGCACGGCCTGCTGCCGACCCGGCAGCGCGAGATCGACCCCCACCACCACGGCTGACCCGGGGACCGCATCCCCGAGGCGGTCCGGCCCGACCACAGACAGGAACCACCCATGAAGGTCCTCGTCACCGGAGCCACCGGTTACGTCGGCGGACGGCTCGTGCCCCGCCTCCTCGACGCGGGGCACGAGGTCCGCACCACCACCACGGACCTCTCCCGACCTGCGCCCTGGTGGTCGGACCGGGTCGAGACGGTGCAGATGGACATCACCGACGCGCACGAGGTCGACGCGGCGGTGGCCGGCGTCGACGCGATCTACTACCTGGTCCACGGCATGGGTGGCGGCAGCGACTTCGCCGAGAAGGACCGCCTCGCCGCCCAGAACGTCGCCGACGCGGTGGTCACCCACGGGACCGGGCGGGTCGTCTACCTCTCCGGCATCGTCCCCCCGGTCGAGCGCCAGGAGCTCAGCGAGCACATCACCTCCCGGCTCGAGGTCGAGGAGATCCTCACCGCCACGCCTGCCACGGTGCTCACGCTGCGCGCGGCCGTGCTCCTGGGCAGCGGCTCGACCTCGTTCGAGATCATCCGCCAGGTGAGCGAGCGGATGCCCCTGCAGGCCGTCCCGTCGTGGATGAACTCCGACGTCCAGCCGATCGCGGTCGTCGACGCGATCGCCGCCCTGGTCGGTGCGCTCACCGCCGACGTCGGCTCTCGCAGCTACGACATCGGCGGGCCCGCGCGGATCCCCTATGCGGAGCTGCTCGACCGCTATGCCGCGCTCGCCGGCCTCACGCGCCCCCAGGTCACGGTCCCGTTCCTGCCGACCGACCTCGTCGGCACGCTGGTCGGTGCCCTGACCGACGTGCCCACGCCGACGGTGGAGGCGCTGGTGGAGAGCCTGCACCACGACATGGTGTGCGCCGAGGAGGACTTCCGGCGCGATCTGCTGCCGGAGGGCTACGCGCTGATGGGCCTCGACGAGGCGGTCCGCCGCTCGCTCGCGGACCCGAGGGAGTCCTCCCAGGCGGAGCCCGCGACGGCCGACCCGATGGGGCCGCTGGCGCACGACCCGTCGTGGGCCGCCGGCGGCGACGACCAGCCCTTCCTCGCGAGGGCCGTCGACGCCGTCCAGGACACCGTGGGCCGGGTGCTGCCCGGCTGAGCAGGCCCGTCCGCCGCAGCCGTGACCGTCCCGGCCGTCGACGAGGTGGCGCTGCCGTTCCGTGGAACGGGCACATTGCCGTCCTTCCTGGGCGTTTGCGGCTGATCCGGCAGATGTGCCCGTCCGGCGCAACGCGCCAGGCAGATGCACCCGCTCCTCAGAGCCCGGACATGCGCTCGGTGACCGGCCACCCGTCCACCGTCACCTCGCACCGCTCCGACCAGAAGCACACGAGGTCCCGCACCGGCTCGCCGTCGTGGAGGGGGTCCGGGGAGGGCCAGGCGATGTCCGCCGCCGGGACGGCATACTCCGGGACCAGCCGACGCGGCTCCCAGACGAGGAGAGCCGACGTCGTGTCCGCGACGGGCTGCCCGACGCGGCTCGCCCGGGTGCCCCTTGCAGGCGGCGTAACGCAGCTCGGGCAGCTGCTCGAAGGTGATCCCCAGCAGGTCCCCGGCCATGCCCGCCCACGATCCTCGCCCCCGATTCGGCCGACAAGGGCGGTGCGCGAGGATGACGCGATGCGAGCCGTGCGCTACGACGCCTTCGGGCAGCTGCCCTACGTCACCGACGTCCCCGACCCCGACGTCGTGCAACTGCCCGGCGGCGTCGTGATCGAGGTCGGGGCGACCGGCCTGTGCCGCTCGGACTGGCACGGCTGGCAGGGGCACGACCCGGACATCGCGACCCTGCCGCACATCCCCGGCCACGAGTTCGCCGGCGTCGTGCGGGAGGTCGGCGAGGGTGTGCGGCAGGTGCGGGTGGGGCAGCGCGTGGTCGTCCCGTTCGTCTGCGGCTGCGGCACCTGCGAGGTATGCCGTGCCGGCGCCACCCACGTCTGCCCGCACCAGTGGCAGCCCGGGTTCAGCGGGCCGGGGTCGTTCGCCGAGCTCGTCGCCGTCCCGGCGGCCGACGTCAACGTCGTGCCCCTGCCCGACGAGGTGAGTCTCGAGGTCGCGGCGGGGCTGGGGTGCCGGTTCGCGACGGCATACCGCGGGGTCGTCGACGTCGCCCGGGTGCGCGAGGGCGAGCGGGTGGCGGTGCTCGGCTGCGGCGGGGTGGGGCTGGCCGCGGTGATGGTCGCGCACGCGCTCGGGGCCGAGGTCGCCGCCGTGGACGTCGACGCCGGCGCGCTGGCCCTGGCCCGCGAGGTCGGCGCGGCGCACCTGGTGGACGCCTCCTCCGGCGACCCGGTCGAGGCGCTCCGCGAGCGGTGGCCGGACGGTGCCCAGGTGGCCGTCGACGCGCTCGGCAGCGTGGTCACCGCACGTGCCGCCACCTCGTCGCTGGCGGTGCACGGCCGCCACCTGCAGATCGGGCTGCTGCCGCCGGCGGTGGTCGGCGACCGGGCGACGGTGCCGATGCACACGGTCATCGCCCGCGAGCTGATCGTGCTGGGCAGCCACGGCATGCCCGCGGGCGACTACGCGCGGATGCTCGCGGACATCGCGGGAGGACGGTTGCGGCCGGAGCGGCTGCTGGGTCGCCGCATCACCCTCGACGAGGCTCCCGCGGCGCTCGCCGCGATGGACGCGCCGCGCGGCAGCGGCGTGACCGTCATCGTCCCGTGACCTCCAGCCCCAGCAGCGCCTCGCTGCGCTGCCACAGCCCGCGCGCGAGGGCCGCGTCGTGGGCCTGCGGGTTGACCCTGCCGGGCTTGTTCCGCTCGTAGTACTCCCCCGACTGCCACGTCACCCCGGGCGTTCCCTCGGCGAGCCAGACCAGCCGGCTCCCGCCGGTCTCCACGCTGGTCATGAGGTGCCGCAGCGGCGTGTGGTAGGCGAACCGCATGACGCTCGAGGTGTCGTTGGCGAAGTTGGTCGCGATGCCACCGGGGTGGAACGCCGCCGCGCTCAGACCCTGCTCGGCGTAGCGGCGGTGCAGCTCCTTCGTCATCAGGACGTTGGCCAGCTTGCCGTCGCCGTAGGCCTTGTTGGCGCTCCAGGCGCGGGCGTTGCCGAGGTCGTCCAGGTCGATCCTCCCGAACAGGCGGTGCCCGACGCTGGACGTCTGGATGACCTTGGCCCCCGACTCGACGAGCCGGTCCAGGAGCAGGTGGGTGAGCAGGAACGGGCCCAGGTGGTTGACCTGGAAGGTCTTGTCGAACCCGTCGACCGTCGTCTCCTGCTGGAAGATGCCGCCGGCATTGTTGGCGAGCACGTCGATGCGCGGGTATGCCGTGAGCAGCTCCGCCGCGAGCGCGCGCACCTGGGTCAGGTCGGCGAGGTCGGCGACGTGGGACGGCGCGTCGATCGCGGAGGCGACGGCGGCGGTCTTCTCCGGCGAGCGGCCGACGACGACCACCCGGTGCCCGTGCTCGCTGAGCTGACGGGCGGCGGCGGCGCCGATGCCGTCGCTGGCGCCGGTGATGACGATGGTCTGCTGCTGGGGCATGGGGCAAGCTCCTCGTGGTCGGTGCGCGACTCCCTCCGCCCATGGATCGCGGGAAGGCTCGTGGGGTGAGTGCGGCCCCTCAGGGTAGGCGGCATACCTGCGTCGCGGCTGTGGTCGAGGAGTCTGCTACGGCGAGACGGGGGCACCCTTCCCGTTCGAGACGGTGCAGGCCGAGCCGTCGAGGGTGACGACCGGTCCGGCCGTGCTGGAGAGCGTGAGGCTTGCACCCCGCACGAGCAGGCTGATCTCGACACCGAGCGGCGTACGCACGAGCACCTGGCTCTGCTCCTCGACCTCGGGCTCGGGCCCCGTGGGAGGCGCGCCGATCCAGTAGGCCTCGTCGTCCCGGTCGTTGTTCTGCCACAGGACGAGGACCTGCGCCCCGAGGCCCGGGCGGGCAGCACCGCCCTGCGGGGTCGCGTGCGCGAGGCTACCGCCCCATCCCCGCGTCCCTCGCCCGCGCGATCGCCTCGGCCCGGCCGCCGGCGTGCAGCTTGGCATAGATCGAGGACACGGCGTTGCGGACGGTCTTGTTGGAGACGTACAGCTCGGCCGCGATGGCGTCGTTGGTGCGACCGGCCGCCAGCCGGTCCAGCACCTCGCGCTCCCGGTCGGTCAGCTCCGGGAACGGCACCTCCTCCGGCCGCGCCGGCGCACCCGCCCGCCCGAAGAACTCCGCCACCCGGGCCGCGAGCGCGGCGCCGAAGACCATCCCGCCTGCCGCCGCCGCGCGGATCGCCCGCTCGACCTCCTCGGCGCCCGACCCCTTCAGCAGGTAGCCGCTCGCCCCCGCGCGCATCGCTGCGAGGATCGTGTCGTCGTCCTCGTTCATCGTCAGCATCACGACCCGGACCTCGGGGTGCCGCCCGGTGACGAACCGGGTCGCCTCGATCCCGTCGAGCCGCGGCATCTGGATGTCCATGACGACGACGTCGGGGCGGGTCTGCCCGACGACGTGCACCGCGTCCTGGCCGTCGCTGGCCGAGCCCACCACCTCCAGCCCGTCGAGCGCGCCGAGCAGGGCGACCAGCCCGTCCCGGACGATCTGGTGGTCGTCCACGACGACGATCCGGATCATCGGTCCTCCAGGGGCAGGACGGCACGCACCAGCGTGCCGCCGTCGGGCGGGCAGGAGACGTCGGCGCGCCCGCCGAGCTCGGCGGCGCGCTCGTGCAGGGAGAGGAGGCCGACGCCCGACTCGGCGTCGTCGGGCACCCCGACGCCGTCGTCGCGGACGGTGACGACGAGCGCCCCGTCCGCCACCTCGAGACGCACCTCGCAGGTCCTCGCGCGGGCGTGGCGGGTCACGTTGGTCAGGGCCTCCCCCACGATCCGGTATGCCGCCACCTCCACCGCCGCGGGGAGCGCGCCGAGCCCCGGGTCGGGTGCGGTGACGGTCGTCGCCGGGCCGGCCACGCTCATCCGCTCGGCCTGCTGGGTCAGCGCGCCCACGAGGCCGCGGTCGTCGAGGGCGGGAGGGCGCAGGTCGTGGACGAGGCGCCGCACGTCGGCGACGACGTCCTGGACCAGTGTCGCCGTGGCCCGCAGCTGCGTCTTGGCCTGCTCGGGGTCCCGGTCGACCAGGAGCCGGGCCGACTCCAGCTGGAACACCACCCCGCCCAGGTCAGGGCCGAGACCGTCGTGCAGGTCGCGGCGGATGCGCCGCCGCTCCTCCTCCCGGGCGAGGACCAGGCGCTCCCGGCTGGCCTGCAGCTCCTCGGCGAGCCGGCTGCTGCGGGCCGCGGTGGCGGCCTGCCGGACGAGGTCGCCGAGCAGCTCCTCGTCGCGCGGCGAGAGCCGGCTGCGCAGTCCGCGGGCCGGCAGGACGAGGCGGCCGACCGCCTCCCCCCGGTAGGAGATGGGCAGGCTGCGGGTCTCGGCCGGCCGCTCCCCCACCGAGGTCGTCAGGCGCTCCCCGCCGCCACGCTCCACCTCGACGCTGACGAACGGCACCCGGAAGGCGTCGGCCACGGCACGCGCGACGGCGGCGAGCTGCTTGCCGCCCTCGTCGGTCGTCTCCAGCGTCGCCGCCAGGCCGGACACGGCGTCGTACCGGTCGGCTCGGGCGCCCAGCATCAGGCGCCGGACCCACCGGGACAGCCGGTGACGCAGCGGCGCGTAGACGAGCGCGGTGAGCAGCAGGACGGTGAGCACGACCTGCCGCTCGTCGAGCCGCTCCCCCAGCATCGTGGTGAGCAGCCAGAGCCCCGCGAGGTCGACGGCCACGACCACCGCGGCGAGCCCGGCCCACAGCACGGTCCGGCCCAGCAGCTCCTCGATCGAGACCAGCGCCGGGTCGACGATGCCGATGGTCATCGCGACCGCAGGCAGGGCCATGATGAGGAGGACGACCACGTCCTGCGCCGCCCGGAGCTCGAGCAGGAAGGTCGCGGCGATCAGCAGGGCCATCGCCACCACCGACCACAGCAGCCAGCGCATCCGGTCGCGCTCGCGCCCGGCCGACCGCAGGTAGCGCACCACGACCGTGGCCATCGCCACGACCATCCCCGCCAGCGAGGCGACCACCGTGACCGGCCTGGCCACGGCGGCGAGGGCCGGGCTCGCGGGGAGCGCGCCGAGGTCGAGGTCGACACCCGGCGGGAGCGCGACGTCAGGCAGCCCGTCGACCGGCGCGACCACGACGAGCGCCGCGCCGAGCGCCATCGCCCCGGCGGCGGCCCACGAGGCCGCCCGCCACCGGCCCGGCACGAAGCGCCCCGTGGGGAAGAGCAGGAGCAGCAGCGCCAGCGTCACCGGCAGGAACGCGCCGACCCGGTTGAGGAACCACAGCGCGAGGTTGACGCCCGGCAGCACCGCCTCGGCCCGGATCCCGAAGCGCACCCACGACTGCGACAGCCCGTCCAGCGCCCAGAAGCACCCGAGCCAGGCCAGCGCCCAGCCGAAGCCCTGCCGGGGGTCGCGGACCAGGATGACGGTGGCGAGCCCCGCGAGGAGGGGACCGAGCGCGGCATACCCCCAGCCCCACCCGGGGGCGAGCTGCGCACCCGGGCCGTCGGCGTCGGTGGAGACGTCGAGCCAGATCGTCACGGCGAGGACCGCGAGGGTGACCAGCACGAAGCCGGCCCCCGCCCCTCGGGCGGTGGCCGGCCTCGTGCGGAGGTCCGTGAGCACGGTGCTCACTCTGTCAGTCCCTCAGGCCGCGCGGTGCGCCCTGTCGCCGGCGACGAAGCCGACGGCGGTGACCAGCAGCCACAGGACCCCCGGGACTGCGGCGAGGTACTGGAACGGGGAGACGCCGACCAGGAGGGTCAGGCCGCCCAGCACCAGCCCGACCAGCCCGAGCCACCGCGGGACCGCACGGGCCCGTGCCGCGAGGTGGACGCTGACCCCGGAGAGACCGGTGAGGACCCACAGCCACGGGATCGTGCCGGTCCAGTGGTTGTACATGACCGCGCTGGAGGCCGTCACCAGCCCGTCGCCGGCCGCGAAGGAGAGCATGAACTCGGTGTTCAGACCCGTCCCCAGGACGGAGACGACGGCCGTCCCGAGCAGCCCCGCGAAGGCGACGAGGGGTAGCGCGCTCCCGGTCGGGAGGACGGAGGCGAGCCGACGGTGCAGGCCGGCGGCGAACACGATCATGAGGATCGCACCGAGGACGGTGATCGAGTGGAACGCGAACATCCAGCCGGCCTGGGTGTGCAGCCTCTCCAGGATGGCCTCCGGCTGACCGGCGATCGACCGGTCGTAGATGGCGTTGATGCCGCTGCTGGTCACGACGGTGCCGATGCCGGCGAGGCCGGCGCCGATGCCCGAGGCGGCCCAGAGCCGGCTGCGCCGTGCGGGGGCGGGGGCCGGCTGCTCGACGACGTCGGAGCGGACGGGGTGGGTGGTGGAGATGGTGGTCATCGCGGTTCCTCTCTGCGGGGTGGTTGGTGCGATGACACGACTCTGGCGTGCGGGCTGTCCCGTCCGGGAGGGACAGGTGGGCAGGTGTTGTCCCGACCCCGTCCCGACCCGGTCCCGGGCGCGCGGCGGGGGGAACTACCGTGGGAGGTGCCGCCGGACCCGGCGCCGGGGGCGGGAGGAGCAGGGTATGTCGATCCGCCAGCGGGTCCTCGTCGGCAGCGTGGCGGTGCTCGGGGTGGGCGGGACGAGCCTGGGGCTCTACCTCGCACAGGCGCCCGAGCACGTGCCGACGGCGGTGGTCGTCGACGACACCGCGGCGGTGCTGCACGAGCCGACCCTGCGGGACGCCGTCGAGCAGGTGCGTTTCCACGCGCCGACGGACGTCGCGGTGTTCACCCACCGTGGGGGCCCGGAGGCTCTCACCGACGACCTGGCGCTCAACGACGCGGTGCTCGACCACGCGCGGACCTCGCGGACGGAGTGGCTCAGCGACGACGGGCAGACGTGGGCCGAGGACCTGTTCATCGTCGCGGTGGACCCGGAGGGGCGGCTGGTCGGGACCTACTTCGGTGACAACCGGGCCGTGGGCGACGACGCGCAGCTGGCGATCCAGGACGAGACCAGGGACGACTTCCGGGCCGGTCGGTGGACCGAGGGGGTCGTCGCCGGGGTCGAGGCGGGGGCGGACCGGATCGAGGCGCCCGTGATGCGGAGCACCGGCGGGGTCGTCGCGGCGTCGCTGGCGTCGGGGGCGGCCCTGCTCGGCGCGGGTGCCTGGACCGGGGTGGGGATGCACCGCGCGGGGCGGAGCCGCAAGGCCCGGGCGGAGGGTGACGAGAGGATGGCCAGCGTCGTGCGCGACGCCGAGGTCACCGAGCTGCACGCCCGGCTCATCCCGGAGGACTCCCGCTACGGGGGCCTGATGCTGCGGCGCTACGACGACTACACGCGCGGCGTGCGCGAGCTGACCGAGCTGGGCAACGAGGCACGCTCGGTCCGGGAGCGCGACTACGACGACCGGGACGCGCTGAGGCGACTGACGGCATACCGGGACAAGGCGGTGGCGGTGGACCAGCTGGACGACGTCATCGCCGACACCGCAGCCTTCCTCAACCGGGACCGCGCGTGGGTGGAGGCGTGGCAGCGGCAGGTCGGGCCGGTGCGCGAGGACCTGGAGCAGGTCGGGCCGATGCTCGAGGGCGACCTGCCGGAGGAGGCGCGCGGCGTGCCGGAGGCGCAGCGGCTGCGGCAGTTCGCCTCGAAGGAGCTGGCCGGGCTGGACCGTCTGCGGGGCGACCTCGAGGCGCGCGCCGTCTCCCCCGACGACGCGCTCGACCACCTGCGCCGCGTCCAGGACCGGCTGAGCGGCCACCTCGACGCCCTGGCCGCCGCGGTGGCGCAGGTCGTCGGCGAGGACGAGTCGGAGCGGGAGACGATGGAGAAGGCCATGGGCACCGCGCGCGCACGCCGGGTCGGCCGGCCGACCATCATCAGCGCGGCGCACCCGGCGTGGACGTGGTACGCCGTCGACTCGTTCCGGACCGGGCTCTCCAGCGGGACCAGCGAGGTGCAGCAGGCGCGGTCCTCCTCGGGCGGGTCGTCGGGCTACAGCGGGGGCGGCAGCTTCAGCGGTGCGGGCAGCTCGTCGCGGTTCTGACCGTGCGAGGGCGGGCCTGGCCCGATGGCGGTGCGGTGCGATTCTCCTGTGCCACAGAGATTGTCAGGGTGACACATGTGGCACGACAGCCGCGCACAGTCATGCGGGAGCAGCAGCCCGCGTCGGACGGACCATCAGCACCACGACGAGCAGCGCGGCCAGCGCCGCCGTCCCGACGAAGAGCACCACGCCGGGCCACCCGGCACCGGCGAAGGCCAGCCCGCCGGCCCAGCCGAGGACGCTGGAGCCGGCGTAGTAGGCCAGGTTGTAGAGGCCGGTCGACTGCGCCCGGGCCGTGACCGCCCGCGCCCCGGCCCAGCCGGAGGCGACGGAGTGGGCGGCGAAGAACCCGCCCGTCATCACCACCAGGCCGGTGAGCACCAGCCACAGCGGGCCGGCCAGGGTCGCCGCCAGGCCGGCGACCATCACGAGGACGCTGGTGACGAGCACGGCATACCTCCCGTGCCGGACCGCGAGCACCCCGGCGCGCGGCGCCGAGACGGTGCCCGCGAGGTAGGCGAGGAAGGTGGCGCCCACGGCCCACGCGGGGAGCAGGTAGGGCTCGGCGACCAGCCGGAACGCGAGATAGTTGTAGGCGGCGACGAAGCCGCCCATGAGGAGGAACGCCGCGAGGTAGAGCCCGAGGAGGGGGCGGTCGCGCAGGTTGGTCAGCACCCGGCCGGTCCGCGCGACCAGGCCCTCCCCGCGGACGGCCACGAAGCGACGTTCCCGGGGCGCGAGCAGGACGAAGGCGACCGCCGCCACCGCCGCGGTCGCCGAGACGGTGGTCATGCCGACCCGCCAGGAGGTGAGGTCGGCGACGGGCGTGGCGATGACGCGCCCGAGCAGGCCGCCGACGGTCGTGCCGCCCACGAACCAGCCCGCGGCGACCGCGGCGGCGCGCGGGTGGACCTCGTCGTTGAGGTAGGCCATCGCCAGCGCCGGCACCCCGCCCAGCGCCATGCCCTCGAGCAGCCGCAGCAGCAGCACGACCTCGAAGGTCGGCGCCCACGCCGACGCCAGGCCCAGGACCGTGGCGCCGATCACCGCCGCCACCATGGCCCGCAGCCGTCCGAGGCGGTCGCCGACGAAGCTCCACGGCACCACGGCCAGCGCCAGCCCGAGGGTTGCGGCCGACACGGTGAGCGCCGCCCGGTCCGGGCCCACGCCGAGGTCGTCGGCGATCTGCGGCAGCACGCCCTGCGGCGAGTAGAGCTGGGCGAAGGTCGCCACCCCCGCGCAGACGAGGGCGGCGAGGAGCCTGCGGTATGCCGTGCTGCCGCTCGCGTGGCCCTCGTGCGTCAGCGCGGCGGGCACGTCGGCGGGGCGGGGGCGGTCGACGGCATGGGAGGCAGCCTAGGGGCGGGCCTCCTGTGGCGGCGGTCGGGCCGCATCTGGTGGAGCGGTGGCTTGCGCGTGCAGGAGGGTGACTGGGGTGGGTTGGTGTCGCCGGGGCAGCACCCAGCCACCCCGCGAGCGCGCGTTCCGTGACGCGTCACGGCTGATCTCGTGGACGCCCTGGCCCGTGGTGAAGACCGGGGGTCGTCGTGAACGCTCTCGCACCCGTACGGTGGCGCTATGCGCACCGCCGTCGGGGTCCTGGCCATCGCCCTCGGGCTGCTCTGGACGCTCCAGGGGCTGGGCGTCGTGGGCGGCAGCCCGATGACGGGCGTCACGCTGTGGGCGGTGGTCGGGCCGGTCGTGGCTCTCGCGGGCGTCGGGCTGATCCTCACCGGTCGCCGACGGCGACCCTGACGTGCCGGACCCGTCCTCGACGAGGTGACCTGGTCGACCGCTTCCGGCCACGCCGTCCGTCGCACCGGGCACCGTCAGGAGACCGCGTGGCCCTCAGAGGTCGCCGTCGGCCAGCAGGCGGTCGAGCTTGGCGTAGCCGTCGTTGACGCCGACCTCCATCCCGGACGACAGCCACTGGTCGCGACCCTCGAACGAGTCGCACAGGGAGAGCGCGTGCAGCCTGGTGCGGCCGTCGCCGAGGTCCTCGAACGTCAGCGTCTCCAGCGCGATCGCCTCGGGCATGCCCTCCCAGCAGAAGGTCTGGACGATGCGGTCCTCGCCGACCTCGGGGAAGGTGCCCCGGAAGCCGGACTCCTCCTCGCCGACGACGTGCACGTAGCGGAAGGAGCCCAGCGTCCGGGCGTCCCACTGGTCGATGCGGATGCTGCCCTCGCCGGGGCCGACCCAGCGGGCGAAGAGGTCCGGGTCGGTGTGCGCCCGCAGCAGCTGCGCGGGCGTGGCGCGGAAGTCGCGGGTGATCCGGATCGCGGGGATCGTGGCGTCGGCCTCGATCACGGCCTGCTGGTGGGCGGTCGTGGTGATGTCGGTGGTGCTCATGAAGCTGTCCCTTCTCGTGCTGCGGTGTCGTCCTCGTGCGCGTCCTGCAGGTCGGCCAGGACCGCGTCGAGGCGCTGGAATCGCTCCTCCGCCTGGCGCCGGTAGCGCTCGATCCACCTGGACATCAGGTCGAAGACCTCGGCCTCCAGGTGAACCGGGCGACGCTGGGCGTCCCGGCTGCGGGTGACGAGGCCGGCCTCCTCGAGCACCTTGAGGTGCTTGGAGACGGCCTGGATGCTGACGGCGTACGGCTCGGCGAGCTCGCCGACCGTGGCGTCGCGCTCGGTGAGGCGGGCGACCATGTCGCGCCGGGTCGGGTCGGCCAGTGCGGCGAAGACCCGGGAGAGCCGGTCGGTCATGACGTCCACCTTTCTCAACTGTCTGGTTGAACAAAGGTATGCCGCGTCCGCCGGGTTGTCAACCCGCTGGTTGAATACCACCAACCGTGCCGAGGCTGGTCAGGCGCGGGGACGTGGCCTGCACGCTGACCGGCGACCTGAGCGGCACCCGGGGCGCCTGAGGGGCATGACCGGGGTGGCCGGCTGTCGTCCTGGCGACAGTCAGCCACCCCACTCGTGGCAGGGTTGGACTACTCGACCGGCTGGAAGTAGTTGCTGTCCAGCCAGCGCGCGATCTTCTTGCCGATCACAGCCCCCTCCTCGTCGGCGGTGCGGAAGTGGATGCCGCCCCAGACACGGGAGTCGACGATCTCCTGGATCGCGCTCGAGAAGGTCGAGAACTGCCGGGGCTGACCCGGGAACCGGCCCGAGTGCACCTCGAAGTCCATCTTGTCGGTGCCGAAGAACGTCTTCGCCGTGTGGAGGACGGCCCCGCTGACGCAGCCGTGGCCTGACGGGTGGTCGGGGAAGGGTGGCGTCGTCAGGGTCGGGCTCGTCGTGACGTCGAAGAGCGGCGTCCACGTGGGGTCGGCGACGGTCTTGCGGTTCCCGTCCGTGTCGGCCTCGCGGATGGCCATGGTCGGGCGCCAGAAGTTCCAGTAGTACTTCTCCTCCCAGCACGCGGTGGCCCCGTCAGCGGCCGCGAGGTTGACCTGGGCCAGGAGCCGGGAGCCGTCGACGACGTCCAGCCCCTCCGACACGGACAGCTCCCGGAACACCCTGTTCCACAGCGCCGTGGGCGGGAACTGCCAGAAGATCGCGGCCGTGGTCTGGTCGGCCGTGCGGGTGGTGCTCGTGAGCGAGCCGATCTCCTTGACCTCGTTGAACTCCTTCGCGTAGGCCCCGCTGGTCAGCTTGAGGGGGCCCTTGGACCGGAACTGCGAGGCGCTGTCGAGAAGGAAGGGGTCGAGCCCGCCGACCCACGGGTCGGGGTCGTAGGCCCCTCCGGGCACGGGCTCCCAGTCGCCGGGCTCGGTCGCGACGGGGAAGACGAAGGGAGCGAGGTAGCCGTCGTCCGCACGGGCGGCCAGCATCGCGGCCGCCGCCGCCTCCCCGGCCGCCACGCCGTCGTCCTCGCCGGGCCCGTCGGGGATGCTCAGCAGCGTCGCGTCGTAGGCGGCGTCGAGGGCGGCCACCCGGCCGGCGGCGACCAGGGCGACGAGCACGTGGTGGGCCGCGGTGGCGATCGCGGCGTCGTGCGAGGCCCCCGGGGCCAGGTCGAGGGTCTCGAGGTCGAGCAGGTAGGGCTGGTGACCGCGGTCGATGGCGTTCACCGCGTCGTAGACCGCGCCCTGCACCATGGCGATCCCGCGCGCCTGACCGTGGGCGGTCGGGCGGATCAGGACTGTCTCGCCCTGGGCGATGAGGTTCCACTCCAGGAGCACGTCGATGTCGGCCGTGCTGAGCGCGCCGGTCGACGGCTGCGGGGCGGCCGACACGGTGGTCCCGGACACGGCGGCCGTGACCGCACCGGCCGCGAGCACGGCGCAGGCGGCGAGCGCTCGACGGGGTGGACGTGCTGCGGCATACCTCGGGTGCGAACGCGCGGTGAGCTTCCTTCTGGTCATGTCTTTCCCCAACCTCGGGCGCGGCCCGCAGCGCGCTCCTGACCTGCGGGGCGCGGCGGCACCGCACCCACCGATGCCACAGGGGCGGCGGGACCGGGGGCCTCACCCCGCCGTCGACCGGTGACATCGCTTGCTCCCCGGGAGGAGGCGACGTGGCCCCGGCGAACCGGCGTGCAGCTCGCAGGCGCCTCCGTCCAGGCTAGGGCCGGGGACGGCGGAGCGACATGGGTAGAAATACCCACCCGGCCTCGCGAGGCGGTGGCGTGGCGCCGCGTTGAGCGCGGCCGGTCTCGGTATGCCGTGCAGGTGGCGGCGTAGCCTGGACCGGTGAGCGCCAGGACAATCCCCAGCTTCGCGCTGCTGACGCCCGAGCGTCGCGCGACGCTCGCGCGGAGGGCCCAGCAGCTCGCCGCGGCGTCGGTCGTCTACAACGTCGTCGAGGCGGTCGTCGCGATCACCGCCGGGCGGGTGGCCGGGTCCGCCGCGCTGATCGGTTTCGGCCTGGACTCCACCGTGGAGGTGGCCAGCGGGCTGATCATCCTGTGGCAGTTCCGCCACCCGCTGCCGGAGTCCCGCGAGCAGCTCGCCGGGCGCCTCATCGGGCTGTCCTTCTTCGCCCTCGCGCTCTACGTCACCTACGAGTCGGTGTCGGCGCTCCTCACCGGCAGCCGGCCCGAGTCCTCCACGGTCGGCATCGTGCTTGCCACGTTGTCGCTGATGGTCATGCCGGTGCTGTCGTGGGCACAGCGCCGGACGGGCCGGGAGCTCGGGTCCGGCGCCGTGCACGCGGACGGCACCCAGACGCTGCTGTGCACCTACCTCTCCGCCGTCCTCCTGGTCGGCCTGCTGGCCAACTCCCTCCTGGGGTGGTGGTGGCTCGACGCGGTCGCCGCCCTGGTCATCGCCGCCGTCGCGGTCCGCGAGGGCCGGGAGGCGTGGCGCGGCGACGGCTGCTGCTCGGTGCCCGTCGCGAGGGGCTCCGACTCGTGCTGCCAGGCGGACGACTAACCGACCAGACCCGACTCGTCGAGGTCCTGCACGACCTCGTTGCGGCGCAGGGGTGCGGGGACGAGCGGCGGGTCGAAGCGCGCCCAGCGAGGGGGACCCACGGGGGTCAATCCGGCCGCCCGGACCGCCCGGACCGCCCGGTCGAGCACGGCGCGATGACGCTCGAAGGAGGCCTCGGTCCACCGGCCGCGGTACCGGCGCGCGGCGGCGAGCGCCGTCGGCCGTTCGTGAAGGGTCACCTCGGGGCTGGTCGGGACCGGCGCGGTCTCCAGGGTGAACGTCGAGGGCAGGACGAAGGAGACGGCATACTCCCCCTGCTCCGTGGTCTCCCTCTGCACGACCGGGGCGGTCATGGCGATCGTCTCCGAGTCCCTCTGCACCACCGGTGCGGTCATGGCGATCGTGCTGGCCGACCGGTTGCGCCCGCCGATGTAGCCGGCCAGCGTGCGGAATGCGGTGTTGCCGGCGTCCTCGAACGAGGCGCGGACGACCACCTCGGCGACGACGTGAGCGGGGTAGCGTCGCAGCTCGAACTCCCCGTAGGTGCGGACGACCTCGTAGGGCTGCTTCTCGGTCACCCCGTGAACGCTACGCCTCACCCAGCGCCGGGTCGGTGCCGCACCGGGGTATGGACGCGGACGACCGCTCGCGCGGGGGGTGCGCCGGTGTCAGGGTCCTTCCGCCAGCAGGTCGGGCAGCGTGACGAACCCGTACCCCCGCGAGCGCAGGTCCTCGATCATCCCCGGGAGGGCGTCCGCGTCGAGGGTGGAGCCGTCGTCCGGGTGGGCGCCCACGTGCATGAGGACGACCTGCCCCGGGCGCAGGGTGCTGAGCACGCGGTCGCGGACGACCGCGGTCGTGATGCCCCCGCTGGTCCCCTTCCACCCCAGGGTGTCCGCGGTCCAGCGGATCGGGACGTAGCCGGCGTCGTTGACCACCTCGATGTCCAGCGACGTGCGGTCGCCGAACGGGAACCTGAACAGGGGCGCAGTCGGGTGGCCGGTCAGCGCCGAGATGGACCCGTCGGCGGCCCGCAGCTCGGCTCGGATCTCCTCGTCTGTGGAGTCCGGGAAGGAGGGGTGGGTGTCGCTGTGGTTGCCGACCGGGTGCCCGGCGCGGACGATCGCCCGGACGCTCTCGGGGTAGGACCGCGCGAAGGAACCGGTGACGAAGAAGGTGGCGACGACGTCCTCGCGGTCGAGGGTGGCCAGGATGTCGGCGACCGCGGTGTCGGAGGCCCCGCCGTCGAAGGTGAGGGCGACGACCCGGCGCTCGGTGGCGAAGGCCTCGACGTCGACGCCGCGCCAGGCGCGGACGAGGGCGCTGACGTCGGGGGTGGTCGGCGTGGCGGTCGTCGGTTCGGCACTCGTGGCGACGTCCCGGGTCGACGACGCGCTCGCGTCGGTGCTCGTCGACACGGGCTCCTCGGCGCCACCCGCGGACGTCGTCGTCGTGGTCGTGGTGCCGGGTGCCGCGCCCGGGTCGTCGTCGCCGCCGCAGCCGGCCAGCACCAGCGTCCCGACGAACACCGCGGCCAGGACCACCCCCGCTCGCCGCTGCTGGCGCCTCATCCCGTCCTCCTCCTCGCCCGACCCGTCTCACCCCTTCTGTCGCGGGCGGGCGACGCAAGGTTCAGCAGCCGCGAGGGCCGATCGAGGTGAGGCGTGCGGCATACCGAAGCCTTCAGCGCCCGTGACTATGTTGCACCCAGCTGAGCCATCAGCGCGGGGACCTCGAAGTAGACCCGGCCTGCGGTGATCTTCCCGTCCCGGAGGTCGTAGACCACGCAGAGCGGCACCCGCACGTCCTTGCCGGTCGGTGCGATCCCCATGAAGTCGCCGGTGTGCCTGCCGACGAAGAATCCCTCCCAGGTCGCGTGCTCCACGTCGAAGACCGTCACCTGCGGCTCGGCGGTCGCGGTGAACGCCACCCGGTAGAAGTAGTCGAGCATCCCCTGCACAGCCTCCGGGCCGCGGTGCTCATCCCCCGTCGCCATCACGGTGAACACCACGTCGTCGGCCATCACGCCGACGTCGGAGTGCTCCGACTCGAAGTAGCCGCCCATGACCGACCGCGTGAGCTCGACCGACTGTTCCTGACCATCCATCGTCGTCCCCTTCCCTGGACCACTCCCCGGTGGACCCCCGGGCGGGACCACCCGGTTCGCAGGCTACTCCCGTGCGCTCCCCCAGCACCGAATGTCACGACGTCTCCGGGCCACGGGATGCCCCAGGTCGTTGCCACACTGGACGTATGGATGCGGACGACCCGGACGGCCCGGGCGCGGGTCGCCGGCAGCGGCTCGCCGCCGGGCTGACCGTGGGGATGCTGATCGGCGTCGGTCTCTCGCTGGCCCTCGACGACTGGGGGATGCTGGTGGTGGGGCTCGCCCTCTGCATCGTCTTCTGGGCGGGCTCCGGGTCCGACGCCCGGTAGCTCGACGGCCCAGGCTCCCTGATGGCTGTGGACGCCGGGGCGCCCCGAGGAGCACACTCTCAAGGACGCTGCAGCACCACGACTCTCGGGGACGCCATGGACGAGGACGTTGAGCACCTGGAACGGCTCAAGGGTGCCGCCTGGGCCCGGTTGGGCGGGCTCGTGGTCGCCGGCCTCGCTGCGCTCGGGACGGTGTATGCCGCCTGGGAGAACCCCGTCCTGCGGGTCGTCAGCTCGGCGCTCCTCGGGGCAGTGGCCATCTATCTGCTCCTCCGCAGCTCGAGGCGGGGCCAGTCGGGACGATCCGGCCGAGGACGACGGGCTCTCTGCTACACCGGCATTCTCGCCACCGCTCTGCTGGTGGTCGGGGTCGCGACCTGGACGTGGCGTGAGCAGAACGCCCCGGACCTGCACCTGGCCGGCCTGCGCGTGGCCCAGCTCGAGGACGGAGGTGGCAGCGTCCTCGTCTCGCTCGACGGCGGCACCCGGTCCGACGTGATCACCGGGCTGACGCTGATCTCGGCGGTCGAGCAGATCGAGGCCTGCGGTGGAGAGAATATCGAGTCGCTGGCCGTCTCCCCCGTGCTGGTGCCGACGAGCCAGGACGGCGGCACCCTCCTCGTCAGCGGTGAGCACGACTCGTCCCTGCAGCCCGGCGCCGCGGTGCAGATGGTGGGCGGCATGGACGCCGACCACTGCGGCGACGCCAGCTGGTTGTCCCTGAGCCCGCAGCAACCGGTCCAGGCCGGTGAGGTGCAGCAGCTGGAGGTGGAGGTGCCGGGCCGGTTCGAGATCGAGTCCTCCGTCCTCAGCGACGGTCTGGAGGACCAGACCGTGGACGAGGCGCTCGCCGAGGGCACCTTCGCGGACATCCCGACGTACGAGGACTACCTCCGGACGATCCGCCCGGGTATGGCGCACGCCGTCCTGTCCTGGCCGTGGTCCTTCGACGCCCAGGAGCTCCGGGACGCCGGGTGGCGGGCGGTGCTGGTGGTGGCTGCGACGTCCGGGGAGGGGGAATGCGTGATCGGCGGCCTCGACCTCCTCGACGACGGCAGCGAGCTCCTCCCAGCGGAGATGATCCCCTCTCTGGACAGCAGCAAGGTGCTCTCGCACCTCCCGGAGGCGTGCACCTGAGCGGCGCGCCACCGGTGGAGGGTCACCGAGCCCGCCGCCACACGAGTGCGGCCACCACCTCCGCGACACCGACCGCGAGGAACGCCCACTGCACCGGTGAGGTGAACCCGATCAGCGGGAGCTGCATCCCCACCCAGGCGGTGAGCCCGACCCCGACGACCAGGCCGGCGTCGGGCGCCAGACGGTGACGTCGCAGGCCAAGGAGCAGAGCCCCGGCCTGAGGCAGGGCGACCAGCCCGCCGAGGGCCGCGGCGGGCAGCGCGCGACCGTCCACGAACGGCAGGACCTCCCTGAGCTGGTCCACCAGCGGGTCGAAGGCCCCCGACAGGAAGCCCTGCACGCCCGCCACGGCGCCCAGGGCCGTCAGCGCCTCGAGCGAGAGCGTGGTGATCCGTGCCGAGCGGGGCGGGCGCCGCGGCGCCCCGTCGAGGGTCATGGCTGCCAGAGTGGCAGCCGACCGGCGAGGACGGCAACCGTCAGTCCCGCATCATCGGGGGCAGGAGCGTCTCGGCCCCGGCCGCCTCGAGCAGCCGCGCGGGCCTCCCCCGACCACCACGTCGCTCCTCCCCCGTCTCGCGCACGAACCCCTGCGTGCGCGTCACCTTGCGGGCGAAGTTGCGCGGGTCGAGCGCCGTGCCCCACACCGCCTCGTAGACCCCCTGCAGCGCGGGCATCGTGAACCTGGCCGGGACGAACCGCAGCGCGAGGTCGGTGTACTCCAGCTTGGACCGCGCCCGTTCCACCCCGTCCTCCAGGATGACGCGGTGGTCGAAGGCCAGGTCGAGCCCCAGCGCCTCCTCGACCGGCCACCAGCGCGCGTCCGCGGCGTCGGACCCGCCCCGCACCTCCGGCAGGTCGGCACCGACGGCGAGGTATGCCGCGGACACCACGCGGCTGCGGGGGTCGCGCCCCGGGGCGCCGTACGTCGCCAGCTGCTCGAGGTGCACGGCGTCGCCACCCACCCCGGTCTCCTCCTCCAGCTCACGGTATGCCGCGTCCATCAGGTCCTCGTCGACGTGGACGAAGCCGCCCGGCAGCGCCCACCGACCGCGGAAGGGTTCTGCCCCGCGCTCCACCAGCAGGACGGCGAACGTCCCCTCGCGGAGGGTCAGGATCACCAGGTCGACGGTGACGAAGAACGGCGGGTGCTCCGAGGTGTAGGCCACCACCGCAGGGTAACCCCATCTTGTCTCCTTGACAGGTATGTCGGTGGCGGCTTCTATTGTCAGAGTGACATCAAAGAAGGAGTCACCATGAAGCTCTCCACCATCCAGACAGACCGCGCCGCAGGCGTCCTCCTCGGCCAGGCGGTCGGCGACGCCCTGGGCGTCCCCTACGAGTTCGGCACCGAAGCCCTCGACCCGCGCACCGGGCCGCGGATGAGCGGCGGCGGGCTCGGCGGTTACGCACCGGGCGAGTGGTCCGACGACACGCAGATGGCGATCACGATCGTCGAGGTCTCCGCGTCGGGCGCGGACCTGACCGGCCCCCGCGGTCTCGGCACGGTCGCCCGCAACTTCGAGCGCTGGCTCGACGACGGTCCGGCCGACATCGGCGCGCAGACCAGCGCCGTCCTGCACGCCGCGCGCCGGGCCGGACCGGCCCTCCCCCGGCAGGAGGTGCTGCGTGACGCGGCCCGCGCGCTGCACGGGCGGACCGGACGGACCGCCGGCAACGGCGCCCTCATGCGCACCGCGGTCGTCGGCCTCACCCGGCTCGACGACCGGCGCGCCACGGCGGCAGCGGCACGCGCGGTCGCCGAGCTCACCCACTGGGACCCGCTCGCCGGGGACTCGTGCGTCCTGTGGTCGGAGGCGGTGCGCCGGGCCGTGGTCGACGGGGTCCTCGACGTCCGGGGCGGGGTCGACCTGCTCCCGGAGGACCGTCGGGGCAGCTGGGAGGCCCTCCTCGACGACGCCGAGTCGCGTCCGCCGGCCGACTTCCGCCCGAACGGCTTCACCGTCACCGCCCTGCAGGCGGCCTGGTCGTCCATCTCGCAGACGCTCCCGGCCGAGCCGAGCCCCGACCACGTGGGCGACGCGCTGCGCACCGCAATCTCGGTCGGCCACGACACGGACACGGTCGCGGCCATCGCGGGCGGGCTCCTGGGAGCTCGCTACGGCGCCTCCGGTATGCCGTTCACGTGGACCCGTCTGGTCAACGGGTGGCCCGGCCTGCGCGCCCCGGACCTCGTGCGGCTGGCCGTCCTCACCGCACGCGGCGGGCGTGACGACGGGGCCGGCTGGCCGAGCACGGCATACCTCGTGACGCCGCAGCGGCCGCTCGGTCGGCCGCACCCGCTCGACCCCGACGTGCTCCTGGGCACGACGGCGGACCTGGACCGCGCCGAGGAGCTGGGCTTCGACGCCGTCGTCTCGCTGTGCCGGCTGGGCAGGGAGGAGTTCGCGCCCGGACCCGTCCGGCCGCAGGACCACGCGCTTGCGTGGATCGTCGACGACGACGACCCCGCGACGCACCAGCACCTGCGCTGGGCGCTCGACGACGCGGCGCGCGCCGTCAAGGAGCTGCGCGAGGAGGGACGGCGGGTGCTGCTGCACTGCGTGGCCGCGCAGCACCGCACCCCCTCGGTGGCCCTGCGCTACTCGGTGCTGCTGGGTGCCCACGTCGACGAGGCGGCCGCGCAGATCTCGTCCACCCTCGGCCGCGACATCGACGGTCTGCTCTGGATGGAGGCCCAGCGATGAGAAGCCCTGTGTCAACCCGTCGCGGCCATGGCCTCCTGGGTGGGGTTGGTGAGGAGGCGTTGGAGCGCGTTGTGCTTGGTGGGGTCGTAGGCGGTGTGGCCCTGCCAGAGGTGCCAGATGACGTAGAGCCAGGCTCGGGCCAGGACGCGGACGGCGTGTGCGTGGTCATGGCCGCGGGCTCGGGCGCGGTCGTAGAGGTCGGCGGCCCAGGGGTTGGCGTGGCGGCTGTCGCCGGCGAAGTCGGTGACGGCGTCGC